>NZ_BMMV01000028.1 GCF_014646115.1 Streptomyces camponoticapitis | reverse complement strand
GGTGGTGGTCATCGCTGCTCCTCAGCCAGTTCGTTCAGCATGCCGACGATGACGTTGCGGGCCAGTGGGAGCTTGAAACCGTTGCCCGACAGGGGTCTCGCTGAGGCGAGTTCGGCCTCGGCGGCCGCGCGGAAGGTGGCCTCGGTGGCCGGAGCGCCGAGGAGCATCTCCTCGGCCGTCGTCGCCCGCCATGGTTTGTGCGCGACACCGCCGAGGCCGATGCGTACCGCGCGCACGGTGCCGCCGGCCACTTCGAGGGCGACGGCGGCGGAGACGAGGGCGAAGGCGTAGGAGGCGCGGTCGCGGATCTTGCGGTAGTGAGAGCGGGCCGCGACCGGCAGGTGCGGCAGATCGATGGCGGTGATCAGTTCGCCGTGTCCGAGCACTGTGTCTCGTTGGGGGGTGTCCCCGGGGAGTCGGTGGAACTCGCCGAACGGGATGTTCCTTTCGCCTTCGGGCCCCTGTACCCGCACGACCGCGTCCGTCGCCGCGAGCGCGACCCCCATGTCCGAGGGATGCGTGGCGACGCACTTCGGTGAGGTGCCGAGGACGGCGAGGTCTCTGTTGTGTCCCTCGATCGCGGAACAGCCGGATCCGGGCTCGCGTTTGTTGCAGGGGGTGGTGACATCCTGGAAGTACACGCAACGGGTGCGCTGGAGAAGGTTGCCGCCGCACGTCGCCATGTTGCGCAGTTGCCCGGAGGCGCCGGCCAGCACGGCCTGGGACAGCATGGGGTAGAGCCGACGGACCCGCGGGTCGGCGGCGAGGTGACTGTTCGTGACGGCCGCGCCGATCCGCAGTCCGCCGCCGGGCAGGTCGTCGATCGTGCTGGAGGTGAGGCGGCGGACGTCGACGAGGACATCGGGCGTTTCCACTCCGAGCCTCATCAGATCGACGAGGTTGGTGCCTCCGCCCAGATACCTGGCGCGCGGCTCCCGTGACAGCAGGTCGACGGCGGCGGTCGCATCCCCCGGCTTCTCGTAGCGGAAGGGAATCATCGCGCCACCTGCTCGATCGCGGCTCGGATGTTGACGTAGGCGGCGCAGCGGCAGAGGTTGCCGCTCATCCGCTCGGCGATCTCCCCGTCGTCCAGCACGACTTTCTCGGCGGTGAGGTTCCCGGTCACGGCGCTGGGCCAGTCGGCGTCCGCCTCGGCCAGCATGCCCACCGCGGAGACGATCTGACCCGGTGTGCAGTATCCGCACTGGAACGCGTCGTGGTCGACGAAGGCACGCTGCATGGGATGCGGCTCGTCCCCGTCGGGGAGGCCGGCCGCCGTCACGATGTCCGCTCCCTGGTGGGCGACGGCCAGTGCGAGGCAGCTGAGCGCGCGCTCGCCGTCGAGGAGAACGGTGCAGGCACCGCATTGGCCGTGGTCGCAGCCCTTTTTCGGACTGGTGTTGCGCAGCCGTTCGCGCAGGGCGTCCAGCAGCGTGGTGCGGGTGTCCACCGTAAGCCGGTGCTCTACCCCGTCCACCCGGAGCATGATGTCCGCGTCCAAGACGTCGTTCCTCTCAGGAGTCCCTATCAGGAATGCGGCTGTCAGAGCCGCGATGCGCCGGCGGATGGCCGCTCGGGCGGCCATCGTTCTGGTTCGGTGTCAGCCGTGGGCGTCCGGCGTGGGGCGGGAGCTGGGGCCGTTGCCCGGCGGGCTGGGGCTTGAATCGAGGGCCACGGGCCATCGCTTCCAGATGGCCACGTGCAGGATGACTCCCATGCTGAGGGCGCTCACGCTGTAGGAGACCCAGTCGTCAGGGTGCAGGCGTCCCCAGTCCACGGTGTCCGCGTAGGAGTAGAGGGCCCAGTACATCAGTCCCGCCACGGCGATCGAGGTGAGCACGACGCCGGTACGGCCCGGTGGCGGGGTCAGCAGCGTCCACGGCCAGCGGTCGAAGAGCATCGCCACAACCAGAATGGCCGCGATTCCGCAGCTGCAGGCCGCGGTCACCTGCCGGGCAGTCATGTCCAGGGCATGACGCAGGAGCGTGTAGGTGGCCCAGGCACAGGCAATCACGACCACATTGGACAGCGGAAGACGGACGGCCCTGCGTCGCACGGCCGTGAACGGCCATCCGCGCAGCACCATGAAGAACACCAACTGCCAGGCGCCCAGTGCGGTGAGCCACGCCCCGTAGACGACGGATGAAACGGGGCCTCCGGGATCGCGGAGGCCGTCCTGCGCGGGTGTGTCGAGGTGTACCAGGAGGAGGTAGGCGCCTGCCCCCACGGCCCAGGCCGTCGCGAGTGCCGCGACACCGGAGGTGAGTCGGCCGAGCCGGCGGAAGGGCCAGCCCTCGCACACCAGCGTCAATTGAAGGAACGCGGTGAACACCCCCGCGGCGACGGGCAAGGTGTGCGGGAAGGTCTCCACGTGTCCGGGACCCGGTTCCGGATCAAACAGGGCGCTTGTGTCGAATCCCGCGACAACGGCCTGGCCGAGAAGAGTGAGAACCACCGCCGCGGCGACGGCGACCAGCGTGTCCGTCAGTCCCGACCAGCCCGCACGCAGCGTGCTGCCGGGCCAGTCCTCCCACCAGAAGGCGATGGTCGCGATGGCCGGAAGAGCGAAGGTGGTGAGCGGGGCCAGTACCTTGAGGGACGAGACCGGCCCGCCGGCGCCGAAGGCCAGCAGGAAGAACAGCGGGAGCAGAAAGGTCAGCCCGGCGAGGCCGATGAGGGGCTGCCCCCGCCCCGGAGCAGGGGCCGGCGCCCCCATACCGGGGGTCGGCGCACTGATCGGTGGCCGGGCCGGCAGCGGAGGAGTTCCGACATATCCCCGGGCCCGGTCGCCGCCGGCCGCCGGAACCGGCCCGGATGTGCCGCTCCCGGCGACCGCGCTTACCGGCAGGTGATGGCTGCTGCCTCTCATTGCTCGTTCCGGTCCTGCCGGGGCAGGGGTTGCCCGCACTCCGGAACACCGGGTCGCGCGCTGCTGGGAAAAGCCGTCTCTCCGGTGGCGACAAGGACGGTGGGGGTGTCGATGCGCACACTCCTCGATCGTCTGGCCAGGTCAAATTCTTCGTTCAGTTTGCACGTTTTAATACACTTTGCCAGCGAATCGCCGATCCGGGTGTGTTTCGTAGATGTCGGCTTCGGCGTTCCCGTCGGACGCGGACGCGAGTGACGTGCTGCAGCCGGGCGAAGGGCGCACCACCACCCGGCGGCAGCTCCTGTGCCTTGGAGCGCGCCGCTCCCCGGACCATTCGGCACCGCCCCTCAAGGCGGCCGTTCAGTGTTGGGTGCCGGTCGGCCACTCCTGCGAGGCGTCCGCTCCCCAGCTGGCCAGCAGGCGAAGCGCCTCCTGTGAGGGCGAGCCGGGCTCGGCGTGGTACGTCGTCAGCGACTGCTCCTGATCGCCGGGGAGCGCGAGGGTCTCGTAGCGCAGCGTCAGCTCGCCCACCATCGGATGTGACAGGCGCATGATGCCGTGCGTCTTCCTCTTGACGTCGTGGGCGGCCCACAGCCTGCGGAAGTCGTCGCTCTTCATGGACAGTTCACCGATCAGTGAAGCGAGGAGCGGATCGTCCGCGTGCAGACCGGCCCACAGCCGCAACTGTCCCACTACGTCGGACGCCTTGGTCTCCCAGTCCGTGAAAAGCTCCCGGGACGCCGGGTCGAGGAAGGTGATCCGGGCCCAGTTGCGATCCTGCGGGGCACGGGCCGCCCAGTCGCCGAAGAGGGCGGAGGCGGTTTGATTCCACGCCAGTACGTCCGCCCGGCGGCCCCACACGTACGCCGGTACGCCTTCCATCGCCGTCAGCAGCTCCCGCACCGCGGGCCGCACCTGCTGGGGCCGCGGCGCGGGCTGCGACCGGGGCCGCTTGGGCCGGGCCAGGCGCAGCAGGTGGGCGTGCTCGGCGTCGGAGAGTCCGAGCACGCGGGAGATCGCATCAAGCACCTCGTGCGAGACGTTGCGGGCGTTGCCCTGCTCAAATCGCGTGTAGTACGCCGCGGAGACTCCGGCGACCTGCGCCAGCTCCTCCCGCCGCAGGCCCGGCACACGGCGTCGCCGGCTGTGGTCGGCGAGCCCCACATCGGCCGGCTTGAGGCGAGCCCTGCGGGTGCGCAGGAACTCACTCAGCTCCGCACGCGGATCAAGTCCTCCGTGCGGGTCGGGCCCCGGAGCCGGCTCCAGGGCGGCTGACAGTCCGGTGCGGGTGACGCGATGCATTGCCATGTTTCGAGTATCGCTCCGACTCCGCGGCCCAGCCTGTCCCTACTGGTGATAGCCACACGAGACGTAGACGAAGCGGGTGTCTGGCTAACACCGTGCGCCCGCAGCACGCTCGATGTGGCCCTGACCAGCGGCTCGCAAACCATGCCGCACCCCGTGCGGCACTTCACCGGGAACAGCCTGTCCTGCGTCGGTGGCCTCCCGTCAGGGTGCCAAAAGCCCTCGGGCCACACCCAGCTCCTGGAAAGGATCATGACCGACACCATCACCGGGTCCACAGCCCCGACCGCGACGGCTGCCCGGCAGGACCGCCTCCCGGGCAAGGCCCTGCTCGGCCTCTTCCTGGCCGGCTTCATCAGCATCCTCACCGAATGCCTCCCGGCCGGTCTGCTGCCGGAAATGAGCCGCACGCTCGACACCAGCGTCTCGCTGACCGGTCAGACCGTCACGATCTACGCCCTCGCCACCGCTCTGGGGGCCATCCCCCTCGCGCGGATGACGGCCGCCTGGCCGCGCAAGCACGTCCTGCAGCTCGCACTGGCCATGGTCGTCGTCACCAACGTGCTCACCGCGCTGTCCGGCAACTACACACTGACGCTGGCCCTCCGCTTCGCCGCAGGTCTGGGGACCGGACTCATCTGGCCTCTCCTCGGCGGTTACGCCGCCCGCCTCGCACCCGCGGGACGGCAGGGCCGTGCCATCGCCATCGCCCTGGCCGGAACCCCCATCGGGCTGGCCCTGGGTATCCCCCTGGGAACCTGGCTCAGCAGCCTCGGCAGCTGGCAGCTCGCCTTCTACGCCTCGGCCGCCGTGAGCGCGGTGACCATGGCATGGGTCCTCGTGGCACTACCGAACCTGCCGGGACAACCGGTCAAGGCGCGTTTCACGATCCCGCAGGTGCTGGTCATCCCCGGGCTGCGCCCCATCCTGTTCGCGCTGGCCACCTACATGATCGCGCACAACATCATCTACACGTACATCACCGACCTCCTCTCCTACGCGGAAATGACCGACCAGACAGGCTGGATCCTGTTCACCTTCGGGATCACCTCCGTACTCAGCGTTCTCGTGGTCGGTACGCACATCGATCGTCACCTGCGCACGCTCGTGGTGAGCAGCACGGTGCTCTTCGCGGCCTGCGTGCTCGTACTGGCCGTCTTCGCGGATACGCCGGCGCTGGTCTACGTCGCCGTCGCGGTCTGGGGCTTCGCATTCGGCAGCTCCCCGAGCCTGTTCATCGGTGCCGCGATCAACGCCACCAAAGAATCCGCCGACGTGGCCCAGTCCCTGACCATCACAGTCTTCTCCGCCTCCATCGCGGCCGGCGGCTTCATCGGTGGCCTGCTCCTCGTGAACCTGAGCACCGCCTCGATCACCTGGGCGGCACTGATTCTCCTGACTGCCGCAGCCGCGACCACTGTCGCCGGCACGAAACACGCCTTCCCCCAGAAAGCGTGACGCGGTGACACATCGCAGCCGCAGCGCTCCACCAATAAACGATCCATCACCTGGGGCAGCCCAGCGAACCGAATACCGGAGATCTCGAAATGAGCAGCATCCCTCCAGCGCCCACCCAACGCACGCGAACCGGACACTGCCTGTGCGGCTTGGTCAGCTACCGATTCGATGCCCAGCCCGAGACTGTCGTCCTTTGCCACTGCGCCCACTGCCAGCGACACAGCGGCGCGGCGTTCTCAGTGAACGTTCTGGTGGCCCGCGACGCCCTGGAAATTGAAGGAACACCGAAGTCCTACCAGACCGTCGGGGTCGAGAACGGCAACCTGCGGGACAGGCTGTTCTGCGGCGAGTGCGGTACTCCGATCCTCACGATCCTTCACGAACGGCCCGATCTCGTGATCGTCAAGGCTGGCACCCTCGATGACCCATCGGGACTGGAGCCGTCCGCCGAGGTGTGGTGGCGCCGGGCCCAGGACTGGATCGAACCGGACCCGAAGCGAGCGAGATTCGACGGGGACGCGAAGTAGAACCCCGCCAGAACCACGGCTGTGCCACCCCTGTGCGCCGAGGGTCTGGCGAGAACCACACCTCCCCTATCCAGTAAAAGAAAAGCACCAGGAGTGGATCATGACCTTTCGCACAGTCAACCCGGCCACCGGTGAACTCGTGGAAGAGTTCCCGCTGCAGTCGGACGAGGACGTCTTCGCCGCACTGGAAACCGCGGACACGCTTTACCGTGAAGACTGGAAGTTCAGGCCGGTCGCGGAACGGGCACGAATCGTCAGCCGAGCCGCTCAGATTCTGCGCGCGAAGCGGGATGAATACGTGGAACACCTGACCCTGGAAATGGGAAAGGTCACCCGCTTCGGCTACTTCGAAGTCGACCTGGTCGCCGACATTCTGGACTATTACGCCGAGCACGGCGAGAAATTCCTCGCGGAACAGCCGCTGCCCGGCGAGCCCGGAGCGAAACTGACCGCCGAGCCCATCGGCGTCATCCTGGCGATCGAGCCGTGGAACTTCCCCTACTACCAGCTGGCCCGGGTCGCCGTGTCCCAACTGGTCGCGGGCAACGTGGTCATGATGAAGCACGCCGAGAGCGTGCCGCGGTGCGCTCTGGCGTTCGCGCGGCTCTTCGAGGAAGCAGGAGCGCCCGAAGGGGCTTACACGAACCTGTTCTGCGACATCGAGCAGATTGCCACGCTGATCGACGACTGCCGGGTACGCGGCGTCACCCTGACCGGCAGTGAACGGGCTGGGGCATCGGTCGGCGAACGCGCCGGACGCAATCTCAAGAAGGCGGTCCTGGAACTGGGCGGCAGCGACCCCGCCCTGATCCTTGAAGGCGCGCCTCTGGACCACGCCGTGGAACAAGTCGTGATGGGACGCACCTACAACTCGGGGCAGGGCTGCGTCAACATCAAGCGCGTCATCGTGGTCGGCAGGGAACGCGGCGCGCAGATGCTGGCCGCGCTGGCGGAGCGCTTCGCCGCGATCGAGGTGGGCGATCCGAAGGACGAGACCACCCTGGTCGGCCCCCTGGCCAGTGAGCGGGGCCTGGAAGGGCTGCTACGGCAGATCGAGGACGCGAAGGCTGCGGGAGCCAGGATCGTGCACGGCGGCAACCGCGTCGACCGCCCCGGGTTCTACCTCGAACCGACGATCATCACGGACATCGACGAGAACAACCCGCTCTACCAGGAGGAAGCCTTCGGGCCAGTGCTGTCCTTCTACGTCGTGGACAGCGAGGAAGAAGCGATCCGCGTGGCCAACGCCACGAGGTTCGGCCTGGGGAGCTACGTCTTCGACGCCGATGTCGAGCATGCCCAGCAGGTTGCCTCTCGCATCGATTCCGGCATGGTCTACATCAATTCCTGCTTCTCCGACTCACCGAGCCTGCCCTTCGGAGGAGTCAAGAACTCCGGATTCGGACGAGAACTGTCGGAGCTGGGCATCGGCGAATTCCTCAACCGCAAACTGGTGAGGATCGCGCCATAGCGTGCGCTGCCGACGAATGCCTGTGGCAGCGGCCCGACGGCGAAACAGGGCCTGGCACCTGGCCCACCGCGCTCACCCATGTCGCCAGGGGTGAGCGCGGTGGGCCAGCCGGTGTCCGCAGGTGCTCGATGTAGGTCTCCGCGTCACCGGCGAAACACCCGCAACGTCGTCCTGGGAAGACGGGTCTGATCCGGACGCTGGAAACCTCCTGACCCCCGCGCATGCTTGCCGAGCGGTCACCGGACGGGTGGCCGGTAAAGCAGCAGGAGGAACAGATGAGCATCAGGACACACGCGGTGGGTGGCCAGGGACTGACGACGTCGGTCGAGGGACTGGGCACGATGGGGATGACCGCGTTGTACGGCAGCCGGGACGACGCCGGGTCGGTGGACACCATCCACCGGGCGATCGAACTCGGAGTCACCCTCTTCGACACCGCCGACATGTACGGCCCGTTCACCGGCGAAGAGCTCGTCGGACGCGCACTGGCGCCCCACCGGGACCAGGTCATCGTCGCGACCAAGTTCGGCGGCATGCAGCTCGACACCACCGGCAAAATCCTCGGCGGCCCGAACGGTCGTCCCGACTACGTGCGATCCGCGGTGGAGGGCTCACTGAGGCGGCTCGGCACGGACCGCATCGATCTGTACTACCAGCACCGCGTGGACCCCAATGTGCCCGTGGCCGAGACCTTCGGCACCCTCGGCGAGCTCGTCGCCGAGGGCAAGGTCCGCTACCTGGGCATCAGCGAGGCATCTGCCGAAACCATCCGGGAAGCTCACGCCGCGGCGCCCCTCTCAGCCGTGCAGACCGAGTACTCCCTGTTCACCCGAACCGTGGAGACCAACGGCGTACTCGACACCGTACGGGAACTGGGCATCGGTTTCGTCGCCTACTCACCGCTGGGTCGCGGGCTTCTGACCGGTCAGCTCCGCTCGCTCGACGAGCTGCAGGCGGACGACTGGCGCCGTACCGCGCCCCGTTTCAGCGAGGAGAACTTCGCCCACAACCTCGCCCTCGCCGACCGTGTGCGGGTGCTCGCCGAAAAGGCCGGCGTCACTCCCGGGCAGCTGGCCCTGACGTGGGTGCTCACCCAGGGGGTCACCGCGATTCCCGGCACCAAGCGGCGCGCCTACCTGGAGGAGAACGTCGCCGCCGCGACGCTCACCGTGGACGCGGATACGCTGAACGCGCTCAGTGAGGCGATACCGGCCGGTGAGGTGGCGGGTGAGCGTTACGTCACGCAGGCGATGCGGGCAATCCAGGAGTGAACAACGCTATGGACCACAACGACCTGGGAAGCTTCCTGCGGGCACGGCGCGAGGCGCTGCGGCCGGCCGACGTCGGCCTGGTCGCCGGCGGCCGGCGCCGCACCCCCGGGTTGCGGCGGTCCGAGGTCGCGCTGCTGGCGGACGTCTCCGTCGACTACTACGAGCGCCTGGAGCAGTCCCGCAACGCGCACCCCTCCCCGGCCATGCTGTCGAGCCTGGCCAGGGCGTTGCGACTGTCCGGCGACGAACGCGACCACCTCTACCGGCTGGCCGACTACGCGCCGCCGCTGACCGGTGCGACGGGCCGGTACGTGGACCCCGCGATGATGTACCTGCTCGACGCTCTGACCAACGTGCCCGCGCACATCTTCGACGACCTCTCCACGATGCTGGCGCAGAATCGGCTCAGCAAGGCGCTCTTCGGCTCCTGGGCAGTGGGCGACGACCGCGCCGGCAACGTGACCTGGCGCTGGTTCACCGACCCCTCCTCCCGAACCTTCAACATCACCGAGGAGCACGCCGGGATCGGACGGAGCTACGCGGCAGACCTGCGTGCGGCTACCGCCCGCAGAGGTGATGACCCGGTGGCCAACCGGCTCATCACTGACCTGCTGCGGGAGAGTGAGGAGTTCGGACAGTACTGGCGGGAGATGGCCGTGGAGCCGCTCCGCTCCACCCGCAAGCACCTGATCCATCCGCACGCGGGGCCCCTCGATGTCCAGTGCGACGTCGTTCTCAGCTCAACCACCGGCCATCGGATGGTGATCTTCCGGCCGCAGCCCGGATCGCCCACCGCGGAGAACTTCAAGTTTCTCGACGTACTCGGCGAACAGACATTCAGCGACTGACTCATCCGGTACATACCAGGATGGGTGGAAGCCCTCGTAGCAGAGAAACCGCATTGAATGCGACGTGGACAACGGACAACCTCAAACCCTGTCCATAACTTCCGCTCTGTCTCCCGCCCGAAGCCGTTGTGCGACGGGCTGTTGCACGTGTCAGGCGGGAGGCAGTAGCGAGATGACGTCCGCATCGGAATGGACGCGTTCGGCGTAGTTCGTCATGTGCCGCTGTCCTGAGGCGTAGTCGAGGCGTTCTTTGTGCTTCGCGAGGCGCTGCTCACACAGGTCGATCATCTGCCCCCAGTCGTAGACCCAGATGGAGGTCTGCCCATCGTCCTGAAGACAGTTTTCTGGCAGCCTGTTGCTGCTCATGGCCCAGGCGAGATCGGTGTCGATGGAGTTGCCGACCAGCCAGAAGACCCAGCGTGTCGTTTTGTCGTGGCGGAAGCGTTCGTCCTGGGTGACGGCGCGCGCGTAGGAACGGATCTGCTGGGCTTCCGTCTCACCCAGTCGGACGGTGGGCCGCTTCAGTTCCACCACGAGGTGGCGTTTGGTCGAGTCGGCACCGGCGGCGCACGAGAGCATCAGGTCCAGGCGCCCCGCTAGACCATTGGCTCGCCGAATCGGTTTGCGGGCGCGCGGAACCTTCGGCTGGAGAAGGGCAAGGTGACGGTCGCACGCTTCTGTGAGGCCGATTTCACTGGCGGCGCCGGTGTACTCGTCGCCGAACACCCATAGTTCCTTCTCCAGCATGCGGTGCAGCTGGTCCTTCTCTCGAAGGTCCTGGCGAGACTCCGGCTCGAAGAGCAGCTTCTTGAGCAGTGCGAGGAAGTCGATGCGATCCAGTACGAGAGCGTTGGCGGCGATCAGGTTGGACAGCGGCGTCTGACGGACCAGCGTCTCCAGGCGTTCCTTGTCGGACGACGAGAGCTGGAAGAGCTCGTCCAGGACACGTGGCATTGCGGCCGGCTGTCTTCTCAGTGCCTCGCGCAGGAGGACGAGTTGGGTGCGCTGCGTTTCCTTGGTGCCCTTCAGCCGTTTTCTGATCAGTACGGCGACTTCGTCGAAGGTCTCTCTTTCCGCCGCTGCGGTCTCGCTGGTTGGTTCCCCCGCGTACGGGTACACACCTTCCCTGATCCATCTCTGGACCTGGTCGCGGGTGCGTTCGCGCTCCCGCTCGTGGAAATAGGCCCGTAGTTCTTCCCTGGCTGCCATGACGGCCAGGCCCAGTGGGGTGTCGTGGTGCTCGAACTCCCCCTCAAGCAGGTTGTGTTCGGTGATGTGCGCGAACTTGTCCCAGAGCAGGTACGCGCTGTAGTGGAAGTCCGGCGCTGGTACGCCGGCTTTGAGGGTGATGCGGTGTACGCCGTCGCCGTCGCAGATCAGCAGCTCGCGATTGGTCGGTTTCGTCTTCCACTCGATGACCCGCAGTACAGGGCCTTGTCCCTCGAAGCCTTGCAGGATCAGCGGCACCTCGTGACGGCGGTCGATAGCTTCTTCGGGGTCGAGTGCTTCCCCCTGCCACGACACGGTGACGCCCGGATACTTCATCAGGTACATCGCGAATCGGCGTGTCATGTCGTCGCGCACTGCCCCGATGGTCAGTCGGTTCTTACGGGGCGCTTCACCGATGACGCGGACCACCGTGCCTGTCTGCCCGACATCGGGCTGGGGCCCCTCGTGCTCGAACTCGGTCGCCCCGTCGGTGAATCTGACAGCTGAGCGATCACGCGCGCCCGCAGTGCCGTCGGCGACCGTGGTCCACGAGGCGGTGGAGCCGAGAGCCAGAACGCGAAAGCGCCCGTAGCCGTGGCGCCCGTGCAGCTGTCGGCCCTGTTGCAGGGTGCCGGGAGCACCGCGCTTCCATGAGCCGCCTATCCCGCTGAACGCTGCCGTCACCGACTCGCTGGGGATACCGAGCCCGTCATCAGTGATGACCACTGCGTCCACAGCCTCGAACTCATTGATCTCCAGGTCGACGCTGACGTTCGTCGCATCCGCGTCAACCTCAACCGCCCCCAACGGGTCGTTCCTGCGGGCGACGTTCTCCAGAAAGTCAGGCATGACCTGAACGGGAATCCGCATCGAGCCAGCATTCCACTCAACAGTGGTCAAGCAGGCCCTTATCCGTTGGATAGCTCCCCAGAGCCGCGTTTTTCCCAGCTTCCGCTGCTGCCGCGCTCGCCCCTGTCCGACGGTCGTTACGCGCGGTGGTGACTGGCGAGGGCGAGGCCCGCCGCGATCGCCGATATGCCGCCAAGGACCAGGTACATCGTCGGGTAGCCGCCCAGCGGTACGGCGAGGGCGGCTCCGGCGAAGGGGGCCAGAGCGGCGGCTGCCGTGGTTGGCGCTCCGAGGAGTCCGGACAGGCGGCCGTAGTGGGCTGTTCCCCAGCGGTCCGTGACGGCGGTTGCCTGGAGCAAAGTGAGGTTCCCGCGGACCATCCCTACCGCGATGGACAGGGTGACCAGTAGAACGTAGGGGCCGGGGGCCAAGGCGAGTGCCGCGGTGGTGGCGCCCCCGAGGGCGATCAGTGTGGTGGTACGGGCTGTTGCCCCGGTACTGCGAGCCAGAGGGGCGTAGAGGGTGCGGCCGAGGGTTTGTCCTGCGCCGCCGAGCCCGAGTGCCCATGCTGCTTCGGCGCTGGTGTAGCCCCGCTCCAGGATGAGCGGGACGAGGGCGATCACTGCGGCGGAGACGGTGAACGCGGAGAGCGTCAAGGCGGCGGCCAGTGTCCAGAACGGGCCGCTGCGGGCGACGCGGTCTGCTCCGATGCTGAGCTGCTGGGGGCCCTGAATGGCTTGCGGCCAGGGCGCGTTGAGTGCGAGTGCGTGGGTGGGGACGGTCACTGCGGCGAGGACGAGTGCAAGGACGCCGTACGTGGCTCGCCAGGACATGTGGTCGGCGAGCGCGGCGGTGATGGGTGCGAAGACGGTGGAGGCGAGGCCGCCCGCGAGGGTGACGATCGTGAGGGCGCGGACGTGGTCAGGGGCCCACCAGCGGGTGAGGGCGGCGAAGGCGGGCTGGTAGAAGGTTGCTGCCATCGCGAGGCCGGCGAGCAGCCAACCGGCGATGAAGAGCGGCAGGTTCGGGGCGGCGGCGATGATGAGGAGGCTCACGACGCCGAGGAGGGAGCCTGCGGTCATGACGGTGCGCGGGCCTCGGTGATCGATGATGCGGCCGACGCGGATGCCGGCGAAAGCGGAGATGAGCAGCGCGAGGGAGAACGCTCCTGTTGTGGCGCCGGGCGGCCAGCCGATGTCCGCGGTGATGGCGGGGTTCAGTACGGGGAAGGCGTAGAAGATGATGCCCCAGCTGGTGATCTGTGTGGCACACAGTGCGGGGAGCACGGCGCGGGGCCGCGACCGGTCCCCTGTTCCGGTCGCGGCCCCGCGGGTGTGAAGCTCCGTCACGAGCAGCAGCCGCCAGGGGCCTGCTCACCGTCGGCCGCTCCGGTCGCCGTGGCGCCGATCTGCACGAGCGCGGGTTCCGGTGCGCAGCAGCCCCCGCCGTCGCTCTGCTCCGTGCCGGCGGGGTCGTCGAAGAGGCCGGCGCCGCCGCAGACTCCGCTCTCGGGAAGGGTGAGTTCGACGCGGTCGGCGGATTCGGTGTCTCCGGCGATGGCCGCCACCACGGAGCGGACCTGCTCGTATCCCGTCATCGCGAGGAAGGTGGGCGCGCGGCCGTAGGACTTCATGCCGACCAGGTAGATACCGGGTTCGGGGTGGGACAGTTCGCGGTGTCCGTGGGGGTAGACGGTGCCGCATGAGTGCTGGTTGGGGTCGATCAGCGGTGCCAGTTCGACCGGTGCCTGGAGTCGCTCGTCCAGACGGAGGCGGATCTCGGAGAGGAAGGACAGGTCGGGGCGCAGGCCGGTGAGGACGATGATCTCGTCGACCGGGTCGAGGCGGCGGCCGTCCTCGCCGGTCAGGACCAGGCGTCCGTCCCTGGCGGGCTCGACGGACTCGGTGCGGAAGCCCGTAACCGCGTCGGCGTATCCGTTGTCGACGGCGGCCTTAGCGGCCAGGCCGAGCGCGCCGCGGGCGGGCAGCTGGTCGGCGGTGCCGCCGCCGAAGGTCGAGCCGCTGATACCGCGCCGCAGGATCCACACCGTGTGCGTGCCCGGTTCGTCCTTCGCGACTTCGGCAAGGGTGGCGAGGGCGGTGAACGCGGAGGCGCCGGAGCCGATCACAGCGGTGCGCCGGCCGGCGTAACGGGCGCGGACGGCCGGGTCCTTGAGGTCGGGGACGCGGTAGGAGATACGCGCGGCAGCGGCGCGTTCGCCGAGCGCGGGCAGTCCGTCGGAGCCGATGGGGCTGGGGGTGGTCCAGGTGCCGGAGGCGTCGATCACGGCGCGGGCGAGGATCCGCTGCTCGGTGCCGTCGGTGAGCCTGATGCGGACGGTGAAGGGCTGCTGCTCGCGGTCGGCGTCGACAATACGGTCGCGCCCGAGCCGGGAGACACCGGTGACGGTCGCGCCGCAGCGGACCTTGTCGCCGAGGAGGTCGGCCAGCGGCTGGAGGTACTGCTCGGCCCAGTCCGCGCCGGAGGGGTAGGCGGCGCCGTCGGGGGCGGTCCAGCCGGTGGGCTCCAGGAGCTTCTCGGCGGCCGGGTCGACGAGTTCGGACCAAGTGGAGAACAGCCGTACGTGCCCCCACTCGCGTACGGCGCTGCCCGCGGCGGGCCCGGATTCCAGGACCAGGGGCTCGATGCCGCGCTGGGTGAGGTGGGCGGCGGCGGCCAGGCCGACGGGGCCGGCTCCGATCACCACGGTCGGCAGGGCGGTGGTGGACACGTCGGTGAGCGGCGCAGACACGGCAACTCCTCCTTGGTTCGACATCCGTCAATGACTTGCACGCCCAGCCTGCCATCTGATTCGATGACCGTCAACATAGACGTTTATCGAATCAGTGGGAGTGTGTGATGGAACGGCTTGACGTCGCGGTCATCGGGGGCGGGCAGTCCGGTCTCGCCGCCGCCCACGCCCTGCGCGGACAAGGACTGAAGCCGGTGGTCCTGGAGGCGTCCGATCAGGCGGCTGGTTCCTGGCCGTACTACTACGACAGCCTCACCCTCTTCTCGCCCGCCCGGTACAGCTCACTGCCCGGTCTGCCGTTCGGCGGCGACCCGGACCGCTACCCCCACCGCGACGAGGTCGTCGCGTACCTCCTGCGGTACGCCGACCGGCTGGACGCCGAGATACGCACCGGCCACCGGGTGCGTGAAGTCCACCCGGACGGGGACGGGTTCACGCTCACCATGGCTGACGGATCCGAGGCCGGCGCCCGAGCCGTGGTGGCCGCGACCGGCGGCTTCGGCCGGCCCAAGCGCCCCGCGCTGCCGGGCCTGGACTCCTTCACCGGAAGAGTCCTGCACGTCACCGACTACCGCAGCCCCGAGCCCTTCGCCGGGCAGCGCGTCGTGGTGGTGGGCGCCGGCAACTCCGCCGTGCAGATCGCCTCGGAACTCGCCCTGCGCTCCCGTGTCACCCTCGCCAGCCGGGCGCCGGTGAAGTGGTTCAAGCAGCGCCCGCTGGCAGGGAAGGACCTCCACTTCTGGCTCAAGGCCACCGGCCTGGACACCGCACCGCTCGGCCGCTTCCAGAAAGCTCCGGCCACCATGGCCGTCATCGACGATGGCCGCTATCGGGCGGCCCTCGCGGCACGGGCGCCCGACCGTCGCCCGCTGTTCACCGGCACCGACGGCACCGAACTGACCTGGCAGGACGGCACGACCGAGCACGTCGACACCATCGTCCTCGCCACCGGCTACCACCCCGACCTCGCCTACCTCGCCGCCCTTGGCGCACTGGACGGGCACGGACGCCCCCGTCACCACGACGCAGCCTCCCTCACCCATCCCGCTCTGGCGTATATGGGCCTGGAGTGGCAGCGCAGCCTTTCCTCCGCCTCCCTGCGAGGCGTCGGCCGCGACGCCCAGCGCGCCGCCCGCCGGCTCGCTGCGCGCCTCACCGCCGCGTAACGGCCGACCGCGGCGGCAGCCTCTCGGCGCTTGGTTCGATGTGTGTCAACATAGACGTATGTCGAATGTGCAGGTGTTGCCGCTGCTGGAGCCCGAGGCTGCCGTCGCGCCGTGCTGCCCGCCGCTGACCGAACGGCCATTCAGCGCCGAAGAGGCCGAGGTGGCCGCCAGGATGTTCAAGGCGCTCGGCGACCCGGTCCGGCTCCGCCTGTTCTCGGCCGTCGCCTCGCACGAGGGCGGCGAGGCGTGCGTGTGCGACATCTCCGACGTCGGTGTCTCCCAGCCGACCGTCTCCCACCACCTGAAGAAGCTCAAGGACGCCGGACTGCTGACGTCCGAGCGGCGAGGCACCTGGGTCTACTACCGGGTGGAGCCCAGCGTTCTGGCGGCGATGGGCCAGCTGCTGTCCACTGCGGCCGGCCCCTGACCTTCGCCTCGACCTACAGGAGCCACACCGTGTCCACCCACGTCGGACGGGCGCCCACCGTCATCGTGCCGCTCCGAGCCGCGCACGCCGACGAGGTGCTGGCGATCTACCAGGCCGGCATCGACGAGGGCAACGCGACCTTCGAAACCGCAACACCGTCCTGGGAGTCCTTCGACACGGCGAAACTGCCCGAGCACCGCTTCGCCGCCCTCGCCGACGACGGCACGGTAGCGGGCTGGGCAGCCGTTGCACCCGTATCAAACCGCCCCGCGTACGCGGGAGTTGTCGAGCAATCGGTGTACGTTCATCCCGGCGCCCGGGGGCGCGGTATCGCCTCCGCACTGCTCGGAGCGCTGATCGAATCCACCGAGGCCGCCGGCATCTGGACCATCCAGTCCGGCATCTTCCCCGAGAACACCGCCAGTCTCGCGCTTCACCAACGAGCCGGCTTCCGCATCATCGGCACCCGCGAACGCGTCGGCCGCCACCACGGCGTCTGGCGCGACGTCCTCCTCATCGAACGCCGCAGCGCCAAGGTCGTCTGAAGGGCACCCTCGTAAAGGCCGGGCGCGATGCCAGAGGCACCGGGGATGATGCGGTGATGAGTATCGACATCGACTGGGCGCGCGCCGAACTCGCTCAATTCCTGGAACTGACCAAGCTGTACCGGCCTCCCGACCCGCAAGGCGTGGTCAGCTTCAGTCCTCGGCTGGCCAACCGGGGGCCACAGGGGGACATCGTCGCCAGTGCCCAGGTGGTTGAGCAGATCCTGGACCGTGTACTGCCTCGTTGGCGAGCTGAGGTCCCCAACGACCGCAATACGCAGATCAACCGCTGGTATCAGCACCGCGAGGCCGTCCAGCGGGCCGACGTGGTGCTTGAGCGCGATGCCGAAATCCGCCAACGCCTCGGCGGCGACGCCCCGCAGTTGAGCGCCGGTTCGATGCATCCGTGGGTGTGGGACGGGGCTCGGGCGCTGTGGCAGAGCGGCCACTTCCGCGAGGCGGTCACCGCTGCAGCCCGAAAGGTCAACGCGGAGACGCAGAACAAGGTCGGACGCCGCGACGTGAGCGAGACCGCGCTGTTCCAGAACCTGTTCAGCAAGGATCCCGCCAAGGCCGGCCAGCCCCGGTTGCGGCTGATGACCGACGACGGCAGTGACACGTTCCGCAGCATCCATCGCGGCGCCGCCGCTTTCGCCGAGGGCTGTTACGCCGGCATCCGTAACCCCAACAGCCACGAGGACGGACTTGCCGAGCTCCCCGAGCACGAAGCTCTCGAACAGCTCGCGGCGTTCAGCGTCCTGGCCCGTTGGGTGGACAGTGCTGTCGTCGCCAACTGACAAGCTGCGCGGTGATACACCAGTGCCTGACGCCGGGCACGAGGAGATGTAGCCAGGGTCAGCGCAGCAGGGCCGCGACGTCGCGTGCCGCGTCCCGGGCGGGGCGGCCGACGCCGGTGAGGGTGGCGGAGGCGGGGCCGGTCCAGTCGCCGTAGCCGAGCAGGTGGAGACGGGGTTCGCCCGCAGCCTGTGTGCCGTTCGTGGGGATGTGGCCGCGTTGCCCGCGCAGGGCGAGCGGGGCGAGGTGGGAGAGGGCGGGGCGGAAGCCTGTGCACCAGATGACGGCATCGATCCGGGCGCGTGTGCCGTCGGACCAGGCGCTGTCGGAGGTGAGGCGGTCGAACATTGGCTGCGCTTTCAGCAGTCCGGCATCGCGGGCTTCCCGTACGGGCGGTACGGCGACGATGTCGCCGAGCGAGGCGACGCCGCCGGTGTCCGTGTGGCCTTCGTCCAGGGCGCGGCGGCGGGCAGTCGCCGCGTCGAACAGGGCGCGGCCGTCGATGTCGTCGGCGAGGAAGCGCGGCGGGCGTGAAGTCACCCAGGTCAGCTCGGTGCTTGAGGCGAGGTCGGCCGCGATCTGCGCGCCGGAGTTGCCCCCGCCGACCACGACGACGCGCTGCCCGGCGAATTCGGCCGGAGTCCGGTAGCCGGCCGTGTGGAGTTGGCGGCCGGTGAAAACGTTCATGCCGGTGAAAACGTTCATGCCGGGGACGGCGGGCAGGAACGGCCGCCACCACGTACCGGTCGCCGAGATCACGGCTCGCGCTGACCAGACACCGGACTCCGTCTCCACCCGCAGTCGTGTGCCGTCTCGTCGTACGGCGTTCACGCGCACCGGCCGGTGGACGGGCAGGTCGTAGCGGTGTTCGTAGTCGGTGAGGTAGTCCACGACGTGCCCGGCGTCCGGGTACTCCTGCCCCGCTTGCGGGGGCATGAGCCGGCCGGGCAGTGAGGAGTACGCCGCCGGCGAGAACAGGCGCAGCGAGTCCCAGGCATGTTGCCACGCACCGCCCGCCCGGGTCTGGGCGTCGAGGACGACGAAGTCCAGGCCGAGTCGGCGCAGGTGGTAACCGGCGGCGAGCCCGGCCTGGCCGCCGCCGATCACCACCACATCGACGACGGTGGTCACGCGTTCGTCGTACTCGTCGTGGTGATCGCTGTGGGGGCGAACTTCCGTCGCCAGGCCAGGGCCACGTACACCAGACCGATCAGGACGGGGACTTCGATGAGAGGGCCGACAACGCCGGAGAGCGCCTGGCCGGAGGTGACGCCGAAGGTGGCGATGGCGACGGCGATGGCGAGTTCGAAGTTGTTGCCCGCCGCGGTGAAGGCCAGGGTCGTGGTGCGGTCGTAGGCCAGGCCGATGGCCTTGCCGAGCGCGAAGGTGCCGAAGAACATGATCGCGAAGTACACGAGCAGCGGGAGCGCGATCCGGGCGACGTCCATGGGCTGTGAGGTGATCGTCTTTCCCTGGAGGGCGAAGAGGATGACGATCGTGAACAGCAGCCCGTACAGGGCCCAGGGGCCGATCTTCGGCAGGAACGTGGCCTCGTAGGACTCGCGGCCCATCTTCTTCTCGCCCATGCGGCGGGTCAGGAACCCGGCCAGCAGCGGGATGCCGAGGAAGATGACGACGTTCAGCGCGATCTTCCACATGGAGATGTCGAGCTTCTCGCCGTCGCCCAGGCCGAGCCAGCCGGGGAGCAGGTCGAGGTAGAGCCAGCCGAGCAGGCCGAAGGCGATGACCTGGAACACGGAGTTGAGGGCGACGAGGACGGCGGCTGCTTCGCGGTCGCCGCAGGCCAGGTCGTTCCAGATGATGACCATGGCGATGCAGCGGGCGAGGCCGACGATAATCAGGCCGGTGCGGTACTCGGGAAGGTCCGGCAGGAAGATCCAGGCCAGCGCGAACATGACGGCCGGGCCGACGATCCAGTTGACCGCCAGGGACGACGCCATGAGCCTGCGGTCGCCGGTGACGGCGTCCAGCTTGTCGTAACGCACCTTGGCCAGTACGGGATACATCATGATCAGCAGGCCGACGGCGATCGGCAGGGAGATGCCGCCGATCTCGACCTTGGCGAGCGCGTCGTTCAGTCCGGGGATCAGCCGGCCGAGCCCGAGACCCAGGGCCATGGCGAGCAGGATCCACACGGCCAGGAACCGGTCGAGCGTGGAGAGCTTGGCGACGACCGAGGCGTCCTGCCCGCTCTGCGGTGAGGTGGCGGCGGTCGTGGTCGGTTCGCTGGTCACGGGCAGGCCCGCTTGATGTCGGCGGCCTGGTTCAGGCGTGCGGTCGAGGCCAGGGTGGCGAAGGAGCCGGCGAGGTCTTCAATGACTTCGGGGCGCAGTTTGTAGTACGTGAAGCGCCCGCAGGGCTCGGTGTCCACGACTCCGGCCTCGCGCAGGACGCGCAGGTGGTTGGAGAGATTCGTCTGCTTGGCGCCGGTCTCCTCGACCAGGTGCGTGGTGCAGAGCGTCTCGCGGGCGAGCAGGGTCACGATCTGGAGCCTGAGCGGGTCCGCGAGAACGCGGATCAGATCAGTGTCGACTGACGTCATCATGGAGTGATACTTTCACATCAGTGGCGACTGACGCCACCGGGTGCTGATATCACCCGTGCCTGACTTCACCGTGAGACAAGAGAGCCCTTCTGATGCCCGAGAAGCCTTCTGTGCTGTTCGTGTGTGTCCACAACGCAGGCCGTTCCCAGATGGCCGCCGCATGGCTGACCCATCTCGCCGGGGACCGCGTCGAGGTCCGCTCGGCCGGCTCGAACCCCGGCGACGCGGTGAACCCCGCCGCCGTCGAAGCCATGGCCGAGGTCGGGATCGACATCTCCGCGGAGACCCCGAAGATCCTCACCGTCGACGCCGTCAAGGAGTCGGACGTCTGCATCACCATGGGCTGTGGCGACACCTGCCCCGTCTTCCCCGGCAAGCGCTACCTCGACTGGACGCTGGATGACCCGGCCGGCCAGGGCGTCGAGGCCGTACGCCCCATCCGTGACGAGATCAAGAAGCGCGTCGAGGTCCTGATCGAGGAGATCGTGCCGGGGAAGACGGCATGAGCGAGATACGCGATGTCATCGTCATCGGTTCAGGCCCCGCTGGCTACACCGCCGCGCTCTACGCGGCCCGCGCCCAGCTGAAGCCGCTGCTGTTCGGCAGCTCGATCTCCGTCGGCGGCACCCTGACGACGACCACCGACGTCGAGAACTTTCCGGGCTTCCCCGACGGGGTCGACGGGCCGGTCCTCATGGAGAACATGCGGGCCCAGGCGGCGAAGTTCGGTGCGGAGATGGTTGACGACGACATCGTCTCCGTCAACCTGACCGGCTCCGTCAAGGAACTCACCGACTCACAGGGGACGGTTCACCGCGCGAAGACCGTGATCGTGGCGACCGGCTCCAGCTACCGCAAGCTCGGACTGCCGCGCGAGAGCGAGCTCTCCGGGCGCGGCGTGTCCTGGTGCGCCACGTGCGACGGGTTCTTCTTCAAAGGCCGCGACATCGTGGTCGTCGGCGGCGGTGACACCGCGATGGAAGAAGCTACCTTCCTCACCCGCTTCGCCAAGTCCGTCACCGTCGTCCACCGCCGCTCCGCCCTCCGTGCCTCGCAGGTCATGAAGAACCGCGCCTTCGCCGACGACAAGATCTCCTTCGCGTTCGACAGCGAGATCGCGGAGATCAAGGAGGAGGGCGGCATGCTCTCCGGCCTCGTCCTGCGGGACACCTTCACCGGCAAGACGCGAGACCTTGACGCGACGGGCCTGTTCATCGCGATCGGCCACGACCCGCGCACCGAACTCTTCACCGGCCAGCTGGAGCTGGACCACGAGGGCTACCTCAAGGTCGACGCCCCCTCGACCCGTACGAACATCCCCGGCGTCTTCGCCGCCGGTGACGTCGTCGACCACACCTACCGCCAGGCCATCACCGCCGCCGGCACCGGCTGCGCCGCCGCTCTGGACGCCGAGCGCTACCTCGCCGCCCTCACCGACACCGAGAACGCCGCAGGCCGTGCGAGCACCGCCGAGGCGGACAGGGCCCCCGCCGGCGTCTGACCCCTCGTCTACGGCCTGTCAGTGAGGACTTGGACGAGCTGGTCCACGGTGGGCGCACCGGCGAGCCCGTCGCGGGGTCGCGTAGAGGCGGCAGGCAAGGCCGTAACTCTCGCCCGGGGCCGGGAAAGGGTCCTGCCCGTCGATGCGGATCGTGGGTGATCCGGAGAAGCGAAGAGCCTGGGCCGTCGCGTTCGTGTCCACGGAACGCAGGCGCACCTTCTGGCCGGAGCGGCCGGTGACGTTCAGGGCTTTGGCGAGGCGTTCGTGGGTGAGGTGCCAGTTGGGGCAGCCTTCGAAGTAGAACAATTCAATGTCCACGGGCCCATGATGCGCCCGGCCTCACCCCGCTGATTCCGCAAGTTCTTCTCCGACGGCTTGACCGGGCAGCGGCGCTCAGGCGGTGGTCGACTTGGCGAAGTGTGTGGTCGTGGCCACGTTCAGCTTGGGTGTGGGAGCGGGTGGCGCGCTCGAACACCCGGGCCGCTTCTCGCAGTTCACGCTGGTGTGGTCGGCGCTGGTGGTGGCGAGTGCGTCCAGAACTTCCCCAGCCGCCGACCGAGACGAGCGGCAGGGCGAAGGCGAGCCCCCCGCAGCCGGCCAGCCCGAGGACGGGAACGGCGCGCGGCGGGCGCCCTTCGGCCGGGGTGAGGGTGGAAGCGGCGGCGTTGGCGACGGCGTAGTAGGCCAGGACGCCGAAGGAAGAGAAGCCGATCGCGCCGCGCACGTCGACGGTGGCGGCGAGCAGTGCGGCGACCGCGCCGACGGCGAGTTCGGCGTGGTGCGGGACGCCGAAGCGCGGGTGAACCGCGGCCAGGGTACGGGGCGGGTGCCGGTCGCGCGCCATGCCAGGGTGGTGCGGGAGAGCCCGAGGATCAGCGCGAGCAGGCACGGGCCGCCGGAGCGAGCGCGGCGAAGATGCCCGCCCCGATCATCGACCCCAGGCCGATCACTACCGCGTCGGGCATCCCCAGGCGCCGCTTCAATTCGCCGCCGTCGGCCGCGGTCCCCACCGCCGTCATCGCCTGCTCCTTCCCGGCAACCCGTAGCCGAGTGTCCTGTCCGTACGATCCCGGCGCACCGTCACGGAGCGAGGTGTCCGGCCGAAGCCAGGACATCCAAGAGTTCGTGAAGGCGTCGAGTTCGCGAGGTGCGGGGAGGGCACTGTGAGCGTGCCGGTCACTGTGAAGTCGGCCGTGTATGCCCTGAGTGGCGGCCTCGCTGGTGGCTGGTCTGTTACCCGGCTGTGCGTCACGATCAGGGGATGTCGATGAGCCGGCCGGTGATCTCGTCCGGCAGCACCCGGATCCACAGGGGCCGCGACCCGCCCGCCCAGGGGCGTGCACCCGCCCGGTCAGCCAGTGGGCCCGTGGTCGCGGAATCTGTGAGGTGCTCGGTTGTCCCCGTCACCAGCACGCTCCAGCCGCGCATCCGCTCCTCGTCCAGACGGTCGGCCTCGAAGGCGAGTGGCGTACCCGCGTCGACCGCCCCGACGCTTCCGGGCCGGGTCCGGTAGACCACGCTCCGGCCGTCCACCAAAAAGTTGACCGGGACGATCACGGGCGCGGTATCCCCTCGGAGCCCCAGTCGCCCAACCCCGTGTGTTCCGAGCCGGTCCCAGCACTCACGCTCCGTGAGACGCATCAGACGCGGGTGGGCTCCGGCGTTCGCCTGACCCGGCGGCGGATCGACGCGTCCGTGAAGCAGCTCGTCGGACGTCATGTCCAGCGCCTCGGCCAGCCGGGCCAGCCCCTCCGGGTCGAAGTCGCCGTGCAGTGATGCCAGCTCCCGCAGGTAGGACGGGGACATCCGAGCGCTGTGCGCCAGCTCGGACAGGGAGAGCCCCAGCTGGATCCGGCGCAGCTCCATCCGGTCGGCCACGTCCTCCGACGTTCCGGGCTCACTCTCCGCCGCGCCGTCCGATGATGCCTGCTCGTCCTGCGCCACCCTCGCCTCCATCGCCGACGCTTATGGACCTGTTCCCAGATGAACACGGGGACTCGGAACCTCGCCAGCGGGACGGGGGCCGACCGGTCCTTCTGCGGGGCGTCGGGCCGACAGGCACCCGTGCGAGCGATTGCCCCTTCAGTCCCCGGTCAGGGCCTGTCGGCCCCTCCTCGGTCCCGATCGGCGCGGCCACACTCGGAGTGAGATGGAAGGTCCGATCGAGGAGGGACCATGCGTCACACGCTGTACGGGGTTGCCGATGTGATGTCGAACCCCGTTGTCGCGGTCGCTCCGCGGGCCGGGTTCAAGGAGATCGTCGAGACCTTGAGGAAGTGGAAGGTGAGTGCCGTTCCGGTCCTTGAGGGCGACGGACGTGTCATCGGGGTGATCTCCGAGGCCGACCTGCTCGACAAGGAGGGATTCCGGGACGCGGACCCCAGTCGTCTGGAGCAGATGCGCCACCTCGACGATCTGCGCAAGGCGGGCGGGGTGACGGCACGCGAACTCATGAGCGTGCCCGCCGTCACAGTCCGGGAGGATGCCACACTGGCTCAGGCGGCCCGGACCATGGCACTGGGTGGACTGAAGCGGCTGCCGGTGGTCGACGCCGCCGGGATGCTGCGCGAGATCGTCAGCCGCTCCGACCTGCTCAAGGTGTTCCTCCGGTCCGACGACGACATCGCGGAGGAGGTACGCACAGAGGTGGTCGAGCCTCTCTTCCGCGTGTCCCGCGAGAACGTACTGGTCACGGTCGTCGACGGGGTTGTCACGCTCAGCGGCGCGATCCAGGACACCGCCCTTGTCCCGGTGGCGGCCCGTATGGTCCGGGCGGTCGAGGGTGTCGTGGATGTCGAGTGCGACCTGGTGGGACCGCGAGCCGCGTCGATGGGCCTCGCGCCGTCGGAACCGCGGCCCTGAAGGACGCCGCCCCGAGCTGTGCTTCCCGTGAGCCCTGTCCAATCAGACCTCGTGAGCCCACTGTCCGGTCAGACCGAGCCGTGTTCCGGGACCGTCTCACCGGGAAAGCCGTCGGTGCGCCACGACCGGCCGTCGGGCAGCACCGCGAATCCTTCGTAGCCGTCGAGGGATTCCAGCCAGTCCCGTGCCGACTCCCCTCTCGCGAAGGCGGCGGTCGCGTAGACGTCGGTCATCGTGAGCCCTGCGCCGGTCACGGTGACCGATGCCAGGCCGTTCGCGGGTATGCCGAGGTGTGGGTTGACGATGTGGGCACTGCGTTCGGCTGTTCCGGAGGTGGCGACGGCCAGGTCGCCTGCCTCGACGGTCGCGCACAGCTCTCCGGGGCGCAGCGGGTGGGCGATCCCGATTCGCCAGGGAGTGCCCGGTGCGGCCTCGCCTCTCAGCCGCAGGTCTCCGCCACCGTTCAGGCAGGTGTTGCGGGCCCCCGCCTCGTACAGGATCTGGGACGCGCCCTCCACCGCCCAGCCCTTGACCAGCCCCGACGGGTCGAGGAAGCCGGTCGCGAGATGGCTGAACCAGCCGGCGGTGTTTCGTGCGGCGCTTCGGCAGAGTGCGA
Source organism: Streptomyces camponoticapitis (assembly GCF_014646115.1). Taxonomy (GTDB): domain Bacteria; phylum Actinomycetota; class Actinomycetes; order Streptomycetales; family Streptomycetaceae; genus Streptomyces; species Streptomyces camponoticapitis. Next base: position 80,704 of record NZ_BMMV01000028.1, on the reverse strand, counting down.
GGACCTCGCGTACCTCCGCGGAGCAGTCGGCGACCTCGATCTCGTGGCGGGCCAGGCGGCTGATGGCGCTGTCCGGCCGGTAGGTGGAGTACACCTCGTCGACGTGGTGCAGCCAGGAGACCGCTTCGCTCAGCGCCGCCTCGATCGCGGGGCCGCGTTTGTCGCGGATGTCGAAGGACACGACGGTGCCCATAACGTGCTCGACATGGCGCAGACCGCGCACGGTGTCAGACACCGGCCCGGTCCAGTGCGCTCTGCAGGGACTGGATGTAGCCCTGGCTGGTGTAGCTCGCACCGGAGACCGAGTCGATGTGCGCGCTGTGGCTGCCCAGTGCTTCTTGCGTCAGGCGTGGCACGGCGTAGGCGGCGATCTCCTGGTCGCGTCCGTTTCCGGACGGCACTTGGAGCATCTTGACCGCGGTCAGTTCTCCGGCCTTGACCGTGGCGGCGACCTGCACCGTGCCGTACTGGGTCTGTACGGCGTCCCCGGTGTAGGTGCCGGTGCCCCGTCCGCCCGGTGGTGTCGCCGTCCCGGTCGGAGCCGGAGACGTCCCCGCAGGCGGGGCCGCCCCGAGCGCCGGGATGCCCGGCTGGTGCGGTTTGAGGGTGAGCAGCAGCACGACCAGGGCGCTGGTCGAAGCGGCGGCGATTGCGGCTCTGCGCACGGCGGGCCTCCTTAGAACTCGAACGACTCGTGGTGGATGTGGCGGCGGGGCACCCCGGCGCCCCGCAGAGCGCCCTTGGCGGCGTCGGTCATTCCGGGCGGGCCGCACAGGTACACCTCGTGCGCGGCGAGGTCCGGCACCAGGGCGCTGAGGGCCCGCGCCGTCAGGGGTGAGTGGCTGGAGGCGGGTTCGCCCACGACGTAGTGCACGACGGCGCCCCGCGCCGCGGCTATCGCGTCGAGTTCGTCGCGCAGCGCCAGGTCTTCCGGGCGACGGGCCCGGTAGACCAGTGTCACCTCGCCGGGAAGGGTCTCGAAAAGGGCCCTGAGGGGTGTGATCCCCACACCTCCGGCCAGCAGCAGGATCTTCCGGGCTCTGGTGCGGTCCGCCGTGAAGGCACCGTAGGGCCCTTCGGCCCACACCCGGGTGCCCGGCCGCAGCCCTGCCAGCGCCGCGCTGTGCTGGCCCGCCGCTTTCACGGTGATCCGCAGATGGTGGGGGAGCGGCGGCGCCGAGAGGGAGTACGGATTGGCGCTCCACCACAGGCCGGGGGCCAGGAAGCGCCAGCGGAAGAACTGTCCCGGCCGCGCGCCCAGTTCCGCCAGGTGCTCCCCCGTCAGATGGACCGAGACGACGCCGGGGGCTTCGTGACGTACGTCCGCCACCCGCAGCCGGTGCCGCAGCGAACGCCGCACGGGAACCAGGAAGCGGTACCACCCGACGAGGGCGGCGACGGTGAGGTACAGCGTGTACCAGGCCACTTGGGCTGGCCGGTGTCCGACGAAGTCGGCGCCGTTGCTGAGCTGGTGTGAGAAGGCCAGGAAGACGGCCAGGTAGGTGGCGAAGTGCAGATAGTGCCAGGTCTCGTAGCGCATCCGGGGGCGCGCGGCGCGCGCCGAGACTGCCGCCGTGAGGACGAACAGCAGGAAGGCGGCGGTGGCCTTGAGCATGTCCGGGTAGTGGAGGACCAGGGTGCTCGTCTGGCTCACCACTCCGCTGCCCGACGTCAGCGCGTATCCCCAGATGATCAGCAGGACGTGGGCGAGGACCAGCGACATTGTGTAACGGCCGCCCATGGCATGCCAGCGCGCGAGCCGATCGGTGCCGATGTTGTGGTCGAGCAGGGGGACGCGGGCCATCAGCGCGACCAGTACGGCGCAGGCGTAACCCGCCAGGAGCCCGGTGATCCGGCCCGCGTCGGTCAGCCACGCGCCCGCGCCCACGACCGATGTGGTGTCACTCCACCAGAGGCCGAGAACACCCGCGGCGCCCAGCCAGATCGCGCTCTGGACGACCAGGGGGATCATCGAACGCGGCCGTCGCAGCCGTGGAGCACGCTCTGCCCGGTGCCGCGCGTTCGTCGTCGTACTCATGGGCCCTCTTCCGCCGGTTTGGACCACCGTCGCAGCGCAACCTCTGAGGCTCCTCTGATACCGGTCACCGTCGGCGCATTCAGAGGAAACTCAGAGCGAGTCCAGAGCCCCGCCGCCCCGTTTCGGGAGGATGCTGGAGGGACCATGAACGACCACAGCACCTCAGCCCAGACCCTGCGGGGCAGTGACGGCGGCCCCGTGCGGGTCCTCGTCGTCGACGACGAGCCGGATCTCACGGAGGTCCTATCCGGCGCGCTGTCGGGCGAGGGCTGGCAGGTGCGGACCGCGGCCGACGGCGCTTCGGCCGTGGAGACCGCGCGTGTGTTCCGTCCGCACGCCGTCGTCCTGGACTGGATGCTTCCGGACATGGATGGCCTGCGTGTCCTGCGTGGTCTCCGGGGCGATCTGGACAACGTGTGTGTGCTGTTCCTGACCGCACGTGATTCGGTCCAGGACCGCATCGCCGGCATCACTGCGGGCGGCGACGACTACGTGACCAAGCCCTTCAGCCTGGAGGAGGTCTGGCCCGGCTGCGCGGCCTGCTGCGCCGGGCCGGCATGGCGCGCGAGTCGAGCGACGACCGGCTGGTCGTCGGCGAACTGGTGATGGACGAGGAGGCCCGGGAGGTCACCCGTGGGGGTGAGATCGTGGAGCTGTCTCGTACGGAATTCGAACTCCTGCGGTTCCTGATGCGCAACCCCCGCCGCGTGCTGTCGAAAGCACAGATCCTCGACCGGGTCTGGTCCTACGACTTCGGTGGCCGCGCACACGTCGTGGAGCTGTACATCAGCTATCTGCGCAAGAAGATCGACACCGGCCGGCCCGCGATGATCCACACCGTGCGCGGCGTGGGTTACGTCCTGAAGCCGGAGTACTGATGCGACCAGGGTTTCGCCGGATCCCGCTGCCGCGCACCCTCCGGGCTCAGCTGACCACCGGGATGGTGGTGCTGCTGGCCGTGGCGTGCCTGGCGGTGGGGGTCGCCACGGTCCTCGCGCTCGAAGGCTTCCTCGTACGCCGCCTCGACCAGCAACTCACCGCCTCCGGGGGACGGTTCGCGGCAAGCCTGGAGCACGAGGCCCGGCCCGACGCCGACAACACGCCCGACACGCGCGGCCAGTCGGAAGGCACCTTCGGCGCCCGCCTGCTGAACGGCTCGGTCGACGAGGCGGCGGTCGTCACGGACGAGGCAGACGCCGACGTACGCCTGAACACCGCCGACCGACAGACGCTCGAACGCCTGCCCGTCGACGGGGACACCCACAGCCGGAGACTGTCGGCGCTGGGCGCGTACCGCCTCACCGCCCTCCGTGGAGACGACGGGGACATTCTCATCACCGGCCTGCCACTGCACCCGGTCGAGGAGACGGTGCACCGGCTCGAAGGAGTGGAAGCGGCGGTGTTCGCCGCCGCCCTCGTGGTCACCGGGATTCTGGCAGCGCTCTGGGTGCGCGTCTCCCTGCGCCCTCTGCGCCGGGTGACCAGTACGGCGGCGAGCGTGGCCGAACGCCCCCTGGCCAGTGGCGAGGTCGCCATGCCGGAGCCCGTACCGGCCGGCGACCCGCGCACCGAGGTCGGGCAGGTCGCCACCGCCGTCAACCGCATGCTCGGGCACGTCGGCGACGCCCTGGAACGACGACAGGCCAGCGAAGAACGCCTGCGGCACTTCGCCGCGGACGCCAGCCATGAACTGCGCACCCCCGTGGCGAACATCCGCGGACACGCGGAACTCGCGCTCCGCACCACGAGCCCCGTACCGGCCGAGGTACACCGCGCACTGGACCGCATCCAGTCCGAGTCCGAGCGGATGAGCCGCCTGGTGGACGACCTGCTGCTGCTCGCCCGCATCGACGCGGGCCGCGCCCTCAGCCGCTCCCGGGTCGACCTGACCCGGCTGGTCCTCGACGCCACGGGCGACGCACGCGCCGCCGGGCCGGAGCACCGCTGGCGGCTGGACCTGCCCGAGGAATCGGTGACGACGGAGGGCGACGAACACCGTCTGCACCAGGCCGTCGGGAATCTCCTCGCCAACGCCCGCACCCACACCCCGGCGGGCACCGAGGTCACCGTCCGGCTGTCCGCCGACGACAACCGCGTCAGGCTGACCGTGACGGACGACGGTCCCGGTATCGACGAGGACCTGCTGCCCGAGGTCTTCGGCCGCTTCGTACGCGCCGACCACGGCCGCTCACGTACGACGGGCAGCACCGGACTGGGCCTGGCGATCGTCCATGCCGTGGTCACGGCCCACGGGGGCACGGTGGACGTCGAGAGCCGACCCCGCCGCACCGTGTTCACGGTGACGCTGCCGGCCTCGCCGCCGGACGCGGCGCGGACTTCGGCCTGAATCCGCGCCGCCGCCGACGCCACGCCTCGTGTGCTTCTCGTGGCACGAGCGGACCCGTTTGCCCCATCTGCCCACCCGCCGCAGGCTGGAATCATGACGTTCGCCGCCTCCGCCTCGGAGACACCGCACGGCTGGGCTGTCGAGAGGCCAGGGCCCATCGGCACAGGGCCGCTGGCCCGGGTGCGGCGCCGCCCGCCCGACCCGGGCCCCGGGGACCTGCTGCTGCGGGTGGAGGCGTGCGGCGTCTGCCGTACGGATCTGCACCTTGCCGAGGGGGATCTCGCGCCCCGGCGCCCTTCGACCGTCCCCGGCCATGAGATCGTCGGCCGCGTCGTCGCCGTCGGGGAGGCGGTGACCTCGTTCCGTATCGGCGACCGCGCCGGCGGCGCCTGGCTGCGCGGGACCTGCGGGAAGTGCCGCTACTGCGGGGCCGCGCGGGAGAACCTCTGCCCCCGGTCCAGCTACACAGGATGGGACGCGGACGGCGGCTTCGCCGACCTGGCCCTGGTTCCGGCGGCATTCGCCTACCCGCTCCCGGACGATCGTGACGCCGCCTCGCTCGCGCCCCTCCTGTGTGCCGGGATCATTGGCTACCGCGCGCTCCGCCGCAGCGCACTGCCCGAGGGCGGGCGGCTCGGTATCTACGGCTTCGGTGCCTCGGCCCATCTGGCGGCCCAGGTGGCCTTGGCCGAGGGCGCCACGGTGCATGTGCTGACCAGGTCTGTGCGGGCACGTGAACTGGCACTCGATCTGGGTGCGGCTTCGGCCGGCGGCGCGTACGACGCCCCGCCCGAACCACTCGACTCGGCCGTCCTGTTCGCCCCGGTGGGCGACCTCGTGCCGGTGGCCCTGGAAGCGCTGGACCGCTCCGGCACGCTCGCGGTCGCGGGCATCCACCTCTCCGACATCCCCTCGCTGCACTACGAGCGTCATCTCTTCCAGGAGCGTGACCTGCGCAGCGTCACGTCCAACACCCGCCAGGACGGACGCGACTTCCTGGCCCTCGCGGAGCGGATCGGCATTCAGGTCACCGTGAGTCCGTATCCGCTGGGCCGGGCGGACCAGGCGCTCGCCGACCTCGCGGCCGACCGCGTCAACGGCGCCGCCGTGCTCGTACCGGACTGACCCTGCCCCGGGGCAGATCGAGCCAGCGGGCGGTGCCGGGCGGGACAGCCGACGGGCTCCCGTCGAGCACGACGCGTACGGGATCCTCATTCGATTCCGGCACGGCGACCCGCACCCGCTGCGCCCGGATCCACAGGTCCACGTCCCAGTGGTTCAGGTAGCGGATGCCGACCCGGAACTTCGACAGCTGCGGCACCGGCGCGGGGTCGAGCCACAGCCCGTCGTCGCGGGTCTCCAGCCCGGTCAGGCAGCGCTGTACGAAATCCAGGGTCCCGGCCATGGCGCCCAGGTGGATTCCCTCCCCGGTGGTGCCGCCCTGAATGTCCGCCACGTCCCCGATGAGCGCCTCCTCGGCGTAGGCCCACGCCTCGTTCCTGCGCGCCCGTGCCAGCACCCACGCGCTGACCAGGGCGCTGAGCGTCGAACCGTGGCTGGTGCGGGGCAGGTAGTAGTCGATCGTGGCACGCCAGGACTCGTCGTCGAGCTGGTGGCCGAGCTGCCGGAAGAGACCCGCGAGTTCCCGCGGGGAGAAGAGGTAGCCGAGCATCAGCACGTCCGCCTGCTTCGACGCCTTGTACCGGTTGACCGAATCCCCCTCGGCCTCCAAGATCCGGTCCAGTCGGCGGATGTCGCCGTACTGTCCGCGGTACCGGTCCCAGTCGAGTTCGCCTAGGTCCGCGTATCCCTCGAACTGGCTGACGACGCCCTCGTGGTACGGCACGTGGAGACGGTGTGCGACGTCGTCCCAGCGCTCCGGCTCGGCCGCATCCATTCGAAGGCGCTCGAACAATTCCTGCCGCCGCGCGCCGGGGAGGGCACGGCTGAGTTCCACACCCCTTGCCAGAACCCATGCGGCGGTGATGTTCGTGTACGCGTTGTCGTCGAGCCCCGGCGCGGCGGAGTCCGGGTAGGCGTCGTGATACTCGTCGGGACCGACGACACCCCGGACGCGATAGCGCTCCAGCGAAGGGTCCCAGACCGCCGTGTCCGCCCAGAAGCGGGCGATCTGGATGACCATCTCCGCGCCCTCGCCGTAGAGGAAATTCTTGTCGCCGCTCGCCTTGGCGTACTGCCAGACGTTGTACGCGACCGTCGATCCGACATGGTGTTGCAGATGGGAGTGGTCCTCCAGCCAGCGGCCGGAGTGGGGGTTCAGATGGAGCCGCTGTGACTCCTCGCGCCCGTCGCTCCCGCTCTGCCAGGGGTACATCGCGCCCACGCGTCCCGCGTCCCTCGCGGCCCGGCAGGCCGCCGGCAGCCGCCGGTGGCGGTAGCCGAGCAGCGCCCGGGACACCTCCGGGAAATGCAGGTTCAGATACGGCAGCACGAACAGTTCGTCCCAGAAGACATGTCCGCGGTACGCCTCGCCGTGCAGCCCTCTCGCGGGTACCCCGACATCCAGTTCGGCGGTGTGCGGGGAGAGGGTCTGGAGTACGTGGAAGAGGTGCAGCCGCAGAATCGTGCCCGCCTCCCCGGGCACGTCGAGAGCCGCCCGCCGCCAGATGTTCTCCCAGGCGCGGTGGTGCGAGGCGAGCAGGCGAGAAAAACCCGGGGCCCTTCTTACGGCGTCGGTCGCGGCCTGCCGGGGACCGCTGATCGCCGGATCGCGGGAGGTGTACAACGCGACCGTCTTGTCCACGACGACCGTCGCGCCACAGTTGACGGGGATCGTCAGGGTCTGGACGGCCTTCCGGTCCGCGAGCCGTGTGTCGGCCCCGTCGCCGCGATGGCCGACCACTCGCACCCGCGAGGCCAGCGCGACAAGGATGTCGGAATTGATGGTGCGGCAGCACAGCCACACCGTGTCGGGCCCTCCGGTGCCGGTACGCCCCCCTGTCAGGTGCCGGTTCGCGAGATCCGCGTAGCGGTCGACGCCGACGTTACGTACATCGCCGTCGAGGGCCGCCTCGACCTCGACTTCGCCCGTCCAGCCCTCGGCCGTGAACGAGGTGCGCTGGGCGGCCAGATGGGGCTCTCCCATATGAACCAGCCGGCACTGCTCCACGCACAGCCGACGCTCCCCGCCGTCCTCTGCCGCCGCATAGACCGACCGCCGGGTGAGTGTGCCGTGCCGCAGGTCCAGCGTCTGCCCGTGCTCGACCAGTTGAGGGCCGCCGGGCGACAGCCATGGGCCGGGGCGGGCGCCTTCGACGCGTACGCGGTAGCGAAGCGGCAGCCAGTTGGGCAGATTGACCATGTCCTCGTTCTCGACCTGGCGTCCCGCGACGGCGGAGGTCAATCGGTTGTAGCAGCCCGCCGCGTAGGTGCCCGGACGATGCGGGGCGCCTGCGGAGGTCTCGGACGCCGATCCGCGAGTGGCGAAGTAGCCGTTGCCCAGGGTGCACAGAGCTTCACGCAGACGTTCCTGCTCCGGGTCGAAGCCCTCATACGTCCATGTCCACGCGAGCGCCGCCGGGCCCTCCTCGCGGTGGCGGTTCAACGCGGGGGCCCGTCGTCACCGCCGGTTTCGGGCTGCCAGGTCCAGTCGGCCACCTCGGGAAGGTCGGTCCCGTGCTCCCGGATCCAGGTGTGGTGCCGGAGCCGGGCGTCCTCCATGGCCTGCCGCGCCCGCGTGGCCCGGACGGCCAGTCCGGGGACACGGTCGATGACATCCATGACCAGCTGGTACCGGTCCATGTTGTTGCGCACCACCATGTCGAACGGGGTCGTGGTGGTGCCGGACTCCCGGTAGCCGTGGACGTGTAGATTCGGGTGACCGGCCCGGCGATAGGCGAGACGGTGGATCAGCCACGGATAGCCGTGGTAGGCGAAGATCACCGGCCGGTCACGGGTGAACAGCGCGTCGTACTGGCTGTCGGAGAGCCCGTGCGGATGTTCCGTCTCGGGAAGCAGCCTGGCCAGGTCGACCACGTTCACCACGCGCAGCGCGAGCTGCGGAAGATGGTGACGGATCAGCTGAGCGGCGGCCAGCACCTCCTGTGTCGGAACGTCCCCGGCACAGGCCAGCACCACATCCGGCTCCTTGCCCTCCTGCTCCGTACCGGCCCACTCCCAGACGCCCAGGCCGCGTGCGCAGTGGGCGCGGGCCTCGTCCAGGGTGAGCCAGTCGAAGGTGGGCTGCTTGCCGGCGACGACGACGTTGACGTAGTCGCGGCTGTGCAGGACGTGCTCGGCGACCGAGAGCAGGGTATTGGTGTCCGGCGGCAGGTAGACCCGTACGACCTCGGGGCTCTTGTTGAGTACGTGGTCGACGAAGCCGGGGTCCTGGTGGGAGAAGCCGTTGTGGTCCTGGCGCCAGACGTGCGAGGTCAGCAGGTAGTTGAGGGAGGCGATCGGCCGGCGCCACGGCAGGGAGCGGGAGACCTTCAGCCACTTGATGTGCTGGTTGACCATCGAGTCCACGATGTGCACGAACGCTTCGTAGCAGGAGAAGAACCCGTGCCGCCCGGTGAGCAGGTAGCCCTCCAGCCAGCCCTGGCAGGTGTGTTCGGAGAGGATCTCCATGACGCGGCCGTGCCGGTCGAGGTGCTCGTCCACGGGCAGGACCGCGGCCTGCCACGCATTTCCCGTGGCGCCGTACAGCGCCTGAAGCCTGTTGGAGGAGGTCTCGTCCGGGCCGACGACCCGGAAGTCGCGTCGCTCGCTCGTGGCCTCCATGACCGATTCGAGCAGGTCGCCCACCACGCGCGTCGGTTCGTGCAGGGTCGCGCCGGGGCGCTCGACCTTCACGGCGTACGGCTCCAGGGCTGGTACGGGCAGGTCCCGCAGGAGCAGACCGCCGTTGGCACACGGGTTCGAGCCGAGCCGGCGCGCGCCTTCGGGGACGCACGCCAGGACATGCGGGAGAGGGCGGCCGTCATGGTCGAACAGCTCCTCCGGCCGGTAGGAGCGGAGCCACGCCTCCAACTGCCGCAGGTGCTCGGGGTTTTCACGAACAGCGGGCAGCGGTACCTGATGGGCCCGCCAGGTGCCCTCGACCGGCAGTCCGTCCACGGTGGCCGGTCCCGTCCAGCCCTTCGGTGTGCGCAGAACGATCACGGGCCATCGGGCGCGTTCGGTGACACCTTCGTCCCGGGCGGTGCGCTGGATGAGCGCGATGGTGTCTAGCGCGGTGTCCATGGCCTCGGCCATGGCGCGGTGGACGGCGTACGGCTCGTCCCCGGTGACGTGCAGCACCTCGTGACCGTATCCGCGCAGCAGGTCGTCCAGTTCCGGCTCGGGGACACGGGCGAGCACCGTCGGATTGGCGATCTTGTAGCCATTGAGATGGAGGATCGGGAGAACCGCGCCGTCGTGCACCAGATCGAGGAACTTGTTCCAGTGCCACGACGCCGCCAGGGGGCCGGTCTCCGCCTCGCCGTCGCCGATGACACAGATGACCAGGAGATCCGGATTGTCGAACGCCGCGCCGTAGGCGTGGGCGAGGGAGTAGCCGAGTTCGCCGCCCTCGTGGATCGACCCCGGCGTCTCGGGCGCCACATGGCTGGGCACCCCGCCGGGGAAGGAGAACTGATGGAAGAGGCGGGCCATGCCGTCCGCGTCCCGCCCGATGTCCGGATACGTCTCGGAGTAGCTTCCCTCCAGCCAGGAGTTGGCCAGCACCGCCGGGCCACCGTGGCCCGGCCCCCAGACGCACAGGGCGTCCTGGTCCCGGGCCTTGATGACGCGGTTGAGGTGGGTGTGGACGAGGTTCAGCCCCGGGGAGGTGCCCCAGTGGCCGAGCAGCCTGGGCTTGATGTGCTCCGGGCGCAGCGGTTCGCCGAGGAGCGGATTGCCCATGAGGTAGATCTGGCCGACCGCCAGATAGTTGGCGGCCCGCCAGTGCGCCACCAGATTCGCCAGTTCGGTGTCGGTGACCGGGTCGTGTGCCGAGGTGCTCGCGTCTCGCATCGCTTCCTCCGGAGTGAAGCATGGACCGGACTCCAGCGTCCCCCCGACCGGCTTTCGCGGCCAACGCACCACAGGTCCCCGTCGGGGGTCCTGTCGGCCCCTGGCGTGCGGGAGACCGGACGGGCGGCGCATGGGCCCGTTCGGCCCTGGCCCGGCCCCGGAAGGTGGGCAAGGATGGAAACCGGGGCTTGATCCACGAATGGCGGAAGGGCCGACATGAGCGAGGTACGAGAGTTTTCGCCGTCGAACCCGATCCGGGTCTTCCTGCTCGACGACCACGAGGTCGTCCGGCGGGGCGTACAGGACCTGCTCGACGCCGAACCCGACATCGAGGTGGTCGGCGACACTGGTACCGCGGCCCACGCACTGGTCCAGGGCCCGGCGCTGCGCCCGGATGTCGCCGTGCTCGACGTACGGATTCCCGACGGTGACGGAATCACGGTCTGCCGGGAACTGCGCTCGCTCATGCCCCGCCTCGCGTGCCTGATGCTCACGTCGTTCGACGACGACGACGCACTCCTCGACGCGATCATGGCCGGGGCCGCGGGATATGTGCTGAAGGAGATCAACGGATCGGACCTGGTGGCCGCTGTGCGGACGGTCGCCTCCGGGCAGTCCATGCTCGACCCGGCGACCACGACCCGGCTGATGAGGAGTCTCCGCGGCGAGGAGGAGGGCACGGAGCACGAGCAGGACGCCCTGTCGCAGCTCACTCCCCGTGAGCGGGAGATTCTCGCGCTGATCGGGGAAGGGCTCACCAACCGGGAGATCGGCGGACGGATCTACCTGTCCGAGAAGACGGTCAAGAACCACATCTCGCGGCTGCTGGCCAAACTCGGTGTCGAGCGGCGCATCCAGGCCGCTGTTCTCGCTACGCAGGCGGCCTCCCGGGCCGACGACGACGGCACCGACTCCGCCGGCGACCGCGACGGCGGCTGCCGCTGATCAGCGCAGATCCGGCCCCCAAGACAGCGCGGATCCGCCTCCCCGAGACGAGCCGCACGGGCACCACCCACTCGTCATCGGCGGGGCGGCGTGCGCTCGCTCTCCTGCGGGGCGTCCATGCCAAGGAGACGGACACGGGTCGCCTGGAGGCGGTCCGCCACCACTTCCAGCACACGCCGGGTCAGTGCCAGCCCGAGGACGGGGTCCTCGTTGCACAGGGCCCGTGCCGCTCGGGCGTCGAACTCGTCCGCTCTGACCAGGCTGAAGGCTTCGGCGCCCAGATGCCAGGTGTACGGCGGTACCAGCCACGACCATCCCAGGAGATCGCCGTGGCCCAGCATGTCCAGCGTGCCCACGTCCCGTCCGTGGCCGCGCAGATCGAGGTTGACCGCTCCTGTCCGGATGACCCAGAACCGGTCCGCCAGGCCCTGGTCCTCGAAGATCCGGGTACCCGCCGGGAAGGACACCGGACGGGAGAATTCCATCAGACGCTCCCTTCCCTGGTGGGGCAGAGCGTTCAGCAGAGTCATGGCCATGGCCGCACCTCCCGAGTCCGCTCCGGCAGTGGATCCACCGCCCCCGCCGGACGGGTCTTGCCATCCAAGGATGCCTGCCGGGGCCGGCCGGCGGGCAGGGGCCGTCCGGCATCGCGGGTGGTCCGAACGGTCCCTTCGCTCCCGCGTTCCGGGGCCGCTGTCCGGACGCCTGGGTCATCGCGGGACGACCGGCACCGTCCATACGAGCCGCGTACCTCCGTCGTCGGGTGCCTCGACCGTCATGGTGCCGCCCAGGCCGTGGGCCCGCTTGGAGAGGTTCGCCAGACCGCTTCGCCGGCCGGCCGTACCGATACCCACTCCGTTGTCGGAGACTGACAGTGTCAGTGTTCCGCCGCGGACCACCAGGGACACCGACGCCGAGGCGGCGTGCGCGTGCCGTGCGACGTTGCTGAGCGCCTCCGCGAGGACGGCGACGACGTGCTCGGCGGCCTCCGGGGGCACATCCGTGTCGATCAGGCCCTCCATGCGCAGGGACGGAGTGAAGCCGAGAGAGCGCACCGCCTGCTGGACCGTGTCGGTGGCGCGGGAGCGGAGTCCGCGTCTGGACCGCCCCGCTTCCCGGACGCGCAGCCCGAAGATGGTCGAGCGAATGATCTTGATGGTCTCGTCGAGGTCGTCGACGGCCCGCAGCAGTCGCTCCTGGGCCCCGGGATGGTCGACGAACCGGACGACGCTCTGCAGGGTCATCCCGGTGGCGAAGAGCCGCTGGATCGCCAGATCGTGCAGATCCTGGGCGATGCGGTCACGGTCCTCCCGCACGGCCATCTGTTCGGAGGCGCGCCGGCGCTCGGCAAGTTCCATGGCGAGTGCCGCCTGCGCGGCGAACGTCAGAAGGGGAGCGGCCTCGGCCCGGGTGAACTGAGCGCCCGAGCGGAGCCTGGCCAGCAGCAGGACACCGCGCACCTCCTCGCTGGCGACCATCGGCACCGCGACGGCCGGTCCCAGACCGCCCCACCGCGGTGGGCCGGCGGTGATCCTCGGATCATGCTCCACATCGGCGCTGATGAGCGGCTTGCCGGCATGCAGGGCGGCACCGACGAACGAGCCTTCCCGGGGCAGTAGCAGACCGCTGTGGGCATCCGCGTCGACTCCGGTGGCGAGGGCGACACGCAGCGACGAGCCGTCCTTGTCGGGCAGGGCGAGAACTCCCAGGTCGGCGGAGAGGATGTGGCGCGCCCGGTCGACGATCAGCCGCAGAACCCGTGTCTCGTCAGCCCCGGACAGCAGCTCGGCCACGATCTCGGCGTTGGCCCGCAGCCAGCTCTGCCTGTCCCGTGCGGTCTCGTACAGCCGCGCGTTCTCGATCGCCACCCCGGCTGCCACGGCGAGAGTGGACAAGACTGTCTCGTCGTCCTCGTCGAAATCCCCGCCGCCGCGTTTCTCGGTCAGGTAGAGGTTGCCGAACACTTCGTCGCGGACCCTGATGGGAACGCCGAGGAACGAACGCATGGGTGGATGGTTCGGCGGAAATCCGTAGGACGTCGGATGGCTCGTCAGGTCCGACAGGCGCAACGGCTCGGGGTGGCGGATGAGTTCACCCAGGATGCCGTGTCCACGGGGAAGGTGCCCGATGGCGGCTGCCCGGTCCTCGTCCACGCCGACTGTCAGGAACTGGGAGAGGTGGGTGTCCTCTCCGACAACACCGAGCGCTCCGTACTCGGCGTCGACCAGCACCACCGCCGCCTCCACGATGCGCCGGAGAACTCGAGGCAGGTCCAGCCCCCGTCCGACCGAGAGCACGGCCTGGAGCAGGCTCTGCACCGATTCGGGATTGCCGTACTGCACGGCGCCGAGCTGTGCCCGCAGCTCTTCGGACAGGACGTCCTGCCGTTCGGGTACGCCGTCGCCGTACCTGCCCGTGTCGTCGGCCACGAGTCCTCCGTCGGGGCAGTGCTGCCGTCGGGCCCTTCTTCGGCCCGCGTTTCTCACGGTAGCGACTGCTTTCGTCACCGCATCCCGAAGCGCCGTCCCGTGGGCGCGGAGCGCCGCCGCGGGAGACGAACGGTGTCAGGCGGCCGGGGGTGGAGAGGACGGCCGCCGATTCCGGCGCAGGTGGATCCGACGGCCGGTGACTTCGGCCGGGGTGACGACGATCCACAGCCCGCGGTCGCCGCCGGCCCAGGGGGTGGTGTGAGCCAGTTCTTCCAGGCGCAGGACCTGCCCCGGATCGGTGGCCGCCCGGGCGTCACCGACGACGAGGACGCTCCAGCCCTCACTGAACGCTTCGTCGATGTGGTCCACCTCGAACGCGACTTCATGACCCTGGGCAGCCGAGGGCGCCGCCTCCGGCGATGTTCTGAAGGCCACCAGATCTCCGTCGACCGTGTAGTTCACGGGGAAGACGGCCGGCGCACCGTGCAGGGTCACCGCCACCCTTCCCACCCCGTGGCCGGCCAGGAGCAGTCGGCACTCCTCGGCGCTCAGGGCGGTCAGCTCCGGATCACGGCCCGCTTCCCCGAGGCCGGGCGGCAGATCGGCCGTCCCGCCGACCAGCTCCGTGACCGTGGTCTCCAGTGCGTCGGCAAGGCGCAGCAGGAATCCGGTCCCGGGCGCCGCCGCCCGCTCCTCCAGGTACTGGATGTATCCGGGGGCCGAGCCCGATCGCACCGCCACGTCTTCACACGTCAGCCCCAGTTCCTGGCGCCTAGCCGCTACCCGGCGTCCTAGATCGGACAAATGCGCGACAGGGGCGTCGGGCCGGAAACCCCGGTCAGGGTCACTGTCGGTCATCGCGGTTGCCGCCTCATGCTCCCGCCCTCTCCAGGACGACCTTCAGCGCGCCGCTGTCGGCCGCGGCCGAGAAGACCCCGTACGCCTCCTCCATCTGGTCGAGGCCGAAGGTGTGTGTGACCAGGGAGCTGGTGGGAAGCCGTCCGGCGGCCAGCATTCCCAGCAGCATCGGGGTCGAGGAGGTGTCCACCAAGCCGGTGGTGATCGTCACGTCCTTGATCCACAGGTCCTCCAGGTGCAGCACTGCCGGTTTGCCGTGGACGCCGATGTTCGCGACGTGCCCGCCGGCGCGCACCGTACGAGTGCACAGCTCGAAGCTCTCCGGCACTCCGACCGCTTCGATCGCCACATCCGCGCCGGTTCCGTCGGTGAGGTCTCTCACCAGGCGGGCGGGGTCCTCCGACCCGTTCGCCACCGCGTCGGCACCGAACTGCCGCGCGGCCTCCAGCCGCGCCGGGGAAAGGTCGACCGCGATGACCCGGCCGGGACTGAACAGCCGTGCCGTCGTGATCGCGGCCAGTCCGATCGGACCCGCTCCGACCACCACGACCGTGTCGCCGGGGCGGACCCGGCCGTTGAGGACGCCCACTTCGTACGCGGTGGGGAAGATGTCAGCGAGCAGCACGGCATCCTGGTTGCTCACGCCGCTGGACAGGGGGTGGACGGACATGTCCGCATGGGGCACGCGTACGTACTCCGCCTGCGTTCCGTCGATCAGGTGCCCGAGTACCCAGCCACCGCCGCCCAGGCACTGGCCGTAGCGGGCCTCGCGGCAGAAACGACAGCGCCCGCAGGCCGTGATGCAGGAGACCAGGACCCGGTCCCCCGGGCGCACGCTGCGCACGTCGTCACCGGCCTCGACCACCTCGCCGACGGCCTCGTGACCGAGGACCGTGCCCGGATCGACTTCCGGCACGTCCCCCTTGAGAATGTGCAGGTCTGTGCCGCAGATCGTGACGGCGTCGACGCGGACCACCACGTCCCCCCCGTCCTTGAGCGCGGGGTCGGGGACCTCGTCCCACGACGACTCTCCGGGCCCGTGAAGCACCAGTGCCCTCATGACGTGTCCCTTCCTTGGAAGTCTGGCACTCGGGGCTTGCCGAACCCCCTGTGCCGGTCCTGCGAAATGTGTTGTCAAACAAGCGGGACGACCGCGAGTGGACAAGGTGCGTGGTGTACGGCTGCCGCCAGGACGTTGCCCACCGGGGGTGATGCCCTCGGCCCCTTCTGGCGACGGCCGACGACGAGCAGCCCGGCGCCCACTGCGCCCCGTATCACCGCTTTCGCCGGGCTCTCAGCCCACACGCTGTCGACCACCCTCACGTCCCCGAACTTCTCCCGCCAGGGGCAGAGCATGTCGGCCAGTTCCCGTTGAGCGTGGCCGATGACTTCGCTGCGAAGGTACGGATCCGCGACGATGCCGCCACGCGTGTACGCGGCGGCCGGCAGGTTCCTGCCGTGCACCGCGCGCAAGTTGACATTCCGCCGGGCCGAGCTGGTGAAGGCGAACTCCAGTAGTGCGTCGCACGGGCCGTCAAGGCTCAGAGCCACCACCACGTCGCCTTCGTCGGCGGGCGGCTCGGAGTCCTCACGCGCCCGCACCAACACGGTTGGAGTCCGCGACCGCACCATGACGTGCAGACCCACGTCTCCGAGGAAGTAGCTCGCCATGGGGGACATGTCCCGAGAGCCGAGCACCAGCAGCTCCGACTCCTTCGCGGCCGCCAGCAGCGCGTCCACCGGATCCTCGGCCACCAGGTCCTCGACCACGGGCAGGTCGGGGTAGATCGGCTCAATGCTTTGCATTGCCTGGTCCGTGATCCACTTGGGCCAGTAGTTCGGGTCGTTCTCCTCGGTGGGCGGATGGTCCCGCGCGTCGGAGAGCAGCACCCACGCGTGCGTCATCCGCAAGGTCGCGTTGCGCTGTTGCGCCTCCCGCGCGGCCCAGCGGGCGGCGCTGAGGGACTCGGGCGTGCCGTCCAGGCCGACGGTGACCACACGGTTCATGATGTCCCCCGCCTTCCGGCGGATTCGGTGCGGCCGGTTTCTTCCGGCGGATGTTTGAGGTCTTCGGAGACGGCCACGACACCGTCCACGCTGCCACACAGCCGCAGGAGAACCGCGACGGTGTGTTCGTCGTCCACGGCGCCGTGGAGCGCGACCTGCCCCTCTTCGACGTCGGCCATGACGGCCGACGGTGCCAGCCGCAGCGTCCGCGTCAGGATGTCCCGCGAGATCTCCTCGTGGATGGCGCTATCCCGCCGGAGAAACACGCGCAACAGGTCGGACCGGCTGACGATACCCAGCAGCCTGTCCGTCTCGTCCACCACGGGCAGCCGTTTGACGTGTCGATCAGCCATGAGACGCGCGGCCTCCACGACCGTCCACTGAGGGCGCGCGCATATCGCCGGGGCGGACATGATCTCCGCGGCGACCACGCCCTCCGCCCTGGCGCGTTCCCATGCCTCAAGGTGGGGCAGTGGTGTCCTACCCGACATGTCGGACCTGTTTGCCGCCTTGTGCAGCAGGTCGGCCTCGGAGACGACGCCGACCGGACAGCCCTCGTCGTCCAGCACGGGCACGGCGCTGATGCCGTCATCCGACAGGGCTCTGGCGATCTCCTTGAACGGGGTGTCGAGGCGCACGCTCACGACGTTGCGGCTCATGAGTTCACCGATGCTGCGGTGGTCCATGTCCTGCACTCCTTCCAGGGCGGTGGACGCCCAGCTACGGTCACACCTCAAGCGTGACTCCCGTCGGCACGGCACCCCAGGTGCCACTCAGCCCTATCGGGCGGCGACAGGCCCTGGGACAGGTGCCCATACGGGGCCGACAGGGCTCAAGGTGGGGGACGGTCGGCCCCTGCCCGGAACTCCGTCGCGCCGCCACGCTGGAAGGACGACGAGGCCCAGGAGGCACCGTGTCCGTACAGACGATCGACGAGCGGACGGTGACGGGGCTCGTGTCCGACGCCATCGCCGCACCGTCGATGCACAACGCGCAGCCATGGCTGTTCCGGTACGCCCCGGGCACCGGCACCCTCACGATGTCTGCGGATCCGTCGCGTGCACTGCCGCACGAGGACCCAGCCGGACGAGGTCTGCACATCGGTTGCGGAGCCGCGCTCCTCAACCTGCGGGTTCCGCTCGCCCATCTCGGCCGGAGTTCCGGGACGACGCTTCTTCCTGATCCGGCCGCTCCGAGCCTTCTGGCGACCGTACGCATCGGCTCCGCCACGACGCCGGGCGCTCTCGCCGACCTGTATCCGGCCATTCGCGAACGGAATACGAGCCGGTTCCCGTTCTCCGAGCGGGAGATACCCACCGGCCTCCGGAACGCGCTCGTTGAGGCCGCCCGCCTCGAAGGCGCCGAACTGGCCTACCTCTCGTCCCCGCACCTTCAGGCGGTGCTGGATCTGATCAGAGACGGCGAGGGCTACAACCTCATGGACCCCGACCGGGACGCCGAGCGCGCACGGTGGACCAGGAACTCCAGGACCGACGTGACGACAGACGGGGTGCCGGACTACGCCTTCGGGCCGCGCAAGCGCGGTGGAACCGCCCCCGCCCGCGACTTCGCCGGGCTCGATGTGGTGAGGGGCCGGTCCACGGCCGACTTCGAGGGCCGGCCACAGCTGGCGCTGCTCAGCACGGCGGCGGACAGACCGGCCGACTGGCTGCGGGCGGGACAGGCACTGGAACGGCTGCTCCTCGTCGCCACACGGCACGGACTGACGAGTTCGTTCGCCACCCAGGCGCTCGAATGGTCCGACCTGCGGTGGCTGCTGCGCGATCCGGTGTCGGGGTCAGGGCATGTCCAGATGATCCTGCGGCTGGGATACGGCCCCCATGGACCGAGGACACAACGTCGGCCGGTACGTGAGGTGCTGACGTTCGCAGACTGAACAAGGGATCTTCCCGGCGGCCGACCGACACGCACATGGTCGGAGACGGGCGTCACCGAATCACTGGAGGAGGTTGTGGGAGTGATGGAGCTTCCGCTGGTCGTAGGAGTCGACGGATCGGAAGGCAGCCTCCAGGCACTGGACTGGGCGGTGGCCGAAGCGGATCGCCGCGGTCTGCCGTTGAGAATCGTTCACGCGTCGCTCTGGGAACACTACGAAGAGATACGGCCCAGGCTCGCCGCGGACCGCCCGTCCGAGCAGGTACTCGCCGAGAATCTGGTCGCGACGTCCGAGGAACGTGCGAACACCCTGGCCGCCCAGGTGAAGGTGACTACCGACGTCCAGCCCGAGGAGCCGGTGACAGCGCTCCTGAGAGAGGGGGACGACGCCGCGCTGCTCGTCGTGGGCTCCCGGGGACGCGGCCCGGTCACCGCAATGCTCCTGGGATCCGTGAGCCTGTCCGTCGCCGCCCGGGCCCGCTGCCCCGCGTGGTCCGAGGCCAGGAACCCGTCGACCGGACCGGCCTCGGGAGGGTCGTTCTCGGTGTCGGAGACGCCGCCGCGAGCGGCGCGGCGGCGCGCTTCGCGTTCCGCGAAGCCCGGTCGAGGGGGTGCGAACTCGTCGCCGTACGCGCCTGGCGCAGCCCGGTTCACGAGGCCGTACCCTATCCCCTGGCCGACAACGACCCGATGAGGGCGTACCGGCAGGGGGCTGACGAATGCGTGGACGCAGTGCTGGCCGGTGTGGGCGAGGATTTGACGGAGGTGACCGTCCGCCGGGAGGTCGTACAGGGCACCGCGCATCAGACGCTGCTCGAACACACCGCCCCCGGGGATCTTCTCGTCGTCGGTGCTCGCCGGCGCCCTGGCGCCGTCGGGCTGCAGCTGGGGCGGGTGAACCACGCGATGCTGCATTACGCGCCGTGCCCCGTCGCGATCGTTCCGGAAGGGCACTGAGGCTTCGCCGTTCCCGGCCGGTCATGCCCGACCGGCCAGGAACGAGAGATCGCCGCTGCCGGAGGTGCTGTATGCCACGTCATGTGACTGTCGGCCTGAACAACACGCCGGGGAGCATTGATGCCGCCTACTGGGGTGCGCACGAGGCGTCTCTCAGGAAAGCGCTCCTGCGGCTCGTTTGCGCGTGGGAGTGGCAGCCGTACTCCCGTGCCTCGCTGACCTCGAACGAGTTGGCGGAGCAGTGGTCCCGCCGGGTGCCGGTGGAGACGGCCGCCGAACTTCGCCACCGCTACCCGGACCTGCACATCACGGCGGAACGGCTTACGGGGCCTCCCACCGAGACACTGTGCCGGGCCGCCGGGGAGAGCCAGCTGCTGGCCATCGGCTCCGGAGGGCTCGCCACACGGACCGGATTCCTCGGGGGGTCGGTGGCATCCGCCACGGTGTCGCTCACCGAGCGGCCCGTCGTCCTTGTCGGTTCCGGCCGGCGGACGGCGGAGCGGGACGGCGAAGGGCGCGGTGAGCACGCACCGGCCGAGGTGGCCCCCGGCCCGGTGGTGGTCGCGGTCGACCTCGGCCGGCCGAGCAAGGAGGCGCTCCGGTTCGCCTTCGAAGAGGCGTCGCTCCGCAGGGCACCGCTGGACATGATTCACGGCTGGAACCACCCGGCGCACTTCGCACACGGCACCGAGGCCGATCAGGTCTGGCGGGAAGAGGAGCCCGCGCGGGACGAAGAGGCACTTCAGGCCACCCTGACACCGTGGTCCGAGCGCTACCCGGAGGTCCCGGTCCGAGAACACTCCGCGGTCGGAAAACCCGCCCGGGACCTGGCGGACGCCGGTGCCGGGGCCGCACTCGTGGTGCTCAGCCTGGAAGCGCACCAACACCGGCGGGGCTTCTCCCGTGTCGGGCACATGACCCACGCGCTCCTGCGCCACTGTCCGGTTCCGGTGGCTGTCGTACCACGCCGGTAGCCACCGCCCGAGCCACCCGTGCGCGAGTCACTCATGGGGAACCACGACGACCGGCACGGTCGCGTGATGGATCACCGACTGCGCCACATGCCCCAGTCGTGGCCCGAGGGGAACCCTCGGCCTCCGTCGGCCGACCACCAGAAGGTCGGCGTCGGCGGACTCGTACACGAGCTGTGCGCCGGGCACGCCGACCAGAGCCTTCGCGGAGACCGACACCGCGGGGAAGCGCTGTCGCCACGGCGCGAGTATTTCGTCGAGGGTCTTGGTGATGTGCTCGGCGATCTCCATTCCCACCCCTGGGTGGGCGATCTCCGCGTACCCGTACTGGGCAGGCAGCGACCAGGCGTGGACCACGCGCAGCGTGCACCCGCGGCGGGCCGCTTCGGCGAATCCGAAATCGAGCAGAACGTTCTGCGACTCGGCCGGTTCCTGGAGATCGAGGCCGAGCACCAGTGCGCCGCCCCCGGACGGCACACGCTCGGACGGCGCACGGGCGCTCTCACCGCTGTGGTGCCGGTCGGCGCGTACCAGAACCACGGGACGCTCCGCCGCCCCCACGACGGCCAGGCTGATCGATCCGACGATGAAACCGAGCGCGCCGTTGAGCCCGCGGGACCCGAGGACGAGCAGTTCGGCTCGGTCCGGTTCGTTGGCCTCGGCGAGGAGAATCCGTTCCGGGCGCCCGGCGGGCGCGGCGGTGGTGACAGTCAGCTGGGGATGACGAAGCCGGGTCGCTTCAGCCGTGTCCCGCAGGAGTTCTTCGGACCACTGCGACGGTGAGGTCGGGAAAGGTATGACCGAGGGAGGCGGAACGATCGGCAGCGGAGGCCACTCCTCCACATGGAGGATGCGCAGCGTCGACTGACGCACCTCTGCCTCGTGGGCGGCCCATTCCACTGCGGCGAGGCTCTCGGAGGAGCCGTCGATACCCACGGTCACGTTGGCGGTCATGGTGGACCTCCCTGGATCGGATTCACCCGCAGGGGCAGCCGACCGGCTGACTCCGCGTACCTTCTCCAGCGTCGTGGGGTGACCACGGGTGGGAGTAGGGCCGAGTGGTGCAGTCATGGCCGCCGTGGACCGGGCTTCCGGGACCCTTCGGTCCTGTCGGGGGCCTGTGCGGCCCTGTTGCCGCGTCGTCCGGCGATGACACCGTGGAGCTGTGCCATGTCGGTCCCGTTGGCCGGCTCAGAAACGCGCCCGGGGCCGCCGGAGCCGAGGAGGAACGATGACGGATCGCGCGACAGGCGACGAAATACTCGTGGGCGTCGACCCACGAGGCTTCCCGGCACTGGTCATCGCGTGGGCGGTGGCCGAGGCTGGTCTCAGAAACAGCCCTCTGCGCCTTGTGGTGGCCGTGCCGCCGATGCTCGACACCCAGCACGTCGACACAACACCCCAGTACATGGCGCTGCGGGCGCAGGGGGAACGAGCACTGACCGCCGCCGCGGAATCGGTTACCGGTCTCGCCCCGGAAGCGCACGTCGAGACGGAACTCCTGGACGGTTTTCCCGCAGCGGTGCTCAACCAGCGGGCGACGTCGAACACTCGCATGGTCGTCCTGGGCTCCCGGCGTCTCAGCCGTCCGGCGGAAATACTGAGCGCGAGTTCCGTGGCCGTCCCCGTCAGCGCGCACGCCGACTGTCCCGTCGCCGTCGTGAGAGCGACAGAGCAGAGCGGGCACGATTCCTCCGGGCTCGTCGTCGGGGTGGAAGGCAGTGCCTCTTCACGGGCCGCCGTGGCGGTCGCTGTCGAGGAGGCGGATCTCCGTGGCGTCGGCGTTCACGCCGTGTGGGCGTGGCGGCGCCCCGCCGTGGCGTTCGGGGACGATGAAGCCGGTGTCGAGAAACGCCGCAGACTGCTCGCCGAGGCGGTCGCGGGCCCCGCGAGCGCCCATCCGGACGTGAAGATCAGCCAGGAGGTACGGCGCGGGCACCCCGTCGAAGAACTCGCCCGAGCATCCGCCTCCGCTTCCGCGGTGGTCGTGGGGCGGCGCGGACGCGGCGGGTACAGCGGCATGCGACTGGGATCAGTGGCCCACGGTCTCCTCCACCGGGCGGAGTGCCCGGTGATCACCGTGCCCGCGGCCGAGGTGTGAGGACGAGCGGGGTGTTCCTCTGGGCATTCGCGGATAAGGCGTTCGGCTGACGATACGAGACCCCGGCGGAGCGGCCTGGATCGACGGAGGCTCACCGGCCAAGGGCTTCCTCGGCGGCGTCTCCGCAGGGCCGCTCGAATCCACCTTCCACTCCACTGATCACCCCTCACTGATCAGCGCTCACCGCCGGTGCGGGACACGGGTAGACCGTGTCCCGCACCGGCGTCCTGTCAGAGGATGCACCGCAGGACACCATCGGGTACCCGCGACGGCCTCCTGGAGCAAGGCTGCCCGTCACCCGGTGGAAGCTCCTCGCCACGGGCGCGGTAGCGCTCCGCCCGGCGCGTGTCGGCTGAGTTGAGGAGAGGGCGTAGTGGGCGTCGCCCGGTCTCGTCAGCCGACGCGAGAACGCCGCCGCACGCTGCAGACCGCCGTCATCGGCGTTGACGCAATGAGTCCGAACCACCCTTGAGCTGACGGCCCGGCGGTATACGTGCCGGTGCCGGTACGGACCTCTGGACAGGTATCCGTTCGGCGTCGGCAGGGAGGTCAGCCGTGCGGCGCAGCCGCCAGACCAGTACGTCGCTGGTGGAGTCGGCGGTGTCCAGCTCGCGGCGTCTGGTGGCGTCGGTGAGCAGCGCGGCTGGTTGGTGTCCGGCGGCTTCGGTGTCGTCGAGGGTTGCGGCGAGGGCGGGCCAGCCGGGTTCGTTGAGGATCTGCTCGGCCAGCTCCGGCACCGCCGCCCGTAGGTGCGCGGCCTGTCTCTGAAGCCGGGGCTGGGTGAGGTGCTGGCCTCGCTGGTGCAGCACGGCCATCGGATGGCGGGCGGCGGCCCGGTAAGCGGTACGCAGGTGTTGGGCGCTCTGGCGGGCGGCGGCGGCCTGCTGGGCGTGGTTCTTTCTGGTGTGCCAGTGGACGGCGGCGGTGATCAGGAAGAACGCCATGTCGATCACCATGGCTGTGGTCGCCCCGTCCTCTCCGTGCCCGAGGACCGGCCCGCTGCGGACGAGGTCGCGGGCGGCCCGGCGAAGCGCCCGGTCGTGCCCCCGTTCAGTCTGGATGTGGGACCGGGTGGCGCGCTCGAACAGGAAGGCTGCCTGCCGCAGTTCGTCTCTCGTAGGGGCTGCGCTCGTGGTGGCGAGCGCGTCCAGGACTTCCCCCGCCCCGGTGATGCGGGCGGCGATCTGCTCGTCGGTGCCGTGGTCGATGACCAGCAGGGCCTGCCACATCGCGGTGCTCGCCCGCCGTCTCGCGCCTGCCGGCCCTGGCCACCGAGGACCTGCGGACACGTCGGTGTCATGTTCGGCCTGTGGACCGCTGGTGGTCCAGCGTTTGCGGATTCTGGGGAGGGAGAGGTCGGGGGCGAGGGTGGATCCGGCGTAGAAGACGGGTTCGCCGTCGTGGTTGCGGTCGTCGGGCAGGGCGACTTTGTATCCGAGGAGGTCGCCGGAGGGCGCGGCGCGCTGGTGAACCAGGAGTCCGGCTGCTGTGAGGCGGGTGAAGAACTCGTTCATGGTGCCGGCTGCCGCGTGGCGGACGGTTTCGCGTAGTTCCTCGCGTGGGGTCTGGGGGCGGTTCTCGCGTTCGGCTTTGTGGCGCTCGGCGCTGGTGGGGCGTTTGGCGGCGGTGCCGTCGCCGGGGTTGAGCTGCCGCAGGCCGTACTCGGCTTCGAGGAGGCGGGCTTCGGCCTGGGCGCGGGCGGCGTCGTTGTTGAGCCGTGGTCTGCGGCCGTCTTCGCGTACGAGGGTGGCGACGATGTGGATGTGGTCGTCCGCGTGACGTACGGCGGCCCACCGGCATGCCGTGTCGTCGCCGGTGGGGGCGATGCCGGTGGCGGCGACCATACGGCGGGCGATGTCCGCCCACTGCGCGTCGGTGAGCAGCGGGTCTTCGGGAGCCGCGCGGACGGACAGGTGCCAAACGTGCTGCTCGGGGCGGCGCGAGGGCGACAAGGTGTCGACGGGCTGGTCCAGGAGTTGTGCGAGGTGGTCGTAGGTGGCGTCGGGGTGGCGGCCGGGGTCGGGTGCGAAGGCGTCCCAGGCCGCGACGAGGTGGGGGTCGGTGTGCTCCTCGCACCTGCCGGGCTCGTACAGGTAGAAGATCAGGCCGACCGTGCGGCTGCCCCGCTTCTGAACACGAGGAATCATCGGCAGATCATCCGGGCCGGTTCTCGTTGCTGAGGTAGTGCTGGGTGAAGGAGTCCACCCGCTGTGCCGCGCGTTCGACGGCGGCGAGAACACCAGTGGCGTGGAGGACGTCGGCGCCGGAGTTGGCGGCCTTGGCGACCTGGTTGAGGTTGTTGCCGATCTGCCCGAGATGCCGGCGCAGCGCGAACAGCTCGCTCACGATTTCGCGTTCACCGGCCACCTCGGCCGCGGTCCGGTCGAGATTACGGGCGGCGTTGAGGCCGGCGCGGGCGAGGAAGGCGGCGATGCTCATACCGCAGGCGGTGGCACCGTCGGCGAGGAGGCGGTACTCGGTGTCGTTCATGCGGCAGCTCGGCTGGTGCATGCGCTTGTCGTCGTCACGCAGACGCTCACGCTGCTTCACGCGCGGCTTCAACGATGCGGCGCAAGCGTGCTGACACGACGAACGACGGCACTCGTGCTGCTCCTCCTGCTGTTCCGGATGCGGGCCGCCCTCGGCCTCATCCGGACCGGCCGGCGCCCCCTGGCGCCGGCCGGATCCCGCCGCCCCCGGGGCGGGAGATGCGTGAGCATTGCTGCCATCGGCAGCAATGCTCACGCGATAACTTGCTCCGCCTGAGGTCGAGTTGATATCTGCCTCACGGGGCTCGTGGGCGGGGGTGTTCTGCGGGTTTGTCATCGGATGCGGTTCCTCGTCGTGCGTGATTGTCGGATGTCAGATGGTGGTTTCGGTGCGCAGTTCCTGCAGCACGGGGCCCAGTCGGTCGTTCCGGCCTCCCCTCAGGCCCTCTCGGCGGAGGATCTCCCGCAGTTGAACCCGGGTGACGGCCTCGTTGCCGTCCCGTTCCAGCACCGCCGGGACATGGGGCCGAACCCTGGCGACGAGTTGGTCCATCGACAGCGCCGGTCCCTTCGGCGCGCCCTTCGCCTGCCTCGTTTGGGACCGGTTCCGCTTGCCTTTCGCCCTCTGGTTCCGTCGCACGGGGACCGTACGAACTCGTTCTCAGTCCCCGTGTTTTTCGGTCCCCGTCTCGGTCCCCACGGGTGTGGTTCTGCGGTCCCGGTTCCCGTGACGCGCGGTCCCCGTGACGGCGAGAAGCTGGCCCCGGTCCCCACGGCGGACGGTCCCCGCGCCGGTGCTCTGGCGGTTCCGGTCCCTGCGGTGAACTGCGGTAGGCGGCTCTGGAGTCGCCTGACCAGCGGGTTCGACGCGGTCCCCGTCGCTGACGACGGCGTCGGTCCCCGCAGAGTCCTGGGCCTTCTCGTCGGTCCCCAGTTCGCTTTGCTCGGTCCCCCCGTCGGTCCCGGCGTCGTGCTTTTCGCTTTCGGGGACCGGTCCCCTTTCGGTCCCCGATGCCCGGTCCCCGAAGGATTCGGTTTCAGCGCGGGGACCGTCGCCGGGGACCGAGGTGTAACCGGTCTCCCGGTGAAGGGGCCGTGTCTGATACCGCATCAGCCCGCTTGTTGTGCACGACGGTCCAGGGGGAGGGGAGGGCAACCGTGGCGAGGGCAAGTGCGTGCCTGCGGGCGGCGAGCTGGTCGAGCAGCTGCGCTCGCTGCGCTGGGTCGGTGCCGACTGCGGCGCGTCCCACGGCTTTGGACAGGCGGCGTGTGAGTCTCCGCCCGCGCCACCCTTGCCTCTGAGCGGGTGTGCGTTCGGCGAGGCGGGTGGCGAGCGTGACGGCGCGGGCGGTGGCGCGTTCGCGGGTGATCTGCGCGGCGTCACGGTCGCGGGCGGCGATGCCCAGGCGGGACAGAAACCGCTCGCGCACCTCGCGCCCGAGCCTGGCCAGGAGACTCTTCGAAGCGGCGCCCGGCTTGTGCAGGCGCAGTTCGATGCCCATGGCGAGGTGCCAGAGCATGGCGGCCATGACGGGTCCGACGAAGGCCCGTACCGTGCCGCCGACCATTCCGGACTCGGCGTACGCCGGGATGATCTGCACCCCGGTGATCACCCACACCAGGCTCCCGGGCAGCCCCGGCGCGCCCCGGCTGCTCAGATTCTGCCGCGCCATCAGCGCGGTCGCGAACAGGGCCAGTTCCGCAGCGCCGAACATCATGGCCCGCTCGACCGTGCCGGCCATGTCGAGGTAGTCCGCGGCGAACCGCCAGCTCGTGTCGGCGCTGTAGGCGGTGCAGCCGAGCGCCGCGACTGCGGCGACCTTCACCGCAGGACTGCCCGCCCGCCGCGGTTCTCGCTCGGTTCGCCGATGGTTCGACCACCCCGCCACGGCGAGGGCCAACCCGCCGGTCAACGTGACCCCGACCGCGAGAAGAGTGAGCAGGTCGGTGATCGAACCTGAGGGCAGGAGGTTGCTCATGCGGCCTTTCTGAGAAGGGCGTTCGCGGCGTCGGCCGACATCTGGCGGGTCGCTGGCTCGTCCGTATCGGGGCTGTTGGGCGTGGGCCGACTGGTTGTCGAGCTTGGCCTCGGGCGCTCGGAGGCCGGCGCGGGTTGCTGTGCGTGCTGCGCTGCGGCGGATTCGAGGCGGGACGGGTGGGGTGTGGTCCGTGGGGCGTTGCCCCTGGCTCCGCCGTCGGGGCCGACGCGCCTGCTGCGGCAGGGCTGTCCCTCGGCGGCGTGGCACCACTCGCAGCGGACACCGAGGGCATCCGGCTGACCCTGTGCGATAGCCGCCTCGCGGGCTGCGCGGGTGGGCCGGTAGCTGGCCAGCTGCGTGCGGACGGCCGGGGGGATGCAGGAGCCGATTTCCCGCAGCCGCGCTTCCAGGTCGGGGCGGGCCCGGCCGCTGGTGAGGGACCGGTGTTGGGCGGGCTCGGCGCTGCCGGTGGCCACGGCCCTTCGTGTGCCCACCAGTTCAGCGGTCCAGGCTGCCTGGTCGTCCGGATCGGCGGACGGGGTGGGGTCGGTGTGCCGCTGGAGACGGTCGCGGCGGTAGGCGTTCCACCGGCGGGCGACGTCCGCGGGGAGGATGGGGTACGGCGAGTTGAGGATGTGGTCCCGGGCGACGAGGCGGGTGTCCCATCCGTGTCGGGTGTCCAGGGGCACGTCGCCGAGCAGGTGGTGCCACTGGGCTATCTGGTCGCGGGCTTCGCCGGTGTCGGTGCGGATGAGGCGGGGGTCGAGCCGGCCGAGGTAGGCCAGAAGGGCGCCGACTTCGTTGGGGGTCACCGGGGTGCTACTCCGTTCCGTTCGGCTCGTTGAGCGCGGCGCGCAGGGCGGCGATGTGGGCCTCGGTGCGGGTCAACCCGCGGCTGGCGGGGCTGTTGCCGGGCCGGGCGTAGAGGTTCGGGCGGCTGGGTGTGGGGTTGTGTTCTCGGGCGATCCAGGAGCGCCAGTCCGCCGCCCAGGCTCCTGTCGTACGGGGCTGGAAGTCGGCACGGTGCGCACGCCACTTCGCGTCGGCGGCGGCCAGACCCTGTTCGCCGAGGCGGTCGAGGTGGCCCTGCTGCCGGGCCCAGGCGTGGGTGTCCGGGTCGGCCTGCCACTCGCCGGCCGAGGTGACCGGGGCAGCACCACTGCTGCTGTACCTACGGTTCACCTTCGGTTCACTACGGTTCTGGGGGTCGGTTTCTGACCCTTCCGGGGGTCGGTATCCGACCCGTCGGGGGGTCGGATTCTGACGTGAGGGGTCAGATTCCGGCCCGGCCGGAATTTGACGGCGGGGGTCGGATTCCGACCCGTCTCTGGGCCAGATTCCGTGCCTCCGCAGCCGTTTCCCGTCCAGCTCCGGCACCGGATCGGAGTCGGCCGGCGGCTCGACAATCGCCTCGGGGTCGTCCTTCGTGGCCGCGGCGGCCTTGGCGAGCTGTGCGGCGGTGCGCGGCAGCCGGTAGACCGTGCTGCGCTGCGGGCCGGTGAAGGCGTCCAGCGTCTCCAGCTCGCCGCTGTTCACGAGGGTGGTCAGAGCGCTGCGTACGGCGTTGCGGCTCGCGTTCGTCCGCTGCATGAGAGAGGTGATCGAGGCCCAGGCGACGCACTGCTCGTCCGGCACCCGGTCGGCGATCGACAGCAGGACCAGGCGCGCGGTTCCCCGGCTGGAGCTGTGCTCCCACACCCACTCACGGGCGTCCTTGCTCATCGGCCGCTCCGGTGGCCGGCTGCGGTGAGACCCGGCGGCTGGCTGGGCCTCGGGGCAGGGGAGGCGGCTACGGCGGGCTGGGCCGTAGGGTCGGGCATGGAGGTTCCTCACCCGGTGTCCGATGGGCTGGCACCCATGGCACACCGTTGTGTTCGTCGCGGAAGGGCGAATCGGCAGGGGACTTGGCGGCTCCCGGCGCTTTGCGCGCCGGGAGCCGGCCTCATTTCCGGGCGGGCGAATCCAAGAAGCCACACCCACGCCGCACAAGTCCAGCATTCACCGGAGAAAGCGGACAGCTGTCGGCGAACACCTGCTGCGGGGGCCTTTCACTAACGGTAGACCCGAAACGCCGGTTGACGAAAGAGCCCGCTCAACGGCAAAGCCAGAAGCATCACATCGCGGAAAGCTTGCACAGCCGCCGTGGCCCGAGCTACAACACATAACCCCACGTCAGACCACACCTCGATGCTCGCCGCCGACATCCGCACATCGCCCCCGGGCACCCCGCTCAACTTCCCCGTGACGGTGTAACGGGCCGCAACATAGCCGCAGAACGCCGGTTAACCAAACCGGCGAACCCGAGGTACAAATTTGGCTATGGAAATCAGACCACTCGCAATAGGTCGGGCAGGAATCCGGGCTGACCGCACCGTTGAATTCCTTCGCACCCGGCAAGGCATCGACAAGTGTCGACTCGCAGACCGCGCGCCGGCTTTGGGCCGCCCCGCGGCGAAGTCCGCCGTGTCCCGCATCGAACCCGCCCAGCGGCGCTGCGGCATCGACGATCTCGTCGTCGTTGCGGGCGCGCTGCGCGTCTCGCCCTCCGCACTGCTGCGGGAGCCAACCGCCGCCTAGCCGGCCAGCTCCGCCTCTCCCCGCCCTTCCGCGATCAACACCCAAGGCGCCGCCCAGGGATGCCAGTCCCGCGCGCCGGAACAGGAACGTTCTTGCATCGCTCCGCCATGCCCTCGCGCGGATCCTCTGCCCGGACCGATGCCGGGAAGGAGGTGAGCAACGAACCCGATCGCCTCCTCACCGTGGCCGACGCCGCCGAACGGCTCGGTACCGGCGAGCGGTTCATACGCCGCCTGATCCACGAGCGCCGTATCCGCTACGTCAAGGTGGGCAAGTACGTCCGCATCGCCGAGAGCGTCCTTCGCGCCTACGTGGACGAGCGGACCATCGAGCCCGTCCGCACCACGCGGCCCCGTCACGGGAGAGCGGCTTGACCGCCCGCGCCCGCCGGGCTTCGCGTCGCCGCTTCGGCGCGATACGCAAGCTGCCGTCCGGCCGGTACCAGGCCCGGTACCCCGGCACCGACGGCATGTTGCGCCCAGCCCCCGACACGTACGAGACGAAGCGTGACGCCGAGGTCTTCCTCGCGCAGATCCAGGCCGACCAGACGCGTGGCGATTGGATCGACCCGGCCGACGGCGAGGTGCAGTTCACCGAGTACGCCACCCGCTGGATCGACGAACGGGGCCTCGCACCCACCACGGACGAGCTGTACCGCCGGCTCCTGCGCCTGCACCTGGAGCCGACGTTCGGGGCTCTGGCCGTCAACGCCATCAGTCCGGCTCGCGTCAGGTCCTGGCGCGCGGAGCGGCTGCGGTCCACGGGCGGGACCACGGTCGCCAAGTCGTACCGGCTGCTGAAAGCCGTCATGGAGACCGCGGTCGACGACGACATGATCCGCAAGAACCCGTGCCGTATCCGCGGCGCGGGACGAGAAGAGGCCGACGAACGTCCCGTCGCGACGGTGGCCCAGGTCTTCGCTGTCGCCGATGTCATCGGCCTGCGCTGGCGACTGATGGTCCTCCTCGGAGCGTTCGCCTCGATGCGCCCTGAGGAACTCGCCGAGCTCCGCCGAGGGGACATCGACCTCGACGCGGGCTCCCTCTGGGTGCGCCGTGCCGCGCCCGAGCTGAACACCGGACGCCGCGTCATCGGCGACCCCAAGTCCCGAGCGGGCAAACGGGAGATAGTCCTGCCCGCCTTCCTGTACGAGGACCTCCGCCGTCACCTGGAATGGTTCGCCGAGCCAGAAGGCAACGGGCTGGTGTTCGTCGGAGAGAAGGGTGCGGCCCTGCGCGGTACGACCTTCGGACGCAAGTGGCGAAGAGCCCGGGACCAGGCGGGCCTGCCCGAGGGTTTCCGCTTCTACGATCTGCGGCACACCGGCAACACCCTCGCCGCCGACACGGGGGCCAAGCTGAAGGACCTCATGGTCCGTGCCGGTCAGTCCTCCGAGAAGGCGCAGCTCATCTACCAGCACTCCACCAAGGAGCATCAGCGTCGGCTCGCCGCCGACATCGACCACGACGTCCGCCGCCAGACAGAGCCGACCCAGCAGAGCGGCAGCGGCGCGACCATTCACCCTCTCCTGCCACGCCCGCCGGGACCTGGCGCACAGGCCGCTCGCCGCCGGTAGTCCGAAGGGCCGTCTCCTCCTGCCGCAGAGTGACGACGACAACGGCAATCGCCCCGCAGTGGATTCGCTCCCGCACAGCCCGGCCCGATCTATCTCTTGTGACACAGGTCACTCAAAGTGCGTCTCATTAAATGAGAAGACGGAGTGTCAGGCGCTGCGTGATGGGGTCCGACAGCAATGTTCGGCCTGGTCGGAGGGGCCGCTATGGCACGCGAATGGCACGCGGCCGGAAAATGGTCTAGACAACAAAGGAGGCCCAAGTCGCTGACTTGGGCCTTCGTCGTGGAGCGGGTGACGAGAATCGAACTCGCGCTCTGAGCTTGGGAAGCTCATGTTCTACCATTAAACTACACCCGCGCGGAGCCGCCGTGATCAGTGGCGCTTCCGTGGACACTCTACCCCATTGTCGACTCCTGTTGGTCGATGTGGCTCTCGGTCCCGGGAGTTGGGGGGTAGCCTCCGTCATCGGAGTGCCGCTTCGGTGGGCGTCCCGGTGATCCCCTAATGTGTGGGTTCGTCCACGTTCTTGGGGAAGGGACCTGATGGACTTGATGGATCGCCAAGTCGTCCGCTGTGCCGAAGGGCATGTGTTCAGTACTACGTCGTTCCCGATGCAGCAGCTTGACGCCGGGCGGCTCGGGCCCGGGCGGTTGATTCGGTGTCCGCGTTGTGCTCGGTTGCGGCATGCCGTGCCCGTGGAGGTCGGGCAGCGCTGACGCAGGTGGTTGGCAGGGGCGCGCGGGGTTGCCCGGTTGGGGTGGGCCCGCGCGTTCTGCGTATCCTCGGGGCGTGCTTCTCTCTGACAAGGACATCCGGGCCGAGATCGATTCCGGGCGCGTACGCATCGACCCTTACGACGAATCGATGGTGCAGCCGTCGAGCATCGACGTACGGCTCGACCGGTTCTTCCGCGTGTTCGAGAACCACCGCTATCCGCACATCGACCCCGCCGTCGAGCAGACCGATCTGACCCGCAAGGTCGAGCCGGCCGGGGACGAGGCTTTCATCCTGCATCCCGGGGAGTTCGTGCTCGCCTCGTCGTACGAGGTCATCTCGCTCCCCGACGACATCGCCTCCCGGCTGGAGGGGAAATCGAGTCTCGGGCGCCTGGGGCTCGTCACACACTCGACCGCCGGGTTCATCGACCCCGGCTTCTCCGGGCACGTGACCCTGGAGCTGTCCAATCTCGCGACGCTGCCCATCAAGCTCTGGCCCGGTATGAAGATCGGACAGCTGTGTCTGTTCCGGCTCAGTTCGCCGGCGGAGTTCCCGTACGGGTCCGATCGTTACGGGTCGCGCTATCAGGGTCAGCGCGGGCCGACCGCCTCCCGTTCGTTCCTGAACTTCCACCGGACCCAGGTGTGAGGGACGTGGACGACATACGGGAGAACCTCACGTACGAGCAGTTCGGTCTCGCCGTACGGGAGCTGGCCCAGGCCGTCGCCGACGACGGGTACGAGCCCGACGTCGTTCTGAGCATCGCCCGCGGCGGGGTCTTCGTCGCCGGCGGGCTCGCGTACGCGCTCGACTGCAAGAACATCCACCTGGTGAACGTGGGTTCTACACGGGAGTTGGTACGACTCTCGAAATGCCGGTCATGCTGGCGCCGGTGCCGAACGTCGTCGACTTCTCCAACAAGAAGATCCTCATCGCCGACGACGTCGCCGACACCGGGCGCACCCTCAAACTCGTCCACGATTTCTGTCTCGAACACGTCGCCGAGGTCCGCAGCGCCGTCATCTACGAGAAGACGCACTCGCTCGTGCGGTGCGAGTACGTCTGGAAGCGCACCGACGAGTGGATCAACTTCCCCTGGAGCGTCGAGCCCCCGGTCGTGCGCCGCGGCGGGCAGGTTCTCGAAGCCTGAGAAATCCGGTCCTGAGAAGCCGTGAGCCCGCCGTCCCCCATGGGGCGGCGGGCTCACGGCGTCAGTCAGATCGTGCCCAGCTTGATCAGCGACAGCAGCGCGATCAGCTGGATCGACGAGGCGCCCAGTGCCTTCGGCCACGGCAGGTCGTGCGACCTGCTCACCATCACCGTGAACAGCGCGCCCGCCGCGACCCAGGTGATCCAGCCGAGGATCTGCACCAGGGAGTTCTGGCCGCCCAGGAAGAGCGCGAAGACCAGACGCGGTGCGTCCGTTATCGACATGATCAGCATGGAGAGGCCGACCGTCGGCTGCCACGCGCCGTCGCCGCCCAGCTGACGGGCCAGGGTGTGGGTCACCGCGCCCAGGATCAGGCCGCCGAGCACGAAGGCGACGGCCGTCGTCAGGACGTACGGGATGGCCGTCGAGAGGGTGGCGTTTATCGCCTCCTCGCGGGCGCCGTCGAAGCCGAAGATGGCGAGCAGACCGTAGAGGAACGTGACGACCAGCGCCGGGCCCCAGACCGCGTAGTCGCGCATCTGCCAGAACGTCCCGTTCGGGCGCAGCACGATGCCGCTCAGCAGCTGCTTCCAGTGCAGGCGGGGGCCGGCCGGGGCCGGGGCCGCGCCCGCGTGGTACGTCGCGCCGTCGCCGTAACCGTGCTCGTCCACGCTGAACTGCTGCGTGTGACCAGGGTTGTTGGCGTACGGGTCCTGCCCGCCGCCACCGCCGTGCTGCTGGTTGTACGGGTCGCCGAAGTACTCGGGCTCGCCGTGCCCGCCCTGTCGGCCGCCCTGTCCACCCGGTCCGGGGTAGCCGTAACCGCCCTGCGGGGGGCCGGGCTGTCCGGCGCCCGCCGGGGGCCACTGCTGCTGCGGAGGGTGCGGCTGCCGGCCGTACGGGGGCGCCGGCTGCCCGCCTCCGTACTGCGGAGGGGGCGCCGCCTGCCGTCCGTACGGCTGCTGCTGCGGGTCTTGCTGACGTGTGCGGTTGTCCCGGCCGCGTCCGATCCTGAATCCAGCCACGTCACCGAACGTACCCGTTTCGGGCGGGCGGGGGGCTGGAGGAGCCGGAACAGGCCAGCCTTTGCGGCCGAGCTGTGACAT
Source organism: Streptomyces camponoticapitis (assembly GCF_014646115.1). Taxonomy (GTDB): domain Bacteria; phylum Actinomycetota; class Actinomycetes; order Streptomycetales; family Streptomycetaceae; genus Streptomyces; species Streptomyces camponoticapitis. The sequence continues at coordinate 46,585 of NZ_BMMV01000028.1, read as the reverse complement.
CCCCTAAGGGAACCCTGGGGGGCTTGCTACACCTGGGGCGTGGGGAAACCTGATCCTACTTCAGGAAGATCGACGTGCTGAAGGTGATCACCGGGCGCTCCGCCGCCTTTCCGTCCTTCCCCGACGGATACAGCGCGATCAGGTCCTTCTCCTCGCCCTGGTGCGTGCGGGTCATTACGTCCGGCCCTTTGTCGCCCGTGAAGTCCGCGGACTCCAGGAGGTCCGTCGTGGTCCCGCCGCTCGCGCCGGGCAGCTTCGGCGCGGCCGGGAGTCCGACGGCCTTGAAGGTGTACGTGCCGCCCGCCTCGCCCGGTCCCCGGGGGCCTCCCAGCAGCAGCTTGCCCTTGGCCGCCTTGCCGGGCTCGTGGGTGCGGGTGGCGTGCACCAGGTCGTCGTAGCCGTCGCCGTCGGTGTCCGCCTTGCCCGTCGGGGGGTAGAGGACGGGGCCTCCGCCGGGGACGGGTTCCGCCGCGGCGCGGGGCGCGCCTGCGCGGCTGAAGGGGCCGCGCAGATAGCTGACCTGCCCGGCGCTGGCGGAGACGGCCAGGTCCGGCTTGTCGTCGCCGTCGAAATCGCCGCACACCGGGTGGTCGGGCCACTCGTTGCCGTAACGCGCCTTCGCGGGGATCTTCAGGACGACCGCCTTGCCCGTGATGCCGTCCGGGCCGCCGAAGAGCAGCTGGAGCGGGACGGGCGGGCGGCCGAGGCCGTCGTACGGCGGGTCCGTGCTCACGATCAGATCGGCGAAACCGTCCCCGTCCAGGTCGCAGGTGGCCGCCGCGTCGAAGGCGGCGGGGAGGACGCCGTCGGTGGCCGCGCCGTTGGCGGCGGGGGAGAGCGTCTGGCGTACGGCGGGGTCGACACCGCGCGGTGAGTCGGAGCCGTACACGATGCCGATGCCCGCGTCGTCGCCCTGGATCGCGTCGGGGGCCTTGACGAGGTCGTTCAGTACGAGGTCGCGGTGGCCGTCGCCGTTGAAGTCGGCCGGGACCGCGCTGCCGTCGCCGCGCGGAACGGGGCGCTTCGGTACGGAGGCGCGGCCGGCCAGGGGCGCGGTGTCGCCGTTCTTGGCCTTGCCGCCGTTCGACCCGCCGTCCGAGCCGGAGGCGCTGCAGCCGGTCAGCAGCAGGGCCAGTGCCGTACAGAGGCCGGCGCCGGTCATCACCGCTGTCGAGGCGCCGGTACGTATGCGCACGACCTCATCCCCCTACTTCTGTCCCGTCACATGACATTCGCTGCCACATGATGCTCCAGTTCGCGCGTTGCGGTAAGGAAACGGACCGATCGCGATCACGGGCCGATAGTCCCAGGGGATGGAAAAGCCCCCGGACGACGGAAGCGGCCGGACCCGCCCCCGAGGCAGGTCCGGCCGCTTCCTTCCGGGTCGGCCGTTTCTTCCGGCCGCCTCCCGAGGAGGGCGTTACGTCGCGGGCTCCGCCGCCGGTTCGGCCGCCGGCTCCGAGGAGTCCTCCGGGCCCGCGGGTGTCCGCACCGAGTCGAGCAGCAGCTGCGCCACATCCACGACCTGGAGCGACTCCTTCGCCTGGCCGTCGTTCTTCTTGCCGTTGACCGAGTCGGTCAGCATCACGAGGCAGAACGGGCACGCCGTCGACACGATGTCCGGATTGAGCGAGAGCGCCTCGTCCACGCGTTCGTTGTTGACGCGCTTGCCGATCCGCTCCTCCATCCACATCCGCGCGCCGCCCGCGCCGCAGCAGAAGCCGCGCTCCTTGTGGCGGTGCATCTCCTCGTTACGGAGGCCGGGCACCTTCGCGATGATCTCGCGCGGCGGTGTGTAGACCTTGTTGTGCCGGCCCAGGTAGCAGGGGTCGTGGTAGGTGATCAGACCCTCGACCGGGGTCACCGGGATCAGCTTCTCCTCGTCGACGAGGTGCTGGAGCAGCTGGGTGTGGTGGATGACCTCGTACTCGCCGCCGAGCTGCGGGTACTCGTTGGCGATCGTGTTGAAGCAGTGCGGGCAGGTCGCGACGATCTTCTTCGAGGACTTCGGCTTCTTCGTCCCGGGATCGTCGTCGTCCTCGCCGTACGCCATGTTCAGCATCGCCACGTTCTCCTGGCCGAGCTGCTGGAACAGCGGCTCGTTGCCGAGGCGGCGGGCCGAGTCGCCCGTGCACTTCTCGTCGCCGCCCATGATCGCGAACTTCACACCCGCGATGTGCAGCAGTTCGGCGAAGGCCTTCGTGGTCTTCTTGGCGCGGTCTTCGAGCGCGCCCGCGCAGCCGACCCAGTACAGGTAGTCGACCTCGGAGAGGTCCTCGACGTCCCGGCCGACGACCGGCACCTCGAAGCCCGCCTCCTGCTGGAGCTCCTTGGTCCACTCCAGACGCTGCTTCTTCTGGAGGCCCCAGGGATTGCCCTTCTTCTCCAGGTTCTTGAGCATCGTCCCGGCCTCGGAGGGGAACGAGCTCTCGATCATCACCTGGTAGCGGCGCATGTCGAGGATGTGGTCGATGTGCTCGATGTCGACCGGGCACTGCTCGACGCACGCGCCGCAGGTGGTGCAGGACCAGAGGACGTCCGGGTCGATGACGCCGTTCTCCTCCAGCGTCCCGATCAGCGGGCGTTCGGCCTCCGCGAGGGCGGCGGCAGGCACACCGGCCAGCTGCTCCGCGGACGCCTTCTCCTCGCCCTCCATCGTCTTGCCGCCGCCGGCCAGCAGATAGGGCGCCTTGGCGTGCGCGTGGTCGCGCAGAGACATGATCAGGAGCTTCGGCGAGAGCGGCTTGCCGGTGTTCCAGGCGGGGCACTGCGACTGGCAGCGGCCGCACTCCGTGCAGGTGGAGAAGTCGAGGAGGCCCTTCCAGGAGAACTGCTCGACCTGCGAGACCCCGAAGACGTCGTCCTCGCCCGGGTCCTCGAAGTCGATCTCCTTGCCGCCGGACACCATCGGGCGGAGCGCGCCCAGCGCCGTACCGCCGTCGGACTCGCGCTTGAACCAGATGTTGGGGAAGGCGAGGAAGCGGTGCCAGGCGACGCCCATGTTCGTGTTGAGGCCGATGGTGATGGCCCAGATCATCGTCACGCCGAGCTTGATCATGGCGGTCAGATAGACCAGGTTCTGGAGCGTGCCGAGGCTGAGCCCCTTGAAGGCCAGGACCAGCGGATACGAGGCCCAGTACGCCGGGTCGTAGCTGTCGACGTGGTGCAGGGCGCCTTCGAGGCCGCGCAGGGTGAGGATCGCGAGGCCGATCACGAGGATCACGTACTCGACGAAGTACGCCTGCCAGGCCTTGGAGCCGGTGAAGCGCGACTTGCGGCCGGCCCGCGAGGGCAGGCTCAGCAGCCGGATCGCGATCAGTACGAGGATGCCGACGGTCGTGGCGAGCGCGATGAACTCGATGTAGACCTCGTACGGCAGGAAGGTGCCGATGTACGGGATGATCCAGTCGGCCTGGAACAGCTGGCCGTACGCGTTGACGATCGTCAGCCCGAGCGTCAGGAAGCCGATCGCGACGAACCAGTGCGCGAAGCCCACGACGCCCCAGCGGTTCATCCGCGTATGGCCGAGGAACTCCTTGGCCAGGGTGACCGTGCGCGCTCTGGGGTCGTCGGTGCGGCTGCCGGCCGGTACGGGCGAGCCGAGCTTCACGAACCGGTAGATCTCGACGACGGCTCGGGAGATGAGCGCGACGCCGACGACGGTCAGCACCAGCGACACGATGATCGCGGCGAGTTGCATTGGGGGCTCCTCGGGCCTGCGAGGGTGGAAAGAACAGCACCACGTCAGTGGCATCTACTAAGCGGTAACTTAATCGGTTTGTGCTGAGGGTACCCAGTTATCCCGCCGCACTGTAGCCGCGCGGCCGGTGATCTGTGTCGCTGAGGTGACCCTGTGCCGGGATCCGCGGTGCGTCGGCGTTCTCGGTGTACGGGGCGGAGACGGCGGCCGGGGTGCGGGCGAGGATCAGCAGGTCGAGGCCGATCCAGTGGTGCTCCACATAGTGCTGGTCGAGCAGGGCGGGCTCGTCCCAGGGAAGCGGGGAGCGCCGGCGCACCTGGGCGAGGCCGGTGAGCCCCGGCCGTACGGACTGCCGCCAGGGCGCGGCCGCCCTGGGGTCGGCGGGCGTGAGCGGCGCGGGGCCGACGAGGGACATCCGGCCCGATACGACATGGGGCAGGCGTGACAGCAGGTCGAGCCGGCGGCGGCGGGTGGCGAGCGTGCGGACGGTGAAGACCCGGCCGTCCATGCCGACCCGGCGGCCGTGCGTGAAGGCGCTGCCGGGGTGCCGCTTGGAGAGCGTGAGGGTGAGGGCGGCGGCGGCCAGTACGGGCGAGGTCAGAACCAGCAGGAGTGAGCCGAGCGTCAGGTCCAGCAGGCGCTTGGGGTCGAGGACATGGTCGAGGATCCGGTACGTCGCGTCGCGCAGGGCATGCCCCAGGGCGTGCCTCAGACCATGCCTCAGGGCGTGCTCCAGCGCACGGCCCACGGCGTGACCGGCGGTGCGGTCCGTGACGTGCTCCAGGGCCGGGTCCTGGGCCGGGCCTCTTGCCGGGTCCGGGGCCTGCTCGGGGATCCGGTTCCCGGTGTGGGCCGCCGGGCCGGGATCCGGGTGCGGAACCATGAGATACCCCCGACCGTTGTGTGTGATTGTGCTCGGCAACATGGCATTTGCGAAGCGGGTGCCGGTCGATCGTGACCCAGCGGGGATGAGAAGTTCCGAAGGCGCGCGGACCTGCGGGAACCGCATGGTCCCGGGCGGTCCCGGAAGAGTGGCCGCACGATAGTTGAGTCCCCTCGACTCAGCTCTGTTGACGCCCGAGGATCAGTCGTGCATCCTTGAGCCTGTTCCACTCAAGTCAGCTGGAGGAATCGAAATGGCACGTGCGGTCGGCATCGACCTGGGCACGACTAACTCCGTCGTCAGCGTTCTCGAAGGCGGCGAGCCCACCGTCATCACCAACGCCGAAGGCGCCAGGACCACGCCGTCCGTCGTCGCCTTCGCCAAGAACGGCGAGGTGCTCGTCGGAGAGGTCGCCAAGCGCCAGGCAGTCACGAACGTCGACAGGACCATCCGGTCGGTCAAGCGCCACATGGGCACCGACTGGAAGATCAACCTCGACGGCAAGGACTTCAACCCGCAGCAGATCTCCGCGTTCGTCCTTCAGAAGCTGAAGCGCGACGCCGAGTCCTACCTGGGTGAGAAGGTCGCCGACGCGGTCATCACCGTCCCGGCCTACTTCAACGACTCCGAGCGCCAGGCCACGAAGGAGGCCGGCGAGATCGCGGGCCTCAACGTCCTGCGTATCGTCAACGAGCCGACCGCCGCCGCGCTGGCGTACGGGCTCGACAAGGACGACCAGACGATCCTCGTCTTCGACCTCGGCGGCGGCACCTTCGACGTGTCGCTCCTGGAGATCGGTGACGGCGTCGTCGAGGTGAAGGCCACCAACGGTGACAACCACCTCGGTGGTGACGACTGGGACCAGCGTGTCGTCGACTACCTGGTGAAGCAGTTCGCCAACGGTCACGGCGTGGACCTGGCCAAGGACAAGATGGCTCTCCAGCGTCTCCGCGAGGCCGCGGAGAAGGCGAAGATCGAGCTGTCGTCCTCCACCGAGACCACGATCAACCTGCCGTACATCACGGCGTCCGCCGAGGGCCCGCTGCACCTGGACGAGAAGCTCACGCGCTCCCAGTTCCAGCAGCTGACGGCCGATCTGCTGGAGCGCTGCAAGACCCCGTTCCACAACGTCATCAAGGACGCCGGCATCGCGCTGTCCGAGATCGACCACGTGGTCCTGGTCGGCGGCTCCACGCGTATGCCCGCCGTGGCCGAGATCGTCAAGGAGCTCACCGGCGGCCGTGACGCCAACAAGGGCGTCAACCCCGACGAGGTCGTGGCCATCGGTGCCGCGCTCCAGGCCGGTGTCCTCAAGGGCGAGGTCAAGGACGTCCTGCTGCTCGACGTCACCCCGCTGTCTCTTGGCATCGAGACCAAGGGCGGCATCATGACCAAGCTCATCGAGCGCAACACGACGATCCCGACGAAGCGCTCCGAGATCTTCACGACGGCCGAGGACAACCAGCCGTCGGTGCAGATCCAGGTCTACCAGGGCGAGCGCGAGATCGCGGCGTACAACAAGAAGCTCGGAATGTTCGAGCTGACCGGTCTGCCGCCCGCCCCGCGCGGTGTGCCGCAGATCGAGGTCGCCTTCGACATCGACGCCAACGGCATCATGCACGTGGCCGCGAAGGACCTCGGCACCGGCAAGGAGCAGAAGATGACCGTCACCGGTGGCTCCTCGCTGCCGAAGGACGAGGTCAACCGGATGCGCGAAGAGGCCGAGCAGTACGCGGACGAGGACCACCGCCGTCGCGAGGCCGCCGAGACCCGCAACCAGGCCGAACAGCTCGTGTACCAGACCGAGAAGTTCCTCAAGGACAACGAGGACAAGGTCCCCGGTGACGTGAAGGAAGAGGTCGAGACCTCCATCGGCGAGCTGAAGGAGAAGCTCAAGGGTGAGGACACGGCCGAGATCCGTACGGCCACCGAGAAGGTCGCGGCCGTCTCGCAGAAGCTCGGCCAGGCCATGTACGCGAACGCGCAGGCCGAGGGCGCCGGCAACGACGCCCCGGGCACGGAGCAGGCCGGTCCCGCCGGCGGCTCCGACGGCGCGGACGATGTCGTGGACGCCGAGATCGTCGACGACGAGAAGCCCAAGAAGGACGGTGCCGCGTGACGGAGGAGACTCCGGGCTTCGAGGAGGAGCCCGACGTCCCTTCCGGCGCCACCCCCGAAGACGCCGCGCCGAAGGCCGCCGCCCCGGACTCCGCCAAGGAGCCGGGCCCGGCGGCCCCCCCGGCCGGGGACGTACAGCACGACGCCACACAGATCGCCCTGATCGCACAGCTGGACCAGGTCCGTACGGCGCTCGGTGAGCGCACGGCAGACCTGCAGCGGCTTCAGGCCGAGTACCAGAACTACCGCCGCCGGGTCGAGCGGGACCGGGTCACGGTCAAGGAGATCGCGGTCGCGAGCCTTCTGACCGAGCTGCTGCCCGTGCTCGACGACATCGGGCGCGCCCGGGAACACGCCGAGCTGGTGGGCGGGTTCAAGTCGGTGGCGGAATCGTTGGAGACGGTGGCCGCGAAGATGGGCCTCCAGCAGTTCGGCAAGGAGGGCGAGCCCTTCGACCCGACGATCCACGAAGCCCTGATGCACAGCTACGCGCCGGATGTCACCGAGGACACGTGCGTCGCGATCCTGCAGCCTGGGTACCGGTTCGGCGAGCGGACCATCAGGCCCGCCCGCGTCGCCGTGGCGGAGCCCCAGCCGGGGGTCCAGCCCGGGGAGAAGGCGTCGAGCGCCGACGAGCCGGACACGGACGAGGAGAGCGGTGGCCCGGACGAGGGCTGACGCACGGACAAGTGATGCGGACGGACAGTACGCATGACGGGCAGTGAGGAGGGACGTCGGGAATGAGTACCAAGGACTTCGTGGAGAAGGACTACTACAAGGTTCTCGGCGTCCCCAAGGACGCCACCGAGGCCGAGATCAAGAAGGCGTACCGGAAACTCGCACGCGAGTTCCACCCGGACGCCAACAAGGGTGACGTCAAGGCCGAGGAGCGCTTCAAGGAGATCTCCGAGGCAAACGACGTGCTCGGCGACCCCAAGCGGCGCAAGGAGTACGACGAGGCGCGCTCGCTCTTCGGCAACGGCGGCGGCTTCCGGGCCGGCCCCGGGGCCGGTGGCGGCGGGTCCTTCAACTTCGACCTGGGCGACCTCTTCGGAGGCGGCCCGCAGGGCGGCGGCGGAGGGCCCCAGGGCCAGGGCGGCGGCGGCTTCGGCGGCGGACTCGGGGACGTGTTCGGCGGCCTCTTCAACCGAGGCGGTGCCGGCACCGGTACGCGTACGCAGCCGCGCCGCGGCCAGGACATCGAGTCCGAGGTGACGCTCAGCTTCACCGAGGCGGTCGACGGGGCCACGGTCCCGCTGCGGATGTCCAGCCAGGCGCCCTGCAAGGCGTGTTCGGGCACCGGCGACAAGAACGGCTCGCCGCGGGTCTGCCCGACCTGCGTCGGCACCGGACAGGTGTCGCGCGGCACGGGCGGCGGCTTCTCGCTGACCGATCCGTGCGTGGACTGCAAGGGCCGTGGGCTGATCGCCCAGGACCCCTGCGAGGTCTGCAAGGGCAGCGGCCGTGCCAAGTCGTCGCGGACCATGCAGGTCCGCATCCCGGCGGGCGTCAGCGACAGCCAGCGGATCCGGCTGCGCGGCAAGGGCGCGCCCGGTGAGCGCGGCGGTCCGGCGGGCGATCTGTACGTGGTGGTCCACGTCGGCTCGCACCCGGTCTTCGGCCGCAGGGACGACAACCTCACCGTCACCGTGCCGGTCACCTTCGTGGAGGCGACACTCGGCGGCGAGGTCAAGGTCCCGACGCTGGGCGGGCCCCCGGTCACCCTGAAACTGCCCGCGGGCACCCCCAACGGCCGTACGATGCGCGCCCGGGGGAAGGGTGCCGTACGCAAGGACGGCACCCGTGGCGACCTCCTGGTCACCGTCGAGGTGGTCGTCCCCAAGGATCTCGGCGCCGAGGCCCGTGACGCGCTGGAGAGTTACCGGAAGGCGACCGCGGGGGAGAACCCGCGTGACGAGCTGTTCCAGGCAGCGAAGGGAGCGTGACTCCAATGGACGGGGTCGGGCGGCGTCGACCGCACTCATCGTTCAACCCGGCCTTCGAACTGACCGAAGAGTCGCCGGTGTACGTCATCTCGGTGGCGGCCCAGCTGTCGGGTCTGCATCCGCAGACCCTGCGCCAGTACGACCGGCTGGGCCTCGTCTCGCCGGACCGTACGGCGGGCCGCGGCAGGCGCTACTCGGCGCGCGACATCGAACTGCTCCGCCAGGTGCAGCAGTTGTCGCAGGACGAGGGCATCAACCTGGCCGGCATCAAGCGCATCATCGAGCTGGAGAACCAGGTCGCGGCGCTCCAGGCCCGCGTCGCCGAACTGGGCGCGGCGGTGGACGGCGCGGCGGCGGCGATGCGCCAACGCGAGGCCCAGGTCCACGCGTCGTACCGCCGGGACCTGGTGCCGTACCAGGACGTGCAGCAGACGAGCGCGCTGGTGGTGTGGCGGCCGAAGCCGAAGCTGTCGTCGGACTAGCGCCTAGAGCCGTACGCGGGAAGGCCCGTTGCCTTCTGGAGAGATCCAGGGGGCAACGGGCCTTCTTCTGTAGCGAGGCCGCGTCGCGTTGCCCGGCCCCGGGGACCGCTGCCATGAGGTGGGTAGGTGTCGTACTGATCAAGGGACGACACCTCCCCGATGCGTGTGAAACGGCGCGGTGTTCAGCGGAGTTCGTACGGCTTGCTCGGCTGGGGTTCGATCAGGCCCGACTGGACCAGCAGGGCGCCGAGGTGGGTGCGGCTGGAGGCGTTGAGGGCCTGCATCAGTTTGGCTATGTGGGAGCGGCAGGTGCGGACGCTGATGCCCATTTTGCGGGCCACCGCCTCGTCGGTGGTCCCTTCGGCGAGGAGCCGGGCGATGCTGTGCTGGACGGGAGTCACCGGCGCGTCCGGTGAGATCGTGGGCGGGCGTTCCGTCATGGGGGTGGCCTGGCCCCACAGGACCTCGTAGACACCCACGAGGTAGGTGATCAGGGCCGGGTGCCGGATCTCCAGGGCCGTGTGTCGGTTGGCGCTGGCGGGGATGAAGGCCACCGCGCGGTCGACGATGATCAGGCGCTCGACGGTCTGCTCGACCGTGCGTACCTCCAGCCGGTCGGCGGGGACCTGATCCAGGTACTCCTTGATGTGCGGGCTGTAGCGGGCCGGGTGCTGGTACAAGTGCCTCAGGTGGGCGCCGCGTTCGATGGCGGCCAGCGAGCGGGCCAGCCCCGCCATCATGAGTTTGCGCTCCCTGCTGAACCCCGGCTGGACCGTCAGGATCTCCTTCGTCGCGGCGCGGGCGGCCTCGCCGACCTTCGCGTCGATCAGCACGTGCCCGTCGAGCATGGTGATGGAGAGGCTGGGGTCCTCGGCGACGACGGCGCTCAGCGGCGCGAGCGAGTTGACCAGGGAGGTGGTCAGCTGGACACGTTCGTGGATCTCACGCGTGATGGGCTGGAGGAGATGCGCCAGAGCCGCGGACGGCAGCACCGGGCTCATCCACGCGGCGTCGAGAGGGTCGGGATACAGGAGCGCCATGTCGAGGAGGCAGGGCGCCGGCGCCAGTGCGGCGCGAGTGATCCGCCCTCTGCGCAGCGCCTCGGTGTAGAGAGCGATCGCCGTCTCGCACAACTCCCGGTCGCCGTGTGGGTGGTGCGTCTGATTCTCTCTGTTTTCGCCTATTTCGGCACCCTCCACTTTCTGCAATGCAGCAAGATGACGGTGGTGCGATTCTAGTCGGTGGAGGAGGGTTGCAGGCGGGTGGGAGTCGCCAACTCCCGGGCCCGAACCCGGCCGTGACCGCGGCTCTCCCCCCGGGCGTGGCTCAGTGGTCGTGGTCCAGAATGCCCGACTGGGCGATGAGGTAGCCGAGTTGGGCCCGGCTGCCGCTGCCGAGCGTGGTGCTCAGCTTGGCGATGTGCGCGCGGCAGGTGCGGACGTTCATGCCGAGCCGGCGTGCGATGGCCTCGTCCACGTGGCCGTCGATGAGGAGTTTGGCGATGGAGCGCTGGGTGCTGGTGATTCCGTCGATCTCCGGCGCGTACGACAACTGTTCGTCCCAGGGGGTGCCGTGGAGCCAGAACTGCTCGAAGACGCCGACCAGATACTGCACCAGCCCCTCGTGGCGGAGTTCCAGGGCGATCCTGCGGTCGCTGCGGGCGGGTACGAAGGCCACTTTGCGGTCCACGATGATGAGGCGCTCGATGATCTCCTCCAGCGTTCGCACCTCCACCCCGTGCGGCGCGACCCGTTCCACATAGGCGAGCGTGGCGGGATGATGCCGGGCCGTGTGCTGATACAGGGTCCGCATCTTCACGCCGCTGTCTATCAGCGGTCGGACCCGGCGAAGGGCCTCCTCCTGGGAGCCCGGTTTCCGTCCGCTGCCGGGCTGGACCGTGAGCAGTTCCTCGGTGCACTCGGCGGTTACGCGGTCCAGGGTGGAGTTGATGAGGCTCAGCCCTTCGAGCACGGTGATCGCGTGCGTGGCTGACGGGTCCAGGGCGGTGAGAGTCATGAACGGCTCGAAGGTCTCCGCGAGCGACATGGCGAGCTGCCGCCGCTCCTGGATCTCCCGTTCCAGGGGATGCGTGAGCTGGTTGAGCGCGATCGACGGGGATACCGGACGGAGCCACTGGGCATCGTCCGGGTCCGGGCGCAGCAGTGCGAGGGCGAGCAGGCAGGGCGCGGCCTCCACCTCCGAACGGGACAGCCGGCCGGAGCGCAGAGCCGCCGCGTAGAGATTTTTGCCGGCTTCGCATAGTTCGCCAGGCCCATGCCTATGTCCGTCAATTCCCTGACTTGACTGCATTTGACACCCCCTCAGGGTCCTGAATTACAGGAACATGATGCCCGTGCTCGCTGGTGGAAGCGTTCGGCGTGGGCCATCGTCTTAGTCGCGGGGGGAGGATAGTGATCAGAATGGGGTGGAGATCGTCCATGAAGAGGATGGCTCGCGCGTTTTGCGTACTTGCTTTTGCGGTGGCCGTGACGGGCTCGCTCGTCGCGGGTGGCACCCCCGCGGCGGACAGCGCGTCTGTATCCGCCGTGCAGGCTCTGCCGAGTGATCCCTCCTGGGACAGCGCACCGGTGGACTTGGGCGCATGACTGTCCCGCCGGACGACAGGGTCTTTCGGCGTGAGATGGCTTCGGCCTACCGGTCCGGGTGGCACTTCATCGATCTCGTCACGGCGATCCCTCACCGTGGTGACTCGCTGATGGTCACCCTGTTCGGAGAGCCCGTGGTCGTCGTCCGCGAGGAGGACGAGGACGTCCGTGCCTACCGGTGTCTGAGGAAGCCTCGGGGGGCGCCGCAGCCCGTGCGCTGTGCGATTCGGTACGACATGATTTTCGTAAATCTTGACCAGCGTGACCACCAGCTGGTCGAACCACAGACCATTTCCGCCACCCCCCGCAGTGCCTGAGCGATTCCCCCGTCGTAGTAGATCGCTCCGGCACTTCCCCCACACAGCGGCGCCATCGTGGACCTGAAACGCGATGGCGCCGCTGTGCTGCCCGCATACAGGCCGGCCCGCGCCGCGCCGCGCGCCGCGGATCATCCTCTGCCGAGCGTGCGGTCGACGGCGATCTCGATGACTATCCGGTCCGGGTTGGGTGCGGGCGTGCGCTCGTAGCGGGCCGCGTAACGGCCTACCGCGTCCGCGACCCGATCGGCCTCCGTCCGTACCGTCGCGACGCCTTCAAGGGTCGCCCAGCGCCGTCCTTGGACCTGACAGACCGCCACCCGGGCCCCGTCCGGGCCCGCCGCCAGGATGTTGGCGACCTTCGTGGAGTTCTTGCCGGTGATGACACGTGCCAGCCGGGTCTCCGGCTCGTACGTCACGCCCACCGGCACCACATGCGGTGTGCCGTCGGGCCGGAGCGTGGTCAGGGTGGACAGATGGCGCTCGCGCCAGAAGGCGAGATAGTCGGCGCCGGGATCGCGTACGTCTTGGGCCATGCCGGAAGAATAGGCGCGAAATGGCCTCGCGGACGCGGGTCGGCGGTAGTTGGTCGGCGTAGCCGGATGTACCCCCTTCGGGCTTGAGTGGCATAGACTCAACTTTGCGTACGTTGGGTGGGTCAGGTTCCCCGGGGACGGACCCTGCGCCGAGGAGGAGAGACCGCACGTGGACGCCGAGCTGACGAACAAGAGCAAGGACGCCATCAACGCCGCCACCGACCGCGCGGTGTCGGCGGGCCATGCCGACCTGACCCCCGCGCACCTGCTGCTCGCGCTGCTCGGGGGCGAGGACAACGAGAACGTCACGGACCTGCTCGTCGCCGTCGACGCCGACCAGGCCGAGGTACGGTCCGGGGCGGAGCGGCTGCTGGCCGACCGGCCCAGCGTGCGGGGATCCACCGTCGCCCCGCCCGGCCCCGACCGCGCGCTGCTCGCCGTCATCTCCGACGGCGCCAAGCGGGCGAAGAAGCTCGGCGACGAGTACATCTCGACCGAGCATCTGCTCATCGGCATCGCGGCCGAGGGCGGGAAGGCCGGAGAGCTGCTGGAGCGGCAGGGTGCCGGCGCGAAGAAGTTGCAGGCCGCGTTCGAGAAGGCAAGGGGAGGACGCCGGGTGACCACACCCGATCCGGAGGGCCAGTACAAGGCCCTGGAGAAGTTCGGCACCGACTTCACGGCCGCCGCGCGCGAGGGCAAGCTCGACCCGGTCATCGGCCGGGACCAGGAGATCCGCCGCGTGGTGCAGGTGCTGTCGCGCCGTACGAAGAACAACCCCGTACTGATCGGCGAGCCCGGTGTCGGCAAGACGGCCGTCGTGGAAGGGCTCGCGCAGCGCATCGTCAAGGGCGACGTGCCGGAGTCCCTGAAGAACAAGAAGCTCGTCTCGCTGGACCTGGGCGCGATGGTCGCGGGCGCCAAGTACCGCGGCGAGTTCGAGGAGCGGCTGAAGACCGTCCTGTCCGAGATCAAGGAGAGCGACGGGCAGATCATCACCTTCATCGACGAGCTGCACACCGTCGTGGGAGCGGGCGCCGGCGGCGACTCAGCCATGGACGCGGGCAACATGCTCAAGCCCATGCTGGCGCGCGGCGAGCTGCGCATGGTCGGCGCGACGACCCTGGACGAGTACCGCGAGCGCATCGAGAAGGACGCCGCGCTGGAGCGGCGCTTCCAGCAGGTGCTGATCGCCGAACCCAACGTCGAGGACACGATCGCGATCCTGCGCGGCCTCAAGGGCCGGTACGAGGCGCACCACAAGGTGCAGATCGCGGACGCGGCGCTGGTGGCCGCCGCCGCGCTCTCCGACCGCTACATCACCTCGCGCTTCCTTCCCGACAAGGCCATCGACCTCGTCGACGAGGCCGCGTCCCGCCTCCGTATGGAGATCGACTCCTCACCCGTCGAGATCGACGAACTCCAGAGATCGGTCGACCGCCTCCGTATGGAGGAGCTCGCGCTGAAGAACGAGTCGGACGCCGCGTCCAAGCAGCGTCTGGAGAAGCTGCGGCGCGACCTCGCCGACCGCGAGGAGGAGCTGCGCGGGCTCGACGCGCGGTGGCAGAAGGAGAAGCAGGGGCTGAACCGGGTCGGTGAGCTGAAGGAGAAGCTGGACGAGCTGCGCGGACAGGCCGAGCGCGCGCGGCGCGAACAGGACCTCGACGCCGCGTCCAAGCTGCTGTACGGCGAGATCCCGGCCGTGGAGCAGGAGTTGGCGGCGGCGACCGAGGCGGAGCAGGAAGCCGCCAAGGACACCATGGTCAAGGAGGAGGTCGGCGAGGACGAGATCGCCGACGTCGTCGGGTCGTGGACCGGGATCCCGGCCGGGCGGCTGCTGGAGGGCGAGACGCGCAAGCTCCTCCGTATGGAGGCGGAGCTGGGCCGCCGGCTGATCGGTCAGACGGAGGCGGTCGAGGCGGTGTCGGACGCGGTACGGCGCACCCGCGCGGGCATCGCGGACCCGGACCGGCCCACCGGTTCTTTCCTCTTCCTCGGACCGACCGGTGTCGGCAAGACCGAACTGGCGAAGGCACTGGCGGACTTCCTCTTCGACGACGAGCGGGCCATGGTCCGTATCGACATGAGCGAGTACGGCGAGAAGCACTCGGTCGCGCGGCTCGTCGGGGCGCCCCCCGGCTACGTCGGCTACGAGGAGGGCGGCCAGCTCACCGAGGCCGTCCGCCGCAGGCCCTACAGCGTGGTCCTGCTGGACGAGGTCGAGAAGGCCCACCCGGAGGTCTTCGACGTCCTCCTCCAGGTCCTCGACGACGGCCGCCTCACGGACGGCCAGGGGCGGACGGTGGACTTCCGCAACACCATCCTGGTCCTCACGTCGAACCTCGGCAGTCAGTATCTGGTCGACCCGATCCCTTCGGCGGAGACGAAGAAGCAGCAGGTCCTGGAGACCGTACGGGCCTCCTTCAAGCCGGAGTTCCTGAACAGGCTGGACGATCTCGTCGTCTTCTCCGCCCTCTCCAAGGAGGAGCTGGCCCGGATCGCCGATCTGCAGATCGGGCTGCTCGCGAAGCGGCTGGCGGACCGCCGCCTCGCCCTCGACATCACCCCGGAGGCCCTGGCCTGGCTCGCCGACAAGGGCAACGACCCCGCGTACGGCGCGCGGCCGCTGCGCCGGCTGATCCAGACGGCGATCGGCGACCGGCTGGCGAAGGAGATCCTCGCGGGCGAGGTCGTGGACGGCGACACGGTACGGGTGGACCGCGCGGGCGACGGGCTGATCGTGGGGCCGGCGCCGCGTGGGCGGGAGCCGGAGGCCGAGGAGGGGGCGGGCCCTGGTGAGGGGGCCGGTGCGGGGGCGCCTTCTTTGGAGAAGACGCCGTAGCGACGCGCGGGTCCCGCCTGTCCCGGCCGGACCCGGGGCCCGTCACCGCAACGGTGGCGGGCCACGTCCGGCCATCCGCCCGATTGTCGACGGGGTGCGGGGTTGCCGCACGGGGATCGCGGCTAGGGTCGTTGTCAGACAACGGCATGCCTTCCTCAGGAGAATCCAGCGATGACTATCGACCCGTCCTCGATTCCGAATTTCGGGGCCCAGCCCCAACCGCAGGCTGCGGGACCGGCGGGCCCTGTCGTCCCCGACAAGGATCTGGTCAAGCAGCTCCTCGACCAGATGGAGCTGAAGTACGTCGTCGACGACGAGGGTGACCTCGCGGCGCCGTGGGAGGATTTCCGTACGTACTTCATGTTCCGCGGCGAGGACGACCAGCAGGTCTTCTCGGTACGGACGTTCTACGACCGGCCGCACGCCCTTGAGGACAAGCCCAAGATCCTCGACGCGATCGACGACTGGAACCGCCGCACGCTGTGGCCCAAGGTCTACAGCCACGTGCACGAGGAGGAGGACGGCCCCACCACCGTCCGGCTCATCGGCGAGGCCCAGATGCTGATCGGTACCGGCGTCAGCCTGGAGCACTTCGTGTCGTCGACCGTCAGCTGGGTGCGGGCGTCGATCGAGTTCGACAAGTGGCTCGTGGAGACCTTCGGCCTGACGCCGACGGAGGCCAAGCCCGCGGAGTCCGCCGACGGCGCGCCCGCCGAGCAGAAGCCGGCCGACGAGGCCTGACGGCGCGTTTCGACGACGGCCCGCGCGTGGCGCCCCGGCGCTACAGCGGCACCGGAGCCAGCGTCAGCAGGTACGTTCCGTAGCAGCACGACAGCCCGGCGAGAGCCGCGATCACCACGATCGCCGCTCTCGGCCGGGCTTTCGCGAGCGCGCACGCGAGCGGGAGCAGCAGCGGGAACGCGGGCAGCAGGAAGCGGGGCTTGGACTCGAAGAAGCCTCCGCCGCCGGCTGTGATCAGCAGCAGTACCCCCGTGTACACGAGCACCGGCAGCGGCGGGCGGCTCTCCCGGTCCACGACGAGCAGCGCGAAGAGCAGCAGGGCCACGCCGACGATGAGCGCGGTCGCGGTGGTGGCGAGTTCGGCGGGGCGCACGACGATGTCCCGTACGTTGCGCAGGGCGTCGATGCCGAAGTCGAAGCGGGAGCGCCAGCCTCTCTGTACGGCGAAGTAGCCGGAGAGCGGGTCGCCGGTGCGTACGCCCACCCAGAGCAGATAGCCGCCCCAGCCGAGCGGCGCGACGGCGGCCCCGGCCCAGAGCCGCCAGGGCGCGTGCGCGCGGCGCTTCCACAGCTCGTAGCCCGCGGCGACGCACACCGCCGCCGCGATGGCGACCCCGTTGGGCCGGGCCAGGCCCGCGAGCGCGGCCAGCGAACCGGCCCACAGCCAGCGGCCGGTGAGCACCGCGTACAGGGAGAAGGCGGCGAAGGCGGTGAGCAGCGGCTCCGTGTACGCGATGGAGAACACGACCGCGTGCGGGAGCAGACCCCACAGGAGCACGAGGACGGTCGCGGTGGTGCGGCCGTGCAGGCGCTCGCCGAGCAGATGGATGCCGAAGGCGGCGACCGCGGCGGCGGCCCAGGAGATCAGCAGGGCGGCGGTGCCGCCGCCGATCGGGAGCACGGTGGTGACGGCCCGTACGAGACCGGGGTAGAGCGGGAAGAACGCGAGGTCGCTGTGGACGGCACCGTCGGTGAAGTGGAGCGTGTGGCCGTAGCCCTGTTCGGCGATCCGCGTGTACCAGGTGGAGTCCCAGGTCTGGGTGAGCAGTTGGCGCGGGGACCGGCCGATGTGCTCGGCCCAGAGGCACAGGAGGAGCAGCCCGGTGAGCCGCGCGGCGGCGAACAGCCCGAGGGAGAGGGCGGCCCGGCGCAGGGCGGAGACGAGGCGCGGGGCGCGCGGGGCGGCGACGGGGCTGAAGGTGATGGCCGGGAGGGTTTTGGGTGTTCCCCCGGGGCCGGTGGATCCGGCGGTGTCGTATGCGTCGACTGTGTCGAGCGTGTCGGCGGACAGGGGGCACCTCCGGGCGCGTGACGGGTCTAACCGACCTTCCGTCGCGTGGCTGGACGGCGCGACCGGTGCCGGGCCGACCGGGTACGAAGGGGCGCCGGACGGGGGGTGCCGGGGGAGGGGCGGCGTGTCGGCGTGACAGGGGTGACGGCGGGGGTGGGGGGCGGGGCGTTGGGTACCTGTCGGGCGCGCGGGGGATCACCGTCTCGTCCGACATCGGGGTGCTCAGCACCGCCCTGATGCTCCGTCATAACAGGCTGGAGGACTCCACCGATCCGGCGGAAGCGCTGGACGCCGGCGGCGGACCGGCTCGCTGCGCGCCGCGCCCGCGGTGAAGCGGACGGCGATTCTCTCCGCGACGGGCGCCGCGCTGACGCGTACGGCCGACCGGACCCGCCACGCGGTCACCTCCGGCCAGGCGGTCGAACACATCAGGCCGGCACTGGAGCTGGCCGACGCGACCGATCCGCTCCTGCCGCAGAGGCAGTTGTCGCCCTCGCTCCGCGCTCTCCGCCGAAGGCACGGCGCGCGCCCCGCACCGCGCGGTGTGCGAGCCGCGCGCCGAGTACCCCCGTACCCCGAGCCCGTGGGCCCGCCAGGTCCACGCGGGGCCCTGAGGCCCTTCGCGCCTCACCCCGCGCCCTACCCGCGCCTCACCCCGCGAGGGTCTTGAGCCGGGCCGCCGCGTCCGCCAGTACCTCCGTGCGCTTGCAGAACGCGAACCGTACGAAGGGCGCGCCCTGCTCCCGGTGGTCGTAGAACACCGCGTTCGGCACGGCCACCACACCGCACCGCTCCGGCAGCGCACGGCAGAACGCGAAGCCGTCGCTCTCGCCGAGCGGCCGGATGTCGGTGGTGACGAAGTAGGTGCCCGCCGGCCGGTAGACCTCGAAGCCGGCCGCCGCGAGTCCCGCCGACAGCAGGTCGCGCTTGGTCCGCAGATCGTCGCGCAGGTCGTCGAAGTAGCTTTCCGGCAGCCGCAGCGCCTCGGCGACGGCGTACTGGAAGGGGCCGGCCGAGACGTACGTCAGGAACTGCTTCGCCGACTTGACCGTGGTCACCAGCTCCGGCGTGGCCGTCACCCAGCCGACCTTCCAGCCGGTGAACGAGAACGTCTTGCCCGCGCTGCCGATGGTGACCGTGCGCTCGCGCATCCCCGGGAACGACGCGATGGGCAGATGCTCGCCGTCGAAGACCAGGTGCTCGTACACCTCGTCGGTGACCACCAGCAGATCCCGCTCGACGGCGAGCGCGGCCACGGCCGCCAGCTCCTCGCGCGTGAGGACGGTGCCGGTCGGGTTGTGCGGGGTGTTGAGGAGGATCAGCCGGGTGCGCGGGGTGACGGCGTCGCGCAGTTCGTCCAGGTCCAGGTGGTACGCCCCGTCCCGGGGCCGCAGCGTCACGGGCACGCGCGTGCCGCCCGCGAGGGCGATGGAGGCGGCGTACGAGTCGTAGTACGGCTCAAGTGCGATCACCTCGTCGCCGGGTTCCACGAGGGCGAGCAGTGACGCGGCGATCGCCTCGGTGGCGCCCGCCGTGACCAGGACCTCGGTGTCGGGGTCGTACGCCAGGCCGTACCGCTTCAGCTGGTGGTCGGCGATCGCCGTGCGCAGCTCGGGAACGCCGGGGCCCGGCGGGTACTGGTTGCCGCGGCCGTCGCGCAGTGCCCGGACCGCCGCCTCCCTGACCTCCTCGGGGCCGTCGGTGTCGGGAAAGCCCTGGCCCAGGTTGATCGCGCCGGTCCGGACGGCCAGCGCCGACATCTCGGCGAAGATCGTCGTCCCGAACTCCGCGAGGCGTCGGTTGAGCAGGGGGCGGCGGGGCGCGGCGTTGTCGCTCGCGGCGGATGCGGGGGGAGCCGGGGGAGACGGACGGTCCGGGGGATTCGTGGCGGTCATGGCGGCCATCCTGCGCCGAAGCTCTGGACTTGCTCAAGTCTGCTTTGGGTTAGCGGGGCGGGGGGCATTCCCCAGTCACACAAGAAGACGGCACGAAAGCCGATCACTGGCGAAGCCGGTCACGCGAAAGCGGAGGCCTCGCTTCGGGGGAACAGAAAGACGGTGAAGACGATGAACGTTGTGGGTCTTGCCTTCGGGCTTCTCGCACTGTTGGTTGTCGGGTTCCTGTTCGCGATGGGGTCCTATTCGAAGAGCCGGCGGGCGCGAAACCGGAATCGCGGTGTCCGGCTCTCCGGCAGCCGCCGATCCGGCGGGGGCGACGGCGGCGGCGGGAGCAGCGGCGGGAGTTGGTACTCCAGCGGCGACGGAGGCGGCTCCTCGTCCTGCGGCGGAGGTTCTTCCTCCTGCGGCGGAGGCGGCGGGGGGTGCGGCGGCGGAGGCAGCTGACACGGGGCAGCTGGTCCGTGGCCACTGAAGGTGCCCGGCGGGATGAACTTCCGCCGGGCACCTTCATGTTGGACGCCCGGGTGGAGGAAGTGCCTTGAACCAGTGGGGCGTTGGCCGGTTTGTGGTTGAACAGTTGAACTGTGGCACCCCCGGGGGGATGGAAACCCAGTCAAGTTGGGTAAAAACGCTGTGAGCGCCCCTTACTTCGTGATTCCCTCGCTGTTGAGATTTCCAGCCCCCGGACCTTGGGCCTCGAACCTCGGACTTTCGCGCGGGCCGAGTCGACGATCTCCTGCCTTCCGTCAGACCTCAGCTCTCAGTCCTCAGCTCGCAATTCCCAGCACCCAGCTCGCGACTCTTAGTTCCCGCTTCTCAGTTCTCCGCTCGTAAGTTCCGTCCGTGCACAGTTCACGACTCGCAGCTCACCACTCACAGTTCTCTGTTCCGGGATCTCGATCACCGATCTCGCATCACCGATCTCGCATCACCGATCTCGGATCTCAGACCTCCCCATTCATCCTCCGGGACGCCACCCGGTCCACTTTGCCAAGCGTGTTTGCGGAGCCGACCCATGCTCAGAACTCTCAATACCGCCTACACCGACACCCGTGCCGCCGATCTGGCCTGGGCTTTGGGGCGCGAGCCGCTGCCCGCCCTCGCCGTCCTCGATCTCGAACTCGCCGGCGCCAAACTGCAGTTGAGGCTCCTGGGCGCCTCCCACCAGGTACTACTTGAGGAGGCGCAGGGCAGTTGCTCCGAGACGGTGGCCTGCATCCCCGGCAGCAGTACGCCGCTTCCGCTCGGTGTCGCGGAGCGCGTGGGGGAGTGGGAGTACGAATTCGCCGCGCGCGTCGAGACGTTGTCGCAAGGCTCGTTCGCGGGGCGCGCGCAGGAACTGCTCGCCCTGGTCGCCGACCACCCGAACGGGCTCGCGGGCACGTTCCCGGGCGATCCGCACGCGTTCACGGCGATGCTCGTGCAGAAGCACGAGGGGCAGGTGGCGTGGCGCACCTGGCACGCGTACCCCCAGGAAGGGGCGCTGGTGGTGACCCGGACGCGGGTGGGGGTGCGGGTTCCGGTCGCGCTGTAGTGGCGACCGGAACGGCCGCGGGAGCGGCAGGAAAAGGTCATGGGGAGAGGTGTGAACGCGAGTTACCACCCTTGTGGGTGACAAGCCGCACGGAAGTAGTGACGTAGCGTTACTGGGATGATCGACCAGTACGTGGTCGCGCCGGCGGAAAGCGCGCCGCGACTGCCCGTCCGGCCCAGCGCGGGCCGCTTCCTGATTCTCGCCGTGGTCTTCGTGTGCGCCGCGTGCGGACTGGTGTACGAGCTGGAGCTGGTCGCCCTCGCGTCGTATCTGATCGGGGATTCCGTCACACAGGCGTCGGTGGTCCTGTCCCTGATGGTCTTCGCGATGGGCCTCGGGTCGCTGCTCGCCAAGCGGCTGCGCTGCCGGGCGGCCGTGGGATTCGGTCTTGTGGAGGCGGCGCTCGCACTGCTGGGGGGCTGCTCGGCGATGGTGCTGTACGCGACGTTCGCCTGGATGGGCGAGTCGCGGTACGCGCTGATCGGCTTCTCGCTCTCCATCGGCATCCTCATCGGCGCGGAGATCCCGCTGCTGATGACGCTCATCCAGCGGGTCTCCCGGCAGGACGCGGGCGGGACCGTCGCGGATCTCTTCGCCGCGGACTACGTGGGCGCGCTGGTGGGCGGTCTCGCGTTCCCGTTCCTGCTGCTGCCGTGGCTCGGGCAGCTGACGGGCGCGCTGCTGACCGGTGCGGTGAACGTGGTCGCGGGGGGCGCGCTCGTGCTCTGGGTCTTCGGCAGCGATCTGACAGGTCGCGAGCGGGGGCTGCTGTTGCTGGTGAACGTCCTGGTGCTGGCGGTGCTGGGCGCCGCCGCCGTGATGGTGGACGACTTCGAGCGGGCCGCGCGGCGCGCGGTGTACGGGGACGGGGTGCGGGTCGCGGTCCAGACCGACGTCCAGGAAGTGGTGCTCACGGGCGGGCGGGGAGGGCGGGGCGAGCCGCTGAGCCTGTATCTGGACGGGCGGCTGCGGGTCAGCGAGCGCGATGAGTTCCGGTACCACGAGGCGCTGGTGCATCCCGCGATGAGCGGCCGGCACGAGCGGGTGCTGATCCTGGGCGGCGGCGACGGGCTCGCGGCGCGGGAGGTGCTGCGCTACGCCGACGTCCGTTCGGTCACGCTCGTCGAGCTGGACCCGGGCGTCGCGCGCCTGGCCCGTACGGACCCGGCGCTGGCGGAGCTGAACGGACACGCGTACGAGGACCCTCGGCTCCGGGTGGAGTACGGGGACGCGTTCGCGTGGCTGCGGGGGCACGGGAGCGGGTCGGCGCCGGAGCGGGGGCCGTACGACGTGGTCATCTCGGACCTGCCGAACCCCGCTATCACCCCGAGCACCAAGCTCTACTCGGAGGAGTTCTACGGACTGGCCTCCCGCGTGCTCGCCGACGGAGGGCGGCTGACGGTGCACGCGGGGCCGCCGGCCGTCCGGCCGCGTACGTACTGGACGGTGGACGCGACGCTGCGCGCGGCCGGCTTCGGGACCAGTCCGTACAGCGCGACGGGGCGGGCGGCGGGATTCGGGGCGGGGCCGGACCGCGCGCACGACGGGAGGAACGCGGACGAGGGGGAGGCGGCGGGCGAGGGCACGCGGGGGGCGGACTGGGGCTTCGTCCTGGCCGCCGTCGGCCGCCCGCCGAGGGTGGAGCTGTCCCCGGACGCGCCCCGGCTGCGCTCACTGGCCGCGCCGGTGCTCGCAGCGGGGGTCCTCGGGGCGGAACGCACCCGGTTGCGGGATCTGCCGCCGTCCACGCTGGTGCATCCGCGGTACGCGGGCTGATGGGGCGCGCGGGGTCGGCCGGGGAAGCCGTTGTGTGCGGAGGGGCGCCTGAGTCGGCGGGGCTGAGTAGGCTCGGATCCCATGGAGCATGAGGTGTTCATTCCGGTTCCGGCTGAGACCCTCCGCGAGGCGCTGAGGGACCACGCCCGCGTCGCGCGCTGCGTCCCCGGCCTCCAGCAGGACGCGGACGGGTCGGCCCGCCCGCTCTCGGGCCGCCTGAAGGTCCGCGTGGGCGGCCACACCATCACGTACCGGGGCGCCCTGACGCTCACGGAACGCGCGGGCGGCTTCACGGCGAAGGGCGAGGGCACGGAGGTACGGGGTACGGGCTCCGCCAAGCTGAACGTGCGCGTCAGACTCACGGAGACGGACAACGGCACGACGCTCACTTTCACGGCGACGTCGACGGCGGAGGGCCGCCTGTCGGAGATCGACGCCCCGACATCGGAAGCGACGGCCCGCCGCCTGCTGGACCGCTTCGCGTCGGCGCTGACGAAGGCCGACGCGCCTGCTGCGGGCTCCGCCGCCGGGACCGACAGGCCGGTAGCGCCCCCGGACGACGCGTCCCACGCGGACGCGTCCGGCGACGAGCGCGCGGCGGCCGCGGGTCGGCCCGCCGAGAGCCCTCGCGCTGCGGGTGAGGGGCCTGACGCCTCCGGCGCCGGCGCCGGACGGGATGAGGGCGTGACAGGCCCGGCCGACGAGTCGGCCGCGGCTGCCGGTCGGTCGGCGGAAAGCCCAGGCACCGACGGAGCGGACGAGTCGGTCGGTGCCGACGAGCGGGCGGAGCCCGCTGATCGGCCCGGCGGGCCCTCCGGCTCCGGGCAGGACCCGGACGCGGCCGCCTCCGGTGACCAGCCCGACCCCGACGACCTCCCCGACCCCGGCCTTCCCGACCTCGGTGAGTCGGAGGAGTTCGATCCTTCCGTCGGGTTCGGGGCCACCTCATCCGGGGACGGGGACTTTCTCGTGCCCCTCGATCCGCCCGCCGAGGCCGCCCATGCGCGGCGGACCATGATCGGGCGCAGTGCCGAGGAGGTCGATCACGCGCCGCCCCGCGGGCGTTACGCGCCCGAGCAGGCCCCCGACTCCGGGGGCGCCGGGGCCGCGCTCCGGTGGGTGGGGCCCGCCGCCGCGCTCGCCATCGCGGGGGCCGTCGTCGTGGGGCGCGCGCTGCGGCGCAGGCGTTGAGCCGTACGTCTCGTCCCGCCGGTTAGGGTCAAGGCGTGAGTACGGAAACGGACCAGAAGCGCGAGATCCGACTGGCGTCCGGCGACGCCGAGTTGACCATCCATCCGGCGAACGGCTGCCGCGTCGCGAGCCTGCGCGTCGGCGGTACGGAACTGCTGCGGCAGGGCGACCGTTACGGCTGCTTCCCGATGGTGCCCTGGTGCGGGCGGGTCGATCGAGGGCAGTTCGGCAACGGCGGCATCACCCACCAACTGCCGCTCAACTCCCCGCCGCACGCCATCCACGGCACCGGCCGCGACACCTCCTGGCGCACCGCGCGCAGGGGCGACACCGAGGCGGCGTTCACGTACGAGCTGGCCGACCCCTGGCCGTACACCGGTCGTGTCACCCAGCTCTTCGAGCTCACCGACGACTCGCTCACCCTCACGCTCGGCGTCGAGACGTACGACGACTCCTTCCCCGCGCAGGCCGGCTGGCACCCGTGGTTCCTGCGCCACCTGGACGGCGGTACGGCCGACGAGGACGCCGTACGCCTCGACTTCTCGCCCGCCTGGCAGGAGGAGCGCGGCGAGGACCATCTGCCGACCGGTCGACGTATCGATCCGCGCCCCGGCCCGTGGGACGACTGCTTCGGGATGCCCGACGGCGTGGAGGCGACGCTGACCTGGCCGGGGCGGCTCGAACTGAAGGTGGCCAGTACCGCCGAATGGGCGGTCGTCTACGACGAGCAGGCCGAGGCCGTCTGCGTGGAGCCGCAGACCGGTCCGCCGAACGGACTGAACACCCTGCCGCGGCTGGTCACGCCCATCGACCCCCTGGAGATCAGGGCGACCTGGAGCTGGCGCCGGCTCTGAGCCGGGCCTTCACCCCCGGCCCGTAAGCTCGGAGCCATGACTGACGTACGTGCTGAGCTGCTCCAGCAGATCAAGGACAAGGCCGTCGTGCACGGCAAGGTGACCCTGTCGTCCGGCATCGAGGCCGACTGGTACATCGATCTGCGCCGCATCACCCTGGACGGGCAGGCCGCCCCGCTGGTCGGGCAGGTCATGCTCGACACCGCCGCCGCCGCCGGTCTGGACTACGACTGCGTGGGCGGTCTGACGCTCGGCGCGGACCCCGTCGCGACGTCGATGCTGCACGCGTCCGCGGCGCGCGGCGCGGGCCTGGACGCGTTCGTCGTACGCAAGCAGGGCAAGGCCCACGGGATGCAGCGCCGTATCGAGGGCACGGACGTGAAGGGCCGCCGCTGTCTGGTCGTGGAGGACGTGTCGACGACCGGCGGTTCGCCGCTGACCGCCGTCGAGGCGGTGCGCGAGGCGGGCGGCGAGGTCGTCGCCGTCGCGGTGATCGTCGACCGGGGGGCCGCCGGCGCCGTGGAGGCCGCGGGGCTGCGCTACGTCAGCGCGTACACGCTGCCCGACCTCGGCCTGGCCTGAGCCTCACCGTACGGACCGGAGTCTGGAAAGATGAGGGCGACAATGACGTCGCCCCCAGGTCAGGGACAAAGCACCTCAACCCGCACATCACAAGGAGCGGCCCGATGCCCATCGCAACCCCCGAGGTCTACGCCGAGATGCTCGACCGGGCGAAGGCAGGCAAGTTCGCCTACCCGGCCATCAACGTGACCTCGTCCCAGACTCTGCACGCCGCGCTGCGTGGCTTCGCGGAGGCCGAGAGCGACGGCATCATCCAGATGTCCACCGGTGGTGCGGAGTTCCTCGGCGGTCAGTACAACAAGGACATGGTGACGGGCGCGGTCGCGCTCGCGGAGTTCGCGCACATCGTGGCCGCGAAGTACGACGTCACGGTCGCGCTGCACACCGACCACTGCCCCAAGGACAAGCTGGACACCTACGTGCGTCCGCTCCTCGCGGTCTCGTCCGAGCGCGTCAAGGCCGGCCGGAACCCGCTGTTCAACTCGCACATGTGGGACGGCTCCGCCGAGACCCTCGCCGACAACCTCACCATCGGTGAGGAGCTGCTCGCGCAGGCCGCCGCCGCGAAGATCATCCTTGAGGTCGAGATCACCCCGACCGGCGGCGAGGAGGACGGCGTCACACACGAGATCAACGACTCCCTCTACACGACCGTCGACGACGCGCTGCGCACCGCGGAGGCCCTGGGCCTGGGCGACAAGGGCCGTTACCTGCTGGCCGCGTCCTTCGGCAACGTGCACGGCGTCTACAAGCCGGGCAACGTCGTGCTCCGTCCCGAGCTGCTGAAGGACCTGCAGGAGGGCGTGGCCGCCAAGTACGGCAAGCCCGCCGGCAGCCAGCCGTTCGACTTCGTCTTCCACGGCGGCTCCGGCTCCTCCGCCGAGGAGATCGCGACGGCGCTGGAGAACGGCGTCGTGAAGATGAACCTCGACACCGACACGCAGTACGCCTTCACGCGTCCGGTCGCCGACCACATGTTCCGGAACTACGACGGCGTGCTGAAGGTCGACGGCGAGGTCGGCTCCAAGAAGGCGTACGACCCGCGCACCTGGGGCAAGGTGGCCGAGGCGGGCATGGCGAAGCGCGTGACCGAGGCGTGCGCGGCGCTGCGCTCGGCGGGCACCAAGCTCAAGTAGGCGACCGCCGACACCGTACGCTGCGGGCCCGGCACCTCCTGGGGTGCCGGGCCCGTGTGCTGCCCGGCCGCCCGTCCCGAGGAGGACCCCTGTGGACTACGACTTCGACACCCCCGTGGACCGCCGCGGCACCTGGAGCGTCCAGTGGGACGGTGTCGCCGACCGCTTCGGCGACTCTCTTCCGACGGGGATGCTCCCCTTCACCATCTCCGACATGGACTTCGCCTGCGCGCCCGAGGTGCTCACCGCCCTTCAGGCGCGTCTCGCGCACGGCGTGCTGGGCTACACGGACTGGCGCCACGAGGACTTCCTGTCGGCGCTGCGGCACTGGTTCGCCACCCGCTACGACACCGAGCTGGACACCGGCCAGGTCGTGTACGCGCCGTCCGTGCTCAACCAGGTGTCGCAGCTGCTGCGGATGTGGACCGCCCCCGGCGACGGCGTGGTCGTCCACACCCCTACGTACGACGGCTTCCGCAAGGCGGTCACCGGGCTCGGCCGTGAGCTGCGCGGGGCGCCGGTGGGCGATCCGGCGGCGCTGGAACGGGAGCTGGCGCGGGCGGACAGCAGGGTGCTGATCCTGTGCTCGCCGCACAATCCGACGGGCCGGGTGTGGACGGAGGACGAGCTGACCGAGTTCGCGAAGCTCGCGGCGGCGTACGACGTGGCGGTGATCAGCGACGAGATCCACGCCGACTTCGTCCACCCGGAATTCGTCCCGGCGGGCCGCCGCCATCTGCCGTGGACCCGGTTCGGCACGGGCCGGTGGGCGATCGTCACGTCCGCGTCGAAGGCCTTCAACTTCCCGGCGCTCAGTGGTTCGTACGGAGTCGTCGGCGACCCCGACGACCACGCGGAGTTCATGCGCCGGATGCTGACGGCCGAGGGCCTCGCCTCGCCCGCCGTCCTCGCGCTGACGGCCCACATCACCGCGTACCGCGAGGGCGCGCCCTGGCTGGACGCGCTCAACACCTACGTCGCGTCCAACCTCCGCATGCTCGCCACCCGCCTCGACGCGGCCTTCCCCCAACTCGCCTGGAGCCCGCCGGAGGCCGGCTATCTCGCCTGGATCGACCTGCGGGCACTGGGCGTGGACGACGACGAGCTCCAGCGCGAGCTGATCGAGCGCGAGAAGGTGGCGATCATGCCGGGCACGACGTACGGCTCCGAGGGTTTCGTCCGCCTCAACGTCGGCTGCCCGCGGGCCAAGGCGGAACGGGGCGCGGACGCGTTGATTCGTGCGCTCCGTCGGCTCGCCACGTAGCCCCCGGACGGGGATGATCCACCTATGGATATCAGGCTGGGCACGGCCGTCGGCCGGTGGATCGTGTTGGCCACGGTGCTCGGTTCCACCATGGCGCTGCTCGACTCGACCGTGGTGAATGTCGCCCTGCCGCACATCGGTGACGATCTCGACGCGGACCTGGCCGACCTCCAGTGGACGGTCAACGCGTACATGCTCACGCTGGCCGCGCTGATCCTGCTCGGGGGATCGCTCGGGGACCGGTACGGGCGGCGGCGGGTCTTCGTGCTGGGGATCGTGTGGTTCGCTCTCGGGTCGCTGATGTGCGGTCTGGCGCCCACCGCCGAGGTGCTGATCGTCGCGCGCGCGTTGCAGGGGGTGGGCGGTGCGCTGCTGGTGCCCGGGTCACTGGCGTTGATCCAGGCCAGTTTCCATCCGGACGACCGGGCGCGGGCGGTGGGGCTCTGGTCCGGGCTCGGGGGTGTCGGCGCCGCGATCGGACCGTTCGTGGGCGGCTGGCTGGTGGACGGTCCCGGCTGGCGCTGGGTGTTTCTGCTGAACGTGCCGCTGGCCGCGATCTGCGCGCCCGTGGCTCTGCGCCATGTGCCGGAGTCGAGGGACCCGGCCGCGCACGGCCGGTTCGACGTGGCCGGCGCGGTGCTGGGCGCGGTGGCGCTGGGGCTGGTGACGTACGCGCTGATCGCGAAGGTGTGGTGGTCCGGGATCGCGGGTGTGCTGGTGGGCGTGGCGTTCGTGGTGCTGGAGCGGCGGCGGCCCGATCCGATGCTGCCGCCGTCGATCTTCGCCTCGCGGCTGTTCACGTCGGTCAATCTGGTGACGCTGTGCGTGTACGCGGCGTTCGGCGGGTTCTTCTTCCTGGCGACGTTGCAGCTCCAGGTCGTCGCGGGGTACTCGGCGCTCGGCGCCGGGACCGCGCTGCTGCCGACGACCCTGCTGATGCTGCTGTTCTCGGCCAGGTCGGGCGAGCTGGGCGCGAAGATCGGACCGCGTATCCCGCTCACCGTGGGACCGCTGCTCTGCGCCGCCGGGCTGCTGCTGTTGCTGCGGGTGGGCGGCGGCGCGGACGCCTCCTACGTACGCGACGTACTGCCCGCGCTGGTGGTGATGGGCCTCGGCATGGTGACACTGGTCGCGCCGCTGACCGCGACCGTCCTGTCGTCGGTCGACAGCTCGCGCGCCGGACTCGCCAGCGGCATCAACAACGCCGCCGCGCGCGCCGCGGGTCTGCTCGCGGTGGCGGCGCTGCCGCTGCTGGCGGGCGCGGGGCCGGAGGTGTACCGGTCGGCGACGCAGTTCGACGCGGCGTTCCACCGGGCGATGCCCCTGTGCGCGGGGATCCTGGTGGTGGCGTCACTGATCGCCTTCACCGCCGTGCGTACGCCCAAGGCCGAGGACAAGACCGCCGAGGCCGCCCCCAGCCTGCCCCAGTGCAAGGTGAACTGCGGGCTCTCGGCGCCGCCGCTGGAGCCCACCGCGGTACGGAAGGGGAAGGGCGGGGCCGCGGGAGGAGAGGCGTCCGCGGCGGACGTGTGAGGGCCGGTGTGCCGGTGGCCGCGAGGGGCTGTCCCCCGGTTCAGGCCACGGGGCGGCGATTGCCTGTGGCAAACCCGCACCGCGGCCACGGAATCCGACACGACCTGGGACACTCGGAGGCATGGCCATCCACAAAGACCTTCTTGGGGGACCGCCCCCCACGCACCTGCCCGACGACCCCGAGCCGCGGGAGCTTCTCGCGAACGGGACGGCGCCCGCCGATGTCGCGGCGAAGTACCCGACCTCGTCGCTCGCGTGGGCCCAGCTCGCCGACGACGCGTTCGAGAACGGCCGGGTCGTCGAGTCGTACGCGTACGCCCGTACCGGCTACCACCGTGGCCTCGACTCCCTGCGCCGCAGTGGCTGGAAGGGGCACGGCCCGGTGCCGTGGGAGCACGAGCCGAACCGTGGCTTCCTGCGCGCCCTGCACGCCTTGGCCCGCTCCGCGCAGGCGATCGGCGAGCAGGAGGAGTACGAGCGCTGCTCGGTCTTCCTGCGGGACTCCTCCGCGGTGGCGGCCGACACCCTCGGCTGAGGCTCGGCCGGGGGCGTTCGTTCCCCCTCGCGAGAGGTGACTCCGCGCTCTCTGGGACGCCGGGACGCCGCGCTCGGGCGGCGCGCGTCCGTGCGGCGTTGCTTTCGTGTCGCTTCGCGTGACGTCGAGTTTGTCCGTAACACCGTGAATCGCCGCAGGTCCGTGGCCGTCCGAAAGGCTACGGACCCGCGGCGCGCGGTCGGTACGATCGCACACGCCATCGAATCCGGTACGAGGTCCCGGCACCCTCTCCCCGACGCCGGCCGAAGCAGGGGAGAAGTCCGTCTTGGGCAAGCGTGTCCTGGCCCGCCGCCGTCCGATCGTCCGCGCCGTGCTCATCGGCGTGTGCCTGACCGCCGTGTTCGTCGGTGGCGGCGCGGCCCTCGCGGGCTGGCCGGAGAGCGATCCCACCGCCGAGGCGGCCGAGGACCCCGCCGAGGACGCCTCGGAGGAGGCCGAATCCGGGGCGGGGGAGCCCACGACGGCCCCCGGGGGCTCGAACGTCGCCCCCGCTCCCACCGCCTCCCCGGAGGCGGTACGCCGTATACCCGTCCCCGACGACGGCCCCGGCACCTTCACCACCGCCCGCTCCGCCGGTTCGCCCGTCGGCTCCGGCGACACAGTCCGCCGCTACAGGGTCCAGGTCGAGAAGGGCATCGAGCTCTCCGAGCGGGAGGCCGCCGTCGAGATCGAGACAATCCTGGCGCACCCCCGGGGCTGGACCTCCGACGGCCGCAACTCCTTCCAGCTCGTCGCCTCGGGCCCCTCCGACTTCGACGTGAAGATAGCGACGCCGGGCACGGTGGACCGGATCTGCGGCGCCGCGGGCCTGCTCACGCGCGGTGAGGTGAACTGCACCGTCGGCCGCACCGTCGTGGTGAACCTCAAGCGCTGGGTGCTGGGGTCCGAGCAGTTCGACGGCCCGGTCACCGAGTACCGCGCGCTGATCATCAATCACGAGGTCGGCCACCGTCTGGGCCGGGGCCATGTCACCTGCGGCGGCGAGGGCGAACCCGCGCCGGCGATGATGCAGCAGATCAAGGGCCTGCACGGCTGCGTCGCGAACGCGTGGCCGTACGAGGAGAACGGGACGTACATCACAGGTCCGGCGGTGCCGTGAAGTCGGGATTATGATGCGAACAGGGGACCGGAGCTCCGATGCCGATTGGAAGGGGCGGACCGCTACCCGGTAGCAATATCGAGGAGACAGAGATGTCGCAGCCCCCCGATGCCTCCGGAGCCGGTTCGGATGCCCCGAACCTCGACTTCGCGGGTACGACCCCGTACGAGGACTACGTCCGGGCGGACGTCCTCACCCATCTCCAGCACCCGATGTCCGACGACCCGGGCGAGATGGTCTTCCTGGTGACCACCCAGGTGATGGAGCTGTGGTTCACCGTCATCGTCCACGAGTGGGAGACCGCGTCGCGCGCGCTGCGCGAGGACCGGGTGCCGGTCGCGGTCGACGCGCTCAAGCGGTCGGTGCGCGAGTTCGAGGCGCTGAACGCTTCGTGGACGCCGCTGAGCCAGCTGACACCCGTGCAGTTCAACTCGTACCGCAGCGCGCTCGGCGACGGCTCCGGCTTCCAGTCGGCGATGTACCGGCGGTTGGAGTTCCTGCTCGGCGACAAGTCGGCGTCCATGCTCGTACCGCACCGGGGCGCGCCGCGCGTGCACGCCGAGCTGGAGAAGGCGCTTCAGGAGCCGAGCCTGTACGACGAGGTGCTGAGCCTGCTGGCCCGGCGCGGGCTGCCGGTGCCGGTGTCGGCGCTGAACCGCGACTTCACGCAGAAGTACGAGCCGTCGACGGCGGTCGAGGAGGTCTGGGCCGCGATCTACGCGGAGCCCGACCAGAACGGTGAAGTCATCAGGCTGGGCGAGGCGTTGACGGACGTCGCCGAGCTGGTGTGGCGCTGGCGCAACGACCATCTCGTGGCGACGCGGCGCGCGATGGGCTCCAAGACCGGGACGGGCGGCTCCGCCGGTGTCGCGTGGCTGGAGAAGCGCGCGCAGAAGAACGTGTTCCCGGAGCTGTGGACGGCGCGCAGCCATGTCTGAGCCGTCGTTGCCTTCGGAAGCACTGGTGAAACGGGCCGCCGAGCTCGACGCCGCCGACGAACTGGCCCCGCGGCGCGAGCTGTTCGTCCTGGACGACGACTCCGTCTATCTGGACGGCAACTCGCTCGGCGCGCTGCCCCGCCATGTGCCCGAGCGGGTCCAGGACGTCATCACCCGGCAGTGGGGCGAGCTGCGTATCCGCTCCTGGACCGAGGGCGGCTGGTGGGTCGCTCCCGAGCGGATCGGCGACCGGATCGCGCCGCTGGTCGGTGCGGCGCCCGGCCGTGTCGTGGTCGGCGACTCCACAAGTGTCAATGTCTTCAAGGCGGTTGTGGCCGCGGCGCGTATCGCGGACGAGGGCCGGGACGAGATCCTGGTCGACGCCGCGACCTTCCCCAGTGACGGGTACATCGCGGAGTCGGCCGCGCGGATGACCGGCAGGCGCCTGGTGCCGGTGGCCGTCGGCGAGTTGCCGGGTGCGCTAGGGCCGCGTACGGCCGCCGCGCTCGTCAACCACGTCGACTTCCGTACGGGCCGGCTCCACGACCTGCCCGGCATCACGGCGGCGCTGCACGACGCGGGGGCGCTGGCGATCTGGGACGTGTGCCACAGCGCGGGCGCGCTGCCGGTCGGGCTGGACGCGCACGAGGTCGACCTGGCGATCGGCTGTACGTACAAGTACCTGAACGGCGGGCCGGGTTCACCGGCCTTCCTGTACGTCGCCGAGCGCCACCAGGAGGCTTTCGACTCCCCGCTGCCGGGCTGGACCTCGCACGCGGACCCGTTCGGGATGACGCCCGACTACACGGCCGCGGACGGCGCGACGCGTGGCCGGGTGGGCACCCCGGACATCCTCTCCATGCTGGCGCTGGAAGCGGCACTCGACGTGTGGGAGGGAGTCTCCCTGGATGTGCTGCGGGCGAAGAGCCTGGCGCTGACGGACTTCTTCCTGCGGTGCGTGGAGGCGTACGCCCCGGCGGGGCGGGTCGCTTCGCTGACCCCGGCGGCGCATGCGGAGCGCGGCAGCCAGGTGGCGCTGCGCTGTGCCGAGGCGCCCGCGGTGATGGCGGAGCTGATCGCCCGCGGGGTGGTCGGGGACCTGCGGCGGCCGGACGTGCTGCGGTTCGGATTCACACCGCTGTACGTGGGCTTCCGCGACGCGGAACGGGCGGCGCGGGTGCTGGGGGATGTCCTGCGGGACGTGAGCTGAGGCGGGTGCTGAGACCGGCGCACGCGGCCGAGGAACCCACTGCCCACCTGGGGGTACCCCCACCGCCCGGATGGGTGCCTCCGTCATGGGATCGGGGCGCCCGGTCCAACAGGCTGTTGGCCATGAGCACTTACGCGAAAACCTCACGCCGTTCGCGCCTGCCCGTGGTCACCGCGCTCGTCACCGCCGCCGTCTGCGCCGTCTCCCTCGGGGTCTCCGCGGGTCCGGCGCCCGCGCACGGGACAGAAGGCGCCGGCCGGGACTCCGCGGGCACCGCCCTGTCGCGGAAGGAGTTGCGGCGTGAGGTGGACCGCACGCTGAGGGAGGCCGGGTACGTGGGCATCTCCGTACAGGTGCGTGACGGGCAGCGCCGTACGTACGCCGTCGCCGGGGAGGCCGAGCTGGGCACCGGGCGGCGGGTGTCGCACGCGGCCGACTTCCGCGCGGCCAGCGTCACCAAGACCTTCGTGGCGACGGTCGTCCTCCAACTCGCCGCCGAGGGGCGGCTGTCACTCGACGACACCGTGGAGGACTGGCTGCCCGGTGTCGTCGCGGGGAACGGCAACGACGGCAGCCGCGTCACGGTGCGGCATCTGCTCCAGCACACCAGCGGGATCTACAACTACGACTTCACCGAGGACACCGGCGACACGGCCGAGGACTTCGAGCGGACCAGATTCGACCACCACGACCCGGAGGAGTCCGTGGCCGCGGCGATGAGGCACCAGCCGGACTTCGAGCCCGCCGACCCGAACGATCCCGAGCCGGACTGGAGTTACTCGAACACCGGCTACACGCTCGTCGGGATGATCATCGAGAAGGTCACGGGCAAGTCGTGGGACACCGAGATCCGCGACCGTATCGTCCGCCCGCTGGGGCTGACGCGGACGTACGCCCCCGGTGACGACCCGGGGCTCAAGGGCCCCTACACGCACGCGTATCAGCGGTTCCCGGGATCCACCGGCTGGACGGACACCAGCGTCCGCGACATGTCGTGGGCCTCGGCCGCCGGTGAGCTGATCACCGGCGAGCGCGACCTGGACCGCTTCCTGACGGCCCTCCAGCGCGGCCGGCTGCTGCCGCCCGCCCAGATGGCCGAGCTGCGGAAGACCGTGCCCGCGGGCGCGGAATTCCAGGCGGTCTTTCCCGGGCTGCACTACGGGCTCGGGGTGATGCGGCAGCCGCTGAGCTGCGGTGGGTACCGCTGGGGGCACGGCGGTGATCTGGAGGGGCAGACCGTGCGGACGGCGGTCAGCGAGAACGGACAGCGGTCGGTGGTCGTCAACTCGACCGGGAAGAGGGCGGACGACGAGTCTCTTTTCGCGGCGGAGAAGGCCGTCCAGGCGCTGCTCGACCGGGCGATCTGCGGCGGTGATCGGTGATGCGGCGACGGTCGTCACCGGGGCGCTGACGCGCGGCGGGGGAGTACGGCGGTGGCGGGGCCGCCAGCGGTGGGACGGGGCCGTAAACCTGTGGCGGGGATGCTGATAGCGTCCCGGCTGATCAGGTCAATTCGCTTCTCTCATCGAAAGGTTGGCGCAGCATGACGGATTCCGCCGCCCGTGGCTCCGCCGATGCCGCTGCGGTCGTCCGTGACCAGGCCGAGTTCGAGGCGCTGCTGTCGCGTCCGAGGGTGGAGCCGGACGTCACCTCGGCGTACGGGGAGCACCCTGATCAGGTGGTCGACTTCTACGCGCCGCGTGGCGGGCGCGAGGGTGTGCCGCTGGTCGTCGTGGTGCACGGCGGGGCGTGGCGGGCGCCGTACGACCGGGCGCATCTGACGCCGTTCGCCGGCTTCCTGGCCAGTCGGGGGTTCGCCGTGGCCAACGTGGAGTACCGGCGGGGGAGCGCGGAGGAGGCGCTCGGCGCGGAGGCCGGGGCCGGTGGGTCCGAGCCGGTCGCCGGGCGGTGGCCCGAGACGTTCGACGACATCGCGGCCGTGATGGACGCGCTGCCCGCGCTCGTCGCCGACGCCCTCCCGCAGGCCGACCCGCGCCGGATCGTGGTCACCGGGCACTCCGCCGGTGGTCACCTCGCGCTCTGGGCGGCGGCCCGGCATGTGCTGCCCGTGGGGTCGCCGTGGCGGCTGGACGAGCCCCCGCTGCTGCGCGGGGTCGTCGCGATCGCGCCCATCGCGGACTTCACCTCCGCCGTCGAGCTGGGTGTGTGCGGCGGAGCCGTCGTACAACTCCTCGGTGGGGAGGCGGAGTTGAAGGCGCGCAGGGACAACGCGGACCCGTCGGTGCTGCTGCCCACCGGGATCGCCACCGCCGTCGTGCACGGCCGGGAGGACATCGTCGTGCCGCAGGCCGTCTCGGAGGCGTATGTCGACGCCGCTGCCAAGGCCGGGGAGATGGTCGGCATCACGCTGCTGGAGGACGTCGGGCACTACCCGCCGGTGGACCCGGGCGCCGATGCCTGTGCGGTCGTGGCCGAGGAACTGGCGCAGCTCGCGTACTGACGGGGGCGGGGCGACCGGGCCGCACCTGATCACCTACGACGGCGGGGGCACCACCGATCTCCGCGTGTAGCTCTGGGGAGTGTGCATGTAGTACTTGGGAGGGACGGGAAAGGATCCCTATCACTGGTGACGACCGGTGCCCGTCCCTCCCCTTACCTTTGAAAACGTGACCAATACACAGACGAAGACGGCGAAGACCGCGACCGGGAAAGCCCGGAGCCCCGAGTTCCGAGCGGTCGCGGGCCTGATCGGGAGCCTGCGGCAGGACCTCTTCCACGACGCCTTCGCCTACCGGCCGCTGCCGCGCATGGCCACGGACGGTGTGATCACGCGCCGGCTGCCGGAGCGGCTGCGGGAGTACGCGGGATGGTTCCCGCACTCTGTGATCGTCGGGTGCTCGCTGTTCGCGCTGCTCGTCGGGACGGCCAACGGATCGGGGCTGGACCTGATCACGGTGGTGCCGCTCCTGCTGGTTCTCATCAGGCCCGTCGCGGCCTGGTGGCTGGCTCTCGCGGTCACAGCGATCACGGGGATGTCGACCTCCTACTACGCCGACTGGCCTTGGACGCCGTCCGCCTTCGCCTCGTATCTGGCTGTCATGACAATCGTCGCGATACGGACGAATCCGCGTACCGCGGGCTGGATGTGGCTGCTCACGCTGGGGTACTCGATCGTTGTCGAGACACTCTTCGGCGGCGGGTACATGTACAGCTCGACCACGGCACCCATGCTCTTCGTCTCCGCGCTCACCCTGCTGGCCGTCTCCGCGCTGCACATCCGCCGTGACGCGAAGAAGGAGGTGGCGGTGCAGCTCAGTGTGAACGCGGTCGAGCGCAGCCGGCGCACGCTTCTCGAAGAGCGCACCACCATCGCCCGCGAGCTGCACGATGTCGTGGCGCACCATATGTCGGTCGTCGCCATCCAGGCGGAGGCGGCGCCCTACCGGGTGGAGAATCCGCCGCCCGAGCTGGAGAAGGCCTTCGCCACCATCCGGGAGAACGCGGTCGCCGCGCTGACCGAGCTGCGTCGCGTGCTCGGAGTCGTCCGGGCCGAGGACTACGACGCCCCCGACGCGCCGCAGCCGACGCTCGCCGACCTTGAAGGGCTGCTCTCCAATGTCCGGGAGGCCGGCCTGACCGTGGAGAAGGCGGTCACCGGAGCGGTACGGGAGCTGCCGCAGGGCGTCGAGCTGTCGGCGTACCGCATCATCCAGGAAGCACTGAGCAACGCTCTGCGGCACGCGCCGGGGGCGACGGCGAAGGTGGAGGTCTCGTATGTGCTGGGCGGGCTCGGCCTGCGGATAGTCAATACGCCGCCGCAAGGGCTGGTGAAGCCTTCGCCGGGGGCGGGCCACGGCATAACGGGGATGCGGGAGCGGGTGACGATGCTGAACGGGGAGATGACGGCGAGGCTGCTGCCGGACGGTGGCTACGAGGTCGCGGCGTACATACCGGTCGCCGTCCAGGACGAGGACGAGCCCGCCGACGCGGGCGCGGGTCCGGCCACGAAGGCTGACGGGGAGCGGTCATGACCATCCGCGTGCTGATCGTCGACGACCAGGTGATGGTCCGCGAGGGCTTCTCGGTCCTGCTCAACGCGATGCCGGACATCGAGGTCGTCGGTGAGGCGGTGAACGGCCGGGAGGCCGTCACCCAGGTCGCGGCCCTCCGGCCGGACGTGGTCCTGATGGACATCCGGATGCCGGAGCTGAACGGTATCGAGGCGACGCGCGAGATCGTGGCGGCGGACGCCGACGCGAAGGTGCTCGTCCTGACGACGTTCGACCTGGACGAGTATGTGTACCAGGCGCTGCGGGCGGGGGCCTCCGGCTTTCTGCTCAAGGACGCGTCGGCACGCCAACTGGCCGACGGCGTAAGGGTGGTGGCGTCCGGTGAGGCGCTCCTCGCGCCCACGGTGACGCGCCGGCTGATCACGGAGTTCTCCAAGCTGGCCGAGTCGCCGCGCCAGCCCGCGATGGCACAGATGGGGGAGCTCACGGAGCGCGAGACAGAGGTGCTGGTGCTGATCGCGCAGGGGCTGTCGAACGCGGAGATCGCCGGTCATCTGGTGGTCGCCGAGTCCACGATCAAGACGCATGTGAGCCGCATCCTGGTGAAGCTGGGGCTGCGTGACCGTACACAGGCGGCGGTGTTCGCGTACGAGGCGAGGCTCGTCACTCCCGGGTGAGCGCGCCGGGCGGGGCTCCGGAGCCTTTCGGGGTCCGGTGCCTTTCGGGGGTCGGCCGGGTACGTCCGTGCGCGGGGCCGGTCCTTCGCGTCTCGTCGTCGCCTGCGGGGGCCCCGTCCCCGCACCGCGGTCGGACGCCGCACGTGACGCGGATGACATTGTCCAGGGGGGTGACCGGGGCGGCCAAGCGCGTAGCGTGCGCTCATGGCAGAGTCCCGGCCCGCACCCGTACCCGGTCACGCACCCGGTCCCGAGGGCCCGGTGCCCTCGTCGCACTCCTCGTCCCCATCCGCCTCCGGGCCCGTCTCCGGGGCCGCGCCCTCGGCCGGGACCAGGTCCTTCGACCCGTGGTCGCTCGACTTCGTCGCCGACCCGTACCCCGCCTACGCGGAGCTGCGTGAGCGGGGCCGGCTGCACTACTTCGAGCCGTCGCGGCAGTGGCTGGTCCCCTACCACTCGGACGTGTCGGCCCTGCTGCGGGACCGGCGGCTGGGGCGGACGTATCTGCACCGCTTCACGCACGAGGAGTTCGGCCGTCAGCCGACGCCCGAGGCGCACGAGCCGTTCCACCTGCTCAACGGCAGCGGGCTGCTCGACCTGGAGGCACCGGACCACACCAGGATCCGGCGCCTGATCTCGAAGGCGTTCACTCCTCGTACGGTCGAGGAGCTCGCGCCGACCGTACGGCGGCTCGCGGCCGACCTGGTGGGCGGGCTGTGCGCGGCGGGCGGCGGGGATCTGCTCGCCGAGGTGGCGGAGCCGCTGCCGGTCGCCGTCATCGCCGAGATGCTGGGAGTCCCGGTGGTGGACAGGGCGCTGCTGCGGCCCTGGTCGGCCGACATGTGCGCGATGTACGAGCTGAATCCGACGGAGGACGCGGCGCGGCGAGCGGTCCGGTCGTCGCTCGAGTTCACCGACTACCTGCGGGAGTTGATCGCCGACCGGCGGGCCGCGCCCGGCGCCGACCTGCTCTCGGCGATGATCGCGGCGCAGGACGCGGGGGACCGGCTGAGCGAGCAGGAGATGATCTCCACCTGCGCGCTGCTGCTCAACGCGGGGCACGAGGCGACGGTCAACAGCACCGTCAACGGGTGGTGGACGCTGTTCCGGCACCCCGAACAGCTCGCGGCCCTGCGGTCCGGCGAGGCGTCGCTGTCCACAGCTGTGGAGGAACTGCTGCGGTACGACACCCCGCTCCAGCTCTTCGAGCGGTGGGTCCTCGACGACATAGAGATCGACGGCACGGTCGTGCCACGCGGCGCCGAACTCGCGCTCCTCTTCGGCTCCGCCAACCGCGACCCGTCACGCTTCGACCGCCCGGACACGGTCGATCTCACCCGTGCCGACAATCCGCATGTGACGTTCGGCGCGGGCATCCACTACTGCCTGGGCGCGGCGCTCGGGCGGCTCGAACTGGGCGCGTCCTTCGGCGAGTTGTTGCGGCAGGCACCGGAACTGCGGCTCGTCGCCGAGCCGGAGTGGAAGCCGGGCTATGTGATCCGAGGGGTGAAGGAGCTGTTGGTGGAGGTGTGACGCCCCCGCGGGGGCGTCACACCTCGGTCGCGGGGCCGACCGCTCGACCGTTACTTGGTCTCCAGGTCCCGGCGGCGGAAGCCCGCGAGCCCCAGCCAGATCAGCCCGGCGGCGACGGCGGTGAGGACGAGCAGGGGGGTCCAGCTCATCTCGGCGGCCGGGAGCTGTGGCACGTGCCCGAAGGGCGACAGGTTGTTCATCCAGTCCGGGAACTGGAGGATCGACCCGAGATACCCGACCAGGAACGCGTACACGGGCACGATCCAGGCCGCCGCTCCGGCCCGGGGGTACCAGCCGAAGAGCGCCACGGCCACACCGACGGTCACCCACAGCGCCGGCGCGTACGCCAGGGCGGCGCCGATCAGTTCGAGGACGAGGCCGCCGTCCCCGACCGACGCGGCGCCCGAGACGCCGAAGCCCAGCCCGGCCACGAGCAGCAGCGCCGTACCGCCGGCGAGCGCGACGGCGACGTGGCTGCCCACCCAGTGGTCCCGCGAGAGACCGGTGGCCAGCAGAGGTTCGGCGCGGCCCGCGCTCTCCTCGGCACGCGGCCGGAGCGCGGCCATCACCACGTACACCGCCGCGACCACGGCGATGACCACCATCACCATCGAGGCGAACGACTCGGCGACACTCGCGCCACCGATCTTCGCCAGTGCCTCCTGGACCGGATCGATGTCCTTCAGCATGTCGGCGGCCTCGCCGAGGATGGAGCCGTACATCCCGCCCATCACGAACAGCCCCGCGCCGAAGCCCAGAAGGGTCGCCCGGTGCAGCCGCAGCGCGAAGCCGAAGGGCCGGGTGAGCGCGTCGGAGGCCGTACGCCGGCCGAGCCGGGCGGAGCGCAGGCCCGCGCCGACATCGCGCCGGGTGCTCAGTACGAAGCCGGTGGCAGCGGTCAGCGCGGCGAGTGCCAGGCAGAGCAGCAGCGGCCACCACCGGTTGTCGACGAAGACGTACGTCCGCTGGGCCCAGCCGATGGGTGACAGCCAGGACAGCGCGTCGTTGCCCACGTCACCGGAGGCGCGCAGGACGTAGGCGACGCCGATCGCGGCGAGTGCCATGCCGGATGCGCCCCGCGTGTGGGCGGTGATCTGCGTGGTGATGGCGGCGACGCCGGCGAAGACGAGGCCGATGGCGGCGTTGGTGAGCCCGTACAGCAGCGCCCCGCCGGTGGTGATCCCGTCGATGCCCGCCGACAGGATGCTCAGCGTGAGCAGGGCGGCGAGCGCCAGGTTGGCGACGGCGGCGAGGATCAGCGCCGACGCGAGTTGCGCGTGGTGACCGACGACGGTGGAGCGCACCAGTTCGGCGCGGCCGGTCTCCTCCTCGTTGCGGGTGTGCCTGGTGATGATCAGGACGCTCATGAGGCCGACCAGGACACCCATGAAGCCGAGCAGTTGGTGGCCCATCATCGAGCCGATGTTGTAGTCGTCGAGGTAGTGGCGCGGACCGGTCATGGCGAGCGCGGCGGGGCTGTCCATGGAGCTGACGGCCGTGGCGCGTTCGGCGGCGGTGGAATAGAGGGTCTTGAACTCGGTCACCGAGGACATCGTGCCGAGGGTGAGGGCGACCACCCAGACGGGGATGCGGACGCGGTCCCGGCGCAGACCGAAGCGGACCAGGATCCCGGTGCCGGCGAGGGCGCCCGACCCGGTCCTGGCGGGGGCGGAGGTGCGCCCGGCCGCGGGCGCGGTGACGGTGGTCATCGGACGACCCCGCGGGAGCCGCTCGTGTCGGCGGCGGCCGGGAGGTCTTCGGCGTCGTCCGCGCCGGCGGGGTGGCCGTTGGCCGCCAGTTCGTCGCCGTAGTGACGCAGCATCAGCTCTTCGAGGGTCGGCGGGTGACTGACCAGACTGCGGATGCCGAATCCGCCGAGGGCGCGGATCGCGGCGTCGAGGTGCGCGCCGTCGACGGCGAAGTGCACCCTGCGGTCGGTCAGCCGCACCCCGTGGATGCCGGGCATGGCGTCGAGTCCGGTGGCCGGGCGCTCGGTCTCGGCCTCCACCGTCGTACGGGTCAGGTGGCGCATCTCGCTGAGCGTCCCGGACTGTACGTTCTTCCCGAGCCGGATGATGCTCACGCGGTCACAGAGCTTCTCGACCTGGGCCAGGATGTGGCTGGAGAGCAGTACCGTCTTGCCCGCTTCCTTCGCCTGCGTGATGACGTCCTGGAAGACGACTTCCATGAGCGGGTCGAGTCCGGCCGTGGGCTCGTCCAGGAGCAGCAGCTCCGCGTTGGACGCGAGCGCGGCGACGATGGCGACCTTCTGCCGGTTGCCCTTGGAGTAGGCCCGGCCCTTCTTGGTCGGGTCGAGGTCGAAGCGTTCGATCAGCTCGTCCCGGCGCCCCCGGTCCAGTCCGCCGCGCAGCTTGGAAAGCAGGTCGATGGCCTCGCCGCCGGTCAGGTTCGGCCAGAGCTCGACGTCACCGGGTACGTAGGCGAGCCGCCGGTGCAGGGCGACGGCGTCCTTCCACGGGTCCTTGCCGAGCAACTGGGCGGCGCCGGAGTCGGCGCGCAGGAGCCCGAGCAGGACGCGGATGGTGGTCGACTTGCCGGCGCCGTTGGGGCCGAGGAAGCCGTGGACCTCACCGGAGTCGACGGCGAGGTCGAGGCCGTCCAGTGCGTGCGTGCGGCCGAACGACTTGTGCAGTCCGGCGACGGTGATTGCCTTCGTCATGATTCTGAACGTACGCTTCTTTCAGAAATTTGTGAAGTTAAGGAAGTGTATAAATGGGCTCGATAGACTTGTGTCAGGCGTTGACGGGACCGGGACGCCAGGCACACGGAGACAGAGACTGAGGTCAGCGCATGAGTGAGCGGCGTTGGGAAGACGGCCGTGACGAGAGCCGTGACACAGGTCACGAGCACGGGAGCGGCCGTGACGACGCGGGTACGGTCTCCCGGTTCGTCGAAGCCTTCGCGGCCCAGCTCGTCGAGGCCGGTATGACGCGCATGCCGGCCAGGGTCTTCGTGGCACTGCTCGCCTCCGAGAAGGGCGTCCTGAGCTCCGCCGAGCTCGGCGAGCAGCTGAAGGTCAGCCCGGCGGCCGTCTCCGGCGCGATCCGCTATCTCTCCCAGGTCAACATGGTCACCCGCGAACGCGAGCCGGGCTCGCGCCGCGAGCGCTACCGGGTGCTGGACAACCAGTGGTACGAGGCGCTGACCAATCGCGACGTCATACTGAGGCGCTGGCAGGCGACGATGCGCGAGGGGGTCGAATTCTTCGGTCTCGACACTCCGCAGGGGCACCGGATCAACGAGACGCTCCAGTTCTTCCTTTTCCTGGAGGAGGAGTTCGGGTCGATGATGGAGCGCTGGAAGGTCTACCGCGCCAAGCACCTCCTCGACTGAGCGGGCCGGGCGGCCGCGGTGCCGTCCCGCTCATCGGCCGGCGGACGGGCTGAAGGTCGCCGGCAGCGTCAGCCCCCACGCCCCCGCCCGCAGCGTCCAGGTGCGCGTACGCACCGGACCCGTCACCGCGGCGTCCGCCCGGTAGCGGAAGTCCGCGCCCGAGACCGTCACCGACAGGGCGCTCGCGGTGATCGGCTCGGCCGAGGCGCTCGTACGGATCACGATCTCCGCCCGGCCGGCCACCGAC
Source organism: Streptomyces camponoticapitis (assembly GCF_014646115.1). Taxonomy (GTDB): domain Bacteria; phylum Actinomycetota; class Actinomycetes; order Streptomycetales; family Streptomycetaceae; genus Streptomyces; species Streptomyces camponoticapitis. The sequence continues at coordinate 3,773 of NZ_BMMV01000028.1, read as the reverse complement.
CGTACGGTCACCGCCTCGACCGGCTCGTCCAGATCGCTCAGCAGCACGCCGTCCGCCTCCACCCGCAGCCGGTGGGTGTGGACGGCGAGCACCTGCGGCGCGGGCTTGACCAGCGTCCGGACCAGGGACCGGCAGGTGTGCCAGACGGACGAGCCGCCCGCTCCGCCGGTCCGGCCGTCCGCCGTCGGCGGCGGCGGCGCCGGGATCCGCAGATCGCCCAGCACCACGCCGTCGCTGTCGTCGACGAGCAGATCCTGCCGCCGTACGACGCCGTCGAGCACCGCGCGCGCCGCCGCGACGGCGCCCGTGGGCACGCCGAGCGAACGCGCCAGGTCGACCGAGGCCCCGACCGGCACCAGCGACAGCGCGCCCGCGGCCAGGTCGCGCTCCCGGTGCAGCAGGGCGACCGTCCGCAGCAGGGCGCGGTCGTCGCCGATCACCACCGGCCGCCGTGAGCCCCTGCGGGCCAGGACCCGCGCGAAGTCGGCGGGGCCGTCGGGCAGACAGATCTTGGCCGTCGCGCCCGCGCTCAACACGTCCTTCGCGATGCGGACTGATTCGCCGTCGGTCCGGCGGGCGACCGGGTCGATGACCACCAGAAGCTGCTGGGCACCGTTCTCGGCGGGCTCTGGAGCCGACACCTCGGTCCTTCCTCGGGTAGCATCTTTGTGCAAGAGCCCCTTGCGCTATTGCGCCAGGGGCTTGGTCTATTCCGGGGCAACCGGTTCGACGGCTCGGGCTTCGTCGTACAACGTCGTGCGATCTCTTACGCGTGCGTCCTGCGTACGTGCGTCCCCTGGCCTTGGACATGCCCCGCCCGGAAGGGGTGTACGCCTGTGCCCGCACTTGTGCTGCTCGGTGCTCAGTGGGGTGACGAAGGCAAGGGAAAGGCCACCGACCTGCTCGGTGGATCCGTGGACTATGTGGTGCGCTACCAGGGCGGCAACAACGCCGGCCACACGGTCGTCGTCGGCGACCAGAAATACGCGCTGCATCTCCTCCCTTCCGGAATCCTCTCGCCTGACTGCACGCCGGTGATCGGCAACGGCGTTGTCATCGACCCGGCCGTCCTGCTCTCCGAGCTGAGTGGGCTCAACGACCGCGGTGTCGACACGTCGAAGCTGCTGATCAGTGGGAACGCCCATCTGATCACGTCGTACCACACCACGATGGACAAGGTGACGGAACGGTTCCTCGGCTCCCGGAAGATCGGGACGACGGGCCGTGGCATCGGTCCGACGTACGCCGACAAGATCAACCGGGTCGGTATCCGCGTCCAGGACCTGTACGACGAGTCGATCCTGACCCAGAAGGTCGACGCGGCGCTGGACTTCAAGAACCAGATCCTCGCCAAGCTCTACAACCGGCGCGCCATAGAGGCCGGCAAGATCGTCGAGGAACTGCTGGGCTTCGCGGACAAGCTGCGTCCGTACGTCAGCGACACGACGCTGGTCCTCAACGACGCGATCGACGCCGGAAAGGTCGTCCTCTTCGAGGGCGGCCAGGGCACGCTCCTGGACGTCGACCACGGCACGTATCCCTTCGTGACCTCGTCCAACCCGACGGCGGGCGGCGCCTGTACGGGCTCCGGCGTCGGTCCGACGAAGATCAGCCGGGTGATCGGCATCCTCAAGGCGTACACGACCCGCGTCGGCGCGGGCCCGTTCCCGACGGAACTGCTGGACGAGGACGGCGAGGCGCTGCGCCGCATCGGCGGCGAACGGGGCGTCACGACGGGCCGCGACCGCCGCTGCGGCTGGTTCGACGCGGTGATCGCCCGCTACGCGACCCGGGTCAACGGCCTGACGGACTTCTTCCTCACCAAGCTGGACGTGCTCACCGGCTGGGAGCGGATCCCGGTGTGCGTGGCGTACGAGATCGACGGCAAGCGCGTCGAGGAACTCCCGTACAGCCAGAGCGACTTCCACCACGCGACCCCGATCTACGAGTACCTGCCGGGCTGGACGGAGGACATCAGCAAGGCGAAGACGTTCGACGACCTCCCCAAGAACGCGCAGGACTACGTGAAGGCGCTGGAGGAAATGTCGGGCGCCCCGATCTCCGCGATCGGCGTGGGCCCGGGCCGCACGGAAACGATCCAGATCAACTCGTTCCTGTAGCCCCCGGCTCAGGACCCATGGCTACGCCCCGGCGGCACGACGGCTGCCGGGGCGTAGCCATGTCTGTCTGTGATCATTCGGCCTCAATTCCGTGACCACGAGGCCCCGGTGTGAATATCATGAGGTTCGCAGTAGTGAATAGCTGACTCTGGGCGGGGGCCTCGTTGACGGTACTGATGGTGTCCGCGGCCGTCTGGGGCGTACTGCAACTCTTTGTCCTCTCCCTCCTCACGCGCACGGTCCGGCTGTCCACGGTGTTGCTCGCGATCGTGGTCGGCGTCTACGGATGCGGAGTGGTGACCGCGCTGCTTCAACTCGCGTACACCCGCCTCTACGCGGACTGGTCGGGGCAGCCGCTGACCGAGGTGGTGAGCAGTACGGGCTACACGGTCGCGCCCTGGCTGGAGGAACTCGTCAAGGTCTCCCCGCTGTTGCTCGCCGGGTTGAGTCTCAAGGTGCGCAGGCAATGGGGGCTGACCGACTTCGTCCTGCTGGGTGGGGCCCTCGGCGCCGGGTTCGGTCTGCTGGAGGCCGTACTCCGCTTCGGCCTGGACTCGGACCGCGCGATACCCCATGCCCGCGGTGGCTGGGTTGTCCCGGACAGTATCTTTCCGCCGTACGTGCCCGGTCCGGAGCAGGTGTTCGGAGCCTGGCTGCCCGCGCCGTTCGGCGAGGCGGCGGTGGTCGGCCCGCCGGTCGCCGGAACGTTCAACCACTTGGTGTGGACGGCCGCTGCCGGGCTGGGAGTCGGGCTGCTGTTCCGCTGTCGTGGCTGGGCGCGGCTGTCGGCGGTGGTGCCGGTGGCGTTCGCCGTGGTGCACCACTCGGTGAACAACTACGTCGCGCGGGAACGCGGTGCGGACGCCAGGCAGTGGCTGGACGTTCTGGACGCGAAGGCCTGGGCCGTGCCGGTGGTATGTCTGCTGGTGGCGGTCGTGGTGGACCTGCGGGTCCTCCACCGGGGCAAACGCACCGTGCAGGGGGTGCTGCTCGCGACGGAACGTGGTGACGGAGACAGCGTGGCCGCGCTGCTCCGCTACCTCACCTGGAGTCTCTCCTGGCGACGGTCGTGGCGGCGGGTTCCGTGGAGCGCGCTGATCGTGCTCCGGTACGTCGGCCTGCGCCGGGCGTTGCTGTACGCCGAAGCCCTCGCGCGGCCCGGCGAGACCGAGCCGCTGCGCGGGGCGGTGGCGGACGCCACCGCTCGTATGGACGCGACGGACCATCAAGGCGCCTGGCGGCCCGAAGAGATACGGGCCCGGCTCGCGCCTTCCGGGCGCCGGTTCTCCTGGCGCACATGGCTGCTGCTCGTGCCGTGCGTGCTGATGCTCCCCGCGGTGCTCTTTCTCGGGGTGGGTTCCTTCACCTCCACGGCCGGGCTGCGGGACTTCTTCACCACTGGCAGCGGCCCGGACATTCTGATGGGTTTCGCCATCGCCGCCCTCGTGTGGATCGCCTGGCAACTGATCCTCCTTTTCCGCACCGCCCGCGCGGCAGCGGCCCAGCCTGTCGGTGAACGGCTGGCCGCCCACCGATTCCGCCTCGGCACGGCGCTTGGATCGGGCACCACCGGAGTGCTTCTTCTTTAGAGCCGATCTCAATTGGTGATCATTAGGCTGCCCTTCGTGACAGCGATGGTGAGGCGTCTGGTCC
>NZ_BMMV01000027.1 GCF_014646115.1 Streptomyces camponoticapitis | reverse complement strand
AACTCATGACGTCTCACCACGACTTACCAACGACCAACAGACTTTGCGGACACGCCCTAGGGCCTGTCTCGCGGCGGCGCCTCCCGCAGCGGCGCCGTCGCGAACTCCGCCATGCCCTCCCTGAAGCCCACCTCCGGCTTCCAGTCCAGCTCCTCGCGCAACGCCCGCGAATCGGCCGTGACATGGCGTACGTCCCCGAGCCGGTACTCACCGGTGACCACCGGCGCCGGCCCGCCGTGCGCCGACGCCAGCGCGGCCGCCATCTCGCCGATGGTGTGCGGCTCGCCGCTGCCGGTGTTGTACGCGGCGAAGCCCGAGCAGTCCGCCTCCGACACCGCGTCCAGCGCCGCCGCGTTGGCGGCGGCCACGTCCCGTACGTGCACGAAGTCCCGGCGCTGGCCCCCGTCCTCGTAGACGCGGGGCGCCTCGCCGCGCGCCAGCGCGGAGCGGAAGAAGGAGGCGACCCCCGCGTACGGGGTGTCGCGGGGCATCCCCGGCCCGTAGACGTTGTGGTACCGCAGGGACACCGCGCGCCCGCCCGTGGCACGGGCCCACGACGACGCCAGATGCTCCTGCGTGAGCTTCGTCGCGGCGTACACGTTACGGGGGTCGGTGGGCGCGTCCTCCGCCACCAGGCCGGGTGTCAACTCCGCCCCGCACACGGGGCAGTTGGGTTCGAAGCGCCCCGCGTCGAGATCGGCGGCCGCTCGCGGTCCGGGCCGGACCACACCGTGGCGCGGGCAGTCGTAACGCCCCTCGCCGTACACGACCATCGACCCGGCCAGCACCAGCGAACGCACCCCCGCGTCGGCCATGGCGGCGAGGAGCACCGCCGTACCGAGGTCGTTGCACCCCACATACGCGGGCGCGTCGGCGAAGTCCTTGCCGAGGCCGACCATGGCGGCCTGATGGCACACGGCGTCGACCCCGCCGAGCGCGCCGCCGACCGCGTCCCGGTCCCGCACGTCCCCGACCACCAGCCGCTCCCCGTCGCGCATCGGCCGGGCCGGCGCCCCGCCGTGCGCGGAGGGCAGCAGCGCGTCGTACACGACGACTTCGTGGCCGCGCGAGACGAGGGTGTCCGCGATCTCCGACCCGATGAACCCGGCTCCGCCGGTGACAAGTACACGCATGCCGCCCACGCTAGGCGCGCGGTCACGGAGCGGTCGGTACCCGCCACGGCATGTCACGGGACCGTAAGATCACGCGCGCGTCACCGAGCCGTCCGTCGCCGGGCCGTACCACCCCGTCACCACCCCTCGAAGGAGACGTTCATGGAGTACTTCGACCTCGGGACTCTCACGCGGCCCGTGTCGACGCGCTCGCCCGAGGCGCAGCGCTGGTTCGACCGGGGGCTGGCGTGGACGTACGCGTTCAACCACGAAGAGGCCGTCAGCTGCTTCGAGAGGGCGGCGGCGGCCGATCCCGACTGCGCCATGGCGTACTGGGGCATCGCGTACGCGCTAGGCCCCAACTACAACAAGCCGTGGGACTCGTTCGACCCGCTCGACCTGGAGCGGACCGTCCGCAGGACGCATGCCGCCGTCGAGCGGGCCCGCGCCCGCGCGGCCGGCGCGACCCCGACCGAGCGCGCCCTCGTCGACGCGCTGCTCGCCCGCTACCCGCGGCCGGAGGCGGCTGCGGACTGCACCGTCTGGAACCTGCCCTACGCCGAAGCCATGCGCGGCGTGTACGAACTGGCGCCCGACGATGTCGACGTCGCCACGCTCTACGCGGACGCCCTGATGAACCTCACCCCCTGGTGCCTGTGGGACCTGCGCACGGGCGAGCCCGCCTCCGACGCCCGGACGGCGGAGGCGAAGGCGGTCCTCGACCGGGCACTGCTGAGCGAGGGCGGGGCCGACCACCCGGGCGTCCTGCATCTGTACATCCATCTGATGGAGATGTCTCCGACACCGGAGGACGCCCTGGTGATCGCCGACCGGTTGCGCGGATCGATGCCCGACGCGGGGCATCTGCACCACATGCCGTCGCATCTCGACGTTCTGTGCGGCGACTACCGCCGGGTCGTGTCGGCCAACAGCGAAGCCATCAGGGCCGACGAGAAGTACCGGCGGCGGGCCGGAGCGATGAACTTCTACACGCTCTACCGCTCGCACAACTACCACTTCAAGATCTACGGCGCGATGTTCCTGGGACAGTCGCGCACCGCCCTGGAGACCGCCGCGGAGCTGGAAGCCTCCATCCCCGAGGAACTGCTGCGCGTACAGAGCCCGCCCATGGCGGACTGGCTCGAAGCCTTCCCGGCGATGCGCGTGCATGTGCTGATCCGTTTCGGCCGGTGGGCGGACATCCTCGCCCTGCCGCTGCCGGCCGACGCCGAGCTGTACTGCGTCACCACCGCGATGATCCGCTACGCCCGGGGAGTGGCGTACTCGGCGACCGGCCGGATCCCCGAGGCCGAGGCCGAGCGCGAGGCATTCCGGCTCGCCGTCGGGCGAGTGCCCGGGACCCGGATGCTGTTCAACAACACCTGCCACGACATCCTCGCCGTCGCGTCGGCGATGCTGGACGGCGAACTGCACTACCGCAAGGGCGAGTACGACGAGGCCTTCGCCTCGCTGGAGCGCTCGATCGAGCTGGACGACAGCCTCCCCTTCGACGAGCCGTGGGGATGGATGCAGCCGACCCGGCACGCGTACGGGGCGCTACTGCTCGAACAGGGCCGCGTCGCGGAGGCCGAAGCCGTGTACCGCGCGGATCTCGGACTCGACAACACCCTCCCCCGACCCTCCCAGCACCCCGGGAACGTATGGGCGCTGCACGGGTTCCACGAATGCCTCGTACGGCTCGGCAGGACGGGGGAGGCACGGATCGTGGCGCACCAGCTCACGATCGCCACCGCGCTCGCGGACGTACCGGTCAACGCGTCGTGCTTCTGCCGCCTCCCCACCGCCGGCCCGGCGGAGGACTGCTGCTCCACCTGACCCGCGCGGATTCGCCCCCTGTCTGTCACTCGACGTCTATGCCGTACTCCTCCACGAGAGCGACGAGCCCGCCGGGATACCCCTTGCCGCCGGTGACGAAGTCCCAGTCGCCGCCCGCCCGTTTGCGGAACGAGCCGAGGACCAGCGCGGTCTCGCCGGCCCGGCCGTCGGACACGGGCAGCTCGTCGATGCCCGTTCCCGACGGGTCCGACAGCCGGATACGGGCGTTGGTGAGGCCGGACAGGTCGGCGTCGGGATTGGCCTCCGGATCGACGGCGGCGACGAGCACCAGCCGGTCGGCCTCCCGGGGAAGCTGCTCGAAGCGCACCCAGACGGCGGCCTTGTCCTCACCGAAGCCCGGCATCATCTGCACGCTGTCGTCGGGGGTGCGGGGATTGTTGAAGAAGACGAACTGGTCCTCGGCGAGGACGCGTCCGCCCTTGCAGACGAGCGCGCAGACGTCCAGCGAGACGGACCCGGACCAGGCCAGACCGAGCACGCTCGCGTCGTCCAACTCGGGTTCGGGATCCGGTTCGGCTCCTCCGGCGGGATCGACATCGGGCGCGGGGTCCGCGCGTACCGGCTGCTGGGAGGGCCTTCCGAGCCGTCCGCTCAGACCGTGGCGGTGCAGCAGGTCGACCAGTTCCGAGCCCGCGATGAGCGTCAGCGGCTTCGCCACGGCAAAGGCGTGCGACCCGGGACCGAAGGTCGATGTCGTGATCAGCACGCCCTTGTTGGCGCCCGCGTCCTGCACCGTGCCGTAGAGATCGCGCACCGCGCTCGGCGGAACGGTGTTGCGGTACCGCTTCACCTGCACGATGATCTTTCCGCCCCGGATCGGCTCGGGATCCAGGGCGTCGACGTCCACGCCGCCGTCCCCCGACCGTTTGGTCGTGACGGCCTGCATGCCCATCGCCCGGAAGAGCTCGGCGACCAGCTCCTCGAACTCCAGGGGATCCATCTCGTAGAGGTCGGGCTCCTCGTCGCCGCCGTGCGTGACCACGTTGCGCCCGGCCTCGCCGGGCAGCCGGCCCGGCCGTACGGCGGTGCCCCGGTCCGGACGGTCGGAGAGCTGGCCCCGCAACCCGTCCACCAGGCAGTCGGGGGCGCTGACCTGGGCCAGATTCACCTGGTCGAACGCAGCCCGCGAGACCATCACCGTGGCCAGGAACTTCTGTGCCCGATGCCCGGTCGCGGGGTCGGTGTCGTCCACGAATCCGTTCAGGACCACCGAGTCCAGCACGCCGAACCGGTCGGCCGCGAACAGGTCGTGCAGCGCGAGGAGTACGCACTGCGCCAGGACGTCGCGGTAGAGCGTACGGCGCTCGGTCGCGGGACGGCGTACCTCCTTGTCCCGGTCGGCCCCCGGCATGTACCGCACGAGTGACGCGTCGGGTACGATCGACAGCGCCGGTAACTCCCAGTTCAGGATGAGCTGTCGGGCCGGGGCGTCGAACGACGCGGAGACCTGCCGGGGGATGTCCTCCGGCCAGCCCTGCGAGGCGTACAGCGCGGCGGTGAAGTAGTCGACGACGGCGCCGGGTTCACCCCGGTGCAGCGTGGCGACCAGCTCCGCGATGCCGGCGTTGTGGTGGCGTACCGCTGCCAGCTGCTCGTCCGCCCACCGCTGGTACTGCGCGCGGTACGCGGCGAGCTGCTGCTGTCTTCTGGCCTCCGCCTCCTGCGCGGCCCGCCAGTCGTACTCGAACCGCGCACGGGCCTGCTCCTGCGCCTGCCGGTTGGCACCGAACCCCCAACCGCCCTGCTGGGGCGGGTAGTTGTTCGGGTCCGGCATCGGTACGGGTACGCCGAGTTGCCCCGGCGCGAACGGCTCGACCTCCTCGGGCCTGGCGAGCGTGGCCGGCGTGAACGCCGCCGCCGCGCAGCCGGTGGCCAGCAGGTTCTCCAGGACATGGACCCGACGGTCGAGCTCCTCGGTGCGCTGCCGGGCATCGGCCTCCCGCCGCTGCCGGTAGGCGGCCTGCTGCTCACGCCGGTTGCGCGACGCGGCCCGCTCGGCGGCCCGCTGCTGCCGCTCCTGCTCCCGCTGCGCCTGCGCCCACGACCGCCGCTGCGCCTCTTCCTGTCGCCGTTGCTGCTGCTGGATCTCCGCCCAGGTACCTATCAGTCCGTGAGAACGGCGGCTCATTGAGTTCCGGCTCCTCCCCGGCACGCCCTCGGGCGCCCCAGATGCGGCAATTGGTTGAAGCCGCGACATTATCGCTCCGTGCACGTGGCTGCGACCTTTTCGCACAACTGGCTCATTTCCTGAGAAATGCGCAGTGTCAGACCCCTGGTGCAGGATCGGAGCACCGGCTCTTCGGAGGGGATGGGGATCAGCGTGTCGATCACGAACCAGCTGGTGGCGGAGCGCGCGTTTCTGCGGGCGTTGTGCGCCGACGAGTACTTTCCGGATCACCTCCTCGACAAGGGGCGGGACATCCTGACGCGCCTGTGTGAGCGCGTCGAGGCGGAGCGGCCGGCTGATCTGGCGGGGCTGTACGCGCTGACCGAGGCGGCGAGGGGTGCGAGGGATTGGCTTATTGGGGAGGTGGACACCGTGCGTCTGCGAAGAGGGTCTGGACGGGGCACAGTTCGGACGCGCGGGAGGGTCCCGCCGTTGCGTCCGTACGCCGCGTGGCTGAAACTTCCCGCTGCGCGAGCCGAGTCAGTCGGCGATCAGCCCCACGAAGCTGGCCCACGCGCCGGGTCCCAGGGTCAGCATGGGGCCACTCGGCCACTTCGAGTCGCGGATGTGCACGTGTGTGGGGGCGGCGGCGACCTCTACGCATTCGCCGCCGTTACCGGTGCTGTAACTGCTCTTGAACCACTCCAACCGCGGAGTAGTCGGTTCAGTGGGCTGAACAGTCATCTCTCCCCCAGCAGTTTCTCAATGAACTCCGAAGACTCACGCGGGGTGAGCGCCTGAGACCGGATGATGCCATAGCGGGCTTCCAGCTCGCGGACCTTTGCCTGGCCAGTGTAGAGACGACTGTCGCCCTGCACTTCGGCGTAGGCGATGCGCTGGCCTTTAACAGTGTCGATCAGCGTGAACGGCCCACCCAACGCCGCATGGTCCTCTCGGTTGGTCGGCATCACCTGGATTTCGACGTTTCGTTTATGGCTGACGAGGAGCACATGCTCCAACTGACCACGCAGAGCTGCCGCGCCACCGATTGGACGACGAAGCACGGCCTCTTCAACCACAAAGCTCAGCAGCGGCGCGGGGCGTCGGTCGTGAATATCCTGCCGGGCCAGCCTGGCCGAAACACCTTGCTCGATCACGTCGTCGTTCAGCAAGGGGCGCTCCATCTGGAACCCGGCTCGTGCGTACTCTGCCGTTTGCAGTAGACCGGGGATCGCGTACACGGCGTACACGCAGAGCGCCGCGGCCTTCGCCTCCAGCCTCGCCGCGTCCCGGAAGAACGCCGGGTACTGCGCCCGCGCCACCTCCTCCTTCAACGCCTGCAACACGCCCCCGCCGTCCAGCACTTCATCCGCACGGTCGATGAACACCGGCTGCGGGATCCGTCTGCCCTGCTCGAACGACGCGATCGACTGGGCCGCGTACCCCACCCGCTTCCCGAACTCCGTCCGGTCCAGTCCAGCCCGCACCCGCAGTAACTTCAGCTGCCGACCGAAGGCCAGGACCACCCCGGAGCCCGCCCGTCCTCCGGCGGCTGCCCGGAATCCGTATCCGTATCAGCGTCCTGACCCGCCTGCGCGTCCGTCTCGTCCTGTGTCGTCATCCCGTCACCTGTTCCACGCGCGTACATGCCGCACGCCGACGCGTACAACCGGTCCGCGACGGCGAGTCACCTCTGGTCACGCTATGCCACTGAGCGTCACCGTGAGGGCATGAACAGAAAACCGCCCCTTCCCGTACGTCCCATCCGTGCCACCCAACCCCCCGTTCCCACGCACCACTTCGCGATGCGCTTCTCCTCAACCCCGCGCGGTGCCCGTCTGGCGCGACGCCTGGCCGGGGAACGCCTCGATGTGTGGGGCATCGCGTACGGGAGTGACGCGCACGACGCGCTGACGCTGATCGTGGCGGAGCTCTGCGCGAACGCCGTGTGTCACGGGCACGTGCCCGGCAGGGACTTCCGGTTGGGGCTGACAGCCGCGCGCACGGTCGGCGGCGTTTCCGTAGGAGTCGAGGTCACCGACACGCGCGGCGAGAAGCCCCCCGCCCCCATCCCCGTCGGCACACCCGGCCCGCCAGATGACGAGGACGGTGGACGAGGACTCATTCTCGTGGCCGCGCTCGCGGACGACTGGGGTTGGTACCCCCGCTTCGACGGGCCGGGCAAAACGGTGTGGGCAACGTTGGGCGCGGGTCACAACCCCGCCTGCGGCTGACCGCCGTCGACCGGGACATGCGCGCCGTTCACGGCTCCGGAAGCCGGCGAAAGCAGGAAGGCGATGACACGGGCGACCTCCTCGGGGTTCAGCAGGCGCCCGCTGGGGTTGCGTTCCGCGTACTCCTCGTAGGTCTGCGGGTCACGCTGCCGCAGGCGGTCCCAGCTCTTGCCCGGCAGGAGGATCGAACCGGGGCTCACGGTGTTCACGCGGACCCGGTACGGGGCTAGCTCTTGGCACAGGGCGCCGGCCAAGTAGATCTCCGATGCCTTGGCCGCCCCGTACTGTGCCGGAAAGCGGGCCTTCCAACCGGAGATGGAAGCGACGATCACCACTGAGCTGCCGGGGCGCAGACAGTCCAGTGCCGAACGCACCGTACGAACCGCATGGCCGCCGTTCAGCTCCCAGGTCGCCTGCCAGTCCTCGCGGGTGGAGTCAAGGAGCCCGGCGCCGCGCTTGCCCCCGATATTGGCCACCAGGCCGTCGAGACCACCGAGTTCGCTTCCGGCCTGGCGCGTGAAGTCCTCCAGCTCGTCCGGCGCCAGGACGTCAACCGCTCCCGTCACGATGCGGGCGGCCTCCGGAAATTCCTCGCGCAGCGCCGACGACGCCCGCGCCAGGATCTCCGGATCGCGGCCACAGATCGCGACCGACGCCCCCTCGGCGACGAGCAGCCGGGTTACCGCGTACCCCAGTCCCCGGCTGCCGCCGGTCACCAGGAACGATCTCCCTCGCAGTCCGTAGCTGACAGCCGCCGCCCCCGCCCGTGCGTCAGCGTCCGCGCTCTCTTCCATGACGGCCACTCTGGCACGTCGGCCCACGACCGACCCGAATCTCAACGCACCAGCTTGCGGATGACCATGCCGACGATCAGCGTGGTGAACAGCAGCCCCGTCGCGGTGAACGACACCGCAAGTGCCGTCCATTCGGCGGTCTTGAGCTCCGACGGCATACCGGTTCCGACGTTCAGCCACAACGCGATGGCCAGAACGAAGGACTTGCCGACGGTGGTCAGGTCGGTCAGACCCTGGTCCGGTTCGCGTATCGCGCCTACGAGATGAAGGATCACGCCTGTCAGAAAGACCCCGGAGGCGAGCACACGTGCTGGGTTGCGGGCGCGCACTCCCCAGCCGAGGACACCACCGAGGATCCCTCGCCCGATTGCCCGCCGCAGCGGTGGGAGGTCGGCCGTCTCACGTTGTCGCGCGAGGTAGTAGAGCTCGTCCACCTCGCGGTTCCTGTTCCTTCTGACCAATGCGGACCGTACGGACTCCAGTGCCACAGCAGTCACTTCGGTGAAGGAGCGCTCCAGGAACGACAGGATCTGACCGCCGTCGCGGAAGACCTGGCCGGCGAGTTCCATGTCACCGACGCTGGAGGAACTGTCGAGGCTGTAGCGGGCATTGCCCGACGGAAGTCCGAGGGTGCCCGTGATCGAAGAGCCGTGCAGGCCGATCACCGATGACGCCTCGGACGAGGAAGTCAGCGAGGCGACTGTCGTGTTGTGCAGGGAGAGTCGTGCGGCGGCGTCCGTCCGATTGCCGTCCGTGCTGGCGCAGAGCCCCAGGTTGCGGACTTCCAGGGGGCCTCGGAGGGTGCTGTTGGTGATTGTGCTGTCCTCGGCGGGAATCACCAAGCCGTTCACTCGCATTGTCTCGGTGCAGCGAAGCTCGTTGGCCCGCAGCGGTTCGTCCAGTCGCACCCGCTGCAAGGTGAACTCAGGAGTCTCGACATCATCGAGGTCGAGCGCGGACAGCCAGAGGTCGTCGAACGTGATGTCCTCGCGTGCGCGTAGTCCGCGCGCCGTCACGCGGGGCCGTCCCAGACGGCCACCCGTCGCCTGGCTGCGGACCACGAGCGACGACACGCGGGTGTCGGTGATCCGGACCGGTCCTCGCAGAACGTTGATCTGTACGAGTTCCTCCACGCGCAGGCGCTCCAGCCGGGTGGAGCCGCAGGAGTGCAGAGCAAAGAAGTTCAGCGAGGAGTCGATGATCGTGACCTCGCAACCCATCGAGGTATTACGGATGGTCAGGCGGCCGATTTGGGAGTTGACGGTCCCGTGCTTGAGCTTGGTGACGAGTTGGAAGCGTGCGTCCTCTTTGCACAGAGCCGCCGTCACCGTGTCCTTGCCGGCGGTGGGCGGCCCGTAGAGAAGTACCGCGTTCACGAGTTCTCCCGCATCCGCTGCGCGATTGACTCGACCTGCTCGGCCAGCGGACGTGAGGTGCCGACGCGGTTGTCGATCACGTGATGAGACATGACCGGTCTACGACCGGTGTCGATGCCGCTGGTGTACGTCGGCCAGTGCGTCAGCTTCCACGTGTCGCGCGAGGCGTTGCGCGAGATGAGCCGGTCACGCATGGATTCCAGATCGCTGTGCACCCAGACCGTCTCAAGCTGGGCACCTGCCCTGCCGCAGCGGCGTGCCAGCCGGGACGCCCACTCCGCGTCGGCGCTCTCCATCAGGAAGGGCGCCACGGCGACCACGGATGTGCCGCACTCAAGGTTCTCCCAGGCTGCCTTCATGAGACACGCGTACTCCAGCGGCCTGGCATGCTCCAGATAGGTGGGACTGTGGCGGTCGTCCGGATCACCGCCCAGCGCCTGCAATAACCGCTCGGTCATGGGACGGCTGATGGTGTCCTTGTCGAGCATGGCCCAGCCCGTCGCCGCGGCAAGCAGCTTGCCGGCCTCGGATTTGCCCGAACCGGCGTACCCGGCGACGAGCGCGAGAGTGCACGTCCCTAACACGGTGGTCACGCTGCACGCCCCCGGGTCTCGAAGCAACTCTGCCCACCTTAAGGGTGGTTGGCGGGGACGAGTACGTGAACTCCCGGCATGTCGAGAAAGCAGGCCCGACGGAGCCGGCCCTTGACCGGAAAGTAATTACTCAAAGCCACGCCCACGCTCTGTCACAGTCGTGCTACAGATAGCCATACCGGGAGACTCGACTCCCAGCCACGCAGGGGCGGTGTCACCGCCAGACCGGTGGCACGTACACGCACACGCGGAGGCAAGGTGTCACGGCAGCCGATCGCCGGTCGTTACGAACTCCTGGAGCAGCTCGGCAACGGTGGCATGGGGGACGTGGCGCGGCTACGACGCCGTACTCGACCGGCCCGTGGCCGTGAAAAAGATCCGGCAGCAGGCTCGGCGGATCTCCGTAACCCGGCGATCGTCCAGCAGTTCTTGCGCGGCAGGTCCGACATTAGCCCGAGCGCCAACCGCGCAGCTCGACGCCGGGGTTCGACCCGGGCAAACCGGCTCGCCACGCGGCCCATCATGTCCTCGAAAGCATCTCGCCAGCGGGTCCCCTCGGGCGGGAATTCGCCGCGGGGCGCTCCCGCCCGAGGAGGAAGGTTCACAGCCCGGAGCCGCCCGTCGCGTCGATCACCCGTCCGGTCACCCAGCGTGCGTCGTCGGATGCGAGGAAGGCCACGATGTCGGCGACATCTTCGGGCTGCCCGACGCGGCCCAGCGCGGCCAGGGACGCGGCGTGAGCTTCGGCGTCCGGATTGCCGCGTAGCCAGCTTGCGTTGACGTCTGTGTCGATGATGCCGGGTGCCACTGAGTTCGCCGTGATACCTCGGGGCCCCAGTTCCTTGGCGAGGTTGAGGGTGAAGGTGTCGAGTGCGCCCTTGGTGGCGCCATAGGCCATGATCTCTGGTAGGGCGAGGCGGGCCGCGCCGCTGGAGATGTTGATGATCCGCCCTCCGTCGCACAGCCGCTTCAGCCCTTGCTGCACGATGAAGAACGGTGCGCGGACGTTCACGGCGAAGACCTCGTCGAAGCCGTCCTCGGTCAGCGACGCCAGGTCGGCGCTGCGGCCGATGCCAGCGTTGTTGACGATGATGTCGACGGCACCCCCGGGCGTGTAGTCGTCGGCGTATGCGTCGAAGGCACCCCACAGGGAGGCCGCGTCACCGTGTCGTCCCAACTCCGCATGTAGTGCGAACGCCCGGCCGTCGTCCTTGCGGATGCCTTCGACGACCTCGTTCGCTGCCGCCTCGTCGCGGGCGTAGGCGACGGCGACGGTGGCACCGTCGCGGCCGAGACGTCGCGCAATGGCCCGGCCTATGCCGCGGCTACCGCCGGTGACCAGCGCGATCTTGCCCTCAAGTGTGCGTGTACCCATCGCTGTTGACCACTCCTCGATTTGTTGAGTGATTATTCAATAAAGAACGTAGCATGCTTCTTGAGCGGACGTTCTAAAATGGGGGTGTGACTGACACACGCGCGAAGCGAGGACGGCCACGGGCCTTCGACCGCACTGCGGCACTGACCGCGGCCACCCGGCTGTTCTGGGAACGCGGCTACGAGGCCACCTCCATTGGCGAGCTGACCGAAGCGATGGGCATCAGGCCTGGCAGCTTGTATGCCGCCTTCGGAGACAAGAAGTCCCTGTTCAAGGAGGTAGTGCAGCACTACGGGCGTTCACCCGTCGGCGCGTTCGTTGGCGTCGCCCTGGAGCAAGAACCCACCGCCCACGCCGCGTTCACCCGCATCCTGCGGGAGGCAGCGGCCATCTATCCCGACCCCTCCCACCCGGCCGGCTGCCTGACCATCAGCGCAGCCACCAACGTCACCCCGCAAGACGTCGAGGTGGAGACGTTCCTCCGCGACCTTCGCAACGGGAACCTGGCCGTCTTCGAAGCCCGCCTACGGATGGCCCAACAGGCAGGCGAGCTGTCCGATGCAGCCAACCCCAGTGCCCTGGCCGCGTACTTCGCCACGGTCATCCAGGGCATGTCTCAGCGCGCCCGCGACGGGGCAACGGCGGCCGAGCTGACCGAAGTCGCCGAACTGGCACTGGCTGCCTGGCGCACCACACGACACTGATCCCCGCACCCCAACTGGCCATCTCGCATGCCCAGCCACACCGACCTGCCGTCGAGATCAGGATCTACGGCTGGAGTACTGAGTGTGGCCCGGGGGATACCCCCACCCACGGATGCGTGCCTGCCGCATGGGAAACATCCGGCCCTTCAACAACCCTTGCACCATGACCACTTACCGGAACATCAGCCAGAGAGCCCTCGTCCTCGCACTGTCCGTCGCCGCTGTCGCGGGGTCGTTGGCCGTCGGGGGGAGCGGGGTCGCGGCGGCCGTCGAGGGGCAGGGGGCGCGGGGGATCGTGTGGGAGCCGTGCGGGCAGGTCGGGGGGCCCGTGGGGCAGGAGTGCGGGGAGTTGGAGGTGCCGCTGGACTACCGGAAGCCGGGCGGGAAACAGGTGACGCTCGCCGTGAGCCGGGTGCGCGGTGAGCGGCCCGGGGCGCGGCGCGGGGTGCTGCTGATGATCCCCGGCGGGCCCGGGGGGTCCGGGGTGCAGGCGCTGACGCGGAAGGGGGCCGCGTTGCAGCGGGAGATGGACGGGGCGTACGACCTCGTGAGTTTCGATCCGCGCGGGGTCGGCGGCAGTACGACGGCGAGCTGCGGGCTCGACGCGGACGACCGGTATCTGGCGAACATGCGGTCCTGGCCCGGCCCCGACGGGGAGATCGGGGAGAACCTGGCCCGCTCGCGCCGTACGGCCGAGGCGTGTGACGAGAACGGGGGCCCGGTCCTGCGGAGTCTCACCTCCGCCAACGAGGTGCGGGACATCGAGCGGTTCCGGCAGGCGCTGGGGGAGGAGAAGCTGTCGGCGTGGGGGACCTCGTACGGGACGTACATCGGGGCCGTCTACGCGCAGAAGTACCCGAGCCGCACCGACCGTTGGGTGCTGGACAGCAGCGGTGACCCGGACTCGACACGGGTCGAGCGGGGCTGGATGGCCAACACGTCGAGGGCCGTGGAGGACCGCTTCCCCGACTTCGCGGCCTGGGCCGCCCATCCGGACCGGGAGGCGGAAGGGCTGCGGCTGGCCGAACGGCCTTCGGACGTAAGGTCGTTGTACCTCACGCTCGCGGCGAAGCTGGACCGCGAGCCCAAGGAGTCGACCACCGAGGGCAACCCGCTGACCGGCGGCATGCTCCGGCAGGCGTTCCTCGGCGGCCTCTACGCCGACACCAACTTTCCGCAGCTCGCGCGGCTCGTCCAGGCCGCCCAGGACCCGGCCGCCACACCCGTCCTGACCCCGGACGTCGCCCAGCCCGCGCGGGACGAGGACGCGGCGGTCACGATGGCGGTCGTGTGCAACGACGTGCGCTGGCCCAGCTCCGTCGCCGGATACGCGCGGGCCATGAAGGATGACCGCGCCCGCTACCCCCTCACCGCCGGCATGCCCAGGAACGTCCTGCCCTGCGCCTTCTGGAAGACCGGCCCGGCGGAGAAGCCGACCCGTATCACGGACCGGGGCCCGTCCAACATCCTGATGATCCAGAGCCTGCGCGACCCGTCGACCCCCTACTTCGGCGCCCTGAAGATGCGCGAGGCCCTGGGGGACCGCGCCCGGCTCGTCACCGTCGACCAGGGCGGCCACGGTATGTACCTGGCCAACGGCAATGCCTGCGGCGACAGCAAGGTCACCACCTTCCTGAAGACCGGCGAGCGCCCTGAAAAGGATGTGTACTGCGCGAGTTGATCCCGGCTACCGCGCCGCGCCGAACAGCTGGGTCCAGTACGTACCCCTCTCGCCGCCTCCACGGAAGCCGATGCCTATGTGGGTGAAGTCCGGCCCCAGGATGTTGGCCCGGTGTCCGGGGCTGTCCATCCAGCCCCGGACCACCTCGGCCGCCGACCGCTGACCGCAGGCGATGTTCTCGCCGATGCCACGGTGCGTGCAGCCTGCGGCGGCGGCCCGGTCCCACGGCCCCCGGCCGTCGAGGCCGGTGTGGGAGTAGAAGCCCCGCGCGACCATGTCGTCGCTGTGCGCCTGCGCGGCCGCCGTCAGCCGGGGGTCACCGGCCAGCGGGCGCAGGCCGGCGGCCCCGCGCTCCGCGTTCGTGAGCGCGACGACGTCGGACGCGAAGGCCGCCAGTCCGCGCGGGGTCAGGGGGCCCGCCCACACCGCCGTCCAGAAGATGTCACCGTCTGGGGCCGGGGCATGGGCGACCCCCACATCCGAGAGGGCGGGATCGCGCACCGTACGGCCCAGGCGCGCGTCGAGGAGGCAGTACGCCAGGAAGTCGGCCTCCGTACGAGGACCGGAGACCAGCTGCTCGGCGACCGTCAGATACGCGTACCCCTGGGCGGTGACCCGCTGGTAGAGGGAGACGCCCGGCCGGCCGGGCGCGGAGCCGAGCCGGCCGTCGGCCGCCATGGCGGCGCAGTGCGCCTGTGCCGCCGCCATGAGCCGGGCGTCGGCCCTGACGGGCGGCGCGCCCGACCGCGAGCGCTCGGCGTTGACCAGGGCGGTGAAACCGTCGTCGGGCGTGGGGTCGTCCTCGGCCACCTCCACGCCGAAGTCGCGCGCGATCCCGGCCAGCCCGTCCACATAGCCCTGGCCCAGGGCCCGTAGCTTCCAGCCGCCGCCCCGGCGGTAGATCTCCACCAGCAGCAGCACGCTCTCGTGCGCCGGGCGCGGTGGTGTGAACCGGGCGAGCCCCCGGCCGCCGCTCCCGGTCACCGTCAGCGTCGGCACGGGCAGCCGCCCGAGCGGGACCGCCGGATCGGCCGCGCTCACCACCACGGTGACCCGGCTCGCCCCGGCCCGCAGCCGCCCAGCGTCCACCGTGACCGTGTCACCCCGCAGAGTCGCGCCGGGCGCCGACGGCTGGTTGTAGAAGACGAAGTCACCGTCGCCCGAGACCTTGCCGTCCTCGCCCGTGACCAGTACGGACAGGTCGAAAGGCCCCGGCACCCGGATCACGAGCGCGCCCCCGGGCAGGGACACGTTCCCCCCGGCGATCAGGTCGAGCATCGTGCCGCCCTCCTCCCCCTCTGTTCCGAATCGTTCGTCGATCCGTCGATCCGTCGAGGAGAGAACGGCCGGTGCGAGCCGCCGGGTTCCCCCACCGCCCGCCATGGCCACCTCTCGCCAATTCGCGCGCACCGGGAACTCGGGCCCGCCACGCCGCGACAACTCATGAGGACGCGGACGGACGCACGAGGACACGTGGAGGCCGATGTGACACGCGACGACTGGTACGACGACGACAGCCTGTGGGTCGACTTCGCCCCGGCCATGTTCTCCGGCACCCGCGCCGAGACCGTCGCCGAGCTGGTCAGGACCGCCCCGCTGCTGGACTTCCCGCCCGGCTCCCGGGTCCTCGACCTCTGCTGCGGCCCCGGCCTCTTCCTCGTCCCCCTCGCCGCACGCGGCTACCGCGTCACCGGCGTCGATCTGAGCCCGGCCATGCTGGAGCGCGCCGAAGCCGCCTGCCGCGAAGCCCGCGAGGCCCCCGAAGCCCCCCAGGCGGCCGAGGCGGACATCCGGCTCGTACGCGAGGACATGCTCACGTACACCGCCCCCGAGGCGTACGACGTGATCCTCAACGTCTTCACCTCCTTCGGCTACTTCGAGGACGCCGCCGACAACTTCCAGGTGCTGCGCAACGCGTGGCAGAGCCTCGCCCCCGGCGGCCGGCTGCTGGTCGACGTCATGGGCAAGGAGGTGCTCGCGGGCTGGATCGGCCGTCCACAGGCTGTGGATCTGCCGGACGGTTCGTACGTCGTGCAGCGTGACACCGTCCTGGACAGCTGGCGCAGGCTCCGCACCGACTGGACGCTCGTCCGCGGAGACACCGCCCGCACCGCGTCCATCAGGTCCTTCCTCTACAGCGCCGCCGAACTGCACGACCTCTTCGTGGCGGCCGGGTTCACGGACGTCGAGTGCTTCGGGGACTTCGACGGCGGTCCGTACGACCAGAGTTCGCGCCGTCTGATCGTCCGGGGTCTGAAGAAGTGACGCCCGGCGACACCCGGGGCAGGGGCCCGCCCGGACCGCCCCGCCCCCCACTCCCGTACGCCACGCTCCACAGCCCCGGAGGACCCGTACGCCATGCCCCAGCTCAGCCCCGCCACCCCCCGCCTGTCGGTCCCCGTGCACGACCACATCACCGATGCCATGAAAGCCCCGGCCTTCCTCCGGCTCTCCGAGAACGTGGTGCTGGCCCGCTTCGAGACCATGAAGGTGTACGCGGCGCTCGGCGCCGTGCGCGAGCTGCTCGAACGCGGCCGGGTGGTACCGGGCCAGACCCTCGTGGACAGTTCGAGCGGTATCTACGCCCTCGCGCTCGCCATGGCCTGCCACCGCTACGGTCTGCGCTGCCACATCGTGGCCTCGACCACCGTGGACGCCACGATGCGCGCCCAGCTGGAGGTGCTCGGCGCGACCGTGGACCAGATGCCGCCGTCGCAGAGCCTCAGACTCGACCAGGAGCGACGGGTCCGGCACGTACGCCAACTGCTCGACTCCCGGCGGGACTTCCACTGGATGCGGCAGTACCACGACGGCGTGCACCACACCGGCTACCGGGAGCTGGCCGACCTGGCCGCCGCCGCCCTGCCCGGGGCCGAGCTGACCGTCGTCGGCACCGTCGGCACCGGCGCGTCGACCGGCGGACTCACGCGGGCGCTGCGCGCCGACGGGCGCCCGGTACGGCTGGTGGGCATCCAGCCCTTCGGCAGCGTGACGTTCGGCAGCGAGGGCTTCAGCGATCCGGACGCGATCATCGCGGGCATCGGCAGCTCCATCCCCTTCGGGAACGTGCGGCACGAGCTGTACGACACCGTGCACTGGCTCGACTTCCGGCACGCGATGGCCGGCGCCGTCGCGCTGCTCAAGGAGCACGCGGTGTTCGCGGGGCTGTCCACCGGCGCCGCGCATCTCGTCGCGGCCTGGGAGGCGGCGCGCGATCCGCGCCGTACGCACCTGGTCCTCGGCGCGGACACCGGACACCGCTACGCCGAGCGGGTGTTCGCCCGGCACACCGAGGCGTCCGAACCGGGCGCGCTGAAACCCCACCCGATCGACGAACTGGCCGAACTGCGCCCGCCCTGGGCCGTGATGGAGTGGGCGGGCCGGCCCGCGCCCCCGGGCGCCGTCGTCACGACGGAGAGCGAGGCCGGCCGATGACGATCGCCGCCCTGGAAGCACTCTCCTTCGGCCTCGGGCGTACGGCGCGGGCCTGCCGCGCCGCCGGGCACCGCTTCGTCCTGCTGACCGGCGACCGGAGCGTCTACCGCCACGAGCTGGCCACGGCGGACGGCGCCGACGGCGTGGAGGTCATCGACGTCGACACCTTCGACCCGCCCGCCGTACGCCGCGCGCTCGCGCGCGTGCCCGACCTCGCCGGGCTGATCAACACGACGGACACCTGGAGCGGGCCCGCGGCCGACCTCGCACAGGAACTCGGGCTGCCGGGTCCGGATCCGGAGGCCGTAAAACTGCTTCGTGACAAGGCGCGCGTACGGCGGACGCTGCACCGGGCGGGGTTGAGCGCCGGGACGTCCGTGGTGGTCCAACCCCGTCCGGACAGCGCAGAGTCGGTGCGCGAGGCCGTCGGGCTGCCCGCCGTGCTGAAGGTGTCCGCCGGGACGTCGTCGCGGGACGTGTGGATCACGCACGACGACGAGGCGCTGCGTGCGGCGCTTGCGGAGGCCGAGGAGCGTGCGCGGCGGCCGGGCGGGCTGAACGGAAGCCTGTTCGCAGAACCTTTCCTCGCCGGGCCTCTCTACAGCGCCGAGACCCTGAGCTGGGAGGGGCACACGCGGCTGCTGGGGGTGCTGAGCCGCCAGACGTCGCGCCGTCCCGCCGTACGGGAGGAGGCCGCCGCCTTCCCGGTGGCCCTGCCCGACGATCAACTGGCCCTGATCGAACGGTGGGTGGGCTCCGTCCTCGCCACGGCCGGGCACGACCAGGGCTTCGCGCACGTCGAGTTCGTCCTCACCGGGCGCGGACCGGAGCTGGTCGAGATCAACCGCAGGATCGGCGGCGCCCTCGTCGCCGAGGCGATGTGCCGCACGCTGGAGGTCGACGTCTACGAGGCGCTGGTCGACGTCACGCTCGGCCGCCGCCCGCGCCTGCTGGACGCCCCGCTGCGCCCGACCGGGCCTGCCGTGGCTTTCGTGCTCGTGTACGCGGACGAACCCGGCGTGCTCGACGGGTGGGCCGGGCTGGAGGGCCTCAACGCCTTCCCCGGCGAGGTGGGTTGGTACCCGGTGCGGGCTCCGGGCGACGCCGTGCAGCATGTGGGCGACCAGCGCGGCTGCACGGGCATGGTGCTCGCTCAGGGGGCGACCGCGGAGCTGGCGCAGCACCGGGCGTGGAGCGCGGCGACGACGGTGCGGCCGGTGATGAAGACGGCCGAGGGGAGGTGAGGGGGCGGCTCGGCGCGCCCGGCGCCCTGACGGGGCCTCAACTCTTCCTGCTCGGCGCCTCGTTCCTCATCACGATCGGCAGCTTCG
The DNA here is from genome assembly GCF_014646115.1 of Streptomyces camponoticapitis. GTDB lineage: Bacteria > Actinomycetota > Actinomycetes > Streptomycetales > Streptomycetaceae > Streptomyces > Streptomyces camponoticapitis. Next base: position 91,201 of record NZ_BMMV01000027.1, on the reverse strand, counting down.
CCGTACTCCCCTACATGTCGGTGCTCCTCCACGAGCGCTTCGGGCTCGGCCTCGGGGTGGTGGGCGCCGTACTGGCGGTCGCGTCGCTGGTGCAGTTCTCCGGCGGTGTCGTCGGGGCCGCGCTCGCGGCCCGGATCGGGTTGCGGGCCACGATGCTGGTGGCGCTCGCCGTACGCACGGCGGGCTTCGCCGCCTTCGTACCGGGCCTGACCCGGCCGGCTGTCGCGGTGGGCGCGCTGTTCCTGGTGTCGTGCGGCGCCGCGCTGTACCTGCCCGCCAACAAGGCGTATCTGGTGGCGGGTTGCGGGCAGGAACGGCGGCCGGCGCTGCTCGCGGCGAGCGGTTCGGCCTTCAACGCCGGCATCGCGCTCGGGCCGCCGGCCGCCGCTCCCTTCGTACTGACGTCGCCCGCGGGGCTGTTCACGGGCGTCGCGGTGCTGTTCGCCCTGGTGGGAATGGGGCACGTGCTGCTGCCGTCCGTGGCGGACGAGGCGGGGGCGGCGGAGGAGGAGCGCGCCCCGGGGACGGAGGAAGAGGCCTCCGGTGCCCAACGCTCGCTCCCGCTGCCGCCGTTCGCCTTCACCGTGCTCGCCGTCTACGTCTTCATGTTCTTCCAGCACTACCTCGCCCTCTACGCCGTGCCCCGCACCTCCACCGCCTTCTACGGGACCGTCCTCATGGGCTGCGCGATCCTCCTCGTCATCGCCCAGCCGCTGTTCGCGCGGCGGCTCGCGGCGCTGCGGTACGCGGCGGCGCTGCGGGTGGGTTTCGGCGCGATGGCGGCCGGTACGGCGGTGCTCGCGCTCGGCGGCCGGGCGGGGATCGCGGTCGGCGCGGTCCTGCTCTGCTTCGGCGAGATCGTCCTCTTCCTGAAGAACGACCTGGAGGCGCTCGACCGGTCGGCGGCCCCGTCCGCGACGGTCTTCGGCAGACAGCGGCTGGCGGCCGGGCTCGGGGCGTTCGCGGCGGCCGTGGTCGGCGGACAGCTGTACGAGGCGGCCGAACGGGCTTCGGCGGTACCGGTGTTCTGGGTGCTGGTCAGCGCCCAGGCGGTGCTGCTGCCCGCGCTGCTGGTGATGTACGTCGCCGGGACCGCGCGGCGCCGCGCGGGCGGCGAGCTTGCCGGGGCTCGCCACCCGCGCTGACACACGATTACGGGAGCGTCACCCGGCCAGGGCGGTCAACGCGCGCTCGTCCGCCGCGCGCGGCCCGCCCGCCCCGCTCCCGCCTGCCGCCGCCCTCTCGTCCGCCGCAGCTCTCGCGCCCTCGGGCTGCCAGACCGCCGCGAGATCCCGCCGGGCGCGGGCGACGCGGGACCGTATCGTCCCGACGGGGCAGCCCAGCGCGTCGGCGGCCTCCGCGTACGAGAGTCCGAGAAGCCGGGTCAGCGCGAACGCCTGCCGCCGCCCCGGCTCCATCGTGGCCAGCGCGTCCGCGAGCGCCACGGACTCCTCGAAACCCGGCAGATGACGGGGCTGAGCACGGTCCGCGACAGTCACCCAGTCCGTGGTGTCGGCGATCCGGGGCCGTACGGCCGCCCGCCGGTACCGGTCGACGACCACCCGGCGCGCGATCGCCAGCAGCCACACCCGCGCGCAGGAACGTCCCGCGAACCGCGCGAGGCTGGCCAGCGCCCGCAGATAGGTCTCCTGGGTGAGGTCGTCCGCTCCGCGCACGTCGGAGCTGAGGTGCGCGACGAAGCGGCGTACGTCGTCGTACGTGGCCCGTACGAACAGCTCGGCGGCGCGCCGGTCACCGAGACCGGCGGCCAGCGCCCACGCGGTGATCTCGGAGTCGTCGGGCCGCGCGCTTCTTCCGGTCGTCGGATGTATGCGGGTGGGGGGTATCTGTCTGGGCGCGGGCGCAGGGGTGTGCGGGGCAGCAGTTATCACGAGAAGTCCTTCGCGTCCGGGCCGCGTGGCCCGTGGAATCAGAGCGGTGAAGGTGGGGAGCGGAAATGCGCTCAGAACGCGAGGACCGGCGGCCCGCGCCGCGACACGACGTGCGGGGCCGGGAGTTGGGCCGGTGGCCGGATCGGCGGGTACGCGACGGGAGACGGCCGACGTACCGGGCGGTGCTCGCGCCCACCACCGCTCAGCACCGCGTGGGCGAAGCGGAGACGTTCGTACGCGAAGCCGTACGCGAACTCGGCGGCGAACAGGGCGAGCGCGCCCATCAGCCGTACGAAGGCGCGGTCGCCGCGCCACAGCCACCAGCCGCACACGAGGCCGGCGAGCAGGTGCGCGCCGAGCATGCCGGAGGTGAAGCCGGAGCTGTCGAGCAGTCCGGCGAGCCCGTTCAGGCTGAGGAGTTCACCGAATGCCTCGTGGGACAACTCGCCGCCACCGCCGGTGCTTTCGTGGCCGCCCCCGCCCGCGCCCGTACCGCTGCCGGTGGTGCCGGTGTGGCCGGCGCCGTGTCCCGCGTGGACGCCGCGCGGACGGGGATGCAGACCGCTGAACACCGCGTGCAGCAGTAGCTGTCCGGCGGCGCTCGCGCCGACGATCACGGCGCCGCCGCGTTCCCTCCCGGACAGCAACCACCCCGCGCCGCACACCGGCAGGAAGGCGAGAGCGAGCACGCGCGGCGGCAGCGGGCCACCGGACGACAGGGCGTGGCCGAGCCCGGACACCAGGACGCACACGGCGGCGAAGACCGCGGCGCGCGCGAGGCGGAGTGCGGGTCCGGCTCCCATGGCCGTCATGGTGCCAGCGTGACACGGCTGTCGCGAAAGGCCACCTGATGGGTATACATCGGATGTTCAGGCGCTTTGCGGGGACAACGAGTTGGTGTGATCCAGCTCACATAAAGAGCTCGGGAACTTCTCGGCTCCGGCCACCGACACCTCCAACAGTACGACCGTGCACCAATCCGTACGACGGCAGATGACGGAACCGGAGACCGCCCGATGAATCCGCCCCCAGAGCCTGTGACGCCCGACGTGCCCGACGCGCCCGAGGCAGAGAAGACCCCGGCCTCGTCCCCGGCGGCCGACCCCGTCGTCAACGGCCGGACGGCCACCCCGGCCGAGTCCGGCGCCGCGGCCACCCCGGCGCCGCCCGCCCCCGCCACGCCGCGCGTCACCCTCCGCTCGGACCTGCGGGCGAGCTGGCTCGACGGTCTGGTCGCCCTGGTGGTGACGGCCGTCGTCTTCGTCATCCTCTATGTGCGGATCGAGTCGGAGACGTCGTCCACCCTGACCGTCATGCCGTTCATGGCGGACACGAGCGAATTCTGGATGTACTACCTCAGCCAGGCGTTCGGCTGGGCCGCGCTCCTGTGGGCCTGGGGCACCGTCATCATCGGGCTGCTGCTCTCCGGCCCGCGCCCGGCCCGTCTGCCGCTCTCCGGCCCCCGTCTTGAGCGTCTGCACCGCACCACCAGCCTCAACACGATCGCGCTCATCGTCGCCCACGCGCTGCTGTTCGCCGCCGAGTTGATCTACCAGGACACCGACTCCTGGCCCTCGCGGCTGGGCAGCGCCGTCCTGGAGACGTTCATCCCCGGCGGTTACAACTCCGGCACCGGCGTCTGGGCCATGCCGATCGGCCAGGCCGCCCTCTACCTCGCGATCCCGCTCGGCCTGCTCTTCTACGTACGCCACCGAATCGGCCCGAAGACCTGGCGGATCCTGCACCGTTTCGTACTCGTCGTCTACGTCCTGAGTGTGTGGCACACCCTGCTGTACGGCACGAACGTCTGGTACGACGGTGCCTTCCGCAACACCGTATGGCTCCTCCAACTCCCCATCGCCGCGCTCTTCCTGCTGCGTCTCCTCCGTCCCGCCCGCCGCTCGGAACGGCTCGCGGCGCCGAGCGCCCACCGCGGGTCGAAGTCCGGCTGGACCCTGCGGCTGACGGGTCGTGTGGCGGCCGTGGCCATCATCGGTGTGCTGGTCGCGGTGATCGCGTCGGGACGCGACGGCGGACGTACGGTGCCGCCGGAGGACACGTCGTCCACACACGTGCACAAAGACTGACCACGCAGCGGGCAATGCCCATGTGAATTCCATTCAGTTGCCATGGAGCACGGCAGCCGAGGTCGCCATACTTTCCAGAGGGACAACCACCCTCGACATGGTCGATTCGGAGCGTGCTGTGATCGACGAGACGACAGCGGGTCTGCTGGAGGCGGCAGGCCCGCAGATGTACCGGCGGAACGCTTTCCGTATCACCGGGCTGCCTACGTACGCGGACCGGCGGACGGTACGGCAACGGCAGCAGCGCATCACACCCGCGCTCGAACTCGGCGCCGACGTCGACCTCGGGCACTCGCTCCCCGTCGGGCTGGACGAGGTCCGCGCCGCCTTCGACCGGATACTCGGCGACCCGCGCCGCCGGCTGGTCGACGAGCTGTTCTGGCTCTGGGACGCGGAGGGAACAGCGAACGGGAGCGCCAACGGGAGCGCGAACGGGAGCGCGAACCGGAGCGGGAGCGCCAACGGCAACGGGCCGGCCGGTCCCACCTGCGAGTGCCCGCGTTCGCTGCACACCGACCACGACGCCGCCGTACGCGCGCACAGCGCGGCGCTCGACATGAGCACCGACGACCTGTCGGCGGGGTGGGGCGACTCCGAGGCGACCCAACTGTGGACCGAGGCCTCGCGGTTGTGGGGCCAGGTGCTGCGCCGAGCCGTCTTCTGGGACCACGTCCGGCACCGTATCGCCGTCCTCGACGACCGGCAGCTCGACGAGTCCGTGATCGACACGCTCCGCGACGCGATGCCGGCCACCCTCGTCAAGCCCCTGATCGAGCTCGCTTCGACGGCCTCGAACACCGCCGACCGTCTGCTGCTCACCAAACTGGCGCACGGCTGGCCGCTCGTACCGTCCAGCCTGGTCGAGGACCAGTTGGAGGAGGCCGCCGCGCCTCACTACGAGTCGCTTCGTGCGACCGCCAAACGGGCGTCGTCCCAGTTGGAAGGGGGAGACTGGGACGGCGCCGCCGGTCAGGTGTACGAACACGCCCTGCCCGCCCTGAAGCAGCTGGAGGCACTGGTCCCCCACGCCAGGCACCGGCGCACCTCGACCGCCCGCAACGACGTCGCGGTCCTGCTCAACAACTGCGCCACCGCCGCCACGGACGCGCTCGGCCCCGGCGCGAATCTGCAGGCGTCGAAGTGGTTCCGTACGGCGGGCGAACTGGCGACGGACCCGATCACGCAGGAGACCATCAGGAACAACCGTGACGGTCTGCGCAACATGATGGAGACGTTCAACCAGATCCGGACGCAGGTCGACCAACTGGTCGCCGCGGGCCGCATCAGCCTCGCCAGAGCCATGCTGCTGAACGTCAAACGCCAGCTCGCCGGCGGTCCGGGCACCGAGGAGATCGACCGCATGATGGACGATCTCCGCAACTGGCCCGGTGCGTACGGAAGGAGCGGCTCGGGCGGCTCCGGCACCCCCGGCCGTGGGCGGAAGGTGTTCGCCTTGGTCGTGGCCGTCGTGCTGCTGCTCCTCCTCGCGCGGGCGCTCACGGGGGCGTTCGACAACGACGGCGGCGACAGCGGAGCCCGGCCGGGGGCCGGCACGTTCGTCCTCTCCGCCGCCGACGCCGAGGAGAACGATCCGGTGGGCGGGTGCATAGAGCAGGAGACGGACTGGGAGGTCGGCGCGCGTGAGGTGCCCGTGGTCCCGTGCGACGAGGCCCACTGGGGTGAGGTGGTGGCCTACGAGCCGCTGCTGAGCGCGGAGTCCACGTATCTGACCAGGACCTACCCGGGAGTTGACCAGGCGGTGGCCCTCTCCCGCTTCCGGTGCGAACTCGTACTGGCCCGGCTGGGCACGGAGGGAGAAGGACTGGCGGTGAAGAACACCGTGCCCGGCGAGGAGGCCTGGGGGCTGCCGGTCAGATCCCCGCTGGGCGGCGAGTACACGACGTGCGTGGTGCACCGGGCGGACAACGGGACCATGACGGAGGAGGACCGGGTGCCGGCGAACTTCACGGAAGGGGACCAGCCGGCGCTGATGGACACCTTCAGCCCGTTCATCCGTGACAACGCGCCGGTGGGGTCGTGCGTCCAGACCAAGAAGGACCTCTCCGCCGAGTCCGTCGATCTCCCCATCGTGCCCTGCGAGGAGCTTCATTGGGCGGAGATCGTGGGCTACCCCGTTCTGTGGACCGACGAAGAGCTGCCCGCGTGGCCGGGCAACGAAGCTGTCTACGCACGGGCGCAGGGCGCGTGCGAGGATCTGACGAAGGGCGTGCCGAACACCATGCAGCGGCACGTCGTCTATCCCGCTCAGGACTGGTGGAGCGGCCTGGACACCCCGATCTACGCCATGTGCGCGGTGTCCTACGTGGGTGACAGCAGCTTCGGCGGTGGGCTGTGACGATACGCCCGTCCGACCGGCGACTACCGATGATGACCATGGAGGAGAGACGGGTGGTGGGGGTCAAGGGGGCAGCTCTGCGGGTGAGTTCACCGGAGGGCACACAGACCGTCTTCGAGCTGAGCGGCGTGTCGGTCACCGTCGGGCGCGCCGTGCCCGAGCGGGCCCCCGACGTGGGGCTCGGTCCCGACCCGCAGCGCTGGGTCGGACGGCTGCACTGCACCCTCGACTTCGCCGACGGCATGTGGTCGGTGACGGACAACGCGAGCGTCAACGGGACGCTGCTGAGGCACGGCGACACCATAGAGCGGCTCCAGGCGCGCAAGCGCATACAGCACGGGGACACGGTGCTGATCCTGGGCGACATGGACCCCGAAGGGGAGCCGGTCTACTGGGAGTTGACCTTCCTGGACCCGCACACCACCCGTCCGGCGCCGTTCGGCTCGCCGTCCGACGTACGCCACACCGGGCCGTGCCTTCGGTACGACTGGGTCGCCGCCAGGGCGTACCGCAACGAGGACGGCGAGGAGACGCTGATCACCGGACTGCGGCCCCAGGGACACCAGTTGCTGAGGTACATGGCGGGGCGCAGCACAAGCGGTGCGGCCGTCGCCTGTGAACACGCCGAACTCATCACGGCGTTGTGGGGCTCGAACGAGGAGTGGGCGCCGCACCGCTCGTACAGCAGGGCCGACATCGCGGGTGTGGTGCGCGCGGTACGGCGCTGTGTCGAGGCGGATCCGTCGAATCCGAAGATCCTGGAGACGGTGACGGGGATCGGGTACCGGCTCAACGTCCTCGCGGGCGGGGGCAGTACGGGGCAGTCGGCGTCCGGTGAGCGGAAGGACCCCGCATGAGGGCGGCGGCCGTGGGCCGACCGGGGACATCGGGGACGACGAGGGCAACGCGGACCACGGGAACCGAGGCGACTACGGGGGAACAGGGGGAGTTACGGCGATGACACTGCTCGTCAGTGGTGACCGGGTCAGCGACACCCTCGTGATCGACCGCCCGCTGGGTGAGGGGGCGTTCGCCGAGGTCCACCGGGTGCGCCACGAGTACCTCGGCTGGCAGGCGATGAAGCTGTTCAAGCGGGTGGCGTCCCTGGAGGAGACGCGGCGGATGCTGGACGAGGCCCGGCTGCTGTCGACTCTCGGACACCCGAACATCGTGCGGCTCTTCGACGCCAACACCGTGCGTACCCGCGAAGGGCTGCGGGGCTTCTTCACGATGGAGTACGTCGCGGGCGGCAGCCTCGAACGCCTCGCCGCCGCACACAAGTCGATGGTCCCCAGGGATCTCGTCGCCGAGGTGATGACACAGATCGCGAGCGGCCTCGCCGTCGCGCACGCCCAGGACCCGCCGATCGTGCACCGGGACGTGACCCTGGCCAACGTACTGATCGGGTACGACGGTTCGGGCATGCGCGTACGGGTGAGCGACTTCGGGCTGGCCAAGCGCGCCGATCCGTTCACGCATCTCGCCAGCGCCCAGGGGACGTACGCCTTCATGGCACCCGAAGTGATGCGTAACCAGGGCTACTCGTGTGCCAGCGATGTTTGGTCGGTCGGCGTGATCGCGTATCTGCTGCTGACCAACCGCTTCCCGTTCCACGGGGGCGGGGAGGAGTTCTCGTCGTTCTCCTTCGGGCGGTTCAACCGGTCGCTGCTCCCGCCGAGCAGTTACAACGACGAGGTCGACGCGGACCTGGACCGCATCGTCCTCGCCACACTTGAGATCGACCCGCAGAACAGGCCGGCCACGGCCCAGTTCCTCGCGGACGCGCTGCGCGAGCGCGCGGAGTCCATGGCCGGAGCGGCGGCCGAGGCGGCACAGGCGGCGCGGCGCGGGGACGGGGCGACCGGCCCCAACTCCGTTGGCGCCGAGGGCACCTCGTCCGCCGAGCCGCCCAAGGCCTCGACCAAACGTGCCAACAGACCGCCCACGGAACGCGCCAGGCGGCTGGCCGAAGAAGCACTCGCACTGGCCCGCTCGCCGGGGGAACTCGACCGCGCCGCCGACCTCATGGAGGAGGCCGTCAACTTGTCGCCATACCTGCGCGACCTGCATCTTTCCAAGCTCACGCTGTGGCGCCGGGGGGTGATGATGTGAGCGGGCGCATCTCCCGGCTCAGGGAGAACCTGAAGCAGCGTCGGCACCACCGCGCGTTTCGCATCGCGCCGCTGCCGTGGGACGAACCGTCTCGCGAGGAGCTGGAACGGTTGCTCGCGTCGGTGGCGGAGGCGGCGGCGGTAGCGGAGTCGTCGGCGTCGGCTGAGGGTGTGGGGGCGGGGGCGGGGGCGGGGCCCGGGGCTGACGGCGTTGCCGGTTCCGTATCCGCGGATGAGCCGACGGGTTCGGACGGCTCCGGAGAGTCCGCCGATCCTGTCGGCGTTCCCCTGGACGCCAAGGCGCTGGCCGATGCAGCGACGAATCTGTGGCGCGCCCAGCGAAGGCTCAACCGCCAGGGCGAGGCGGCGACTTCGCGCTCGCGGCAGACCAGCCGCTATCTGCGTTCGTGTCGCGAGGCGCTGGACGAGGCGGGTCTGCTTGTGCAGGAACACGAAGGCGACGCGTTCCACACCGGCCTGTCGCTGGAGGCACTGACCTTCCAGGACGATCCCTCGCTGACGGCCGAGACGGTCCTGGAGACCATCAGGCCGACGATCTATCTCAACGGCCGTCGGATCCAGATGGGCCAGGTGATCGTCGGCTGCCCGCCGGCGCCGTCGCTTGCGCCGTCGCCCGAACCCGTTGACGCCGTGCCGGTGCCCGAGGACTCCGTCCCCGAGCCCGAGCCCGCTGCCGCATCCGCCCCCGCATCTGCCTCTGCTCCTGCCCCTGCCTCTGTCTCAGAAGCACCGTCCAGCTCGGACCACGAGAGGACCGATCATGCGTGACACCGTCGACTTCGGTATCGACCTTGGTACGACCAACAGCGCCATCGCCGTCGTCGAGGGCGGCAACGTCTCCGTCATCAAGAACAACGACGGCTGGGACATCACACCCTCGGCGGTGTGGATCCCCAAGGAGGGCAGGGTCCACGTCGGCCGCCAGGCGCGGGACCGTGTGGAGCACGATCCGGCCAATGCCACGGCCGAGTTCAAGCTGGAGATGGGCCTGGCCGACTCGCGGAAGACCTTCGCCAACGCGGGCGCCTCCCTCAGCCCGCCTCAACTGTCGGCTGAGGTCCTCAGGTCGCTCCGCGCGGACGCCGCGCACCACACCGGCACCCCGCCCGAGTCGGCGGTGATCACCGTCCCTGCGGCCTTCGCGCTGAACCAGAACAAGGCGACCATCGAGGCCGCCGAGCTGGCCGGCTTCACCTCCGCGTGCCCGCTGGTGCAGGAGCCGACGGCGGCGGCCTTCGCGTACGGCTTCCAGGACGCCACCGACCGGGCGTACTGGATGGTGTTCGACTTCGGCGGCGGCACCTTCGACGCCGCTCTCGTCAGCAAGCGCGACGGCGACCTGCGGGTGCTCAACCACGCGGGGGACCCGTTCCTCGGCGGGAAGCTGATCGACTGGGCGTTGATCGAGCGGCTGCTGGTGCCCGCCGCTGCCGCCGAGCTGGGGCTCGCGGACATGCGCAGGGACAACCCTCAGTGGCGCGGGAACTTCGCGAAGCTGAAGCGCGCGGCCGAGGACGCGAAGATCCATCTCTCCCGGCGTGACCAGGTCGAGATGATGATCGATCTCAACGACGCCAACGGCAATCCCCTCACCCTCGAACACACGCTGACCCGCGGCGAACTGGACGCGATCGCCGAACCGTTCTACGTCCGCGCGATCAATCTGTGCCGCGACGCGATCGCCGAAGCCGCTCTCGGTCCGGACGACATCGACCGTCTGCTGCTCGTCGGCGGTGTCACGCTCTCCCCCGGGCTGCGCGAACGGCTGGCCGACCCGCGTCATGGCCTCGGCATCGAACTCGACGTCAGCCTCGACCCGACGACGGTCGTCGCCCGTGGCGCGGCGATCTTCGCCAGCACGGTCCGGATCCCGCGGTCGAAGACGGCGCCGGTCCCGGCCGGGCAGTTCGCCGTCGAGCTGTCGTACGAGCCCAGTGTCACCAACCTCCAGCCCACGGTCGGCGGACGGGTCCGCGGCTCGTCGGGGGCGGTTTCGGTGTCGAAATCCGGGTCCGGGTCCGGGTCCGGGTCGGGGATGGACTTCACCGGCTACACGGTGACCGTGAACAATCCGGACGGCCAGCCGCCGTTCCACTCCGGCGCCATCTCGCTGAACGCGGAGGGCGTCTTCATCACCGACGTGGCTCTCACCCCGCACACCACGTCGAAGTTCTTCGTGGAGCTGACCGACCCGTCGGGGGCGCGCTGCGAACTCACCTCCAACACCCTGTCGATCACCCATGGGGACGTGGAGTTCGGTGGCGTACGGCTCGCGCACTCGCTGGGCATCCAGCTCGCCGAGCAGGTCTTCGCTCCGATGCTGCGCAAGGGCGCGACCCTGCCGACGTCGGTGCGTGAGGTGTTCCGTACGTCGGCGGCCCTGCACCGCTCGGACGCCGACGCGGCGATCCGGATCCCGGTCATCCAGGGCGAACGCAGCCGGGCCGACCGTAACCGTGGCGTGGGCCTGCTGGAAATCCGGCCGCGCGACATCCGGATCGATCTGCCGGCGGGCAGCGAGGTCGAGGTGACGGTCGAGGTCGACGCGTCCAGCATGGTCACGGTGATCGCCGATGTGCCTCTGGTGCAGGCGCAGTTCGAGGCCGAGATCAACCTGGACTACATCCGGGCCAAGGACCCCGAGGAACTTCGCGACATCCTGGACGAGGCCGAGGGCCGGCTGGCGGCGCTGCGCGGATTCGTGGCGGACGCGGGCTCGGCCGACGCCGAGCGCCGGCTGGCCAAGCTGGACGAGGAGCGGTCGGTCCGCACGGCCCGCGAGCAGGTGGACGCCTCGGCTGTGGACAACGGCGCCGCGGCCACGGCGGAGGAGCGACTGCGCGACCTGCAGGCCGAGTTGGACGACATCGCGGACGCGGTGGGGCTGCCCGGTCTCGTACGGGACCTGCGGTCGGCGCTCGCCGAGGCCGAGGAGCTCGTGCGTCAGCAGGGCGAGACGGCCGACCGCCAGGAGCTCGCCGCGATCCAGAGCCGGGCGGACGAGGCGATCAACGCACAGGACTCGGTGGCCGTGCGCGGGCTCATCGACCGCACGGGGTCGCTGCTGTTCGAACTGGAGCGGCGAAGCCCCGACTGGTCGGTGAAGCTCTTCTACACGCTTCAGGAGATGCTGCGGGCGTCCGGGCAGGCAGGGCCCCTCATCCAGGAAGGGCACCGGGCCATCGCGGCGAACGACCGGCAGGGTCTGGACGCGGTGAACCAGCGGCTCTACCGGCTGCTCCCCAAGGATGAGCAGGACAAGGTCGTCTGGCTGGGCAGGGCGTGAGCGACATGACTGGTGTGAGTGGTACGAGTGGTGGGGCGCCCGGAGCGCCGGGGGTACCGGGGGCCGGGTCGGCGCACGCGCGGGCTCTCAGCCTTCAACTGACCGTGAACCGTGCGCACTCGGCCGCACGCGCGGGCGACCTCGACCAGGCGGCGCGGCTGCTGGACGAACTGGACACGGGCGGCCACCTGGACGCCTCGCGAGTCAGCTTCGCGAAGACCGGCTCCGGCTCCGGCGGTGATTCGAGGGCTGAGCGGGCGACGGTGGTGGCCGCCCTCAATCTCCGTGCCAAGGTGCATGCCCAGCGCGGCGAGCTGACGGAGGCGGACGCCTGCTGGACCCGGGTGGAGGCGCTCGCGCCCGGTGACCCGGACGCGGCGGCCGGCCGCCGTACGCTCGCGAAGATCGCCACCGGCCGTCGGCACGCCCGCCCGGTCGTCAACACCGGGCGAGTCGCGGTGGTCGCCGCGGCGCTGGCCGCCACGGTGGCGGGGGTCGCGCTCGTCGGCGGCGCCGTCCGGCTGATCTCGGACGGCGAAGACGACGGCGGTCGCGCCTCGGGATCGGTGACCGAGGCGGACACGGGGTCGGAGCGGCTGCGGGCCGAGTCGCAACGCGCCGACGAGCTCAAGGAGCGCCTGGCGGCACTCGAATCCGACAACAAGGCCGACGCGGATCGCCGCGACAGCACGCTCGACGAGGCCGCGGAACGGCTGGCGATGCCGGGTGTCGAGATCCGGCGGCATGCCGACGACATCCAACTGGTCTTCAGTACGGGGGTGTTCCCGTACGACTCCGTGATCAGCCGGGAGGGCGCCACGGCCCTGACGGAGATCGGCCGCAGGCTGGCCGACCTGGGGTCCGGGCCGGGATCCGAATCCGAGGCCGGGCCTGCTGCTGGGGTGGAGACCACGGTGGTGGGCCACTCGGTCGCCGTGCCGGGCGGGGCTCCGAGCGGCGGCTCCGTGGTCGCGCTGGAGCGCGCCCGGGTGGCGGCGCAGTATCTGGCGCAGGACAGCGATCTGCGGCTGACGGACTTCCGGCTGGTCAGCGCCGACCAGCGGCGAGGCCCCTTCCCGGCGACGGAGGCCAACGCACCCCGGAATCGCACCGTGACGCTGCTGATCACCCCGAAGGAGCCCTCTGCCGCCCGTTGACCTACCCCCCCCCGTCCTCGGCCCCTTATTACCGTGCGGCGAACTGCGTGAGGATGGCCTGCACTTCATAGATGTCGACGCCCTTGGTGAAGGTCTTCTGGATCGGCACCGAGGCGCCGGAGAGCCAGATCTTCAACTCCGCGTCGAGATCGAAGGTGCCGGCCGTCTCCACGGCGAAGTGCGTGATGCTCCGGTACGGGATGGAGTGGTACTCGGTCTTCTTGCCGGTTATCCCCTGCTTGTCGATGAGGATCAGCCTCCGGTCGGTGAAGAGGATGCTGTCCCGGATCAACTGGTAGGCGGCATGCACCTGTTCGCCCTGTCCCAGCAGCCGCGCGTAATCCTGCTGGGCGGAGTCCGGATTGATGGTGTGTGCGTTACCGAAAAGCGCCATGAAGTCCCCGATTCATCCAGCTTGCACGATCTTCGTACTGTAGGCCGTGAGGACCGGGGTTGGGGAGAACCCGGTGAGCTCGGACCGACCGACCGACCGCGCGCCGCACGACGAAGTCACCGTGTGTCGTGGTCCCGCGAGGGGCCCGACTCGTCGATCTGGATGTCGCCGTGCTGGGTCTTGAACCGGCATTCACCGATCCGGCCCTCGTAACTGAGCCCCGCCACGGCCGACTTGCCGGAACGAGCAACCCTGCTTCGGTGCCTTGGTCAGCAAGATCCCCCGCAAGTAGCTGACCTGCTTCTCGTCGGCGACTTTCTGGTCGCTCGCACTCTGGACGTGCCGCACGGCCGCACGTCCACGACGGTCTCGCCTCGCCCTCCGCGGACAACCGGGTCACGCGTCGCGGAGTTTGAACACCGTCGCCCCCGCCAGCAGCCCCGCTCCCGCCCAGGCCCCCATCACCGCGAGGCCCGACCAGGGGCCGATCGGCAGGCCCTCCAGGTTCTTGGTGGCCTGTACGGCCAGCCCCGCCGAGGCCGGGGCCCACTCATGTATTCGCTCCTGCCACTTCTCGTCGCCCACCAACTCGACCAATGCCGGTAGCGCGTAGAGGAGCCCGAGCACCGTCGTGATCGCACCGGCCGTGTCCCGGACGACCGCGGCCACACCCAGCGACAGCTGCGCTATCAGGCCCAAGTAGAGGACCGTGCCCACAGCGGCACGCAAGGCCGGCCCCTCGGAGAGGGAGAGCGGCGTCGAGCTGAAGCCGTTGCCCGGCAGGATGAGCCGGCCGACGAGCAGAGAGCCGAGGACGGCGACCGTCCCCGCCGCCAGCGTCGCGCCCGTGACAACGGTTGCCTTGGCGGCGAGAACACGACCCCGCCCGGGGACGGCAGTCAACGTGGAGTGGATGGTCCCGGTCCCGTACTCGCTGCTCATCGCCAGCACCCCGAACGCCGCCACCGCCGCCTGGCCGAGCCAAATTCCGGTGAGGCTGAGCTTGACGGTGTCCTCGTGGCACTCGTCCGGCGACGGACACTGGTCCGTCGACACCGTCCCGGTCGTCACCGCGCCCAGCGCCCACGTCAGCGCGGACACGGCGAACAGCAGCCACCATGTGCTCGGCACCGTACGGAGTTTCGTCCACTCCGCGTGGAGCGCGCCCCTCATGCGTCCCTCCTGCGCAGTCTCCAGACCGCCACTCCAAGGAGGACGACCGCCCAGGCGCACAGCACCGAGAGCCCCTCCCAGGGGCCTTGCGGATAGCAGCCGTTCTCGGGCATGCAGACCGCGTCCACGTGCTCGTAATCCGGCAGCGTCCGCTGCACGGCGAAGCCGGCGAGCGGGGTCAGCCTCATCACCCACTGCGCCGCATCGAGAGGCAGCCCCGAGAGAAGGACGAGCGGCAGGACAAGCGCGACCACCATCAACGTCACGGCCACGGCCGTGTTCCGCAGGATCGCGCCCAGTGCCAGGGCAAGCACGGCGACGGCGGCCAGCAGCACGGCGGTGCCGACAACGGCGCGCAGCACGGGGGCGTCGGTGAGGGCCACGTCGGGATGGAAGAGGGGATTGGGCATACGGTCGCGCAGCTCGGGCTCGCTGAGCAGGAACGACAACGTGGCTCCGACCAGACCGGCCACGAAGGTGACTCCGGCCAGGACGACGGCCTTCGCGACCAGCACCCTGCCCCGGCGCGGACTGGCCGTCAGCGTCGTGAGGATCATGCCGCGCCGGTACTCGGCGGTGATGAACAGCACGCCCAACGCCACCAGCGGGATCAGCCCTATCTGCGCTCCCGCGAGGGACTGCTGCGCGATGTCGACGTCCGGCGTGTAGGGCGCGACGTCGCCCGAGCCCGTCAGTGTCCAGGTGCCGGACTTCTCCGTGGCACTGTCCGGTGTCCCCTTGAGGCCTCCGCCGACGCCCCCACCGACGGTGTCCTGGGGCCAGGCGCCCTGTCCACCGTCCACCGTGACGTGGGCGAAGGCCGCGGTGACCCGCGCGGGACGCCCTCCGACCGAGGTGGAGCCGAACTGTCTCTGCACCATGGTCTCTTCGGGCGTGGCCACGAACAGCCCCGCCTGGACGGTCTCCGGCAGGCCGGCGACTCGCGTCGTACCGGCCTTCGCCCACGTCGAGCCGTCGGCCGACTCGTACGCGGTGAACTCGTCGCCCGAGCGGGTCAGCCGCAGCCAGTGCGGCCGGTCACGGTCGACGGTGCCGCCCGCGGTGTCGTGGGTGAAGTCCGACTGGAGCCGGACTCCGTGCCCGGGGGTGATCATGACCGCCGCATAGGGCGATCCCGCCTTCGTACTCTCCTTGATCACCAATCCGGCCTTCGCCCAGGGCTCGGGCGCGCGTCCCTCCCGGCCGGTGAGTGGGGACACCCGGGCGGTGATACTGCCGTCGCCGCTCAGCGGCTGGTGGACGAAGGGGAAGCTGTCGGAGACGACGCCCCCGTGCGGCCCCACCGGGGGCGCACTGCGGTCTCCGGAGACGCTGCTGCTGCCGCTGAAGGCCGAGAGCAGTGAGACCAGCACCGTGATCACCACGCCGGCGAGCAGCGTCAGGCTCCAGCGGCGCACCGTGCGCAGCTTGGTCCACTCGGCGTGCAGCAACTGGGGGAACCCGTCGCGCGCGGGCGGGAGTTCGGAGCGGTAAGGGGTGATGGTGGGAGCGGTCATGAGCGCGTCCCCTCCGCCTCGTTCGCCGTGGCCGTGGCTGCTTCGGCACCGGGCGCCGTGTCCGCGCCCGCCTCGACCGTGCGGAACTCCGCCGCGTCACGCGTCAGTTCCATATACGCCTCCTCCAGCGTGGCCCGGTGGGCGCCGATCTCCGAGAACGGCACCCCTCCCGTGGTCAGCAGTTCGACGATCCGCTCCGTTGCCAGACCGCTGACGGTGAGCGACTGCGGCCCGTCCGCCGCGACCGTCGCCCCTTCACGGGCCAGCAGCCTCATGGCGTCCGTACGCGCGGACGTGCGCAACGAGACCCGTTCGCCCGAAGCGGCGGCCAGCAACTCGGCGACGGAGGTGTCGGCGATGAGCCGGCCCCGCCCGACGACCACGAGATGGTCGGCGGAGTCCTCCAGCTCGCTCATCAGATGACTGGACACCAGCACCGCGCGTCCCTCGCGTGCGAGCCCGCGCAGAAAGCCACGGATCCACCGGATTCCTTCCGGATCAAGACCGTTGACCGGCTCGTCCAGCACCAGCACCGGGGGATCGCCGAGCAGCGCGGCCGCTATGCCGAGCCGCTGCCGCATGCCCAGCGAGTAGTTCCCCGCCCGGCGCCGGCCCGCCGACGCGAGCCCCACCCGCTCCAGCAGCTCGTCGACGCGGGAGGCCGGAAATCCGTGCGAGTGCGCGAGCCACAGCAGATGGTCCCGGCCCCGCCGACTCGGGTGCACGGCCGCCGCGTCCAGCAGGGCCCCCACCTCGGTCAGCGGCCGACGTAGCGTCGCGTACCGCCGCCCGCCGATCAACGCCTGCCCGGAATCGGGTGCGTCGAGGCCCAGGAGCATACGCATGGTCGTGGACTTCCCCGCGCCGTTGGGCCCGACGAAGCCGGTGACCTGACCCGGCCGCACGGTGAAGGACAGACCGTCGACCGCGACCGTCTGCCCGAACTGCTTTCGCAGCTCCTGAATTTCGATGGTTGCCTGCATGCCCGAAAGGCTAGGGAGCTGGGGTGCCCCGGGTCGTCACGCGACAGAGCGCACTTCGGCACCCCTGGCACGGGGGAGGAACCGCCGCCAGTATCGCTCGCGTGGGGGATGCCAAGAGGGCTGGTCAGGGGGACGCCAACTGGTCTTGGCGCCGGGACAATGGTGGACGTGAGCGAAGAAATCAAGCGCGTGGCGAAGCGGATCGCCGACTCGCCCGACCGGCAGGCGGCGGTCGGGGCGGTGCTCGCCCTGCTCGCGTGCGGGGAGACCGCGGTGCGCGGGGGAAGTATCGACACCGATCTCCCGTTCGCGCTCACGCTCGCCATCAGCACCACAACACCGGTCGGCTTGCTGCGCATGCCGCTGGCCACGGCGGCCACCGTCTGCCTCACGGCCGCGGGTGTGGTCTCGCTCGTGAGTTTCCATGTGCTGACCGTCGCCGGGCTCGTCGCGCAGCTGCTCGCCCTGCGCTGGCTCGCCGGTCGCGGCTCCCGCCGCCTCGCCGTGCTGCTGGTGCTTCCCTATGTCGCGACCGCCCTCGTGGGCCCGCAGATCAACGGGATACGGGTGTACGGGGTGGTGACGGCCGTGCTCGCGGCAGCGGCCGTCGCGGACGGTACGGGTCGTCGTGCGCGCGCCGAGGAGGTGGCCCGCGACGCGACCGAGAGGGCGATGGCGGACACGCTCCACGAGCATGTGGCGCGTGGCGAACGGGCGCGCATCGCACGCGAATTGCACGATGTCGTCGCGCACCACATCTCGATGATCTCCGTGCAGGCGGAGACGGCCCGGCTGACGACTCCCGGCATGCCCGAGGCCGGGGCGAAGCGGCTGCTGGACATAGGTGACACGGCCCGCGCCGCGCTGACCGAGATGCGGCGGTTGCTCGGCGTGCTCCGTGAGGATGCGGGCACCCCGCCCGTCACCCGAAGACCCCAGCCGGGGCTCACGCAGCTCAACGAACTGCTGGACGAGGCGCGTGAGGCGACCGGCGCCGCCACGCGGCTGATCGTCAGCGGCCCGGTGGCCACGCTCGATCCGGGCATCGAGCTCACCACGTACCGCATAGTCCAGGAGGCCCTCACCAATGCCCGCCGGCACGCTCCAGGGGCTGCCGTCGACGTCGAACTGCGCTACTACCCGGAGGTGCTGGAAGTGCGTATCAGGGACAACGGTCCGGGACCGGCGCCCGGGACGGGGGGCCGGTCCCCGGGGCACGGGCTGTTGGGCATGCGCGAGCGCGTCGCAGCGGTCGGGGGCGAGCTCCGCGCGGGCCCGGCGCCCGGTGGCGGGTTCCTGGTGGAGGCGAGGCTGCCGCTCCCGGTGCCGGGGGACGTCCGATGAGCACGAGCATCGTCATCGTGGACGATCACGAGCTGGTGCGGGCCGGCTTCGCCGGACTGCTCACCACACAGAGCGACTTCACGGTGTCCGGCACCGCCTGCGACGGGGCCGAGGGGGTGCGGGTCTGCCGCGAACAGCGCCCCGACGTCGTGCTCATGGACGTCAGGATGCCGGTCATGGACGGCATCGAGGCAACCGGGCGGATCGTGGCCGAGGCAGGGGAGGGGGCGGGTCCGCGCATCATCATCCTGACCACCTTCGACCTGGACGAGCACGTCTACGACGCCCTCGGCGCGGGCGCCAGCGGGTTCCTCCTCAAGGACGTCGCCGCCGAGCGGCTGTTCGACGCGGTGCGGGTGGTCGCGGCGGGGGACGCGCTGCTCGCGCCGGCGATCACCCGCCGTCTCATCGGCGAGTTCGCACGGCAGCGCCGAAAGCCGGCCGCGGCGCCGGCCCCGGCACTCGCGGCACTCACCCCGCGCGAGACGGAGGTGTTGCGCCTGATCGCCGGGGGCCTGTCCAACCCGGAGATCGCGGCGCGGCTGGTCGTCAGCGAGGAGACGGTCAAGTCGCACGTCAGCCGCGTGCTCAACAAGCTCGGCCTGCGTGACCGCACACAGGCGGTGGTCGCGGCGTACGAATCGGGCCTGATCGTGCCGGGCGTCGGTGGACAGGAGGGGTGAGGGACATGGGGGAAAGGAGCGGACCGGGAAGTGGCCGGGGCGCCGACGTGGAGCCGGGCCGATGGCCGGTCAGGCCGGCTGGGGAGCGCCGAATACCTCCGGCTCGCCTGCGTAGGGCAGGCCTTCCAGCGGGCGGTCGGTGCAGAAGCGGGCCATGAGGTCGGCGAAGTCGGCGATGCGTTCCACCGGGGCGAGGTGGTCCGTCTCATCGATGGTCATGAACCGGGCCGACGGCAGGCAGGCGGCCATCGTGCGGCCCATGGCGGGTGTGGTCAGGGTGTCGTGCTCACCGGTGACGACCAGGCTGGGGATGGCGGGGGTCGGCTCGGGGCGGTACCACTCGTGGCGCATCAGCCGGGAGTTGTGTTCCGCGGACATACGCAACTGTTCGGGGCTCTGCGCCGCGATCTGCTGGTAGACGAGCCGGGCGACGGCGGCCTTCTTGCGTACGTGCCCGGTGCCAGGAGGCGACATGAACCGGTCGGCGAGTTCACGGGCGATGGGCTCTGTCTCGCCACGTCGGATCATGCCGTCCCAACGCTCCATGGCCATCGCGTAGTCGGCCGGAATGACGGTGGTCATCCCGACGAGCATCATCCGTTCGAGGAGGTGGGGGTAGTGCTGGGCGAACCGGACGCCGATGGCACCGCCGTAGCAGGCGGCCACCAGGTTGATGCGGGAGACGCGGAGTTCCTGGACGACATGGCGTACCGCGGCGGCAAGGAAGTCGACACCGTATTTGGCGGGCAGGAAGTCGGCGGTCCCATAACCGGGCAGGTCGAGGGTGATGACGGAGCTGAGGGGGGTGAGCCATTTCTCGTGGCGTTGCCACGAGTGGCGGTCCTGGGAGGACCCGCCCAGGATGACGATGGGTTCGGTGTCGAGGCGGCCCTGGCGGGCGATGCGGCAGGTGTAGCGGAACCCGCCGAAGGTCAGGTCGTGTTCGACGATCTCCGTCTCCGTGTGCCGCTCGGCGTCGTCGGTCCTTCCGTCGTCGGTCCCTCCGTCGGTGACCTGGGGCGGGACGGTGAGGTCGGCGTCGGAGGTGGGGGTGCGTGAGCTGGTGATCGCGTCGGTGGGCACAGGCACAGGGTGGCTCCAAGGACAGAGGTGGGGGTGTCGCCGTCCGGCAAGTGGCCCTGAACGTCCCGCAGTGGCGGCACACCGGATCCGGACGCGAGCGAGCAGGAGCATTTCCGCTTCACTGCTCCTACCAACGACCAGAATTCGCCACGAAATCATCTGTGGATGAGTCTTGGGCAGAAAGTGGAACGCAATTAGCCCGTACGAGTTCCAGGAATTCGCGCACATCTGCGCATTGCGGCCGGGTGCCCCACCGTGGCCGGGTAATCCTGCCGGAGGCGGAGCTGGCCGGGTGCTGTCTGTTGTGTGCATGTCGATGCGTGATAGGTAGCGAAGACCGGAGGGAGGTTGTCTGCGATTCCGTGCCTTGACGGGCCGGTACGGCGACCCGTGCGTGACGACCGTGAGGAGTGGGCCTCTCGTGCATGAACAAGCGTGGGAACGGCGATTGACGTCCGCGCTCCCCGGCGCCGGTGCCGGGCAGGAGCCGGCGCTGGTGTTGGTCGAGGGCGACGCCGGTATGGGGAAGAGCAGACTTGTGCACCGTCTGCTGGAGTTGCCGCAGGCGCGGGCGGCGGCGCGGCTCGTGGTGACCTTCCAGGCCTCGGGCGGCTTCGTGGTCGCCGATCCGCTCGGCCCTGAGCCACGCGTCGGCAGTTCGGCGGTGCCCGGGAGACGGCTGAGCGCCTTGGGTAACGGTGCGGGTTCGGGCGGAGCCGTGGCCGCGCAGGGAATTGCGGACGGGGCGCGGTCGCCCGCGAACGAGAGTTGCGAGTCGTGCGACTCGTCAGAACACGCGCCGGCG
Source organism: Streptomyces camponoticapitis (assembly GCF_014646115.1). Lineage (GTDB taxonomy): Bacteria > Actinomycetota > Actinomycetes > Streptomycetales > Streptomycetaceae > Streptomyces > Streptomyces camponoticapitis. The sequence goes on along the minus strand of NZ_BMMV01000027.1, from coordinate 70,309 downwards.
CCGGACGCGGCTTCGCTCGGGGTAGGGCTCACCGCGTACCAGGCGCTTGAGGCGCTGCTCGCTTCCACCCGTCCCGTGCTGCTCGTCGCCGAGGATCTGCACCACGCGGACGACGACTGTCTGGCCCTGCTGCGCGCTCTGCTGCGGGAGCCGCCGACGCCTTTCGCGGCGGTGCTGACCTACCGACCCGAGCAACTGCCGAGAGCCGGGCTGCCGTTGGGGAGGGCGGTGGATTATCCGGCGCGGTTGTCGGTCGTGCGGTGGCGGCTGGAGCCGTTGGACGAGGGGAGTGTGCGGGGGGTGGCGGGGGAGTTGCTGGGGGCGCGGCGGTGTCCGCAGGAGTTCGTGGCGCGGTTGTGGCAGCGTTGCGGCGGGGTGCCGCAGGTTCTCGTGGACCTGTTGCGGATGGTGCGGGACGCCGCAGCCGACCGGGAACGGGGCCGGGGCGGGGACGCGGGGCGGGCTGGGAGGGAGTGTTTCAGCGCCAGGGACGTGGACGAGGCCGGAGTGCCGGTCCGGCTTGCGGAGTTGGTGCTGGACAGGACCGCCGCGCTGCCCGAGCCGTACCGCCAGATCGTCTGGGCGGCGGCCGTACTGGACGAGCCGGCGGGTGCCGAGGACCTGGCGGCGGTCGCGGGAGTGGGCGGAGACCTCGGCCGTACGGCGCTGATCGCGGCGCTGGAGGGATCGGCGCTGCGGGAGACGAGCAAGGGACGGTACGGATTCGCGGTACCGCTGGCGGCGTCGGCGGTGTACGCGGAGTTGCCGGGCCCGGTGCGGGAGGGGCTGCACGACCGGGCGGCGGGGATGCTGGCCGCGCGGGAGCCGGTGCCGTGGGCGCGTATCGCACGCCACTGGCGCGGCGGCGGCCGTACGGAGGACTGGCTCCGGGCCGCGGAGCACTTGGTGAACGAGGACGAGGCGGCGGTCGCGCTGCTGGAGGAGGCGCTGGACGCGGGTGGCCTACCGCCGGAGAAGCGGGGGCGATTGGCGCTGACGCTCGCCCGCGGCGCGGTGCTCGGGCGCAGGTCGGACGGGACGGCGCGCGTCCTGCGCGGGATCGTGGAGGACCCGGCGCTGCCCGCCGCCGACCGGGGCGAGATACGGCTCGAACTGGGCCTGCTCCTGCACAACCGCAAGAGACGTTTCGAGGAGGGGCGCGAGGAACTGCGCGCGGCGGCGGAGGAGTTGGCCGAGGCCGGACGGCCCGCTCTGGCCGCGCTGGCGATGGCGGCGTTGGCGAACCCGTTCTTCCCCGGCGCCTCCCTTGCCGAGAACGTGGTCTGGCTGGAGCGTGCCGAGGCGGCGGCCGAGGCGTCCGGGGACCACGCGGCCCGCACGGCGACGGCCGCCTGCCGGGCGACCGTGCTGATGAACACCGGCGACCCGGAGGCCTGGCGGCTGGTTGAGCGGCTGCCCCGCGACGGCGTGGACCGTGCCGCCCGTCAGCAGGTGGCGCGGGGACTGTGCAACACGGCGAACGGCGCGGTGTATCTGGGCCACTACCGCCGCGCGGACGAGCTGCTGACGGAGGGCATCGAACTGGCGGCACGGAGCGGGGCGCCGTTCCTGGAGAGGGTGGGGCGGGGTACGGCGCTGTTCCGCGACTGGCTGACCGGCCGCTGGGAGGGCCTGGCCGAACGGTGCACGGGTCTGGTGGCCGAGGACGGCAGCGCGAGTGATGCCCGGGTGGTGCTGGCCCTGCTGGCGCTGGCGAAGGGGGACTGGGCGGCGGTACGGGACTGGCTCCCCAGAGGCGCCTCGCCGGACCCGCCGGACACGTTGTGCGAGACCTGCGAGGCCCCGGTGGCGGCCACGGCGGCCGGCGCCCACATCCGGCTCCTGCTGGCCCGGCAGGACGTGGAGTCCGCCGCCGAAGCCGCGACATCGGCCTGGGCGTGGCTCGGCAGGAAAGGCGTCTGGGTGTGGGCCGCCGAACTGGCTCCCTGGGTGGTGGAGGCCCATACCCGCGCGGGGCAGCGGCAGTCGGCGCAGCGGGTGGTGGCGGAGTTCGCGGCCGGTCTGACCGGGCGGGACGCTCCGTCGGCGACCGCGGCCCTGCTCTGGTGCCGGGCGGTGCTGGCGGAGGCGGACGGCGAGTTGACGGAGGCGCGGGCGCGGTTCCGGCAGGCGGGCGTGGCGTATGCCGGGTTGCCGCACCCGTACGCGCGTGCGCTGATGGCGGAGGGCGCGGGCCGTTGCGCGCTCCTGGGGGGCGGAGACGAAGTGGACGAGGCGGTCGGTGAACTCACGTCCTGCGTGGAGAAGTTGACCGACCTCGGCGCGGTCTGGGACGCGGCGCGGGTACGGGCGACGCTGCGCGCGCACCGCCCCGAGGCGTCTCGGCGGCCCCCCGGCCGTCCCGCGTACGCGGAGCGCATGTCCCCGCGGGAGGGCGAGGTCGCGGAACTGGCGGCGACCGGGCTCACGAATCGCGAGATCGCGGCCACGCTGTATCTCTCACCCCGCACGGTGGAACAGCACGTGGCCCGGGCGATGCGCAAGCTCGGCATCGCCAGCCGGCAGGGCTTGGCGAACGAGGTCTCGCGGGCCCGCCCGTCGTACGGCAACGGCGAGGGGGTGGGTGGGGGAGGCGCGGAGGGCGGCACCACCTGAACCGGCGGCCACCCGCCATGAACGAGCGGGCGAACTGCGCACGCCCGGGGTGCTGGGGGGTGGGGGCGGGCACCACGAGGGGCGGCCCGGTAGGACCGTGGCCGGCCGGGGGCCGGCCTGCCGCCGACCGGTCGGGACCGTAATACCCGAGGGCACGGCCGTCGCCGACCGGCTGGGACCGGGCCGTCGGGTTCGAACGGTCGGCACGGATCTGTCAGGCACGGACCCGTCGCCGACCGGTCGGGGCCGTGGTGATTGGCTGCCCTGCGTACGGTCCCTGGGACCCGGCCCCGGAGCGGGTGGCTCCGACGAGGACCCCCATCGCCCTTCCGCGGCGCCGACGTCGGCCCGGTCGGGGGTGTACAGCCGGGCGACCTCCGTCGCTGTGGGGCAACCCATCGTCGACCGGCCGGGGGCGATGGTGGCTGACCCGCCGTTGACCGGTCGGACCCTGGTGGCTTGCCGTGGGCGACCCACCGTCGACCGCTCAGGACCGCCCCCGGCCCCCAGAAGCCACCCCCCCCAACGAAAAGCGGGCCGACCGTTCTGCTTGGTCGGCCCGCTCGTTCGGGTCGTGGTGGTTCAGGTCGTCAGCTGCACATCGTCGTGCGCATGACGTCCGCCTGGCTTGCCCAGCTCGCGCAGCCCGTGCCCGAGTGGCCGTACCAGTTGTGGCCGAATTCGTGGGCGGCCAGGAGCGCGAAGTCGCCTACGAGGGTGGAGAGTTCGATGCGCTGGCCCGCGCCCCAGTTGCAGCCCACGACGTTGCCGCCGCCGCAGCCCTGGATATAGCCGCCGACACAGGAGACCGGGGTGCCGCTGGAGGCCGTCTCGGTCGCGCTGCCCCAGTAGTTGGCGCCCTGGCGTATCGCGCCTTCACGGCCGCTGCAGGACGAGGTGATGTGGTAGCTCCACGCCGGTACGCGGACGTCCCGCTTGTCGGCACTCACCGGCGGGAGGTTCGAGATGTCGCCGGTCTCGAAGCGGGGGGAGGGGGCGGGGTCGGCGACGGAGGCTTGGGCGGCCTGCGTCACGGCGGCGGGACGGGCGGTGTCAGTGTTCTCGACGGCGTTGGCCGACATGGGGAGCGCGAAGAGAAGGGCGGCCGCTACGGCTGATGCCCCAGCGATTCTTCGGATTGACGAGAGCATGACATATCTCCTTGTGGGGGGAGTGATGCACCGGGCCCGTGGGGTGGGCCCCGTACGTGGGGGGATCGCCAGCAAAGTACGTGCGCCCGCGCCGCCCGCCTATCCGGGTACGCCGACATACGGATACGCAAAGAACCCCCGCCCGTGGTCAGGGCGGGGGTTCAAGGGGGCGTCGCTCAGCGCAGGTTGAAGCGTTCGGCCCAGGAGAAGACGTCCGTGGTGGTCGCGTTGCCACCGCACAGGACCAGGCCCAGGCGCACATCGCCGTCGATGCGTTCCCGTACGAGTCGGGCGGCCGGGAGGAGACAGCCGGCGGCCGGCTCGGCCCAGACCTTCGCGTGGTTCGCGAGGTCGAGGGTGCCCTGGACGGCCTCGGCGTCCGAGACCACCAGTACCTCGCTGACCAGGGCCGACACATGGTCGTAAGTGATCTGCGAGACCGTGGGGGCGCTGAGTGTGGAGACGATCGACGACAGCCGCACCGGCTGCGGGCCCTTCGCGGCCAGCGCCTCCGACATGGCCTGCGCGCCTTCGGTCTCGACGCCCCAGATCCGGACGCCGGGCATACGCGCGTGCAGAGCCGCCGCGACGCCGGAGATCAGCGCGCCGCCGCCGATGCTGACGAGCACATCGGTCAGCCCCTCGCCCTCCTGGCCTCCCGCCGCGCCCGGGGCGTCGTCGGCGAATTCGAGGCCGACCGTGCCCTGGCCCGCCACGACCACCGGGTCGTCGAAGGGGTGGACCAGGCTCAGTCCGTCGGCCTGGAGCTGTGACATGAGTGTGAAGGCGTCGTCCATCGTGTCCGTCAGCCGCACCGTCGCCCCGGCCGCCTCCGCGATCTCGACGGCGCGCGCGGGCGCGGACTTCGGCATCACGACGGTGGCCTTCACGCCCAGCGCGTCGGCCATGACCGCGACGGAGATGGCGTGGTTGCCACCGCTCACCGCCACCACCCCGGCCGCGCGGTCGGCCTCGCTCAGCGAAAGCAGTTTCGCCGTCGCGCCGCGCGCCTTGAAGGAGCCCGTGCGCTGCAACAGCTCCAGCTTCGCGGTGACGGGTACCCCGAGCAGCGCCGACAGTCCGGGGCTCTCGACCGTCGGCGTCCGTACGACGTGTCCGGCGATCAGTCGCGCCGCCGCTTCGATGTCCGAGATGCCGATCACGACACGTACCTCCTGTTGACGCCTGGTTGCTGCCGCCTCAGGAGAGACCGTACAGATCGGCTGCCGCCTGAGCGGGCGGGGGTGCGGTTACGGGTGCGGCCCCCGGCCCCGGCCCCGTAAACGCCCGGCCCCGCCCCGGCCCCGTAAACGCCCGGCCCCGCCCCGGCCCCGCCCCGGCCCCGTGACGCCCGCCCCCGCACCCGGCCCCCCACGCGCAGACGCCTGCCCCCCACCCCCTTACGCGTAGACGCCCGCCCTCGCCGCCGCCGCGGTCGCCTCCGCCGCCCGTACCCCCGCCGCCTCGTCGAGGGGCGCGTCGCTGGTCAGCAGGCGGTAGTACAGCGGCGCCGAGACCGCGCGGATCACCTCGTACGGGTCCGTCCCCTCCGGCAACTCGCCCCGTCGCACCGCCTGTTCGACGCACGGCGCCCACTCGGCCACCCGGATCTCGTAGAAGCGGTGCAGCGCCTCGGCCGTCCTCGCGTCCGTCGTCGCCGCCGCGATCACCGCCTTGAACAGCGCACCCTGTCGCGGGTCGGCCAGCGTGCCGCGTACGAGTTCGGCGTTGGCCCGCAGGTCGCCGAGCAGCGAACCGGTCTCGGTGCGCGGCAGCGACTGCTCCGCCATGTCGCTCAGCAGGTCCGCGACGAGGCCGGCCACCGTCCCCCAGCGCCGGTACACCGTCGACTTGCCGACATCCGCGCGCCGCGCGATGTCGGCGAGGTCGAGGCGGGCGAAGCCGTGTTCGGCGAGAGCGTCCCCGGCGGTGCGGAGCACCGCTGCCCGCACCCGAGCGGTACGGCCTCCGGGACGGACGGTCCCTGGGTCGTCACAGGCATCGTCCTTCTCCTCAGCGCTCATGGGCACGCCGCTCACTCATAACGGGACTCCAGTTTCATTAGTGGCGCTTCTCTGTTACGTTGAGGCCATACTAAAGGGACAGGCGTCCCGTTAAGGCTCTCAGTGTCTCCTGGAGAGGACGATCATGGAGTACAGGCAGTTGGGCGCGTCCGGGCTCAAGGTCCCGGCTCTCAGCTTCGGAGCAGGCACGTTCGGCGGCCAGGGGCCGCTCTTCGGTGCCTGGGGCAACACCGACGCGCAGGAGGCGCGCCGGCTCGTGGACATCTGCCTGGACGCGGGCATCTCGATGTTCGACACGGCCGACGTGTACTCGGCGGGCGCCTCCGAGGAAGTCCTCGGCCAGGCGATCAAGGGGCGCCGCGACGCGGTGCTGCTGTCGACCAAGACGAGCCTGCCGATGGGCGACGGGCCGCAGGACGCGGGTTCCTCCCGCTCGCGGCTGATCCGGGCGACGGAGGACGCGCTGCGCCGGCTCGGCACCGACCATGTCGACCTCTTCCAGATGCACGCGTTCGACGCCGGGACACCCGTCGACGAGGTGCTGTCGGCGCTCGACCAGCTGGTGAGGGCCGGGAAGATCCGTTACGTCGGCGTCTCCAACTTCTCCGGCTGGCAGCTGATGAAGTCGCTGGCCACCGCCGAGCGGCACGGTTACCCGCGCTATGTCGCGCACCAGGTCTACTACTCCCTCGTGGGCCGCGACTACGAGTGGGAGCTGCTGCCCCTCGGTCTCGACCAGGGCGTCGGCGCGATGGTCTGGAGCCCGCTCGGGTGGGGGCGGCTCACCGGCAAGCTGCGTCGTGGCGGGCCGCTGCCCGAGGGCAGCCGTCTGCACCGGACCGCCGACTTCGGGCCGCCCGTGGACGACGACCATCTCTTCCGCGTGATCGACGCCCTCGAAGGAATCGCCGAGGAGACCGGCAGGACCGTTCCCCAGGTGGCCATCAACTGGCTGCTCCGGCGCCCGACGGTCTCCTCCGTCATCATCGGCGCCCGCGACGAGGTGCAACTGCTCCAGAACATCGGCGCCGTCGGGTGGGAGCTGGCGCCCGAGCAGGTGGCCCGGCTCGACGCGGCGAGCGCCAAGGTGGCGCCGTATCCCTACTTCCCGTACGAACGCCAGGAGGGCTTCGCCCGCCTCAACCCCTCACCGCTCAATCCCTCCCCGCTCACCCCTTCACCGCCCAACCCCTCCCCGCTCAACCCCGCACGGCTCGCCCGGCGGTGAGTGTTCCCGCGTGGGCGCGCGGGTCCCGGGTACGAGGGCCAGGTACCGAACATCCCCCCGACAGGGCCGGTCAGCCTCTGCCACTGCCCCACCCCCGCTGTGCGACGGTGACCGGGAGCAACGGACGAGGACAAAAAGTGACGACGTGACGGAGGCTCCCCATGCGGCAGGAGAAGCGGACGCCGAAGGCGAAGGACGGGAAGGGCACGTCGGTCGCGGAGCGACACACCGTCCTGACCGGCGAGGAACTGACCGCACTCGACGCGCACTGGCGCGCGGCGAACTATCTCGCGGTCGGCCAGATCTATCTGATGGACAACGCGCTCCTCACCGAGCCCCTTCGCCCTGAGCACATCAAGCCACGGCTTCTGGGCCACTGGGGCACATCGCCGGGTCTCAACCTGGTCCACACCCACCTCAACCGGCTCATCAGGAACCGGGACCAGTCCATGCTCTGCGTCTGGGGTCCCGGACACGGCGGACCGGCCGTGCTCGCCAACTCCTGGCTGGAGGGCACGTACACCGAGACGTATCCCGACGTGACCCGGGACGCGGCCGGCATGAACCGGCTCTTCCGGCAGTTCTCCTTCCCCGGCGGAGTCCCGAGCCATGTCGCCCCGGAGACACCCGGCTCCATCCACGAGGGCGGCGAACTCGGCTACTCGCTCGCGCACGCGTACGGCGCCGCCCTCGACAACCCCGACCTGCTCGTCGCCTGCGTGATCGGCGACGGCGAGGCCGAGACCGGGCCCCTGGCCGGGTCCTGGCACGCCAACAAGTTCCTCGATCCGGTCCACGACGGCGCCGTGCTGCCGATCCTGCACCTCAACGGCTACAAGATCGCCAATCCCACCGTCCTCGCCCGCATCCCGGACGACGAACTGGACGCTCTGCTGCGCGGATACGGCCACGAGCCGCTGTACGTGGCGGGCAGCGACCCGTCCGAGGTCCACCGCGCCCTCGCGGCGGCACTCGACCGTGCGGCCGACCGCATCACCGCGATCCAGCGGAACGCACGGGACTCCCGGGACGGAAGCGCCCGGGACGGGGCCGCGTACGAGCGGGCGGCCTGGCCCATGATCGTGCTGCGCACACCCAAGGGCTGGACCGGTCCCGCCGATGTCGACGGGCTGCCGGTCGAAGGGACGTGGCGGTCGCACCAGGTCCCGCTCCCGGCTGTCCGCGAGAACCCGGCTCACCTCGCCCAACTGGAGGCGTGGCTGCGTTCGTACCGCCCCGACGAACTCTTCGACCGCGACGGCCGCCCCTCCGACCAGGTCCTGACCTGCGTCCCGGCCGGCACCCGTCGTCTCGGCGGCACCCCGCACGCCAACGGTGGCCTGCTCGTCCGCGATCTGCCGGTCCCGCCGCTCGACGACTTCGCCGTCCAGGTCGACAAGCCCGGCGTGGCACTGCACGAACCCACCCGCGTCCTCGGCGGGCTGCTGGCCCGGATCATGGCCGACACCGCCGACCGCAGGGACTTCCGGGTCGTCGGCCCGGACGAGACCGCCTCCAACCGTCTGGAAGCCCTCTTCGAGGCCACCGGCAAGGCCTGGCAGGCGGGCATCCTGCCCACCGACGAACATCTGGCGCGCGACGGCCGGGTGATGGAGGTCCTCTCGGAACACCTGTGCCAGGGCTGGCTGGAGGGCTATCTCCTGACGGGCCGTCATGGACTGTTCTCCTGCTACGAGGCCTTCGTGCACATCGTGGACTCGATGGTCAACCAGCACATCAAGTGGCTGAAGACATCGAGGGAGTTGGCCTGGCGCCGGCCGGTGGCATCCCTCAACTACCTGCTGACGTCCCATGTCTGGCGTCAGGACCACAACGGGTTCTCCCACCAGGATCCGGGCTTCGTCGACCACGTACTCAACAAGAGCCCCGACGTCGTACGGGTCTATCTGCCGCCGGACGCCAACACCCTGCTCTCCGTGGCCGACCATGTGCTGCGCAGCCGTGACTACGTGAACGTCGTCGTCGCCGGCAAGCAGCCCGGCTTCGACTGGCTCACCATGGACGAGGCCCGCGCGCACTGCGCGCGCGGCGCGGGGCTGTGGAAGTGGGCCGGTACGGAGGACGGGACCCGGGAGCCGGACGCCGTCCTGGCCTGCGCGGGTGACGTACCGACCCTGGAGATCATCGCCGCGGCGGGCCTGTTGCGCAGGCATCTGCCGGAGCTCGCGATCCGCGTGGTCAACGTCGTCGACATGACCCGGCTGATGCCGCGCGAGGAGCATCCGCACGGGATGACCGACGCCGAGTACGACGACCTGTTCACCACGGACAAGCCGGTGATCTTCGCGTACCACGGCTACCCGTGGCTCATCCACCGTCTCGCCTACCGCCGCACCGGCGACGCGAACCTGCATGTCCGCGGCTACAAGGAGATGGGCACCACGACCACACCCTTCGACATGGTCGTCCGCAACGACCTGGACCGCTACCGCCTGGTGATGGACGTCATCGACCGGGTGCCGGGGCTCGGAGTCCGCGCCGCCGACGTACGCCAGGTCATGGAGGACACCCGGACCCGCCACCACAGCTGGATCCGCGAACACGGGGTGGATCTGCCGGAGGTCTCGGACTGGAGCTGGGAGGGCTGAGGCTCAGGTGCGCTGCCGCGCGGCCCGCCGGGTCCCGCGACGGCGCCGCCCCCGCCGGGCACCCCGACCGCGCTGAGGCCCCTCACCGCGCCGAGCGCCCTGACCGCCCCGGCCGCCGCCGGACCGCACCCGTACGACCACGTACGCGACGACCGCGAGCACGACCAGGACGAGTACCGCCTTCGAGACCACTCCGACGTACGTCTCCACCAGATCCCACCGGTCGCCCAGCCAGTAACCGGCGAGCACCAGCACCGAGTTCCAGATCAGGCTGCCGAGGGTGGTCAGGGCGACGAAGACCGGCAGCCGCATGCGCTCGACCCCGGCGGGCACCGATATCAGACTCCGGAATATCGGCACCATGCGGCCGAAGAAGACCGCCTGGGTGCCGTGCTTGGCGAACCACTCCTCCGTACGCACCAGATCGGCGGCCTTGACCAGCGGGAGCTTCGCCCAGATCGCGCGCATCCGCTCGCGGCCGAAGAGCATCCCGACCCAGTAGAGGATCACCGCGCCCACCACCGAACCGAGCGTCGTCCAGAAGAGCGCGGACGCCAGGCTGATGACCCCCTGCCCCGCGGCGAAGCCGGTCAGCGGCAGGATGACCTCGCTCGGCAGCGGCGGGAAGAGATTCTCCAGCGCGATGGCGAGGCCCGCGCCCGGAGCCCCATCGCGTCGACCAGATCGGCGGCCCAGCCGGCGATACCTCCCGCCGGTTCCTGCGGGAGGGCGAGCTGTACGACATCCATGTGCTGTCTCCAAGCCGGCGAAAAGCGGTGAGTGAGGCGGCGGAAAGGGACCGGAAGGGCATCGGGGGGAGGACCGGAGGAGGGCCGGGAGAGGATTCCGTCTCCTGTGTCGCGCTTCTCCACAACAGTAGAAAAGTGCAGGCCGCCCCCGGTATGCGGGCGCGGGTTACCACCCGGCTCACTGCGGGATTCCGCAACGGGCACCCTGCGGGTTTCCGCAAGGAGCGCCCGGGTCGCCCGGATCACCCCGCCCGTCATAGCTGACCGATCGGACAGTTATGGTGGGGGCATGGCACGCCCGGCCTCCGCCCTGCGCGGACACATCCTGGAATCGGCGTTGCAGCTGTTCGCGACGCGCGGCTACGAAGGCACGTCGCTGCACGACATCGCCACGGCCGTGGGCTGCTCGAAGGCGTCCCTGCTCTACCACTTCACCAGCAAGGACGCGATCCTCACCGAGCTGCTGACCCCCGCGGGCGAGGGACTCGCCGCTCTCCACGCCCGGCTCGCCCCCCTCGACGGGCAGGAGGCGGCGGAGGCGGCCGTGACCGGTTACGTCGATCTCGCGATGCGTTTCCGGCGCGAGGTCAAGATCCTCTTCGCCGACATCCCCGGCATGACCACGCACCCGGCGCTCGGCAGCATCCCCGCCATCGCCGACGGCCTGCTGAGCGCGCTCGCGGGCCGGTCCGCCGAAGCGCGGGACGTGGTCGCGGCCCACATGGTCCTCGGAGCCGTCTTCGTCGCGGGTGCGAGCGACATCGCCGTACCGGACGAGCGGTTGCGCGCCGAGCTGATCCGCGGCGCGCTGCGCACGCTACGACCCGAGCCCGACCCGGAGTTGACCCCCGACCCCGAACCCGAACCCGAACCCGAACCCGAACCCGGCCTCGAACCCGACCCCTGCCCCCGGCCGCCCACCGACTGACCCCCTCGCCCCTCTCCGGACAGTTCCCAACCCCCGGCCCCCGCCGACCACCGAGAAGAGAAACCTCCGCCATGGCTTCCCTCCTGTACCGGCTCGGCCGGTTCTCCTTCCGCCGGCGCAAGCGCGTCGTCGCCGTATGGCTGCTCCTGCTCGTCCTGCTGGGCGGAGCCGCCGCCACCCTCATGGGCCCCACCAGCGACAAATTCGCCATCCCCGGCACCGAGTCCCAGCGTGCGCTGGACTCGCTCAGGGAGCAGTTCCCGCAGGCCAGCGGCACGACCGGCACGATCGTCATAGCCGCGCCCGAGGGCGGCAAGCTCGACAAGGCCGCTGTCGCCCCGGTGGTACGGGACGCGGCCGCCGTGCCCGGTGTGGTCGGCGCGGTGGACCCGTTCCAGGCCGGCACCGTCTCCAAGGACGGCCGGTACGCCCTCGTCCAGGTGCAGTTCGACGCCCCCAAGGACGAGGTGACCGACGCGCAGCGCTCGGCGTACGAGAAGGTCGGCGCCGCCCAGGAAGAGAACGGGCTCCGCGTCGAGCACGGCGGTGAGGTCCTCAGCGCCGAGGTCGAGGTGGGCTCCACCGAGGCGATCGGTGTCCTGATCGCCGCGGGCGTTCTCGTCGTCACCTTCGGCTCGATGGTCGCCGCCGGCATGACGCTGCTGAACGCGCTCGTCGGTGTGGGGGCGGGGATGGCCGGGCTCTTCGCCGTGAGCAGCGTGGTCGAACTCACCAGCACCGCACCGATCCTGGCGCTCATGCTGGGTCTCGCCGTCGGTATCGACTACTCCCTGTTCATCACCTCCCGGCACCGGCAGTATCTGACCGAAGGAATGGACGCCGAGGAGGCCGCCGGCCGCGCGGTCGGGACCGCCGGTTCGGCCGTGGTCTTCGCGGGCGCCACCGTCGTCATCGCCCTGGCGGGGCTGACCGTCGTCAACATTCCCTTCCTGAGCGTGATGGGCCTGGCCGCCGCGGGTACGGTGGCCGTCGCCGTCCTGGTCGCGCTCACCCTGCTGCCGGCGCTGCTCGGGTTCGCCGGCCACCGCGTACTGCCCCGCAAGCAGCGCTCCGGGCACTCGTCGGCCGACACCGCCGACCTCGCCGAGGAGCCCCGCGAGGGCTTCGGCTTCCGCTGGGGCCGTACCGTCACCCGCTTCCGCGTCCCGGTCCTCCTCGTCGGCATCCTCGGCCTCGGCGTACTCGCCCTCCCCGCCGCCGACATGCGCCTCGCGCTGCCCGACGCGGGTACGGCGGCAGCGGGTTCCGCCACCCGTGAGGCGTACGACCTGACGAGCGAGGGATTCGGCCCCGGCTTCAACGGCCGGCTGATCGCGGTCGTTTCCAGCGACGACGCCGCGGCCACCGCCGCCGCGGCCAAGGAAGCGGCCGCCCGGATCCAGGGCACCAAGGACGTACTCACGGTCGCCCCGCCCCTGATGAACAAGCAGGGCACCACCGCGCTCCTCACCGTCATCCCCAAGGCCGGCCCGACCGACGAGGCCACCGAGAAGGTCGTGCACACTGTCCGCGACCGTGTGGCCGGCATCGGGGACGGGAGCGTCGCGGGCGCGGAGGGCGCCACTGTCGGGCTCTCCGGGACCACGGCCGTCGGCATCGACGTCTCCGAGAAGGTCGCGGACGCCATGCTGGTCTATCTGCTGCTCGTGGTCGGTCTGTCGATCCTGCTGCTGATGCTGGTCTTCCGGTCGTTCCTGGTGCCGGTGAAGGCGGCCCTCGGCTTCCTCCTCACCATCGGCGCCACCTTCGGCATCACCGTGGCGATCTTCCAACAGGGCCACTTCGCGGACCTGTTGGGCATCGACGTCCCGGGACCGCTGGTGAGTTTCCTGCCGATCCTTCTCATCGGCATCCTGTTCGGGCTGGCCATGGACTACGAGGTCTTCCTCGTCTCGCGCATGCGTGAGGACTTCGTCCACGGAGCCGGCGCCCAGGAGGCGACCGTCAGCGGGATGGGGCACAACGCCCGTGTCGTCACGGCCGCCGCCCTGATCATGACGGCGGTCTTCGGCGGGTTCATCTTCATGCCGGACCCGATCATCAAGTCGATGGGATTCGCGCTGGCCGTGGGGGTGCTCGTGGACGCGTTCATCGTGCGTATGGCGCTGGTCCCGGCGGTCATGTCCCTTCTCGGACGAGCCGCTTGGTGGTTGCCGCGCCCGGTCGACCGGATCCTGCCCAACCTCGACATCGAGGGCGAGAGCCTTCAGCGCACGCTCGTACCGGAGCAGGGGGAGCGCACGGCCGAGGAGGACAGCAGGGGCAAGGACGCGGACGCGGTCAAGGTCTGAGAACGGACCCGACTCCCCCTCACTGAGGGCTTGTTCCCCTCAGTGAGGGTCCTTCCGCGTCGGCTCGATGGAGAGGTTCGGTACGATCCGGCCAAGCCGGGCGGGCATGGCCCAGTTGGCCGGACCGATCAGATGCATCAGGGCCGGGACGAGCAGTCCCCGGATGATCAGGGCGTCGACGAGTACGGCGAAGGCCAGGCCGAATCCGAACTCCTTGAGCACATGGTTGTCGCCGATCAGGAACGAGCCGAACACCAGGATCATGATTCCGGCCGCCGCCGCGATGACACGGCCCGTCTTCGCCTGACCGTGCGTCACCGCCCAGTGGTTGGCCCCGGCCTCGTCCGTGTGCGGGGAGGACATACGCCGGTGGTGCCACTCCTCCTGCATGCGGCTGACCAGATACACCTCGTAGTCCATCGAGAGCCCGAAGAGCACCGAGAACAGCAGGACCGGGATGAAGGCGTCCACGGGCCCGGCGACCGGCACGTTGAGCACCGAGAGGCCCCAGCCCCAGGTGAACACGGCGTTCAGCGCGCCGAGTGCCGCGCCCACGGACAGCAGGTTCATCACCGCCGCCACCAGCGGGATCAGCAGACTCCGGAACACCGCCACCAGCAGCAGGAACGCCAGGATCACGACGACGGCGATGAACAGCGGCAGCTTCTCGCTCAGCACCCGTGAGAAGTCGATGTTGGTCGGCGTCACTCCGCCCACATGGACGGGCGGATGGCCGGGCCCCTCGGCCTTGGGCGCCAGGTCGCGGACGGTGCTCGCCAGGGTCACGGTCCGCTCCGCGCCCGGACCGGTGCTCGGGTAGAGGATCGCGAGCGCGACCTTCCCGTTGGGCGAGGTCGTCGGCGGGGTCACGGTCACCACCCCCGGTGTCTTCGCGGCGGCGGCCAGGAAGGTGTCGAACGCCTTCGTGTCGTCGGGCGAATCGATCTCCGTCACCAGTTGGAAGGGCCCGTTGAAGCCTGGTCCGAACCCCCTGGCCAGGGTGGTGTACGCCTGGTGGGTGGTGGAGTCCTCGGGGTCGTTCGCGGCGCCGGACGAGCCGAGGCGCAGCGAGAACAGCGGCAGCGCGACCACGACCACGAGGGCCAGCGCGATCGCCGCCACCGGAATCCTGCCCCTCTCCACGAACCTCGCCCAGTGCAGCCAGAATCCGGCGGCGTCGTCGGAGACCGGCCCCTTCTCCTCGTGGGCGCGCCGCTCGCGCCGCGAGAGGGTCTTGGGGCCGAGGAAGCCGAGCATGGCGGGCAGGAACGTCAGCGAGGTGGCCATCGTCAGGGCGACCGTGAGCGCGGACGCGAGCGACAGCCCGTAGAGGAAGTCGATCCCGAGCGCGAACTGCCCGAGCAGCGCGATGCACACCGTGATCCCGGCGAACAGCACGGTCCGCCCGGAGGTGTTGACCGCCCGCACCGTCGCCTCCTCGTACGACAGCCCGGACTTCACCGCGCTGCGATGGCGGCTGATGATGAACAGGCCGTAGTCGATGCCGACGCCGAGCCCGATCAGTACGGCGAGGTCGCTGGAGACGCTCGGGGTGTCCATCACGTGTGACACCAGGCTGATGAGGGAGGTGCCGACGAACAGCGCGATGGCCGCGGTCACCAGCGGCATCAGCGAGGCGAACAGGGCCCCGCCGAAGACGATCAGGAGGATGACCAGCGCGGCGATCGCGCCCACCGCCACCGACAGACCGGGGCCCGAGCTCTCCTCGGCGGTGATCGACTGACCGCCGAGCGAGATACGGACGTTCGGCCCTTCCGCGGCCTTGGCGGTGTCGATCAGCGTCCGGGCGTCCGACGTCGTGACGTCGGCGGCCCGCATCTTCCAGTTCACCGCGGCGAACGCGATGGTGCCGTCCTTGCTGATCTGCCCCGCGCCCTGCTTGCTGTACGGGCTGACGACCGACGCGATGCCGCGGATGGCGGCGACCTTCGTGAGCATCGTGGTGACCGGGTTCCGCACCGAGTCCGAACGGACCGTGGCGCCGCCCGTGGCCTCGATGACGACCTGGTCGCCCTCGCCCGACACCTTCGGGAAGTTCTCGGTGAGGAGGGTCACGGCCGCCTGGGCGTCGGTGCCCGGCAGGCTGGCGCTCTCGTTGTACCTGCTGCCGAACGACTGGCTGAGCGCGACGGTGAGGACGAGGACCAGGAGCCAGCCGGACACCACCGCGCGGCGGCGCAGGAAACACCAGTGAGCCAGACGAGACACGATGTTTCTCCGCCGGGATGTCGGGTGGCCGGACAGGACGAATGAAGGACTACTCGACATGGGCGCCGCTGTGGCGAAACGTCACTCCAACGTGGGCGGGTCACTCGCCCGTGCGCCGTGTCGCGGGGAGGGCGACCGGCGGTCCCGATGGGCCGAAAGCCCGTACGCGCGGGGGTCAGTTGCTGCACAATCACTGCGTATGGCCATCGACTACCGCAAGTTCGTCAATTTGGGGCGCCGGAAACCGAATTACGAGGTCCCGGTCGAAGCGATCACCGAAGAAAGGGTCGCCCAGCGGGCGCCGGGGCTGGTCAGCCTCTACAAGACCGCCGCGGTCTCCCTCGCCAAGCACGACATCGGCGGGCAGCGTGCCGCCGTCTATCTGGTGCTGGACCGCTCGGGCAGCATGCGGCCGTACTACAAGGACGGCTCCGTGCAGCACCTCGCGGAGCAGACCCTCGCCCTCGCGGCCAATCTGGACGACGACGGCGTGGTCCCGGTCGTCTTCTTCTCCACGGGGATCGACGGGACGGCCGAGATAGGCCTGGACGACTACAGGAACCGGATCGGTGTGCTGCATCGCGGCCTGGGGCACATGGGGCTGACGAACTATCACGTCGCCATGCAGGCCGTCGTCGACCATTACGAGTCGTCCGGGGCCACCGATCCGGCGTTCGTCGTGTTCCAGACCGACGGCTCGCCGTCGTCCAAGGCGGCGGCGGAGAGCGTCCTCTGCATGGCCGCGAGGCTGCCGATCTTCTGGCAGTTCGTGGGCTTCGGCAACGACCAGTTCCACTTCCTGCGCAAGCTCGACGACCTGCCGGTGCCCCAGCGGCGCGTGATCGACAACGCGGGATTCTTCGCGGCGGGCCCGTCCCCGAAGACCCTCTCGGACGCGAGTCTGTACGACCAGTTGCTGAACGAATTCCCGCAGTGGCTGGTCGAGGCGCGAAAGGCCGGCATCGTACGGCGCTGAACGGTGCGGCGTACGGCGGCGTGGGCCGAGCTCTCAACTCGCCTGATTCCGTGGGGAGTCCTGCGTCGATGATGGCTGTCCGTGCGCCGGACCGGCGCTATGTCCCGTCGCCGCGGCCGGCTGCGGCGTCGGCGTAGCGGTGGGCCAACCGCGCGAACGCTTCCCTGAGTTCGGGCGGTCCTACGACCTCGATGTCGGCGTCGAACTTGCCGATGGTGGCGGCCAGACCGGCCCACGACCACGAGCCCAGGACGAGCCGGCAGCGGTCCGGGCCCAACGCCTCGACCAGTCCGTCGCGGAGGTAGGGGGACACCTCTCCGGCGGGCAGATCGAGGATCACCTCGCCCCGGCAGGGCCGGTGACCGGTGCCGTCGGAGCCGTAGAAGCCCAGGAATTTGCTGACGACGAAGGCGGCCACGTCGCCTCCGGGCAGTTCACGCGGGGTGAAGCGGGGGCCCGTCGGCGTACGCGGGGTGATCCGGTCCGCGCGGAACGTACGCCAGTCCTCCCGGTCGAGGTCCCACGCGACGAGGTACCAGCGCCCGCCCCAGGTGACGAGGTGATGCGGCTGCGTCCGCCGCGGCGGGGGACCGGTGGTGTCGCCGTCGGCCCTCGCGTAGTCGAAGCGCAGCTCCTCCCGGGCGTGGACGGCGGTGCTGAGCGCCATCAGCACGCCGCTGTCCGCCTGCGGGCCGGCGCGCCTCGCGGGCGGCTCGACGGCCGTGACCTGGAGGGCGTCGATACGGCGGCGCAGGCGCCCGGGCATGACCTGCCGAACGGTGTGCAGAGCGCGTGCCGCGGCCTCCTCGATGCCGGCGCCGGTGGTGGTGGCGATCTGGAGTGCCACGGCGAGGGCGACGGCCTGCTCGTCGTCGAAGAGCAGCGGGGGCAGTTCCGTACCGGCGTCGAGCCGGTACCCGCCCTCCGGCCCCTTGACGGCCACCACCGGGTAGCCGAGCTCGCGCAGCCGGTCGACGTCGCGGCGTACGGTCCGCGGGCTGATGTCCAGCCGCTCGGCCAGCAGCGCCCCCGGCCAGTCCCGGCGGGCCTGGAGCAGCGAAAGCATCGACAGCAGACGTGCTGAGGTCTTCGGCATGCTGTCGATTGTCGCCCGAGAAGCGGCCACATCCTGTCCTCTTCTCTTGGGAAGGTTGGGCTGTGCCGGAGAACGCGCGGGACGGAACGCGCGACGGCACGCGCACGACATAACGAGCACGACGTGACGCGCACGACAGAGCACGCACGACACACGTGATGAATCCAGCGGAAGGCCCTCCCACCATGAACGCCACCACCCCGTCCCGGACCGCCGACGCCGAGCGCGCCGACCTGCTCGCCGCCCTCGCCACCGTGCGCTCCAAGCTGACCGGCACCGTGCGCGGGCTCACCGACGAGCAGCTCGGCGAGCGCCCGACGGCCGGTGAGCTGTCGCTGGGCGGGCTGATCAAGCATGTGGCGTCAACCGAGGAGGCCTGGCTGCGCTTCACGGTCGACGGACCGTCGGCGATGAGCTTCGACCTGCCGGACGGTGTCACCTGGGCCGACTTCGCCGCCGGTACCGCCACCGAGTTCCCGCAGTGGGCGATCGACCGTGAGAACGACTTCCGGATGCTGCCCGGCGACACGTCGGCCGGGATCCTCGCGCGTTACGAGAAGGTCGCCGCGCGGACGGTGGAGATCGTCTCCGCCCTCCCCGACCTGTCGGCGACGCACCCGCTGCCCGACGCGCCCTGGAACGAGCCGGGAGCGGAGCTCAGCGTGCGCGGGGTGCTGATGCACGTCATCGCCGAGACCGCGCAGCACGCCGGGCACGCGGACATCGTGCGCGAGTCGATCGACGGGCAGAAGGCGACCTGATGGCCGTCGTTCTCGGTACGCGGGCGCTCAACCGCGCTACGCTCGCCCGGCAGTTGCTGCTCGACCGCTCCGGACTGCCGGTCCTCGCCGCCGTCGCGCACCTCGGCGGACTCCAGGCGCAGGAACCGCAGGAGCCGTACGTCGGACTCTGGTCCCGGCTGGGCGCGTTCCGGCCCGGGGCGCTCTCGGACCTGTTGACCGGGCGGAGCGTGGTGCGGACGCATCTCATGCGCCGTACGGTCCATCTCGTCACCGCCGAGGACGCCCTGGCCTGGCGGGCCCGCCACGAGGCCATGCTGCGCCAGCGCGTGCTCGGGGTGTACCGCGCGGAGCTCGACGGGACGGATCTCGAAGAGCTCGCGGCGGCGGGCCGGGCGGTGCTGGCGGACGGTGAGCCGCGCTCGATGACCGAGCTGGCGCGGGCGGTCGCCGACCGCTGGCCCGCGGTCGGGACACGGGCGCTCGGGGAGATGCTGATCACCGCGCTCGTCCCGACGGTCCAGCTGCCGCCGCGCGGGCTGTGGCGGACGAAGGCGGGAGTACGCAGCGTCCCGCTCGCCTCCTGGCTGGGGCGGGAGATCGCCCCTCTGTCGCCAGACGGTTCCGACCCGGTGGGCCAGGCGCTGCTGCGGCGCTATCTGGCCGCGTACGGCCCCGCAGCCTCGGCGGACCTGCGCGCCTGGTGCGGGCTCGCGGGACTGCCCGCCGCGGTGGCCGCGGTACGCGAGGAACTGGTCGCCTTCCGCGACGAGCGGGGCCGGGAACTGCTGGACCTGCCCGACGCCCCGCGCCCGGACCCGGACACCCCGGCCCCGGTCCGGTTCCTGCCGGCCTTCGACAACGCGATCCTCGGTTATCACGACCGCGGCCGGATCATCGACGACGCACACCGCGGTCTGTCGGTCGCCGGCGAGCGCGTGGTCCTGCTGGGCGGCCGGGTCGCCGCGACCTGGACCGTGGAGGACGGCACGGTGGCGGTGACCCCGCTGCGCCGTTTCTCCCGGGCGGACCGCGCGGGCGTCGCCGAACAGGGCCGGGAACTGGCGCTGTTCCTCTCCGACAGGGAGAGTGACCGTGTACGTGTGACCGGGGCGCCGGGCTGAGGGGACACCCCCGGGGTACAGCTGGCTGTACCCGGGAGTGGCCCGCTGGCCGGATCGTGGCCGGCGGGCCGTTTTTCTAAGTTGGTGATCACACCGCACGGAGCGGTGACACACCAACTCCCAAGGAGCCGACGGATCATGGCGACCAAGACGTTCACCCGGACCACCTCCCGCGCCCTGACCACGACGCTCGTCACCGCGCTCGCCGCGCTGGGCGTGGCGGTGCCGGCGGCGACCGCGGCGCAGCAGGCGAAGCCGGTTCCGTCGGCGGAGGCGGCGCGGTCCGCGAGCTCGGCGAGCTCGGCGACTTCGGGGAAGGAGTCGCTTCAGCAGCTGGTGAACGCGGTCCAGAAGACCGGCACCGTGGGTGTGCTCGCCCGGTCGACCGGCCCGCGTGGAGTCCAGTACGCGACGGCCGGTGTGGCGGACGTGGAGACCGGCCGCAAGGCGCGGCCGGGTGACAAGTTCCGTATAGCCAGCGCGACGAAGACCTACGTCTCCACCGTCGTGCTGCAACTGGTGGGCGAGGGAAGGCTGTCGCTGGACGACACGGTCGAGGAATGGCTGCCGGGTGTGGTGTCGGGCAACGGCAACGACGGCGGCGGAATCACGGTGCGGCAGCTGCTGAACCACACCAGCGGCCTGTTCAACTACACCGCCGACTTCCCCGCGCTGACCGGAATCGCCGCCTACGAGGCCGGCCGCCACACGACCTGGACCGACGAGGAGCTCGTGGCCATCGCGATGCGCCACGCGCCCACTTTCGAGCCCGGCACCAACTGGTCGTACTCCAACACCAACTACACCCTCGCCGGAATGATCATCAAGAAGGTCACCGGCCACACCTGGCAGCAGGAGGTCACCAAGCGCATCGTGCGCCCCCTGGCCCTGCACAACACCAGCACCCCCACCACGTCCTCCCGTATCCCCGGCTCCCACATGAAGGGCTACTCCGCCTTCGGCGAGTCCGCGCCCGCGATCGACGTCACCGCGTTCAACCCGAGCGCGGCCGGTGCGGCGGGCGCCATGATCAGCACCACCGGCGACATGACCACCTTCTACCAGGCGCTCATGCGCGGCCGGCTGCTGAAGCCCGCCCAGCTGAAGGAGATGAAGACGACGGTGGCCGCCGCGGAGCTGGACGCGGCCTGGCCGGGGGCCCGCTACGGTCTGGGCCTGATGGAGATCCCGCTGACCTGCGGCGGCAGCTACTACAGTCACGCCGGCGACTTCCCCGGTTACGCCACCCGCACCGGCGCCACCCCCGACGGCCGCCGCGTCGTGATCCTTGAGGCGACGGGCGACGGCTCCATGCCGGGCTCGATCTACGCGGCGAGCGACCTCGTCGACAAGCAGCTGTGCGCCGGCCGTACCAAGTGACGCTACGGAAAGGGCCCGTCCGGACAGGATCCGGACGGGCCCTTTCCGGCGTCCGGCACGCGGCGGGTGACCGATGGGCAACAGGTCCGGATCCGGGCGCGGTTGCGGGCTCCGTTGGGCCGTTGGATTGACGGATTGGTGCCGGTCGCCGCTGGGCAGTGAGCAGGGGAACTTCGTGTCATGTCCACGACTGTCTCCTGCAAGGAGGTCGACCATGCATGTCCGTAAGTTGACCGGCGGGCTCGTTGCCGCCCTGGCTGTGACGTTTTCCCTGATGGGTGGCCAGGCCACGGCCGCTCCCACCGGCACCGCCTCCGCCGCCGATGACGTGACCGCGGCCGCGCGCGTCGTCACCTACGACGCGGGCGGTTCGGCGGAGTTCAGGTCCGCGGTCGACCGGGGGGCGGCGATCTGGAACGAGAGCGTCGACGCCGTCGAACTGGTCCCGGTCGCGGCCGGCCAGCGCGCCAACATCCGCGTCCTGGCGGACAACGGGTGGCCCCGCGCGCTGACCACCTCGCTGGGCAACGGCACGGTCTGGATCGGACGCCAGGCGGTGAACGAGGGCCACGACACGGTCCGTATCTCGTCCCACGAACTGGGCCACATCCTGGGCCTCCCGGACCGCAAGCCCGGCCCGTGCACCAGCCTGATGTCCGGCTCCAGCGCGGGCACCTCGTGCAAGAACGCGTACCCGAACGCGGCCGAAAAGGCCGAGGTCGACGGCTACTTCGGCGGCGCGTTCGCCCGTACGGCGGGTTCGGTGCCGCTCAACACCATGATCGTGGACTGACCGTCGGACCCGACGGATCCGCAGGGCGTGACCGCCACCGCCCCTGCGCCCCGGAGTGCGCATCGCGCTCCGGGGCGTACGGCACCGGCCCGCCCAACTCGCTGACGCCGGGCCCCCGTCGGCGCTAGCGTGCGGTGATGATCAGTGACGAGCAGATGACAGCGCGTGCCGTCCCGCCCCGCGTGGTGGCCGCGGAGGCCATCGCCTCCGAGACGGGATTCACGAAGAGCTGCCTCCCCGAAGTGGGCCGGCTGCTGAGGCTGGCCGCCGCCTCGAAACCCGACGGGGTCGTCGCGGAGAGCGGCACCGGCTCGGGCGTGGGCACCGCCTGGCTGCACAGCGGCCTCGGCGCCGGCGCGCGCCTGGTCACCGTGGAGCGTGACGAGGAGCTGGCACGTCGGGCCTCCGGCGTCTTCGCGGACGACGAGCGCGTCGGCGTACTCACCGGGGACTGGCGGCTGCTTGAGCGGCACGCACCGTTCGACGTCTTCTTCTGCGACGGCGGGGGCAAGCGGGACGACCCAGGGAGAGTCGTGGAGCTGCTCGCTCCCGGTGGCCTTCTGATCCTCGACGACTTCACCCCCTCGTCCGAGTGGCCGCCTCGTTTCGAGGGCGAGGTGGACGAGCTCCGCGTCTTCTATCTGACCCATCCGGCGCTGGAAGCCACCGAAGTACTCACGACACCGGCCAGCTCAGCGGTCGTCGCGGCCCGCCGCGTCCCGTGACCGGCGGACTGCGTAGCCCTCGCGGTTACGTAGTTTTCGCCGATGCGACGAGGCGGGGGCCCGCGGGATTGTCGGTACCGGACGGTTCGTGATCGCCGTCGCGCCCAACCGGCCACTCCCGCAAGTGAAGAACAGACAAGGAAACGCCATGCCCGGCATCCGTACCACCAGCGTCCGCGCCGCCCTCTTCACCGCCCCGCTCGTCGCCGTCGCGCTCCTCGGCACCGGGGTCGCACCCGCCGGGGCCACCGGGTCGGCCTCGCACCACACCGGCAAGTCGCTCACCTGCCGCGGGAAGGGCGTCGACCCGGATGCCGTCGTGCGCTACCGGACCGAGACCGTCATCGACGCGCCGCTGAGCACCATCTGGAAGCTCCAGACCGACGTGGAGCGCTGGCCGTCCTGGCAGGAGCACGTGACGACCAGCGAACGACTCGACCACGGCCCGTTCCGCGCGGGATCGGCGTTCCGGTGGACGACCCCCGTGCCGCCCAACCCCGTGACTCCCGCCACCAGCCTGGACATCACCTCGACCGTCAAGCAGGTCAAGCGCGGCTCCTGCATCCGCTGGACCGGCCCCGCCGTCGGCGAGCAGCTGCGTATCGACGGCGTCCACGTATGGAACTTCACCAAGGTCAGGGGCGGTGTGCGCGTGACCACCGAGGAGACGCACACCGGCGAGCAGGTCGAAGCGAACGTGCCCTTCGCGACCGAGGTCCTCAGTACGGGGCTGGAGACATGGCTGCTGGAGCTGAAGACCGCCGCCGAGGCCCGCGCCGGCCACCGCTGAGCACGAACCGCGGACGTCTACGGGCGGCGAGCCAGCCCCAGCTCGCCCGCCCGCAGCCCGGCCTGGAAGCGGGAGCCCGCCTCCAGCCCGGCCATCAGCTCGGCCACGCGGCGGCGATACGTACGCAGTGAGACCCCCAGCCGCTTGGCCGACGACTCGTCGGTGAGCCCCGAGGAGAGGGCGTCGAGGATCACGCGGCCCTCGGCATCGAGGTGCGGGATCTCCCCGCGCAGATAGGTGTCGGGATCGACGGCGCTGTCCCAGATCGCCCGGAACATCGAGTGGACGCCCTCGACCAGGGTCTCCGACGTCGTCACGGTGTACTCGCGGCCGGTGGGGGAGGCGGGGGTCTCCCGGCCGGCGAGGATCATCACCCGCCGGTCGATGAGGATCGTCTCGTGCGGCAGCCGCGAGCCGCTGATCCGTACCTGAGCGCCCTGGCTCCGTACCTCCCGCAGATGAGTCCGGGCCTCCTCGTCGGCGAGCGCGACCGGGCTGAGCAGCTTGCGGATCGTGAGGCTGCCGGCGGAACCCGTGGCCCGCATCCGCTTCGCGATCCCCGCTCTCGCCTCCGGCAGCGACCAGGTCCTGAGGTCCCGTGCGGCGCACACGAACTCGGTCTGCGCGGATTCGAAGAGATGACCGGCACGCGCGACGAGCTCGGCGTCGCCCTGTACTGAAAACACTTGTTCGTTCCGCATTCCACCAGTCTGGCAGCAAGCTGCCACGAGCTCGCCGGGCTTCCCGGCCGCGAGCACGATGAAGCCATGACGATCAAGACTTTCTCCCTGGGCGGAGATCTGACCATCAACCGGCTCGGCTTCGGTGCGATGCGCCTCGCGAGGGGCACTTTCGCGGGCCCGATCCGCGACGCCGCGACCGGCGTCGCGGTGCTCCGGCGCGCCGTTGAGCTGGGCGTGAACCACATCGACACCGCCGGCTTCTACGGCGGCCAGGACGTGTGGGCCAACGACATGATCCGTAAGGCACTGACGCCGTACGCGGCCGACCTGGTGATCGCGACGAAGGTCGGCCCGCTGCTCGGCCCGAGCGGTATGCCGACCGGGCAGGCGACCCCCGACGAACTGCGCGGCCTGGTCGAGGGCGATCTGCGCGCTCTGGGTCTCGACCGGCTCGACCTGGTCTATCTGCGGGTGGGCGCGGGGCACGGACCGGGTGGCGAGTCGATCGCCGAACGCTTCGCGGTACTGGCCGAACTCCGCGAGGAGGGACTGATCCGGCATCTGGGCATCAGCAACGTCGACGCCGCGCAGTTCGCGGAGGCCAGGGCGATCGCGCCCGTCACGGCGGTGCAGAACGAGTACATGGACGACCTGACGCTGCTCGCGGAGTGCGAGGAGGCGGGCATCGCGTACGTGCCGTATTTCCCGCTCGGCGGCGGCCACAACCCGCTCGACACCACGCGTCTCGACAAGGTCGCCGCCCGCCTGGGCGCGACCACGCCGCAGGTCGCGCTCGCCGCCCTGCTCTCGGCCTCGCCGACGGTGCTGGCGATCCCGGGGACGGGCTCCGTCGATCACCTGGAGGAGAACCTCGGGGCGAACGATCTCGCTCTCGGCGCGGAGGACCTGGCCGAGCTGCGGGGCTGACGGCAGGGCTTCGTGCACGGCGTCCGCCCGGGGCGGGGGCTGACGGGCGCCGCCCCCCGACGTGTGTCGGGGGGGGCGGCGCGTCGAGGGGCGGTCACCCGACACCCCTACGTGGGGATGGGCTTGATCTTGCTGCAGTTCTTCCAGTCCACCCACGGGCGGGCGCCGCCGTTCTTGGGGCCGGTGGCGTACGTGGGATTCCCGGTGATCGTCTGCGACTTCTCCTCGTGGGTGATGTCGATCCCGAAGAGCTTGAACCCCAGGGTGAACTGCCCGGCGGAGATACCGAATCCGATGCCCAGCGAGGCGTTCCACCAGTCGGTGTTGGCGTTGTAGTCGAGCCTGCTGAGCTTCGCCTTGTCGTGCAGGAGCCGTTCGAGCGGGCTCGCGTCGGGTCCCGGCACCTCGGCCGAGTCCGTGGGCGAGGGAAGCGGGTTCTTCGCCGGGTCGCCGTTTCCGCGCAGCCAGTCCTCGACGATGGTGCTGTCGGCGTCGTTGTCGAGGATGAGTTCGGATGTCTCGGTGTGGATCTTCGAGTTGGTGGTTCCACCGCCGCCGCCGACATCGATGGTCACGGGACCGGCGTTGGCTCCCGCCTCGACCTTGACGCCGGCGCCCTCGCCGGCCTCCTGGCTGGTGGTGACGACCAGCTTCTCGGGTCGGTGCGACTTGCCGTCCTTCTCCCCCTGGTCGTACGTCGCCGCGTCGTAGGTGACGGCGACCTGCTGCATCCGCTCGCCGACGGCGATCCCGCCCGCGCCGGCGGCCCCCTTGACGCTGAAGGTGTAGACGAAGGTGATCTTTCCGGCGTTCGGTCCGCTGTGCGCCCGCATGACGACGACGTCCTCGGTCATCGTGCCGTTGGCCAGCTCGCCGGATATCTTGCCGAGGTCCTTGGAGTCCTTGCCGCCCTTTCCGTTGCTCTTGAACTTCCCGCCGAAGTTCGCGTTGCCGGAGGCCTCGACGGAGGTCTTGGTGATGTCGACGTCCGGGGCCCTCTCCGGTTCGAGATCGGGCTTCTTCTTGCCCGCGTGGTAGCCGCAGATCATGCCCAGTTCGGAGGAACGCGGGCCGGCGGGCCTGCTGTTGCACTCGTCCTGGGCCTTGAGGTACTCGGTGAACTGCTTGGCGTCCTCCAGGTTGAGCTCCAGGTCCTTCTGGGTGTCACCGGTCTTGTTCCCGGAGAAGAGCCACTGTCCGCCACTGCCGCTGCCCGCGAGGTAGGTCCCGCTCAGCTTCGCGCTGCCGCCCCAGTCCTCAAGGCCCTTGATGCCCGCGGAGATGCTGGCCGTGACGCCGCCGCCGGTCTCGGTGATCCGCTCCAGGGTGACGGTGCCGTCGGACCACTGCTGGAGCTTGACCTGCTCGGAGCTGCTGATCTTGATGAAGAAGATCTGCACGACGACGGTGGTCTTCGTCTGGTCCTGGGCCAGCAGACACCTCGTGGGCTCGAACGGGTCGCCGTTCGGGACGAATTCGTCCCCGCCGCCACCCCCGCCCCCGCCGCCTTCCCCGCCGCCCTCTCCGCCGTCCGCGAAATCGCCGGTGGCGCAGGCGTCGGCACCGCTGAGCGGGTGGATGACCCGGCACACCGCGCTCTTCAGCCCGGTCCCGGTCTCGGCGGGCACACTCAGCCCGACGATCGCGGCGACGATCGCGGCCACGACCCCGAACATCGCGGCGTACTCGGCCCCGCTCTGCCCTCTGTCGCGGTACCGCGGATCTCGCCATCCGCGTTCACGCGGATGCGAGTGCCACCACTGGAACCTACGGCCCTTCTTCATCTGTTCTCCCACCTCACGCTGTCGTCGCCGCCCCCGAGCGCGAGCAGCGTAAGGACAGGTCAGGGCCCACCCGGCAGGGTCCATGGGCCCACCGGAGGGTCAAGCACGGCCGATCCGGAAGGTGTTCATCTCCCGGTCCACCAGCAACACCACGCAGGACGCCCGGAGTTACTCGATCGGGCATTCGGCCGCCACCGTCGCCGTCACCGGGAGGGTTATTCGCGGCTCGATCGCGGTCGATCGCGCGTCGTTCGTCCGCCGGTCGCACCTGGGGCTGGTTTCCTTGCCCAGAAGGGGAGTTGGGTGCCTGGGCGGGCCCAAAGAGGGCTCACGGCCCGGCCTCACGGCCCGGCCTCACGGCCCAGCCTCGCGTGCCGGCCCGGCGGGTACGCACCGCCGGCAGTCGCCAGGCCGTGCCGTGGGCTTGCCGCCCCGCGGTGACGCCCTCGGGCAGGATGCCCGGCCGTCGATTCGTAGCTCCGGCAGCCCTCCCGTAAACGCACATGACTCTGCCCCGACCGCCGGTCGTTCGGGCGGTCGGGGCAGAGGTGGGGGGTCGTGATGGTCCGGAAACGAGAGAGGGGCAGGGTCGTCACCATCCTGGCCGGGGATGGTGCCGCGCCTGCCCTGTCTCGCCTACTCCGTGGGGGGACTGCCCTACGATCAGCCGCCCAGGATCTCGGCGACCTTGTCCGACAGACCGCCGGCGATCTCGTCCGCGACACCGGAGCCGACGATCGCGGCGATGATCAGGGCCACCAGGACGATGACGCCGACGTACTCGACCGCGCCCTGGCCCTTGTCGCTGCGGCGCTTCATGGCGGCGACGGCGGTGTTCGCCCAGGTGCCGACGTAGAGCTTGGCGTTGGTGGCGGCCTTCAGCGTGACGTTCGACATGTGATTTTCCCCTTGTGTGTCGGCCGGCCGTCGTCCGGCCGACTCGTACGAGTCTGTGGTGTCTCCCGCGCTTCCGACTTCCTCCTGGCCGGTCTCGCTGGCGACATGAGAAACATACGGCGGCACCAGGTGGCCCGGCATGGGCCCCAAGGCCCAACCCCAGGCCCAACCCGCCACGTGGGCCCGTCGGCCCAGCCGCTCGAACGCCCGCGCCTCACCGAAGGCCCGGAACGTCCTTGAGCTGTCTGCGGGACGTGATGCCGAGCTTGCGGAAGACGTTCCGCAGATGCGCGTCGATCGTGCGGGGACTGAGGAACAGCCGCGTGGCGACCTCCCTGGACGTCGCGCCCGTGGCGACCAGCCGCGCGATGTACGCCTCCTGCGCGGTGAGTTGGTCGTAGCCGGGCGTCGTCGACCGGCCGCGTACCCTCTCGCCGGCGGCCCGCAGTTCGTCTGCGGCCCGCCTGGCGAACGCCTCCAGCCCGGCCCCTGACAGCAGTTCATGCGCGATGCGCAGGTGCCGGCAGCCGTCCCGCCTGCGGCCCTGGCGTCGCAGCCACTCCCCGTAGAGGAGATGTGCCCTGGCCCGGTACGGGAGCATCGGGCTCTCCTCCAGATGCTCGACGGCCTGTCGGTAGTGCTCCTCGTCCCCGGTCACCAGCCCGCGCGCGTACGCCGCGATGCCCAGGCCCGAGGGGGTGCCGCCCGCCTCGGTGCGCTCGGTCAGCGCGTGCAGCGCCGCCGCTGCCGCGTCCGGCTCACCGCAGCGGACCGCCGCCTCGACCAACTCCGGCAGGGCGAATCCGGCGAGATACAACTCGCCGCCCTCGGTGGCCCGCCGGGCCGCGGCCAGGGCGGCGGGGTAGTCGGCCAGGCTGTTGTTGAGCACGGCCGACGCCCAGTGGACGTTGGCGATCAGCTGGCCGGTGCCACGTTCCGTCGCCGAGGCCGCAGCGGTCTCGAAGAGTTCGAGCGCCTCCTCGCGCCGGCCACGCATCGCCGCCAGATGCAGCCGGTGATAGAAGACGGGCGGTCCGCCGAACGCGTCGGCGATCGCCTCCTCCTCGGCGATCGCCGTCGTCGCCCGCGCCAAGTCGCCGCAGACCGCGGCGAGGGACGCCATCGGCGCGAGCCCCAGGCGCAGTACGAGCGGTGACCCCGACTCCTGGCCGGTCTTGATCAGCCAGTCGGTGATCGCCGCGTGCGTGTGCGGATCCCACACCTCCGACGCGAGCATGACGGCGAGCGCGGGCCTGTGCCTCCACATCGGACCGTCCTCAACACCGCCTTCGGCGGCAGGAGATGTGAGCAGCCGCTGAATCAGGGGCACCGCCTCCCCGTGTCTGTCCGTCGCCAGCAGCGCCAGCGCGTCCAGGAGGTCCGGCGAGTCCGCGGCCGTGTCGGCCGGCGCCGCCGTCCGCGCGGCGGCCAGCACCTTGTCGAGCACCCCGCTGGACCGCCCGACGGCCAGGCTCATCTCGACCGCGTCCAGGAAACAGTCGCGTGAGCGCCGCGGGTCCAGTTCCGAGAGCCGTCGCGCGGCTCGCAGCATGAACATCGGCCCGTTGTTGTCGTGGTGCCGTACGAACGCGATCTTCCCCCGCAGCAGATCGACCGCGACGCGCTGGAGTTCGTCGAGCGCCGCGTTCTCGACCGTCGTGAGAAGCTCCGCCGCCGTGTCGGTGGTGCCCGCGTCGAGATGGGCCTGCACGGCCGCGAGCGTACGCGCGGTCCGCCGGGTCGCGTCCAGCGACAAGGCGGCCGCGCGTTCCATGAAGGCCGCCGCGGCCACCGCACCGCCGCGTGACCGGGCGCGGGTCGCCGAGCGCTCCAACTCCTCGGCGACGTCGTCGTCCGGGCCGATGCCCGCCTGCGCCCGGTGCCAGGCCCGCCGGTCCGGATCCACGACGGGGTCGGTGACCTCGCCCAGTACGCGGTGGGCCGTACGGCGCCGGCTCGCCTCCGCGGCCCGGTAGACCGCGGACCGGGCCAGCGGATGACAGAAGCGGACGCGGGTGGAGAAGTCGACCAGCCCGGTCGCGGCCGCGGCGGCGCCGGTCGTCGTCACGTCCAGGTCCAGCCGCTGCGCGGCGGGCCACAGGAGACCGGGGTCGCCGGTCGGGTCGGCGCTCGCGATCGTCAGCAACAGCCTTGCCTCATCGGGCAGATCACGCAGTCGCGCCTGGAACCCCCGCTCGATCCGGGTCGGTACGGAAGGCGAGTCCGGCGGGGCGAAACCGCCGGCCCTGGGGAGTTCGAGCAGCGCCAGCGGGTTCCCCCGCGCCTCGGCCATGATGCGCTGACGCACCTGCTCATCCAGCGTCACATGGGTCCTGGCGGAGAGCAGCGCCCGTGCGTCGGTGTCGTTCAGCCCGTCGACGGCCAAGCCCGGCAGTCCGTCCAGTTCACCGGCCGGGGAGGGCAGGCGTACGGCGAAAACCATGGCGACCGGTTCGGAGGAGATGCGCCGTGCGAGGAAGGCGAGCGCCTTCGACGAGGCGGCGTCCAGCCAGTGCGCGTCGTCGATCAGACACAACAGGGGACGCTCACGAGCGGCGGTCGCCAGCAGCTCCAGGGTCGCCAGACCCAAGCGGAACTCGTCCGGTACGCCTGTAGCCAGCCCGAACGCGACCTGAAGGGCCTCGCGGCGCTGAGCGGGGAGCTCGGCGAGATGCCCCAGCGCCGGCACACACAACTGGTGCAGACCGGCGAACGGCAGCTCCGCCTCCCCCTCCGACCCCGATGCCCGAATGACCAGGAAACCGGGCGCCGTCCGCCGGGCATGGTCCAGCAGCGCGCTCTTGCCGATGCCCGCCTCACCGCGCAGGACCAGCGCCCCGCCCCGGCCGGCCCGCGCGGCGGTGGTCAGCTCGTCGATCCGCCCGAACTCCTCCCGCCTGCCGTACAGATGACCAGGGGAGTGAACCGATGTCCGCATGCCGCGTACGTTAGGCGAGCCGGCTCGGCGATTCTCCCTCGCTCAGATGCGCGAGCGTCGTGATGATGCGGTCGGCTATGTCTTCCGGCCACGGGAAAGCCTGCGACACAGCGCGCTGGTGGGCGAGTCCGTGCAGGCCCAGCCAGAGCGCCACCGTGTCGCTCGGTACGTCGGTGCTGGTGGCCTGCCCCGCGGCGACGCAGTCACCGAAGAGGCCGACGAGCAACTGCATCGTCTCCGAGCCGAGTGCGGCCAGATCGCCGTGGGTCAGGGAACTGTCCCCGAGAGCCGGCAGCCAGAGACCGCCGAACATGGTGCGGTAGCGCTCGGGATGGAGCCGGGCGAAATCGAGGTAGGCGGTGCAGGCGGCGTAGAGCCGGTCGCGAGGATCGTCGCCGGCCGCGTCCACGGCGGCACGCAGGTCCTTCTCCAGCCCGGCGAACTCCCCTTGCACGACGGCCAGCATGATGGCCGGCTGGTCGGGGAAGTGCGGATAGATCGACGGGGCGGCGATACCGACCCGGCGGGCGACCGACCGCAGCGTGATCGCGCGTTCGTCGCCGGACTCGTCGAGCAGTTCGACCGCGGCGGCGACGATGTCCTCGCGCAGGCGCCCGCCCTCGCCGCGGCGGTTGCGGGCCCTGGGCGGTTTCCGCGTGGTCGCCGCGCCTGCGCCTGCGCCTGCGCCTGCGACTTCGCCTTCGGCCGCCGCGGTCGGCGCAGCCCGTCCGGTCGGCTCGGTCGGTGTGGCGGTCTCCTCCGCTGTCGTCTTCTTCACCCTGTCACCTTACACCGCGAAGTTTATCGCCGGATTCTCTTGCGACTCCAACTTAACGCTTGTAGTGTTACGACCGTAAGCAAACGAGCGAAGCCCTAAGGAGCCCCTCATGACCAGCACCTTTACCACCAACGCCACCGAGATCGTCCTGCCCGGCAAGGTCGAGCCGAGCGGTCTTACGGTCCACAACCGTGAGCTGGGCCCGCCCGCCGCCGGTCAGGTCGTCCTGAGGATGGAAGCGACGGGCGTCTCCTTCGCCGAGCAGCAGATGCGCCGCGGCAAGTACTACGACCAGCCGGCCTTCCCCTTCGTACCCGGCTACGACGTGGTCGGCACGGTCACGGCGACCGGCCCCGGCGTCGACACCGCTCTGACCGGACGACGCTTCGCCGCCGTCACCAAGGTCGGCGCATGGGCCAGCCACCTGCTGCTCGACGCCGCGGACCTGCTGCCCGTACCCGACGACGTGGACGCGGTGGCCGCGGAGACCGTGGTCGTCAACGGGATCACCGCCTGGCAGATGCTGCACCGTGTGGCCAAGGTCCGCTCCGGCGGGACGATCGTGGTGCTGGGCGCCAACGGCGGCGTCGGCTCCACCCTCGTACAACTGGCCCGGCACGCCGGGATCACCGTGATCGGTACGGCGTCGGCCCGCCACCACGAGGCGGTACGCGAGCTGGGAGCCATCCCCGTCGACTACCGCGACCCCGACCTGTACGGCCGGATCGCCGAGCTCGCCCCGGCGGGCGTGGACGCGGTGTTCGACCACGTCGGCGGCGCCGGACTGGTGCGGTCGTGGCGGCTGCTGCGCAAGGGCGGAACGCTGGTCTCGTACGGCACCGCGGCGACGAAGGACGACGAGGGCAATTCACAGCTGCCGGTACTGAAGGTCTTCGCACGGCTCTTCGCCTGGAACTACCTGCCCAACGGCAAGAGCGCGCACTTCTACAACTTCTGGGCCGGCCTCCGCCGCCCGGAGACCTTCCGCGCCCGGCTGCGTGAGGACCTCGCCCAGGTGCTGCGCCTGGTGTCGGAGGGCGTCGTCACCCCGCAGATCGCCGCGCGGATCCCGTTGAGCGACGTGGCGTCGGCCCTGTCGCTGGCCGAGTCCCACACCGTCGCGGGCAAGGTCATCCTCATCCCGGACGCGTGACGCCATCGGCACCACCGGCGCGGACGCACCGCCCGCCCGCGGTGCCGCGCGCCCGCGGAACCGCCGAGGACAGGGTGGCAACCTGCGTACGGACATCCTGGCCGCCGCGACCGACCTGCTCGACCGCGGCGACCAACGGGCCGTCACGCTCAGGGCCGTGGCCCGGCGGGCCGGGATCTCCGCACCGTCGATCTACCCGCACTTCCCCGGCCGGTCGGCCATCGTGCTCGCGGTCGTCCACGAAGCCTTCCTCGAACTGAACGGCCTGCTCCGGTCCGCCGTGGACGACGCGCACGACGCGGACCGGCGCCTGTACGCCGCCTGCCTCGCCTATCTCGACTACGCCGCCGCCCATCCCGAGCGCTACCGGGCGATGTTCGGCGAACTCCCGGCCGGCCAAGGCGTCTCCTCTCCCGGCGCGGGAACGCTGCGAATCCTCGCCGACACCCTCGCCCAGTGCGTCACCGCCGGGCAGTCCACCAGCACCGACCCCCGCTCCGACGCGATCGCGCTCTGGCTCGGTCTGCACGGACTCGCCCATCAACGCGCCATCGCCCACGCCTTCCCGTGGCCCGCCGATCTCGTACGCCCCTTCGTGGCCTCGCTGTCACGCCTCGGCCGGCCGGGAGCCACGGCCCTTCCGTGAACACCCCACCGCACCCCGACTCCGGAGGTCTCCGCCATGTCCCTCACCACCGCCACCCCCGTCGCCCCGATCACGACCACGTCCGTGGCCACCACGTCCGGTACGGGCGAGGTCGACAACCGCGCGACCTACGTCAGCTTCGGACTCGCCTACGTACTCGGCCACGGCGCCGCGGCGCTCTCGGGTGGCGGCGCCCCTCTGCTCGACCTGCCCGGCTGGCTGCCCATGACCCTGCTGGGCATCGGTCTCGCGGCAGGCACCGTCAACGCGACCGTCGCCGCCGCCCGTGCCCAACGCGAGGCCACCGGGCCCGACATCCTCTCCGGCAAAATGCTCGGAGCCTCCTGGGTTGTCGCGTTCGCCGCCCTCTTCCTCGCCATCACCGGCCTGACGAACAGCCTCGACATGCCCGAGCTCCAGTCCGTGCTCTGGCCCACCGGCTCCGGCCTCGTCGTGGGCCTGCTCTACCTCGCCGAAGGCGCCGTACGCCGCAACAAGCTCCACTACACCCTCGGCGCCTGGCTCGCCCTGACCTCCACGGCGGCGCTCTTCCTCGGCACGCCCGGTCTCTACTGGGTCCTCACCCTCGCCGGCGGTGGCGCCTACGCGCTCGCGGCGGTCCTGGAAGACCGACGACTCACCGCCCGCGCCGCCCTTGAGGCCGGCCGAAGGTGACAACGGGGTGAACTCTCTCCGGCCAGGCACGTGCCGGGGCCGCCACCGGGGAAGTACGAGCGCCGCCCGAGCGGCCCTACGGCAGCGCCCAGTTGAGGGCGGGACCGGCTGGATCCGGCCATCGGCCGGGGATCTCACCGCCGCCCTCGATGATCTCCCGCGGCTGTTCATCCGGGCGCCGTTCCGTCCTTGCCCCCAGGTGGGACGATCCTGCCCTCCCACTGTCCCGCAACGGAGAAACAATGCCCCCGAAGAGAACCTGCGCCGCGCTCGTAGCGGTAGCGGTCGCCGCCGGCCTGCTGGCCGGGACGGGCGCGGCGAGCGCGCACCAGGATGCGCGCCGGCCGGTCGCCTTCGACCGCACCGCCACCTACCCGGTCTTCCAGAACCGGCCGGCCGGCGAGGACCCCGCCTCCCCGACCGTCGCCGAGATCTCGGCGACCAGCGAGGACGGCCGGACCCTGGTCTACACGGACGCCCTGGCCCGGCGGATCGGCTTCCTCGACATCAGCGACTCCGACCGCCCGCGCGGCCTCGGCACGCTGTCGCTGGCCGAACTCGGCAACTCCGAGGACGAGCCGACCTCGGTGGCCGTCGTCGGCAAGTACGTCCTGGTCGTCGTCAACACCAGCGCCGACCACACCGACCCGTCCGGCCGCCTCGACGTCATCTCCCTGCGCGACCGCCGACGGGTCGCGAGCCACGACCTCGGCGGCCAGCCCGACTCCATCGCGATCAGCAAGGACCAGCGGTACGCCGCCATCGCGATCGAGAACGAGCGCGACGAGGAGGCGACCCCGCCCGGCGGCGAGGAGGGCGACCTGCCCCAGCTCCCGGCCGGCTTCGTGCGGATAGTCGACCTCAAGGGCGCAGCGCCCACGCAGTGGCGCACCCGTGCCGTGCCGCTGACCCGGCCCGACGGCAAGGCGCTGCCCGCCCTGGTCGCCGCCGGGATCACCGAGCCGACCGACCCGGAGCCGGAGTACGTCTCCATCAACGGCCGCGACCAGCTGGTGGTGACCCTCCAGGAGAACAACGGCGTCGTACTGCTGGACCTGCCGACGGGCAGGATCACCAAGGCATTCAGCGCCGGTACGGCGTCGGTCGACGGCATCGACACCGTCGAGGACGGCAAGATCGACCTGACCGGCTCGATCACCGACGTACCGCGCGAGCCCGACTCGGTCGGCTGGATCGACGACCGCTACCTCGCCACAGCCAACGAGGGCGACTGGCGCGGCGGCACCCGGGGCTGGTCCGTCTTCGACAGCCGGACCGGCAAGGTCGTCTGGGACGCGGGCAACAGCTTCGAGGAGATCGCCGCGCGCCACGGACTGCACAACGAGTCGCGGGCCGAGAAGAAGGGCACCGAGCCGGAGGGCCTGGCGATCGCCGAGTTCGACGGCGTGCGCTACGCCTTCGTCGGCTCGGAGCGGAGCAACTTCGTCGCGGTGTACGACCTGAGCCGGCCGACCTCCCCGGTCTTCCGCCAGGTCCTGGCCACGACCAACGGCCCCGAGGGGCTGCTGCCGATCCCGTCGCGCGACATGCTCGCGGTCTCCAGCGAGGAGGACGACGCCTCGGTCAACGTACGGGCCTCGGTCAGCCTCTTCCGCCTCGGCGGGCACACCCCCTCCTTCCCGAGCATCGTCTCGGCCGGGGACTCCGGCGGCGCGCCGATCGGCTGGGGCGCGCTCGGCGCGCTCTCCGCCGTACCCGGCAAGTCGCACCAGCTCTACAGCGTCACCGACGCGGCGTACTCCACCACCAAGATCCTCACGCTCGAGGCGGGGCGCCAACCGGCTGTCATCACGCGGTCGTTGACCGTCAAGGGGACGGACGGGCAGCCGACCGGTTACGACGTGGAGGGCATCCACGCCCGTGAGCAGGGCGGCTTCTGGCTCGCGGTCGAGGGCGCGACCGGCGCGGGCAACAAGCTGGTCCGGCTCGACAGCGCGGGGAACACCCGTCAGGTCGTAGACCTTCCGGCGGACATCGCCGCGGGCCTCGCGGGCCAGGGCTTCGAGGGCGTCACGGCGACCACCGACCGCCGCGGCCACGAGGTGGTCTGGGCCACGCTCCAGCGCGAGGTCAAGACGGACCCGGCCGGCACCGTCCGCCTCGGCCGGTACGACGTGGAGTCCGACACCTGGAGCTGGTACGGCTACCGGATCGGCAGCACGACCACCCCGGGCGACTGGATCGGCCTCTCCGAGATCACCGCGGTCGGCGACAAGCTCGCGGTGATCGAACGGGACAAGCTGAACGGCCCGTCCGCCAGGATCAAGCGCGTCTACACGGTCGACCTGCCGAAGTCCGCGGCCCCCGCGGGCCCGCTGCGCGTCCTCCCGAAGAAGCTGGCCCACGACGTCCTGCCCGACCTCCGCGAGACCAACGGCTGGACGCAGGAGAAGCTGGAGGGCCTGACCGTAGCCGGCAACGGCGAGGTCTACGCCGTGACGGACAACGACGGCCTGGACAACGCGACGGGCGAGACGGCCTTCATGGACCTCGGCTCCAGCCGCGAGATCTTCGGCCGCCACTGATCCCACCTCGCGGCGGCCCACCTCGCGGCCGCCGGCTTCACGGCCCGCTCGACCTGACGGCCGCCGGCACACTGCCGGCGGCCGTGCTGCGTACGCGTGCGGTCATGGGCCGCCCGGGACAACCTCGCGCGTCCCTCAATGAAATGACATGGATCACAAAAGTGACCTGTGCGGCGAAAGCAACTGCCCCTCTATGCGCCGATTGTCCCGTAGGTGAAGGCCCTGTGCTGCCCTCCTCGCCCGATTAACGTGCTTCCGTCAACGATGTTTTCGGCCATACGATCGCCGACGAGGCACTGCGTGGGTGCTGCCGCAGGGGCCGCCTCAACCACTTTTCGAACCCGCTTTGCTCGACCCGCTTCGCTCAACCAGCTTCGCTCGGCGCGCTGTACACAGCTCGCTCGCTCGACCCGCGTCACCCAAGTCGCATTTCAACCAGCATTTCGGACCCGTGAAGGACTCCGTTGAAGATTCGCCGCATGCTCGCCACGGCTGTTGTCGCCGCCGTCACCACCCCCGCGGTCCTGCTCTCCGTCACGCCCGCGCTCGCCGACGCCAAGGCGTCCGTCGCGTCGGTGACCCAGCAGGGGGGCACGCAGGACAAGCCCTCCATCGAGGAACTCGAAAAGGCCGCCGAGAAGGCGCAGAAGGCGTACGAGGCCGCCGAAGCCGCGCAGCAGGCCGCGCGGGTGGTGCTCGAAGCGGCCATCTCCGACGACGCGCCCCTCGCGGTGGCCGCGAAGGCCGCCAAGCAGGAGGCCGCAACTGCCGCCACCGCCAAGGAGAACGCCGACAAGGCGCTCGCCGACGCCAAGGCCGCACTCGCCGCGCTGCCCGAGACCGCCACCGCCGAGGAGAAGGCGGCGGCGGAGAAGGCCGTCACCGACGCCGAGACCGCCGCCGTGTCCGCGGCGGACGCCAAGACCACGGCCGACGAGAAGGCCACGGCTGCCGGCACGGCCAGGGACGACGCCCGCGTGGCCGCCGTCCGCGAGTACGGCAAGGTCCAGAACGCCCTGAAGGAGGCCCTCAAGGAGAAGGAGGCCGCCGACAAGGCGCTCGCCGACGCCAGGGACGAGGCGGGGGAGCCGGAAGAGCCGAGCTGCGTCCCCGAGAACAAGCTCACCACGGTCGTCAACGGCCTGCCGTCCAAGCTCGTCGCGGGCTCTACCACCGACTTCTCGGTTCGTGTGACCAACGGGACGAAGAAGACGATGGACGCGGTCTCCCCGAGCGTCAACTTCCACGCGACGGACAACGGCGGCTACAACGTCATCGACGACGCCTTCCACCTCCAGTGGTCGACCGCCGCCTCCCCCGTCTGGAAGAACGTGGGTGCGGACCACAAGGCCGGCTCCATCAGCCCGCTGAAGGCCGGCACCCACGCCGATGTGAAGCTGCGCCTGAAGATCGACGCCAAGGCCCCGGCCGGGCACGGTGTCGCCTTCGTCGCCGGTGAGTACGTCAACAACGACGAGTCCTGCGGCGGCAACTTCTCCACCGAGTACGCCTTCGGTCTCCTTCCCGCCGGCAGCGCGGTGGACGACGACGTCGACGACGCCGAGCCCGGCGAGACGACGCCGCCGACCTCGGACAACGAGCCCCAGGGCGGCTCGTCCACCACGCCGGAGGACTCCGGCGACGACGACGGCTCCCTCGCCAGCACGGGCTCGTCCTCGCCCCTCCCGCAGGTCGCGGCCGCGGCCGGCGGTGCGCTGGCCCTGGGCGCGGCGGCCCTCTTCACGGTCCGCCGCCGCCGGTCCAACTCGGCCGTCTGACACGGCTTCGACCTGACCGCACGGTGAGAAAGGGCGTCCCCTTCCGGGGGCGCCCTTTCCGCTGTGCGCGGTCCGGACGACGACGAGCCGCTCACACCTGAGGGCGAAGTTGCGGGGGATCGGAACGCTGCGCAAGGTGGACGGGACGGGGGCCGATTCGCACCGAGCGGAAGGAAGAACCCGGTGACCCGGTGTCCTCCTTTCTCAACGTACGGGTGGCCGACATCGCGGCCTTCTACGAGCAGGCGCTGGCCAAGGGCGCGCGGTTCCTCACCGAGCCCCTCGACCGCAAGGCCGAGCTCCGCTGCTACCTGAAGGATCCGGACGGCTATCTGATCGAGATCGGTCAGGGTACCGGCCTCCTGGAAGGTGTCTACGCGGATCGCACCGATCCGCCGGAGAGCCAAGGGTGAATTAGCCGCTCACTTCCCTGTCGTAATAGACGCCGAATCGGGTTCTGTCGGAAGAATTCATTCGAAGCGCTGAGCGGTGCTTTTTCGGGGGTGTGCGGCATGCGTAACTGGAACTGGCCCGCCCTTTTTCGTGGTAGAGTCTTATCGAATTCACAGGACGCCACGAGAAAAAGGGGAATGGCGTGAACACCGAGAAGGTTACGGCTCGACGTCTTACGGCCGGGGAGGTCGCAGAGTTGGGCGTCCAGGACGCCATCTTCGTCTCGGCAGAGACGGATGGCCTTCCTCTCGACTGCTACGCCCCGGCATTCCTTTCGGAGCCGGGAAAGAATTCCGAGGGAGGGTCCTTCGCCGTAAAGACGGTATTCGGTGAGGAAATCCATGTTCTCCCGGACAACGCCGAAGAGCGCGGGATCTGGGTCGCCGACAAGGCAGGGGAGGAGATCGAGGTTCTCCAGAGCGCCGGCGTCGTCCTGAACCTCGCCCTCTTCGTGCCCAACGGCAACAAGGAAGCCCTGGAGGCGCTCTACTCCGCCGCGCGCGACGCGTTCGGCGCGGGGATCGTCCAGCGCTGGAGCGAGGAGGTCGTCGCGGTGCCGGACGTCAAGGTCGACCTGTTCGAGGAGCCGGTCCGGGGTCGGAAGAGCGCGAGCCAGAACCGCGACCGCCGCGCCCTGGACATCTACCCGACCCGAGTGCGGTTCCTGGAGCCGAGCGAAGGCTGGAAGTTCATTGTGGAACCGCACAAGGAAGTCGTCGATGAAACACCCACGATCTGATCTGGTGACAGCCTAGAAGTTACGAGGGGGCATAAAAGACCCTCTCGGTGGCGAATTCGAAAGGGACGCTCGGCCGGGATATCCCGGCCGAGCGTTTCGCGTAGGCCGGCACAGTTCACGGAATGGTGAAGCCCCAGACCAGCGGCCTGGGGCTTTCCTGTCGAGCTCGGGAATCAATCAGCCATTCTGGGCCCGGTCGTACACCTTCTTCGCCGTGGCCCCCAGCACCTCTCCGTACATCTTGGTCGGTGTCATGGAGTCCAGCGCGGCGTTGACCGAGACCAGCACGCCTTTGCCGGTGGTGGCGTTGAAGTCGGCCAGCCACGGGCCGCCGCTGGAGCCGCCGGTCATGTCGCAGGGGATGGCCTGCATACCGATCTCCTTCTTCGCCGTTCCGGCGCAGCGGAGGAGCTCCTCGCCGAGCTGCGGGCGGGTGGCGGAGTAGCCGAGGCTGGAGACGGTGCCGCCGACGGCGCGGTTGAAGGCGATGGCCTGGCCGCCCACGACGTCGGTGAGCTTACGGCCGCTCTTGTCGGCGTCGACGATCAGCGCGGACACGTCGTTCGTGGAGTCGTTCACCCAGGTGCGGGGGGTCGCCGCGGTCCGGACCGCGAAGGTGCCGTACGGCTTCTTGCCCTTGCTGTAGCCGGGGACGAACACCATCGAGGAGTTGGTCATGCCAGGAGCGGAGCCCAGGCGTACGCAGTGGGCCGCGGTCATCACGGCGGAGCGGTTGGCGCTCTTCACGGCGGTGGCCGTGCACCAGGTGTCGGCACCGCGCGAGTTGACGAAGAACAGCCGTCCCACGGTCTTCAGCGCGACACCCGTGTACGGCTTGGCCTTGGGTCCGGTGGGACCCAGGTCCACGGACTTCCCGACGGCCTTGATGCGGGCGGGCGTCCAGTAGGCGAGGGCTTCCTTGCGCTCCTTGGCGGTGTACGTCAGGACGGAGACCGGGTCGGGTGCGGCGGCTTTGGCCTGGCCGGCCACGGCGGTCGCGGTGAACGGGGCGGCGAGGGCGAGGACCGTACCGGCCGCGCCGAGTCCCATGACCCGGCCACGAAGCCGCCGGACCAGGGAAGTCGATGTCTCGGACATGGCTGATGTCTCCTCGGCTGATGCGGGCGGCGAACCGGTCGGTCCGGCCGCACTGCAAGAGAGGGGAACCGGCCCGCTCGGTTGCGCTGTCGGCGACCTGTGACAGTGCGCGGACACACGACCAACGGCCATTAGTAGGGCACCGATTCACACAAGCTCTCCGCCCAGGCGGAGGCGCCGTACGCGTTGGCCGCGCGCACCGTGACGCAGACCTCGTCACCGGAGTACGGACCCTTGATCGTGTAGCTGATCACCGGAATGTCATGCTCCGCGCCATCGGCCCTAAACTGTCCCACCCGCCGTCGTGGGTGGGCCGAAACGAAGGGGTCGCGGTGAGACTGGGCGTCGGCTTGGAGGACGAAGACACGGCGGAGGGCGAGCTGCGTTCACTGCACGCCTGGCTGCTCGCGGAGCCCGCGGCCCGACGTCACGCGCGCCCCGTACTCGGCACGGCACGGTCGCCGCGGGCGGGAGCACAGGGTGACGTGATCGACCTGATCTCGCTGGCTGTGAGCAGCGGCTTCGCCGCCGCGTCGCTCGCCCTGTCCATCGCCGCTTGGCGAGCGACACGGCCAGGACGGCCGGTCGTCACCGTGGAACGCCCCGACGGTGTCAGGGTCACCATCTCCGACTCCTCGCCCGAGGAGACGCGGCGCCTGCTGGAGTCGCTGACCGCTGACCGGACCGACGTGCGGGGGGCCGGGCAAGGGGACACGGACGCGGGCGGGGACGAGCGTGGCGAACCCACCTGACCCCGCGAAGTCGCGCGCGTTGCTCATAGGAGTCGGCGCCTTCGACACGCTCCACGATCTGCCCGCCGTCGAGGCCGGGGTGCGGACTCTCGCGGATCTCTTCGCACAGAAGGACATCTGGGGGCTTCCCCCCGAGAACTGCCAGATGTTGCTCGATCCACAGACGCCGCGTCAGCTCTCCAAGTCGGTTGCGGAGGCGGCGGAAGCCGCCGAGGACACCCTGCTCGTGTACTACGCGGGGCACGGGCTGATCGAACCGAGGACGGGCCAACTGCACCTGGCCGTCGGTGACAGCGACCGGATGTCCGTGCACGACACGGCCGTTCCGTACGAATGGATCCGCCGGTCGATCGAACACAGTCCCGCCGCCCGGCGGATCCTCATCGCCGACTGCTGCTACAGCGCGCGCACCTTCGGCACCCAGTCCGCCGGCGCCGAACTGGAGGTCGAGGGTACCTATCTGCTCGCCGCCGCCGCCGAGAACGCGGTAGCGGTGTCCCCGCCCGGCGAGCGCTTCACCGCGTTCACCGGCGAACTGATCAGACTGATCAGGGACGGTGTCCTGGAGGGCGAGGAATTCCTCGATCTGGACACGATCTACCAGCGGCTGCGGGTGGAGCTCGGTCTGAAGGCCCTGCCCGAGCCGCACCGGCTCTGCCGTGACAGGCTCGGCAAGGCACCTTTCCTTCGTAATACGGCTTTCCAGCCCGTGACCGCGACCTCGCGGCGCGGTTGGGACAACTGGAGCGCGGCACACGCGACCGCCGGGCGCCACGCCGAGCCGGTGGCAATGGAGTCGGAGCCGTACGTCCGGCTCGCCACCCTCCGTAGCCTGCTCGACCAGCTCATCACTCAGGTCTCGCCCGCGCGGAGCCTGGCCGACACCCTTCAGTCCGTCGCCGACGGCATCGTCGCGGGACTCGGATACGAACTCGCCGCCGTCAATCTGGTCCGCCCGGACGGCGACCTCGTGGTCGCCGCTTTCTCCGGCGACCCCAACGCCGAGGCCCTGCTCTCCGGCAGAGTGGGCCCGCGTGCTTCCTGGGACCGACGCCTCTCGATGGGCGAGGCGTGGGGCTCCCTCCGCTTCATCCCGCACAGCGAGGGCCGGGTCCTGGACGACGACGACGTACCGCAATGGCACACCGAGGGACGCTACCCCCGGTTCGAGGGCGAATGGCACCCCGACGACCGGCTGTTCGCACCGATGTACCTGGCGAGGCAGGGCGACGGGGAGCTTCTCGGTGTCATATCGGTCGACCGACCGAGTGACGGCCAGCGCCCCGGCCCGTGGGGCCGGGAGGCGCTTCAGGTCTACGCGGCCCACGCGGCGGTCGCCATCAGCAACGCCCGGCTGCGTGGCAACATGCAGCGGGCCCTGGCGCGCCTGGAACGGGAGCAGCAGGCGCTGCGCGCCAGCGAGGAGTCGTTCCGGCAGGCATTCGAGTTTGCGCCCAGCGGCATGGTCATGGCCGAGATGGGCGGCGATCAGCACGGTCGGATCCTGCGCACCAACGACGCGCTGTGCCGCCTGCTCGGCCGCCCGGCGTCCGCGTTGCGCCGATACTCGTTCTCGGATCTCGTTCACCCCGAGGACATCGGGACCCTGCTCCGCACCTCGGCCGAGGGGGGCCGCGCCGAACTGCGTCTGGCGCGACGGGACAACAGCTATGTGTGGGTGTCCATGCGTAACTCGGTGGTCGCCGACGCGGTGGACGGCCCCCGCTACCTGCTGACCCACGTGGAGGACATCGAGTACCGCAGGGGTCCGGGCGACAACGGGCCGGCCTCGTAGGGGGAAGGCCGCAACCACCAGGACCGGGCTCAGCGCACCGGGAAGCCGAACGTGTAGCCCTGCTCCTTGAGTTGGGGGAGCAGCCGGCGCAGGGCCTCGACGGTCTGGGTGCGGTCACCGCCCGCGTCGTGGAAGAGGAGGGTCGGTCCGTTGGGCAGCTCGCGCTCAACCGTGGCGACGATGGCGTCCGTACCCGGAAGTTCGAAGTCCTTGGTGTCCACGTTCCAGCCCAGCGGGCGCATGCCCCGGGAAGCGGCGAGCTGCCGGCTGTAGGGGGTGAAGGCCCCGCCGGGCGCGCGGTAGTACATCGGGCGTACGCCCCCGGACGCTTTGGTGATCATGCGTTCGGCGTCGAGGATCTGCTGCGACTGGTAGGCCTGCGAATCCTTGTCCATGGCGGTGTTGTGGGACACCGAGTGGTCACACAGCCGGTGCCCGTCCGCGACCACTTTCTTCACCAGGTCCGGGTGGGCCCGCGCCTGCGTCCCCACCATGCAGAACGTGGCCTTGACCTCGTACTCCCGCAGCAGGTCGAGCACTTGAGGGGTCCATACGGGGTCGGGGCCGTCGTCGATGGTGATGTTCACGCCGCGCGGCCCGTCCTCCGAGGCGTGCGCGATGGTCGCCGCGACCGGCTTGACGTCACTGCCCGGCGTGGCCGGCGCGGTGGGCTTCGCGGACGAGTCGCCCGGGGTGACGGCCTGCGTGGTCCACACCGAGGCACCGGTGGCGAGCATCGCCACCCCAAGCGCCGCCCCGATGACCTTGCCGTACCAGCCCCGTCCGCCACCATGCCGTGCCATGTCCACTCCTTAGGCGCATTCCCTCGCCGATCCCGGTCGCCTCACGACCACTTCCGAGGACGAGGGGGGCGCCCCGGAGGATGCGCCCGTTACCGATCACGGACAACTCCGGAGGAGTTCACGGACAACTCACCACGAGCGACAACCTGTACCGCACCGACCGGCGCGGTACACCTTCGAACAGCCCGCCATGAACTGCTGCTCCGCGCACGGCTGCGGAGAAAGTTCCAACGTGGGCTCCCTGGATGGAGTCGATTCACTGACGTGCCAAGGTGCGCCGGCCGCACAGACGTCCGAGGTCGCCCTGCAATCCTTTCGGACCGGTCGGCGACTTGTACCTCACCGGCAGACAGGAACGCTCCGCTGCCGCCCGGCGGAGTGTCGGCGTACGGGTGGTCCGTGCGGCTGGCAGCATTGGCCGATCCGGAGACCCGATGGTCACCGCGCGAGCGGCGCTCGGCGCCGCCCCCGCCCGAGGCAACGGCTGTGAGAGGCACAACCCCATGGCGCCACGCCCCCACTGGCTGTTCGGGGACCAACTCGGTCCGCACTTCGTCAACCCGCGCGGCGGCGGCCCCGGCGCCCACGCTC
The DNA here is from genome assembly GCF_014646115.1 of Streptomyces camponoticapitis. Lineage (GTDB taxonomy): Bacteria > Actinomycetota > Actinomycetes > Streptomycetales > Streptomycetaceae > Streptomyces > Streptomyces camponoticapitis. The sequence continues at coordinate 25,803 of NZ_BMMV01000027.1, read as the reverse complement.
CGTTGGTCATGATCGAGGCGCGCTCGGTGCTGCGTCGGCGCCGTTTCCACCGAGCCAAGGCGCATCTGGTGCTCTCGGCGATGCGGCACCGCGCCGCCGAACTCGGCGACCGGGTCACGTATGTCCGGGCCGAGACGTACGCCGAAGGTCTGGAGCAGGCCCTCGGGCACCCGCCAGCCCCGCTGACCGTCTGCCATCCCACCTCGCGCCGTGCCCTGGACTTCGCCCGTACGCGAAAGGAGGTGGAGGTCCTGCCGGCGAAGGGATTCATGGTGAGCCACGACGACTTCGCGCGGTGGGCCGACAGCAGACAGGGTCTGCGGCTGGAGAGCTTCTACCGCTGGGTGCGGGCCCGTCACGACCTGCTCATGGACGGCGGCGAGCCCGCCGGCGGGCGCTGGAACCTCGACCACGACAACCGCGAACCCCCACCGCGCGGACAGGAAACCCTGGATGTCCGCGGACCCTGGCAGCCGCGTGAGGACGCCATCGACGACGAGGTCCGGCACGACCTCGATCGCTGGGAGCGCGACGGAGATGTCTCCTTCGTCGGCCGTGACGGCCCCAGGCGATTCCCCGCCACCCGGCGCGAGGCGCTGTCCGCGCTGCGGCACTTCATCACGCACCGGCTGCCCGACTTCGGCCGCTACGAGGACGCCATGCTGGCGGGGGACCCGGTGCTGAGCCACAGCCTGCTGTCAGCACCCCTGAACCTCGGGCTCCTCGATCCGGCCGAATGCGTGGAGCGCGCCGAACGCGCCTTCCGGGCCGGCGACGCACCTCTCAACAGTGTCGAAGGCTTCGTCCGGCAGATCGCCGGCTGGCGCGAATACGTATGGCACCTCTACTGGCACTTCGGTGAGGACTACCGCCACCGCAACGCACTGCGGCACACCACACCTCTGCCGGACTGGTTCCTCGACCTGGACGCCGAAGCGGTCACCGCCAACTGCCTGTCCACCGTGCTCGCCCAGGTGCGGGACACCGGCTGGACCCACCACATCCCCCGCCTGATGGTCCTCGGCAGCCGCGCCCTTCAGGACGGCTGGGACCCGGCGGCCGTCACCGACTGGTTCCACCGCTGCTTCGTCGACGGCTACGACTGGGTCATGCTTCCCAACGTCGTCGGCATGTCCCAGTACGCCGACGGCGGTCTCATGACCACCAAGCCGTACACATCGGGCGGGGCCTACATCAACAAGATGAGCGATCTGTGCGGCCCGTGCGCCTACCGCCCCACCGCCCGCACCGGCGACCACGCCTGCCCGTACACCGCGGGTTACTGGGCCTTCCTCCACCGCCACCGCGCCCGCCTGGCCGCCAACCACCGTACGTCCCGCGCCGTCAAAGGCCTCGACCGACTCAAAGACCTGCCGGAACTCCTCGACGACACCGCACGACGCGGTGACACGCCTCCGTGACCGGAGTTGAGGGGTGGATCGCCGTGCGTGGATCGCCGTGCGAGGCGGACTCCGCGACGGCACGATAGAGCCTTGCGACACCGACACCGACGTCCACAAGACCAACGATCATGTGAAATCGGTATCGAGAGGATCTGATGACCGTGGTGTCCGACCGGCGGGGAACCCAGACGCACAGGACCAGAGATACCGAACTGTTCGACTACGACGCGGAGTTGCGGCTCCACAACGAACATCTCCGTGCCGCCGCCCGCGTCGGCGCCCGCGACCGTGTGCTCGACATCGGCTGTGGCACGGGCCAGACCACCCGCGAAGCCGCCCGCGCGGCCGTCACCGGAAGCGCGCTGGGCGTCGACGTGTCCGAGCCAATGCTCGAACGGGCCCGCCGGCTCAGTGCCGACCAGGGCCCGCCCAACGTCACCTACCAACAGGCGGATGCCCAGGTCCACCGCTTCCCACCGGCGCACTTCGACCTCTGTATCAGCAGATTCGGAACGATGTTCTTCGCCGACCCGGTCGCCGCCTTCACCAACATCGGGCGCGCTCTGCGCCCCGAAGCGCGCCTGGTGCTACTGGTCTGGCAGGACCGTGACAGCAATGAATGGGCCTCCGCGATCCGCCGGAGTCTCACCGCCGCAGAGGCGACGCCTCCGCCTTCCACCTCCGGTCCGAACGCGTTCTCACTCGCCGACCCGGGCACCACGGAAGGCATCCTGGCGGCGGCGGGCTTCAAGGACGTCAGCTTCACCGACGTGCACGAACCCGTCTACTACGGCCCGGACACCGCCACCGCATTCGACAACGTGCTCCGCCTGCTGAAATTCCAAGATCTTCTCACCGGCCTCGACGCCGCGACGGCAGAGCAGGCACGCACACGGCTGCGGGCCACCCTCGCCGCCCACGACACCGGCGAGGGCGTGTATTTCGACTCCCGTGCCTGGCTCATCACAGCCGGCCACCACTGACCACCCCGCCGGAATTCTCATCCTCTCCGGCGGTCTTCGGTGATCAGCTCATCACGAGGTCTCGGTGAAACGGACGGACCAGGCGTAGCCGCTCAAGCTCTCGTGCGGTACCCGCCGGACCTCTCTGACCTGGCAACCGTCGTGGGCGTACTTGAGGGCGAACCGGTCGAGGCGCTGTGCGTCGGTGAGATCCTCCATGGACAGCGGTGCTCCGACGACGAGGTCTTCGTGAAGGACTGAGTTCCGCTCGGCACTGTCCGAGCAGGTAGAGCACTGATGTGTCTTGGGTAGGGCCATAGCCCCAGTGTGCTCCTCAAGGGAGCCCCACGCTGTGCCCAGCCGCACCACACACCCACTCGATCCGAAGGACCACGAACGCGGCGCGGGCGGCCGCAACGACATCCGGCGGCTTCGAGCTGACGTGGCCGCCCCCACATGTCGGCCGCCCCCTGTCGCAGACACACGCGGGGAGAGGGGGCGGAAGCAGCACTACTGGCGGGGGCTGATCGAGCTGTCCTTGTCGTAGATGTCGTCCGGTGTGGCGATCGTCGTGATCGCTCGGGCGAGCATTGTGGACGGCTCCTGGCCCTGGGTCTGGATGTCCGTGTTGATCATGATGACCAGGGTGGCCTTCTTCGAGGGCAGATAGACCGTCACGGTCTCGTACCCGGGGATCGATCCGTTGTGCCCGATCCATCCGTTGGCCTTGAAGATCCCCAGGCCGTAGGTGGTACCGGGGAATCCGGTGGGCAGCGTCTTGAGCCGTTGCCGCTGGGTTTCGGGGCTGAGCAGCTTCCCGGTCGCGACGATCGGGGCCCACCGGCGCAGGTCGTGCAGGTTCGAGATCATCGCCCCGGCCGCCCAGGCCCAGCTGGGGTTCCAGCGCGTGGCGTCCGCGGTCTCGCCGCTCGGCGTCTGGTCGGTGTAGCCGCGCGGGTGCGGCGCGGGGAACTCGGACCCCTTCGGGAACAGCGTGTGGTGCAGGCGAGCCGGGCCGAGCACCCGCTCGTGGATGAAGTCGGCGAGCCGCTGACCGCTGACCTTCTCGATCACGAGGCCGAGCAGGACGAGGTTGGAGTTGCAGTACTGGAACTTCGTCCCCGGCGCGAAGGTGTTCCGGTGCTTGAAGCCGTACGCGAGTGTTTCCCGGGGGGTGAAGGTGCGCTCCGGGTCGCTCTCCAGCTTCTGGATGAAGCCGGGGTCCGAGGTGTACGGGAACAAGCCGCTGCGCATCTCGGCGAGGTGACGCAGCGTGATCCGGTGACCGTTGGGCACGCCGCGGACGTATTCGGCGATCGGGTCGTCCAGCTCGATCCGGCCGTCGTCCACCAGCTCCAGCAGGGCCGTGACCGTGAACGTCTTGGTCTCGCTGCCGATCCGCACGGAGGAGTCGGCGGACATCGGCCTGCCGGTGGCGGTGTCGGCGACGCCGGTCGCGCGTACGTAGCTTCCCTTGCCCGGCATCCACAGTCCGACGACGGCGCCGGGGATGCCCGCCTGCTCGCGGACCTCCTTGATGGTCCTGTCCAGCCGGGCGGTGAGCTGGGGATCGAGACTGTCCGTGGCCGTGGTGGGAACGGCCGTAGCGGGAACGGCCGTGGTGGGAACGGCGGTGGCGGGAATCGCAGCCGGCGGGGCCAGCAAGGAGGCCGCGAGCAGTGCTGCGGTGAGCAGACGGCGGGAGGGAGTACGTCTCATGTGGGGCGCCTCTTCCGGAAGGGGGCGGACGGCCCGCCTCCTTCAGAGAGCACGGACGGCAGAACATCACCATCCGGACCCGTGACTCATGCCCCCTTGCCGTTCGGGCGCCAAGGAGTCCACTCATTCGGAGCCACCCGGGCCGCCCAGGCGGCCACACACCGGCGGGCCACCACCGACCCGGCCACCGCCCCTGGGCGCCGACCCCGACCGCCGCCCCTGAACCACGACGTCATGGCCCTGCCCCTTAGGCTGCTGCCGTTGGCCAATGCATCAAAATGGGGGGAGCGGGCCGATGAACGACATGACGGATGTCTTCAAGCCACTTCAGGCGACCGACCCGTCCGTGGTGGCGGGCTACCGTCTCGCCGCCCGGCTGGGGGCGGGCGGCATGGGCCGGGTCTACCTCTCGCACACCCAGGCCGGCCGACCCCTGGCGATCAAGGTCGTGCGGCCGGAGCTGGCGGACGACCCGGACTTCCGGCGGAGGTTCGGCCGGGAGGTCAGGGCGGCCCGGCGGGTCCGCGGGGCGTACACCGCCGAGTTGATCGACGCCGACGCGGATGGCGTACCGCCCTGGCTGGCCACGTTGTACGTACCGGGGCCGTCCCTGGCGGAGGCCGTGGCCCGGCGTGGTCCGCTGTCGGTGACGGCCGTGCTGTGGCTGATGGCGGGGATGGCCGAGGCGTTGCAGGCGATCCATGCCGAGGGCATCGTGCACCGGGACCTCAAGCCGTCGAACGTGCTGCTGGCCGCCGACGGGCCGCGCGTGATCGACTTCGGCATCGCGCTGGCCGCCGACGCGACCTCGTACACGGCGACGGGACACACGGTCGGTACGCCCGCGTACATGGCCCCGGAGCAGGCGGCCGGGGGGGACGTCACGGTCGCGACGGATGTCTTCGCCCTTGCCCAGACGGCGGCGTTCGCCGCACTGGGCAGGCCTCTCTACGGCGATGGCCCCGGTGTCTACGTGCTGTACAGGATTGTGCACTCCGGCCCCGAACTGTCCCTGCTGCCAGAACCCCTGCGTCCGCTGTTCGCCCGTTGCCTGGCCGCCGATCCGGCGGAGCGGGCCACTCCGGCGGAGATCCTGGAGTGGTGTCGGCAGCGGCTGGGAGCGGAGGCCGACGCGGGCGGGGCACCGGCCGTGTGGCGGGAGATCAGCGGACCGGAGGTCGTGGGTCCGCCACCGGTGCACGAGCCCACCCCGGCGCGGCCGCAGCCGCTGATCGGGTATTCGCCGCCCCCGACCGCGTTGCTGCGGCCGACGCAGGCGGAGGGGAAGGTTCGCAGGCGGCGCACCGCGCGGATCGCGGCCGTCGGTCTGGCGGGGGGCGCGCTGCTGGTGACGGCGCTGGCCTGGAACGTGATGGACGGGGAGAGCCGGGGCGATCACCGGGACACCGCCGGCTCGTCGGCGTCCGCGACGGGATCGTCCGCACGGTCGTCGGATTCCGCACGGGGGTCCTCCCCGGATTCCTCGGATTCCTCGGACTCGGCGGATTCGTCGGACTCCTCGGACTCGGCGGCGCTGGGCACCGGTGAACAGACAGCCGGGACCTCATCGTCTTCCTCGGCCTCGCCCCGGGAACCGCGCCCCGAGCCGTACTCCCTGGTGATGCTGGACGCGAAGAACTCGGTGAACCTCAAGAACCCGGACGCGGAGGCGAAGGGCCGCACGGGGGACATCCGTTTCGGCTGCCAGTCGGTGGGCTGCGAACTGAAGAGCGACACGAGCGTGTTCGTCCAGCTGTACCGCAAGCCGGGCGGCACCCTCGACGAATGCCGTCTGCTGCTCAACCACGCCAAGAGCCACAGCCTCCCGCTTGCCGGCGCGGCGAACGGCACCGAGATCTGCATCAAGGGCCCCTCGGGGGACATCGGCATATTCGTGATCACGACGAAGTCGACCGCGATGCCGGACCTCGCCTTTCTCCAGGGCGACCTGACGATCTGGCGAGGCGCGGCGTAGGGCCCGTCCCGGGGTTCAGCGCGGAATCTCCCAGCCCGGCGGCCAGGTCCCGGCGCGCTGTGGTCGGCCACTGTGACGGCGAGGTGGGCGCGGGAAGGTGTTACGGCGGGAACTACCCGTGCGCGGGAGGCCGCGGCGCGGTCCGGGTCGCCAGGACGGCTGCCTGGATGCGCCGCTCCACGCCGAGCTTGGCGAGGAGCCGGGAGATGTTGTTCTTGACTGTCTTCTCCGACAGGAAGAGACGTTTGCCGATCCCCGCGTTGGTCAGTCCTTCGCCGATCAGGTCCAGGATCTCCCGTTCCCGCGTGGTGAGACCGGCCAATGCCGACGGCTTGTCCGCCTGGGAGGGTTCCTTGCCGCGCAGGCTGCTCATCAGGCGGGTCGTGGTTGCCGGGTCGAGCATCGACTGGCCGGAGGCGACGGTACGGACCGCCGCGACCAGGTCGTTGCCCTTGATCTCCTTGAGGACGTAACCCGAGGCCCCGGCCATGATCGCGTCGAGGAGGGCATCGTCGTCGTCGAAGGACGTCAGCATCAGGCAGGCGAGGTGGGGCATTCTCGACCGCAACTCCCGGCAGACCGTGATGCCGTCGCCGTCGGGCAGCCGTACGTCCAGCACGGCGACGTCGGGGCGCAGCGCCGGCCCCCGCGCCAGGGCCTGTTCGGCGCTCCCCGCCTCGCCGACGACCTCGATGCCGGATTCCGCGTCCAGCAGGTCGTGCACACCTCGCCGGACCACTTCGTGGTCGTCGAGCAGGAAGACCCGGATCGGCTCCTGCGGTGAGGAGTCCTGACTGTCTGTCATCGTGGCCCTTCGCGGTCTCGGGAGTACGTTCCCCGGCACTGCCCATAGTGGACCGTCCTGCGCCGGGCTTACCAGGGCAGCCCGGTCCATGACAGGCGGCGGGTGCGTGAAGGTGTCGGCGGCGGCCCGCCGGGGTCCACCCACCGACGGGCCGCCGAAGACCTCAGCCGTGCGGGACCACGGCCACCGGGCACACGGCGTGATGGATCACCGAGTGGGCCACATGGCCGAGATGGGCCCCGAGGCGGGACCTGCGCTCCTGTCGGCCGATCACGAGCAGAGCGGCGCCCGAAGCGGCCTTCACCAGCCGGTCCGCCGCCCGGTCCATGACCGCGTCGGCCGTGACGTGCACAGTCGGGTACTTCTCCTGCCACGGCCGCAGTACGGCCGTCAGCGCGTCCGTACGCTCCTCGGCCAACAAGTCCTGGTACTCGGGCATTTGGGCGGAGGCGATCGCGTAGGCCATGGGCAGGTCGTACGAGTGCAGGACGTACAGGGACGCGCCGCGGCGGCCGGCCGCATCGAACGCGAACTCGATCACCTTCTCGCAGTGATGCGCCAGGTCGATCCCGAGGACGACCCGGTCCGGCGACGCGGTGACGGGGGCCGCGTCCGCCGCGGTGTTCCGGTGGGCCGCCGACCGTACGAGAACCACCGGACGCGCCGCGTGGGCCACGACGTCCGACGCGACGGAGCCCGCGAGATATCCGGCCGCGCCGCTCAGGCCCCGTGACCCGAGCACCAGTGTCTCGGCTTCCGCGGCGGCGGCCAACAGGGTGGGGACCGCCGGTCCTTGGACCAGTTCACACGTCGGCCGCGTACCCGGGAACTTCCGCGTGAGGTGGCCCTCGGCCGCCCGCAGGGCGCGGCCCGCCCCGTGCCGCCCGCCCGCCACGTCCGGCACTGAGCCCGACGGGTACGAGACTTCCTCCCAGGCACGCACCAGCCGCAGGGGATGGCCGCTCAACGAGGCTTCCGCGGCGGCCCATTCGGCTGCGGCGAGACTCTCCGGGGATCCGTCGACGCCTACGAGTACGGGGCGAAGCATGGTGTACCTCCTGGTTGATGTCACGGTGAACGCGTGCGGTCAGGCGGTCAGGCGGTCAGTCGCTTGGGGTCCGGCGTCCGCTCCACGAGTGAGGCGGGGGCGGGGGCGGGGGCCGTACGGTCCCGAGCCGGGCCGGACGGCCCCGGCCGTAGGTGGTTGTGCGGAGGGGGCGGTCAGGCCAGCCAGCGGTGGTCCCGTACGACCGGGAGGTTCTGCCACACCCTGCCGAGCCCCCACGTACGGCCCGCGGCGGCGACGGCCAGGGCGATCATGACGACCGCGTACACCAGGTGGTAGTCGACGACCGGGTTCGAGGACATGCTCGGCGCGCCGTCGGACAGGCTCTTGGCGGGGGGCCATTCGGCCGCCCACATCAGCGCCATCATCACCGTGCCGGCGGCGGCGGTCAGGCGCAGGGCGATGCCACTGGTGAGGGCGATGCCGATCCCCAGAAGTCCCAGCATGAACAGCCAGTTGGCCCAGGTCGCACCGGCCCAGGAGTGGAACGTCGACTCCAGCGGCCCCGCGGCGACACCGCTCAGGAAGCCCTCCGTCGGGGAACCACCGTTGATCCAGGCTCCCTTGGACGGGGTGGCGTACCCCCAGCCGAACGCCTTGTCGAAGAAGGCCCAGAGGAAGACGAACCCGAGCAGGATGCGTGCGGTGGCGGCGATCCGGGCGAACGTTCCGCCGACGGCCAGAGGCTGGGCGGTGTCGTCCGTGGTGGTGGAGCGCGTGGCTCCCCTCAACGAGGAGAGTCGGAAGCCGGTGTGACGGGGGCTCTGGTGAACGGCCATGTCTGTCATCCCTTTCAGGGGCGAGCGGCGCGGTGAACGGGTCTCCGTCGTGCGGTGGCCTGTCGTGTCCGATCCGGTGTGTCCTCAATCTCCCGCGCCGGCCCTGGGTGGCGCCGGTGCCGCCCGGGTCCTCTCCGCAGGGCCGAACGTCCCTGCTTCGGGGCCCGGTTGGGCCCGTTGGGCGCCCCGGCCGCGCAGAACGTGATCGGCCGGAGATGAGGGCTGTTCGGCCCCCCGAGGTACCCGGACAGCCCTTGAAGGGGTGCGATCCCCGGTCGGAGCCTTGGGGGGACTCCCACCGTCCCGAGCACCCGCGACAAGGAGACATACGCGATGAGGATGAAGGCCACCACCCTGCTGAGCGCCCTCCCGGCTGCCCATCGTGAGCGGCTCATGCAATGCGCCCGCGAGGTCAACTTCCCCCAAGGCACCCGGCTCTTCGAGGAGGGACACCGTGCCGACCGCTTCTGGATCGTGCGTACCGGCTGCATCACTCTCGACACGCGTGTTCCGGGCCGTCGGTCCCCCGTGATCGACACCTTGGGCCCGGGGCAGCTTGTCGGGTGGTCCTGGCTGTTCGCACCGTACGTATGGCATCTGGGTGCGGAGACCATGACCCCCGTACGCGCCTGGGAGTTCGACGCCGTCGCGGCACGTCTCCTCTGCCGGGACGACCCCGCGCTCGGCGCCGCGGTAGCCCTGTGGGTGGGGCAGGTGGTCTCCCTCCGGCTGCACACCACCCGAACCCGGCTGCTCGACCTGTACGGCCCCTACGGCAGCGGACCCGCCCCCTGGGCCGACGTCCGCGACGGGTGACCGCGGCCCCGACCTGTCCGCGTGTCCGCGTGCCCGCCCGTCCGCCCGTCCGAGAATGAAGGAACTCCCATGACCGCGGTCGGCGCCCTGTCGGAACGGCACCCCATACGGGTGTTCCTCGTGGACGGCCACGAGGCCGTCCGGCAGGGGCTGGGTGAACTGCTCGACGCCGAGACGGACATGGTCGCCGTCGGTGCCGCTGCCTCCGTCGAAGAGGCGCTGATCCGGGGTCCCGTCGCCCGCCCCGACGTGGCCGTGGTGAACGTCCGGCTGACCGAGGACATCATTTCCTGTCGCGCCCTGCGGTCCGCCGTGCCCGCGCTCTCACTTCTCACGCTCGCCTCGTTCGACGACGACACCGCGCATCTGCACGCCGTTCTGGCCGGCGCGTCCGGCTCCGTGCTGAGGCAGATCAGGGGGACCCGACTCGCCGTCGCCGTGCGCTCCGTCGCCGCCGGCCACTCGATGCTGGACCGGACGACTTCCGCGCGACTGCTGGACGGTCTGACCCGCGGGGGAAGGGACCACGGTACGAACGGCCTCTCCGCCCGGGAGCGCCACCTCCTGGTCCTGGTGGGGGACAGGCTCACCGACCGGCAGATCGGTCGACGGCTGTTCCTGTCGGAGGAGGCGGTGCGGACGCAGATCCGGCGGCTGCTGACCGGTGGGGTACTGCGCAGGCACGGCCTGCCCTCGGCGAGTGCTTCCCGGCAGTCGGTGCTGCCCCCCGAGAGGAACAGCCCGGACAGCCCCGCAAGTCGGAGAGAGCCGGCCCAGCAGGGACAGCCGGATCGTCAGGCGGCACCCGGCTGGAGTGGCGCGTCCCGCAGCGGCACGTGCCACACCAGCCGGGTGCCGCCCGCCGAAGGGGTGTCGTAGGTGAAGGTGCCGTCCAGTTCCTCCGCCCGGCGCGCGATGTTCTTCAGTCCGCTGCGCGCCGCCCCCGGCGGGATGCCGGTGCCGTTGTCCGCCACGGTCAGCGTCAACCGGCCCTCCCTCACCGCGACATGTACGTCCACCGTGCGCGCCGCCGCGTGGCGCGCGGTGTTGCTCAGTGCCTCCACCAGAACCGCGATCAGGTGATCGGCGATGTGGTGCGGCACCTCGGTGTCGACCAGCCCCTCGATACGCACCGCCGGGCTGAACCCCAGCGCGGCGGCCGCTCCGTCGACCGCGGCCGCCACCCGGGCGCGTACGCCGTCGTCCGAACCGCCCGACTGCTGCACACGCAGGCCGAAGATGGTCGACCGGATGATCTTTATGGTGTCGTCGAGATCGTTGACGGCGCGCTCGATGCGTTCGGCGGCTCCGGGGTGCTGGGCGAACTTCTGGGCGCTCTGCAGGGTCATGCCGGTGGCGAACAGCCGTTGAATGGCGAGGTCGTGGAGGTCACGGGCGATACGGTCGCGGTCCTCCAGCAGCGCGATCTGCTCGGCGTCGCGGCGGCGTTCGGCCAGTTCCATGGCGAGCGCGGCCTGTCCGGCGAAGCCGAGCAGCGGTGCGGACTGCGTAGGCGCGAACGGTTCGCGACCCGCGGTGCGGGCCAGAACCAGCACCCCGCGTACGCGGTCCCCGCTGCCCAGCGGAACCGCCACGGCCGGCCCCATGCCCGCCCAGCGGGACTCGCAGCCGATGACCCGCTCGTCCATGGCGATGTTCACGCTGAGAACGGGCTCCGCACTGGTGAACGCCGCACTGATGAAACCGTCCTGGACCTCTTGCTGAGGGCCGCTGTGGGTCTTGGCATCCTGCCCGACCACCAGGGCGGTGCGGAGCTCGCCAGTACCCGCGAGAGGTTCGGCCACCAGCCCGAGGTCCGCGGAGAGTATCTGTCCGGCACGCTCGACGATCAGCTCCAGCACCTGCGCACGGGGGGCGCCGGAGAGCAGGCTGTTGGTGACCTCCGCGCTCGCCGTCAGCCACTGCTCACGGTTGCGCCCCTCCTCGTAGAGGCGTGCGTTCTCGATCGCCACCCCTGCCGCGACCGCCAAGGTCGACAGGACCGACTCGTCCTCCGCGTCGAACTCCCGGGCACTGCGCTTCTCCGTCAGGTACAGATTCCCGAACACCTCGTCCCGCACCCGGATGGGCACACCTAGGAACGAGTGCATCGGCGGATGGTTGGCCGGAAAACCGGAGGACGACTCATGACCTCCCAGCTCCGCCAGCCGCAACGGCTCCGGGTGCCGGATCAACTCACCCAGCAGACCGTGCCCGCTGGGCAACTCGCCGATCCGGGAGCGAAGTTCGTCATCGATGCCCACCGTGATGAACTCCGACAGCCGCTGCTCGCCACCGATCACCCCGAGCGCGCCGTACTCCGCGTCCACGAGCACCACGGCCGCCTCGACTATGCCCCGCAGGACCTGCGGGAGGTCCAGCTCGCGGCCGACCGAGAGCACCGCTTCGAGAAGGCTGTGCACACGGTCACGCGTACCGCGCACGGCTTCGATCCGGACCTGGAGCTCCTCCAGCAACTCGTCCAGCCGCAACCGCGGTAGCGCTTGACCCGTCGTGCCGTCCCCGTCCGCCCGCACAGATCCTCCAGCCACTTGCACATCGCCCGGTGGAACACGACACGCGCCACGATAGACCGCTCTCCGCCCCGCCGATGTCCCCTTGCACACGGCTCACGCGCTACATCGCGGGGAACCGAACACGGGAGGTGGCGCGCTCCGCCCTGGGCGGCGAGACGGCCCAGACCACTGCTGCTGGTTGTTCGTGAGCGGGCATGTCCGGGCCTCGTGATGCAGCGCACCACCAGGACCGAGAGTGATGCCAGGCACCGCCCCGAGAAGGCTCGACGGCAGAGTTCATTGGGTGCCCCATGTGAGTGGTTGGGCTTTGGTGCTGGTCGGGACGGGCACTCCCAGCGCCGCAGCCCGAACCGCGGCGGGACCCAACCAGGGGGACGACAGCCGATCTGCTCGCGGAGATCCGTGCATCGCGGTCACCTCTCGCGAGAGGGAGACGCGGATTGAGAGCGTAATGTCATACGATCCGATTAGCCTTTGAGGCATGGGACTTGGAGACATTACGCGGTCGGGAGTTCTGGCGGCGTTGGGGGACAGCAGACACCTCGGGCGTGAAGTCTTCGGGCGACGCCATGGCTTCGGTCAGCCCACCGTCTATGACCTGGTGGTGGACGGTGATCGGTATGACTCCGAGGCCATAGCTGGCGTGGGACACATGTACGCCACCGACATCTTGCTGAGCTCGGATGATTTCAGCGGCGGCGCACATGCGGTGGCGCGCCGGCTGGAGGCACTCGGCTTCACTGTGACGGCGACCAGCTCCGTGGAGGCGCCGGAGCCCTACTTGCCGCAGTTGGTCCTGCAGCCGAGAGGCGGGCCTCGTGTACAGGGTCCGAAGAACTTCCAGAAGTCCCTGAGGACAGGCGTTCCGATCGCAGAGATTCAGACGGTGCTCGGGACGCAGGAGGCTGGCGTACTCAGCGACCTGTACGCGGACGGGATAGCCCGACTGTGGGGCTCTACCCCTGCCAGAAGGGCCAACGACCCGAAGGCGAAAGCGCTGAGGAATCGCCGTGTTGGCGATGATGTTTTCTTCTACGCCGACAAGGGCTTCATTGCTCGCGCCCGGATCCTTCATCTGCTCCGCAGCCCTGCTGTGGCTCGTGCGGTGTGGGGCGTCGACCAAGACGGCTTCACCTGGGAGCACATCATGGCGTTGGGGGCCATCGAGGAATTCGCGACAGTTGTGCCGGCCGCGCCGATCCTCCAGAGTCTGAGTGTTCCAGCACCGCTGCGCTGCGTAACCCTCAGGTCGGCCGGGGACTACCGCCGCGTTGCCCACATGCTCCCGGAGACGGGCTCATCGTTGCCTCTGCGGCTTTCGTCTGAACCGTCCTCCGTTTCGAAGCCGATGACCGCGCTCCAGATGCTGGAGCGCATCGAGGCTCTCAATACACACCGCACCTCCAAGGGAGGAACTCCAAGCCGTCACCAACCGCTGGCTCTCCTGTGGACCATCTCCCGAGTCGCTGCAGGAAAACCACGCCTGGCTTCATGGCAACGTTTTCGTGCTGGGGTAGGACCGCTCTTGGCCGAGTTCGGGCTGCCCAGCTCCAAGGTCACTCCTGAGTACCCCTTCTGGCATCTGCAGGGCAGCGGTTTGTGGGAAGTTCTCGGGATCCCTGACGACGCCGGCGTAATGCCGCGGACCGGAGTTTTCGACACCCTTCAGCCGATCGCTGGCCTGACCTTCGAGGCGGCCGAGATCATCAAAGACCCGGTCGCTCGTTTGGAAGTCGTCGCGAAGCTGTGCCAAACCTATCTCGACGCCGTTGATCGGCACGAACTGTTCGGCAGAGTGGGGCTGTCCGGGTATGAGACCGCCGACGGCATGCTCAACGGCAGTGCGGAGGAGACAGCCCAAGCCGTCGATGTGGAGCGGGTGTTCGGCCCAGCGGGGCGACGCCATTCGAAGTCTTCTCGTCTGGTTCGTGATGCGGCGTTGGCGCGAAGGGTGAAGGAGTTGCACGGCAACCAGTGTCAGGTATGCGGAGTGCGTCTGCAGTACAAGGGCAGCCCCTACAGCCAAGCCGCTCATATCCGTGGGCTTGGATCTCCGCATGATGGGCCGGACGAGCTGCCCAATCTGCTGTGTCTGTGCCCCAATCACCACATTCTCTTCGACGGTCTGGAGATCTACATCGACGCGGAGGGCATCGTGCGGTGGACGCATGGCGGTGAGCGTCCTCGCCCGCTTCGTCGGCGCTCGCCCCATCCGCTCGACGAAGAACATCTCCGCTACCACCGGATGCTGTGTGCCCTGAGCGTCTGAATACGCGCCAAGCTCCACTCGGCGAGTTGCCGTAGCCCGCCGAAGCTACCTGCCACGACGTTTCGACTTCTTCTTGGAGGCTGCCCCGTGCCCCTCGCTCGTATGTCCGCACGTGCGCTGCGCGAGCGCAGCCCCGCAGACTTGGTCGCGCACCTCACGGAGCAGTATCGCCTCCTTCTCTTACAGGACCCGTCGTCAAGTGAGCGCGGAGCATGGAAGAACAGCCTCCCAGCCCTGGCGGAGGTCCTGTGCGACGCCGGTCTCGATGAGGTCGAAGTATTGATTGAGCAGAAGTTGCCTCTCACCAGTCTGCGAGCCGACGCGGTCCTGGCCGGTTCGCACCCCGAGACTGGTCTGCCTTCCTATGTCATTGTGGAGCTCAAGCAGTGGAGCGAGGCACGTCTTGTGCCGGATTCCGAAGACCTGTGCCTGGTCCCCAAAATAGGAAACCACGCAGCCCTGCACCCCGTTGCGCAAGTGCGGCGCTACTGTGACTACCTGCAGGATTTTACTAATCTGCTGAATGACTGCCAGGAGGGCGTTACTGGCGTCGCCTACCTGCATAACGCAGAAGATTTGGACGTCGACCAGCTTTTCAGGCTTCCCGATGCGAAGGCGCAGCTGTTTACGAAAACGACGCGCGGTGAACTCATACGGTATCTACAGACCCGTCTGTCCTCGCTCAACGGGGCCCTTGAAGCAGATGCTCTTCTGGAGAGCCCTATTGCCCCTGGCCGCCAGCTCATGCGCGCTGCCTCCTACGAGATCACGCACGGCGGCAAGTTCCTTCTGATCGATGAGCAACAGGTGGCGGCCTCCCTGGTGAAACGTGCGGCTTCCGCTGCGCGTCGAGCGGACCAGAAAGAAGTCATTGTCGTCTCTGGAGGCCCTGGCTCGGGGAAGAGCTTGATCGCCCTCAACCTCATGAATCACTTCAGCATGCACGGCAGACCTGTCGTCCATGCAACCGGCTCCAGGTCTTTCACTACGACGCTCCGCCACGTAGTTGGCGAGAAAAACAGCAAGCTTCCGAAGCTTTTCCGGTATTTCTTCGACTTCACTGCCGCTGAACAGAATGGGCTAGACGTCTTGATCTGTGACGAGGCGCACCGGATCCGCCGCCATTCGGGAAAAGAGAGCGCACCGGACACATTCCGACCCGGTCGCAGTCAGGTTGAGGAACTCATCGACGCGGCCAGGGTTCCGGTCTTCCTGCTCGATGAGCACCAGGTGGTGCGCCCGGGAGAGATGGGGAGCGTCAAGACGATAGACCAAGCCGCGCATGCCAGAGGCTGCATCGTCCGGCATGTCAATCTGAACGATCAGTTCCGGTGCGGTGGGAGTCGCGCCTACGAGAACTGGGTGCTTCGCCTTCTGGGACTGGAGCCAGGGGGTCCGGTGCCATGGCAGCCGGACAAGAACTTCGAACTGCTCGTCGCTGACACACCCCAGGAGATGGAGACCCATCTTCGCTTCCAGCAAGAAGCGGGCTACACCGCTCGCATGACCGCCGGCTTCTGCTGGCGTTGGAGCAGCCCGCGGAGCGACGGGAGCCTTGTCGATGACGTGGTCATCGGAAACTGGCGTAGGCCCTGGAATCTCAAGAGTGAGCGCTCCGTTGGCGGGGTCCCCGCATCCTCGCTGTGGGCCACGGAGCCGGGGGGAATCGGGCAGATCGGCTGTATCTACACGGCACAGGGGTTCGAGTACGCCTGGAACGGCACCATCTTGGGCCCCGACCTGGTATGGCGTGACAACGGCTGGCGTGCCCGCAAGGCAGCGAGCAGAGATGGCAGCTTGAAGGATGCTGAACCGGAGGAGTTCGAACTCCTGGCACGCAACAGCTACAAGGTCCTGCTGACCAGGGGGCTGGCCGGCACCGTCCTCTATTCCACCGACCCCGAGACGCACGCCATGCTGCGCGGCCTCGTCCCCGGACGGGTTACTCAGTAGACCTGAGAATCGAACTCGAGCTCTGAGCTTGGGAGTACCCGGTGACGTTGAACTGTGAGTCTCACAGCCGTCGTCGCAGTCGCGTGTGCCAGGTGACGCGACGTCGGCCTGATGGGGACATCGTCCGGGAACGCGTCGTGCTCCATTGCCCCGCCATGGACTGCGGGCGTCGGCGTAGAGACCTGTCGCGGGCGCCCAGAACGCGTCTTCCCGGGCCTACCGCTACGGGCCGGAGCCACATGCCCTGGCTACGTCGGGAACGGGACTGACGGGCCCGGCCGGGGACACGTCACCCGTCGAGATTGTACGGTTGTGCGCCCCCGTCCGCGCAGAGAACCTGCTCGCCGCGCACACTCTGGCCCGATCCGATGCCGCACGCCGTGCCCTGCCGAACTTCGCCCTGCTGGGCCTTGGGGACGCTGAGGTCTTCCGTGTCAGGCCGTCAGGTGGCAAGGAGGTCGCGGCGACGCTCGATGCCCGCCTGGCTGCCCAACGGGAGGACTTGTCCGACGACGCGCAAGTGGTGCGAAAGTTGTGCGCGGTCCTCGAACTGGTCTGGATGACTGGAAAGCCACGGGCCTCTGACCTCGGGTGATGGTCGTCTGTCGGCCATTCACCCAAGGCCTGGGCGAAGCCCCCGGTGGCCGCCGTTCACCGACGTTCCTTTTTCGGGCCCCGGTCTGACCGGTGGGTCAGCGCAGTCCGGCGAAGAGGTCGTTCTCGGGGACCGCCGCGCCGGTGGTGTCCTTGACCCGTACGAAGGTCTCCGTGCCCATCAACTCGCCGAACCTCTCCTTGCCCATCTTGAGGAAGAAGATGTTCTCGCCCTGACTGGCGTGCGCGGCCAGTGCGTCGAACTTCTGACCGCTGAACGCGGTGGTGTCCACCCACGTGGTGATCTCGTCGTCGGGGAGGCCGATCTCGGCCAGCGCTGCTGTCTCGGCGGGATCCGGCTCCGGCATGTCCTCCTGGAACTCGCGCATGGTCTCACCGAACCGCCGCATCATCGATTGGGGCACCGTCGTCCAGTACACCTTCGGTGTCAGCGCGGTCATCTCCACCGCGGCCATCGTGATGCGGTGGGCCTGGATGTGGTCGGGGTGGCCGTAGAAGCCGTTCTCGTCGTAGGTGACGACCACATCGGGCCGGTAGTGCCGCATGAGTTCCGCGAGTCTGGCGGCGCTTTCCTCCACGGGGGTCTGCCAGAAGGATCCGGGGGCGTCGTTGCTCGGCCAGCCCGCCATTCCGGAGTCCGCGTAGTCCAGCAGTTCCAGATCGCTGATCTTCAGGACGTCACAGCTCGCCTGGAGCTCCTGGCGGCGCATCGAGGCGACGGCGGCCGGATCGTGGCCGGGGTCGCCCGGTTTGACACCCCCTGGTCCGTCACCGCAACCGCCGTCGGTACACGTCACGAGAACGGTGCGGATGCCTTCCGCCGCGTACCGCGCGAGGATCCCTCCGGTTCCGGTCGCCTCGTCGTCGGGGTGGGCGTGTACTGCCATGAGTGTCAAGGGCCGGTCGGTCATGGAAAACAGTCCTCCTGCGGAAATAAGTCTTGGTCGGAGTGCGACGGGCGTGCCACCATCCTGGGCCCGGATCCCGGCGGGGCGGACGACCTTGCGATCTCCGTGTCTCCCGCTCGCGGCGCCGGCCCTTCGGGTGCAACCGTGCCGGCCTGACCGGCTGTTCCCGGCCGCCGACCCTGACCGGCCACCCCCGGTACGACAGCAGGCCCGGACCGTGTGTCGCGGTCCGGGCCCCGCACCGTGCGGTGCCGCCCTCGGCGGCGGTGTGTCAGCTCTGTGCGGTGTCGTCGCCCGTCTGCCCGGCTCCCTCGACCGCGCCCGCCTTCTCGCGCATCTTGCGCACCAGCTCCGCCTTCTGGTCGGCGGCACCCTTGCGGTCGAGGTTGCGGTGCGGGCCGTTGTTCTGCCGTTCGGCGCGGGACAGCCGCTTGCGCTGGCCGCCGCCCATCCCCACGGGGTTGTTGATGTTCTTGCTTACGGTCATGGGTTCTCCCGGAGTGATGTGAAGTGATCTACGGATTCATCGGTGGGGGACGGGCGCGGCGATGTCGGGGGACGTCAGCGGGGGCCCGTCACGCTCTCACTCGTAAATCGGCGTCTGGAAGAACATGACAAAGACGTTACTCGGTTCTTCCGGCCCCGTACGCCAGAGCCGCCCTACGCCGCGGGACGCTCACGAGGCGTCACGGTCACCGGTACCGGGCCGCGAGGGATGCGGGCTGGGCAGAGAGCCGGCCGCCACAGGGGGAGTGACACCGCCCGGTACCGGCTCCGTGGCCTGCGGAGACGGCTTGGCCGCGAAGCCCAGACGGCCCCGGGTGACGGCCAGCAGTATGAGCGCCACCGTGACGGCGGCCATCAGGAAGGCCTGGGAGCCCTGCTTGTCCGTCAGCGCGGGGAACATGTCGGACCAGGCCATGGAGAAGAAGTTGTTGACGCTGGTGTGGAGCAGCATGACCAGCGGCATGCTCTCGCCCGAGCGGTTGAACACCCACGTCATGACGGTGCTGAAGGCGAGCGCGGTGACCATGAACTCCACGACGCCCATCAGGTCATGGCCCCGCCCGCCGCCCCAGTCGGTCAGGAACAGCGGCAGGTGCCACGCGCCCCACAGGACGCCGACGACGAGGGTCGCGACCAGCGGGCCGTAGCGGTTCTGCATCCGCGGCATGGCGAACTCGCGCCAGCCGGGCTCCTCCGCGAGGCCGGTCGTGATCATCTGGACCAGCAGGCCGGGAAGGTACATGGCGAACACCATGACGCCGGGGAGTACGGGCTCGGTGTCCGTCATCCCGACCGTGGCGAGGGTCAGCGCGGCGGGGACCGAGACCAGCACCAGCACGTACCACTGCCAGCCGACCCGGAGCTTGGTCATCCGGGCCCGCCAGTTCCGCAGCCCCTGGCGGCCCTCGGTCAGGGAGGTGATCAGCAGGGCCGCGCAGATCGGGCCGAGGTACGCGCCCGGCAGGACGCCGAGGATCTGGCCCGAGCCGTCGGACCCGAAGTCGTGGTGCCAGATGCCCAGCCCGTTCTCCGACAGGATGTACGGCGTCCAGGCCAGCCAGCTCAGTGCGTACGCGAGGAAGAAGAACCAGGTCAGCGGCGCGCGTCGGAAGGCGCCTCGGATGCCTGAGGTGGTGTGGACGGTCACCGCGTGTCCTCTCGGATGGGGCTGGTGTGATGCGTCCAGCACACCAGCCCCGGGGCCGCGGATCATTCCCGCGGAGACCCCGAAAGGGGGTACAGCAGGCTGTACTCGGACCAGGCGCCGGGTCTCCTTTCCGTACGTCACCCCCGGGTCCGTACGTCACCCCCGGGCTGGGCGTCAGCGTCCGCCTCGTCCGTCAGGAACCCTTCAACAGCCGCTCCAGCTCGCCCCCGGCCTCGTCGTACCCCGCGTCCGAGATCCGTTGCAGCTCGCTCAGGTCACCGGCCGCGACCGCGCGTCGCGTGAGCAGGAATCCGGCACGCGTGGATCCCTCGTCCAGCAACTCACCGAGCTCGACGAGGTCGCCGGCCGCGTCCGCGAGATCGGCCAACCGGTCCGATGCGGTCTCGTTGCCCGCGTCAGCCAGCTCGCGCAGGGTCTCCCGGTCGAAATGTGTGTTCGCCATGACGCCATGCTGCGACCCTGCCCCTGGGGAAAGGTCAAGTGGCACGATGGCCGGGTGATCACCATTGGGCAGCTGGCCGGGTACGTCGGTGTGTCGACCAAGACCATCCGCGTCTATCACGACAAGGGACTCCTGCCCGAGCCCGACCGCGACGCTTCCGGTTATCGAAGGTACGGCGCGCGCGACGCCATCGAGCTGATCAAGATCCGGACACTCGCCGAGGCCGGTGTCCCCCTGGCCCGTATCCGGGATCTGCGGTCGGCGTCCGACGACGAGTTCCGGGAGGCACTGGGCAAGATCGACGAACAGCTCACCGAGCGGATCCGTGGCCTGCGGGCGACGAAGCGGCGACTGCGCCGGCTCGCCACCGGGAGCCTGGCACCACTGCCCGAGGAGGTCCTCGCCCATCTGGAACATCTGGCCGGTCTTGGATTCACCTCGCGCTGGGTGGAGCTGCAGCGTGACCTGTGGATCCTCGTGTTCGCCGCCCACCCGGACGTGGCGATCGAGCTGGTCCACGACCAGGCCGAGTCGCTGACCCAGCCGGCGCTACGACAGCTCTTCCTCGAATACGACCAGGCGCACGACCTCGACGCCGACGACCCCCGCGTCGACGACCTCGCCCGCCGGATCGCGGAGGCGACCCGCGAACGCTACGGATCCGACGACCTTCCCGGGCCGGAGGCGGCATCCGAGATCCCGGCCCTCGTTCAGGGAACGGTCAATGCCTCATCCCCGGCATGGCAGAGGATCGACACCCTCCTGCGGGCGCGATTGAACGCGTAGCCGGGCGGGTCCGCCTCAACGGACGACCGTCGAATGCGGCGCAGTTCGCTCGCTCTTACCGGTGCCGCCGCGGTCCGGTGCCGCCGTGGTCCGGTGCCGTCGCGACCGCGTACGACAACCGGTGGCTCGCTCCCACCGGTTCACGCGGTCCCGGTTCAGAGACGCTTCTCAAGCCGCGCTCAATCGGCTCTCATCGTCGGCCTGTCCACTGAAACCGTGGTGCGACAGCCGTGAAAGCGGACGGGAGCAAGCTCTGTGCCAGAAGGAAGGCGACGCGAGCCCGACCGGGGCCGCGACAGAGTTGAGGAGCACACGACCATGGCCATCACTTTCACCGACCAGGACAAGCTCACCCTGCGGACCGCCGCGTACGGCGCCGTCTCGCTGATGGCCGCCGCCGGCGCCGCCGGGTCGTCCCACCGGGCCGCCACCGAAGGCAGTATCGCGCTGGCTTCCGCGACCGGTCCGGTCGGGCACGTGCTCGCCGAGAAGACAAAGATCAAGGACCTGAACGGCAAGTCCACTGCCGAACTCGCCGACCACGTACTGCCGGCCCTGACAGCGACCATGAGCCTGCTCAAGAAGCAGGATCCGGCGGAGGCCGACAACTTCCGCCGCACCGTCACCGTCGCCGTCGACGCCTCCGCCCGGACCCACCGTGGCGAGCCCAGCCCCGCCCTGGCCGAGATGGCCCGCAAGATCACCGGGGCCCTCGACGCCGCCTGATGACCGGCCCCGGTCAGCCGGATTCGTACGCTCGGCGGTCGCGACGTCGGCCCGAACCCGCCTCCGAACCCCCGAAATCGGGGATTCGGAGGCGGGTTCCGAGCGCTCAGGGACGGGGGAGACAAGGTGATCCGGCGGGACTGCGGCGAGCCCGAGGCGGCAGCCGGAGTTCACCCGGGCGGCCCCATGGCTAATCTGCACGGGTGACTACCGATCTGACCCTGCTGCCACGTGTCGCCTGCCGCGGACACGAGGTCACCGCGCCCCGGCTCCGCGGTCTCCTCGCGCTGCTCGCGGGCGACTTGCGGACCGGCTGCAGCACCGAACGGCTGGTGGCCGGGCTGTGGCCGGAGGACTTGCCCGAGAGGCCGGGAAGGGCGGTGCAGGTCCTCGTGTCGCGCGCGCGGGCGCAGTTGGGCGCCGACGTCATCGCGAGCACGCCGACGGGATACCGGCTCACCCTCGCCGAGGACCAGGTCGACGCCTCCGCGCTGCTGCTGCACGCCGCCGCGAGCGCGGACCGGGCCAGGGCCGGGGACCACGCGGGATCCCTCGCCGCGGCCGAGGCGGGGCTCGCGCTGTGGGAGGGCACGCCCGGCGATGCCGACGACACCCGCGACCCCGTGGCCGCGTTGCGCACCGAGCGCGCCCCCGTCCGCCGGACCCTTGTCCGCGCGCGGGCGCTCGCCCTTGCCCGTCTTGGACGGCACGCGGAAGCGGCCGGACCGCTGGGCGTGGCCGCCGCGGACAATCCGCGCGACGAGGAGGTACTGGCCGAGCTGCTGCGCGGTGAGGCGGCGACGGCGGGCCCGTCCGCCGCGCTGACGCGGTACGAGGCGTACCGCCGTGACCTGCGCGACGAGCTCGGCACGAATCCGGGCAACGGGCTCAAAGCCGTACAGCAGGAACTGCTTCGCGGCGAGGAGCCGGTGGTCAGGCACGGGGTGCCGCACGAGCCGAACCCGCTTCTCGGCCGGGACGAGGACATCGCCGCGCTCCAGGGGCTGTTGCGCACCTCCCGCGCCGTCACCGTCGTCGGCCCCGGCGGCCTCGGCAAGACCAGGATCGCGCACGCCGTCAGCCGCCGGGCCGAGCAGCGGGTGGTGTATTTCGTGCAGCTCGCCGGCGTCACCGCGGACGCGGACGTGGCCGTGGAAGTGGCGTCCGCGCTCGGCGCGGGCGAGGGCCGGCCCGGCGCCGTGGGCGGCCACGGCCCGGCCGCCCAGGTGTCCGGCATTCTCGGCGTGCTCGGCTCCGGACCCGCCATGCTGGTCCTGGACAACTGCGAGCAGGTCGTACGGGGCGCCTCCGACCTCGTACGGGCCCTGGTCTCCTCCTCGAAGGACCTGCGGGTGCTCGCCACCAGCAGGGCCCCTCTCGGTCTCATGTCGGAGGCGGTGTACACGCTGCCGGAGCTCGGTCTCGACACCTCCGTGGAGCTGTTCACACAGCGCGCCCGCGCCGCCCGGCCCGGAGTGGAGCTGCCACCGGACACGGTGGCCGAGCTGTGCCGCCATCTCGACGGACTGCCGCTCGCCGTGGAGCTGGCCGCGGCGCGGGTGCGGGTGCTGTCCGTCCCGGAGATAGCCCGCCGACTCGGCGACCGGTTCGCGCTGCTGCGCGGCGGAGCCAGGGACACACCGGAGCGCCACCGCACGCTGTACGCGGTGGTGGAGTGGAGCTGGAATCTCCTCGCGGAGGAAGCCAGGGCGGCGTTGCGGCTGCTGTCCGTCTTTCCCGGCGGCCTCTCCGGCGAGGCGGCGGAGCAGGTCCTCGGCGCGGACGCGCTGTTTCTGCTGGAGCAGTTGGCCGATCAGTCGCTGATCACCGTCGCCGACACCCCGGACGGCGTACGGTTCCGGATGCTGGAGACCGTACGGGAGTTCAGCGCGGCCCGGTGTACGGAGGCGGGCCAGGACGAGGAGGCCGTCAATCGGTTCCTCACCTGGGCGCGGGACTTCGGGGTCACGTACCACGACTGGTTCTTCGGCCCGGAACCGCTCGCCGCCTGGGTAAGGATCAGGGCCGAGCAGGACAACCTCGTACTGGCCCTGCGGCACGCCCTGGCCCGTACGGACGGCCCCACCCTCGCAGCCCTCACCGCCGTCCTCGCCTCCCTGTGGTCCACCGACTCCAACTTCCCGCGTTTCGCCGCCCTCGCCGCGGACACCGGCCCGCCGCTGTCGCACTACCACCCCGAGCCCGAGCACGTCGAAGTCGCCCGCTCCGCCGCGGTGTTGTGCACGGCGAACCTGTTCATGGGCCAGGGCCCCCGCGCCATACGCCAGCTCGTCACCCTCCGGCGGCTGCCTCCGGCCCCGCCGGACACCCTGCTGCGCGCCAGCGCGGTGGTGCTGAGCGCGGTCCCCGAGATGCTGCCTCCCGACTACGAGGTGCTGCGAAGGCTCAGCGACAGCGAGCAGCCGCTGATCGCCGGCGTCGCCGAGTCCATAGCCACCTACATCTGGGAGTCGGAGCACGACATCGACCGCGCGCTCGCCTCGGCGCGCCGGACGGTCGCCGCACTGGCTCCCGTCGACACTCCGTCCATGCAGCTCATGGGGCATTCCCGGCTGAGCGAGCTGTACGTGCGGACGGGGCAGGGCGAAAAGGCGTACGAGCACCTCAAGGCGGTGCTCAAGGTGCTGCCGCGTCTCAACGACGGCCACGACTACATCTTCGTCCGCTGGCTCCTCGTCCTCGCCTGCCTGCAGCGCGGCGATCCCGACGAGGCCGAGTACTGGCTGCGGCAGGCCGAGAGCCACAACGCCTCGCGCCAAGTCGCGTTCTACAGTCCCGGAGTCGGCGGACGCGCCGAGATCGCACTCTCCCGCGGACTGACCGAGGTCGGGCTCGGCCTGTGGCGCAGTGCCGTGGAGCGACTGCCCCAAGTCGGCTCGACGCTCAGCGGCGGCGACCTGTGGCTCGACCCGTGGGCGCTGCAGATCCAGTCGGCGGCGGTCACCGCGCACGCGCACGCCGACCGTCTTGAGCTGGTCACGGAGACCGTCGACCGGCTGCGGCAGGGGCTGCGGACCCTGCTCTCGGCTCCGGCCGGCTCGCAGGTGGGTCTCCCGGTGCTCGGGACGGTGCTGCACGCGCTGGGAATGGCGGGACTCGCCGCCGGTGACGCCGCTGCCGTACGGATGCTCGCGCTGGCCGAACGGCTGCGGGTACTGAGGGAGTTCCAGCCGACGATGGCGGCGGACCGGGCCCGGAAGGCGGCCGAGGACGCCGGCAGGGCGGCGTACGCCGACGCGGTGTCGGAGTACGCCGCCCTGGAGCGGGACGAGTTGCTGGAGGCCGCCCGTGTCATGACGGCGGTCACTTCGGGTCGCGGTTGAACTGTGCCTTGGACCAGTAGTAGCCGAGGGCGGAGAGAGCCAGGCACCAGACCACGGCCAGCCATCCGTTGTGGCCGATCTCGGTGCCGAGGAGCAGGCCGCGCAGGGTTTCGATGGCGGGGGTGAAGGGCTGGTACTGGGCGATCGGCTGGAACCAGCCCGGCATGGTCTCGGCCGGGATGAAGGCGCTGGAGATGAGCGGGAGCAGGATCAGGGGCATGGCCATGTTGCCGGCCGCCTCCGGGTTCGGGCTGGCCAGGCCCATGCCGACGGCGATCCAGGTGAGTGCCAGGGCGAACAGGGCGAGCAGTCCGAACGCCGCGAGCCATTCCAGGGCGTTCGCGTCGGTCGAGCGGAATCCGATGGCCACGGCGACGGCGCCGACAAGGACCAGGCTGGCGAGCACCTGCAGCACGCTGCCGACGACGTGCCCGACGATCACCGAGCCGCGGTGGATCGCCATCGTACGGAAGCGGGCGATGATGCCCTCGGTCATGTCGGTGGAGACCGATACGGCGGCCCCGATCACGGTGGAACCGATGGTCATCATCAGGATGCCCGGGACGATGTAGGCGATGTAGTCGGCGCGGTCCGCGCCCCCGCCACCGATGCCGGCGCTCATCACGTCGCCGAAGATGTAGACGAAGAGCAGCAGCAGCATGATCGGCGTGAGCAGCAGGTTCAGCGTCAGGGACGGGTAGCGGCGCGCGTGCAGGAGGTTCCGGCGCAGCATCGTGGTCGAGTCGCGGGCGGCGAGGGTCAGGGAGCTCATCGGACGTTCTCCTTGGTCTGGTTGGGGATGTTGGCGGGGCCGGTCAGGGCGAAGAACACGTCGTCGAGGTCGGGGGTGTGGACGGTCAGTTCGTCGGCCTCGATGCCGGCGGTGTCCAGCCAGTCGAGGATGGAGCGCAGTTCGCGCTGGCTGCCGCCGCTGGGGATCTGCAGCGACAGCGCTTCGTCGTCGCGGGTGGCTTCGCGGAGGGCGGCGGCGGCGCCCTGGTAGGTGGCCGGGTCGGTGAAGCG
>NZ_BMMV01000026.1 GCF_014646115.1 Streptomyces camponoticapitis | reverse complement strand
GCGGCGGAGCGGCGTCCCTCGGCGCGGGAGAGGTGGTGCAGGTCCGCCATGAGGAGCATGTTCTCCTCGCCGGTGATCAGACCGTCGACGGCGGAGAACTGCCCGGTGACCCCGATCGCGGCACGCACCGCCTGCGGATCGGCGGCCAGATCGTGCCCGCCGACACGCAGGTCACCGGCGTCGGCGGAGATGAGCGTGGACAGGATCTTCACGGCGGTGGTCTTACCGGCGCCGTTCGGCCCGAGCAGCGCGAACACGGACCCGGCCGGGATACGCAGATCGATCCCGTCAAGGACGAGCCTTTCACCGTACGACTTGCGCAGACCGACAGCCGAGACCGCGGTCGGCGACGGGTGACCGTCACCTTGGCTGGATGTGGGCATGACAGATGAAGGCATGGCGCTTCCTTTCGAAAGCTGAAGGGACAAGGAAGGGGTGTCGAGAGGACCGCCGCCGGAGACCCCTCGGCGTGGACATTCGCGCAGGGCTGAGCCAGCCTCGCCCGCCTGCACGACCGCCTCGGCGAACGGGATCTGTGGCGGCTTGTGGCTGCCGGTCGCCCCGCGCCGGCCCGCACTACGAGGAGATGAACGTGCCGCGCTTGAGGGCTACCCCGACTGGCGCGAGGCGACGGTGTTACTTCTCGGCCGTGCCGGGTTCGCCGCTCACGGACTCCTGATAGGCGTCCGCATAGGTGGGTGAGTCTTTGACCAGGTCGTCGCAGAACGCGGCGACGTCGTTGCCGATGAGTTGCAAGACCCCCTTGCCCGCGGCGGCGCCTTCCTCAAAGAAGTCGACGATCCCGGGGAGCAGGGGCCCGTCGGGCAGGTCCATCGGTCCGATCTTGAAGAAGTACTTCTGCATCTCCTTGTAGACGATCTGGTAGTCCGGCGGGAGCGCTTTGACCCGGGCCATGTGCGCCCGCCACTGCTTCTTGCCCTCGATGATGTCCTGGATGCCCACGTCAGCCTCCCAGCCTGCTCAGTTTCCTTGCGACGTTCCTGTTCAACTGCTCGCGCCACCGGTCCCGATAGGTTCGAGCCCCTTCTCCACCGGCAAGCGCCGTGCAGAAGCCCTGGATGTCGTCGCCGAGCACTTCATGGACGCTCTGACCGTCCGCCGCTGTTTCTTCGAGCAGCCCCAGGGCTGCGTCGAGGATCGGCATCAGGTTGCGGCCGGTGAAGTCCCCATGGGGAAAGAGGTGGCCCTTGATCTGTTCCCACGCCGCCCGGTAGTCGTCCGGCAGGGCCTCGGCCCGGGCTTCGAACGCCTTCCATTCCCTGGTGAGATCGCTGCCTGTGATGGTCTCCCAGAAGTTCATCTTCCGCCCTCCTTGAGCCTGTCGATGCGTGATGAGACGTACTGCCACTTCGTCCAGAACTTCGCGAGTTCCTCGCGTCCGGCGTCGTTGAGTGCGTAGAACTTGCGCGGCGGACCGACCCCGGATGGTCGTTTCGTCACCTGGACGAGTTTGTTCCTCTCCAGTCGCAGCAAGATGGTGTACACCGTCCCCTCGACGACATCGGCGAAGCCGAGCTCGTTCAACTGACGGGTGATGGCGTACCCGTAGGTCTCCTCGCTGCCGATGATTTCGAGCACGCACCCTTCGAGGGTGCCCTTCAGCATCTCCGTCAGGTCGTCCATCGCGAGTCCTCCTCGACCCAGCGGTACTACGTAGTACCGAGTACCACTACACGGTATCACCGAGTAGTGGAGCCTGTCAGCGGTCGGCGAGCACGGACCGGACTCTGCAATCCGCGAAGCGACAAGAGCTCAGGCCGGGAGGCCAGGTGCGCCCCGGGTCGATCCGGGTCGATCCGGGGAAGAGTTGTCGTGAACACATAGACGCCACAAGGGCGTGATGGTGTGAACGGAGGCGCACATGAAGAACAGGCATGCCACCCGCGTCAGATCGGCAGCGGTCGCGGGGGCGCTGGTGGCGCTGGCCGCCGGGATACTGGCGCCCGGCTCGGCGAACGGCCGGACCGCGGACGGGACGTTCAGCGCCGTGGAGCTCAACACCGTGCGGGGAGCCGTCCTGGAGGCGGACGTCGCGGGCACGGCGTGGAACGTGGACCCGGCGACCGGCAAGGTCCGGGTGTCGGTGGACGAGACGGTCTCCGCCCAGGAGATCGGGCACATCCGGCGCACGGCCGGCGAACTGGCCGGCGCGCTGGAGTTCGAGCGGATCCCCGGCGAGCTGGCCACCGCCGCCGGGCTGGGGAAGCCGGCCGATGAGACGGCGCCGTTGGTCAAGGGCGGCGAGTACATCTACGGGTTCGACGCGACGGCCTCGCTCGGCTTCAACGCGGTCAACAACGGCCAGGACTACTTCGTCACCGCGGGGCACTGCACCAACGACGTGAGCCACTGGTATCTGAACCCGTCACTCACCACGTACATCGGCCCCACGGTCGGTTCCAGCTACCCGGGCAACGACTACGGCGTCGTCCGGTACGACAACCCCACCGTTCCCCGGCCGGGCACCGTCCGGTGCGGACAGAGCGAGGTCGACATCACCGGGTCCGTCGAGCCCCGGGTCGGGATGCCGTTCAGGATCGCTGGTTACAACTGCCAGACCACCAGCGTGCAGGCCGTCAACGTGTCCATCAACTACGGCGGTGCCGGTGCTGTCCACGGGCTGTTCCGCGCGAACGCCTGCGCCGCCCCCGCCGACAGCGGAGCGGCCTCCTTCTCCGGGAGCCTGGCGCTCGGCCTGCTGTCCGGCGGCACCACCTCCTGCACCACGTCGGGCGTCACGTACTGGCAGCCGGTCAGCGAGGTGCTGACCGCGTACGGGCTGACGCTCACCTGACCCGGCCGATGCCGGCGCGGCAGCACAAGCAAGGGCCCCGCATCGCCACCCATCACGCTTCCGGAAGCACTCGACCCGAACCCGTACCGCCCCGGCCGGAGTTCAGCCGGAGGGGGTCAGCCTCTTCGACGTACTGCAGTGAACTGTCTTCCGGTGACGCCACAGCTGAACCACGGTCAGACCCAGCAGCGCGGTGAACACCACCAGGAAGACCCCTACGATCTCCAGCCGCCGGTCGCCGACGGTCCGGCCCGACTCCAGGACGAAGCCAAGCACCGACAGCATCACCCCGACCAGATACACCGAACGGACACGGCGCAGCTGCCGCACCGCACGCGGAGCAAGAGCGACTCGCTTCATCAACGCCGCACGTCCAATCCGCTCTGAACCTCAACCAGTGGGCACCGGGCGACCGTTGCCGCCCATGCACGCCGGTTGCCCGCGGTTCCTCACGCGAAACCCCGTTCCACCGAAGGCCGTTGGCGCAGTGCCGCGGCCGACCCGGCCCAGGCGGCGCGCCGCGACCGCTACTGGGCGTGGCGGCGCTGCTGTTCATTGATGCGGAGGGCTTCTTCGAGCTGGTCTTCGAGGATGATGATGCGGCAGGCGGCTTCGATCTGCGTGCCGTTGTCGACGAGTTCGCGGGCGCGGGCGGCGATACGCAACTGGTAGCGGGAGTAGCGCCGGTGGCCGCCGTCCGAGCGCAGCGGGGTGATGAGCCGGTTTTCGCCGAGGGCACGGAGGAAGGCCGGGGTGGTGCCGAGCATGTCGGCGGCGCGGCCCATGGTGTACGCGGGGTAGTCGTCGTCGTCGAGGTTGTCGGCGGGGCGGGGTTTCTCAGGGGGCATAGCACCTCTTTTTCTGGGACGCGTCGAGGGGCCCGGGTGCCGTAACGGCACCCGGGCCCGGGGTTTCAACACCATCTGCCGACTCGGTGCGTCGGCTTTCGTTTTCCGCTTGCCGCCCGGGGGATTTGGCGGGGTTGCGGGGATCGCGTATGCGTGACCGGGGACCACCTTCCGTTCTGGGGCCTGCGGTACCCGAGCGTCGTGGTGCTCGCCCGGGCGATCCTGACGGTGTCTACTCCTTACTTCCTTCGGGTCGTACTGCTGGACCTTGCGGGACTGCTTGCGGCCCCCGGGGCCGCACGGCCCGGCAGCCAGTCGCGGGACCCACCGATTCCGGCCCCGCCACTCCACTGCCGTTCCACACTCTGCTTGACCTGCATGCACGGCAGTTCATCTCTGCCGTGCCCTCTTCACTGTCTGGCTACGAGTAGAACTCTAGCCCCGCGCAAAGTCGGATGTCTACTCCCGCCACGACAGATTTTCTGTGATGTCAGAGTGCGGCGTGCTGTCACCCGAACGCACGGGAAATTGTCTCCGCCGGGAGTGTGGAGGCCGACGGGCCGGGAACAAGACCACTTCAGCGCAGCAACCGGAACAGGTGGGTGAAGCGCATGAACGGCACCATGCCGACCAGTACGTCGGCTCCCGCAACTCTCGTGCTCGCGGACGACAGCCCCGCCGGCATCGCCCGGGCCCGCGACGTGGCCCGCGCCTTCCTCAACAGCCTCAGCCCCGCACCCGACACCGGAAGTGCCGACAACCTGGCCCTCGTGGTGTCCGAACTCGCCACCAACGCACTGCGTCACGGTGGCGGCCGTTACACACTCGAACTCACCGCCGACCCCGATGCCGTACGCGTCGCCGTCTGCGACCCCAGCCCGCTCCCGCCGCGCGAGCGCACCCCGGACCTCAACGGAGGCACCGGAGGCTTCGGTTGGCACATGATCCGCCGCCTCGCCAGCAACGTGACCATCACGCCCGGCCCCGGCCCGGGGAAAACCATCCACGCCGTCCTCCCGTGCTGACGCCGCTCAGCCGCGTCCGCGGTCGCGACGGTCACCCCTGCGCTGATTCAGCGCGTGCTTCATGCGGGGCAGTTCCTCGTGCAGCAGCCGGCCCACCATGGCACCGCCGAAGACGACGACTCCCACACCGACCAGCCAGGACTGGATGACCAGGACGGTCCCGATGGGGCCGTAGCTGACGGCGCTGGATGCGATCAGGGGCGAGAAGACGAGCCCGGAGAAGATCCTCAGGCCGAGCAGCCCGATCACGGTGGCGACCGCGCCGGGAAACAGGGCACGCCAGCGGATCCGCCCGCCGAGCAGCAGTCGCTGGGACCACCAGAGGAACAGGAGGGCGCTCAGCGACGCGACGGCCCCACCCCCCAGGGGCTCGCG
This sequence comes from Streptomyces camponoticapitis, assembly GCF_014646115.1. Classification (GTDB taxonomy): domain Bacteria; phylum Actinomycetota; class Actinomycetes; order Streptomycetales; family Streptomycetaceae; genus Streptomyces; species Streptomyces camponoticapitis. Next base: position 108,056 of record NZ_BMMV01000026.1, on the reverse strand, counting down.
CCGCAGGGTGGCGGTGCCGGAGAGCAAGAGGTATCCGGTCAGGACGCCGAGCCACACCACATGCCGCCACCTGGCCCTCCAGCGGGCCGGCGGCAGACCCCAGATCTTCTCGTAGCCTCCCTGCACCGCCGCACCGAAGCTCAGACCGAATACGGCAAGAGTGGCGATGCCGAAGGCGGTTGTCGTCCGCAGTACCTCGGCGGGCCGGGTGAACAACTGCCCGACTTCCGCTCTGGAGGCGATCGAGACGCCGAGCCCTTCTCCGAGCCACTCGGCGAACCCCCACCCGCGCTCCGGATCCGCGGCGGCGACGGTGATCAGCAGCGGCACCAGTGTGAGGAGCCCCAGCGCCGCGAACCCCAGGGCAAGCGACCACAGCTCAAGGTCACTGCTCCGCCGCCAGCCGCGGCCGACAGGTGAACGGCTGATCACGCGGCGCAGCCGTCCGAACCGGGATGAATGGACCGCGTCACCAGAAGGCTTCATCCCTGTCGACTACCACGTCCGGAACCCGAACCGAGCGCCGCCACGTCATCCGCGCGCACGTGATGTTCCAACGGTCGCAGCCCTCTTGCCCGGCGGTATCGCGGCGACGACTACCGCTTTACGCCTCCATCCACCGGGACGTTGCTGTCCGGGACGACTGCCATGGCCTCGACCTCTACCAGATACTCCGGCTGCGCCAAGGCCTGCACCCCGATCCATGAGGAAGGGGGCGGGTTCTCCGATCCGAATGTGTCGACGAGGACGCGCCCGACCAGGTCCGCCTCGGGGCCGGACTCGAAACCGGGAAGGTAGAGCCGGAGGATCTGGATGTCGTCCGGTGTACCGCCAACGGCTTCGAGAGCGACGAAGACATGCCTGAGCGCTTGGCGGAGCTGCGCTTCCCGCCCCACAGCTGTGACCTCGTGGTTGCTGTCCCACGCGACCTGGCCGGCGATGTTCACGATTCTCCCCGGAGGGGAGATCGACACTTGCGAAAACCCCCAGGGCCGGCTGTTGAAAAGCTCCGGCGGTTGAAGCGTGGTACGCGGCATTCTGTTCTCTCCTCCGCCGATCGACCGGGAAACAGCCACTCCGCTGGGGGCTGACTGACCAGACATTTGGGATGAAGAATAACGATAAGAGCGATTGGGTGGTGTGGTGATGAATGAGCTTGACGGCGCGGTCGCAGTGGTGACGGGCGCGACAAGTGGTATCGGTTCGGCGATCGTGCGGAGATTCGCCGAGGAGGGCGCCCAGGTCGTACTGGTCGGCCGGCGGACGGACCGGGGCGAGGCGCTCGCGGCGGACCTGGGCGGCGAGGCATGGTTCCAACGTGCTGACGTCACCAGGGAAGAGGACGTCGAGCACCTGGCCGCGGCCGTCACGGAACGGTGCGGCCGAGTCGATGTACTGGTGAACTGCGCCGGCGCTCCGGCCACCTTGGGAAGTCTGGCGGAGACGGACGTCGAACGGTTTCGCCGGGCATACGACATCAACGTCTGTGGTCCGCTGCTGGCGATGAAACACCTGTCCGTACGTGCGAAACCCCTTGTACGGGGGCCGCACGGCCTGGAGGTCGTCGAAGTCCAGCTCCGCCAGCCGTGCGGCGGCACTGCCGACAGTGACGATCCGGCTGTCGGCGGTGCGCGCGAGCAGCGGGTACAGCGAGGCCACCAGGACGAAGTGACCGAGACAATTCGTACCGAACACCAGCTCGTTGCCGTCGACCGTCTCGCGACGCTCCGGCTGCGACATCAATCCGGCGTTCAGGACCAGACCGTCGAGCCGCTCCACGGAGCCGCTCAGGTCGTCCGCCGCCGTGCGGACAGCTGCCAGATCGGCGAGATCCAGGAGAAGGGGCCGCGGCGAGGCACCGGGAACGCGGGACCGGATCGCCCGCTCGGCCAGTTCGGCCCTGGCGCTGTCGCGCCCCGCGAGGATCACGGTGGCACCCGCGCCCGCCAGCTGCTCGGCGATGAAGTAGCCGATGCCGGACGCGCCTCCGGTCACCAGGAAGGCCCTGCCGTGCTGGGCGGCAGGTCGCGAACATCCCATCGGCCGCGGCTACTCATCGGGCCGCCACCAGTTGCTCCACCGGATGTCGCCGCAGCCTCCGGAGCGGCGGCCGGCGGCAAGTCCTCGCTCGCTCATGGAATCAACGCCCTGGAGTCGCCAGGTCGGAGCAGGAGAAGCGCCACGTCGTCGCCGCGTCCCTCTCGTGGCGTGTCGTCCGACCGTGAGAGCAGGTTCTCGCACAGCCCTTCGAGTGGGCCGGACGGTATCTGCGCGACGTGGTCCGCGAGGTCCCTCATCGCTGATCCCATGTCGATGCCGGGCCGCTCGATGAGTCCGTCGGTGTACAGAACGAGCAGGCTTTCGGGCGGCAGCGGGACCTCGGCGGAGCGGTAGTACACGTCCGGGTCGATGCCGAGCAGCAGCCCCTCCGGCAGGTCCAAGATCCGCGTGCCTTCCTCGGGAAGGCTGAGGATCGGCGCCGGGTGGCCCGCCGTGGCCACCAGGGCGCGGCGCCGGGAGAGGTCGAGGTGGGCGCAGACGCAGCTCGCGAAGAGGTCCCCGCCGAAGTCCGTCAGGAGGCGGTTGACACGAAAGAGGACCTCGTCGGGTGGGGCGCCCGCCTGTACGTGAGTGTGTACGGCGGCGCGGACCTGGCCCATCAGGGCGGCCGCGGAAGCACTGTGTCCCTGCACGTCACCGATGACGGCGGTCACGCTGTCCTCGCCGGTCCGGATCAGGTCGTAGAAGTCACCGCCGACGTCGAGCGTGTGGGTTGCCGCGCGGTAGCGGGCGGCAACCTCCAGGCCCTCCACGGTCGGCAGTGTCCGCGGCAGCAGTCCCACCTGAAGGCCCCGCGCGGCCCGTGCGCTGACGTCGTGGAGCCGGGCGCGCTCCAACGCCTGGGCGACCATCCAGCTGAGCGAGGTCAGCTCGGCGCGCTCCTCCGGTGGGAACTGGCGCGGGCGGTCGTATCCGAGTACGCAGGTTCCGATGGTGCGCCCGGTGACCGTCAGTGGCAGGAACGCGTACGCACTCATCGACGAGTGTCTCTCGATGTCCGGAAAGTCCCGACGAAGCGCGGTGTTGTCCGTGTGGAATCTGGCGACTCCCGTTTCAAGGGTCTGCACTCCCTCCGTGCCGGCACTCAGCGGAAGATCGCGCATGTGTTCGGTGATCGCCGACGGGAAGCCGTGGGCGACGACGACGCGGATGCGGCCCTCGTCCGCGATGAGCAGCAGCAGCCCTTGTGCGTTGAGGACCGGCACCATCTGCTCGACGAGGGACTCCGCGACCTCCTGGACGCCGGTGGCCTCCGCCAGCGCGGAGATCAGGTGCAGAAGGCGGAACAGGCTGTGGGCGGGGACGGAGACGGGCGGAGCACGAAGGCTCTGTTCCCCTTCGGGAGCGACCTCGGCGGCCCCGATCTGCATGGTGACCCCGGTTTCCCCGGGGTGCAGAACGAACGCCAGCCGCCTGCCGTCGGGCCGCTGGCCGGTGAAGTTCGTGGGAAGCTGGCTGACGGTGGCGAACAGATAGGCGTTCTCGGCGGCCGGGTCCCACAGCCAGGACAACATCTCCCAGATGGGTATGCCCAGCAGTCCTTCGGTCTCACGCTCAAGCAGTTCACCGGCGGCGGCGTCCACGAAGGTCACACGGCCTTCCAGATCGAGCCCGAGGATCCCGCCGGGCAGGCGTTCGAGAAGCTCCAGCCCCGGGTCACTGTGCAAGGGCGGTGGCAGCGGCAACGAGCGAGGTTCGTCCGCAGGGCGCAGCGTCTCACCGGATTCGTCGGCCCGGCGCAGCGCCTCGGCCATACGGAGGCACGAGCCACTGATCTCGCGTTCCTCCTGCCCGGACGGCGCAGAGGTCCGGTCGGCCGGCCACACCAGCAGAAACGCTCCCCAGCAGATGCCGTCGAGGACCAGCGGGGCGACGTACATGGACGCCGGGAACGGGAACGCCAGTGATGCGCGGGGGTAGCGCTCCGCCATCTCCTGCTGACCGCCGACCCACACCGGGTGGCACTCGCGGACCGCCTCGGCCACCGGGACCTCCGACGCCAGTGCCCAGCGCCACCACGGCCACGCCATGCGGGCGGCCATTCCGATGCCCACCGCCATGCTCACGGCGTTTCCGGGCGCGTGCAGATACACACTCGCGAGGTGGGACCGTACGGCTGTCGCCGTACGGAGCACCTCGCGGTCCAGAACCGCCCACGCCTCCCCCGCGGCACCTTCTTTCTCATGCACGCCCAATACGACCTCTCCTGTCGCAGGCCAGGCCCTGCCGCCCCGCCGACAACTCGCCACCGGCAACGTGGCCCGCGACGTCGGCGGAGAAGATTTATACGACCATTTTGGCACGTTTTGTAGGGCTTCGAGTCGGTCGCCGGTGCAGGGCCCTGCGGTGCGGAAGTGGCTCGCCCGGGGGCGGCCCGCCTGTCGGGCGTTCGCGGCCTCAAGGCGGGAACGGGCGGTCGGCGACTGTCGTGTCTCAGTCGCGCGGCAGGAGTGAGCCGAGGGGTCCGAGGTCGAGGTTGAGGTCCTCGGGGCGTACGCCGTGCCGGTCGCACAGTTCCGTCATGCGCTCGTCCAGCAGCATCAGTGTCGTGCCGATCTCCTCGACCTGTTCCTCGCTGAGGTCACCCTGTTCGACCCGGCGGATCGCCTGTCTCTCCATCAGCTGGCGCAGGAGTTCGACGACGGTGAGGACGAGGGCGACGAGGTCGCGGCCCATCTGTTCGCGGTCCAGATCCAGGCGTGTCGTGGTCACAGCGGGCCTCCGTCCGCCCAGGGAGCCGGTACGCGTTCACTGACGGACGAGAGCAGGGCGTGCAGCGAGAGCCGGATGAGCGGTACGTCGGCGATGGCGATGATGAGATCCCCGCTGATCACCACACCGGTCGCCATGACACGGTCCAGGAGATCGACCAGCGGGACGCCGATGGGGCCGGTCAGGGGTTCGGGGTTGTCCCACGGAACGGGCTGACGTGTGGTCACGGCTACGCCCCGCCCACGAAGGAATACGGCACCCAGGGGCCGGAGATCTCGATCTCCGCTCCTGTGCGAGCCTCCAGGAGGCCGGTCAGCTCGGTCAGTTCGGCGGCGGAGCCTTCCGCCACGAGATAGGCGGCGTTGAGAACCTGGACGCGTCTTCGCCCGGACGCCTCCTGGCCGTGCGGGCGCAGCCGGCGTGAGGCAGCCGCGAACTCGCGCAGTTCCGCGTCCACCGCCTCGGCGGCGCGCAGCGCCTCCTCGTGACGGTGATGGCGCCGCTGCTGAAGCCCGCGTTTGCGGTTCAGGTAGGCCAGCCCGGCGCCTTTCACGGCCGTGTCCGCACCGGCGACGTCGGGTTCGGGACCGGACGGGGCGGGGGCCGCGTACACCTTCACCCCCCACTCGACATGCCCGGCGATGCGGTCGAGGACCGACGTGAACCGGTCTGCCTCGTCCGCCATCGCCTGCCGTACGCGGCTGTCACCGCGGTACAGGGTCGCGAGGGGCAAGGGGACTGTGGGGCCGCAGGTCGCGGCCGCGCTGACCACCGCGTGGTGGGCGCGGGCGCACCGTTCGAGTTCCGCGGGGTCCGAGAGCCGCGCCTGCCATGCCTCCTCGGTGAAGTGTGCCGCCGTGACGGCCTGGACGACGGCGGTGAGCCGGCCGCACGGCAGGACATGGACGGGGGCACCTTCCTCCATCCCCGGCAGTCCGGCCAGCACGGAGGGGTCCACGGTGCGGCTGACGGCGAAGACGTAGGTCGCCGTGGTGGTGTCCTGAGGGGCGGCGGTTACGAGGTCGCTCATCCGGCTGAATCCTCCGTGAGGCTTTCGGGTGCTGTTCTCTCTCCCTCGCCGGACTCAAGACACTCCAGCCGTCGGCGCAGATCGCGGTTCTCGTCCTCCAGGGCGTTGCGGGACGCCTTGGAGCTGAGCGCGGGATCGGTCTCCCACCAGTCGATCCCGGCCTTCTTCGCCGTGTCGACCGAGGCGACGAAGAGCCGGAGACGAATGGTGAGCAGTTCGATGTCCAACAGGTCGATCTTGATGTCGCCCGCGATCACGATGCCTTTGTCCAGGACGCGTTCGAGGATGTCGGCGAGACTGCTGCTGCCCGGTCCGGGGACGGGATACGAATCTTGCGGTCCCTGCCTGAAGTCGATGTCTGTCATGGTGGGCCTCAGTCCTTCTCGTCCTCGGCATGGCCGTCGTCCGTCTCGGCCTCTTCGTCCTCCGGCTCCCGCTGCGCCTCGGTGACTTGGGAGGAATCCGCGAGCCGGCCATGACCGGCTCCCCCGGAGTCGTGCAGCCGGTCGAGGAGCCGTTCCTCTTCTCGCTCGAACTCCTCGGCGCTCAGCTGCCCGTCCTCGAACTCCTGGTTCAGAGCGGCCAGTTGCGCCCGCAGAACGCCGGGGTCGTTCAGTTCGCGGTCCGCCGCGCCGTAGAGCTGATCCGCCACCCACACCACCCCGTGGACCGGCGCCAGGGGGAGCGTGAGAAGCCCGGTGATCAGACCCATCTCAGACCTCGGCCGGAGCGGGAGCGCCTTCTGCCGCGACGAAGCTGTAGCACGGCAGTGGACCGGCCACCCGAAGCTCCGCGTGCTCCCGCCAGTGCGCCGCCAGCCGTTCGGCGGACGCCCGGAACACGGCGTACTCGTCCCGCCCGACCAGGAAGGACGCGTTGAGCTCGCAACCCCGGACTTCCGGGCCCGCGGCCACGGCGTGCGCCAGGGACGAGAGTTCGTCCAGAACCCGCCGACCGGCGGCGGCCGCCCGTTGGGCCAGGGCCGCGGCAACGGCTTCACCCAGCCGTAGATTCGCCTCGTGGCCCGGCCTCACCCGCGCCGCTTCACGAAGGCCGCGGACCCTCTCGTCCTGTTCGACGAGGGCTCCGAGCGCGTCGGGAGCGGTCAGCACCTTCACATTGACCTCGACCCTGCCGTCCAGTTGGTGCAGCACGGCGAGATGGGTCGCGCGAGAGCCGGACAATTGCCTGCGGACCGCCTCTTCGTCCGGCGCGACCATCCCGAAACGCATCGGAATCACCGGTCCGTCCTCCGAGAGCCGCGTCAGCAACTCCTGGTGGGCGATGAGGTCCCGTCGGCGAGCCCGCAACTTGAGCGGCGACGCACTGACGACCGCGGCGACCGGGCCTTCCTCGACGACACGCACCACGGCGGGCGGGTCGTCCACCCCGGCGCAGTCCGCCGGCAGCACGGTACCGGCGGGAACGATCGCGTAGACGTACACATTTCCGCTCGTCATCACCGGGTCCTCACCGAGCGGCGGGCGGGACCGCCGGAGCGTGAGGGCGTCCGCCGGCGGGGCCGTGTCTTCTCCTCCTGCTCCTCGTACTCCTCCGACTCGTCGTCCTCGTCGTAGTCCCGCATATCGTCGTCCCGCTCGTCGTCTTCCTGGTCGTCGTCGCCGCGACCGCCGACGGCCTTGCGTACGGTGTCGCCCACGGACTCGGCGGCGTTCTTGACCTTGCGCTTGCCGACCTTCCGGGCCGCGCCCCCTCCGAGTAGTTCGGGAACGGTGGTGCTGCGGGAGTCACGCTCCAGGTCGAGGCGGTTGCACGCCTCGGCGAAGCGCAGATAGGTGTCCACACTCGCGACGACGATCCGCACGTCAATCTTGAGGATCTCGATGCCGACCAGGGAGACCCGGAGGAACACGTCGATCACCATGCCGCGGTCGAGAATGAGCTCCAGTACGTCGTAGAGCGTGCCGGCGCGGGGCGGACACAGCGCCTCGTCCGAATACGTGGTCGTCGTGGGCATCGGGAGAGTCCTCTCAGCGGTATGGAAGCCGGGTCACCGCGGTCGACCGGTCGCCGGTCACTGGTCGGCGGACCCGCGTCGGTAGCGCCGCAGCCGGCGGTACTCCACAAGCGCCCCGTCCTGGTCCAGCAGCACCTCGTACGCGGCGAGCAGACTCGTCGTGTCCGGGATCCGAGGCACTTCGAGAACGTCGACGACCGCACGCCACCCGTCGTCGGTACGCCGCACGGCCGACACGCCCTCCGGGCGGTGGCCGATCAGCCCTTCGAGCTCCTCGGCCGCGGCGCTGGCGGCCCCCCTGGGATCCGCGGCCGTGGCCGTACTCCGGCCTCGGGGCGGGGAAGCGGACCGGGTCCGCGTACGACGTTGCTCTGCCATGATCACAAGTCTGTCGGTCTTCGACCGGGCCGCATCTTGAGCGGAGCGGCGCAGACGGCCCGATCGCAGACGCGGCACCGTTTCGCGCTGTCGGGCGCCGGTACGCCGGAAGGGTGGCCGGGGCGATGGGGCTCCCAACCGGTCGAGTTCCCAGGCGCGTTCAGGGCCGCGTTGTCCTCGGCTTCGTCCTCCGCGGACGGGAAGTCAGAAGTGGATGTGCGCCAGGGCGTCCTCGGGCACGGTCACCCGGAGGTGGCGGATGGGCGCGTCCAGCGCGGAGTGGAGCACGCACTGCCCGGCGACCTGGCCGCACAGGATCACATGCGTCCGCGAGCCGTCACAGCGGTGTCCGCAGGCTCGACCGGCCGTCTTGCCAGGCGGCGAGTGTCCGCTCCCCGATGCGGGCGTCCAGCAGATCGGTGGCCGCGACGCCGAAGGCGATGTCCGCCTCCAGCCACGGCTCGTCCTCCAGCAGCCCGCCGACGACCTCCCGGCGTACCACCTGTTCGTGGACGGCGTCGGCCTCCACATGCTCGGCGTAGAAGTGGACCGCCGCCTCTCCCGCGTCCGCCCGCCGCATCGCCTCGGCCAGCCGGCGGGAGGCGGGCGAGGAGGTTACCTCCACAGCGGCGAAGTGCCCCACCAGGGCGCCCCGCAGGGCGCGGTGCAGCCCGAACATCGACATCAGGTTGACGTTCGCCAGCATCTCCGCCGTCGCGGCGTCCACGTACCGGCCGTACGTCGTGTCCAGACCAAGGTCCGTCATCAGGTCCGCGAACAGCCGCGAGTGCATGCGGTCCGCGTCACCGCCCCCGTACTCGTCGAACTCCACCGCGACCATGGCGGCCTTGGCCCTGCCTCGCAGCCGGGGGATCACCCAGGCATGCGGATCGGCCTCCTTGAGGTGGTAGAGCGAACGCTGGGCCGCGTACTCGCGCAGGTGCCACAGCTCCCCCTCGTCCCGGAGGAAGTACGAAAGCCCCGTGCCGTGCAGCGGCTCGACCAGGATCTGGTCGAACGCTTCGTCAGCGCCGTGGGGGCGGTCTTCCGTGTCCCTGCGCAGCGCGTCCAGGAAGCGGCGTTCCAGAGCGGCCCGCAAACCGAGCAGTGCCGGGTGCCACTCCCAGGCGGGGTCGACGCCCCGGAACCCGCGGTAATGCAGTTCGTAGCAGAGGTACAGCGCCAGGTGCAGGTCCTCCCCGTACGGATCGGCCCTGCCGACCGCGCCGTCCGACGGCAGAGGGCTCTCCCGTTCGGGGTGACCACGCAGCGCACGGAGGACTCCGTCGCTGAACTCGCCGCGACCCGTTGGCAGGACGGGCCCGCTCAGCCCGGCATGGGTCAGCTCTCCCGGCCTCACTCGTGGGCCTCCCCACTCGCATCACCCGAACGGCGCACAGGGCCCGAACCGTCCCGGGGCGCGCCGGAGTCCCTGCCCCTGCGGCGGTGACTGGTGTCGCACCAGGGATAGGTCCGGCTGCGTCGACAGGCGCACAGGGCCACGGTGAACCGGTCCGACCGCACCGTCCTCCCGTCGTCCAGGGTCACCTCGACGGGACCCTGGACCAGGAACGGCCCGTCCCGTGTCGGGGTGACGCGGCAGGACCTGTCACTCGACGCGTTCGGCACGGATGATCACCAGCTCTTCCTTCTCGTCATCGGGCGCGATCAGACCGCGCGCCAGCAGCCACTGCCTCCGCGAGGCCAGTACGGGGCCGAAGGGCACGGAGCGGCGATCGGTCACCTCGGCCCGCAGACCCGCGCGCTCCATTCGCTCCAGGGTCGCGGGTACCCCGCACAGCGCCGAGTGAACGACCAGCAGCGCCCCGCCGGGCCGGAGCAGGCCCGCCGCCCCGTCGCACAGCCGGTCGACGACCAGGCGGCCGTCGTGCCCGGCGTCCCACGCCCTGGCCGGGCCCCGTACGGGCAGGGCGGCGTCCGGCGCGGGTACGTACGGCGGATTGCTGAGGATGAGGTGAAACCGCCTGCCGACGGCGGGGGCGAGAAGATCACCTCGGACGGCCTCGACCCGGAGCCCGGCGAGCGCGGCGTTCAGCCGGGTCGCGAGGACGGCGCGGCGCGTGCGGTCCACGGCTGTCACGCTCGCGCCCCGCCGTGCCGCGGCGAGAGCGAGATATCCGGAGCCCGTGCCGACGTCAAGGACCGCCGACCCGGTGCCGACCGTCTCCCGTTCCAGGGCTTCACGGAGCAGCAACGTGTCTCCCTGCGGCCCGTAGACGCCGCGCGGCAGCATCACACGGCCTTGCTGGTCGTACGTTCCGAGCAGACCCAGCATGGACTCACCTCATCACTCTGCGGTACCGCGGATCCGACTCCGGAGCCGTTGACTGCGCGCTTCTCACCGCGCGGAACCCACCCGTCGCGGGCCACGGGTCCGGGCCGCGCGACACACGGGAGGCCGGGCGGAGCGCACGGGGAGCGTTGGCTCCGTGCACGCCGCCCCCTGGGTGGCAGGAGGCGGAGACCTCCGGCCGGGCCCCTCTCCGGAGCCCCGGTCCGAGCGCCCCGTCGCCGTCGCGCGTCCCGTCGGCGAGCACCGCCCCGACGTCCGACACGGACCACTCGATCAATCGATGTCGTACGGCCATCAGCCCTCCAGCCCTGGTCAAGGGCCCCGAGTGGGCCGGCCACCGGGTACCCGGCGCGGACGGCCGCACACCTCTCACTGTGGCAGGCGGTCGGCGAGGCCGCCGCCTGTCGGCTGTCGGGCGGGGTGCACGTGCCGTGTGAGAGCCGGCCGAGAGCGCTTCTCGGCGGGTGCTGATCACCGCCGAACCTCTTCAAGCGGTTCATCCGCGCGGGGCGGGGCCTCATTCCCGGCGCCATCGCGGGGAGGACTCATTTCCGCCGTCGAGCGCGTACCGCTCTCCTCGCTAGGACTTCGCTTCCGGCCCGGCGGCGGACGCGACCGCGACCGCCACAGCCAGTGGATCGCGGACCGCCCGGCCAAGAAGCTCGGTGAGGTCGGGTGCGGTACCGCCCAGGAAGCCGTGCCGGACCCCGGTGGCTATCGAGGCCAGCATCGGCGGCTGGAAGGGCAGCAGCCCCGCCGTCTCGTCGAGCAGCCGGCGACGGTGCTCACCGAGGCCGATGGGGCGATGCGCGACGCCGATCGCGTCGGCCACCTGTCCCGCCGTGATCGGCGTGCCGACGAGTTCGTAGACGCGCCCGCCATGAGGTGCGGGATCCGATGCCACCACCGCCGCGGCCTCGGCCAGATCCTCTCGCGGGACGGCGGCCAGGGCGCCCTCCCCGAAGGGGGACTCCACGAAGGCGGACTCCACACCGTTGCCGGCCCACATCAGCAGACCGCCGAAGAGCTCGGCGTACAGGCCGTTGCGCAGGATCGTCCAGGGCAACCCGCTCGCCCGCACCAGGCGCTCGGTCGCACGGTGGGCGAGAGCGAAAGCGAGGTGATCGCCGGCGGTGGTCAGGCTCGTGTAGACGACGTGGCCGACACCGTCACGGACGGCGGCGGCCAGGATCGCCGCGTGCCGGGCGACGACCTGGTCGTCCTCGGCGTAGCCGGCGGAGACGAGCACCAGGACCGACACACCGGCGAGGTCGAGGCTCAGGTGGTCGTCGAAGTCGAGACGCCGCATCCCCTCCCCCGGCGTGCGGCTGCCGCCCGTCGCAGCGGCACCGCGGGCGTGCAGCGCCGCGAGAGTGGCCGAGCCGAGGTTTCCGTTCGCTCCGGTCACCAGAATCATGATCAGTCGCAGTCTTTCGTCGTGGTTCTCATCAGTAACTACGCTTGATCCTCGACCGCACGCCCACCGGCCACAAGAAGGCAGTCTGATGTCACTCACGCACACCGGGGTAACCAGCTCCCCCGCCGACCTCGACCCATGCGGAGGCGAGGACCACCCCGACTGCGGCATCCGCGATGTCCTGGACCGCATCGGCGACAAGTGGTCGGTGCTCGTGATCGTCGAACTGGCCGGCGGGCCACGTCGCTTCCGTGAACTCCAGCGCGCCATCGACGGCATCTCCCAGCGCATGCTCACCCTCACCGTGCGCCGGCTCGAACGTGACGGCCTCGTGCTGCGCACCGTGTACCCGACCGTCCCGGCCCACGTCGACTACCGCCTGACCGAGACCGGGGCCGGCCTGACCCACCTGGTCAAGGCGCTCGCCGACTGGTCCCTCGCGCATCGCGCCGTCATCGCCGGGGCACGGCACGCGTACGACGAGACCCACCCCGACCACGACATCCGCTGACGTGCCGGTACGGCCGACACCCGCCGAACCAATCTCGCGTTCAACGGCTCTCGACCGGGCCCGTACGAAGCAACCGCCCGGCCGGGGTCCCGCGGAACGGGAAGGTCACGGCCTAGAGTGCTTCGGGGCTCAGGGGGCGGGTACCAGATGCCTCTCTCCTGAGACCTGACCCTCTTGAAAGGCTGACATGACAGACCCTCAGCCCCTGCCGGGAGCGGACGAATCGTTCTGGATGGCGACCACCGCCGACGCCACTCGCCACCCGGCCCTCACCAAGGACCTCACCGTCGACGTGGCCGTGCTGGGCGGCGGCATCGCCGGGCTCAGCACGGCGTGGGAACTCGCCGGTACCGGCCGGACGGTCGCCGTTCTGGAGGCCGACCGGATCGCCGCCGGGGTCACCGGCTACACCACCGCGAAGGTGTCCGCGCTGCACACCCTCGTCTACGACCGGCTGCGCCGGACCCGGGACGAGGAGTCCGCACGGCTGTACGCCCAGTCGCAGCAGGGCGCCGTGGAACGGGTCGCCGAGATCGTCGCCACCCTCGGTATCGACTGCGACCTGGAACGCGCCCCCGCCTACACCTACGCCGTGGACCCCGGGGCCGTACCCGGACTGAAGGCCGAGCGGGAGGCAGCCGCGGCGGCCGGGCTCGCGGCGACATACGTGGAGCGCACCGATCTGCCGTACGAGGTGAGCGGCGCCGTGCGGGTGGACGGGCAGGCCCAGTTCCACCCCCGCAAGTACCTGCTCGCGCTCGCCGACGACCTCCGGGCCCGTGGCGGTCTGATCTTCGAACGCACCCGTGCCACCGGCCTGTCGGAAGGCTCCCCCTGCCGGGTGACCGTCGAGTCGGGCCACACCGTGACGGCGGGCGACGTCGTGGTCGCCACCCACTTTCCGGTCTTCGACCGGGCGCTGGCCTTCGCGCGCCTGTCCCCGCACCGGGAACTGGTGATCGCCGCCCCGATCGCCGCGGGCATCGCGCCGACCGGCATGTACATCACGCAGGAGGAAGGAAAGCGGTCGGTACGCACCGCGCCGCTCGACGACGACCACCGCCTGCTGATCGTCACCGGTGAGAGCTTCACCCCCGGCACCGGCGACCCCCACGGGGGATTCCGCCGGCTGGACACCTGGATGCGCGCCCGGTTCCCGGTCGGTGACACCGCCTACCGCTGGGCGGCCCAGGACAACGAGACCTCCGACACCGTGCCGCTCGTGGGTCCCTTCCACGCCGGATCCCGCCACACGTACGTGGCGACCGGCTTCGGTGGCTGGGGCATGAGCGGTGGCGTCATGGCCGGCGGGCTCCTGGCCGCGCTGATCGACGGCCACGAGCCGCCGTGGGCCGGTCTGTACGACCCGAGGCGCTGGAAGAGCACCGTGCGGGAGGCGCCCGCCCTGCTGAAGCAGCAGGTCGAGGTCGGCCGGCATTTCGTCGGCGACCGCCTGCGGACCACGCACGTCGACTCGGTCGCGGAGATCCCGCCCGGCAGCGGCGCGGTGGTACGCGTGGGCGGGCGGCGCTGCGCCGTCTACCGGGACGCGGACGGGGTAGCCCGAGCGGTGTCCGCCCGCTGTACGCATCTGGGGTGTCTGGTGGCGTTCAACGACGCCGAGACCGCGTGGGAGTGCCCGTGCCACGGCTCGCGGTTCGGTGTCGACGGTGCGGTGCTCCAGGGGCCCGCGGTACGGCCACTGGAGAAGCGTGATGTGTCCGGCGGCTGACCACGCTCTGCGGAACGCCGGACGGCCGCCGCCGGGGCCGGCATTCGTACGGCCAACTCGTCAATGCGGTGGTTTCCGCCGTACGGCCGGACCGCTCAGCCGTCCTCCGAACGCCGCTGCGGCATGAACTCCCGGATCATTTCGACGAACCGGGGCGGCGCCGGAGGCATGGGGCTGTCGATGAACTCGCCGCGCGCGACGTCGTAGCGCTGGCCCCACTGCGGATCGACGACGTGGTAGCCATCCTGGCGCATCTGGTCGACGTTGCGCCGGACGGCAGGCTTCCGCCACATCCCACCGCCCATCACCGGGGAGAACACCACGGGGAATTCCGCGGCCGCGATCGCCGTGGCCAGCATGTTCGGCGCGGCGCCCGTCGCGATGACGGACAGCGTGTTGGCGGTGGCCGGCAGGACGCCATCAGGTCGTGTTCGGCAGCCAGGGTCTCCTGGTTCTCCCGTGCCCAGTCGGCCGGTTCCGTGCCCGTCACCACCCGGTCCGCGAACAACCCGACGGTGTGCGGGGGGATGAAGGTGGTCGCGGTATGCGTCATCAGCACGGTGATGGTTCCGGTGAACGCGCCGCGCAGGGCACCGATGTAGACCGGAAGCATGGCGACAGCGGCGGAGCCCGTCGCGCCGATGAGCAGGCGCCCGCCAAAGGGCGGCATGTCAGCGTTTGTCATTCCCCCACGATGATTCACCACCCCGACTCGCGTGTGACGGAACACGCGGGAACGGCTGGACTCCGGACGGGGTCTCGCTGAGGGCGGGAGCCGTCGGACGCCGGGTCCCGGGGTGGGTCATCAGTACGCGGCGAGGATCTTCGCCACCTCCCTGGGGCGTGCCAGGTGCGGGAAGTGGCCGCTGCCCGGGATCACCGTCACGGTGGCGTCCGGCTGCACCGTCTCCAGCCATGTGCGGTAGGCCGCCGGCAACTCCTCGCCGCTCACGTGGTGGTAGGCGATTCCGCGGTCGCGGATGGCGCCCATGTCGCGCGTCCGCTCCTCGGCGAGGACGTCCGCCGGCGTGGTGAGTACCTCGTCCCAGTACCCGAGGAGCAGGTCCTGCCGGGGAGTCGTCGCGGTGCTTGCCAGTTCCCGTGCGGCGGGCGGCAGCAGGTCGGTTCGCATGCCCTGGAGCATCATGTCCCAGACCTCCCCGAACGCGGGGCTCCGCAGTACCGGTTCCGCCTGGAGGAGCACGTCCCTGAACGGTCCTACCAGTAGGGGCTGGTCGATGTTGACGACGGCGACCGCCGGATGGGCCGCCGCGTACACGGTGGCCAGGGCGCCGCCGAGGGAGTGCCCGACCACGACGGGTGTGTCGAACCCGGCCTCCGTCGCGGCTTCGTGCACCTGCCCCGCCACCTCGTCCAGGTGGTAGGTGGGGCGCCGGGCCGACCCGCCGTGGCCAGGTAGATCGACGGCGAGGACGAGGCGGCCGGGATCCACGGCGTCCAGCTCGTCCAGGAGCGGGCCCCACTGCCTTCGGTCGTAGGAGAGGCCGTGAAGCAGAACGATGGGCCGCCGGGCGTCGGAGGTGCCGTGGATGTCGACGGCGAGGCCGGCGAGGGTGGTGTGCTGCGTGCCGTTCATGAAGGTTCCCTTCTCCGAGGTGTCCGCCTGGGAGGCGTAACCTCAGGGTGAACACCCCGTACGTGACCCAGGTCACGTACGTCGCCCACATCCCGTCGCTCCCCGCGCCGCCGAATCAGGTCCGGCCGCGTCTCCGCCGGCCTCGTCCATTCTCTGCCGCCGGGACCGTCCTCGCAGGTCAGACGATCCACCGGGCGGGGCCGCCGGGGGCGGGCCGGTACACGAAGCGGCTTCCGGTGCGCAGGGACGCACGCAGGTGGGCGCCTGCCAGCGGGGCCGCGGCCTCGATGCGGGCGACCGCCGTCCACAGCGCCCTGGTCGCGTTGACCCGCGCCCGTTCCGCCTCGTCGGTCCTGGGGCGCGGGCGCCCGCCGAGCCCGGCATTCCGCCGGAGTTCGGCGAGGAGCCTGGTGCGCTCGGCCGTGACGGCCCGCGCGCGGTCGGGGTCGCCCGCCCGGTCGGCTGCGTCGAGCTGCTCGTCGAGAACCCGCAGATGCCGCTGATACGCCGCCCGCCCCGTCACATCGAGCACCGGGTCGCTCGCCGGCGCCGGCAGCCCCTTGCCGCCCGCGACGAGGTCCAGAGCGTCGATCTCCCGCCCGGGGGACGCCAGGAGCGTCCGGAGGTACTCCATGCCTCGTGTGTCGCGCAGCCGGACCGACTCGGCGCCGCTCTGAAGCCGCCAGTCGTCCCCGTCGCGCACGAAGCGCCCGTCGTCGGCGGGCGGGGCGAGCGACGCGAGGAGACCGTCGAGCCCGAGGCGCTCCGCGATGGACCGTGCCGTGGAGCGGTGCTCCTCGGCCGCCGGCCCGTCCCCCGCGGCACCGCGCGCCGTCATGGCGTCGGCGCGCGCGGCTGCCGTGTGTGCCAGCCACGGCAGCGCCCCGATCCTGCGCTCCAGCTCCATCGCGGTGCTCAGCAGGCGCACGGCCTCGTCGAGGAGGCCGAGTCGCAGGGCGAGCCGGCCGAGGTAGTCGTCGACGGCACCGGTGACCGTGTTCGCACCGCCCCAGACGACCAGCCGACCCGTGTACGGCGTCAGCGCCTCGTACAGTGCGAGCGCGGCCCCGGGGTCGCCGACACGCGAAGCCACCACGGACAGGTCCGCCGCGGCGCCCAGCCAGCGCGGCCCTGATCCGGCCAACACTGCCGGAAGTGACCGCTCCAGTTCGAGACCCGCCTCGACCGGCCGCCCCGCCTCCACGAGCAGCCGCGCGGCCGTCGCCTCGAAGAAGTGCCCGGGGAGCCGCCGGGCCATGGCCTGCCACGGATCCACGAGCTCCGCGACGTCGCCCCGCAGCACGGCGACCGCACTTCGCAGACTGCCGGCCAGCCGTTCCGTGTCCGGGAGGCCGACCCGCCGCCCGCGCGCCGCGGCCTCCCGGGCGAGCACGGCGGCCTCGTCGAACCGGCCGCGCACTGTCGCGAGCATCGCCTGGCGCGCCGACACGACGACGGCGGCCTCCGCGTCGCCCACGTGCTCGGCGGTACGCGCGTACGCCATGAGTGCGGCCTCGGCCCGCACCGTCTCACCCACCTCCATCAGCGCGACGAACCGCCAGAACACGCCCCTCAGTTCGGTCTCGGCGTCGCCTGCGCGGCGCGCCTGCTCCACGATCACCGACGCGGTCGCGAGGCGTTCGCCGGCGGCGGCCGGATCCCACAGGGCGTGCAGCCGGGAGTCGAGGACGCCGGCGAGCGAGCCGGGATCACCGACCGCGCGGGCCAGATCGAGGGCCTCGTCGGCGAGTGCGCGCCTGCGCCCGGCGGCCGACGCGTCGCCCAGCAACTCCCGGGCCAGACGTGCCAGGACCTGAGCGCGGTCGACGGGGTTCAGGGGCCGCTCGGCCGCCGTCTCCAGCAGCCGGACCAGACCCGCGTCGATGTCGAGGAACCCGGTCCCCGACCTGGCCGTCAGTGCCAGGTGGAGGACGGGGTCGGTGCTCTCGGGAAGGCCGACGAGATCGCCCGCGAGGGTCAGGGCCGCGCCCGGGAGACCACCCGACGCGAGCCACAGGGCGTGCACCGCGTCGACGGACAACCCCGGCGCCAAGGCGGCGAGTTCCTGCTCGGTCAGCCCTCCGAGCCGTACCTCCGGCGGCGCCCCGAGGGGCTCCTCCGTGGTGACGAGCAACGCGGTCCCGGGGTCGGCCCGGAAGGCGAGAAGCCGGTAGATCTCCACCGCCGCCGGGCCTGCCCGGTCGATGTCGTCGACGACCAGCAGCCGCGGACCGGCGCCAGCCGGTACGACAGGGGGCGTCTGGGGATCCGTCCCCTTGGGGCGAGGCGCTCCCCCGGGCCCCTGGTGGCCAGGCGGAGGCTCAGGCCATTCGACGAGGCCGTCCCACACGGCGTGCCCCGAGACCGTACCGGCAGCGCGCAGCACCGTGAGCCCCCGGGCGCGTGCCCCTTCGGCCGCGGCGTCCACGAGTGCGGTCCTGCCGGAGCCGCGCGGACCACTGACGACCAGGTGTCCGCCGCGCCCCGCCGTCGCGCCGTCGAGCAGCCGGTCCACCGCGGCCAACTCGCTCCGACGTCCACTCAAGGTCACGTACGCAGGCTATAGCGACGGCGGCACCCGCCCCCGCACCCCACTTGATCGCCCCCCGCACGACGGGAAGCCGGAGGGAGAATCCGCCTCAGTCGGAGGTCGTCCTGAGATCTCGCACCGCTTCCGGGGCGGAGTACACGGTCAGACCCTCGGCGCACTGCCGTTCCAGCGCCGCCACCGAGCGCTCGAAGTAGTCGGCGCGTACGCCCGCGTCCCGGGATGCCTGTGCCATGTTGCGTGCGCCGCTCAGCACCACGTCGAGGCCCTGGGTGAAGGACGGCTCGGCGTCCGAGTCCACGTCGGCGGCGAACGTCGGCATCATCTGGGCCATGTTCGTCAGCCAGGGCACCAGGAACCGTGTGAAACCCGCCGCCGTGCCTTCCCTGTGGGACGTGGCCATCGCGACCGAGTGGAAGAAGCCGTTGAACATGTGGTCCATCGCGCTCAGGAGTGCCAGGTCGTACAGCGCGGCTGTCCCCACCTCCGCGCCGAGGTACTCCGCCGCGCCCAGGACCTCCAAGGACTCCCTGTGTGCCTCGAAGTGCCGCTTCTGACCGCTGTAGAGGATGAATGCCCGCGGGGTCGCGACGGTCGGCGGAATCGCCATGATCCCGCCGTCCAGATACGCGGCGCCGTGGTCCGTCGCCCAGGCTTCGGTCCGCCGGGCCTGGGCGGGAGTGCCGTTGGTGAGATTGACCAGGGTCCGGCCGCGTAACGCACCGGCCGCGGGCCGGAGGAGCGCGTCCGTCACGTCGTAGTCCAGCAGGCAGACAATCGTCAGCGGGCTCGCGCCCACCGCTTCCTCCACCGTCGCGGCTCGCAGCGCACCACGTGCCACCAGCTCGTCGCCCCTGGCCGCGCTCCGATTCCATACGGTCGTGGGGTGACCGGCCGTGACCAGAGCGCCGGCGAGCGCCCGCCCCATCTCGCCCAGACCGATGACCGAGACCGCTGTGCTGCCCACAGGTGCTCCTCTTCGTGTGGTGGGATGCGTTCTCCTTCACTTTCGTAGCGGTCTGGAACTCTCACAAGTACGCACAAAAAAGTGCGTAGTTACCTCGTGGTGCGCGGTTCACGGCACCGCCGACTCACCCCGCGACCGGGCCAACCGCCCGGCCGGATGACTCGGCACTCCTCAATCAGCTTCCAGCCGCAGCGAGGTGGCTTCCTCTCGAGCGCGCAGCGCGGACTCCTGATCGCCTCCCATGGCGTACGCCTCGGCCAGCGTGTCGAGGCCGACGGCCAGCCAGCCGCTGGAGCCGATGCGCCGCCAGAGGCCGACGGCGGCTTCGGCGCGGCGACGGGCGAACGCCGGTCGTCCGGCCGCGAGTTGCGCATCCGCGAGCGCGTACAGGGTCGCCGCCTCACCCCACAGATTGCCGAACTCGCGGTAGGTCCACAGGCTCCGCGCCAGCAGGCGGCGCCCCTCGTGCTGCTCGCCCAGCCGGACCAGGACGTCGCCGAGCCAGCAGGTGGCGTGGGTGGCGGTGAGGCGGTCGCCGAGGCGTTCACTGATCTCGGCCGCCTGCCGGTATACGTCAGCGGCACCCCGGTAGTCACCGCGCGCTCGGTGGCTCTGGCCGAGGCAGCGCAGGGCTTGGGCCTCCCCCGGCAGGTAGCCCGCGACCCTGCTGACCCGCAGACACTCCGTGAAACGCGCCATCCCGGCCTCGACACGGCCCTGCTCCAGGTCGATGACGCCGAGGCCGTTGGTCGCGTACACCAGACAGTTGACGTTGCCCGCCGACCGGGCCAACTCCACAGCGGCTTCGAAGTGGAGGACGGCGGAGTCGTACTGTCCGAGCAGTCGGTGCACATACGCCAGCCCGGCCGTCGCACTGGCGCGGTACGTCGGCCCCTGCCCTTCGGCAAGAAGCAACGCCTGTTGGAAGTGGTGCAGGGCTTCCGGGTACCAGTCGAGGATGGTCGTGAGCTCGCCAAGGCAACGGTGGACCTTCGCGGCGCTGCGTTCGTCGCCGCTGCTCAGCGCGGTCTCCAGCGCCCGGCGCTGGAGTCGCTCCCAGTCGTCGAAGTGACTGCCGACCTGGAAGAAGGCGGTGAGCGCGATGGCGAGTCCGGCGGCCGGAGCACTCTCCGCGCGGTCCAGGGCCTGCTCGGTCACGCTGATGAGGAACTGGCGTTCGTCGCCGAACCAGGCCTGCGGCTCGGCCAGCAGATGGTCGGTGTCGGCCCGAGCGAGCCGCCAGGACGCCAGATCCTTCTGCGGGATGCCCTGGAAATCGACGCTGAGAGTGTCCGCCGCGAGGTCCGTGAGGTGCAGACTCGCCCCGAGCAGCCGGTCCAGCGCGGCCGTGCGATCCTCGTACGAGAGGGTCTCTTCCGCACGCTCCCGAGCGAACAATCTTACCAGGTCATGCAGTTGGTACCGGATGCCGGTCGCGGCGACCGCACCCGTCTGGACCAGGTGCACCTCGACCAGGTCGTCGAGGACCGTCTCCGCCTCGGACAGACCCACGTCGAGCAACGCGGACAGCGCCCACGCGGCGAAGTCGGGTCCCGGCAGCAGGGCCAGCATCCGCAGCGCGCGCTTCGTGACCGCGCCCATTCCCCGGTACGTCAGCCCGAGACTCGCCCGTACGGCGATGTGGCCCACGGTCAGCTCGTCCAGCTTGCGCTGCTCATCGGCGAGAGCGCCGGCGACCTTCGCCAGCGGCCAGTGCGGTCGTGCGGCCAGCCGTGCACCGGCGACCCACACCGCGAGGGGCAGGCCGCCGCAGGTCTCCACGATGGAGCGGGCCGCGTCCGGCTCCGCGCCGGTCCGCGTCGGGCCCAGCATCTCCCGGAGCAGGGCGAGCCCTGTCACCGAGCTCAGTTCACCGAGGACGATGCGACGCCCGCTCACCCCGGACAGGGTCGTCCGGCTGGTGATCAGGGTGCCGCAGCTCCCGCCGCTCGGCATGAGGTCCCGCACCTGCTCGGCACCGGCCGCATTGTCGAGGACGACGAGCACCCGGCGCTGGGCCAGCAGGGTGCGGTAGAGGTGAACGCGTTCACCCAGCTCGGCGGGCACACTCCCGCCGACCGTGCCGAGGGCACGGAGGAAGGTACCGAGGACTGTGAACGGCTCGGCCGGCTCGTCGCCGAAGCCTCGCAGGTCGGCGTGGAGCTGCCCGTCGGGGAAGCGGGAGGCGAGCCGGTGCCCCTTGCGAACGGCGAAGGCCGTCTTGCCCACTCCCGCGGGTCCGGTGACGAGCAGCGTCACCGGACCGGCAGCACCACGGTCGAACAACTGGTGCACCTCTCTCAGTTCGGCTTCCCTGCCGACGAAGAGCGACAGGTCCGCCGGCAGGAGACGCGGGACGGGCTGCCTTCCCGTCGCGTGCACCGGAGAGACCACCGCGCCGTCCTCGTCGGCCGGCCGCTCGGGGGCGAGCGACGCCCCGGCCCGGACCAAGGCCAGCTCAGGGTCGGCGGCGATGATTCGCTCCTGGAGGCGACGCAGTGCCGCACCCGGGTCGACCCCGAGCTCTTCGGCGAGCCGCCGCCGGGCACGCTCGTACCCCTCCAGGGCCTCTGCCTGCCGTCCGCACCGGTACAGAGCCAGCATCAGCTGCCCGACAACCCGCTCGTCGAGCGGGTGCGCGGCCGCCCGGGAGCGCAGCTCGTCCACCAGCCAGTGGTGCTGGGACAGACGCAACCGGACATCGACCAGCTCCAGTTCGGCGGTCAGCCGCTCGCCGTCGAGGAGATCCCGCTGCGCGTTGAACCACGGGGTGTCGACGCCGGCGAAGGCGCTGCCCCGCCACAGACCGAGGGCCTCACGCAGGTACGCCTCGGCCTGGTCGTCGGTGCCCGCTCTTCGGGCCGAGCCTGACGGCTCCCGGAAGCGGTGCAGGTCTACGAGGGCGGGCTCGACGGCCAGCCGGTAGCCGTATCTCTCCCGCGTGAGGGTTGCGCCCGCGCCCGCCAGTACGTGTCTGAGCCTGGAGACGTATCCGTACAGCTTCGTGCGGCCGGTCGTCGCCTCGGCATCTCCCCAGACCCGGTCCACGAGCGTGTCGGCCGACACCGCCCGGTCCGCGTCGACGAGCAGCGCCGCCAGTACCCGTTGCTGCACGGCGTGCCCGGCGTCGACCGGCACGCCGTCGCGCCGCACCACGATGGCCCCCAGAACCCCGAACCACGTCTCCATCACGCCCCCCGCGTCACTCCGCCGGCCCCTACGGCCACACTCTGGGCGCCGCCGATCGGAGGGCCAAGACGGATTCAAGCTTTTCCGAAGGTTTCCCGAATACCGCCTCTGCACCATGGGCGCGGACCTCAAGGACGAGCGATGCCAAATGGATTGGTGATTCGATGCGAAACGTTTCCAGGTTCGCGGCGGCCGCGAGCGTCGCCGCCGCGACCGTGCTGTGGCTCTCGACCTCCGCCTATGCCGATGCCGTCGTGGGCAACGGATATGCCGAGGGTGGATTCATCGGCTACGGCGACAAGATCTGGGTCGAGCACTACGAGGGCCGCACCAGTTCGGTCGAGTGGTACACGGACTACGGCCGCTCAGGCACCTGCAGCGTGAGCCTTCCCGCGGTGAGCAAGACCTGCAACTACGACATGCGCGAGGACGGGGAGATCACTCTCTGGATCTGCACGACAGGACCGGGGATCGGGTCGGACGAGTGCAGTGTCGCCGTGACCGACCGCATCAACAGCTGAGCGGAGCCCATGCCCCGCGTCCTCCCGCCGGAGGGGAGACTCCCGCGCGAAGGAGCTTCTGGTGGGCGCAGCCCTGACCGCTGCCCCCGCGGACGGGCGGGGTGCGCGGCGGCGGGGTCACCAGGTCGAAGAACCTCGAACTCGGCGGCCTCCGCGTGGCATCGACCACCCGAAGGACCGAGACCATCCAGATGTGGCGTGAGCGCCAACAAAGGAGCAGCGTATGTACCGCGGATCTTCCCGGCCTTCGGCGGTCTTGTCGGCCGCCGTGGCATTACTCCTGGCCTTCTTGGCAAGCCCTGCCCTGGCAAGCGGCGCGCACAGTGATTCGCCCGGGACGGCCCAGGCCGAGGCGCGGCGGGTAGCCGGCAAGTCCGCTGCGGTGTACTACCTCAAGGGCTATTCCAGGGACGAGAACCCGACGGTGAATTGTCGGGCCTACTGGGGGCAGCTCCCCAAAGCCATGCGGGACTGGGGCTGGAACGGGCCGGTGCACCACGCCGGATACTACAAGGGCGACAAGAACTGCCAAGTCAAACTGGCCGCCAAGGACCAGAGCGTCAGCATCAGGACACTCGGGCGCCAGCTTGCTCGGCACATTTACGACAACTACACCAGCAAGGGCCGGCCGGTGAAGCTCGTCGCCCATTCCATGGGCGGGCTGGTGGCCCGGGCGGCCCTGACCGGTGTGCAGCGACAGGAGGCCGGATTCCCGGAATCGCTGTGGGTTGAGGACGTGGTGACGTTCGACACCGGCCATCAGGGACACAACTGGACCGGATTCTGCGGCACGAGGCAGTGCAAGGACCAACGCGGCGGTTCCTCCTTCCTCAAGACCTGGGCTCTGAACAATCCGCAGGGAACGGGGGGAACGGACTGGACGCTGCTGTCGGTGGACGAGTTCCCGTCTCCGGACCGGGTCACGACGCGATCGGCTCTGGGCATGAACTCCAACCACTTCGTCCATTACAAGTACTTCCAGGCCAACCACGGAAACCTTCCGGAGAAGGTCAGCGGCGACTTCAAGTTCTGGTACCAGCGCGTAGGCCACCCGGTACGCCATGTCGGCCAGGGCGCTTCGCCGGGCCGGATGGCCGACCTGGCGTTGTCCACAGCGCGCTGGTAGCCCGGGGGACGGATGATGGCCCCTCTCCGGAGGGGCCATCATCCGCTGAGGCCCCCTTCACTCCGGAGCCGTTCTCCTGCGGGCCACCGGGCGAACGCACGCGGTGCCGGGTGGTGTGCAGCGTGTCCCCCGCGGCGGGAGGGCTCACGGCTTGATGGCCACTCCCGTCCACAGGCTGACCGTCGCGTCGGTGAGCGGCTCCGTCGCAGCCGTCGCGGCCGTGTCCTGCGGCGAAGCCTCGGGGCGCCAGCGGTGGCCCACGACGACTCCGGGGTCGAGGAGGTCGAGACCGTCGAAGAAGCGGGTGACGTCCTTCTGGGAGCGGAACTGCACCGGCGTGCCGGCATCGGTGTAGATGTCGGTGACCTTCTGCCAGGTCTCCGGGTCGAAGTCGGGCGTGCAGTGGCTCAGGGCCAGCGCGCTGCCCGAGGGGAGGATGTCCAGCACGCGGTGCACGATCCCGTACGGGTCCTGCGCGTCGGTGACGAAGTGCATGAGCGCGTTGAGGGACAGCGCCACGGGTACGGTCAGGTCCAGGACCTCGGTGAGCTCCGGGGCGGTCAAGAGCGACTCAGGGTCGTTGACGTCCGCTTCGATGTAGGCGGTCCGGCCCTGGGGCGTGCTGCGCATCAAGCGCTCGGCGTATTTGAGGACGAGGGGGTCGTTGTCGGCGTAGACCACCCGGGCGTCCGGGACCGCGCTCTGCGCGACCTGGTGCAGGTTCGGCTCCGTGGGGACTCCGGTGCCTATGTCGAGCCACTGCCGGATGCCGTGCTCGGTGGCCAGGACACGGGTGGCCCGGTGCATGAATGCCCGGTTCTCCCGGGCGCACGCGAAGATGCCGGGATAGACCGAGGCGACCGTCTCGGCCGCGTGCTTGTCGACCTCGAAGTGGTCTTTGCCGCCGAGGTAGTAGTCGTACATACGAGCTGAGTGCGGCCTGCTCGTGTCGATTCCCCGGCCGGCGTGCGCGTTGGTCATCGTGCTCCTCTTCCGTGGTGTGCGTCGTCCCCCCGGGCCGGGTCGCCGCCAGGTCCGGCTCCCCCTCCCGCTGGCGTCCCTGCTCAGCCGGCCATCAGGTGATCGGCCAGCCCTCTCTTCACTCCCGCGACGAACGCGGTTATCTCCTGCAGCGTGTAGATCAGTGCGGGGCCGGCCGGGTCGGTCGACTGACGCACCGCCACGCTGCCGTCGGGCAGCTGTTTCGTCTCGACGCACTGGCCTCCGTTGGGCCCGCTCCACGGACATTCCCAGCCTTGCTCGCCCAGCTCCGACGCGGGCATCCCGTTGTAGACAGGGCCACTGGTGATGGTCATGAATACTCCTTGCGCATGCGGTTCAGGAGAGCCCTGCTGTCCGCGGACGAAGTGAGCAGGGACATCCGGTTGTGCGCCTCTAGGTGGGCCGCGACATCGGAGCGCTGGTCCAGGTACACGGCGCCGGAAAGGATCTCGCTGTAGACGACGTCGGGAAGCTCGGGCTCCTCGAACCGGAAGTACGTGAACGGCGCGCACGCCCCGACATGGGCGCCGGTGGAGAACGGCACGACGTCCACGCTGACATGGTCGAGCTCGGAGACCTCCAGCAGCCGGTCGATCTGCTCACGCATGATCTCGGGCCCGCCCACCAGCCGGTGGAGTACGGCCTCCTCCATCACCACCCACAGGGTGGGTGCGTCGGCCCTGTCGAGCAGGACCTGGCGGCGCAGGCGCAGATCCAACCGACGCTCGATGTCCGCGTCGTCCTCGTTCGGGAAGCCGCCGCCCAGCACCGCGTGCGCGTACCGGTGGGTCTGAAGCAGCCCCGTGACGTAGTGGGGTTCGTAGGTGCGGAGTGTCGTGGCTCCGGTCTCCAGGCTCACGTAGGCGCTGAACCAGGTGGGCAGGACATCACGGTACGGGTGCCACCAGCCGGGCTTGTTGGCCCGCTCGGCGAACTCGACGAATTCTTCGATCTCCCGGCGGTCGGCGCCGTAGGTCTCCAGCAGCTTCTCCACGTAGAGAGGCTTGAGTTGGACCTCCGCCTTCTCCAGGCGGCGAATGGTCAGCGTGGTCACGCGCAGGGCCTTGGCGGCGCCCTCCAGTGATATACCGGCGGCTTCCCGGCGCTCCTGGAGCCGACGGCCGAGAATCATGCGGAGAACAGTGGGCGCACTGGCGCTACCAGTCGCCGAACGGCCTTCGCTCACGCCCTACCTCCAGATGATCTGTCATCAGCACAATTCTGACAGCGACTTGGCGAAGGCGCCAGCCCGATACCGGCTTCCTGTAAATATCAGGGAGTCGGTTGCGCGCTGAACTCGCCTGCGAGCATAGTTACTTGTGCCAATCGTTTGGACGGCGACATCCAACAACCCCTGCCCGCACGCCTGTTGGCCGCCCAGTCCGCTCTCCTGGCCGCGCCCGCTCGTACCGGAAGGCAACCGCCGTGTCCCCCCACACGACCCCCTCTCTCCAGCTCTTGGACAATGCGGACCCACGCCGCACCCACTGGCTTGAACTTCCCGCGCACCACGCCAGCGTGGGGGTCGCCCGTCGTTCTCTGAGAGGACGGATGACCGACTGGGGCCTGCCGGACGAACTACTCTCGGACGCCATGCTGCTCGCGTCCGAACTGGCCACCAACGCGATACTCCACACCCTCGGTGTGCAGTTCCTTTGCGGCATCGGGCTCGTCACGGACGAGTGCCTCCGCCTGGAGGTCCACGACCACGACTACAGCGGAACCAGCCTTCCCCGATACGAGCCGGGCCCGGAGGACGAGAGCGGCCGCGGGCTGCTGCTCGTCGAGCAGCTCGCGGCCAGCTGGGGAGTCAGCCGGTCGGTACTCACCGGCGGCAACGCCGTCTGGGCCACCCTGACCACACCGGACCATGCCGTCGGCTCTCGCCGCGCGACCTCCCGGGGTTGTCAGCCGAGGATCGTGTAGCCGTCCCTGTCCGCACCGTATCCGCCACCGCCGGGTCGGGACCTCCCCGCGCCACACCCGCGCTTCGCGGCCGGGGTCTCATACACTCATTACCGCCGCGGCGACCTCGTCCGGATGCGTGAGCAGCGACTCGTGAGAACCCGGCACCATCACCGGCGTGACGCCCAGGCGGGCGGCGTACTCCGCGCCGGCGTTCGGCCGCAGCAGCCCGCGGTCCTCCTCGCTGAGGATGTAGGCCAAGGGGACGCCGAGGTCCGTCACGGCAGGTTCGTCCAGCGCGTCCTCTCCGTACTCGCCCGGGTGAGGCGCCATCAGCTCCAGCAGCAACCGCTGCGCGGCCTCGGGCTCGTCCGGCAGCAGCGCCTGCCGGACGATGTCGAGCGACGGAATCCAGACGTGGTCGGGAGTGGAGGCGATCGCCGACCGGATCTCTGTGGCCAGCTCCGGCGGGAACTCTCCCAGCGTGCTCCGGCCCGGCTCAGGGACGAACGCGTTGTAGTAAACGATCTTCGACAGCCGACCGGCCAGCTGTTGGGCGGCGCCTGTCGTCGGAAACCCGCCCCAGCTGTGGGCGACGAGCGTGATGCCGGTGAGATCCCGCCGCTCGACCTCCCCGACGATGTGAGCCACGGCGTCCCGAAGGCGCCATCCGGCCGCGTCGTCGCCGTCGGCCAGTCCAGGCATGGTCAGGGTCACGGCCCGATGTCCGGCCCCGCGCAGCCGTCGTGCCACCGGCGCCCAGGCCCAGCCTCCGTGCCAGCCACCAGGAATCATCACAAAATTTGATTTCACACTAAAAGGGTAGATCACGGGTTTGGATACAGCTCTCCAGCTGTCATGACCGTGATCGTCCGCATGGGCCATGAGGCCTTGCGCTGCCCACTCGCCCGCCCCCGGCCGGCGCCCCTGGCAGCGCCGGGGCCGTCAACGCTTGGGCGGCGCGCCCACCAAGGGATCAAAGGCCCCCGGGATGGTGGATCCGGGGTCGGATGTCGGCGACACTCCGCCCCCTTTCGACAGGAGATCGACATGCGCATCCGCTTCGCGGCCACCGCGGCCGCCCTGACCATGGCAGTCGCGTTGGCCGGCGCCGGCGCCAGCGCCGCCACCAGCACCACCAGCCCCGCCGGCCCGCAGGCGTCGGCGCACCAGAAGGAGGCCGTCGCCGCCGCCCTCCGAAGCGGAGGATCGGCCGAGGCGCTGGCCCTGCGTTGTCAGAGCGGCTACTTCTGCGCCTACATCCACGCCAACTACGGCGGGCAGCTTCTGAGGTCCTCGGCCGGCCGCGGTTCGCGGGTGCAGGTGGGTGGCGGGACGTCGTCGGGCTCCAACAACACGGCCAACGAGTGGGTGGGGGTGAATGACCTCACCGGTGTTCCCGACGACGACATCTTCAAGTGGGCTCCCTACACGGAGGCGAACGTGGGCTCCGCGGCCAACGACAAGATCAACTACTTCAGGGTGAAGTAGTCCTCGCAACAACGGGGGTACCGGATTCCCGGCACCCCCGTTTCCTGACGGGAAGACAGACGATGCCGAGATTCGCCGTCATGGGCATGGCGGCCACGTCGCTCGCGCTGGCCCTCGCGTCCACTGCCTGTGGGCGGCCTTCGGAGGCGGCCGACACCCCCGACCACTTCCGGCAGCTCGTCCACCGGCCCGCGGTGCTCGACGAGGCCGAGAACCGGTTGACCGCGCGGTGCATGGACCAAGCGGGGATGACCTATCCACAGGTCCCGGCCCCGCGTGACGACCGGCCGATGATCGGCCTGCTCAGAGGCGCCGAACCGCTCCGCGCCGAAGTCGTACGAGAACATGGCTACCCCAACAGATGGATGACCCGTACCCGGGTTCCGAAGAAGGGTCCGGTCGAGACGTACGCCGATTCACTGCCTCCTGACACCAGAGAGCGCTTCTATCACGTGCTCCGCGGCAAGGACGGCAACGACGTACGGGTTGTACTGCCAGGGGATTTCGAGGTGGCGGCCTCTTCTTCGGGCTGTGTGGGCAGCGCCCGGCGGCGGCTCTACGGGTCGGTGGAGAACTACCTGACCGTGTACTACATCCCCGAACTCGTGCAGCGGCAGGCTGCCGCGGCCGACGAGGACCCCGACGTCCGCGCCGCCTACGCGGCCTTCGCACGGTGCATGGCCACCAAGGACTACGACACGGCTACACCGGCCGACGCGGTAGCCCTGGCCGCGACGTACTACCCCGACGGCCGGCGCGGACGCGCCGGGACGGACGAGAGAACGCTCGCGCTCGCGGACGCGGAGTGCCAGACCAGCGTGCGGCTGCGCGAGCGGCGTGCCGCCGCGGCCAACCGCCTCACACGACGTTGGCTGACCGACAACAAGGCCACGGTGTCGAGCACTTACGGGCTTCTGCGGGCCGCACTCACCGAAGCGAGAACAGCCATGAATCGCTAGTTTCGATCGCTGTGACGGTGCCGGAGAGCAGCTCGCCGCGGTACAGCGAGTTCCGTGACAACCAGTCGCCCTCGCGGAACAGCCGCACCCCCCGGCGCATCGCGCCGGGGGGTGCGGCTGTGAGCACGGAATCAGTGGCGATTACCACGACCCCACGACTCGGAGTCGACGGTGCGGCCGCGGTCGTTGCGGAGAGTCGCGGTGTCGGAGCGGTTGGACCACATGTGCGTGCGGCGGTCCTGGTAGACGTCGGTGCGGGTGACACGGCCGTGGCCGGTGTGGACCCGGACGGTGGAGCGGGCGCCGAGGCGCAGGTTGTCGAAGCGGTAGCGGTTGCCGTCGCTGTTGGAAAGGGTCCAGCCGTCCAAGTTCACTCGGGAGCGGCCCTTGTTGGCCACCTCGACCCACTCGCCGTTCAGGGAGTGGTTCGACCTGGTGTCCCGGCCCGGGCTGTCGTACTGGATTTCCCCGAGGACGACGTTGTTGCGCGGCGCCCGGTGGCCACCGTCGGCGGACACCGGCAGCGCGGCCGCGCCGACCAGGGCGCCGGCGGCGAGGACCAGCGCGGCTGTACGGCGGACAGATACAGAAGTGGACATGATGCCCCTCATGTTCGCGCCACGCAGAGGCCTTGACGGGCTTGTGCGGCGCCAGACTTTCCCGGCCCCGTCGGCCGAGGGCACGACCATCGCGGGCTCACCGGCCCCACAACCGGAACGCACAGTTCGTGTTACCAAACACGGACATATACGTAACTCTCGCTTGTATACGGCAACTACACCTGAATTTGGCGTATCCATGACCACTGCAACCTGCACCCACCCGCACCACACCTACAGCGCCACCGTCCACGCCACACGAGATCACCCGACACCACCACCCGGACCCCGGCCAAGGTCTGTAACAGCGAGGGGCGTTGGCGGCAAAGGCTCCTGGGCGCTCTGTCAGTGTGCCGAGAGGGAGACGGTGAACTCGATGTCAACCGCGTCGCGGAGTTTCAGGGCACCGAGGAAGCCGGAGTACGGCTTCACGCCCCACCGCGACTGGACCAGGCTCGCGGTGCCGACCAGGGTGGCCTCGTCCCGCTGCTCAATCTCCAGGCGCTGCGGGTGAGTCTGCCCGGTCAGGGTCAGATCGCCGTCCACGGTCGCACTGTCGTCGCGGAGCTCCACGGCGGTGGAAGTGAAGGCCACGTGGGGGTAGCGGTCGGTGCGCAGCATCTTGCGCATGGTCCGCTGGATCTGTTGCCTGTCGCCCTCGCTGAGCGGGTTCACACCACCCGTGCCTTCCACAACCTCCAGCGCGCCCGTGTCCATCCTCACCGACACCGTCGGCCGGGCCGCCGAGTCCGCCGGTACGACGACGTGGCCCTCCCACCGGGTGGCCTCGATGAGCAGATCATGTCCGACCTTCGCGGCCAGGCCCTGGCGATAGGTGCGCACGAGCAGTCGGCCGGTCTCCCGGCCGATCTCGTATTCTCCCGCCGCCACAGCCACTGCTTCAGCCTAGGGCCGGCCTGGTGGGGCCGCATCCGGATGGCCGGTGCGACTGCGGCCTACGGCGGCCGATGCCACGTGCTGTGCCGAACGCACGGACAGACGGAGGTGGCACCGGAAGGCAGCTATAGCCATCGGAGGTGGAGAGGTCTAGGGTACCTGGAACGCCCCTGCCCCCGGCGGATCTGAACACACGGCCGTCCCGGGGGTGAAGTGGATGACGCGTCCCATTCAGACCCACAAAACAACAGCCGCTGACGCTGTCGGCGCACTGTCGGCCCGGCGACCAGAACCGTCGCATCATCAACATGCGCTTCGGCCGGGACCCGACACAGGGCCGGATCGGCGAGGGCCGGGCTTCTCGCGAATACTCGTCTCACGGCCCCTCTCCCGCGTCCCGGCCCGGCTTCCCGGCCCGATGGTCCCCGACCGCTAGGCGGGTGGGACACCACAGACTTTCCTGGTTCCGTCGGCGGTACCAGGGAAGACGCGGCAGCGCCGTGACCACGTCAGGGATAACCAGGGGTCACGGCGCTGCCGCTTCGCTCGGATCTTCCCGGCGGGCGAGATGGATCCGAACACCTCCCCCGTGTCCACCGCCCCCCTCGCGCCACCCTTCGGCCCGGGTTCTCCGTGAGTTCACCCGGCCGGGTCCCGGGAGGAGCTGCTCGGGCGTGCCCGCCCGCCGCCCTCCGCGCCGGTAGTGTCGGCCAGGACCGGTCCCTTTGGACAGGGCAGAGCCCACCTGACGCACAGGCACAGCCCTCCCCTCCCTCGGACACCGGCCCCCTGATCCAGCGCACACCCCCAGGAGGGAAAAGTGGCCGCCAGTGATCAGTCCTGAGATGAGCGAGATCCTGCGCGCCTTCCACGCGGAGCGGGGTTCGCGACTGTCCGACGGCTGCGCCTCGACCCTGGGGATGGATCAGTTGTCGGTGTCGCTGGCTCTCGAAGGCCCGACGACCGAGACCCTGTGGACCACCGGGGAGACGAGCACATCGTTCGAGGACCTCCAGTTCACCCTGGGCGAAGGGCCAGGACTGGACGCCCTGCGCACCGGTCGGGCGGTCCTGGAACACGATGTGTCCGCGGTAGCGGCAGGCCGCTGGCCCGTGCTCCTCCCCGCCCTCGCCGGCCTGCCGATCCAGGCGGTGTTCTGCCTGCCGCTCGCCCTCGGCGGCATCACCGTCGGCGTCCTCACCGCGCTGCGCTCCATCCCCGGGCCCATGACCGGGCAGCAGATGAACGACGCGATGGCCCTCGCGGCCGCCCTGGCCCTGAGGTATCTGGGCGGCGACGGTGAACAGTTCGACACGCGGGCCGGCGGAAGACTGGACGGTGAACTTCACCACGCCGTCGTCCACCAGGCCACGGGCATGCTCAGCGTCCAGCTCGGCCTTCCGCCGGGCAAGGCTCTGCTGCGGCTGCGGGCCCACGCCTACGGTCACGACCGGCCCATCCTCGATGTGGCCGAGGATGTCGTGGCCCGGCGGCTTAGGCTCAACCGCGACAGTCCCGACGAACCCAATGCGTCCGAGGAGACCAGGGGATGACATCCATGTCCCGCGAACAGCAGGTATCAGAAGTCTTCGTCCAGGTCGCGGACTCCCTGATCGACGACTTCGACCTGATCGAATTCCTGGAGCAGCTGTCCGTGCACTGCGTCACGCTGCTCGACGTCTCCGCCGTCGGTATCCTCCTGGCCAGCGAGAATGACAGGCTCCACACCGTCGCCGCGTCCGACGAGACGACCCAGGTCCTGGAACTCTTCGTCATCCAGCACGACCAAGGCCCCTGCCTGGACTCCTACCGCGACGGCGCCGCACGCACCAACATCGATCTGAACGACCCCTCGGTCACCCACGCCTGGCCCGCCTTCGCCGAACGCGCCCGCATGAGCGGCTTCCGCACCAGCCACGTCTTCCCCCTGCGACTGCGCGACCGCGCCGTCGGGGCCATGAACCTCTTCCACACCGGCAGCCAGCCACTCACCGCCCCTGACGCCTCCCTCGCACAGGCACTCGCCGACATCGCCACCATCGCTCTCCTCCAGCAACGCGACCTCGGCCAGGAACAACGGGAGAAGGCCCAGCTCCAGCACGCTCTCACCAGCCGCATCACGATCGAACAGGCCAAGGGCATCCTCGCCGAACGCTGGAACACCAATCCCGACCTCGCCTTCGACGCCCTGCGCGCCTACGCCCGCACCCACCAGCTCCGCATCTCCGACCTCGCCCGCGAGATCGTCGACCAGACCCTCGACACCGCTCACATCCCCCGTCCCTGAAGCCTCACATCGGTTGGAGTCATGATCAGCCCTCCAGTCATCGATGCGGCCGGGGTCGCCGCCGCCGTACCTCCACAACGGGTCTGGTATACGTCGTACGGCTCGAACACGGACCGTGCCCGCCTCGCGCACTACATCACCGGGGGGCGGCCTCCTGGCGCCACGAGGGAGTATCCGGGCTGCCGGGATCGGCGGCTCCCTGAGCGATCCCTGCCCGTGGAGATCACGGGCTCCATGTACTTCGCCACCGAGTCGTCCGTCTGGACCGGCGGGAGGGCGTTCCTCGATCCGGACGCCAAGGGCCGCGTGCTGGCGCGGGCGCACCTCGTCACCGCCCAGCAGTTCTCGGACATCGCGGCACAGGAGATGTACCGGGAACCGGGAACCGACCTGGACCTCGGGGAGGTTCTGAGCCTCGGCCACGCCGTGCTCGGGAACGGGCGGTACGAGACGCTCGTCTGTCCAGGGGTCCTCGACGGGGCGCCGATGCTCACGTTCACGGCGCCCTGGAGCGTTGACGACGTCGAACTGAACGCGCCATCGGCCCCGTATCTCACCGTCCTGACGCGTGGTCTGCTCGCGGCAGGGGCATGGGAGCTCGCGACGATCGCGGAGTACGTCGCTGCCTGCCCCGGCGCCTCCGGCCACTGGACCGAGCGAGAGATCAGAGAGCTGGTCGCCGCATAGGGCGCTTCTGTGCCCGCCTTTCGCGCGCCGGTCCCGGTCCCGCTGCCGGTCGTGCGCTTGGCCGGCGCGTGCGGGACGCGCCGGCCAAGCGGGGGTACGGCGGGAAGGCAGGGGCGGATCAGCCCAGGCCGGCCGCCCGTACGACGGTCTGCGTGACCGAATTGCCCCGGGCGTCGGAGGCATGCACCCGCACCGAGAGGAAGTCGGCCTTCGCCGGTGCGCGCAGGTGGGTCAGAGCACCCCGGGAGGAGTTGCTCAGGGTCGCCCGCTGCCAGGTGCGGCCGTCGTCGTAGGACAGCTCCACCTTGTCGGTGCGTACCGCGGCGACCGAGACTCCCGGGATGTGCGAAGGAGTGACGACGAGTTCGGCGTTGCGCTTCGCCGTGCCGTCGGCCCTGGTGGCGAGGGTGTAGTCGACCTGGACCAGCGGCAGCGTCTGCGTCGCTCCCTCCTTGGGGGCCTCCGAGACAAATCCCCACTCGGTCGTGGTCGCGGTGGAGTACGGGTACCCCTCCGTGCGCGCGGTGGTGGTCACCAGCCGGTAGCCGGCACGGGCCGCGGGCACCTCGGCGCCGACGAACGAGCCCTCGCCGGAGGCGAGCAGGGTGTCGCCCCGGTAGAAGGAGCTCGTCTGGGACGTGGTGCCGAAGCCGATGACTCCCGCGTGGTCCTCCCCGCTGTCACCGAAACCGGGGAGGAACGCCTGCACGCTGTTGCCGGTGCGCTCCGGCAGCCACTGGCTGCTGTTGAGTCGGGGCCGTTCCATCGGACCGAACCACTGCACGTCGGTGGACTTGCCCGCCGGGTAGTCGATCTCCCCCGAGTACTGGAAGGACTTGATGCCGACGCTGGCCTCCTCCATCCACGGGACGTTCTTGTCCGCCGTCACCCAGTCGGTGCGGTGGGCACCCGCGTTGGACACCCGCGTGCCGCCGATCTTCACCCCGAGGTAGGGCTGGATGTCGTAACGGAACTCATCGACCTCGTCGGCCGGATCATTGCGGAAGTCGACGTCGACGCGGGCCAGTTGGTGCTCCTTGGGCGCGTACTCCAGATCCTTCGGGATCTGGCCGTGCCAGGAGTGGACCAGGTCGTACAGGTACTCCGTCTCGGCATGGCCGACCACCCGCATAGGCACCGAACCTGTGCGGCTCTTCTGGATGCGGCTGATCAGGATCTCGCCCTCGGTACGGGAGACACCGGCCACGGTCAGCGGGGTGCGGGAGACCGGCTGGCGGAGCCGGCCGTTGAGGTCGTTGACCATCACCAGGAGCGCGACACCAGCCTGCTCCGCCGCCCGCACCTGGTCGACACCCGACGGCGCGACGTCATCGTCCTCGGGTACGTAGCGGACGACGGCGACCTTCCCCTTCGCGTCCAGGGACGCGTAGTCGTCGGTCCCGCCGTTCCCGGCGAACACGGCGGGGAGGGTGCGGTTGCCGTCGGAGGGAAGTGACGAGCCCGGCTGGATCCACAGGTCGTCGAATTCCTGGTCGCCGGCGGTGAGGGAGAGCAGCGGCTGCTGCATCCGCCAGCGCGCGGTGTAGACCAGATCGCCCTTGGCGGGTTTGGTGGTGGGCAGGGCCCACAGGCTGTCGAATCCGTCGCCGACCACGTGCGCGTCCGCGATGGGGGGCGCGTCGCCGCCGAAGGTACGGCTGAAGTCGACGCGCACGTCGCTGTCGGTACTGGCCTTGGGTGTTCTCAGCTTCACCTGGCGCACCCGGGTGCCGTCCAGCACGACGTCGGTGTCACCGCCGTGCACGTCGATGGTGGGTGCTGCCAGCAGTGCCAGACCTGCCGACGATTCACCGTGGGTACCTTCGACGGCGAGCCAGGTCCAGGCGGTGTAGGTACCCGCCGGTGCGATGACGTCGAGGACGCCGTTCCGGCTGTACTGCGCCGAGTAGTACTCGTCGCCCTCGCGCTGGTAGTTGACCAGGACGTTGACGGGAGCACCGCTGCGGTCGGTGACGTGGATCCGCAGGTGGTGATCCTCTTCGCGGGTACTGACGGCGACGAGGGTCCTGGTCGCGGTCTTCCCGGCGACCGCTCCGGTGACGTGGCCCGTGTAGCGGTTGCCGGCGGGGGCCTCGTCGAGGTGTGTCGTCAGGGTGGTCGAGGCGCTGCCGCCCGCCGGGACGACGAGCTGACGGTCGGCCAGCGTGAACAGGCCCGACGGAGCGTCCGGGGCGGCTACTTCCAGGTCGACCGTGACCGCCTGGTCGCCGCTGTTTTTCCACCGGACGGTCTTGTCCACGGTCTCGCCGGGATCACCCCCGAGCGAGTGGATTCCGGCATCGACGGTTCCGGTCGCGAACAGGGTCCCCTCGGTGGCGGCCACGAGGTCGACGCGCCCGTTGCCGCCCTCGTCGGGGTGGGAGGCCGTCGGGAGAGAGCTGCTGATCAGGGCGTCCTTGATCCGGTCGCCCGTCCAGTCCGGATGCTCGGCCGCCACCAGGGCGGCGGCGCCCGCGACATGCGGGGTGGCCATGGAGGTGCCGCTCATCAGCGTGTACGGGCCACTGCCTCCCGTGTACTGCGAGCGCGCGGCGAGGATGTCCACGCCCGGCGCGGTGATCTCCGGCTTGATCGCGTCATCACGCAGCCGTGGTCCTCGGCTGGAGAAGTCGGCGATGGCGTCCTTCGAGTCGACAGCGCCGACGGTGAGGGCCGCGTCCGCCGCTCCCGGCGCGCCGACGGTGTGGTCGGTGGGGCCGGAGTTGCCGGCCGCGATGGTGAACAGCGCTCCGGTCTCGGCGCTGAGCTCGTTGACCGCCTGGCTCATGGGGTCGGTGCCGTCGCCCGGGGCGTCGGAGCCGAGACTGAGACTGACGATCCGCGCGTCGGCGTCGCGCGCGGCCCACTCCATGCCGCTGATGATCCAGGAGTCCTGCCCGCTGCCGAGGTTGCTGAGCACCTTGCCCACGTGCAGGTTCACACCGGGGGCCACACCTTTTTCGGTGCCGCCGGACGCGGCGCCGCTGCCGGCGATGGTCGACGCGACATGCGTGCCGTGACCGTGGTGGTCGTCCACGTCCTCGCCCGGGACGAAGCTGGCGGAGGAGGCGACGCCCGCGAGATCGGGGTGCCCCGGGTCGTATCCGGTGTCCAGCACCGCCACGTCCACACCCTTGCCGGTGTTGCCCTTGGCCCAGACCTCGGGAGCGCCGATCTGCGCGGTGCTGTCCGCGAGGGAGGCCTTGACCTTCCCGTCCAGCCATACCTTCGCTACACGGCCGGCCAGTGCCGGTCCCCCCTTACCCGGGGCGGACGCGGTGAGCGAGCTCCGTTCGGTGCTCGAAGGAGCGGACGGGGACGGGGAAGTGAGGGAGTGCCAGAAGTTCTCGGCCCGGTCGCGGTCCGCGGTGAGCGCGGTGCTGTCGATGCTGCTGAGGGGCCGTGCGTCGGTCGCGCCTTCAGGCAGGGGCGGTGCCACGAAGGAGCGTCGCGACGAAGGGGTGTAACTGACGATCACCGGCAGGCCCTCGGTGTGGGCGTCGTCCAGTTCGTCGGCGATCAGGCGGGTGACATTGAAGAGTTCCGTATCGAGTCTTCCCGCCGCCACATAGGGGTCGGCGGACGACGGGTAGACGTAGGTGTCCCCATCGCGGGTGGTGATGCGGGCGTCGCTACGACGACCGTCCGGTCCTTCGACGGTGACCGAGTCGGGGCCTTTGCCGCCGGGTGTGACGGTCACCCGGTCACCGGTCAGCAGGGTGACGGTGTGGCTTCCGGTACCGGAGGTGGCCTTGCCGACAGCGGGGACAACGTTGTCGGGGACGCCGGTACCGTCCCGGCCGGCAGCGACGGCCGACGGGGTGGCCGTCAGCACCGCCAGGGCTGCCCCGATTGCCAGCAGTGTGTGTCTGCTGGTGCGCTTCTGTCTCACTAGGTGTTCCTTGCATCGAAGTCTGCGCGGACGCCTGGACCCTAATGCGATGATCATTAGAAGGGACAGTGATCTTTCGGAAAAAACATTGAGGAAATCTGGCTGTCATCGAGGCGGCGGGGCGCGCTCGGGGCAAACCCTCTCAAAGCTGCGACCGTCAGGCCGCCGGCCGCCGGGTGCCGGGTACCTGGTGCCGGGTGCCGGGATCCCGGCGGGTCACGATCCCGGAGCGCGTGTCGGCAACTTGCTTCGGTCGGCCAGGCACACGCCTCAGGAGCAGGAGCGAACCGCGGCGTCCCAGGCGCCGCGGCTCCGGTAGCGGTTCTCGTGACCCGCCGCGAGCACCTGGCGCAGTTCCGCGCGGTGCTGAGTGCCCGTCGGGAGATCCAGCTGGTCGAGGAGAGCCAGTGCGGCGCCCGGCTCCAGGTCGCCGCAGACGTCGTGGAAGCTCGCCCGAAGGCCGTGGAAGAGGGCTGAGTGCAGGGCGGGCAGCCGCATCGCGGTGCGGTACGTCGGCTCCTTCACAGGCCAGCGCACCGGGCCCGAGCATTCCAGAACCCGACGGGCTCGCCGGAGCAGAGCTTCCGACGGATCGGCCACGACACGGTCGATGTCGTTGCCGAGCACTTCGGCGAAGGCCGTCGCGGAAGTCGTGTGGTCCTCGAACCAGTCCACCCAAAGCGAGTAGGTGACGGCCTCGGCATCCCTGTCCGCCTCAAGTCGTCTGCGGTAGCCGTCCCACAGCACGTCGACCGGCAGGGGACCCGCCGTGCCCTGGTCCGCGAACCGGATCTCGCACGTGACCCAGTAGTCGTCAAGGAGGTCCAGCAGCCCGAAGGCCAGCCGCACCTGATCGGCTGCGACGAGGTCTTCGCCGAACACGTCGCCGGCCCAGGAGTGCGCCACTTGGTTGGCCGTGAGCAGCACGTCCGGCCTCTCGTCGCTCACCCACCCGTCGCGCACCTGGCTGACGCCCCGCTCAGCCAGCCAACGCCGCGCCGCCTCCACGACTCGCATCTCCATTCGGGAAGTATGACGAGCCTCGCAGGATCCGAACGAAACGGCCTCGGAGCTGTCGTCGAAGCGACCTGGGTGTGACGCCGTGCCACGTCAAGTACCGTAGGCCGCAAGGCGGGTGTCCCGCGCGGGGAGACACTTGGACACTCCGGGAGCTGTGCCACCAGCCGCGACGACAGTCCCTCCGGGAACAGCCCCGACATTGCGAGAAGCCAGTGATCCGAGACCTTTACAACGTCCGTGTGCAGCCCGCGGAAGGCGGATCCACGCCACTGACGGAGGAGGAAGAACAGCGCGCTCGGGCGGTGTTGTTCAGCGATCTCGGCAACATCATTGGTGAACGGGGCTGGGTCCGGTTCCCCGCGTACTCGCCGGAGGAACGTCGCCGACTGGTCGATATCGCCCACCGTCTCAGTGCTCATTGGGGGCAGCGGGTCTTCATCGAGGCCGAGGATCAGTGCGCCATGAAGCTCTATCTCGCCGGGTACGGATCGCAGCCGGTGAATCCGCCGCTGCCCTCAGCGGGACTTTGAAGACACGACCTAGCGGCGGGCCATCAGCACTCCGAGCGTGCGTGTGGCCGACGTGAGCGTGGGATGGGTCTCGACGGTGAAGCCTGCCTCGTCGACCCAGGCGTCCATCTGGCTCGGCCGGCGGCGACGGACGTAGGACTCCGGCCAACTCTCTTCGTCCGCCCCCGGCTTGGGCGGCGAGGGGTCGCCGACGTGAAAACCCAGCAGCAGCAGACCGCCGGGCCGCAGCACCCGATGGAAGCCGGCAAGGACCTCGCCGATCGCGTCGTCGGGGACGTGAATGATCGAGTACCAGGCAAGCAGGGCGGCCAACTCGCCGTCCGCGAGGTCGAGTCGCGTCATCGACCCCACCTCGAACCGCAGACCGGGATGCTCAGTGCGCGCCACCTCGATCATCCGGGGCGACAGATCGATACCGAAAACGTCCACGCCAAGACTGCTCAGGTGCGCGGTGATCCGCCCGGGCCCGCACCCCACGTCCGCGACGGGCCCGCCGCCCTGCGCCCGAACCCGCTCGGCGAACAGCGCCATCGTCTCGCGTTCGGCGGGAAGTTCGGCCAGGAGGTTCCGCGTCTCGTCCGCGTAGCTGGTGGCGTCGGCATCGTAGGACGCCCGGGTGTCCGCCAACCAGCGCTCGGCCTCAGGGTGTTCCTGTCCGGTGCTCACCACCGCAGGCTAGCCCAGGAGCCGGCCGTCGCAACCAGCACGCGTAGTTCCCCGAGGGGGATCAGCGCCGCATGCGCCGCACGGGGCTGATCGCGTCGATCTCCACCTCGACCAGCCACTCGGGGTCGATGAAGCGGGACACCTCCACGACCGTACACGCGGGCCGGATGTCGGCGAACCGTTCTCCGTGCGCGCGGGCGGCCTCCCTCCATCGCGTGACGTCGGTCAGCATGAGGCGGGTCCGTACGACGTCCGCCATGCCGGCCCCCGCCTCCCGCAGCGCACGTTCGGCGATGTCGAGGCACCGTACGGTCTGTGCGTAGACGTCACCGGGCCCGACGGTGCGACCGTCGTCCCCGATCGGAGCCGTACCAGCGACGACGACGTACGACCCGACCCGCACCGCCCGCGAGAACCCGATCTCCGGTTCCAACGGGGATCCGGAACCGACCACCTGTCGTGTGTCCTCCATACCGTTCCTTCTGTCTGTCAGTCCCACTGGGCGTCCACATAGCCGAGCCGCCGGTTCATCTCGATGGCGGCCGCGTTCGCGGGGTGGTGGAATGTTCGGATCTTGTCCACGCCACAGAGGTGGGCGAAGCCGATCCCGAACGTCTTCATCGCGATGGAGATGCCCCGACCGCGGTAGCCGGCCCGGACCCCGGTCATCTCGTTGAAGACGAAGCCGTCGGACCGCTGGTCCGATGTCGCGGCGAGACCGCACCATGTGTCGCCGTCCAGTGCGATGACGACACCACGCGGGTCGAAGGACGGGACGTCGACCCGGCGTTCGATGTACTCGTCGAAGGTGTAGAACTCGCCGCGGTCGGGGATGTCGGCGGAGCAGTCCTTGTTGAGCGTGTAGAGCTCACGCCGGTGGGGCGGGGTGTCCCCCAGCTCAGCCAGCGTGGTCAGCCGGATACCGGCCGCTCGGCAACGCTCCGCGTACGTCACGAAGCGCGCCGCGTCGAAGGTGCGTACGTCGAGTTCGAGCTTGGTCCAGTGGTCTGCCATGGTGCTGGAACATAGCAATCGCGGCGTGCTCGCCGTAGGCAACCGCGTCAAGCGCCGAATCGGCCGAATCAGCGGGTCCGGAGCCAGTCGGTCAGCTTGTCGGCCGCCACGTCGGCGGGGATGTCGAGAAGTCTGCGTAGGTCGCTTCCATACATCAGGACGGTATCGGCGCCCTCTGACAGCGCCTCAGCCCATTCAGCGGACTCAACGGGAACAACGGTCTCAAGCGGACTCAAGCGGGCTCAACGGTGGACGATCAGCCACGTCGCGACCGCCATCACGCTCTCCGACCGGTTGCCGATGATGTGCGGCCGGCGGCAGGGGTACGTTATCGAGTCACCCGCGGCGAGCGTCACGATCTCCGTGTCCGTGTCCGCCCCGAACTCGATGGTGAGTTCGCCCTGAGTGACCGTCCCCACCTCGTAGCCGTCGTGCTTCAAAAACTGACCGTGCGCGTTGGAGATCGCGCCCGGTGGATAGACGGACTCGAAGAACTCGACGTCCGGCGTCGGCGCGGGCGACAGTCT
Source organism: Streptomyces camponoticapitis (assembly GCF_014646115.1). Lineage (GTDB taxonomy): Bacteria > Actinomycetota > Actinomycetes > Streptomycetales > Streptomycetaceae > Streptomyces > Streptomyces camponoticapitis. Next base: position 66,499 of record NZ_BMMV01000026.1, on the reverse strand, counting down.
GCGGAAGGTGACGCCGCCGTCGAGCAGGATCGGGTCGACCTCCCACGACCGACGGATCGCGAACCCCCGCTCCTCGACAGGCGCTTCCGGTTCGTCCATGTCGAACACCGCCGCCAGTGGTGCGTCGACCGCCGAGACGTACGCGATCAGCCGGCTCACCGACGGGCGCATCGCCCCCAGTTCGATCTGCGAGACCGCGCTCGCGGAGATTCCGAGTTCACGCGCCAGCGCGCGCAGCGACTTCCCTGAGCGGAGCCGGAGTTCGCGGAGCCGTAGCCCCAGGCGCTCAGAGCTGATCGCGTCCACCGACGTGCCCGGCCCGGGACCTGACCCCGGCTCCTTGCCCTCCAATTGCGACACGTCCTTTACACGGCGGAAAAACAACGACAGGTGTCAAGTGCTAGCTTGACGCACCCTGTTAAGGAATGACTTTACAGCGCTCCCGGAGGCATTCATGGCCGAGAACACCGCAGCGCCGAGCGTCGCACCACCCACCACCCCCACCGAAGCCACCGATTCCCGGTACGACCCCAGCCTCACCAACGACGACCTCGCCCCCGTCGAGAAGCAGTCCTGGAACTCGTACAACATCCTGGCGTTCTGGATGTCCGACGTACACAGCATCGGCGGATACGTCACCGCGGGCAGCCTCTTCGCGCTCGGGCTGGCCAGCTGGCAGGTGCTGTTCGCGCTGATCGTCGGCATCCTCATCGTGAACGTCTTCTGCAACCTCGTCGCGAAGCCCAGCCAGGTCACCGGGGTGCCGTACCCCGTGATCAACCGCGCCGTCTTCGGTGTCGCCGGTGCCAACATCCCGGCCGTCATCCGGGGGCTCATCGCCATCGCCTGGTACGGCGTGCAGACCTACCTCGCCTCGCAGTCGCTGCTCATCATCTTCCTCAAGTTCTGGCCGAGTTCAGGCTCCCTGAACGACTCGACCTTCCTGGGGCTCTCCCCGCTCGGCTACCTCTGTTACGCGATCCTCTGGGTTGCCCAGGCCGCCGTCTTCTGGCGCGGCATGGAGTCCATCCGCCGCTTCATCGACTGGGCAGGACCGGCCGTCTACATCGTCATGATCGTGCTGGCCGTCTACCTGGTCAGCAAGGCCGGCTGGTCGAACATCGGCTTCAACCTCTCAGAGGGAGAGAGCCTGGGCTTCGGCGCCTCGATCCCGGTGATGCTCAGCGCGATCGCCCTCGTCGTCTCGTACTTCTCCGGCCCGATGCTCAACTTCGGGGACTTCGCCCGCTACGGTAAGTCGTTCGACGCCGTCAAGAAGGGCAACTTCCTCGGCCTGCCCGTCAACTTCCTCTTCTTCTCCCTCCTGACCGTGATCACCGCCTCGGCCACCGTCCCCGTCTTCGGCGAGCTGATCACCGACCCGATCCACACCGTGGAGCGCATCGACACGGCGTTCGCGATCCTCCTCGGCGGGCTCACGTTCGTCATCGCGACGATCGGCATCAACATCGTCGCCAACTTCATCTCACCGGCCTTCGACTTCTCCAACGTGAGCCCGCAGAGGATCAGTTGGCGGGCCGGTGGCATGATCGCCGCGGTCGGGTCCGTGCTGCTCACGCCGTGGAACTGGTACAGCGACCCGGAAGCCATCCACTACACCCTCGGGCTGCTCGGGGCGCTCATCGGGCCGCTGTTCGGCATCCTGATCGCGGGCTACTACGTGATCAGCCGTCAGCACGTTGTCGTGGACGATCTGTTCACCAGGTCGACGACCGGCCGCTACTGGTTCCGTAAGGGCTACAACCCCAACGCCGTCTGGGCGACGGCCCTCAGCGGGATACCGGCGGTCGCGTCCGTCCTCATCCCGAAGATGCTGATCGACCTCGAACTCACCACCATGGATCTGACCGAGATCTCGGACTACAGCTGGTTCATCGGCTGCGGCCTCGGCTTCCTGGCGTTCGTCGCGCTGGAGCGGCGGTCCCCGCGGATCGTGATCGATCGATGACCCGTATCCGCGTGATCAACCCCAACACCAGCCCAGGCATGACGGAGACCATCGGCCGCTGCGCGCGTACGGCCGCGGCCCCGTCGACCGTCGTCACCGCCGTCAACCCGGCCATGGGACCGGAGTCCGTCGAGAGCCACTACGACGAGGCGCTGGCCGTCCCCGGCCTGCTCACGGAGATCGCCGCGGGCGAGACGGCGGGAGGGGCGCACGCCGCGGACGGCTACGTCATCGCCTGCTTCGGCGACCCGGGGCTCGACGCCGCGCGTGAGCTGGCGACGGGGCCGGTGATCGGGATCGCCCAGGCGGCGATGCACACGGCAGTACTGCTCGGCCGGAGTTTCAGCGTCGTGACCACGCTGCCCCGGACGACCGGACGCACCTGGGACCTGGCGCGACGCTACGGGTTCGCCGACGCCTGCCGTGGCGTGCACGCCTGCGACGTCCCCGTACTCGACCTGGACGACCCCGGCCCGGGCACCGTGCGGACCGTGACCGAGGCGTGCACGGCGGCAGTGAACGAGGACGGGTGCGATGTCGTCGTGCTCGGCTGCGCGGGCATGGCACCCCTCGCCCCCACGCTCGCCCGCCGGACCGGCGCCCAGGTTGTCGACGGCGTCGGAGCGGCGGTGAAGCTGGTCGAGTCGCTGGTGTCCCTGGGCCTGCGAACAAGCAAGGGTGGCGAGTACGCGGCGCCACCGTCGAAGAAGTACGCGGGCCTACTGGGCGAGTTCGGCCTCTGACGGCTCGGTGCCGGAACATCTCCTCGATGCCGCGCGATCAGCCACGATCAGACCCGGCGTCGGCGGACCGACACGCTCACGCATCGGCGCTTCCCGCAACGACACCGACAACAGTCGCCAGTGGGCATCCGCCCGGACGGTTCGTCAGCAGCGGCGCCACCGTCTCACTCCATCGGCGGTCCCACCGGCGATCACAACTGGGGCTGAGAGGAAGGCCCGTCGGCTCAGCGCCGGCTGACGCTGTCGACCGCGGTGCCCGGCCATGGATTCCGCCCGAGCGCGAGGGTGTGCCCTCCGCCTACTGGAGGTACTGCCACTTGGTCATGCGTTCTTTCAGATCGATGGTCGGCCCGTCCAAGGTGAAGGTTCCGTCTCCGCGGTGGTGGAACAAGCGCGGTTGGGACTGCGAGGGGTCGGTCCACGCCCTGACGGCCTCCAGCAGGAAGAGGCTGTACGAGGGAACGAGGCTGCTGTCGGCGACCCTGCACTCGATGTTGGCGAAACACTCGGCCACCAGAGGCGCCTGGACCTCCTCGCCGGCCACGGCGGTCAGATCGAACTCCTCGAACTTGTTCACCTCCGTGCCCGAGCAGTTGCCGATGTCGACGACAGCGGTGGCCATGTCCGCCGTCGGGACCGAGATGACGCACTCGCCGGTTTCGACCAGAGCCTCGTAGCTGTGGTCCCAGGGACCGATGGTGCACGCGATCAGAGGCGGGGCATGGCGCACCATCATGTTGAACCCGTTGGTCATCACGTTCGGGATTCCGTGGTGCCGGGTCGTGACCAGAATGACGGGCCCCGGTTCGATGAGACGGTGTACCTGGTCCAGCGGGTGGGGCTGGAGGTCCTTCACGGTGGTCATGTCCGCTCCTGGTGCCGTGCGATGTGCGCGTCGACGTCACGGTGGACGCGCGCGCTGTCTCTCCCGTCGAGTGTCGGCAGATGCACGCACCAGCTGAAGGCCGCCGCTCCCTACCGCTCCTCGACGGCGAGGTCGGCCGTGGGCGGCGCGGTGGGCCGGGCAGCTTGGTTCGGCAGGGCTGCCCTGGCTCGCAACGTCTCGAAGGCGGCCGCCGTCGCGGCGACCGGTTCGGCCTGGTAGACCACCAGCTGCTGATGCGCGGCCCCGTTGACCGTGAAAGCAGCGAATCTGATGTGCAGGTCCCCGACCTCGGGGTGCCTGAGCTGCTTGCCTTCCTGGGATTTGCTCTTGACTTCGTGCATCCCCCAGAGCTCGGCGAACTCCTCGCTTCGAGCGGACAGATCGGCCACGACGGCGGCGATACGGGAAGATTCGGGATCGTGGCCGTAGGCGGCCCTGATTTCCGCCACACAGGACTGCGCGGCGCGCTCCCATTCCTGGTAGAACTCACGCCCCGCCGGATCGACGAACACCATGCGGGCGAGGTTGTCGAACTGGGTGAACCCGTCGTGGAGCGCGATGGCCAAGGAGTTGCCGGCCAGGAAGTCGAGAGCCGGGCCGACCACGAAGGCCGGAGTGTGCTCCCACCCGTCCATCAGCTGTAGCAGCTGCCGGCTGACCTCCGCCTCGCCCCGGTCACGTGGACGCTGCGAGGCGGTGAGGCAGAGTCGGTTGAGATGGTCGGTGGCCTCCGCGCCCAGCTTCAGGGCTTGCGCCACGGCCTCCAGCACCTGCGGGGACGGACTGTTCTCACGGCCCTGTTCCAGCCGGACGTAGTAGTCGGAACTGACTCCGGCAAGCAGCGCGACTTCCTCTCTGCGCAGTCCCGGTACCCGACGTCGCCCGTATTCGGGCAGGCCTACGTCCTGAGGCTTGAGCGCTCCTCGGCGGGCTCTCAGGAAATCGCCCAAAGGTGTCCCATTGCTCATGCCACCAGCCTAAATGCGTTCCCGCTGACGAGAAGTGCCCGTAAACGTAATATGACAGCAGGTCGTTCTGGCCGCGCATGCCTGGGTGTAACGCACCCACCATGGGCGGAGCATTTCCGGGCGTTTTCCGCCTAGCCTCGGCAGTATGGCCAATGACAACCGCCCCGACCCGGTGGAAGGTCTGGGTCCCTTCCTGCGTTCCGGCAGGGAGCGTCTCAGCCCCGCGGACGCGGGGCTGCCCAGCGCCGGCCGTCGAAGGGTTCCCGGCCTGCGGCGCGACGAGGTCGCGACACTCGCGGGTGTCAGTCCGAGCTACTACAGCCGAATCGAACAGGGCCGTGAACTCAGCCCCTCACCGCGGGTACTGGAGTCCCTGGCCCGTGTCCTGCGACTGGGGGAAGAGGAGAGGCAGGAGCTCTTCCGGCTCGCGGCGCCGACCGCCCGCCGGACGAAGTCACCGTCCCGGGTCGAGCGTGTCCGCCCGCATCTGCGACAGCTGATCGAAAGCTGGACCCGCACGCCGGCCTTCATCATCGGCCACGCCCAAGACCTGCTGGCCACGAACGCGTTGACCGACGCCCTCTACCGTGACTTCGCGCGGCGCGACAACGTGCTGCGCATGCTCTTCCTGGACCCCGCAGCGAAGACGCTCTACCGGAACGCGGAGCGGGCCAAGCATCGTGCGGTCGCCGACCTTCAGGCCACGGCCGCTAGCACCCCCGAGGACCCTCGCATCCTGGAGCTGGTCGGAGAACTGTCCGTGCGCAGCGCGGAGTTCCGTTCCCTGTGGGCACGTGAGTACACCCGGGTGCCGCCCTACGACGTCAAGCGGATGCACCACTCCCTGGTAGGAGAGTTGGAGTTGGCGGCACGAGGCCCTCAGCATCCGCAGCGCTCCGGGACAGCAGCTCATCATCCTGCACGCGGAGCCAGGCTCCCCCTCCGCGGACGCCCTGGCCCTGCTGGGATCCATCAGCGCACCTGACGCACCTCAGCGGCGGAACCCGGCGCGATAGTCGCGTACGACAACGGCCGCGACTGGCGGAGTTCGCCGCTGCCCGGCCCTCCCGGCCCGGGTCGAAGCGGTCATCGACCGCCTCCCCGTGCACCCGGACCTCGCTGCGGGGCACGGGGATCGCGCGGGGAGGCGGCACGTAACTCCTCGGCCGGCGTGATCCGTTGACGCGGAGCAGCCTTCCGATGGCGTCAACACTGTCGCGTGTGCGGTCAGTTCTCCACGTCCTTGGAGAAGTCCTCGGCGCACTGGTCCTTCTCGCTCTGGCTGTTGGCGTGCTCCATGCAGTCGTTGAAGTTGTCGAACTCCTCCGAGTTGAACAGTGACACGCCGATGATGACGATCACCGTCGAGGCCACGAGTCCCACTGCTCCGAGGACGGCGCCGACTATCGCCATGGTGCGGCGGGGCGCCCGGCCTCCACGCGCCCGGCGGGCACCGATGATGCCGAGCACCACGGCGAGCAGGCCCAGGAAGATCCCGCCCACGACTGTCCAGAAGAGGAGAACCGCGATGATGCCCAGCACCAGCGCGGCCACCGCGAGGGCGTTGCTCCGGGCGGGCGCGGGCTCGGGCGTCGTGTGCGGGGACGTGCCGTCGGCCGCTTGGTGGGGGTAGTTGGGCAGGGACATCGTCTTCACCCTCCGTTGGTGGACGCGTGCGTCCGGTCCACCTCCGCATGCCCCCGAACGCGGCGGGGACACGCGCACGGCGAGACCGCGCCACCACCTCGGCCGTCACAGCCGACGTCCCGGCTGTGACGGCCGAGGTAAGCAAGAACGCACACCGCCACTCGAAACCACGTCCACTCCTGCTGGAGAACGATGAAGGGCTCAACAGGACCCGGGAGCGGGAGGCGTACTGTCCCACGCCCGGGTCCCCGGCCGTCGTGCGGTGTACAGCGGTGCGGTGGTGCGGTGGTTGTTGTTACGGGACGAGCTTGAGGAGCTTGTTAGGGGAGCCGGTGCCGACTCCCGTGATGACGTTGGACGTCGCGCCGTTCACCAGCGCGGTGGCGACAGCCGCCGGGGAGGCACCCGGGTGGTTGGTCAGATAGATGGCGGCGGCGCCCGACACGTGCGGCGCGGCGAAGGAGGTGCCGTTGCCGGTGTAGGTGGCGCTGTCGGAGGTGTTCCAGCCGGCCGTGATGCTGGAGCCGGGCGCGAAGATGTCCACGGTGGGTCCGTAGTTGGAGTACGTGGCCCGCGCGTCGGTCCTGGTGGTGGCGCCGACCGTGATCGCGGTCGACACCCGGGCGGGTGAGTAGTTGGACGCGAGCGCGCCCGAATTGCCGGCCGCGATGGAGTAGGTGACGCCGGACGCGATAGATCTGCGCACCGCGTCGTCCAGCGTGGTGCTGGCCCCGCCGCCGAGCGAGACGTTGGCGACGGAGGAGGCGACGTGGTTGGCGGTGATCCAGTCGACGCCGGCGATGACCCCGGCGGTCGTGCCGGAGCCGTTGTTGCCGAGGACGCGCACGGCGACGATCTTCGCCTTCTTCGCCGCGCCGTAGGTGGTGCCCGCGACGGTCGTGGCAACGTGCGTGCCGTGGCCCGCACCGTCCTGGGCGTTGGCGTCGTTGTCGACGAAGTCCCAGCCGTACGACGCCCGGCCGCTGATCTCCTGGTGGGTGATGCGCACGCCGGTGTCGAGAACGTAGACCGTCGTGCCGCCGCCCGCCGAGTCCGGGTAGTTGTACGTGCCGTTCAGCGGCAGGTTCGGCTGGTCGATACGGTCAAGACCCCAGGGCGCGTTGGTCTGGGTGGCGGTCGAGTGGACCCTCTGGTCCTGCTCGACGGTCGCGACCGCCGGGTCCGCGGCGAGCCGCCTGGCCTCGGCGCTGCTGAGAGTGGCGGCGTAGCCGTTGAGAGCCGACGTGTAGGTGCGCTTGATCTGGCCCCCGTAACCCGCTATCAGCTTCTTGCCCTGGGTTGTTGACGCCTTGAGTCCGGCCGTCTGCTTCAGCGTGACGATGTAGCTCCCGGGCACCGCCTCGGCCGCACCGGCGTGCAGGATCCTGCCTTCCGCCGGGGCGGCCTGGGCGGGTGCGGCCAGGCCCGCACCGAGTACCGCCGCCAGGGTCGCCGCGGTGGTGATCGCCACGGCGGCCCGCCGCTTGGTGTCGCGTACTGCTGCCATCGAGAGGGTCCTCCTCGAACGGTGGCGCGCTTGGTGGTCACGCGCCGGGGTGAGTACGGCGTACGGGGTCGTAGGCCGCACCACGACGATGGCCCCGGGCGTTCGGGCGGAACAAGCGTTCCCGGATGATGTCATGACCGCGACACAGTCCTGACACTCCGTCAACCTCCTGCCACACAGAGGCAATACCCCTGTCGTGCGATCTTCGAGATACGCCGGCACGCCCAGGACGGCAGGGGGGCGGGCAGGAGCCGGACAGAGGGGAGACTCAAGAGGCGTCGGCGAACAGTTCAGCCGGCAGACCGGCGCCCTCGGCGGGGGCACGGACCTCCAAGTGGAGGTCGGGACCGTCCAGGTGGAGGCGGAAGTCGAAGAACCCGCAGCAGCCCTGCTCGGCAGCCGCGAGTCCGGCGACCGTCTGTGTGCGGTTCACCGGCAGCGTCAACCGCAGGCCGTCGGGGATCTCATGACGGCGGGGGCCCGCCAGGGCCCGGTGCCAGGCGGCGCTGCGCTCGGTGGTCTCCTCACCGGTCAGTGAGCACGCCACCGGAGCCGTGCGCCACCGCTCGGCTGCCTCCTCGGCCACACGGCGGCCGGGTGTGAACGCCATGTCGACTCGATGCCCACCGCGCCGTGACACCGTCTTCCGCCCGGTGGTGAGCCTGGCCGGAGCGAGGAGCCCACACAGGGGATCGCACCTGCCGGACCGGTCCGGCAGCCCGTCCAAGTGCTCCAGACTCGCGCGCAGGGTCACGGCGAGCGCCGCGAGTTCCGCCGCTTTCTCCTCTGCCGCTTGCAGGCGGGCTGCGATCCGGGGCCGCAGATCGGCCTTCACCTCCCGGCAGGCGGCCGACTCCCGCACCGACAGCAACTCGGCGATCTCCTCCAGCGGCAGCCCGAGGTGCTTGGCCGCCCCGATGAACGCCAGCCGCTCGACCGCGTCCTCACCGTAGAGGCGGTAGCCGGAAGCGGCCCGGCCTGCGGGCAACAGGCCGGACGTCTCGTAGAACCGCAGGGTGGTCGCCGGTACGCCGGTGCGTTCGGCGAGCTGAGAAATCCGCAGCTCGCTCATGCCGCCGACCGTAAAGATTCGACCCGACTCGAAGGTCAAGCTCCGCGAGGCCTGGTTCGCCAACTCGTCCGTCACTGTCTGAATGGGAACACGGCGTGCCGTCCCCGTCCCCGGCACGGCACCGGTCGCGACGGCGAACCGCGTCTCAACTCCTTGCGTGCGACGGACAGTTAAGCGGGCAACGAGCTCGTTTCCGGCTGAGGGGCCATGGGCAGCATGACACGGCCCTGACAACGTTTTCAGGCACGGCTGTCACGGCACCGCACGACGTCACACCACGCTGCTTCCCACCCACAGACAGGGACGATCTTGCTGGCACCACGAAGAACCCGACGGCTCGCCCATGTCCCGGCCTGGTCCGGGGCTCTGCTGATGACGGCGGCTCTGATGGCGGGCCCTACCACCGTCCCGGCCGCGGCGGCGGGCCCCGGCTCCCCCATGGGCGGCGCTCTCACGACCGTCTCGCAGACGGCCCCGGGCCACACCACCGTCACGCTGATCACGGGCGACAAGGTCGTGCTGGACGGTGAGGGCGCCGCGGTCGGCATCCTGCCCGCCAAGGGCCGCGCCGGAATCTCCGTCCAGATCGGCCGCACCGGCGACCACACCTATGTCGTCCCCGCCGACGCCGAGGCGCTGATCGACGCGGGCAAGGTGGACCTGAACCTGTTCGACGTCGCGGAGCTGAACCGGCCCGAGTACCGCGAGATCGCGGACGGCGGCGCGCCCGTGCTCGTGCGCTACACCGCGGACGACGCCGCGGCCCAACGGCGGCTGCGCGCGGACACCGACGCGAAGGTGCGCGCACTGCCGTCCGTGGACTCGGACGCCGTCGTGCTGGCCCCCGGGGAGGCGGCGCCGGCCTGGGCCGCGCTCACCGACACCGCGGACCGCACCACCGAACTCGCCCCGGGAGTCGCCTCCTTGCGTCTGGACCGCGTGATGACCGCCGCGCTCGATGTGAGCGTGCCGCAGATCGGGGCGCCCGGCCAGTGGGAGGCCGGCTTCGACGGCACCGGCGTGAAGATCGCCGTCCTGGACACCGGCATCGACTCCACCCACCCCGACCTCGCGGGCCAGGTCGTCGCCGAGCGGAACTTCTCCACCGACACCGAACTCCAGGACGCCAACGGGCACGGCACGCACGTGGCCTCGACCGCCGCCGGCACCGGGGCGGGCTCCGGCGGCCGGTACAAGGGCGTCGCACCGGGGGCCCGGCTGATCAACGGCAAGGTCCTCAACGCCGCGGGCTCCGGCCTGACTTCGGGCATCCTGGCCGGTATGGAGTGGGCCGTCGCGCAGGGCGCCGACGTCGTCAACATGTCCCTCGGCTCCGCCGACGAACCGGGCAGCGACCCGCTGGAAGAGGCCGTCGAGGCACTGTCCGACCAGGCGCTGTTCGTCATCGCCGCAGGCAACTCCGGCTCCGGCTCGGGCACCTTGTCGACCCCGGGCGTGGCCGAGGCCGCGCTGACCGTGGGCGCGGTCGACAAGGAGGACGCCCTCGCATCCTTCTCCTCGCGCGGACCGCGCGCGGACGGCGGCGTCAAGCCCGACGTCACCGCGCCCGGCGTCGCGATCACCGCTGCCGCCGCTGAGGGCACCCGCCCGAACGACCCGCACCCGGCGCCCGGTTACGTCACTCTTGAGGGCACCTCGATGGCCACCCCGCACGTGGCGGGGGCGGCGGCACTGCTCATGCAGCGGCACCCGGACTGGAGCGGTTCGCGCGTCAAGGCACTGCTGACCGGCTCCGCGCTGCCCGGCGACCAAGGCGCGTACGAGCAGGGCACCGGGCGCATCGACCTGACCCGGGCCACCAAGCAGACGGTCGTCGCCGAGCCCGGTCCGCTGAACTTCGGTGAGTTCGAGTGGCCGCACACCGACGACGAGACCCGCACCCGTACCGTCACCTACCGCAACCTCGGCGACCAGCCTGTCACCCTCGATCTGACAGCCACCGCCGCCGGTCCGAACGCCGCCCCCGCCCCCGAGGGCCTGTTCACGCTCGGCAGCGACCAGGTCACCGTACCCGCGGGCGGCACCGCCGGTGTCGAGGTGACCGCGGACCCCCGGGTCGGCGGTGAGACGACCGGCGCGTTCGCGGTGACGGTCGTCGCCACCGGCGGCGGCGCCACGGTCCGCAGCGTGGGCGGTCTGGACCGGGCCGCGAACACCTACGAGGTCACGGTGAAGGCGACCGGACGCGACGGTCTGCCCCCGGACTACTTCGGCTGGGCCGCCTGGTTCAGCGGTATCGGCAACGACTCCTTCGTGCTGCTCAGGGGCGAGGACGGTACGGCCACCGTGGAACTGCCCGCCGGTGACTACACCCTGACGGGGCGTTACTTCGCCGAGACCGGAGGCATCGACAACCTCGTGGCCCCGAAGCTGACCGTCGACCGCGACATGACGGTCTCCTTCGACGCGCGCGACGCGCGGCCGGTCGAAGTGACCCTGCCGGATCCGGAGGCCACCGGTGTCTCCACGTTCATATCGACCGCGGTGCGCTCCGGCGGCAGTGAGACCTTCTCCAGCATCGGGCTCGTCTCGGGCCTGGGCGACACCCGCACGGCTCTGATCGGCGACCCGCCGGCGCGCGGCGAGGTGACGTCGTACTTCCTCTCGCACTGGCAGAGCGGCTCGAACGAGTACCACGTGGCCCACACCCTGCGCGACAGCTTCTACACCGGTCACGTCCAGCACGTGAAGAAGCGCGACCTGGCGAAGCTGACGATCCGTCAAGGTGCGTCGGTAGCTGGGGCGCTGGGGGCGAACTGGACCCTGCTGCCAGGCACCGGCACCGCCGCCGTGGGCGCCTACAGCGATCTGCCGAGCACCCGGACGGTGTACGTCCAGGGCGGCTACGTCTGGGGCGGGCACACCCAGCAGCTCGATCCCACCAACGGCCGCGAACTCGCCGAGTACCAGTTGCCCGCGCGTCGCTACGCCGCCGGGGCGAGCCGCACGGAGACCTTCAACACCGGGGTGTTCGGGCCGTCGCTCGGCAACGGCGGCGGGCTGGTCCGGGACGGCGACACGCTCGCCGGGAGCATCGCTCCGTTCACCGACGGCGCGGGGCACGCCGGAGGCAGTCTGTACGACACCGCCTCCGCCACCACCACGCTCCACCGCGACGGCAAGCTCTACGCCACGGCTGACGGCCCACTCGACGAGGTGCGATTCGAACTGCCCCCGGGCAAGGCCCGATACCGCCTGGAGACCACCGTCGGCCGTGCCTCGGCCGGGGTCGCCTCCGTCTCCTCGACGGTGACCTGGCGGGCCGAGTTCACCTCGGCCCGCACCTCCTCGCCCGTGTCCGTCCCGGTCGGCGTGGTGCGCTACAAGCCCCGGCTCGACCTCGCGTCCTCGGCGCCGGCCGGCGTCCGGTACCAAGTGCCGGTCACCGTGCAGAGGTCGGCCGCCGGCCGCAGCCCCGCCTCGCTCACGGTGTCCGTGTCCTACGACGGCGGAAAGTCCTGGCGGCCCACAGTGGTCCGGCACGGCGAGATCACCGTGGTGAACCCGGCCGCCGGCGGGTCGGTCTCACTGCGATCGACGGTCCGCGACCGCGACGGCAACACGTCGGACCAGACAATCATCGACGCCTACCGCACCCGGTGACACCGGGGGCCGCCCGCGTCCACTCCGCGGGGCTCGGGCGGCCCCACGCCGACGACCCGAGAGCACCGTCGCGCGGGATCCCGTGATCCCGTGATGGCCGTGGGTTGTGCCTGAAGGTGTGCGTGGAGTCCCTGTAGAGCCATGCTTGACGTGCCGCGCGAACATGCCCAACACCTCAGTTGGCTGCTCCACATCGAACGTCGTCGGCGCCGGGATGCCGGGTTGTCGGTGCTCGGACCTAGTATGCGGAGCATGACGCGGTACGTTGACGAGAACCTGCACGGTGCGGAGTTCCGAGAGTGCGATCTGAGCGGGACACGCCTGATCGGCGTCGTCATGCAGGATGCCGTGATCGACGGGCTCGTCACCAACCTCGTGGTGAACGGTGTCGAGGTCACCGAGTACGTCGAGGCAGAGCTCGACCGGCGTCATCCGGTGCGGGTGCTGATCCGCTCCGATGACCCTGCCGATCTGCGCGAGGCATCGCGCCGGCTCCACACCGCCTGGACCGCCACGATCGAGCGAATCCGGCGTACGCCCGGCATCGAGGGCCGCAGCGTGAACGACGAGTGGTCGGCGGTGCAGACGATGCGCCATCTGGTCTTCGTCCACGACTCGTGGTTCCGCCGCTGCTGCCTGGGATCGACTGAGCTGTTCACGCCGATGGGCATCGGTCCGACCGTCGAGCCCTACCGTGGAGCGCACGGGCTTGACCTCTCGCTCGATCCGGCCCTCGACGAGATCGTGAGCGTGCGTGACGCCCAGGCCGCCGAACTCGAGGCCTGGCTCGACGAGCTCACCGATGAGCGGCTCGCAGCGCGAGCGCCGGTGCCCGACGACGATGTCTGGCCGCCGTACGCCCGGGGCCGCCTGGTGCGGCAGTGCCTCGGCACGGTGCTCAACGAGACCTTCGAGCACCACCGCTTCTGCGTCCGCGACCTCGACCTGATCGAGGCACAGGACGCCGAGTAGAGCGGGCCGCGGACTCAGCATCTCGCGAATGCCGGCATCGCTGACCGTCTGCGCGGTGCCGAACTGCTGGGAGCATCCTTCCTGAGACGGCCCTTAGGGTGTGCGGATGGTCGAACGCGATGCGACGAAGACACCGGCGGTGCTGCCCGCCCACGCGATCGAGGTCGGGACCGGTCCGCTGGACAAGCCGGCGCGGAACTCGGTGGGCGGCTGGCCGTTCCTGGACGAGGCCCAGGAATGGCCCCTGTGTTTCTGCGGCGAGCGAATGGCCCTGTTCTTCCAACTCGACATCCCCCTGGACGTGGAGCACTTCGGCGGAGACCACCTCCTGGTCTTCCACTGCCGTACGCACAACGACGCATCCGATCCCAAGACGGCTGACGGCAGGCTCGTGCCCCGGTTCTGGGACGCTCCGCAGCCGCCCTACCCGCGTCCGTTCTGGCGCGTGCTGCTCCAGCGCCACGCGGCACTGCCGGCGGCAGAGAGCGAACCGTCCCTGTCCGGCCTGCCACTGACGCTGCGCTCTTTCGTGGACACGCCCGGCCCGTACGGGATCGGAGCGCAGACGTTCAAGGTCGGCGGCACCCCGTCCTGGGCGCAGGAACCTGAGCACTACACCTGCGCGTGCGGCGCCGATCTCGTCTACGTCTGCCAGGTGCCGGAAGGCATGGAATTCGACGACGAGAGCGACGGGCTGTTTCTCGGCAACGAGATCTACCTGCTGGCGTGCCCGAGCCACTGCGATCCGGCGGCGGTCTGGCCGGTGAACCAGAACTGACCCCCCGGCTTCGGCGGCCCGCACAGCCCGTCGGGCCGACCACCCGCCTCCCGGCCTTCCCCGCGCCTCGTGCACCCGACTTGATCGGGCACAGGATGTCGGGTCCGGCATGGCGGGTGCTGCCTAGCGTGGTGGGCGTCAAGAGGAAGGAGGCCGGGCATGCTGGAGCGGCTGAACCTGGCCATGGAGCACATCGAGCGCCATCTCGACCAGGAGGTCGAGGTGGAAGAGCTGGCACGTACCGCGGCGACTTCGGAGTACCACCTGCGCCGGATGTTCTCCGCGCTCGCGGGCATACCCCTGTCGGAGTACATCAGGCGCCGTCGGCTGACCCTCGCGGGGGCCGAAGTACTCGCGGGGCGCGAGACGCTGCTGGAGATCGCGGTGCGCTACGGCTACGGCTCCGGTGAGGCGTTCGCGCGGGCGTTCCGTGCCATGCACGGCATCGGACCGGGCGAGGCCCGGCGTACCGGCGCCGCGCTCAGCTCCCAGTCCCGGATGGCCTTCCGCCTCACCGTTGAAGGGAGTAGCAGTATGCGATACCGCGTTGTGGACAAGGCGGACTTCACCGTCGTCGGGTTCAAGGCCCGGGTGCCGCTGGTGCATGCGGGGCCGAACCAGGCGATCATCGACTTCGTCCGCGGGATCGACCCGGGGGCCCTGGAGCGCCTGGAGAAGCTGTCGGACCAGGAGCCGCACGGCATCGTCGCGGTCTGCGACGACCTGGACCCCGGCCGCGCCGAAGGCACCGAACTGGACTACCACCACGGCGTGATCACCTCCGTGGCCGCTCCCGAGGGCACGACCACGTTGGCCGTCCCGGCCGGCTCCTGGGCGGTCTTCACCACTTCCGGGCCGGCGCCGCGGGCCATCCAGGAGCTGTGGCGGGACGTCTTCACCGAGTGGTTCCCGTCGAACCCGTACCGCAGCCGCGTCGGTCCGGAGATCCTGCGCACCCGCCTGTCGCCGGACAAGACCGAGGCCGACGCCGAACTGTGGCTCCCGGTGGAGCCCGAACGCGGCTGAGCCAAGCAGCAAACCGGGGGGCAGGCGTGCATTCGCGCTTCGGTTGGCTCACCGGCCTCACCGGCCTCACCGCCCGCGCCTGACGGTTTCCTTCGCCGGGGGGCTTGGCCGGCTCTGCCGGTCAGGCCCCCGCTGTCCTCAGGTAGTCGACGGCCGCGAGGTCGTCCCGGTCGTGCCCGGCCGCGACGGCCGCGACGAGGCGGTCGCGGACCGCTTGGAGCAGAGGGCTGGGGGCGGCGGCCGTCGAGGCCAGGTCGAGGTCCTTGACGGCGAGTTGGACAGCGAATCCGGGTGCGTACGACGCTTCGTCCATGGCGGCGATCTTCTGCATCTCGTAGGGCATGGCGAGCGGGCCCGCCTCCAGCACCCGGACGAAGGTCGCGTGGTCGATCCCGAGCGCGTCGCACAGCGCGAGGACGTCGCTCATCGCGACCGTCGAGGCCGCCATCCAGGCGTTGACCGCGAGTTTGACGGCGCTTCCCTCGGTCCCCGTCCCCACGTGCAGTACGGACGAGCCGAGACCGTCGAGCACCGGACGCGCCCGGGCCAGGGCGTCCCGCCCGCCGGCGACGAGCCAGACGAGACGGCCCTGCCGGGCGGGAGCGGTGCTGCCCGATACCGGTGCGTCGAGGTAGTCGGCACCATGTTCGCGGGCCATCGCGGCGAGGGCACCCGCGCTCCGCGGGCCGACCGTGCTCGCCTGCACCCAGACGGCGCCGTCGTCCAGTCGGGTGATGGCGTCCGACATGACCGCCGACACCGCGTCGCCGTCACGGAGCACGGTGAGAACGACGGACGCACCGGAGACCGCGTCCCCCGCGGCGCGCACCGCCGTGACGCCGGGGGCGCCCTCCGCCGCCGCGCGGGCCCTTGCCTCCGTACGGTTCCACAGCCGCACCTCATGTCCGGTCTCGGAGAGCCGCGCCGCCATCGCGGAGCCGAGTGCGCCCGCTCCGAGGACCGCGACGGTGGTGGTGTCCGACATGAAGTGCTCCTTTTTCCGCCCAGCACATCTCCTGTCCATATTCCGGCGGGAACCCCAGTTTTTCCTGGCGACGGAACTTAGGTGATCGATGAGCACGCCGGTGCGAAATTGTGGACCGTCGGTATGTCTTTCGCCGATGACAGCCCGAATGGCGGTGCATTACGGCCGGACGGCAAAGGAGTAGGGGGACTACTACGATTACGATCGCCCCAGGGCACACCCGCAGGCCAGACACCTTACGAACAGCTCAGACATATGCGCGGGAATGACTCCGAGCGGTCCCCGTCTCGTCCGGGAGACCAGAAAGGTGAGTGAGGTGCCCAGACAAAGTGTTCTACGTCGAGCGCTCGCGCTCGTAGCAGGAGTCGCGCTGCTACTCATTGGTATCGCACTGCTCGTCCTGCCCGGTCCGGGCCTGCTTCTCGTACTCGCCGGGCTGCTGGTCCTTTCCCAGCAGTTCCCCGCCCTGGCTCGCTACGTCGACCCGGTACGGGAGCGCGCCATGCGCGCAGCAAGGGAGAGCGTCGCCTCGGCGATCCGGATCACGGGAGCCGCCCTCACCGCGGCGGCTCTGCTGGCCGCCGGTCTGCTCTGGGGCCTGATGCCTGAACTGCCCTTCGGTGGCTGGCCCACGGGTGCGGGGTTGATGCTGTCGAGTCTGCTCCTTGTCGCCCTGTTGGTGTACAGCTACCGCACGACGCGTGACCCGCGCCGCGGCTGACAGGTTGGGAGAGCTCGCCACAGCCGCTCCTGTCCCGTCCGTACTCCGAGCCCCCCGACACGGCAACGCGGCTTGACCTGAAGGTTGCTTGAGGTTCTACGGTCCTCCCATGAGTATGGAGTCCACAGCCTGGACGCAGTTGCACAACGTCATGAACGCCCGCCCTGAGCGCAGGCCCTTCGCCCGCGCCACCCTCCGGAGAATCGCCGGCTTCGCCCGGCCGCACCGCCGCCGCATCATCCAGTTCGTCCTGCTCGGGGTCGCCACCGCCCTGCTCGCGGTGGCGACTCCCGTCCTCGCGGGCCGCGTTGTCGACGCGATCGTGTCCGGCGGTGACGAGCGGCGCGTGGTCCAGCTCGCTCTGCTCATCGCGTTCATCGCCCTCGCGGAGGCCGGCCTCGGCCTCCTCGGCCGCCGGCTCTCCGCCACTCTCGGCGAGGGGCTGATCCTGGACCTGCGGATCGCCGTCTTCGACCACGTCCAGCGCATGCCCGTCGCCTTCTTCACCCGTACGCGCACCGGAGCCCTGGTCAGCCGGCTCAACAACGATGTGATCGGCGCACAGCGCGCCTTCAGCAACACACTCTCCGGTGTCGTCAGCAATGTGGTGACGCTGGTACTGACCCTCGCGGTGATGCTGACTCTCTCCTGGCGCATCACGCTCCTCGCGCTCGTCCTGCTGCCCGTGTTCGTGGTGCCCGCGCGCCGGATGGGCTCGCGCATGGCGAGGCTCCAGCGGGAGGCTGCCGACCTGAACGCGGCGATGGGCAATCGGATGACTGAGCGATTCTCGGCACCTGGCGCGACGCTGATCAAGCTGTTCGGGCGGCCTGCCGACGAGTCCGCCGAATTCGCGGCGCGGGCCCGCCGGGTACGGGACATCGGGATCCGTACGGCCATGGCGCAGTCCACGTTCATCACGGCCCTGACGCTCGTCTCCGCCCTGGCCCTGGCGCTCGTCTACGGGCTCGGCGGCTCCTACGCCCTGCGCGGCAGCCTCGACCCCGGCGCGGTGGTCGCGCTCTCCCTGCTTCTCGTACGCCTCTACGCGCCGCTGACCGCGCTCGCCGGCGCGCGCGTCGAGGTGATGAGCGCCCTCGTCAGCTTCGAGCGGGTCTTCGAGGTCCTCGCCCTCAAGCCCCTCATCGCGGAGCGACCCGATGCGCAGCGGGTTCCCGACGGGCCGGTTTCCGTCGAGTTCGACGCCGTACGCTTCGGTTATCCCTCAGCCGACAAGGTCTCCCTGGCCTCGCTGGAGGAGGTCGCCTCGCTCGACACCCGCGGCGGCGCCGAGGTCCTCCATGGCATCTCGTTCCGCGCTGAGCCCGGCCGGACGGTCGCCCTCGTGGGGACGTCCGGGGCGGGCAAGTCGACCATCGCGCAACTGCTCGCGCGGCTCTACGACACCGACGCGGGCGCCGTACGTATCGGCGGTGTCGACGTACGAGACCTGTCGGCCCAGTCCCTCCGTACCACGCTGGGCATGGTCACCCAGGACGGTCATCTCTTCCACGAGTCCATTCGCGCGAACCTGCTGCTCGCCCGGCCCGAGGCCACGGACGACGAGCTGTGGGACGTACTGCGCCGTGCCCGCCTCGACAGGCTCGTCCAGTCGCTGCCCGACGGGCTCGCCACCGTCGTCGGCGAGCGCGGCTACCGCCTCTCCGGCGGCGAACGCCAGCGCATGACGATCGCCCGGCTGCTCCTGGCCCGTCACCGTGTCGTGATCCTCGACGAAGCGACCGCGCATCTCGACAACACCTCTGAGGCCGCGGTGCAGGCGGCGCTCGCCGAAGCTCTGGAAGGCCGTACCGCCGTCGTGATCGCGCACCGTCTCTCCACCGTACGGGCCGCTGATCTGATTCTCGTGGTCGAGGACGGCCGCATCGCGGAACGGGGCACGCACGAAGAACTTCTGAGTGCGGAGGGGCGCTACGCGGAGCTGTACCGGACGCAGTTCGAGGACGGGGAGGCGGGCGGGCACCTCACGCCGGACCGGGATCCGGGCAACCTGGCGCCCCGTGATCTTCCGCCCTGTCCGGACCTCGGCGCGGGGGTGACCACAGGCGTCGCGCCTGCGGCCGGGTAGTACGGGCTGCGGCTGGGGTGAATTCCCGCCCGAAGAGGAGTGCCCCAGCCCCACTGGACAAACCGACGGGCCGTCACGAGGATCGAGGGCCGGGTCAGACAGGGCGATCCAGCTGAACCAGACAGCCGCTGAGACGAGTATCGCCACGTACGCGTTCTGCCCTGCTCCCACACATGCCCTCAATGAGGGCCAACTCGCATGAAGGGTAGGCATGTCCGGCATAACCAGATCAACATCACACGATCCGCGGGAGATTGTTCGTCAGGTACAGGCAGGCACGCTCAGTCGGCGGAGACTGCTCAAGATGTTCGGCGTGTCCGCGGCCTCGGCCGGGCTGCTGGCAGCGGGGCAGACAGCCTCCTCCGCGCACGGCCGCCGCTACGACTACGTCATCGTGGGAGCCGGCTCGGCCGGTTGTACGCTGGCCGCCCGATTACTGGCGGATTCGCGCGCGAGCGTGCTGCTGATCGAGGCGGGCGGCTCGAACGACCTGCCGGAGGTGCGTGATTTCACGAAGTCGGGCGCGCTGACCGCCCCCGGTTCCCCGCTCAACTGGCACTTCCAGTCGGAGCCGCAGCCTGCCCTGATGAACAGGCCCCAGTCATTCGTGTGCGGGAAGATCGCGGGTGGCAGCAGTTCCATCAACGGGATGGTGTGGGTCCGTGGCAATCCCGGCGACTACGACCACTGGGCCGCGCAGGGCGCCGAGGGCTGGGACTACGCGAGCGTGCGCCCCTCGCTGGACGCGTTGACGGGCCCGATCCGCCCGTCGGACCAGCTGACACGGCGCAACGCCCTGTCACGCGCCGGTCTGGAGGCCGCCGTCGACCTCGGGTACCGGTACAACCCCGACTACAACGGCGCCAGTCAGTTCGGCGCCGGATACACACAGCTCAATGTGCTCAACCGCGTCCGCCAGGACGCTTTCACCGCGTTCCTCGCGCCGTATCTCACCGATCCCCGGCTGACGGTCGTCACAGACGCCAATGTCACGCGGCTGACGTTCGACCGCCGGAACGCGATCGACCGCGTCGTCGTCGAGTCGGGCGATCGCGAATTCACAGTCAGGGCGGAGCGGGAGGTCATCGTCAGCACGGGCGCGGTGAACACCGCTCGCCTGCTTCAGCTGTCCGGCATCGGCGCCGCCGGCGACCTGGAACCGCACGGCATCGACGTCGTGATCGACCTGCCCGGTGTCGGTGCGAACCTGCACGATCACCTGATCTCCGTCGTATCGCGAGCGCTCATGGCTCCCGAGCCGGAGTCCCACATCACCGCCATGGACGTCAACGTCTTCACCGGCAGGGGCCGGGTGCCCGGCGCGCCCCGGTTCGAGTTCCAGACCTACTACTCGCGCGTCGGTTATCCGCCCGCTCCGGACGAGTCGATGTCGATCGGGGTGATGAACCTGCACCCGACCAGCCGTGGCTATGTCAAGTTGCGCTCGGCCGACCCGCACACCGCGCCCATCATCCAGCCGAACTTCCTGCGGACGCGAGAGGACCTGGAGAACTCCCTGGAGGGCTTCGAACTCTCCCTGGAGCTGATCAACGCCAAGCGACTCCGCAAGTGGGTGAAGGACGAGAACGTCGTGCCCGACACACCCGTCAGGACCAGAAGGGAGAGGATCGCCGCGCTGCGTGCCTTCTCCCAGTCCGACTTCCACACGGTGGGCACCTGCCGCATGGGCACCGACGCTCTCGCCGTCGTCGATCCCCAGCTGCGTGTGCGCGGAGTCAGTGGTCTGCGCCTGGCCAGCGCCGCGATAATGCCGAGCATCACCTCGGGCAACACGAACGCCCCGTCGATGATGATCGGCGACCGTTGCGGAAGGCTCGTTCTGGGCCGCGGGTGACTGGGTTGAAGCTGTCACGGGTTCGCCCGGCGATCTCGGCGGGGCGGAGCAGGTCCCGTACCCGATCCGCCATCTGCCGCGCGGTACACGGTCACGGTCTCGCGTAACGGCGTGTCGGGCCCCGACGCAGGACGCGGGGCCCGGCACCCGGCCGTGGTCGTCCGCGTTTCCTCGCGGTGCAGGGCATGAGCGGGTGGCCGACCATCGAAGGAGACCGCCAAGGACCGCCGGGAAGGGACCCGCATGTACAGCGACAAACTCGGGATCTATCTGAATGATCACCTGGCCGGTGCCACCTTCGGCATCGGGATCGCACGGCGCATGGCCCACCAGCACCGCCACTCGGCACGCGGCGCGGACCTGGCGCGCATCGCCGAGGAGATCGCCCAGGACCGGGAGACCCTGCTCCAGATCATGGACTCGCTGGGCGTACCCGCCCGCCGCTACAAGATCTACGGCGGCTGGGCGGCCGAGAGGCTCGGGCGCCTCAAACCGAACGGTGTCCTGTACCGGCGCTCCGGGCTGAGCACGTTCGTCGAACTGGAGACCCTGCGGCTGGGAGTCGAGGGGAAGACCCTCATCTGGCGCACGCTGCTCGTGGTGGCCACGAAGGGGGGCCAACTGGACGAATCCCAGTTGCGGAGCCTGCTGGACCGGGCGCGGGAACAGATCGACACGCTGGAGGCAATGCGGATCACGGTGGCGGCGGCGCTCTTCTCGGACCGAGGAGAGCGGTGACTTCCGACAGCCTGTGGGACCGAGCGGCCACCGTCGTCGCCCGCGGGGAGTAACGGACCGTTCGATCCCCTGGTGGCGGGGCGCGGCCTCAGCAGGGGCTGTCGCAGTCGCCGGCGATACGCGGCGTGCGCCGGCGACTGCGAGCGGGAGCGGATGTCGTACGGCATCACGTCCGCGAGTGGTGGGACCGGCCGGGGGGCCGGTCCGCTGCGGCGCCCGGCGGCCGGGGTCAGCCGTTGCCCCGCTCCTTCCACTCCGCCTGCGCCGCGTTCAGCTCGCCGGCGAGTTTGTCGAGGAACGCCTTGGCCGTGACCTTGCCGAGCAGCAGTTTCTGGAACTCCGGCTCGTTGTCGGCCTTGCTGATGTTGTTCCAGTCGGGCAGGTAGTAGGGCAGCTCCACGATCTTGGTGGAACCGTCGGTGAGGGACTTCGCGGCGAGCGCGGTCGGCTCGGTCGCGCTGATCCAGGGGTCCCGCGCCGCCTCGGTGTTGGCGGGGATGGCGCCGGCCGACTCGTTCCACTTGCTGTTGGACGCGTGGGAGGCGGCGAATTCGATGAACTTCCAGGCCGCCGTCTTGTTCTCGCTCGACTTGAACAGGCCCAGGCCGTCGACCGGGTTGGACACCTGCACCCGGGTGCCGCCGTCACCGATCGGGTTCGGGATACCGGCGAACTTGTCCTTGCCCAGGGCCTTCAGATGGTCCTGGTACGAGCCGAGGTTGTGGCTCAGCATGCCGATGGTGCCGGTGTCCCACTGGGCGACCATCTTGGTGAAGTCGTTGTTGACGTCCGCGGCGGGCGTCGTCTTCTTGAAGAGGGCGGTGTACTTCTCCAGCGCCGCCACGTTCTTCGGGTCGTTGAGGGTCGTCCTGTCGCCGTCCCAGAAGTCCGTGATGCCGGACTGGCCGTACGCCGCGTCGATGGCAGGCGCTATGGAGCCGGCGCCGCCCCGGATGGTGAAGCCGAACTTGTTGTTGTCGGCGTCGGTCAGCTTGTCGGCGGCCTCGTAGAACTTCGCCCAGGTGTCGGGCGTGTCCAGGCCCGCCGCCTCGAAGAGGTCGGTGCGGTACCAGAGCGCGCCGTTGTTGGCGGAGGTCGGCACGGAGTAGATCTCCTCGCCCCGGCCACCCGCGTCCTTGACGCTCTCGACCATGGCCTCGACGAGCTTGCCGTTCAGCGCCGAGTCCTTGATCCGGTCGCCGACCGGCTCCAGGGCCTCCTGCGAGACCATGTTGGAGAGGTACGCGGTGCCGACGCCGCCGACGTCGGGCAGACCGCCGCCCGCGATCGCGGTGTCGTACTTGGACTGGACGTCGGCGATCGGGATCGGGACGTACTTGACCTTGATGTCGGGGTTCTTCGCCTCGAAGTCCTTGATGATCTCGGTCCAGACGGCGGTGCGCGGACCGCCGTTGTTGTCCCAGAAGGTGATCTCGCCCTTGCCGCTGCCCTCGGTACCGGAGCCGCCGCTGCCGTCGTCACCGCATGCGGTGGCCGTCAGGGCGAGCACGGCGGCGACGGACACCGTTGCCACGGTCCGCCCCCGGTACGTCTTCGAGTTCTTCATGATCGGCTCATCTCTCGGTTCGGTGGCTGGTGCGGGTGTGTGGTGCTCCGTGCGTCCTGCGTGGGGGCCTGGGTGGTGGGCGACCGGTATCCGGCCCCGGTGGCGCGGAAGGCGGTGAAGTCGGCGGTGCCCGCGGAGCCGCGGCCCTCCGGCGCGGTGGCGAAGAGGCCGAGCAGGGCGCCGACCCAGCGCCAGGGAGTGGCCGCGAAGACCTGGCCCGAGGGGCGGAATCCGGTGCCGTCCCCGGAGTCGGCGGCGAAGTGGCAGCGGGCGCCGGGAGTGACCTCGATCCGCAGCCGGGCCCGCCCTTCCGGTGCGGGGCGCGCGTGTGCGGCGTCCCGTTCGTGTTCCGCGACGCTCTCGGCGTAACGGTGGACGAGTCGTACGGCTCCGTCGCCGCCGCGTTCGAGGCCGAGCCAGCTGAACGCGTCGCCGAGGACGGCGAGTCCGGCCTTGGCGCCCGGCTCGGTGCTGTTCAGGGCCATGCCCACCTCGACGGTGAACGTCTCGGCAGGCAGCCGCTGGACCAGGACGTTGGGCAGGGCCCGCAGATCGTGCGCGTAGGGGGTGCGCACACAGGTCAGCCGCAGTCCGTCCGCGGCGTGCTCGACCGTCCAGCCGGGGCGGGGGACGGCCGTCCACTGCCACTGCTTTCCGTACCGCCCGCCGGGGAAGTCGTCGTCGGTGGCGGGCGCTTCGACGGGTCCGGCGGGGGCCGTCGGTTTGGTGTGTACGCGAACGGGCTCGCCCTCGTCACCGAGGACGGGCCAGCCGGTGCGGTCGTCCCAGCGCATGGGCTGAAGGTGGACCACCCTGCCGTACGGCCCCCGGTCCTGGAAGTGCAGGAACCAGTCCTCGCCCTCGGGGGTCCTGACCCAGCCCCCCTGGTGCGGCCCGTTGACGTCGGTGCTGCCCTGCGCGAGAACGACACGCTCCTCGTACGGGCCGGAGAAGTTCCGCGACCGGAAGGCGCCCTGCCAGCCGGTGGCCACTCCCCCGGCGGGTGCGAGGATCCAGAAGTAGCCGTCGTGCCGGTAGAGCTTGGGGCCTTCGAGGGTGAACCAGCCGGGGATCAGGTCGGCGTCGACCAGTGTCCTGCCGTCGTCGAGCAGTTCGCGGCCGTCGGGGCTCATCCGGTGGCCGGTGAGCCGGTTCTTCACGCCGGAGCGGGATTTGGCCCAGGCGTGCACCAGATACGCCTCGCCGGTCTCCTCGTCCCACAGCGGGCAGGCGTCGATCAGGCCCTTGCCGGCCTTCAGCAGGTGCGGGGCGCTCCACGGGCCCCTGATACTCGGTGCGTTGATCTGCTGGACGCCGTGGTCGGGGTCGCCCCAGAAGATCCAGAACCGCCCGGCATGGTGTCTGATCGAGGGCGCCCACACCCCTCGGTCGTGGCGCGGCACGGCGAAGTCGGCGGCCGGCTCGGGGCGTTCGAGGGCATGGCCGATGAGGGTCCAGTTGACGAGGTCCCCGGAGTGCAGCAGGGGCAGTCCGGGGACCCGGCCGAAGCTGGAGGCGGTGAGGTAGTAGTCGTCGCCGACCCGCACGACGTCCGGGTCCGACCAGTCCGCGTTCAGCACCGGGTTGCGGTAGGTGCCGTCGCCGAGGTCGGCGGTCCAGGGTCTGGCTCCCGCACCGGTGGTGGCGGTGGCCGGGTTCTCGTGACCCGCGTGTCCGTTCATACCGGCACCGCCTCATGGGCGTACGCGGCTGCCGTGTCCCGGTCGAGCCGCCCGTCGGCGACAACGGTGACCACGCGGCGTACGGCGCTGTCGCCGGGGGGAACCGGGAGCCGTTCGGCGGCGGCCAGGGAGGACCCGACTCCGGGATACTCGGCGGTCCGCACGAACCACGGATCGTGCCGGGTCTCCTCGGTGGCTCCCACGAAGACCAGCGTCCAGCCGTCACCGGTGAGCGCCAGCCAGTCGGCGGTGCTTCCGTGCACCGCCTCCTCACCCTCCAGAGTGCCGGTGAAGACGGCGGGCACCACGGGCTCCTTGGGAGCGCGCCAGAAGAAGCCCCCGTACCCCGCGCCGGCGCGGCCGTTGGTGGCGGGGCTGCCGACGGAGATTTCGCCGGGCCCGTGGTTGGTGAGCGAGAAGGTGAAGTCCAGCGCCCAGGCGGAGCCGGAGAGCGGGCTGACGGCGACCGCGCGGTGTTCGCGCAGCAGTTCGGCGCCGCCCGCCTGCCAGCTCAGCTCCTCGGCGAAGCCGTTGTCGTAGCGGTACTTCCAGTTCAGGTGGAGCTGCACACCGTGGTTGTCGAGTGCGGTGGGTCCCCGGTCGCGTACGTAGGTGCGTCCTCCCCAGAAGTTGTGTCCGGCCACATCGGGGACGGCGACGGAGACCCCGAAGTGATGGAGGTGGTCGGCGGGCCGTTCCTCGGTGACCGGAACGCCCGCGAGCGTGGTGACCGGGTGCAGATACGGGCGCCCCGCGAGCCCGTCCCCCGGGCCGTAGTGGGCGACGGTGCGTCCCGCGCAGCTCAGCAGTGCGGTGGTCATGGTGTGCTCACCTCTCTGGGCCGTGCCCAGGGGGCGCCGAGTTCGGAGTAGAGGGTGAGGGTGTCGGCCCCGGCGGCCACCATGCCGTCGATGCCGCGCACGACGCGCCGTACGCCGGTACCGGCCGCGGCCGGTTCGGTGTACCAGGCGTCGGCGGGCAGGGCGGTGGGCTCGGGGGCGGTCCGCACGGCTTCCACCACCCGCATGAAGGCGCCGGTGCGGTGCGGCGGTACCAGCAACTCGGCGCCGCCCGCGAGGTGTTCGACCAGGTTCTCCAGCAGGTCGGTCCGTCCGTGGACGGTCTCTTCCGGGCCGTGCCCGGCGCGCTGCACGAGCACGCGGTCCTGCTTGTACCAGAAGGTGATCCGGCCGCGGTCGCCGTGCACGATGACGTACGGCTCCCCCGCCCGTTCGGCGCACAGGGTGACGGCGGCGGTGACGGGCAGCCCGCCGGTGGTGGTGATCCGTACGGACGAGGTGTCGTCGGCCTCGATGTCGTGGGCGCGGAACAGCTCGGTCTCGACGCTCGCCACGTCTTCGGCGGCTCCGGCGCCGGCGAGTTCCAGCGCGGTGGCGACGGCGTGCGCGAGGGGGTTGGTGAGTACGCCGTCCACGACGTCGATCCCGCCGAGCCTGCGTCGGCCGGCCCAGGGCGCACGCCGGTAGTACGCGTCGTCGCGTACCCAGGCCCCGGCCGCGCCGATGCCGCGTACGGCTCCGACGGCGCCGGAGCGCACGAGTTCCCGTACGGCGGGCACGGCGTGCGACCCGAGGGACTGGAAGCCGATCTGGCAGGCAGTGCCCGCCTCCCGCACACCGTCGGCCATCCGCAGGTAGTCGGCGAACGTCGCGGCGGGCGGTTTCTCCAGCAGGAGGTGGACTCCGCGCGCGGCGGCGGTCAGGGCCAGCTCGGTGTGGGTCTGGATCGGGGTGCAGATGACCGCCGCCCGGGCTCCGGTCGTGTCGAGGAGCGACCCGAGGTCGGGGGACTGCGCTGGAGGTTCACCGGGCAGGCCGGACAGCTCCTCGGCACTGAGCGGGTGCAGCTCGCAGATTCCGACGAGCCGGACGAGGCCCAGGTGCTGGAGACGGCGGATGTTGGCGAGGTGCTGGTGGCCGTGGCCACGCGCGCCGGCGAGCACCAGCGGGAGGGGGGCGGAGTTCCGCCGCTCGGCCGTCATCCCTTCACCGCGCCCGCGCTGAAGCCGGTGATGAGCCACTTCTGGATGAAGGCGAAAACGATCACCACGGGTACCGCGGCGATGACACCACCCGCAGCCAGGGCGCCGAGGTCGACGCTGTCGGCGCCGATGAGGGTGTTGAGGCCGACCGGGATCGTCTGCTTGTCCTGTTCGCTGAGGAACATCAGGGCGAACAGGAAGTGGTTCCAGCTGTGCACGAAGGCGAAGGAGCCGACGGCTATCAGTCCGGGGCGCAGCAGCGGCAGGACCACCGCGCGGAACGCGTGGAAGCGTGAGCAGCCGTCGACCCAGGCGGCCTCTTCGAGGGTGACGGGCACGTTCTTGATGAAGCCGCTGATCAAGATGATGGACAGGGGCAGTTGGAAGACGGTCTCCGCGATGATGACGCTGCCCAGGGAGTTGATCATCTGGAGGTTCTTGAAGATCTCGAAGAGCGGGACGAGCATCAGCGCGCCTGGGATGAACTGCGAGCAGAGCAGCGCCAGCATGAAGAGGTTCTTGATCTTGAAGTCGAAGCGGGCCAGGGCGTAACCGCCGGCCAGGGCGACCAGGGTGGTGGCGAGCAGCGTGCACACGCCGACGATCATGCTGTTCTGGAAGAACAGGGCGAAACTGCGCTCGTTCCAGACCTTCGAGAAGTGCTCGCCGGTCATCGGCCACGGGACGAGTGAGGTGGACCCGGCAGGGCGTACGGCGAAGAGGAACATCCAGTAGAACGGGACGAGCGTGAAGACCAGGTAGATCCCGAGGGGCAGATAGATCTGCCAGCGTGGTGGCTCGTCGAAGGACCGCTCACGGCCGCGGCGGACGGGGGCGGGCGGCGGCGCGTCGTGCGCGAGGGCCCCTGGCAGGCCGTCGCCGCGGTGCGTGGCGAGTGCGGCAGTCACTTGTGGTCGCCTCCGAACTTGCTCAGGCGCAGATAGACGATCGAGCAGAAGAGGAGGATCACGAAGGCGACGGTGGTGAGCGCGGAGGCGTAGCCGAAGTCGTGGCCCTCGATACCGGTGTTGGCGACATAGAGGGGCAGGGTCGTGGTCACGCCGGCCGGTCCGCCGCCGGTGAGGGTGTAAAGCAGGTCGACGTTGTTGAACTCCCAGACCGCGCGCAGCAGGGTGGACAGGATGATCGCGTCCCGTAGGTGCGGCAGGGTGATGGAGAAGAACTGGCGTATTCGCCCGGCGCCGTCGACGGCCGCCGCCTCGTACAGCTCCTTCGACACCGACTGGAGGTCGGCGAGGATGAGGATGGCGAAGAAGGGGACACCGCGCCAGAGTTCGGCGACGGTCGCGGCCCAGAAGACCGTGCCGGTGTCGGAGAGCACCGAGGTGCCGTAGTCGCCGATCCCGGCGTCCGCGAGGTAACGGCTGAAGCCGGTGGAGGAGTTGTAGAGCAGGATCCAGATGGTGCTGGTCAGCACGCCGGAGACGGCCCACGGGGAGAACACCATGGCGCGGGAGACGCCGCGGCCGATGAAGGACTGGTTGACGATCAGCGCGAGGGCGAGTCCGAGCAGGAGTTGCAGGGAGACCTGCGTGACGACCCACTGGGCGCTGAAGCCGAGTGTCGTCCAGAACTGGTCGTCCTCGGTGAAGATCCGGGTGAAGTTGTCGAGTCCGGCGAAGCCGTTCCGCCACGGCTTGGTGACGTTGTAGTTCTGAAGGCTGTAGTAGAAGACGCTGGCCACCGGGTAGGCGATGAATCCCAGCATCAGCAGCACCGCCGGTGCGATCAGCAGGTACGGCAGTGTGCGGGGGTTCGCCGAGCGGCGTCTGGGCACCTTGGGCTCTTTGGCCACGGCTGCGGTTTGGGCCATGACGCGTCTCCGATCTCTGTTCTCCGTGCGCCGGGCGGCGCTGTTCAGCCCACGTACGGGTCGGGTGCCGCTCCGGGCCTGGCCAGGAAGGCGAAGTCGCACCCGGTGTCGGCCTGGGTGATCTGGTCCTCGTAGAGGGCGCCGTAACCGCGCCGGTAACGGGCGGGCGGTGGAGTCCACTTGGTCCGGCGGCGCGTCAACTCCTCGTCGCTGACGTGGAGATGGAGGCTGCGCGCATCGACGTCGAGGGTGATCAGGTCCCCGTCGCGGACGAGGGCGAGGGGGCCGCCGACGTACGACTCGGGGGCGATGTGCAGGACGCACGCGCCGTAACTGGTGCCGCTCATACGGGCGTCGGAGAGCCGGACCATGTCCCGTACGCCCTGCTTCAGCAGGTAGTCGGGGATGGGGAGCATGCCGTACTCGGGCATGCCGGGGCCGCCTTTGGGGCCGGCGTTGCGCAGGACCAGCACATGGTCCGCGGTGAGAGCCAGTGCCGGGTCGTTGATGGTGCGCTGCATCTCGCGGTAGTCGTCGAAGACGACGGCCGGGCCGGTGTGGTGCAGCAGGTGCGGTTCGGCGGCGATGTGCTTGATGACGGCGCCGTCGGGACAGATGTTGCCGCGCAGTACGGCGACGCCGCCCTCCTGCGCGAGGGGCTTGGCGCGCTCCCGTATGACGTCGGTGTTGTGCACGACCGCTCCG
Source organism: Streptomyces camponoticapitis (assembly GCF_014646115.1). GTDB lineage: Bacteria > Actinomycetota > Actinomycetes > Streptomycetales > Streptomycetaceae > Streptomyces > Streptomyces camponoticapitis. The sequence continues at coordinate 37,129 of NZ_BMMV01000026.1, read as the reverse complement.
GCGAGCTGTTCGCGCAGGGTGGTGTGCGCGACGGTGGGCCGGTCCAGGTGGAGCACGTCGGTGAGCCGGGTCAGGAAACCGGGCAGTCCTCCGGCGAAGTGGAAGTCCTCCATCAAGTACTGCCCGCCGGGACGGAGGTTGGCGAGTACGGGCACGGTGCGGGCGACACGGTCGAAGTCGTCGAGAGTCAGCGTGATCCCCGAGCGCCCCGCCATCGCGATCAGATGGATGACGGCGTTGGTGGAACCGCCGAGCGCCAGGACGGTGGCGACGGCGTCCTCGTACGCCTCGGCCGTGAGGATCTTCGACAGGGTCAGCCGCCGCCACACCAGGTCCACGATCAGCCGCCCGGACTCGGCCGCCATGCGGTCGTGGCCGGAGTCGACGGCCGGGATGGACGAGGCCCCGGGCACGGTGACACCGAGGGCCTCGGCAGCGGCCGTCAGGGTCGAGGCGGTGCCCATGGTCATGCAGTGGCCGGGTGAGCGGGCGAGCCCGTTCTCCAGCTCCGCCATCTCGCAGTCGCCGATCAGTCCGGCGCGCTTGTCGTCCCAGTACTTCCACATGTCCGTGCCGGATCCGAGGACTTCGTCGCGCCAGTGTCCGGGCAGCATCGGTCCGGCCGGCACGAAGACGGCGGGCAGATCGAAGGAGGCGGCGCCCATCAGCAGGGCGGGAGTGGACTTGTCGCAGCCGCCCATCAGGACGGCGCCGTCGACGGGGTAGGAGCGGAGCAGTTCCTCGGTCTCCATCGCCAGCATGTTGCGGTAGAGCATGGGGGTCGGCTTCTGGAACGTCTCGGAGAGCGTCGACACCGGGAATTCCAGGGGGAATCCGCCCGCCTGCCAGACACCGCGCTTGACCGCCTGGGCGCGGTCGCGCAGATGGACATGGCACGGGTTGATGTCGGACCAGGTGTTGAGGATCGCGATGACCGGCTTGCCGAGGTGTTCCTCGGGGAGGTAGCCGAGCTGGCGGGTGCGGGCGCGGTGGCTGAAGGAGCGCAGGCCGTCCGTCCCGTACCACCGGTGGCTGCGCAGGTCCTCGGAGGTCAGGCGGCTGTCGGGGGTGGCGTGTTCACCCGGTCCTCCGGGGGCGGTCACAGGGACCACCCCGCTATCTGTTCCGCGACCTCGGCGCGGCGCGACTCGGGCAGGGCGCTGCTCGGCGGACGGACGTCACGCCGGCAGAGTCCGAGCGCGGCCAGGGCCTCCTTGACGACCGTCACGTTGTCGGCGGACTGGCCCTCCGCGCGCAGCTCCTCGAAGCGGCGGATCTGGTCCCAGACCTTCATCGCCGCCGGGTAGTCGCCGGCCCGCAGGGCTTCGAGCATGGCGATCGAGACGCCGGGGGCGACATTGACCAGGCCCGAGGTGAACCCGGTGGCACCGCTCGCGAAGTACGAGGGCGCGTACAGCTCGGCGAGCCCGGCGATCCAGACGAACCGCTCCAGGCCCGCGTCGCGGGCGAAGGCCCCGAACCGGGCGGCGTCCGGGACGGCGTACTTGACGCCGATGACGTTGGGACAGACGTCCGCGAGGGCGGCGAGCCGGCCACCGCCGAGGGCCGGGTTGCGGATGTAGGGCACGACGCCGAGTCCGGGGACGGCCTCGGCGATGGCCCGGTGGTAGTCGATCCAGCCGTCCTGCGAGACGTACGGGTGTACGGGCTGGTGCACCATCACCATTTCGGCGCCGGCGTCCCTGGCGTGTTCGGCGGCGGCGATCGCGGTCGGCACGTCGTGCCCGACACCGACCAGGACGGCGGCCCGGCCGGCGGCCTCGGCCATGGTCAGCTCCGTGACGAGCCGCCGCTCGTCGGGGGTGAGGGCGTAGAACTCGCCGGTGTTGCCGTTCGGGGTCAGGACCCGTACGCCGCCGTCCAGCAACCTGCGCAGCAGGGCGCGGTACGTGCCGGTGTCGACGGTGCCGTCCTCGGCGAAGGGGGTCACCGGGATCGCCACGACATCCGCGAGGACCGCTGTCAGCGGTGAGAAGTCCATGCGGCCAGACCTTTCGTCGGTGTGCTGGTGGTTCACGACGCGTCACCCCCGTCGCCGTCGTCGGGGAACGCACGCCGGACGAACGACGCGATGTGGTCGTGCAGGGCCGCGGCGGCGGCCGTCGCGTCCCCGTCGAGCGCGAGCCGCAGAATCTCCCGGTGCTCGGCCGCTTCCCGCTCCCAGGTCGGGATGGCAGCCCAGGCGACGGTCGACACGAGGGCGGCCTGGTCGCGGATCTCGTCCAGCATCCGGCCGAGCAGCGGGTTGCCGCAGGACAGATAGAGCGCCCGGTGGAAGTCCCGGTTGGCGAGCGATCTGTCGGCCTTGTCCGCCGCCGAGTCGGCCCGCTCCAGGGCCTCGCGCGCCGCTTCGAGCGACGCCTCGCGGGCGATGGACCGGCGCAGCGCCTCCGGTTCGAGCAGCAGGCGCACGTCGTACACCTCGCGCGCCATCGTCGCGTCGACCATCCGCACGACAGCGCCCTTGTACTGGCTCATGACGACGAGCCCGGTACCGGCCAGGGTCTTCAGCGCCTCGCGCACCGGTGTCTTCGACACACCGAACTGGGCGGCGAGTTCGGCCTCGACGAGAGCCTGTCCTGGCAGCAGCCGGGCGGTGAGGATCGCGTGCTTGATCGCCTCCAGCACGTACTGGGTGCGGGACGGGATGGGGGTGGGCGCAAAGGTCATGGGTGAAGGGCTCTCACATCTCGCATCGCGTCTCATATATGACGTACGAAGTACGACGCGGAGAAAGCTAGAGCGGTGGCAATGTTTCGTCAATGCTTCGGGCGGAAGTCGTCACCGGGACTTGTGCGGGACGTGTCCGGCGCGCGTCGAGGGCCGCCCACGTGCCCGGGCCCGGACCCTGCCAACGCGTGTCGGTGGGGGGCGGCTCCTGCCGCCCCCCACTCGTCATTCGTCGTTCCGCTACTCGGTGCGTTCCCTGGGGGAGAAGTATCTGTTCGCCGTCGGCAGGAACATCAACAGGACGGCACCGGCCACCAGGAAGACCGGACTGACGCTGATGAAAAGGTCGTAGATGACGTCAGTTGAGGTCTTCTTGTCGAATTCACTCATGCTCATGCTGTTGAAAAGGAAGAACATGACAAGAGCGGCGACAGCGGCGACGGCGTTCCGCGCCCACTTCCGGCCCTGACGCATCTGGAAAACGAGGAAAAGGAACAGGGAGCTGGTGAGAACCAAGAATCCGCCGGACATGGCGGCTTGCTGGATCGCTTGGCTCTCACCCATCTCGTCACGCATTTCGTCGAGCCCGGACGGAGAGAGGACGAACGTGTCCAGCACCCATACGAGGGCGTCCACGGAAATCGCCGCGAGCAACAGCAGGAATGCGGTCTCCACCTCCCTGGGGCGTGCTCTCCGCTTGGCCGTTCCCGGGTTCGTCGTCACTCTTGTCTCCTCTGGTAGCCGATACTCCCAGAGGAGACGTCCAACTCGACCGCGTAGTTGGCCTCGTGGATGTGAAGACTTCCGCACCGGACCGGAAGCCACCGCCCGGAAATCCCGGCGCTCGTCACACCGCGCGCAAGAGCCACGACCAGTGGTAGGTGCCCGGGCCCGATCGATAACGCGGCAGCGTGTCCGGACCGCAGGAGGCCGTGCCGAGGCCGCGGTGCATGGCGTCGATGTGGACCACACAGCCCCGTCGTGGCACGAGTTCGTCGTGATGCGCCGCCGCGGCGAGATCGGCCGCCCGGTGGTGGGTCACCGACACCTGTCGGGGAGCGTCGAGCCGCACCGACAACCCCCCGCCGGTATCGGACAGCAGTGAGAGTGCGTGCACCCCCGACCGTCCGCCGCTCTCCTGTGGTCGCAGGTAGGGGGTGAACAACTCCGTGATCCGGGCGCGGTGATGCCCGACGGGGCCGCCGGCCCGCCGGTCCGGATAGGTCTCCCAAGGCCCCTGGCCGAACCACTCCATTCGCTCCGGGCCGCCCACCGTCTCGAAGACCGTGCCGACCCTCGCGACATCGGTCACCCCCTCGGGCAGGACAGCTGTCTCCTCGATGAGAAGGCCCCCGTCGGGGAGCCTGCTGACGGCCTGCTGGTGCTCGACCACGCCGCCCGCTGTCCGGTACACGCAGCGCACCGTGACCCGGTCCTCGTGACGGTCCGTCGAGACGTGTTCGCGTACGAGATCGTCGAGTCCCAGTCGATGCCAGTGTTCGGCCACGCCGCCCAGCAGGTCGTTGTCGGTCGGTGCCCGCCACAGGCTCAGTACGGGCGGGGCCGTCAGCAGCGGGGACACCAGGCGTCCCTCCGCGTCGAGGACCACCCCGGCACTGGTACCCGGACCGGAGGTGGGAATTCGCCTCACGGGGGTGGCTCCGGTCCCGCGCGCCGGTCGTCCCTCGGGTACCAGGACCTGCGGGGTGCACACCTCGGTGCCGGCCGGGGCCCACGGCTCGTCGACGGCCGTCGACAACCGGAGCGTGAGCCAGACCGCACCGTGGTCCGTGGGCAGGCCGTCCAGCAGTTCCCGTGGGAACGGGATGTCCGCGTGCCCGCCCGGCGGCACGTGCGGCAGTTCGGCCGGTGCGGTCCGCGTACCGGCCGCCTCCGCGCTGAGCTCCCACTCCCCCGCCAGCCACGACAGGTCGCGGAAGTGCTGCCGGTTGTCCACCCGCAACAGCCCCGCGTCGTACGTCAGGCGCAGGGGCGCGGCGATCTCGCGGTGCTCGTACATCGCCGGTTTCGGGGTGCGGTCGGGGAAGACCAGTCCGTCCGCGCAGTAGACGCCGTCGTTCGGGGTGTCGCCGAAGTCGCCCCCGTACGCCCAGCGGTAGCCCGGCGCCGCGACACCGGCAGTGAAGCCGTCCGTGGTACCGGGGCCGGCCGGGCGCCCGTCGGACAGCCTCTGCAGGATGCCGTGGTCCCAGAACTCCCACACGAAACCGCCCTGCAGACCCGGTGTGGACTCGATCGCCTCCCAGTGGTCGGAGAGCGTGCCGTTGCTGTTGCCCATGGCGTGCGAGTACTCGCACAGGATCAGCGGCTTCGTCTGCTTTCCGGAGGTCGCGTGCGCGACGATCTCCTCCATGGAGGCGTACATCGGACAGACGATGTCGCTGGCCACCGTGGTGGAGAACCAGTCGGTCTTGGCCGCACCCTCGTACTGGATGGGCCGGGTCGGATCGTGCCGGCGGACCCAGCCGTAGGCGGCGTCGTGGTTGGCACCGTAGTCGCTCTCGTTGCCCAGCGACCAGATGATGACGGACGGGTGGTTCTTGTCCCGCAGCACCATGCCGGAGACACGGTCGAGGAAGGCCGGCAGATAGCGGGGATCGTCGGCGATCTCGTGGGCGTGGTCGTGACTTTCGATGTTCGCCTCGTCCACCAGGTACAGGCCGAGTTCGTCCGCGAGGTCGAGCAGCGCGGGATCGTTCGGGTAGTGCGCGGCGCGTACGGCGTTGAAACCGAACCGCTTCATCGTCTCCAGATCCGCCCGCATCTGGGCCTCGGTGACGGTCCGGCCGGTCAGCGGGTCGAAGTCGTGCCGGTTGACCCCACGGATGAAGACCCGCTCGCCGTTGACCAGCAGATCCCGGCCGCGTATCCGCACCGTACGGAACCCGATCCGATGCCGGGAGGTGTCGGCGACACTGCCGTCGGCGCGGTGCAGCCGTACCGTCAGCCCGTACAGGAAAGGTGTCTCCGCGGACCAGGGGCGTACGTCCGGAACACGCGCGGACAGCCTTGCCTCGCCCAGGAATTCCGAGACCCGGTCGTCCTCGCGGTTGACGCGGTCGAACTCCGTGTCCTGGGCCAGCGCCGTTCCGTCCAGATCACCGGTGATGTACCAGCCCCGTGGCAGCGGCCCGCGTACCTGGCAGTCCACCCGCAGCGAGCCGTCGTGGCCGGCGGTGATGTGGACGTCGGCGAGGTGGAGGGGGTCTGTCGCGTACAGGAGTACGGAGCGGGTGATCCCGCCGTGCCACCACTGGTCCTGGTCCTCGATGTGCGAGGCGTCGGACCACTTCACCACGGTCAGCCGCAGCGTGTTCCGCCCTCCCGCCCGGACCGTGTCGGTCACGTCGAACTCACTGGCCAGATGGGAGTCCTTGCCGATGCCGATCCGCCGGCCGTTGACCTCCGCGATCAGCACACTCTCGGCGGCGCCGACCTGAAGCACGATCCGGCGGCCCGCCCAGTCGGCCGGTACGTCGAAGTCCCGCTCGTGCACCCCGGTCGGATTCGCGGCGGGGGACAGCGGCGGAATCTCCGGCCAGGGCATCTGGGCGTTGGTGTAGTGCGGCAGATCCGATGTGCCCTGCATCGTCCACGGGCCGGGCACCACCAGCGACGACCACTCCTCGCCCAGTGGCGCGTCGGGTGCGGGCAGAAGCTGGAATCGCCAGTCGCCGTCGAGCGGGACGCTGCCCTCCCTGCGGTCCACCGCGTTCCGCCGGAGCCGCCGCCACCCGGTGATCTCGGGCGATTCCCACGGCCGTGTCCCGGTCAACGGATCGCTCCCCTGGCGAGGTCCGCGATCATCTGGCGGGCGCCGATCGCGAAGACGACCAGCAGCGGGATCAGTGCGAGCAGCGCACCCGTCATCACCATCCCGTAGTCGGTGGTGCCGTGCACACCGTTGAGCTGCGACAGCGCGACCTGGAGCGTGACGTGATCGGGGTTGGTCAGCGCGATCAGCGGCCACGCGTAGTCGTTCCACTGGGCCATGAAGGTGAAGATGCCGAGGAACGCCAGGCCCGGCCGGACGACCGGCAGCGCCACGTGCCAGTACTGGCGCAGGAAGCCGCAACCGTCGAGTTTGGAGGCGTCCAGCAGTTCGTCGTGGATCGCGCCCGACATGTACTGGCGCATCCAGAAGATGCCGAAGGCGTTCGCCGCGGCCGGCACGATCAGCGCGGTGAGCGAGCCGATCCAGCCGATCCTGGCCATGATCACGAACTGCGGGATGGCCTGGAGCTGGGCGGGCACCATGAAGATGCCCATCATCACCAGGAAGAGCAGCTTGCGGCCGGGGAACTTGAACTTCGCGAAGACGAAAGCCGCCAGCGAGTCGAAGAACAGCACCAGGAATGTCACGGAGCCCGCGACGATCGCGGAGTTGAGCATCGAGCCGAAGAAGTCGACGCTGTCGAAGAGTTTGCCGATGTTCTCGTCGAAGTGCGAGCCGGGCAGCAGCTTCGGCGGGAACTGGAAGATCTCCGTCGAGGTGTGCGTCGACATCACGACGGTCCAGTAGAACGGGAAGAGCGAGAGCAGGACGCCGAGCACCAGCCCCGCGTGGAGGCCGACGCCTCCGGACCGTACGCCCTTCATGGTCCTGGTTCTTCTCACGGTCATGAGCGGGCTCCCCTACTTTCCCTTGCGCTGGACCAGGCGCCAGTTGATGATCGCGAAGACTGCGACGATCAGGAAGATGCCCCAGGAGATCGCGGCGCCGTAGCCGAAGTCGTTGTTGTCGAAGGTCTGCTGGAAGAAGTAGAGGACCATCGTCTGGCCGGCGTTGTCCGGACCGCCGGCGAAGGTGGAGCTGTTGGACGCGGTCTGGAGCAGCACCTGCGGCTCGGAGAAGGACTGCAGACCGGTGATGGTCGACACCACGAGCGTGAACAGGATGACCGGCCGCATCAGCGGCACCGTGATCCGGAAGAAGGTCTGCACGGGGCCCGCGCCGTCGACACGGGCCGCCTCGTACAGCTCGGTGGGGATGGTCTGCAGGCCGGCGAGGTAGATGATCGCGTTGTAGCCGGTCCACTGCCAGGTCATGAGTGAGGCGATGGCGACCTTGATGCCCCAGGGAGTGTTCAGCCAGGCAACCTGGTCCAGGCCCAGCCCTTCCAGTACGGCGTTGGCCAGACCGAAGTTGGTGCTGAAGACCGACCCGAAGATGATGGCGACGGCGACGACCGAGGTGACGTTCGGCAGGAAGTAGGCAAAGCGGTAGAAGTTCTTGAAGCGCACCGCCGAGTTGAGCATCACGGCGCAGACCATGGCGATGAAGAGCATCGGCAGGGTCGCCATCGCCCAGATGATCAGCGTGTTGCCGATCGCGTGCCAGAACTGGGAGTCCCCCAGCAGGTACCGGTACTGCGACAGGCCCGCCCACTCCATCTTCCCCAGGCCGTCCCAGCGGTGAAGGGACAGGTAGAGCGAGAAGCCGACGGGGATCAGGCCGAAGCAGAGGAACAGCAGGTAGAAGGGGGATATCGCGAGATAGAGCCGCCAGTGGCGGCGCACGGGGCCGGACCCGCCGGGCTTGGCCTTACGGGTGGGGACGGGCGCCGGCGGCGCGATCGGGGGTGCCGTAGCCATCTCAGCTCACCCCCAGGTGGTCGGCGATACGCCGGCACTTCCTCATGGCGTCCTTCCATGCCTGGTCCGGGTCCTTGCCCAGACTGTTCACCTTGGTCAGCTCGTCGACGATGGGCTGCTGCAGGGCTATGTCGTAGGGGCTGTTGTAGGCGATCGGGATCTTCTCGGCCGCCGGGCCGAAGACGTCGATGGTGACCTGTCCTCCGAAGAACGGGTCCGGGTCGCGCATGGCCTTCCGCTCGAAGGAGGCCGGAGTGGAGGGGAAGAGGGAGGCGTCGACGAAGCCGCGGGTCTGGTTGTCCGGGTTCAGCAGCCAGGTGATGATCTCGAACGCCTGCTCGGGCTCCCGGCAGGCCTTGGTGATCGCCAGGAACGAGCCGCCGTTGTTGGCGCCGCCGCCCGGCAGCAGCGCGACCCGCCACTTGCCCTTGTTCTTCGGCACGGCCAGCTTCAGGTCGCCGGCGGCCCACGAGGCGTTCAGCTGGCTCGGCACCTTGCCCGACTCTGTCGCGGAGTTGAAGTCCGGCGTGCCGCTGACGAGGTTGGAGACGATGCCGCGGCGACGCGCCTCGATCGCCAGGTCCCAGGCGTCGGTCACATGCTTCTGGTCTCCGATGAAGTTCCGGTCCTCGTCGACGAACCTCTTGGTGCTCTGGTTGACGACGGTCTGGAAGATCGAGAGCAGATCGCTGAGCAGGTAGGTGCCCGGGAGCCGTTTCCTCAACCGCTCACCGGCGTCGAAGAAGTGCTCCCAGGTGTTCAGCCGCTCTCCGACCTCGGTGGGGTCGGACGGCAGACCGGCCCGGTCGAAGACGTCGGCGCGGTAGTACTGGACGACCGGGCCGGTGTCTATCGGGAAGCCGATCATCCGCCCGTCGGGCGCCGTCCCCTGGTCCCACTTCCACGGCAGGTACTGGTCCTTGAGCCGGTCCGCGCCGAGCGTGCGCAGGTCGACGAACTGGTCGGCGTTGGGCATGTAGGACGCCATGTCCTCGCCCTTGAGGCCGGTGATGTCCGGCACATGGGCGCGACCCGCCATCGTCGTCAGGAGTTTGGAGCGGAAGTAGCCACCGATCTGGACCGGCTTCAGATCCACGTCCGTGTAGCGGGACCGGGCCTCGGCCACGGTCTTGTCGCTGAGCCCGCCGGTCCAGTACCAGAGCGTCATGGTGCGGCCGGTGGAGCCGCTGGGTACCGAGCAGCTCGCCGTGGCGCCGCCCAGCGCGGCGGCGGCCGACGTGGCCAGCCCCGCTCGAAGCAGCCCTCTTCGCGAGAGGTGCACTGCCCCCACCGCCTTCCGGGTGTTTTTTATGGGTTTCAATTATTTGACGAGGTTATGGGGGGTGACAGCCGCGTGAATCACCGGGGGACCGGGATCGGCGGGGATCCGGTCGGCCAGGAACCCGTAGGTGCGGCGGAGTTCGGAATCCTTGGCTCCGACCGTGCGCCACCACTGGTCGATGCCGTACCAGCCGGGCGCGGCCGGCGCCCCGCCGTGCCGTCCCACGGACAGGCCCGCCGCGAGCGCGGCGAAGCGAAGCCGGTCCGCCAGCGGCCAGTCCGCCAGGGTGGCCGTGACAAAGCTCGCACCGAAGACGTCACCCGCGCCGGTGGCGTCCAGCACCTCCACGTCCAGCGCGTCGACCTGGGCGTGCTCGCCGGTGGTCCCGTCCACCGCGAGGGCGCCGTCCCGGCCGCGGGTGATCACGACGACCGGCACGAGGGCGGCCAGCCGGTCCAGCGCGGCGGCGGGTGTGTCGGTGCGGGTGTAGCTCATGGCCTCGCCCTCGTTGGGCATGAACGCGTGGCACAGGGACAGTTGGCCCAGTACGTCGATGGACCATCGCCGGGTCGCGTCCCATCCGACATCGGCGAAGATCCTCGTACCGGCGGCCGCGGCTTTCGCGATCCACTCCTGCGGCTCGGCGCCGATGTGCACGACCGCGGCCCTGGCATCCGGTGCCCCGGCCATCAGCGCGTCCTGCGAACAGGGAGGTTCCTGACCGTGGGTGATCAGGGCCCGGTCGTGGCCCTGCGCGAGTGAGACGGTCACCGGGGTGTTCCAGCCGGGGGCCGTACGCGACAGGGTGAGGTCGACGCCCTCCTGTCCGGCCAGGATCTCGCGGCAGTAGTCCCCGTAGAAGTCGTCGCCGAACACGGTCGCCAGTGACGTGGACAGCCCGAAGCGGGCGGCGGCCACCGCGAGGTTGGCGATGCCACCGGGCCCGCAGCCCATACCCCTGGTCCAGAGCTCTTCGCCGGGGGTGGGCGGCTTGCCCAGGCCGGTGAGGACCAGGTCGTAGAAGAGCAACCCGGTGAGCAGGACGTCGGGCCGGGCGTCGGTGACCGGTTCCGAATGTGGGGGCGGCTCCCTCACGAGCAGATCCTCTCGTTCATTTCCCTGCAAGGTCGTGCACAGGATCGTGCGCTTTGTGCGCCGAGTTGGCAATAGTTGAGCGAACATGAGCGTAGAGATGATTGAGATTGCCTAGTACTGTTCACTACGTGCTGGCTGAGAGACGACACCAACTGATCCTGCGTGCCCTGCGATCCGGCGGCCCGGCGGCCGTCGGCGACCTCTCCGAGCAGCTGAAGGTCAGCGCCGCCACCGTGCGGCGCGATCTGGTCAGACTGGAGGAGGAGGGCCTCCTCACCCGCGTCCACGGCGGCGCCGTCATCGAGGAGGGCGACCAACCCTTCGCCGAAGTGGCCGAGATGCGGGTGTCCGAGAAGGACGAGATAGCCGCCCGCGCGGCCGCCATGATCGAAGACGGCCAATCGGTGCTGCTGGACATCGGCACGACCGCGTTCCGCCTCGCCCGGCAGCTGCACGGCCGCAGACTGACGGTGATCACCAGCAATCTCGTGGTCTACGAGGAACTGGCCGACGACCACGGGATAGAGCTGGTGCTCCTCGGGGGCATGGTCAGACGCGAGTACCGCTCACTGGTGGGATTCCTCACCGAGGACAATCTCCGGCAACTGCACACGGACTGGGTCTTTCTGGGCACCAGTGGAGTGCGCCCCGGAGGCCAGGTCATGGACACCACCGTGGTCGAGGTACCGGTGAAGCGAGCGATGATCGTGGCCGGCGACAAGGTGGTGCTCCTCGCGGACGCGGGCAAGTTCCCGGGCACCGGCACAGCCAGGGTCTGCGGCCCGGAGGAACTCGACGTGGTAGTGACCAACGCCTCTTCGGACCCGGCCACCTGCGCCGCGCTCGACGAGGCCGGTGTGGAGGTGGTTCGGGTATGAGGCTCACGATTCTCGGCGGCGGAGGCTTTCGGGTGCCCCTGGTGTACGGGGCGCTGCTCGGCGACCACGCGGAGGGGCGTGTCACCCACGTCACGCTCCACGACCTGGACGCCGGCCGACTCACCGCCGTCGCCCGGGTCCTGGCCGAGCAGGCCGCGGCCGCCCCGGGCGGCGGCGCGTCGCCCAAGGACGGGGGCGCACCGACCGTCAGCGTCACCACCGACCTCGACGAAGCGCTCACCGGCGCCGACTTCGTCTTCTCCGCCATCCGGGTCGGCGGACTCGAAGGCCGCGCGGCAGACGAGCGGGTGGCCCTCGCCGAGGGCGTTCTCGGTCAGGAGACGGTGGGCGCCGGCGGTATCGCGTACGGGCTGCGCACGGTCCCGGTGGCCACCGATATCGCGCGACGCGTCGCACGGCTCGCCCCCGACGCCTGGGTGATCAATTTCACCAACCCGGCCGGCCTGGTCACGGAGGCCATGTCCCGCCACCTCGGCGACCGGGTCATCGGCATCTGCGACTCGCCGGTCGGCCTCGGCCGCCGCGTCGCCCGTGTGCTGGGCGCCGACCCGGACGAGGCGTGGATCGACTACGTCGGCCTCAACCACCTCGGCTGGGTACGGGGGCTGCGGGTCTCCGGCCGCGACGAACTCCCCCGGCTGCTCGCCGACTCCGCCCTGCTCGGCTCGTTCGAGGAGGGCCGGCTCTTCGGCCCCGACTGGTTGCGCTCCCTCGGCGCGATCCCGAACGAGTATCTGCACTACTACTACTTCAATCGGGAAACGGTTCGCGCCTACCAGCAGGCGAAGCAGACTCGCGGCGCGTTCCTCCACGACCAGCAGGCCCGCTTCTACGAGGAGATGAAGCGGCCGGGCACTCCGGCCCTGGAAACCTGGGACCGTACCCGCGCCGAGCGCGAGACCACGTACATGGCGGAGAACCGCGAGGCGGCCGGCGCCGGCGAGCGGGACACCTGCGACCAGGAGTCCGGCGGCTACGAGAAGGTCGCCCTCTCCCTGATGCGGGCCATCGCCAGGAACGAGCGCACCACGCTCATCCTCAACGTCCGCAACCGCACCGCCCTGTCTGCCCTGGACAGTGACGCCGTCATCGAAGTGCCCTGCCTCGTCGACGCCACCGGTGCTCACCCCGTCGCCGTCGCCCCGCTGCCGGACCACGCCACCGGGCTGGTGTGCGGTGTCAAGGCAGTCGAACGCGAGGTCCTGGCCGCCGCCGAGAGCGGCTCACGCGCCACCGCCGTCAAGGCTTTCGCCCTGCACCCCCTCGTCGACTCCGTGTCCGTCGCCGGGCGCCTCGTCGACGGCTACACCCGCGAGCATCCCGGTCTCGCCTACCTCAACCGTAAGTAGGAAAGCTTCATGCACGACGAACGCCGTCGCATCGAGGAGCGCGTCGAGCGCGTCCTCCACCAGCGCATACAGCCGGCCGTCTACACCGCTTCGGTGCCCCTGGAGGTCGAGGCGTGGGAGGTGCCGGACGAGCCGGTGCCGTTCGCCGAGGCCCGTACGGCCACCTACCGGCCGTTCGCGATGGGCACCCCGTGGGGGCCACCGTGGGGCACCACCTGGTTCGCCGTCCGCGGTGAGGTTCCCGCCGACTGGTCGGGGCGCCGCGTCGAGGCCGTCTTCGACCTCGGCTTCGTCGGCGACTGGCCCGGCAACCAGGCCGAAGCGCTCGTCCACACCCCGGACGGCAGCCCGGTCAAGGCAGTCAACCCGCAGAACCAGTACGTACCGGTGGCCCATCCGGCCACGGGCGGCGAGCGGGTCGACTTCCTCATCGAGGCCGCCTCCAACCCGGACATCCTCGCGAACGACTTCCGCGAGCCCACGCCGCTGGGCGACAAGGCCACCGCCGGACGGAAGCCGCTCTACACCTTCGCCCGCGCCGACCTGGCCGTGCTGGACGAGAACGTCTGGCACCTCTCCCTCGACCTCCAGGTGCTGCGCGAACTGATGCTGGAGCTCGGCGAGCAGGACCCGCGTCGCTACGAGATCATGTACGCCCTGGACCGGGCCCTCGACGAGCTCGACCTGGATGACGTACCCGGCACCGCCACCGCCGTACGGCAGGCGCTGAAGGGAGTCCTGGAGCGCCCCGCGCACGCCAGCGCCCACACCCTGTCGGCCGTCGGTCACGCCCATATCGACAGCGCCTGGCTCTGGCCCATTCGCGAGACCAAGCGCAAGACCGCCCGTACCTTCTCCAACGTGACCGCGCTGGCCGGGGAGTACGAGGAGTTCGTCTTCGCCTGCTCGCAGGCGCAGCAGTACGCGTGGGTGCGGGACAACTACCCCAAGGTCTGGGACCGCATCCACGAGACCGTGCGGAACGCCCAGTGGGCACCGGTCGGCGGCATGTGGGTGGAGGCCGACGGCAACCTGCCCGGCGGCGAGGCCCTGGCCCGCCAGCTCGTACACGGCAAGCGGTTCTTCATGGACGAGTTCGGGATCGAGACCAAGGGTGTGTGGCTGCCCGACTCCTTCGGTTACACGGCGGCCTACCCGCAGCTGGCCAAACTCGCCGGCAACGAGTGGTTCCTGACCCAGAAGCTCTCCTGGAACCAGACCAACAAGCTGCCTCACCACACCTTCTGGTGGGAGGGCATCGACGGCACCCGGATCTTCACCCACTTCCCCCCGGTGGACACCTACAACGCCGAATTCTCCGGACAGGAGATGGCCCACGCGGTGCGCAACTACCAGGACAAGGGGCGCGGTACACGTTCGCTGGCGCCGTTCGGCCACGGCGACGGCGGCGGCGGCCCCACCCGGGAGATGATGGAGCGCGCGCGCCGACTGGCGAATCTGGAAGGCTCCGCGAAGGTCGTCGTCGAGCACCCGGACGACTTCTTCGCCGCCGCCCGGGCCGAGTACCCGGACGCGCCGGTGTGGTCGGGCGAGCTGTACCTGGAGCTGCACCGCGCCACCTACACCTCCCAGGCGCGCACCAAGCAGGGCAACCGCCGCAGCGAGCACCTGCTGCGCGAGGCGGAGCTGTGGGCCACCGCCGCGGCGCTGCACACCGGTTTCGAGTACCCCTACGAGCACTTGGACCGACTCTGGAAGACGGTGCTGCTGCACCAGTTCCACGACATCCTGCCGGGCAGCTCCATCGCCTGGGTGCACCGCGAGGCCGAGGCCGAGTACGCCCGGGTCGCCGGCGAGCTGACGGAGATCATCTCGACCGCGCTCAGCGCGCTCGGCACGGGAACACCCCACGCCTTCAACGCGTCCCCGCGCCGCCGCGCCGAGGTCGTGACCGTTCCCGCCGACACGGCGAAGGGCCAGCGGCTCACCGACGGCACGATCGCCGTCTACGCCGAGGTCCCCGCCTCGGGCGGCGCCCCGCTCGCCGGTGCGACGCCCCCGCGACCCGTCACCGCGGAGGGCCGGGTACTCGACAACGGCCTGGTCCGCGTCGAGTTCGCGGCGGACGGCACCCTCTCCTCGGTGCGCGACCTGGTCGCCGACCGCGAGGTCCTCGCCCCCGGCGCCGCCGGCAATGTGCTCCGTCTCCACAGCGATCTGCCCAACAACTGGGACGCCTGGGACATCGACAAGCACTACAAGCAGCGCTTCACCGATCTCCTCGACGCCGAATCGGTCACCGTCATCGAGAGGGGCCCGCTGGTGGGCGCCCTTCGGGTCGAACGCCGCTTCGGCAAGGGTTCACGCATCGTCCAGCGGGTCACCGTGCGGGCCGGCAGCCGTCGCGTCGACATCGAGACCGAGATCGACTGGCACGAGTCGGAGAAGATCCTCAAGGCGGTCTTCCCCATCGACATCCACGCCGAACGGTCGTCCGCCGAGATCCAGTTCGGTCACGTACACCGCCCCACCCACACCAACACCAGCTGGGAAGCAGCCCGCTTCGAGGTGCCCGGCCACCGCTGGGTGCACGTCGCCGAGCCCGGTTACGGCGTCGCGGTCATCAACGATTCCACCTACGGGCACGACGTCGGGCGCACCACTCGTGAGGACGGCGGCACGACCACCACGGTCCGACTGAGTCTGGTCCGCGCGCCGCGGATCCCGGACCCCGAGGCCGACCAGGGCACGCACCGTTTCACCTACGCGCTGCTGCCCGGCGCGAGCGTCGAGGACGCGATCGCGGAGGGCTACGCGCTCAATCTGCCCCTGCGCGTCGCCGACACCGCGACCGCCCCCGATCCCCTGGTCACCACCGACGGGCCGGCCGCCGCCGTCGAGGCGATCAAGCTGGCGGACGACCGTTCCGGCGATGTGGTCGTCCGCCTCTACGAGTCACTCGGCGGACGTACCCGCACCACGCTGCGCACCGGCTTCACCCACACCGGCGCGGAAGTCGTCGATCTGCTGGAACGCCCGCTCGCCGGCGCCTCGCCGGTCGAGGTCTCCGAGGACGGCGGCGTCACCGTGGACCTGCGTCCCTTCCAGGTGGTCACGCTGCGGCTGAAGAGGAGCTGATCCATGGCCATGCAGCCGTGGTTTCCCGACGCCAAACTGGGGATCTTCATCCACTGGGGCATCTACGCCGTCGACAGCGTGCCGGAGTCCTGGGCGTTCTTCGACGGCGACGTCCCGCACGACGAGTACATGTCGCAACTCGACCGCTTCACGGCCGCCGCGTACCACCCCCGGGAGTGGGCCCGGCTCTTCGCGCGGGCGGGCGCCCGCTACGCGGTGCTGACCAGCCGTCATCACGACGGTGTCGCTCTGTGGGACACCGCCCTCGGTGACCTGGACGTCGTCCGGCACACCCCCGCCGGACGCGATCTGGTCACCCCGTACGCGGACGCGCTGCGCGAGCAGGGCCTGAAGGTCGGCCTCTACTACTCCCACAGCGACTGGAACCACCCCGACTACGCCTCCACCCGTCACCCGGACCGGTCGCCCGACGAGGAGGACAACCCGTACGCCGAAGTCCCCCGGGGTCAGGAGGACCCGCGGGCCTGGGCACGCTATCTGGACTACCGAGACGGCCAGGTGAGGGAGCTCGTCACCCGGTTCCGGCCCGACCTTCTCTGGTTCGACGGCGAATGGGAACGCTCCGAGGACCAGTGGCGGATCCCGGAACTGGCCCGGCTCATCCGCGCGGAGGTCCCGGACTGCGTACTCAACGCCCGCATGCTCAGTGAGGGCGACTACGCCACCCCCGAGCAGGGCGTGCCGGTGGTGGCCCCGGAAGGCCCCTGGGAGTTGTGCCTGACCTTCAACGACTCCTGGGGCTACAAGCACCACGATCACAACTACAAGTCGACCGGCCAGCTGATCCGCTACTTCACCGAGACCATCGGCGCCGGCGGCAATCTGCTGCTCTCGGTGGGGCCGAAGGAGGACGGCACCATCCCGGTCGAGCAGGTCGAACGCCTCGAAGGGCTCGGCGGCTGGATCGCCAAGCACGCCGACGCGGTGTACGGCACCGTCGCGGGACTGCCCGCCGGTCACCACTACGGTCCGAGCACCGTCTCCGCCGACCGCCGCACCCTGTATCTGACGGTCTTCGACATCCCGCGCGGCCCCATCGGGGTGCGCGGACTGCGCACCCCGGTACGCAGGGTGAGGGTGCTGGGCACCGGTGCGGAACTCGGTCACCAGGTCATCGGAGGGCTCCACGAGGTCCCCGGCGTGCTGTGGATCGATCCGCCGGGAACGGTGGATCTCGACGAGCACGCGACGGTCCTCGCCGTGGAACTCGACGCGCCTCTCGACGTCTACCGCGGACAGGGCCGCTCGTAGAGGCGGCGCTGTCACGACGCGGGGTCGAGGCGGAGGGGGGCGAGACTGCCCCCGGACGCCCTACGCCCGCTGTGGGTACGGCGTCCCGCCGGGCGACGAATCCTGCTCGTCGTCCTCGTCCCTCTCCCCCTCCGCCTGAGAGGGAGTGGTCCGGTAGGGCTCCGTGAGGTCTTCCTCCTCACGAGCGCCTTCCGCCTGCGAAGGTGTGGTCCAGCTCATCACGTCACCTTCCTTCCGGTGCTTTCATGGACCGCGGTCACATGCGCGACCCCGACGCGGCCCTTCATCTCCAGGGTCTCTCGACAAGCTCGGGTGAACCACTGCCACCGCGCCGCCCGGCCGCCCCTGACTCCGAGCTGCTCACGAGGCCGCGATAGCTGTACGGATCCCAGGCTCCGAGGTCTCCTGTCCGGCGCGCTACTCCGATCGGGTGATACTCAATGAGTCGGCGGGGGGAATGGATGTCGGAGCTGGAATCTTCACCGCCGCCGAGGGCTGGTCGGGGCCGCGGCTGGTACCGAGGCGACTGCCATGTGCACTCGGTGGTGTCGAGTGGCGGCGAGCTGACGCCGGAGCGGCTTGTGGCAGATGCCCGTGCGGCCGGGCTGGACTTCCTCGCGGCCACCGAGCACAACACGTCCGAGACGCATGGCGCCTGGAGTAGGTACGGCGACGAGGATCTGCTGGTGATCCTGGGGCAGGAGGTCACCACCCGAACCGGGCACTGGCTCGCCTTGGGAATCCCCTCGGGGCAGGTGGTCGACTGGCGCTACGGCGTGCGGGACAACATGATCGATCGGCACCTGGACGAGGTACGCCGCGCCGGTGGGCTCTGTGTCGTCGCCCATCCGCACGCGCCGTACCCGACGGGCACCTTCATGTACCCGCACCGAGGGTTCGACGCGGTGGAGGTGTGGAACGGGCCGTGGAGTTCGGACGTGCCGTGGCAGGCGGACAACGAAGCGGCCCTGGCCGAATGGGGGCGGAGCCTGGCGGCGGACGTCCAAAAGGGGCGGTGGCGGCCGGCGATCGGTAACAGTGACACCCACCTCAAGAATCAGATCGGCATCCCGCACACCGTCGTGCCGGCCGAGGATCTCAGGCCGGCCGAGATCCTCGCCGGGATCCGCGCGGGCCGGAGCTGGACAACCGATTCGGCCGCGGTCGAGTTGTCGTTCACCGCCTCCGCGGGTGCTCGGAGCGCCGGGATCGGTGAACGGTTGCGGGCCGGCGACCAGCCGGCCGTGGCGAGGGTGGAGATGAGCGGCGTTCCGTCCGGCATGGTCAGCTTCCACACCGAGCGAGGAGAAGTGCACCGCGCGCGGCTTCCCGACTCGGGATCGGGTGTCGTGGAGTGGCACTTCCGGGCAGCGGATTCGGTGTTCGTCCGAATCGAGGTACGCCATCCCGAAGGCCATATGGCGGCGCTGAGCAATCCGATCACCCTGGCTGTCGAGGACTGACGCGGTGGGCCGGGGGCATCGAGGCCGGCTCGGATCACTGTCACCGGCGTGCGATAGGTTGCCCGCCATGACCGAGCTCGGACCTGTCGCCTGGCCGTCCGCCCCGATAAGGACCGAGCGGCTCACGCTCCGCGGGTCCGAGGCCCGGGACCGCCCGGCCTTCATCGAGCTCTTCGCGTCGCCAGAGGTGCGCGCCCACCTGGGTGGGGATGCCGAACTGGGCTATATGTTCCTGCCGGACGCGTGGGGACGCGGGTACGCCGCCGAGGTGTGCGCGGCGGCCCTCGGCTGGTTCACCGACGCGCTTCCCGGCGAGCCGGTGGTGCTCTGCACCCAGACCGCCAACGACCGCTCGATGCGCCTGGCGGCGAAGCCGGGGTTCACTGAGGTGGAGCGGTTCGAGGAGTACGGCGCCGAGCAGTGGTTCGGTGCGCGGTGCCCGGTCACGCCGTCCGGTTGAGCCGCGAAGGCCCCTTCCCGTCGGCCGGGTTTCGACCGGCGGGGTACGCCACAGACGACGGAGGAGCCGTCCCGTGCCACTGCCTTCGGAGCCGCTGCGGAAGCTGGGCTTCCTGACCATCGGCCTGTTCGACCCGGCGGACCCACGCCGCGGTCACGAGTCGACCCTGGAGATCATCGAGCTGGGGGAACGGCTGGGGTTCGACAGCGCGTGGGTGCGCCACCGGCATCTCCAGTACGGCATCTCCTCCCCCGTCGCCGTTCTGGCCGCCGCCTCGCAGCGCACCGACCGTATCGAGCTGGGCACCGCGGTGATCCCCCTCGGCTGGGAGAATCCGCTCCGGCTGGCCGAGGACCTGGCGACCGTCGACATCCTGTCCGGAGGGCGGCTCAACCCCGGAGTCAGCGTCGGCCCCCCGATGCACTACGACCAGGTCAAAGGGGCGCTCTACCCCGACACCGCCGACAGCGAGGACTTCGGTTACACGCGGGTACGGCGGCTGCTGGACCACGTACGCGGTGAACCCGCCACGCCCTCGGCGGGAGTTGAGGGCTTCGAGGTCTTCTCGGACCGCGTACAGCCCCAGGCGGCCGGTCTGGGAAGCCGTATGTGGTACGGAGGCGCGAGCCTGCGATCCGCGCGGTGGGCCGGTGAGAACGGGATGAACTTCCTCACCAGCAGCGTGGTCAAGGCGGAGAACGACGAGTCGGACAGCACGGCCCCGGACTTCGCCGCGATCCAGCTCTCCCATGTCCGCGCCTTCCGCGCACACCACCCCGACGGCGACCGCGCACGGGTCTCGCAGGGCCTGGTCGTGATCCCGACGGACAACGCGACGGCGGCTCAGCGCGCCAAGTACGAGGAGTACGCCCGTACGCGTCTGCCCCGCACCGCCACACCCCAGGGTCCGGCCCGTCTGATGTTCGCGCCCGACCTCGTCGGCACGTCCGCGGAGATCGCCGAACGGCTCCACGAACACGCCGCGTTCCAGGAGATCGACGAGGTCGCGTTCGCGCTGCCGTTCACCTTCGACCACGACGACTACGTCCAGATCCTCACAGATATCGCCACCGTCCTCGCACCGGCCCTCGGCCGCCGCCCAAGCGCCGGCTGACAGCACCTGCGGGAAGTCCTCCGCCCGCGCCTCAGGCCCGCGGCCCCGGCCCCGGCATCGTCCCTGTCGCCGGGCCCCGCACGGCGTCCGGGTGGGACGCCGCGTGCGTGACGAAGATGTCGTGGAGCGTGCGGACCGCTCGGGGCATCGAGGACGACGGGCGGCGCTGGATCACCATCAGCACCTCCGTGTCGTCGTCCGCCAGCGGACGGCATGTGATGGCGCCCTGCCGCTCCAACGGGTCCCCGAGCACGCTGAAGGCGGGCAGCACCGTGGAGCCCAGGCCCTCGGCGACCATCAGTTTCCCCATCTCCGCTCCGTCGGTGGAGTACGAGAAGGAGGGCGGCCGGCCACGGAGCAGGCGGTGGACGTATCGGTGCATCACATAGCCCGAGCGCATCACGATCAGCGGTTCGGTGAGGAGGTCGGCGACCCGGACCGTACGCATCGCGGCCAGCGGGCTGTCGGGGTGCAGGCACACCACCGCGCGGCAGCGCAGCAGTTCGGTCGTCTCCAGGTCCGGCGGGCGGTCGTCGCCGGCGAGGTAGTTCACCAGGCCGAGATCCAGACTGCCCTCCAGGAGCGCGCGGTGGATGTCGTCCTGCTGGGCGCCGACCACCTCGACCTGGGTGCCGGGCTGCGCCTCGCGGAATTCCCGTACGGCCGGCACCAGCAGCGGCACGGTGGCCGCGTTGACCGTACCGAGCCTGACCATCCGGGTGGTGTGGTGCTGGTGGTCCGCGGCCCGGCGCAGCCGGTCGACCGCGTCCAGGACGCCGATGATGTGCGGCAGCAGCGCCCTTCCGTCCTCGCTGATCTTGGCTCCGGACCGCTTGCGGTCCAGCAGGACCACACCCAGCTCGCGCTCCAGATTGCGGACGGTCTCGCTCAACGCGGGCTGGGAGATGTGCAGTTCCTCGGCCGCGCGGCGCAGCGATCCCAGGCGGGTGACCGCCTCCAGATAGGTGAGCTGTTCGATCCGCACGATGGCCTCATGCCTGCTGAATGAAAGGGAAACCCTACCAGTCCCTCGTGAATGCCGTCTCGACCCGGCGGCCCTGCATGCGTACTCTCGATGACGTGGGCCATTCCCAGTCGGCGCCGGTCCCGGCGCAACGGATCCTGACGCGGCGACGTCATATCGACCTCGCCCGTGTCTCCAGTGCCTTCTGTTGTCGCGCGGCCTGAGGGGCAACCTCCCCGCGCGGCACGTCAGTTCGACATTTCCGGATTCGTCGGCCGCGCCGCCGGTAGACCGCGTCGTACGCGGCGATAGGTAGCGCGTACCGCCCCCTCTCCCCGGACCGTCGGACGGCGGGCGCCGGCCTCCCCTCCCCAACGCCGTGATTCGCCGTGCCCGTTCACCACGCGTGAGAAGGGACATTCATGTCCCCCCTCCCTCCACGCCCACCGGGAGACCTCATGCCGGTCTGTTCCCGCCCGGCTTCCCGCACCCCCTGGAGGAGGTCGAGTACTTCGGCAAGCGGGTCCTGCCCCTCGTACGGGAGCTGGAGGCCGAACTCCTCTTCCCCGAGGGGGAGTTGGGTCGCCCCGGATCCGCGATCCTCCAGTCCTGACCCCGTCCGTTCACCCATTCACCCGAACACGGAAGCGAGCTCTCATGGCCACCGTTCTGTCCGTCTCGGGGAGTCCGTCCCCGACCTCACGCACCGCCCGTCTGCTGCGGCATCTCGACGCGGCGCTGATCGCCCAAGGCCACCAGGTCGTCCCGCTCGACGTCCGTACCCTCCCCGCCGAGGCCCTGCTGGGCGCCGACTTCGCCCACCCCGACATCAAGCGCGCCACCGAGCTGTTCGCGCGCGCGGACGGCGTCGTCATCGGCACCCCGGTCTACAAGGCCGCGTACTCCGGACTGCTGAAGTCTCTGCTCGACCTGCTGCCGCAGTACGCGCTGGCCGACAAGGTCGTACTGCCGCTCGCCACCGGCGGCTCCGTCGCGCACGTCCTGGCCATCGACTACGCGCTCCGCCCGGTCCTCTCGGCAATGGGGGCGACGCACATCGTGCCGGGATGGTTCGTCCTGGACCGGCACATAGTGGCCGCCGCGGACGGGTCGACAGAGATCGAGGAGAGCACGGCTGGGGCACTCGACCAGGTACTCGCGCAGTTCTCCACCGCCCTCGGGGGCGATGTGCTCCTGCGCGCCGTGAGCTGAGCCCCGTCTCCCGCTGTCCGCCCCTGCCACCCCGCCCTCTCTTCTCTGGAGACCCACTGTGACCGTCACCACCCATGTGATCGCCGACGACGCGGAAGCACTGCGCACCGCCGCCGCTCTCGCCGAGGAGTTCCGGGCCGGTGCCGCCGGGCGGGACGCCTCCCGTACGCTGCCGCACGCCGAACTCGACCGGCTCACGGCCACCGGGCTGCTGGCCGTCACCGTCCCGGCCGCGTACGGCGGCGCCGACGTACGCGCCGAGACGCTCGCCGAGATCTTCCGGCTGCTGGCGACCGCCGATCCCAGCCTCGCGCAGATCCCGCAGAGCCACTTCGCGTACGTCAACGTGCTCCGCAGGCAGGGCACCGAGGAGCAGCGGAAGTTCTTCTTCGGCGAACTGCTCGCGGGACGCCGGTTCGGCAACGCGCAGTCGGAGGCGGGCACCCGGCACATCCAGGACATCCGCACCCGCCTCGAACCGCTTCCCGACGGCTCGTACCGGCTGGACGGTGTCAAGCACTACGCCACCGGGGCCCTGTTCGCCCACTGGATCCCGGTGCTGGCCCGCGCCGCGAACGAGGACCTGCATGTCGCGTTCGTTCCGCGCGACGCCGCCGGGGTGACGGTCGTGGACGACTGGGACGGCATGGGGCAGCGCACCACCGCCAGCGGTACGGTCCGGCTCGACGCGGTGGCGGTTCCCGCCGACCGGGTGGTGCCGCACCACCTCACCTTCGAGGGCCCCCAACTGCACGGCGCCGTCGCCCAGTTGCTGCACGCGGCGATCGACGTCGGCATCGCGGGCGGCGCGCTCGCCGAGGCGGTCGAGTTCGTACGGACGAAGAGCCGGCCCTGGTTCGAGAGCGGCTTCGAGCGGGCCGACCAAGACCCTCTGCTCATCCAGCGGTTCGGCGAACTGGCGATCCAACTACGGGCGGCCGAGGCCCTGTTGTCGGCCGCCGGACGGTCGGTCGACGCGGCGTCCGCCGACCTCACCGACGACAGCGCGGCCGAGGCGTCGGTGGCGGTTGCCGCCGTACGGGCGTTCGCCGCGGGCGTCGCGGTCGACACGGGCAGCGCCGTCTTCGAGGTGTCCGGCACCCGGTCCGCGCTGGACGCCCTCAATCTGAACCGGCACTGGCGTGACGCCCGCACCCACACCCTGCACGACCCGGCCCGCTGGAAGGTCCAGCACGTCGGGCGCTACGTCCTGAACGGCACCCGGCCGCCGCGCCACGGCCTCCTCTGAACGGGGCCGGGGCCACCTCGGCAACGCCCGCGACTCCGCATACCCCGCGTGCCCCGCGCACGCCACCCGCCCGATCGATCGGAGACCCACACCGATGAGCCTCACCTTCCACTGGTTCCTCCCCACCTACGGGGACAGCCGCGATGTCGTCGGCGGCGGGCACGGCGTCCCCGTCGGCGCCGCCGGGGGCCGGCGGCCGGCCACCCTCGGCTATCTGACCCAAATCGCCCGCGCGGCGGAGCAGTTGGGCTTCACCGGCGCCCTGACTCCCACCGGGGCCTGGTGCGAGGACGCCTGGCTGACCACCGCCATGCTCGCCCGCGAGACCGAACGGCTGAAGTTCCTGGTGGCCTTCCGCCCCGGCTTCGTCGTACCGACCCTGGCCGCCCAGATGGCCGCCACGTACCAGCGCCACACCGGCGGCAGGCTGCTGCTCAACGTGGTGACCGGCGGCGAGAGCCACGAGCAGCGGGCGTACGGGGACTTCCTCGACAAGGACGCCCGCTACGCCCGTACCGGCGAATTCCTGCACATCGTGCGGGAGTTGTGGCAGGGCAGGTCCGTGGACTTCGAGGGCGAGCACCTGCGGGTCGAGGACGCCAGGCTGACGCGGGTGCCCGATCCCGTGCCCGAGGTGTACTTCGGCGGCTCCTCGCCCGCGGCGGGAGAGGTCGCGGCCCGACACAGCGACGTCTATCTGACCTGGGGCGAACCGCCCGCGCAGGTCGCCGAGAAGATCGCGTGGATCAGGCGGCTGGCCGAGGCCCAGGGACGTACGGTGCGCTTCGGCATCCGGCTGCACGTCATCGCGCGGGACACCGCGGACGCCGCCTGGGCCGAGACCCGCAGGCTGCTGGCCGGGTTCTCGCCCGAGGCCGTACGGAGCGTGCAGGCCGGGCTCGCCCGCAGCGAGTCGGAGGGCCAGCGGCGGATGCTCGCGCTGCACGGCGGCAGCGACTACGGGCTGGAGATCTCCCCCAACCTCTGGGCCGGCATCGGGCTGGTCCGCGGTGGCGCCGGGACGGCACTGGTCGGCAGCCACACCGAGGTCGCGGAACGCATCACCGAATACCACCGGCTCGGTATCGACGAGTTCATCCTCTCCGGGCATCCGCATGTCGAGGAGGCGTACTGGTTCGGGGAGGGTGTGCTGCCGTTGCTGGCCGCCGCCGGGCTGTGGCGCCATCCCGAGGCGGGAGCGGACGATCAGGGCGGTGTCCCGGTCCCCTTCGCCAGCGGGGTGGGGGCCGCACGCTGACCAGCTGTTCCGTCCCCGGGGGCCCCGGGGACGGTTGGTCTCACACGGTCACAGGCCCATGCTGCCCAGCCAGCCGCGTGTGACGGCGGAGGAGGCCTGCCGCACGGCGGCGTCCGCGGCCGCCGCCGCCAGTCCCGGCGTCGCGGGAGAAGCGGGCGCCGGGGTTGCCTCAGTGGCAGGCTGCATGAACCACACAGGGGTACCGCCCGGGTCGGCGACCCAGAGACCGGCACGGAGGTCACCGCACACCCAGAGCACTCCGTACCCGTCCGTCATACGGCGCCAGGTAGCGGCGGGCACAGAGCCCTGGTAGCTCCTGACGGACTCCCGCCGCGGGCTGAGCAAGGTCACGGTCGCCGAAACCGGCCGGTTCAGCAGCGGCTCCGGGCCGTCGAGCCGGCACGGCCAGGCCTGCCACCGCATCTCGGCGAGTTGCGCTGGGAGCCGGCCCGACACGCGCGTCCGAAAGAGCAGAAGCAGCAGCCCGGTCAGCAGGGGAAGCGGCCCCAGGCCCAAGAGCGCCGCGCCCCAGGAGCTGGACTGCACGAGATAGCCCCCTGCCCCGCACAACACCGCGCCGAGGGCAGTCAGCCCCAGACCCCGGTTCTTCATGGTCCGCAGATCCCTGACGGCCTGGTCGCGCATCCAGCGCACCGTCGCCGGAGTCTCCTTGGCGGATCCCTCCGAGGTCCAGTACCCGTATTCCTCCGCAAGCACAGCGTCTCCCCCACCCGATCGCCCAAGCCAGCCATTACATACCGACGTTCACTTCTGGACAACAGTTCCGCGCCTCTCGGCCGGGACCGTC
Organism: Streptomyces camponoticapitis; assembly: GCF_014646115.1. Taxonomy (GTDB): domain Bacteria; phylum Actinomycetota; class Actinomycetes; order Streptomycetales; family Streptomycetaceae; genus Streptomyces; species Streptomyces camponoticapitis. The sequence goes on along the minus strand of NZ_BMMV01000026.1, from coordinate 11,298 downwards.
CCGCCGCCCGCCGAGGTCCGCACGGTCCGGACGGACGCGGCCGAACGTGTGAGCCTTCCGGGCGACATCGTTCCAGCCACGCCGATGGGGCGGATTCGCGGCTGTTCCGGGCTGCGGTCGAGTGGCGCGGGGGGCGGTTGTTCGTAATGTCGGTAGGAGCCGCCACCACTCGCCTGCCGCCAGTCCCCCCAAGGAGAGCCGACATGACCGCTTCCGCCGCCCCCGGGTCCTCCCGACGAGCCGAGAAGGACATCACCGGGTTCCAGGCGTCCCCCCAGTTCGCCCAGGCGCTGCAGCAGATCGTGGTCGATCTGATCGAGCTGAACATTCAGGGCAAGCAGGCCCACTGGAACGTGGTCGGCCACAACTTCCGGGACCTGCACCTCCAGCTCGACCAGATCGTCGACGACGCCAGGGAGGCGGCCGACACCATCGCCGAACGCATGAGGGCGCTCGGGACGGTCCCCGACGGGCGCTCCGACACCGTGGCGGCGACGACCACCCTGCCCCAGTACCCGACCGGTGAGCAGAGTGTCAGCACGGTGGTCGACCTCTTCACCGTGCGTCTGCGGGCCGCGGCCGACACCGTGCGTACCCACCACGACCGGGTCGACCGTGAGGACCCCTCGACGGCCGACCTCCTGCACAGCATCATCGACGACCTCGAGAAGCACGCCTGGATGGTCAGCGCGGAGAACCGAACCCTCTGAACACCGGGCACCTCAGCCGGTCCACGACCCGCGCGCCCGCCGTAGCGGCACCAGGGCGAGCGCGACAGCGGCCACCACACATGCCGCGCACAGCAGAGGAACGTCCGTGTTCCCGTGGACGATGAGTGCCGCACCGGCCAGGGCGCCCAGGAACATGGCCACCACCGTCAGGACCCGCACACCCGGCCTGGCCCCGCCGCCGCCCCCCAGACGGCCGTCCGCCGCGATACCGGTGACCGTCATCGTCAGAACCGTCGTGGTCAGATCAGGCACGGCCAGGGACCGCACCACTGCGTTCTGCGCACCCAACGCCACCGCGAGCAGCACGATCAGCGCCCATCGGACCCCGCCGTCGAGCGGCGGATCCGCCACGCGGCTGACCACCCACGCCGCCAGCAGCAGCACGGTCTGCACCACCGTGACCGACAGCAGCAGCCTGCCCCGGTGCCACGGCGCCCGGTGGGCCAGCCGCCCCCCGGCCACCGCGCCGGCGGCGAACGCCGCCAACGCGAGGACCGACGCCACCACCGAGAAACCGGAGGCACCGGCCAGAGCGAACCCGAGAAAGACGATGTTGCCGGTCATGTTCGCCACGAAGACCCGGCCCAGAGCGAGATAGCTGAACGCGTCCACCAGACCCGTGACCACCGTCAGTACGAGCAGCAGGGGTGGCAACGGGCCATGCCGGCCGGACAGGTCGGGAACCAGCACCTCCCGGATCTCGCTCAAGGTCCTTCGCATCAACGGTGTCTCTCCCATGCAGTTCCCGAGAGGCTGCGGCGCCCACAGCAACCCTGACCGACACCGTCCGACAAGACCGGCTCCGACACGTGACCGCCACCAGGGCCGGCCGGGACCACCGCCTGCCGGTCGGGCAAGGGGTGAACGACTCCTTGCCCGTCATTCGGGTGAACGAGGGACGGGTCCGTGTCGGTGGAGCGGGCGCCGGCGCTGTGCGTCCGTGATGCTGAGGGCTACTCGACGCGCCGCCGTCCTCGAAGACCGCCCGCCCTACTCCGGGAGCCCCGATCTGACGATTCTCTGTATTCTCTTCGCGCTGTTGGGAGCCGCGAGCAATGCCACGGGCACGGTGCTGCAGCGGAAAGCCGCCCTCGTGGTGCCACGCGGCGACGCGTTCCGGCTCCGTCTTCTGCTGGACATGGTCCGCCAGCCCGTATGGCTGCTCGGTATCTGCGCGGTCGCCTGCGCGGCGCTCTTCCAGGCCCTCGCGCTCATCGAAGGACCGCTGTCCCTCGCCCAGCCCGTATTCATCCTTGAGCTGCCATTCGCGCTGCTCATCGCCCTGCCCGTCCTGCACCGCTCCCTGCCCGCGACGGGCTGGTACGCGATCGCCTGCCTGGTCGGCGGCCTCGCCCTGGCCGTGGCCGCCGCGGACCCCAGCCCGGGCACGACCCATGCCCCGATGGCCTCATGGATCATCGCCATCGTTCTGTGCCTGGGCGCGATGGGACTCGCCGCGCTCCTCGCGACGCGCCTTCCGTCCGGCGCGCGCAGAGCCGCCCTCCTCGGAGCGGCGGCCGCCATCGGCAACGCGCTGACCGCCGCGCTGATCAAGTCCGCGGCCAACACCCTGTCGGAAGACGGCTTCGTCGCGTTCCTCACCACCTGGCAGACCTACGGATTCGCCGCATGCGGCATCGCGGCGGTGTTCCTCCTGGAGAACGCCCTCCAGGCCGGACCCATCGCGGCCTCACAGCCCGCACTGACCATTGGCGACGCCACGGTGAGCCTTGTCCTCGGCGTCGCGCTCTTCTCCGAACACATCAGGACGGGCTGGTGGTTCCTCCCCCAACTCGCGGGCGTGGCCGTGATCGTCATCAGTACGTTCTACCTCTCCCGAGCCATCCCCCTCACCCGCGAAGTCTCCGGCTGATCACGCTCCCGCGAGCGCGCCCGCACCGGACGGCTTGGTCGCCGTTGATCCGGTCTGCCATCATGGACGAAACGGAACCTCACTCCGGAATCGCTACGGACCATGGTTCCGGTCTGTCACGTGGAAGGAGCGCCGGCCGTGAGCAGCAGCGGTCAGGGAGCGGGAAGCGCGGTGGGGTCCAAGCGCAAGGACGCCCGGCGCAACCACCAGGCCCTGCTGGAAGCGGCCGCCGCCGTCTTCGTCACCTCGGGTGTGGAGGCGCCGGTCCGGGACATCGCCGCCAGAGCCGGCGTCGGAATGGGCACGATCTACCGCCACTTCCCCACCCGGGCGGACCTCGTCATCGCCGTGTACCGGCATCAGGTCGACGCCTGCGCCGAGGCCGGGCCAGTCCTGCTGGCGAGCAGTCGGACGCCACACGCCGCCCTTGAACAGTGGGTCGATCTCTTTGTCGACTTCCTGGTCACCAAGCACGGTCTCGCGGCGGCGCTCCAGACCGACAACGCCAGCTTCGAAACCCTGCACGCCTACTTCCTCGACCGGCTTCTGCCGGTGTGCACCGAGCTGCTGGACGCAGCCGTCGCCTCCGGCGAGATCCGCTCCGGTCTTGAAGCGCTCCAACTCATGCGCGGTATCGGCAATCTCTGCATCGGCGCCGACAGCGATCCCGGTTACGACGCGCGCCGCCTGGTCGCGCTTCTCGTCGCAGGGCTGCGCCAACCCTCCTGACCGGGTGAGCGGCACCGGAGCCGCCACGATCGAGATGGCCGCTCCGGCAAGGAAATTCGCCGAGAATGAGGGGGCGTGGGCATCGTAGATCCATGCCGCCGAGGAGGGATCAGGATGAGCGACACCAAGCCCCCGCGCGCGGACGCCGACGAGAAGACCACTCTGCTCGGCTTTCTCGACTATCTGCGGAGCGCGGTCGCGGACAAGGCGACGGGGTTGCCGGAGCCTCAGGTCCGTGCGCCCGGAGTCCCTTCGGGCACCAGCATCCTGGGACTGGTCAAGCACCTCACGGCCGTCGAACGGTTCTATTTCCTGGGCGAGGACACGGCCGACTGGGCCGCGAGCATGCGACCCGCCCCCGATGAGACCGCGGAGCAGCTGCTCGACGGCTACCGCGACGCCGTCGAACAGGCGAACCTGGTGATCGCGGCCTGCCCCGACCTGAGCCTTCCCGTCCCCCACCCCGCGCGTCCGGCGTCCACACCGACGATGCGGTGGGTCCTGGTGCACATGATCGAGGAGACCGGACGGCACGCGGGCCACGCCGACATCCTCCGTGAGCAGGCCGACGGCTCCACCGGCCGCTGAAGCCCACGTCCGGGCCGTCCCCGACCCGCGAGAACGGCCGGCTCTGACCCGTCCGGCCGAGGCGGCGGTGTTTCTCGGACGAGGGTGCGGCCAGGAGCGCTTCGCTGTTACGCCGCCAAGAGGTCCGCCAGCCTGCCCCGGACACCGTCCCTGCCGTCCTCCGGGGCCGGTACCAGCCTCTCCCGCTGCTGCGGGTCCCGGGAAAGGACGTGCAGCCGCCCGTCGTTCCGGGCCAGGATCAGGTCCGTGCTGGTGCCCGCCGTCTCGGCCGATCCCACCGCCGTGTACTCGGTGACCGTGACCAGCGCCGAACGCTCCGCTCCGGTGAGCACGGCATCGGCGTCCGTCGATCGGTCGGTGTCCGCCGACGGGCCCCGGGGAAGCCACTCGGTGAGCGTACGGAGCGCCTCGTCGAGCTTGTAGAGGCCGATCTGGTGGACACCCAGCGCGTCGATGCTGACCATCAGGCAGATCTTCTCGGGCTGGGGAAGCAGCAGGATCCGCCACGGCTCGCCCGGCTCCGTTCCGGTCGTACGGGCGTCGAGCACCTTCCTGGCCCGCTGCTGGAACGCGACGGCGATGCCGAGGTCTCCCCGTACCTGGACCTCCTCGCCCGAGGAGCCGGCCAGGAGCAGTTGGCGCGCGGCCAACGACCTTACGGCCTCGGTGAGTTCGTCGTCCGACGGCCGCGCCTCCAGGAAGTCCACGATCGCGTCCACGGCGGTGAGTTCGGCGATGGTGTACGCGCCGAGCAGGACCGGGCCGGTGTCCACCAGATCCACCACGGCCGTGACCAGGCCCGGGGGGACGGACGCCTCGCCCGGCCCCGGCGCGGGCTCCGGAGAAGCGGTGTTCTGATCGTCGCTCATGACGAACCTCCTGTCGCCCACCCGTCCGCGGCGGGCGCCGCCCGGCTCTCCCGGAGCACGGCGGCTGCGGTACGGGACGGGGTCTGCGTCACCCAGACGTCGGAGTTGCCGAACAGGCCCCGGCCCGCCCTGGCGGACAGCGCCTGGCCCAGTTCCCCGGCCAGATCCGGCCGGTCGGGGGGCGGGAACCGGGCGGCGAGTTCCTGGGACGCGGCCGTGACGTCGTCGTTCGCCTCGATCCGGCGCAGCGCCTGGGTGAGGGACCGCGCGATCGGCGGTGACAGGGACGTGGGCACCGCCAGGACGGGCGCCAGATAGAGCGGGCGCCGCTCGGTCATCCGCGACAGCCCCCAGGGGCCGACGTTACTGTCGGTGAGCTTGTACACCACGTAGTCCATCAGGTGCCGCAGGTCGCTCGGACGCGGCAGTTTGGGCCCTCCGAAGGCGGCCGGGGTCTTCTCCAGCTGCACCCAGGTGCCCTGGGCCGTGCGGCCGTGCAGCTTCTCCCGTACGACCTGGCCGTGCATCCCGATGTCGGGGTAGAGCTTCTTGTCGATGTCGCGGTGGTGGCTGGAAAGCCGCGGGTGGCTGCCCTTGGAGTGCCGCCACTTCTCGTACAGCTGCGGATCGTCCACCAGCACGTGTCCGCCGCGCAGCACGTCCCGGAACTGCGGCACCTGGAGGCCGTGCGCCTCCAGATCGGCGAGGATCATCGCTTCCTCGGGGCTGAGCCGTTCGGCGGCCTTGACCAGGCCTTTCCGGTACGACCCGGCCCGCGCGGTGATCTCGATCATGAGCCGCACCCTGGTGCGTACATGTTCGGCCCGCTCGGCGTCGGCGCCATGGGAAGCCGCCTTGCCGGACCGCTCGGCGCGCGTGGAGAACGCCCGCTTGTGCTTGGGCTTCATCTCGCCAGTACAGCACGAGGGGGAGGTACGCGCAGGTCAGGGCGCCTGGGCGAGGTGCCGGGGCCGGGGCCGGTCAGGCTTCGGTCGACGCGGGTTCCTTGTCGGCCGGGGCCGGGGTGCTCGCGGAGCCGTCCTGCGGGGACGCCGTGTAGTGGACGGTGGCGCCCTGCTTGGACCGCTCCACACGGCTGCGCGCCACCAGACGTTCCGTCGTGGTGCGCACGAGGTTGTCATTGATGTTGCGGGTCGGGCGCCCGGCGGTGAGCGCCTTCGCGATCTCACCGGCCGTACGCGGCTCCGACTGCTCCCTCAGGTACGCGTGGATCAGCTCGGTGAGCGGGGCGGTCTTCTTCCCGGCGGTCTCCTTCCCGGCGGTCTTCTTGGCCGACGAACTCTTCGAGGGTGTGGGCGCCTTCTTGCTGCTACGACGCGTCGGCGCCTGGACCGCGCCGGTGTCGCCGAGCGCCGCGCGTACACCTTCGAGCAGTTCGTGGTCCTGCTCCAGACCGCTCAACTGCGCTTGCAGAGCGGCGACTTCGGCACGGATACGCTCCTGCTCCACGGTGTTCCGCTCAAGATCCGCGGCGACCTGCTCCGCGTACTGGGTCTTGATTGTGTTGTTCTCCGTTGTGCGCATGAGGGCTCCTCGGGTTGGGTGTTGGGTGTGGACTCTACCCATGGGCCCCTTCGGGACTGTGGGGTGAGTGACAGGGAACACAGGAGGGGCACGTTGGGGACGATACTCAAGGGTGTGCATCGCGTTCCGTGGCATGAGTTGGAGCATGCGTACGGTTCCGCGGAAGAAGTCCCCGGTCGGCTGTCTCGTGTGGCGTGGGGTGACGCCAGGACGAGTGGCGACGCCCTGAGTGACCTCGGTCTGTGGCTCGGTGAACTCGCTGTCTTCGACGCGACTGTCGCGGCGGTTCCGTTCCTGTGGGACCTGGCGGTGACCGATTCCGTCACCTGTCGGGCGGAGGTGATCGAACTGCTCCAAGCGGTCCTTGAGCACGGCAACGCTCCGCAGATCGAAGTGCAACACGCGGCTCACCTCGCCGTGCTGCGCGGAAGGAGCCTGGTGGACGTGCTGAGCGGAGACGAGGATCCCGCGGTGCGGGCAGCGGCGATCGATCTGGCGGGGGCGATCGACGGGCATGCCTGTGGGACCTGCCGTCCGCGCCGGGCGCCCGCACCATGTCCGCCGGCAGGTCCTCGTACGCCTCCGTCGGGGTAGGCCCGTCCACATCGGCAGCGGATACACACAGCGGCTCTACGTGTGCCCGAACGAGACCTCCTGGCCGATCAGTGGCAGCGCCGGGAACACGTGGTCCTCCCAGAGCAGACGAGAGGGCTCCTCCGGGTACGGGCGGACAGCCGGTTGTGTGTCGAAGAGTTGGGTCAGACGTTCCGTGGTGTCGTACGCGGGCCAGCCGGGGTCGCCATGGGTCGCGAACGCCGTCCACGCGCCGCGCATGTGCGTCGACAGCGCCTCCGCCTCCGGCGAGGGGGCGCCGCCGATCAGCCCGGCGGCCTGGCCGGCGTCCAGGTTGCCGAAGACGAGCGGCACGTCCAGGCCGTGGCAGGCACCGAGCGTGCCGCCCATGCCCGGTGCGGGCCAGGTCAGTTCGTAGACGTGGGCGCGGCCACCACCCGCGAGCTGAGCGTGGGCGAGGTGGAGGGAGGGCATGCGGAACAGCCAGTCCGCGTGGACCAGTTCGTACAGTTCGTTCGGGTCGGCCGACGGGAAAGCCTCGCGGTAGCGTTGTGGGCCGTCAGGGCCAGGGGCGTACACACGCAGGGCGGCCGATGCCTGCTCCTCGGTCGCCCGGCCGAGTGTGCCGTCGATCAGACCGAACAGCCGGTGTTTGTCGCGTGTGTGGCCCGCGATGAGTTCCACGTCCCGGCAGGCGCCGTCGGCCAGTGCCTGCCACGGGGTGACGGGAAGGACATCGCCGTCGACAACGGGCGCGAACGGGATCTGCCGGTGCGCGGGCAGCCCCCAACGCTCGACCCGCTGCGCGAGTTCGGCCGTGAGGGCGTCGCCCGCGCCGGACAGCCGGATCGGGTCCACGGACGACAGGTCGGCCGTCGTCGGCCGCAGTCCCAGCTCGGAGGCGCAGGCGGTGGCGATGTCGGCGGCGAGTTCCGGGGAGAAGAACGTGCCCGGCGCGCTCTGTGCGACGGCCCGGTGGAAGAGCCCCCGCGCACGCCCCATCGCCATCAGCGCGGCGACCGACCCTCCGCCCGCCGATTCGCCGAAGACCGTGACCCGGTCCGGGTCCCCGCCGAAGGAACGGATGTTGTCGCGTACCCACTCCAGCGCGGCGACCTGGTCGAGCAGTCCCCGGTTGGCCGGTGCCCCCTCGATCTGGGCGAAGCCTTCAATTCCCACGCGGTAGTTGAACGTCACCAGGACGACGCCGCCCTCCCGCGCGAGACGGCCGCCGTCGTACTCGGGCAGCCCGGACATGCCGATCACATACGCGCCGCCCTGGATCCACACCATCACCGGGAGGCCCGCGCCCGGACCCGGGTCGGGCGACCAGACATTGGCCGTCAGCCAGTCGTGCCCCGCCGCCTCCCGCGCCCGCTCGTCCATCCCGAAGAACCCGGCCTGCGGTGGCGGCGGTCCGAACGCCGACGCCTGGCGTTCCCCGTCCCACGCGCGCACCGCCCGCGGCGCGGCGAACCGCAACGAACCAACGGGTGGTTCGGCGAACGGGATCCCCCTGAAGACGGCCAGGCTCCCCTCCCGTGTGCCGCGCACCACGCCGGCCGCCGTGCGGACCGCCGGATCGGACGGGGAGCCGGACGGCTGGGGCGCGGCAACGGGCATGACAGCCACCTCTCGGATGGAACGGGCCCGATGGAACGGCGCCATCGGCACGCGGGGACGGACCGCCGTCCCGGCGTGCCGCTCCCGCGGATCGTCCCACCGGGGCGGGGGCGTGGGCGAACCGATTTGTGGGACGTCCCCCCACCGTTCCGTCGGGCGTTCCTCCACCGGAACGTAACGGCACGTCAGCGGGGGTGGAACAGTCCCAGGCGTTCCGCACGTCGCCGAGTCTCTTGTTGCGCCGGGCCGGGCCCGCCAATGCTGGTGAGACGTTCAGCCAGTCACGATCAACGGGGAGCCCGACCAATGAACATGAACGCGATCCGCACCACCGTCCTCACCGCGGCGGTGACGGGCCTGACCCTCGCCTCGCTCGCCACCGCCACGGCCGCCGCCGCGCCGGCGCCCAAGTTCCTCAGCGCGGGGCAACTGCCCGCCGCCGGCACCCCGTGGACGGCCGAGCCCGTACGGAAGGGGCTCCCGGAGTACGGCTCCGTGTGCACGGCCGGAGTCGTCCCCGCGAGCGGTTCCTCCTACCGGGAGTTCCGTACCGAGCTGGACACCACCGGCCGTCAGACCACCACGGTCGCCGCCACCACCGCGAAGGCGAAGGCGCTGGTGGCCAAGATCGACCAGCGGATCGCCGGATGCCTCGACCGGCTCGCCGAGGACGGCATCATCGGGGAGGCCTTCTACCACGGCAGGATCGATGTCGAGGAAGGCGCGGACGTCTACAACGTGGACACCTCGCACCCCGAGATCGGCAGCGCCGACGCCCAGTTGATCTCCGTGGGCCGCGACGGCCGCACCGTCACCGTCCTGGAGATCGGCCACCTCGGCTGGACGCTCTCCGAGGAACTGGACCCCTTCCGCGCCAGCACCCGCACCGCCGTCGCCAAGCTCTACTAGGGCGTGTCTTCAAAGTAGCGCCGTCCGCCCGCAGGGCGGGGCCCGCGGCGGCTGGTGCGGTGCATCGCAAGGCGGAGGATCGTCCTCGTACTGGGCGTACTCGGACGAGTCCGACAACGCGGCGAGGTGCCGTGCCAGGCGTCGCGGGCCAGGCGGGACTTTGAAGACACGACCTAGGGCCCGCCCCTGTCTCCGGCCGGGTCACGACAGGTCTGGCCGGAGGCCTACAAGGGCCTTTGGGCGGGGGCCTCAGTCCCCTTGGTGGTGCGTGAACAGTCGGGTGAGCAGGCGGGTCAGGGCCTGCCTGTCCTCGGCCGACAGCGGTTCCAGCAGGTCGTCCTGCACCCGGTCAAGCGCTCGGTCCATGCGTCGCAGTTGCCGACGGCCCGCCGCGGTGAGGGTCACCCTGTTGCGCCTTCGGTCGTCCGGGTCGGGTGTCCGCTCGACGTGATCCCGCTCGGCCAGTTCGTTGATCGCCGCGACGACATCGCTGCGGTCCATGTTGCAGCGGCGGCCGAGCTCCGCCTGGCTGGCCACCCCGAACTCGTCCAGCGCGGCCAGGATCCGGTAGTGGTAGCCGCGTGCGCCCACCTCACCGAAGCCCTCGGACGCCAGCCGGTGGGCGTGCACCGCCACCTGGGTGAGCAGCCAGCTCGGCTTCGCGGTCAAGTGTGCGGGGGTCTCTTCCACGGGGTCACCCTACATCGTTGGCGCCGCCAACCGATCTCTGTATAGTTGGCGACGCCAATATTGGGTACGCCAACGAAAAGAGACGCCATGCTCACGAGTGCCGCGGTCTCCGACCGTATCGAGATCGCCGACCTGTTCAGCCGCTTCGCACGTCTGCTCGACGAGAAGCGGTGGGACGAGGCGGACACCGTCTTCACGCACGATGTGACGGGGCATTCGCCGCGCAGCGGGGAGATCCGCGGTATCGACGCGCTCGTCGCCTTCATGCGACAGGCCGAGGTCGAGGGCGAGCACACCCAGCACGTGACCACCGACCTGCTGGTGGACGTCGACGGCGACGAGGCGGTCGCCACGGCCAACTCGCTCGTGTACTTCTTCCGCGACGGCCGGGCGCCCCATGTGTCGAGCGGCCTGCGGCTGGCCTGCACCGCCGTACGGACGCCGGCGGGCTGGCGACTGCGAGAGTCGCGGACCGTCCTCGTATGGATGCGGGAGAAGTGATCCCCGCTCAGGACCGGTGCGAGTCCTGGTCGACGGGCCAGTCCCCGCGGCCGGCCAGATCAAGCACCAGCGCCGCGATGTTCCACGCGTCGTCGTCGCCCCGGTGGTGGCGGCCCTCCAGCGGGAGACCGGCCACCGCCAGCGCCCGGGCCATTCCGGGGCGTCGCCTCAGACCGTAGGAGGCGGTGAAAGGGACCTTCGCGTTGGTGTGACGGTGGCCGAAGGGGTACTCCGTGCCCGTCCGCCGGCACTGACGGGTGAACTGGTTACGGTCGTAGTCACCCCAACTCGCCCAGGGCAGCAGGGCCGTTCGGTGCTGGGCGGTCAGCGCCCGGCACGCCTCGGCGAAAGACACGCCCCCGTCCACCTCGGACTGCGTCAGCCCTGTCAGCTCCGTACAGAACGGGCTCACCTTCGACCGGGCCGGGCGTACCAGCAGCCGGTGCTTGGCGAGGCGCTCACCCGCACGCAGGTCCACCACAGTGAGCCCGATCTCGATGATCTCGTTCACCTGGCCGGGCGGCGGTTGTCCTTCCCAGCACGTCGCCTCGACATCGACCACGTTCAGCAGGTGCTCCCCCATGTCCATGAGGTGGGAGCCTAGGGCGTGTCCGCAAAGTCTGTTGGTCGTTGGTAAGTCGTGGTGAGACGTCATGAGTTGACTGAT
>NZ_BMMV01000025.1:82877-118658 GCF_014646115.1 Streptomyces camponoticapitis | reverse complement strand
TCCTACGAAGCAGCTGTCACCCTCGCATCACTCCTGATGTGGGCGTGACATTTGACGACAGAACCTAGCCCTCGACGGGGCGGGACGCCAGGTCGACGCGCTGGCCTCGGACGCCGGACACCTGCTGTGGTCGGGCATCGTCGACGACGAGCGCGGCCGGATCGTGGGCCGCCGGCTGCTGGAGCCCGACTTCTTCTCGGGCTGGGGCATCCGCACCCTGGCGGCGGGCCAGCCGCCGTACCACCCGCTCTCCTACCACCGGGGCTCCATCTGGCCCCACGACAACGCCGTCATCGCACTCGGACTCGCCCGCCACGGACTCCACGACGAAGCGGCACGGGTGAGCGACGGCCTGCTCGACGCGGCGGCGGCCCACGGCCACCGGCTGCCGGAAGTCATCGCGGGCCATCCCAGGCAGGACGGCCACGGACTCATCCCGTACCCGCACTCCTGCTCGCCGCAGGCCTGGGCGGCAACCACCCCGCTGGCCCTGCTCACGGCCCGCCGGGCCGCCGAGGCCTGACGGTGCCGCGGGTCCTCACCCCTTGGCCCGCAACCGCGCACTCAGGGATCCGGCTCACCACCGCTCGGCGCGGAGAGCACCCGAGTAAGGTCCGCGACGGCCTGCACAGGTCTGGCAACAGCTCACCAAGGACGGCGCCCAGGTCGCTCCCGCGTTGCTGGGCAACCGGTCCCGGGACACCGAGTGTGACGGAGTAGTGGTCTTCAGCGGGCGCCGGGCTTCGGGTTGTGGCGTTCAGTGGTGCGTGGTGGACAGCCCCTTCTACTCGGGCATGCACAAGAAGCGCGGCATGAACGTGCAGGTCCTCGCCGACCCCTTCGGAAGACCGCTATGGGACTCAGCGGCTCTGCCCGGGGCCGTCCACGACGTACGCGCGGCCCGGGAGCACGGCGTCATCGACGCCCTCGCCCGAGCCGACGTCACATGCTGGGCTGACAAGGGCCAGCGCGGCTCCGACGGCACGGTCCGCCGGTCCCACGCCAGGATCCGCGCACTCGTTGAGCTGTACCCACTCTGTATCTGGCTATCAGCGCCCTCCGCCGGATTCGTCAAGTAGCGCACTCACGTAGGGCGCGTGGAGCGGCTCGGCCGGAGCCGAACGCCGGTCGTGGCGAGCCGCGCGCCCGGCGGTGGTGAGTGGCCGGGACAGGAGTGGCCGGCACACGGCCGGGTCACCGACGGCTCAGCCCGATCACGGACCGAACGGGAGGGCCGTCACCCTGATGGAGGACGTCAGCCGTACCGGAGAAACGACAACCACCCTTCCCTTCGCAGCACTGCGTACCGGAGCGGGGCTTCGGCTCCGGTCAGACCGCTGCTGCGGCACCCCGGGACGCGGCTGCCTCGGGATCGGCGCCCGCCGTGGTGAAGGCAGCGGCCGAGGCCTCCCAGGCGGCACGGACCTTGCCTCGGTCCTGCACGTCCGACGCCAGTGCCGCCGCGAGGCGCGCGAACGCCTCGCCCTCCTCGTACGGGGCGTTCGTTCTCCGGAACAAGCCGATGGCATGCCGATGGGCCTCTGCCGCCTCGTCATACTTCCCTGATGCGGCAAGGGGGGCGCCGAGGTCGTTCCAGGTCGTACCCTCGCCGTACTGGTCCTCGGTCTCCCGGCAGATGGCGATGTCACGCATGTGGGCTTCGACGGCCTCGTCGAACCTTCCGACGCCGGTGTAAGCGATACCGAGCCCGTTCCATGCGGCGCCTTCACGTGACCGGTCCTCCTCCTGCAGGCACAGAGCCAGGTCGCGCAGATGTGCCTCGATGGCCTCGGGGAACTGTCCGGCCGCGGAATGTGTGACGCCGATGTTGCACCATGCCCCCGCCTCACCCAACCGGTCCCCCGCCTCCTGACACATGCGCAGGGATCTTCGGTGCGCGTCCAGCGCCGCCTCGAATTCACCCAGACCCGTGAGAGCCCTGCCGAGGTTGCCCCATGCGCAGGACACACCGTGCGCGTCATCGAACTCCTCGTAGATCGCGCGGACTTCGCGGTGCGTCTCGGCTGCCTCCTCGTAACGCCTCGTCTCGCGGAACACGACACCCAGATCAGTCAGCGCGCCGGCTTCGGCGAATCTGTCCTCCGTCGCCACGAAGAGCGCCAGCGCTTCCTCCAGAGCGTCGACCGCCTCGTCGAACCTGCGGACTTCGGTGAGAACGGCGCCGAGGCACTGCCACGCCGCGCCCTCACCGCGCCGGTCGCCGAGGGACCGGCAGATGTCCAGGTCCCTTTGATGGCCGTGGAGGGCCTCGTCGAAGCGTCTCAGGTGGCGCATCACATTGCCGAGGTTGTGCCATGCCTTGCCCTCCCCGCTCAAGTCGTTGATCTCCTGGCAGATCGCCAAGTCCCGCCGGTGCACGCCGGCCGCCTCTTCGTATGCGCCCAGTTCGAGCAGGGCACAGCCGAGGTTGGACAACGCCACGCCTTCGAGTTCCCGGTCCTCGATCTCCTGGCTGATGATCAGACCCTGCCGGTGGGCCTCGACCGCCTCGTGGAACCGCCGTGCTCCGTCGAGGGCGGCGCCCAGACAGATCCAGGCCGCGGCCTCGTCCCTCCGGACCGGGAGAACCCGTGCGGAAGCGAGCGCGGTGGTGGCAGCGGCCACCCATTCGTCGATGTAGCGGCCCCGTTCGAGGTACTCGGCAAGCAACGCCGGGAGACGGCGGGCCAGGTCGTGGTGACCGAGCAGGTGGGCCGCTTCGACGGTGGCCAGGAGGTTGGCCCGTTCGGCGTCCAACCAGTCCAGCGCCTGCCGCTCCCCGGCGAAGACCTGCGGCACGGGTTGTCCGGTGAATGCCGTGAGATGGCCGTCGGCCGCTTTCACGGTGGCGACGCGGTGGTCGAACAGCAGGCGCTGGACCCGGCGGTAGACGTCAGTCGTCGTGGAGTACCGGTCGGCCAGTTCCTGAGCGTAGGCACGGATGAGGTCGAGCATGTGCCACCGGTCCCTCACCACGCCCCGAACGAGGAGATGCGCCCGGGTCAGGGCGCCCAGGAGTGCGCGGGTCTCCCGGTCGCCGCGCTCCAGGAGAAGCGCGGCATCGGTGGTGGAGATGTCGGGCCCGGGGTTCAGTGCCAGTCGCCGGAAGGAGTCGGCCTGGGCTTCGGTCAACGACTGGAAGGACAGATCCAGCGAGGAGCGCAGAGCGCGTTCGCCATCGTCCAGGTGATCCAGGGGGCTGGTGGTGCAAGCCAGTTCGGCGGCCAGCTGCCCGAAGTGCTGTTGCGGGTCGTCGATGAGTAGAGCGGCGGCGATTTGCAGAGCCAGGGGCAGATGTCCGCACAGGCCTGCGAGAGCCAGGGCGTCCACCTCCTGAAGTACGGCGCGAGTGTCGGCCGGATCGGCGATCCGCAGAGCGGTGTCGAGCAGCCGCAGGGCGCTGGAGGGAGTGAGGACGTCGAGGTCCAGCAGGCGGGCGCCGAGAGTCGGCAGCGTATGCCGGGACGTCACGAGGAGCCGGTGCGAGTCGTTGCCCGGCAGGAGGGGGCGGACCTGCTGGGGCGTGGAGGCATTGTCAGCGATAACCAGCACGGTCGAGCCGCTGACGGCCATGGCCTCGAGCTGGGAACGGTACAGGGAGGCGCGTTCCTCCAGTGTGGGTGGGATGTGCGCGTCCTCGATGCCCAGGGAGCGCAGCAGCGCGTCCAGCGCCTGGGCCGGCAGGACCGGCGCCGTGTCGTACCCGCGCAGGTCGATGAAGAGGAAGGCGTCGACATACCCCAGCTGCGCGGCGAGGTGGCCGGCAGCCACGACGAGTGACGTCTTTCCGACGCCCGCAGTTCCTGCCACCGCTGCGACCACCACTGCACTGGTTTCACATACGCCGTTGTCAGCGGGGGCGGCCGTCGCACCGCTGATGGCGCGAACCTGGCGGGGTTCGGCGCCGACGGTCGGCCGGAGCAGCTCCATCAGGACGGTCAGTTCCTTGTCGCGGCCCGTGAATCCTGCCGGTTTCGGGGGCAGAGAGGCCAGCGCCGTCGGAGCGGGTCCGTAGGGGTGGCTCTCCAGGTGGATCGTCACCCCGTCGCCCGTCGAGACGATCCCGAGGTTGTCGCCGCCGATGGCGACCGAACGCGGTCCCGAAGCAGTGACAGGGGCGGCGGACCGTGAACCCGCCGTCAGCGCGGCGGGCCCGGGGCGGCGGGTATCGGGGTCACGGTTTTCAGCGCGCTCCGGTACGGGGGCAGTGGCCTCGCTCAAGGGGGCGTCGAAGCGTCGTCGCCGGTTGACGCGACGCCGTCCAGGTCGGCTCCGATCACAATCGCGCGGTCGCCGGCCGCGCTGACCGGGCCCGGTGTCGGTGGACCGCCCGATGGGGCGGGAGCCGCCGGGCCGGCAGCGGGAGCGCTCAGCGTGGCGTTGTCCCCGGTGGAGAGGACCCCCCGCACTCCGCCGCCAATGCCGATGGCCCGTTCACCCGATGCGGCGACCGCGGGCTCGACAGCAGCCGCGGGCTCCCGGAGGAGTGCGACCAGAGCCACCGTGAATCCGGCCAGACCTGTCACCGCCCCCGCGACGCTCGCCACCCGGTCGCCGGTGTCGAGATCCACCAGAACGGCGACGAGTACCAGGGCCACAGCCACGGAGATCCCCAGTACAACTCCAGCCCACATCCACACGCGCCTCGATCCGTTCACCCACCCATGATGGCCCGACTCGCGCCGATCCGCGCTGAGTTCAGGCAGAATGTCGGTCGACGAACAGGGGCAGACCAGCATGCGGACCCCAGATGCGGCGGCCGGCACAGCCGCACCTGGACCGGCTACCTTGAGCTGTCGGCCGCAGCCACCGACAGGTCAAGGCGCCGCTCGTACCGCATCACCGCGATCGTCCAGGCCGACCTACGCGCGGGCGTGGCAGGGTGCACCTCTTCGATGCTGTCCCACTCCGGCACAGTCTTCCGGACGGGTAACCGGTGGAGTGCTCGATGAGGAGCAGAACCCGACATCGGCTGGGGCCGCTGTCTTGACGATCAGATCAGCGGAGGCCGTCCCAAGCGAGTCATCCGCCACACGGTGCGCCACTTCATGGGCTTGCGGGGCCCGCACCGAGTCCGCACACCTTCCATGAACCCGCCGCACCATGCCTTCAGGCCCGTCGCGGACCTGATCCGCGCCAAGGTGAGGAGGGTCCAGACGCCCAGATACACCGGAACAAGCGGGAGCGGGAGCCGGCGGCGCGCAAGCCACACCCGGTTGCGTGCCGTGAATCGGTAGTAGACGGCATGCCGGGCCGGAGAGGTCTTGGGGTGCTGGAGGACAAGTTCGGGTTCGTAAAGGATCTTCCAGCCGTCGTCCAGGGCACGCCAGGCGAGGTCGGTCTCTTCATGCCCGAAGAAGAACTCGCCGGCCCAGTCGCCGATCCGATTGAGCATGGGAACCGAGAAGGCGTGGCCCCCGCCGAGGAAGGCGGTCACCAGTCCACGGCGCATCGGGTCATCCGCACGCAGCCGGGGTACCCAGCGACGCTCTGTGTGTCCGTGTTCGTCCGCGACCCGGAATCCGATGATCCCCAACTTGGGATCCGCCGCGAACAACTGCTGGACCTTGCGGAACACGTCGTCGGCGATGAGCAGCCCGTCGTCGTCCAGCTCAATGACGACATCGACCTCGCCCGATTCGCGCAGCGTCTTCAGCCCGACGTTGCGGCCGCCGGGGCAGCCCAGGTTCGCCTCAAGCGGGGTCTTGGTCACGTCCGCCGTGACGTCCGTGAGGGGTGTCGCGTTACCGACCAGGACCACTCGGGTGGCGGGCGCATCCTGCTTCTCCACGGAGGCCAGCAGGTCCCGCAGCTCCTGCGGGCGAGTGCCCATGGTGACGATGACGACTCCGAGACGCGGCAGCGACATAGGGGCAGACTCCAGTGGTCGGCGAACGAGCCGATGGTAGTGGTGATCCGCGGCTGGCGTTGACCGACATCGAGGTGCGTCTATCGGGCGACGAGCCCGCCGAGGCGGTGGGCCTTCTGCCGGATTGCCACGTGGCGCAGGGCGATGATCACGCCGTCGTGCGCCACGATCAGGACCCGCCGCCCGGGGGCGGCGCGGCCCAGGTCGGAGACGAACTGCCCGACCCGTACGGCGACATCGGTGAACGCCTCGCCGCCAGGCGGCCGGTAGCACCACTCGCCCAGCACCTCGCGGCGGGCGGCCTCCTCGGGGGAGCGGGCGTGCAGGGCGGCAGGCGGGTGCAGTTCGAAGACACCCATCTCGCGGTCGCGAAGCCGCTCGTCCACCAGCGCGTGCAACCGCGCCTTGCCGAGGTTGGCAGCGCGGTCGGCCATCACGTCCCAGGTCTGCCACGCACGCAGGTAGGGCGAGCACACCACCAGATCCGGCTCCCTTCCGGGAGGCTGTCCGGCCAGCCAATTGCCCAGCAAGGACGACTGCGCGGCGCCTAGTTCGGACAGCGGGACATCCCGGTCGCGGCCCCGTACCGGCTCGGTGGAACCGGACATCTCGGCGGCGGAGAAGGCGACATTGGCCGTGCTCTGCCCGTGCCGGACGGCATCAAGGTGCCTCGCGCACCATCCCAGACATGCATTTCCACGACGCGGCCAACGGCCGCCACGGAGCTGTCGGCTGACCGAAGAGAGTAGGCATTTCGCAGCGAGACAGTTCTACGATCCCAGTTCATGACGACTCTCGACTGCTACGCATGCAGCAAAGAAGCAGAGTTCGACGATCTTCCACCACGCGAGTGCGTGGCACATGACCAGCACTGGCGGGTGGCCCACGACTTCAACACCGCGCTGCCGGGCTGGCTGGTGCTGCTGCCTCGACGCCACGTCGTAGCAGTCCACGAGCTCAGCAACGCTGAGGCATCCGCCCTAGGAGTGTGGCAGGTCGCGCTGTCCCGCGCGCTTCGGAGCGTGAGTGGGTGCGCCAAGACGTACGTCGTTCAATTTGCCGAAGCCGAAGGCTTCGCGCACGTGCACTTCCACATCGTGCCGCGCATGGCGGATCTGCGACCGGAGCATCGTGGGCCGGGCATTTTCGAGCTGCTTCGGAGGCCGGAGCGGGAGCGCGTAACGACTGACCAGGCGGACCAAATAGCCCACTCTCTCCGAACTCATCTGCATGGGCATCCGAACGCCCAGCGACCAAACCACGGAATCTGAGCCGGAGCCCGATCTCGTGAGGCGCTGATCGGCCGCGGCCGTCAGTTCCTGGTTCTGCGCGACGGGCCGCAGCCCATGCCAGTCTTGGGGGGGCGCCCAGGTGGGGCGTCGGCGACGTGCCGGCCGTCGGCTGCGCGGTGCAGCCGACAGCCAACAGCGCCATGGCCGCGGCGCATGCCGACCACAAGGGTCAGAACGTGCCCGCGGAGTTGCACTTGGCCCTTTGGGTGATGCAGTCCTTCACTCGATGTCCGAGAGCGGCGTTGTCCCAGGCGTTGAAGAAGTCACCGTGGATGGACGATGGCATGCCCGATGCCAGCCGGAAGCCCTGGGTGCTGCCGCTGGTCGGGTAGCTGGTGACGAACGAGAGGTTGGGGATCGCGACGGGGTAGGCGCCGCTGCACTTGCCGTCGTAGGTGAACGCCACGTGCGACTTGTGGTCCGGACTGTCGAGATTCTTGCCGTCCCAGCAGTCGGGGAAGACGAGTTGGTGGGTGAGGTGGGCCTTCGGGGCGCAGACCGGCCAGTTGCCGTCGGCACTTCTGCCGGTCTCGCCGCCCTCGCCGGCGCACCAGAACTGGCCCGGCGATCCTGCCGGGGTGGGCGTCTGCGCCCTGGCGTCACCCGCGATCATGCGGAAACCCTGTGGGAAGGGCACCGTCACTGAGGGGTCGGGGAGCCGGGAACCGTAGTAAACGATCATGCCCTCGGGCTCGACGGCCTTGTCGTTCTCGTAGAGGGTGGGGATCCAGTACGCGGAGAGGTCGTTGGCAGGGGTGCAACTTGTCGGCGCATTGGCAAGCAGGGACTCGGTCGTTGAGAACGCGTCGGTGCTCTTGTTGCCGAAGAAGCTGTGCATGTGGGACGCGCCGGGAAGGCCCGGAAAGACGATGGGGTCGTCCGGCTTGGAGTGGCTGTAGGTGCAGGTGGCGTTGAACTCCGGAACCCGGACCACACCGGCGGGCACCGCGGCCGGCGTCATCGCACGGAACTGCGCCAACTGAGCGTTCCACTTGGCCTGGTCGACGGGGACCCATCCAGCGGCTGTGCTGTCCCCCTCGCCGGTGAACGAGAACCAGTTGATGTTGACGAAGTCACCGGGTGTCGTGCCACGCAGCACGGCGAACACCGTCTGCGAGCCGGTGGGGTGAGTGGTGACCTGGGTGGTCCTGGTCGCCCAGGTCTGCCAACCGCCGGTCGGGGAGATCGGCATGACCGCGAGCAGCGGTCCGGTCAGGCTCGCGGTGCGCAACTCCAACGTTCCCGAGCCGACGGCGGAAGCGATCCGGGCCGACACGGTCAGCCGGCCGGCCGCGCCGAGGTCGACGTTGTCGAAGCGCATCCAGTCGCCGTCGGCGAGATACGAGGCGTTCTGCCCGCCCCCGGTGTCCGAGGTCGCCTCCAACGCGACGCCTGACTGGGCCGCGTAGGACTCGGCCTGGACGGTGACCGCCGCGGCCTGGGCCTGCTGGGTCGAGACGGTCAGGCTCAGGGCGGCGGCCAGCACGACCACCAGGGCGTTCACCAACAGTGTGTACAGATGTGCGGGATCTCTACGCATCTCACTTCCTCACGGACATCGGGGGTGAAGGGCCTTCTTCTTGCCGGAGCGGAGCGATCGGAAGAGCGGCGGCCGGACAGCGGCCGGTGCCCGCCGCATGACGCGGGAGTCCCGGGCCGCCCCGAGGGAGCGGACGGAGCGGCCCGGAACTTCGCGAACGCTGGAAGGCGGGGGGCCGGGGGCTACTGATAGACCCGCACGTAGTCGACGAGCATCTTGGACGGGAAGGGGGTGCTGGCGTCGGTCGGGCCCGGCCAGTCACCTCCGACCGCCAGGTTGAGGATCATGTAGTGGGGGTGGTCGAAGATCCACGGCCCGCGTGTCTGCTCCACCTGGTCCTTGTCGAGGGAGAAGACCGTCCGGCCGTCCAGGCTGTACGTGATGCCTTTGCTGTTCCAGTCGGCGGCCCAGGTGTGGAAGTCGTCGGAGAAGTCGGCGTTCCCGGGAAGCGTGTACGGCGCGCCGATTCCGCCTCCGCCGTTGTAGGCGGGCGCGTGGACGGTCGAGTAGGCGGTCTTCACGTCCTTGCCGAGGACCTCCACGATGTCGATCTCGCCGTTGTACGGCCACGGCCGGCCCGTCAGGAAGTCGCCGCCCATCATCCAGAACGCGGGCCACAGACCGTTGCCCTTGGGCACCTTGATGCGTGCTTCGACTCGCCCGTAGGTGAACTGGAACGTCGCGCCGGTGTTCATCCGCGCCGAGGTGTACTGACAGGTGGTGCTGCCGCTCAACGGGTCACGCGGGCACGAAGATCCTGCGGTGACCTCCTTGCGTGCCTCCATCACCAGGTGTCCCGCCCCGTCGAGTGCGGCGTTGCGGTTGTCGGTGTAGTACTCCAGCTCGTTGTTCGGCCCGGTGCCCGGATCGGGCCGCCACTTCGAGGGGTCGGGCCTGGCGCCCGCGGCGCCGTCGAAGTCGTCGCCCCACACCAGTCGCGGCGGGTTCGCGGGGTCGCTCGGCAGAGGCGGAGGCTGTATCGGATCGCCGCCGGTGCCGTACACCTGGAACTCCCACAGCGAGTAGCCGTAAGGGGTGGCGCGCTGCGTTCCGTACATGCGCACGTAGCGGCCGGTGCCGGAGACGGCGAGGGTCTGTTTGAAGCCGGTGCCGGCGGTTGTCGAGTAGATCGGCGTCCAGTCGGTCCCGTTCGGCGAGACCTGGATCTGGAAGGACTTGGCATAGGCGGGATCCCACTGCAGCACGACCTTGTCGATCTGCGCCGTCGCGCCGAGGTCGACGGAGATCCAGCCGGGATCGGTCCATCCGGTAGTGGCGCTGGTGGCCCAGCGGGAGGCCGGGTCCCGGTCGAAGGCCCTGGCCGGTGTGCATTCCCAGCAGTTCCCGTCGGCCTGGGAGGAGGACGCCGCTCCCGGCCTGCCGTAGGAGAGCAGGGTGCTGTCGCCGCCGCCGGGACCACCGGTGCCGGCGGCGCCGTACACCTGGAACTCCCACAGCGAGAAGCCGTAGGCGGTGGCGCGCTGCGTTCCGTACATGCGCACATAGCGGCCGGTGCCGGAGACGGCCAGGTTCTGGGTGCCGCCCGTGCTCGTGGCCGTCTGGTGGACGGTTGTCCAGTTCTGGGCGTCGCTCGACACCTCGATCCTGAACGCCCTGCCGTACGCGGCTTCCCAGTTGAGGACGACCCGGCTGATCTCGGCACTTGCCCCGAGGTCGATCTGAATCCACTGCGGGTCGGCGAAGGCACTGGACCAGCGCGTCCCGGGGTCGCCGTCGACGGCGCTCCGCGCGCTGAAGGCTCCCTCGGTACTCGACGCGGTGGCGGACTTTCCCTGGGAGAGCAGGACCTCCGCCGCCTGAGCGGAGGGGGCGGGGAGAGCGACAAAAGCGAGCAGTGAGGCCGCGAGGGCCAGGAATAAGTTGAAGCGGCGCAGCAGTGATCGCATGGGCGACTCCTCAAACGGCGGGGGGAGGTGAGGGAGCGCTCCCTGAGAGGGAGAATGGAGACGGCAGTAAAGGCTGTCAAGAGCTCTTTCACCTTGAAAAAACAGCGACTTGACACCTACGACAGGCAGAGGGAGCGGTCTCTCACAGGCACGGGTGGCACATCGAAAGCCGCCGGGGTGGCACTGAGGGGGACGCGCTCCCGAGCATGGTCATGCCGCCCCGGCCTGCGGATACGCTGCTCATATCGTCATGACGCAGAGCCGGAGGTCGCCCCGATGAGAAAACCCGCTCCGCGCATGAACCCAGGCGGCGGCACAGGGGACGGACAGGTATGAAACGCCCCACTCTTGAAGTGGTCGCCGCGCGGGCGGGCGTGTCCAAATCGAGCGTCTCCCGCGTCATCAACGGCGAGACGACGGTCGCCCCGCAGATCCGGGACGTCGTCATGCGCGCCGTGCAGGAGTTGGGCTACGTGCCCAACGGGGCGGCACGCAATCTCGTCACCCGCCGCACCGACACGCTCGCCGTGGTGGTCTCCGACCCGCCTCAAGGAGTCATCTCCGACGACCCCCTCTTCTCCGCCGTGGTCCGCGCCATCAGCAGAGAACTTGAGACAGCGGGCAAACGGCTTGTGCTCATGCTGGCGGAATCGGACCAGAGCCGCACCAGAGTGGTGGAGTACATCGCCGGCGGGCATGTGGACGGCGTGCTCCTGGTCGCCCTGCACGGTACGGATCCCCTGCCGGGCGCCCTGGCCAGGCAGGGCCTGCCCGTCGTGTCGTTCAACCGCACCTCCGCACAGGACGTCCCGTACGTGGCGCTGGACAACGCCGGCGGAGCGGCTCTGGCGGTGCGTCATCTCCTGGAGCGCGGTCGGCGCCGGATCGCCACCATCACCGGGCCACTCGAACTGTACGAGGCGCGTGAGCGTCTCGACGGCTACCGCCGGACGCTGCGTGACACCGGCCGTCGCTCCATCGTGGCACTGGGCGACTTCACCAGAGCCTCCGGCGCCGAAGCCATGCGGCAGCTCCTGGAGGACGATCCCGATCTCGACGCGGTGTTCGCGGCCAACGACCTGATGGCGATCGGAGCCCTGCGCACCCTCCATCAAGCAGGCCGACGTGTCCCCGACGACGTGGCGGTCATCGGCTTCGACGACATAGAGGCCGCGTCCTACACCAGTCCCGCGCTCACTTCGGTACGCAGCCCGATGGCCGACCAGGCGACCGCCACCGTCCACCTGCTCCTCGGCCTGATCGACGGCGGCCCCACAGGGCCGGTGATCATGCCGAATGAACTCGTGGTGCGCGAATCGACCTGACTTCGCGGCCGGGCGAACGGCGAATCCGTCGAGCAGATCCGCCCCGACCGGGGACGGTCCGCAGCCTGCCTCAGAAGATCAACGGCACCGTGCCTTTCACGAAAGTCGCATTCTTTTGCACGATCCTCTTAGCGATGGGCGATTGCCGCGGCTTTTATGCTGTAATCGTGACATGTCTCTGGACGAGCTCCGCGCCCTGATGGATCGGCATGCCCGTCCCGATCTGACCACGGCGATCGACGGTGTTCGGATCTGCAAGGTCGACCACGCCGCCGGGCCGGAGTCCTCGATGTCCGGGACGGTGCTGGCGGTGATCGCCCAGGGTGGGAAGCGTCTGGCGTCGGGTGACCGCTTCCATGACTACCGGGCCGGCCAGTATCTCGTCGCCTCGGTCGACGTTCCGGCGACCGGACATGTCATGGACACTGGTTCCGACAGCCCCACGCTCGGCTTCGGGATGACTCTCGAACCTGCCGTCATCGCGGACCTGCTGCTGCAGGCCGGCCCGGGGGATCTGCCAAGGTCTCCCAGCTCAGCGCGACCGGGGATCGCGGTGAGCGACGCCCCCGGCGAACTCATCGACGCCGTCGTGCGGCTGCTGCGCCTGCTCGATCGTCCACGGGATCGGAAGGTACTCACCCCGCTGTACCAGCGCGAGATCCTCTGGCAGCTGATGACCGGGGAACAGGGTGATGCTGTCCGCCAACTCGGTGTGGCCGACAGCAGTCTCACGCACGTCAGGCGCGCCGTGCAGTGGATCCGGGACAACTACACCCAGCCGTTCCGCGTCGAGGAGGTGGCGCGGCTCTCGGGGATGAGTGTCTCCGCCTTCCACCGGAACTTCCAGGCGGTGACGGCGATGAGCCCGATCCAGTTCCAGAAGAACATCCGGCTGCAGTCCGCGAGACTGCTCCTGGCCAACCATCCGAACGACGTCACCGGTGTCGGTCTGCGTGTCGGGTACGAGAGTCTGTCCCAGTTCAGCCGTGAGTACCGGCGCCAGTTCGGCGCCCCGCCCAGCGTCGACGCTGCGCGCTTGCTCGGCGAAACGAAGCCTGCTGCGGCGCTGCCGTGAATTCCCTCCGCGAAAGAGGATTGGGCAAAGACGCGAGAGGATCTTGCTAGCCCCTGCTCCGCGCCTGCTGATTTGCTGAACGTAATGGAAATTTCCATGCATTCCAAGCAGGCCAACCCATGGCATGGGAGGCGGAACGACGCAGTCGTCCACGCCCTCGACATCGGGCCGGCTCTTCCGCGGCCGAACGCACCATCGACATCACCACGACGGGCAGGCGCAGTGGCGCCCCCCGTCGCATCGAGGTCTGGTTCCACCACATCGACGGCCGCTGGTATCTGAGGCGGAACCAGCCCCAGATCGCGGCGCGGGTCGCGACGCCAGAACCTTGATGAGTGGCTCGCGAGCAGCCCTCTGGTCGAGATCGTGCTCGACGACGAGCAGTCGCGGACGCGGCCGTAGCCGCATCGCCGCCCACCGAAAAGCTCCACGCTCCAAGGGAGAGAAACATGAAGTACCGCACGCTGGGCCGGACGGGAATCCAGGTCAGCCCCTACGCCCTGGGCGCCATGATGTTCGGGGCGATGGGAAACCCCGACCATGACGACTCGATCCGGATCATCCACAGGGCCCTGGACGCGGGAATCAACTTCGTCGACACCGCCGACGTGTACTCCAACGGCGAGTCGGAGATCATCGTCGGCAAGGCGCTCAAGGGCCGCCGCGACGACGTCGTGCTCGCCAGCAAGGTGCACTACCCGATGGGCGCCGACCCCAATCACCGGGGCAATTCACGACGCTGGATCGTCACATCGGTCGAGAACTCCCTGCGCCGCCTGCAGACCGATCACCTCGACCTCTACCAGGTGCACCGCCCCGACCCGACGGTGGACGTGGAGGAGACCCTGTCGGCGCTGACGGACCTGGTACGCAGCGGCAAGGTGCGCACGATCGGCGCATCCACCTTTCCGGCGTCGGACATCGTCGAGGCGCAGTGGGTCGCCGAACGGCGCGGCCTGGAGCGTTTCCGTACCGAGCAGCCGCCGTATTCGATCATCAACCGGAGCATCGAGCACGAGGTGCTGCCAGTCGCCCAGCGCTACGGGATGGGCACGCTGGTCTGGAGCCCGCTCGGCCAGGGTCTGCTCACCGGCCGCTACCGCAAGGGCAAGCAGGCCGTCACCCACCGCGGCGGCACCATGCCGCAGCACTTCGGCGACGAGCGCAAGCTCGACGTGGTCGAACAGCTGATCCCGCTCGCCGAGAAAGCGGGACTGCCGATGACCCACCTCGCGATGGCCTTCGCGATAGCCCACCCCGCCGTCACTTCGGCGCTCGTCGGGCCACGCACCATGGAGCAACTCGACGACCTCCTGGCCGGCGCCGACGTCACCCTGGACGACGAGATCCTTGACCGGATCGACGAGATCGCCCCGCCCGGAACCGACGCCGGCCCCAACGATGTCGCCTACACCCCACAGGCCGTCACCGACGCGAGCCTGCGCCGGCGACCGGTCACCCAGCGCTCCGCAGCCTGAACGACCGCATCATCGGGAGGCCGACCGGTCGGCGCACGATCTGACGCTTGGCCGGCATCTGCGGGGCGCCGGGTCGGGCACGTGACCGAGCACTTCGACGAGTACGTGGACACGCCGCGGGTGGCAGTGGCTGCTGGTGGAGGGCGACCGATCCGCGGCCGGGCAGGAGCGCATCGTCACCACCGCCTCGTGCCGGGTCGCACCGCTGGAGACCGCCGTGCACCCCTCGGGTGCGGGTAGTTGGGCACGGATCGAGCTGTCGAGCTCGTCCATGGTCCGCCGGTACGGCGTGGTCGAGGTCGACGCCGTGCCGATGGGCCAGGAACGTCGCCGGTCGGCCGCATGGATCGTCCGCGCGGTCCAGATCCGGCACGAGAGGGCAACTGTTCGGGGCCGGTAGGTGTCTAGGGGGTACAGGTGGCCGTTCTCCTGAAAGACACATTCCGTTCAGCACTTTCCCGACAGAGGACTCCGTCAATGCCGACCTCGCCGTACCCGCGCCGCGTCTCCCGTTCCGCCGTCGCCACCCTCGGTGCCGCAGGGCTTGTCGCGCTGGGCGCCGCTCCCGCTGCCGTGGGCGACGAGGCGCCGCCCTCCCTGGCCCTCGCAGACATCAAGCCGATCACCGGAGTGACACCGGGGAGCCCGGTCGACCTGCCGATCACCGTGGTGAACAACGGCAGCACGACCGTCGAGAAGGTGTGGATCAAGTACACCGCCACCCGGGGTCTCGCCTTCCCGGAGGTTCCCTCCAACTGCCAGAAGCAGTACGTCGGTGCGTACGACGAGATGCCCGAGCGGTGGATCGCGATCTGCGCGTTCGACGAGGCGGTGAAGCCGGGCGTCGCCTACACGCCCCAGAAGCCGTTCGCCGTCAAGGCGGAGAAGCACGCCTTCGACGACGAGATGTGGGTGACCGTCACGGATTACGAGCCGTCACCGGACGAGAACAGCACCCCGTCTCCGGGCACCGCACCGGAGATCGAACTGATCGAGTCGCCGACCGGGGGTACGGGGTCCGCGGACCGGTTCAGGGTGCCCGTCTCGTCGGTCAACACGGCCGACTACGAGGTGACGGGCGCGGCGTTGCGGGGGAAGCCCGGCGACACGGTGACGATGAAGGCGACTTTCACCAACACCGGCCCTGGCTGGGTCTGGTCGAAGCCGGGGACGCCGTGGACTTCCGTCCTGGTCACACCCCCCGCCGGAACGTCGGTCGTCAAGCCCGACTTCTACTGCAAGGCCAAGGGCAAGGTGTATGACTGCGGCCTCACGACCCGCCCTCAGGAACACCTGGAGACGGCGACCTTCACCTTCAAGTTGAAGATCGACAAGAAGGTGGCGGGCGCCAAGGGCTCGGTGGCGTTGAGCAACAGGAAGCTGCCGTTCGACCCCGACAGGACCAACGACACGGCCCCCATCACGCTGGAGGTCACCGGCGGGGAGGGGGGCACGACGGGCGGCCAGGACGGTGGCTCAGGCTCGACCGGCGGCTCGACCGGCGGATCAAGCGGCGGCTCCACGGGCTCGACGGGTTCCACGGGCTCGTCTGGCTCGACGGGCGGGCCGTCGTCGGCCGGCGGCGCCGGTACGGCCACGACCGGCGGCAACCTCGCGACGACCGGCTCCTCCTCCGCCCCACTCCCGATCGCGGGCGTGGCCGCCGCAGCGGTCGTCATGGGCGCGGGCACCGTCCTCGTCGTACGCCGTCGCCGGGCGCGGCACGACAGCTGACCGACTGACGACACGCGGCCCCGCCCCCTGCGGCTCCCGACCCTCCCCGCGCCGGCGGGGAGGGTCGGCTCCGCCTCCTCCACGCCGCCATCAGGACGCAAGAGCGCACTGGGAGCCGGCTGGGACTTCCGGCCACACGAAAAGCACGCACCGCCGACTCGGCAGGACATACCCGAGGCCCTTCACCATTCGCATCCCACCTGATCGCGTTCTGGCGGCACCCGGCATGATCACCGCCCCGGTGACAGGATCCGATTACTGCTCGGTAAGTCGGTAAAGGGTCGGCAAGTGGTTGATCAGACCGGTCGCAGGTGCCAACACCCTGCGACCGCGACCTCCACCAAGAGAGCACCCAACAGCGGGCAACCGTGCCCCCTCGCCAGTCTGGCGAGGGGGCACGGTGAAGGCTGCGCGGCGGGCCCGGATCGTCCGGCATATCTTGCCGTACACTCTGTACGACAAGATGTATGGCAAGGTGTGGTGAGGCACTGCGGGGCCGACGCTCCCAGCTCGGCGGCCATGAGTGCGGCGCGCCCGGACGTGGTAATCCGGGCGGCCCTGTCCGCCGACTTCACCTGGGCGGGACCGCTCTGACAGAGGGTCTGGCGGCGCCGCCCCTCCGGGCGTGCGACCGGTGCCGAATGGCGCCGCGGAGCGGGTCTCCTCCGTTGCAGTCGATGCAAGGACCCCACCCCACTCGATCGAGAAGGAAACAACGCGTGTCACTCGTATCAACACCCTTCGAGCCCAGGGCCACCGCTGCGGATGTCCTGGCCGGCGTGGACCTGACCGGAAAGCGCATGATCGTCACGGGCGGCGCCTCCGGGCTGGGCGCGGAGACGGTCCGGGCTCTTGCCGGGGCCGGTGCCCGGGTCACGGTCGCCACTCGCAACGCGGCCCACGCGAAGGCTCTCGTCGAGGAGTTCGCCGGCGTCGACGTCGCGACGCTCGACCTCGCCGACCTGGCCTCGGTGCGTACGTTCTGTGCGGGGTGGGAAGGCCCCGTGGACGCGATCGTCGCCAACGCGGGCGTCATGGCCCTGCCCACGCACCAGAAGAACCAGCAGGGCTGGGAGCTCCAGCTCGCGACCAACTTCCTTGGCCACTTCGCCCTGATCACCGGCCTGCGGCCCGCCCTCCAGGCTGCCGGGCGGGCGCGCGTTGTCATGGTCAGTTCCGGCGCCCACCTCATGGGCGGCTTCGATTTCGACGATCCCCACTTCGCGCGACGCCCCTACGACCCGTTCGCGGCGTACGCCCAGTCCAAGACGGCGGACGTCCTGCTCGCCGTCGGGGTCAGCCGCAGGTGGGCGGACGACGGGATACGCGCCAACGCCTGCGCCCCCGGCTTCATCCACACCAACCTGTCACGCCACATCCCCGTTGAGACCATGCAGGCCATGGGCGCCATGGACACCGACGGGCATCTGATCACGCCCGACTACTTCAAGACACCGGAACAAGGGGCGGCCACCTCCGTGCTGCTGGCCGCATCGCCCCTGCTGGAGGGGGTGACCGGACGCTACTTCGAGGACAACAAGGAGCTGGCGGTCGTGCCAGGAGGCCCGGGCGTCACGACGGGTGTGGCCGAGTGGGCCGTGGACCCCGCGGCAGCGGATCGCCTCTGGGACCACGCGTTTCCCGTGGTGAACGAGGCGCTGCCGGACGTGGGTTCGAGGTAACCTCGCTCCTCCTCCCGGACAAGCGTCCCCGCACGGAATGTACGTGCGGCCCGTCGGCGCCGGTGCGAACGGGCCCCGCCGGGTGAGCGGGACTCGGCGACGCGCTCCGGACCTCCGTCGTACCCGCTCCTTCCCCGCTCGTTCGGCTGCCCTGACGGTGAGCTCTCCCGCATAGGTTCACAAACGAGGACACCAACACGGTGAGCCTCCGGTAAGTGCGCGCGCGGCACCGGCAATTCAGTTCACCGCACGGTGGGGGAGGTGTGCCAAGTCGGGTCGGCGCCGCTCTCGGCGACGCCGCACCTGCCCCTACAAGGAGATGGGATCGCCATGCAGTCCGTCCTGGAAACCGCCGTCGACCGAGTCGTCGGCGTACTGGAGACGACCATCGACGCCACAGGCGTCATATTCCACCGCACACCCGCCACCGCGAGAGCGCGGATGGCCGACGACTACTTCGATCTCATGAGCGCGGTGCCGTCGGGCGTACGCCTTGAGGCCCTCACCGACACCCCCGTGCTGGAGTTCGACGTCGAGCTCACACGCGATCTGCTTCCCCACATGACGTCCCCCGGGAGCACGTTCGACCTCGTGGTCGACGGGGTGCTCCAGGACCCGGTGCGCGCGGCGGAGAACCTCGTCATCGTGGATCCCGCCACCCTCGAGATGGAGTTCCGTCCCGCCGGGCCAGCCACTGTGCGCTTCGAGCTCGGCGAGGGGGTCGCCGAGCGGCGGGTCGAGATCTGGTTTCCCGCGTCGTCGATGCTCAAGCTGCTCGACGTGCGGGTCGCCACCGGGACGTCACTGCGACCGGCACCTGCCGGTGCCCCGCTCTGGGTGCACCACGGCAGTTCGATCAGCCAGTGTTCGCAGGCCGACCGCCCCACGGAGACGTGGCCGGCGACGGTCGCCCGCGAGACCGGCAGGTCTCTGCTGAACCTCGCCATCGGCGGCCACTGTCAGCTCGACCAGTTCATGGCCCGTACCATTCGCGACCTGCCCGCGAGCGCGATCAGCCTCGAACTCGGCACGAACGTCGTCAACTTCGACACCATGCGCGAACGCACCTTCGCCTCGGCGTTCCATGGTTTCCTCGACACGGTGCGTGACGGCCATCCCAACACGCCCATCGCGATCGTGACGCCAATCATCTGCCCGGTCGCCGAGCAGCGGCCCGGGCCGACGCTCTTCAGCACGGATTACCAGGTGCGTACCGTCGAGCGTCCCTCGGAGCTCGCTGCCGGAGCTCTGAGTCTGACGCGTGTGCGCGAAGTGCTCGTACGAGAGGTCGACGTCCGCGTCAAGGAGGGCGACACCAAGCTCAGTGTGATCGATGGACTCTCGCTCTTCGGGCCGGGCGACATCCAGGACATGACGGACGGCCTGCACCCCAACGCCGCCGGCTACCGGAAGATGGCCGCACGCTTCCTGGCCCTCGCCGGGCCCCACGGCCCGCTCGGCTGAGGTGAGGCGGGGCCGCGAGCCGGTCGGGCAGCGCGGCGCCCGCCCCCATGTGGAGGCGGGCGCCATGAACGCTCCTGGCGGCCACCTGAGTCACTCGAAAACCACATCGTCGATGTCTATCGAGACGACGAGCGGATCGGGCATGACACCGCCGTCCTCACCGATGAGGTGGACGCGCCGTTGTGTCGGAACGACGATGCCTCCGAACTCCCGATGTCCGGAGCTGTAATGAGCGGCAGGCCCCGCACCGAGTACCTCGGACGTGTAGTCGTGTCGCCTGACGAGGCCCTCGCGGTCGAAGTAGAACGTCTGCCGCTTGCCGTGCGTGGCGATGCTGTCCGGGAACTCCACGCTCAGCCGCCGCCACGTCTGACCGTCCTCCTGCCACGGGGACAGTTCCTCGGTCCGGAAGCCGGGCATGGTGAAGGAGAACGGCGCGGTGAAGTAGGTCCACATCGCGTAACCGGCGAAGTAGGCCAGGTGCAGCCTGTCCCACGGTGTTGTGAGTGTGTGGCCTTCGAAGGCCGCCCGGGGGCGCAGCCGCTCCTCGACGACCTCGTTGGCGTCGTTCTCGACCGCCACCCGCTCCGGGGTGAAGACCGTATGCAGATCGGCGTCTCCGAAGGGGTAGTGGCTTGCGTACTCCCGGTGGAGTGCGACGCGAACCCTGGTGTCATCGAGTGGCCCACCCTGCTGCTTGAGCGACCAGAGCACCCCTCCGACCTTCAGGTGGGCGCTGACCGAGGTGTAGGTCTTCCATCGGTCCAAGCCACCGTGTGCGGCCACCGCGACGTCTACGAGATCCATGAGTTCCCTCTCCATCCAGGTCCCGCGGGCCCCCTGTGGAGCCCCGGGAGCACTCTAAGACGACTGGTCATATTTAAGCCGGCTGCGTCGCGTCGGGGAGTGAAGCGGGGAGGAGTGCCGTCGGGCGGACCGCGCAGGGCGAGGCGGTTCCGGACCTTCGCTGTTGCCCGTCGAATGCCTGGTGCCTAGCCTGGAAGGGAGTCAGTTGAGTGACTGTCCTCAGGCGCCGGGCACGAGAGGCATCATCACCGCCCTCGATCGCCGTGTGGCCCTAGAGCGGACTGCGGGGCGCCCTGACCGTATCGTGGAGGTCCACGTGCTCCCCACACATCACAAAATGGCGACTGTCGGTGGTCAAAGCGTGTTCTATCGTGAGGCCGGCCCCAGTGACGCTCCAGTCATCGTCCTTTTGCATGGGTTTCCGACAAGTTCACACATGTTTCGGCACCTGATACCGGAATTGGCTGATCAATACCACGTGATCGCGCCCGACCACGTCGGTTACGGTCGGTCCTCGATGCCCACGGTCGATGAGTTCTCCTACACCTTCGACCACCTGGCCGAGATCACCGCGGGGTTGCTCGACGGCCTGGGCATCCGCCGTTTCTCGATCTACGTGCACGACTACGGCGCGCCGATCGGCTGGCGGTTGGCAATGGATTCTTCCTTCGAGGTCACCGCGATCATCACCCAGAGCGGAAACGCTTACATGGATGGATTCGCGCAGCCGTTCTGGGACGATCTGTTCGCCTACGCTTCCTCGCCGGGACCGGATACGGAACCTGGCGCACGTGCGAAGCTCACGCCTGAAACGACGCGTTGGCAGTATGAGAACGGTGTCGAGGACGTGAGCCTGGTGAGCCAGGACGGATGGAACCACGACCAGCAACTGCTGGACCGACCCGGGAACGACGAGGTGCAGTTGGCGCTGTTCCGGGACTATCCGACCAACGTCGACGGATACCCCGCGCTCCAGGAGTACTTCCGTTCAAGCCAGGTGCCCCTGCTCGCCGTCTGGGGAGAGGGTGACGACATCTTCGCCCCTGACGGTGCCCGGGCGTTCGCGCGTGATCTCCCCGACGCGGACATCCATCTGCTGCCCACAACGGGTCACTTCGCGCTGGAGACGCACGTCTCCGCTGTCAGCGGATACATGCACGGCTTTCTGGGACGCCTGGCCGCGTGAGATCGCGGGCCGGCGAACCGCCGGGCGATCTCGACCTACTGCCGGCGCGGTGACGCGCCGGAAGTGCTCACCCGTCGCGAACAACCCGCGCCGGGGACGTCGTTCGGGGCGGTCGGCGGCGATTTCGTCGCGCCGGCCGCGAGGCACCGGACGAATGTCCCCGGGCTCACAGTTTGGGCTTGCCCATGGATCGCGCGAACGCTTCCCAGCAGCCGGACCCGCGAACGCGGCTCGGCTTGTCCGCCGACGAGGTTCTCACCACGACCCGCGCGGTACGCCGTCGGCTGGATCTGCAACGAGCGGTGCCGCGAGACGTGGTGGACGACTGCGTCCGCATCGCCCTTCAGGCGCCCAGCGGCCGCAACAGGCAGCGTTGGGACTTCGTCTTTGTCGAGGACCGGAAGACGAAGGCGGCCGTGGCGGAGGTGTGGCGGCGAGGTCTGGCCGCTCCCGCGACCCCCGGCGTGGTGGGTCCGGAACCCACCCGCATGGACTTCGGGTCATCGGACTGGGGGCGTATCGCCGGCAGCCTCGATCACCTTGCCCGTCATCTCCATGAGGTCCCGCTGATCCTGATTCCCTGTGTGCGCGTGGCCGACCGGGCGGAACTCGACGCGGTCCGTGGTCAGGCCGGGGCCTGGGGCTCCGTCATCCCCGCCTTCTGGAGCTTCATGCTCGCGGCCCGTGAACGAGGTCTTGGCACCGCCTGGACCACGAGCCATCTCAGCTACGAGCGTGAGATGGCGGAGGTGCTCGGTATCCCGTACGACGAGGTGGTCCAGGTGGCCCTCACGCCGGTCGCCTACACGATCGGGACGGACTTCAAGCAGGGCCCCCGGGCGGACGCCGAGCAGTTCTCCCACTGGGATCGCTGGTAGGCGAACGGACGGGCGGGTCCGGAACGACAGCCGGCGCCTCGACACCTCAAGGTCACCGGTCCGTGGTCAGCGGTCCGTCGCGGAAGGGCGCCGGTTGTATGCGCCGTACCACCAGATGGAGGCCAGCTCCAGGGCGAAGGCCGCGTCGCCGCTCTGGTCCACCTTGCCGATGTGGTGGGCGATCGCCTGCTCCCCGCCCCAGACGATGATCCGCCCGGCCGAGATCGGATCCATGCGGTTGTCCGTCATTCCCTTTTCCTGGCGCCGTCTCAGGTCGGTGACGACCCTTTCCTCGAATTCTTCCAGATCGGTTGTGTAAAAGTTGTGCACCGAAGTGTCGTACGCGGCGGTCTCGCTGATGGCCGACAGTACCGAGAAATGCTTTCGATGCCTCGCGATCGCTTCTTCGAGGATTTTGGTGATGCCCCGAAGGCCGTCCGGTGATTCCACCGCGTCCCATATGTCGAGGGCATCGGAAGTTGCCTCGTCGAAGAATCTCTTGTTGAGCTCCCTCCCGAGCCGGGACAAGAGATCAGACTTGTCCCGGAAGTGCGCGTAGAAGGTCGAACGGGCAATCTGCGCCTCGACGATGATCTTTTGCACGCTGATTTCGGTGTATTTCATTCCACTGTCGAGCAACTTCCTGACCGCCTCGAAGACGGCGGACTCCACTTTTGCCCGGTTCTCTTCGGAATCGGAGGGTGAGCGAGTAATGGACGGCATTCGACAATCCTAGACGATTTCCGGTCCGCTGTTTCCCTGAAATGAAACAGCGAGACAGCGGCACTGGGTGGGGTGGCTTTCAACCGCTGGCGGTCCAATATGATATCAGGGGAATCCATGGGGCCCGGGAAGCAGTCGCAATTCGGTGGCGGGGCTTTCACGGCCCGACCGTCAGGCGTCAGTTCGCGCGTACCGCCCCTGGCGACGGCCGTGCCTCCTCGGCGACGGGCGCCGCGTGCTAAGGTCCGCGGCATAAGACGATTGGTCATATTGCCGGAGGTGGGTGATCCCGGTGGGCAGAAGAAGCATGCGCGAGGAGATCGTCGAGGCGGCGGTCGAGCAGTTCCACACGTACGGCTTCAACGGGGCCGGCGTCAAGGACATCACCGACCGTGCCGGTGTGCCGAAGGGTTCGTTCTACAACCACTTCGAGAGCAAGGAAGCGCTGGCCGTGGTCGCCCTGGAGCGCTACGGAGCGAGCCGCCGGCTGAGCGAGCTCACCGACGCGGACGTCGATCCGCTCCTACGGCTGCGCAGGCACTTCGAGTTCCTCCGTGACGAGAACACCGGACGGGATTACGCACGCGGCTGTCTCATCGGCGGCTTCGGCACGGAGATGGCCGACCACAGCAGTGCCATCCGCGAGGCGGTGCGTTCGGGCCTGGACGGCTGGACCGGGGCGCTGGCCGTACCGATCGCCCAGGCCCAGCAGTCGGGTCAGATCAAGACGGTCCTGGACGCGGCCATCCTCGCCCGGTTCATTCTCAACGCCTGGGAGGGAACGCTCGTCTCCGGCCGCTCGGACCGGTCGGAGAAGTCGTACCAGGTCTTCTTCGACGCGGTGTTCGGCACTCTGCTGGTCTGACGCCGCGCCGGCCCCCGAGGCGGTCATGTGCCTACGGGCCGCCGCGGAGGGACGATCCGGACCGGGCGGCCGATCACCTGAAGAGGCAGGGCTACGTCTCTCCCCGGGTGCGTCGGGCGCATGCGGTGACCATGGCGGGGAGGTCGCCGGTGCCGGCCAGCAGTTCGTGCTGGATCCGGGCGCCGCTGCCGGTTTTCAGGAGCGTGGCCAGCGCTTCCTGTGCCGGGATTATGTCGTTGCTGTCCTCCAGCGCGTCCCGTACGTGTTCGAACAACGCCCGCAGCACCGCCTCGGCGGGGGCGGGCTCCATGGTGAGCGGGTGGATCAGCTGGTCCTCCAGGCCCGATCGGGCGGCTCGCCAGGAGGCGAGCCGCAGCAGCTCGACCCGGTGCCTCGGGGGCGGTTCCCCGGCCTTCCACTGCCGTGCGGCCGTCTCCACCAGCGCGCGGACCAGGGTCGCCACGAGCACGGTGGTGGAGGAGTCCAGGCAGACGTCGGCGACCCGGATCTCGACCGTGGGATACGAGTGGGAGAGCCGGGCGTCGAAGTAGATCATTCCCTCGTCGAGCAGGGCGCCGGTCCCGATCATCTCCCGTACCTGCCGGTGATAGCGGTCCGCCGAACCGAAGATCTCCACGGGCCCCGCCGACGGCCACCTTCCCCAGACCCGGCTGCGGTAACTGCTGTACTTGCTGTCCTTCCCCTGCCAGAAAGGCGAGTTCGAGCTCATCGCGAGCAGCACGGCCATCCAGGGGCGGATCCGGTCGAGGACCGCGACACCCTCCTCGTCGGACTCGACCGACACATGCACGTGGCAGCCGCAGGTGAGCTGCTCCTGGGTGGTCAGCCCGAAGTGCTCCGCCAGCCACCTGTGCCTTCTGCCGAAGCCGATCGAGGGACTCACGGGGAGCGGCGAGGTCGCCAGCGCGGCGACCGTCGCCCCCAGCTGTTCGGCGTGCCGGGCGGCCTCGGCCCGGCAGCGGTCTATCTCTTCCGCGAGTTCACCCATGTCGGTACGGGGCTGGGTGGCGAACTCCAGCTGCTGCCGGTGGAGTTCGGCCTCGAACACCTCGTCCTGTCCGTCGGCCTCGCGCGAGGCGGCCGCCAGAACCGCTGTCGCCAGCGCCCGGGGCTCGCCGCTTTCCGCGTCCACGAGGAGGAGCTCCTCCTCCACACCCACACTCCGCACCATCACTGCCCTTCTACGACCGATCACCGAGAGTCCGGCGGGCCCGGAGAGCCCGCGCACGTCTCGGAGAGTCTGTTGGGGGGTCGCACTCCGTAGACCGCACTGGTCCTGCGAGTGCCCCGTGCCGACGACTTGAAGCCCGCCGGGGAGCCGCTCCTCCCGCCGAATCCGTGGCGCTCCGCACGAGTACGCCCTGAGCGGCGCCGGGAGGGGGAGGCGGCGGCAGGACTATGATTTTCCCGGCCCTCGATTCCTGACCCGAGTGGGCGGTCAAAACTCTGGAGGCTTACCGGGTGGGGAGGTTGGGGCATGACCGAGAGCGGCATCTCGTCGGCGCCCGCGAAGTTCACCCACTCCGCTCTCCTCTACCGGGAGCCCGGTCAGTACGTGTCGGCGGTGAGCGACTTCGTCCGGGCCGCGATCAAGGGGAACGCGCCGGTGTTCGTCGCGGTGCCGGGGGCACGCCTCGACGCCCTGCGACAGAGCCTCGGGCGGGATCTTCCCCCCGACAGCTGCGCCGACATGGGCGAGCTCGGCCGTAATCCGGGGCGGATACTGTCGGCGCTGCTGAGTTTCGCCGAACGGCACCGAGGCCGCTCCGTGCATGTGGTGCAGGAGCTGTTGTGGCCCGGCCGCTCGGAGGCGGAAACGCTGGAAGCCGTCCGCCACGAGGCACTGACGAACACCGCTTTCGCCGGTACCCCTGCCGGCTTCCTCTGTCCGTACGACCTCGGGGCGCTGTCCCCGGCCGTGGTGGACCGGGTTCGCCGTACGCACCCGTCGCTGGTCATGGACGGAGTCGTCCGCCCCAGCGACACCTATACCGATCCGCTCACCGTCAGCGCCGAGTGCGACCGCCCGCTGCCGGAGCCCTCCGTCGTGGTGCCCGCCCTCGTCTTCGGCGCGGGACAGACCGCCCGGGCCCGGGAGTACACCGAGAGCTGGGCGCGGGGCACCGCGCTCAGCGCCGTCCGCCGGGGGGATCTGGTGCTGGCGGTCGGCGAGGCCATCGCCAATTCCGTCGCGTACGGGGGTGGCAGGGGCACCCTGCGGATCTGGACCGCGGACGGCGGGACGGTCGTCGCCGAGATCAAGGACGGCGGGCGGCTCCTGGACCCCCTCGCCGGACGGCGCCGCCCGCATCCCGCGTCGGCGGAGGGGGGCCGGGGCCTGTGGATGATGCATCAGCTGTGCGACCTCGTTGAGATCCGGTCGGCCGAGACCGGTCTCACGCTGCGCCTGCACGTGGCCCTCGACACCCCGGCAGGCTCCGGGCCCCAATGGCCCGGCCCCGGTGGACCGGTGCCTGTTGACTTCCGCATCTAGTGCAGATTCACTAGGGGAAATCTGGTGTCCGCGTACTAGTCCGGGGTCGGGATGCAGCAGCTGACGGCAACACGCCCCTCCGGCGAGGGGCCTCGGGAAACCCCGTGGTGCGGTCGCGCACGGCCTTTGGGCCAGATGCGGCCCGGGCGCCCATGACTCCGCGAGCGTTCGAGTCGCGTACCGCCGTCCATCGGAGCTCGGCCAGGGTCACCCTCGTCGGTGAACTCGACCTCGACACGACCCCCCAGCTCTCCGAGGCGGTTGCCGCGTGCCTGGCGGAGCAGCCGAAGAGCCTCTGCCTCGACCTCACCGGGGTCGCTTTCTGCGACTGCGCGGGCCTCAACGCACTGCTCACGGCGAGGATGTCCGTTCTTCAGGCGGGTGCCGAGTTCATCGTGGAGGGCATCGGACCGCAGCCGGCGCGGCTGCTGGCCCTGGCCGGCGCCGCCGACATCCTGCCCGACGCCAGAATCCGGCAGGCACGGCAGCACCCGGCCACCGCCCGACGGGAGCCGCTGTCGCCGACCACCCGCCTCTGGTCCCCCCTGGGATGATCGTGCGCGCCGCCACCACCGAGGATGTTCTGATGCCTTCATCATCGCCGCCCACTCGGCCGGTCCGGGTTCTGCTGGTCGAGGACCACGACATGGTGGCCGAGGCGATTTGTCTCGCCCTGGAACGCTCGCCGGCTCTGGAGATCGTGGGACGTTCGGCATCGGTGGCGTCCGCGCTGGTGGAGGCCGACCGGCACAAGCCGGACGTCGTACTGATGGACCGGCGGCTGCCGGACGGCGACGGCATCTCGGCCATCGCCCCTCTGGAAGAGGTCGTGCCTGGCGTGCGGGTCCTCATCCTGGCGGGCGAGGGTTCGGCGTCAGTGGCGGCGCGGGTGGCGGAGGAGGGCGGTGCCGGGCTGATCCTGAAGGCGAACGGGCTGGGTGAGCTGGAGGACGCGGTGTACCGGGTGGCGGCGGGTGAGGTGGTGTACAGCAAGGAAGTGCTCGGCGACGTGCTGGGCCGGCTGACCGGCCGCGTGCCGGGGGTCGGCGCCAAACTGACTCCCCGGGAGCGGGAGACCCTGGATCTGCTGGGAGAGGGCCTCAGCACCGCGGCGATCAGCGGTCGGCTGGGGGTCGCCCTCAACACGGTGCGCAACCACGTCCAGCGCGTACTGGTGAAGCTCGGAGCGCGCTCCCAGCTGGAGGCCGTGACGATCGCGCGACGTGAGGGGCTGCTCAAGTGACGCCGGAGCCGGCGCTCGGCGACATGGAGCGCAAGCACTCGCCCCCTCTGTCGGAGGCGGCGTTCACGCTGCTGGTCCAAGGGGTGCTGGACTACGGGATCTTCATGCTCGATCCGCAGGGATACGTGGTCAGCTGGAACGCGGGCGCGGAACGGATCAAGGGCTATACGGCCGACGAGATCGTAGGACGGCATTTCTCGACCTTCTATCCCCCCGAGGACAAGTCGGCGGGCAAGCCGCAGTGGGAGCTGGAGACAGCGATCGCCGAAGGCAGGCTGGAGGACGAGGGGTGGCGGATCCGCAGCGACGGCTCCAGGTTCTGGGCGAACGTCGTCATCACCGCGCTGTGGGACGACGAGGGCGTGCTGCGGGGTTTCGGCAAGGTCACCCGTGACATGTCGGAGCGACGGGCCGCGCAGGAGGCACTGAGTGAGCGCCGCCGTCTCTTCGATCACCTCGTCCAGGCCCAGGAGACGGAGCGGCGCCGTATCGCGTGGGACGTCCACGACGACTCCATCCAGGTGATGGTCGCCGTGGGAATGCGCCTGCAACTGCTGCAAGGGCGGGTGCCGGAGGAGTCTGCCACCGAACTGGCCCGGCTGGACGCCTCGGTACGCGAGGCGATCAGCAGCCTCCGTAATCTGACCTTCCGGCTGCACCCGCCCGGAATCGACCGGCACGGCCTCGTCGAGGCTCTCTCCAACCACCTTGATGACGTGGTGGGACCCTGGGGCCTGGCGTTCTCCTTCAGACACCGGCTCGACCGCGAGCCCACCCCCGAAACCTCCATCACCATCTTCCGTATCGTTCAGGAGGCACTGCTGAACGTGCGCAAACACGCGCGGGGGAGCGCGGTCACGCTTGAGGTGGAGTCGGTCGACCGGGGGATCCTGACACGTCTTGTGGACGACGGCATCGGCGAACCGCTGTCCTCGAACGCCGTACACGACCATTTCGGCATCATCGAGATGCGGGAGCGGGCGCAGACGGCGGGAGGATGGTGGTCCATGCACAGCGAGCCCGGTACCGGGACGACGGTCGAGTTCTGGGTCCCGAGTCCGGAGCCGGTCGAGGCGCCGACCGAGGAACCGCGGTGACCACCGACGTGTCGGAGGGCTCCACGGCCCCGCCCCTCGGCGTGATCCTCTGCGACGACAACAGGATCCTCGTCGAAGCGCTGGGCGAGGTGGTGCGGGCCCAGCCCGACCTGGAGGTCCTGGGCACGGCGTCGGACGCCGATGAGGCGCTTCGGCTCGTACGCCGGTACAAGCCGGACCTCGTCGTCCTGGACGTCCGCTTTCCCGGCGGCGGTCACCTCGTTGCCCAGGAGATCCGGAGAACCTCGCCCGCCACCCGGGTGCTCGCGTTCTCCGCGTACGACGACAGCGGCTCCGTGGAGCAGATGAGGAACGCCGGCGTCGGCCAGTACGTGGTCAAAGGAGTGACCAACGCCGAGTTCCTCGCGGCCCTGCGCGGGCTGGGCGCCGCTCTCTCCGGCCCGCCGGCGTGACCGGACGGCTGCTTCACCAGGGGCGGGTGACGGTGTTGGTGTCC
The DNA here is from genome assembly GCF_014646115.1 of Streptomyces camponoticapitis. Classification (GTDB taxonomy): domain Bacteria; phylum Actinomycetota; class Actinomycetes; order Streptomycetales; family Streptomycetaceae; genus Streptomyces; species Streptomyces camponoticapitis. The sequence goes on along the minus strand of NZ_BMMV01000025.1, from coordinate 89,521 downwards.
AGGGTCACGGTGCCGTCGATGGCCAGGACCTGACCGTTGACCGTCGCGCCGGTGTTCACGGTGATCGACGTCTGGGCCAGGACCCTTCCCGCGAAGTCGGTGTCCGTGCCGAGGGTGGCCGAACTTCCGATCGACCAGATGACGTTGCGGGCCGTGGCGCCATTGATGAGGAGCACCTGGCTCGCCGTCGCCGTCGTCAGGGTCGATCCGATCTGGAAGATCCAGTCGGCGTTGCGGTCACCCTGGGCGTCCAGCGTGAGCGTGCCGGTGATCCCGATGGAGGCGGCGGCGTTGAAGACGCCGGGCGGCAGGGTCTGGCCGCCGATGTCTCCGATGATCCCGGCGTCCGGGATCCGGCCGACGGCGTCGTTGTACGTCGCGACCAGGTCGGCATGGCCCGCGACGGCGGTGGCATCCGAGTTGTGGATACTCCCGTTGACCTGGCCGGGCGGGAATCCGGTGATGGACACCCCCGGACTCACTCCGAGGTCTCCGGTGACGATCGAGAGACCGGTGTTGGTGACCGATGCTCCGCCCAGGACCGCGAAGAGTCCCAGATAGGTGTAGGCGTCCGTGGCGGTGGTGGTGCCGCCGAGGGTGGTGACGGAGACGTCGGCCGGGCCGAGGTCTCCGGCCGGCAGTACGGCGTCGATCTCGGTGTCGGAGGCGATCCTGAAGGCGAGGGCGGGTATGCCGTCGAAGGTGACTCCGGTGGTGTAGGAGAACGCGGTCCCGGTGATGACGACGAGATTGCCGCCGTCGACCGGTCCCGAGTCGAGGGTGACGGCGGTGACGGACGGCGCGGCGAGATAGGTATAGGTGACGCCGCTGGCGACTCCGCCCCTGGTGGTGACGGTGATCCCTACCGGACCCGGGGCTGCCGCCGCTGGGACGGTCACGGTGAGCCGGCCGTCCGACCCGACCGTGAACACGGCGCTCTGCGTACCGAATCTGACCTCGCTCGTGGTGTGGAGGCCCTGACCGGTGAGGATCACCGTATTGCCGCCTCCCAGAGGCCCCGCGGGGGGCGGGTCGATGAGGAAGGAGGGCGGCGGAAGGTAGAAGAAGGTGCCCACGATCCCCGTTCCGCCGGCCGTGGTGACGGAGACCGGGACGGCGCTGTGACCGGAGGGTGTGATCGTCTCCGTGGTGGTGTCGCTGACGACCGTGAAGCTCCTGGCCGGGCGGGAGCCGTAGCGCACGGCGGTGGTGCCGGTGAAGTGGGTGCCGGTGAGGGTGACGGCGTCGCCCCCGCCGGTGGATCCCTGGTTCGGTGAGACTGGCATCGGGGCTCCCTGGAACCGTCGCCGACGGACAGGCCTGTCTCGATGGAGCCCCGGCCCCTCCTTGGACGACACAGTGGTGCGAACACACCAAGTAGCCCACCGGTACCACTCAGGGTCAATGGCCAGGGGCCCCATCCGCCCCGCAGTGGAGTGCGTTCAGCGCTTCGCGTCGGGGCTGGAGCACCGGCGTACCACCGGCGGACCCAACGGCGCCGGCGCACGGTTCCGGCGCGTCTCGGCGCGCGGGTGTCGCGGGTGGAGCGGGCGACGCGGGCGGTCGCTGAGGTGCGACGCGGCCCTGATCCGAGTCAGAGACCGTTCGGTGGTTCCCGCCGGTGAACCGGCGGGAACCACTGGCGCAGCGGCCTAGGTCGTGTCTTCAAAGTCCCGCCTGGCCCGCGACGCCTGGCACGGCACCTCGCCGCGTTGTCGGACTCGTCCGAGTACGCCCAGTACGAGGACGATCCTCCGCCTTGCGATGCACCGCACCAGCCGCCGCGGGCCCCGCCCTGCGGGCGGACGGCGCTACTTTGAAGACACGCCCTAGCGGCGGCCGAGCGTGCGGTCGACGGCCTTGATCAGTTCGCCGTCGGGGGTGTCCCCGTCCAGTGACCAGAACATCGCCCCGCCGAGCCCCTTGGCGCGGACGTACGCCGACTTGGTGCGCAGCACCTGCGGGTCGTCGTAGGTCCACATCGTCGTGCCGTCGAAGAGCCAGGCGTGGCCGTTCCTGACGTCGCGGTGCACGGTGTACGTTCCCGAGTCCGCGAGCTTCTTCAGCGCCTTGTAGTCCTCGTTGCCGTTCGCCCAGGTGCCCGGGGCGGGGCCGGTCGCGGGCTGGCCCATGCCGTTGCCGCCGCCCGAGACCCCGGTCCAGCCCTGCCCGTAGAAGGGCATGCCGACCACGAGCTTGCGCGCCGGCGCGCCGCGCCGCAGCCAGTCGTTGACCGTCTGGCTGACGCTGAAGTCGTCAGGCTTGGCGAAGAGCGCGGACTGCTGGGCGGTCGTGGGCTCCCAGGTGCCGTGGAAGTCGTATCCCTGGAGGTTCACGAAGTCGAAGTCCCGCATGATCTTCGAGACTTCGAAACCCGCGTCGATCTTGGCCGGGGCGGTCGGGACGAAAGCGGTCAGCTCGTAGTGCTTGCGCTTCTCGTGCCCCTTCCGGGACTTGGCGTAATCGTCGAGCTGCTTGCGGAACTCCCGTACGAGCGCGGTGAAGTTCTGCTTGTCCTCGGGGCGGAAGACGGTACCGACGTCGCCGGCCGAGCCGGGCCACTCCCAGTCGAGGTCGATTCCGTCGAAGAGGCCGGCCGCGGATCCGGCGCCGCCGCGAGTGCCGTCGACCGGCAGATTGCCCTTGATGTAGAGGTCGATGCAGGAGGAGACCAGCGCCTTGCGGGAGGCGGGAGTGAGGGCCGCGTCCGAGAAGTTCTTCGACCAGCTCCAACCGCCCAACGAGATAAGGACCTTGAGACCGCGATGCTTGGCCTTCAGCTCACGCAGCTGATTGAAGTTGCCGGCGAGGCGCTGGTCGTCGGTGTCGGCCACGCCGTCGACGGAGCCGGCCGCGTCCAGCGGGCGCCCGTAGTCCGCCCAGGCGTCGGACTCTCCCGGGGTGTTGCCGGTGAAGCACTTCCCTTCGGGGCTCACGTTCCCGAAGGCGTAGTTGATATGGGTCAGCCTGGCCGCCGCCCCACTGGTGTCCATGTCCTTGACCTGGTAGTTCCGCCCGTAGACACCCCACTGGGCGAAGTAGCCGACCCGCTTGTACGAGGCCTTCGAGCCGTGCGAGGCGTTCGAGCCGTGCTTGTCGCCGTGCGAGGCGGAGTCGGCGCCCGCGGAGGGGGCGAGGGTGGCCACAAGGCCGAGGGAGAGGGCGGCGATGGTCAGCCGGGAAAGGTTCTTTCGAGGCATGAGGCTCGTTTCCTGTGCGTGTGCCGGAAGGGAGCGGTGATCTGCGGTGCGCACAGGAACGTATTGGTCTGGACCATTAACGTCAAGATATACGGCGGTTCTACCGAGGGTAAGTGTTCTTACGGAACCAAATCGCCACTCCGGGCGATAAGTTGCCCACCGGCCACGAGGAGGCGCCGGCTCGGCCCGCCACATCTCGTCGGCGTCGGGTGGTCACGCGCCGGGTGCCGGTTGCCAAGAACGTGGGACCACGCCGGCGTCTCTCAGATCCGACCACAGCTGGTCGGGGATCGGACGTGCGAGAAGGCCGGCCGACTCCTCGATCTCCTCCGGTGAGCGGGCGCCCACGACCGCCGCGGTCACGGCGGGGTGCCCGAAGGGGAATTGCAGGGCGGCGGCCTTCGGGGGGACTCCGTGGCGTGCGCACACCTCATGGACGGTTCGCAGCCTGGCCGCCGTCGCGGGTTCGAGATTCTCGTGTCCGTGCGGCGCGCCAGGACCCGGGTCCCCGAGCGCGCCAGGACCGGGGCCGGCGAGCAGTCCGCCTTGCAGGACTCCGGCGGCCAGCACCGCCACTCCGCGCTCCTGGCACAGCGGCAGCATGTCACTGAGACCCGACTGATCGAGAAGCGACCACCGCCCGGCCAGCATCACGCAGTCGGGGCCGGGCTCGGGGGCCTCGCGGAGAAAGCGCGCGGCGACGTCGGCGTGGTTCACCCCGAGGGATACGGCCCGGATGACACCGGCCCGGCGCAGGTCGTCCAGAGCGCGGTACGCGTCGCCGACGGCGCCGAGGAAGTCCTGCTCGGGATCGTGGATGTGGAGCACGTCGACACTGTCCAGGCCCAGCCGCTTCAGGCTCTCCTCAAGGGACCGGATCACCCCCTCGTAGGAGTAGTCCAGGCGCGGTCCGAGGCCCTGGGGCGGGTCGGCCCAGATCGGCTGGGTGTCCGGGCCGCCCGGTTCGATGAGCCGCCCCACCTTGGTGCACAGCACATAGGTGTCGCGCGGCTCGTCGCGCAGGGCGGTGCCGGCACGGGTTTCGGAGAGCCCGTAGCCGTATACGGGCGCGGTGTCGAAGAGCCGTATCCCGAGCTCCCGAGCGCGGCGAACGGTGCTCAGGGCCTGTCGCCGCGGCACGGATCGGAACAGGCCCCCGATGGAGGCCAGCCCCAGGCCGAGCCGGCTGACCGTCAGGCCGGTCCGGCCGAGGGCGACCGAGTCGTCAGCGCGCATGGAACTCCTCACCGGTCAGTACGGTCCGCGCGGGCCGAGCCCCGCGGAGAGGGGCCCCTCGGTGGGAGATCAGCCGTACATGCCAACCATCGCCCGTCTCAAGGCGATTCGCCCCCGATATCGCGAGATTCGTCGGCCGCCCTGCCTCGACCGGCGATCCCCGGCGCTCTGACGGCCGCGTCCAGGCTCCGCACCGTCATGCCGCTGCACCGGCGCCGTACGAGCGGGCCCCTGGCTTCCTGCGGGCCGTCAGACCCGCCAACCTCCCGCCTCGGCCGTGGACTTGGCGAATTCGGCGAAGGACCGCGGTGGCCGGCCGAGGGCGCGCTGTACGCCGTCGGAGACGTACGCGTCAGTGCCCTCCCTGAGAGGTTCGATGACGTCCGCGAAGGCTTCGGCGTCCGCAGGTGAGAGTCCCTGCCGCACGAGTTCCGCGACGTACCCCTCGACGGAGAGCGGCACATAGCGGATGGCACGGCCGGAGGCCTCGGAGATCGTGGCGACCGCCTCGGTGGGCGTCACCGCCCGGGGTCCGGACAACTCGTAGATCCGACCGGCGTGTTGGTCCTCCGTCAGCGCGGCGACCACCACCGCCGCGATGTCCTCGGCGTCCACGAAGCTGGCAGCCCCGTCGCCGGCGGGCAGCCGCAGTTCACCGGCGCGGACGGCATCGGCGAAGAAGCCCTCGCTGAAGTTCTGAGCGAACCAGCCCGGCCTGCTGATCGTCCACTCCAGACCGCTCTCCCGCACCGCGGCCTCGCTGTCGAGGATGCCTTCGAGAACGCCACCGCTGTCCTTGGCGTAATCCGGATTGTCGATCCCGCGCCCCGACGCCAGCACGATCCGCCGCACCCCGTGCCGTACCGCCCGCTCGACGAACGGGCGAACGAGCTTCGTCCCGTCCAACTGCACGATGTAGGCGGCCCGTACGCCCTCCAGGGCGGCATCCCAGGTGCCGCTGTCGGTCCAGTCGAAGATGTGCTCGCCGCCACGGGCCGCCGCACGGACCGGCAGCCCCCTGGCGCGCAGTTGGCCGACAACGCGACGGCCGGACTTCCCGGTTGCTCCGGTGACAAGAATTGGATGTTCAGACATGACTTCAGTCAACCGGCCGAAGCTGAGACGATCCATGGCCCGAAAGCTCCACTTGATGTCCGGGCGTCTACGCTGAGGGCATGGACGCGGTGTCGGAACTCCTGGAAGACGTACGGGCGCGGGGCGCCGTCTTCCGCCGGACGATCATGCGACCGCCCTGGGCCCTGCGGATGGCCAGTGGCGCCCCGCTGACGCTGGCCACGATGGTGCGCGGCCGGGCCTGGATCGTTCCCGGCGAGGGCGAGCCGGTGGCCATCGGCGTCGGCGACATCGCCGTCGTCCGCGGAGACGCGCCCTATGTGGTCGCCGACCACCCGGCGACCACCCCCACATGGGTGGTGACCAGCGCCGACTACTGTCCGGGCGCGAAGGGCGTCGAGCGTGCCTCCGGGGCCGCCCGGACCTGCGGACCGCCGGCCGAGGAGGCCGCCGTGCTTGTCAGCGGGGCCTACGAGCGCCGGGGAGAGCTCAGCGAACGACTCCTGCGGGCCCTGCCCGACGTGCTGGTGGTGCCGGCCGGGGAAAGCCCCCACCCGTCGGTGGAGATGCTGGCCGAGGAGATCGCCGGGAACCGACCGGGGCAGCAGTTGGTCCTGGACCGGATGCTGGATCTGGTGCTGGTCTCCGCGCTGCGCGGCTGGTTCGACGCCCCGGGGACCGGTGCCCCGGCCTGGTGCCGCGCACTGGACGACCCGGTCGTGGGTACGGCGCTGAGGCTGCTGCACGACACACCCGCCCGGCCGTGGACGGTGGCGGACCTGGCAGCCGAAGTGGGGCTGTCGCGGGCGGCGTTCGCCCGGAGGTTCACCGCACTGGTGGGCGAGCCGCCGATGGCGTACCTCGCGGACTGGCGGATCACCTTGGCCGCGGACCTGCTGCGGGAGACCGACCACACGGTGGGCACGATCGCGAGGAAGGTGGGATACGCCAACGCCTTCGCTCTGAGCGTGGCCTTCAAGCGGCTGCGCGGCACGCGCCCCAGTGATCACCGGACCTCGGAATCGGCGCGGTGGCGGGCCGGATGAGGCCCGCGGATCCGTTCCCGGTGACCACCGGGGGCCGGGCCGACAGGTCGTACTCGACCCTGGGCGAAGCGGTTCGCCGACCTGGTCG
>NZ_BMMV01000025.1:0-82830 GCF_014646115.1 Streptomyces camponoticapitis | reverse complement strand
GTGGCGCAATGACGCTCGCGTGCCTGGGCGCGTACCTCAGCCGCGCTGGGCGGCGGCCTCGCGCAGCAGGGCGAGCTCCTCGTACATGACCTCGCCCGGGCACTCCGTCGCCAGCCAGTCCCGGTGGCCGCTGATCTCGTCGACCTCCTTCTGCGTGCCGTTGATCGGGTTCGTGTACGTCACGGTCGCCCGCGGGTCGACGCCGTGGAGCCGCACCAGGACCCGGACCAGGCTGGTGAGCGAGCTCCTGGCGGCGTCCGTCGGCCCCTGCTCCATCAGATTGCCGAGCAGCGCGATGCCGAGGTTGCCGGAGTTGAATCCGCCGGTGTGGAAGGCGGTCACCAAGTTGCCGTCGGCGTCGTGCGCGGGCAGGCCCTCCTCGCCGGAGTAGCGGCCTTCGTAGATGGTGCCCGCCTCGTCGATGAGGAAGTGGTAGCCGATGTCACCCCAGTCGTTGGCGATGGCGTGGAGCTCGTAGATCGCGCGGACGGTGGCGGCCGGGTCCGGGTCGGCGTTGACCCCGGCGGTGTGGTGCACGCTGATGGTCTGGAACGGGTAGTACGCCGTCGGTGTGTTCTCCGTGCCGTCCGGCTTGAAACGCAGCGACTCGTCCGCGCCCCAGGCCGGCCGCGACAGATAGGCCAGGCCCCGCACCCGGGTCGTGTCGGTGGGGACGGCCACCTTCCGCGCCGGACCGCGCGTGGTGTCGAGGGCCAGCGAGCGCAGGGCGGTGGAGCCCTCGGGCGCCTTGAGCTCGTAGCCGGAGGCCTCGTCGGCGGGGACGAGCAGCGCGCCGCCGTTCGCGTCCGAGCAGCCGCTCGTGCTGAGCGCGCTCCACTCGCCCTGCTCGCCGTCGGCGTCGCGCAGCCGGATGGCGCCGCCGGTGGCCTTGGACGTGCCCTCCCATCGGACGCCCACATAGCCGATGGGGAAGGCGGCCTCGACGGGAGCCTCACCGGTGGCCGCCTTGGCCCGGGTCTCGGGGAAGGTCTCGGTGGTGGTGCCGGGCTTCGTGGCGGGCGTATCGGTGGACGCGGTTTCCCCGTCGTCCGTCGCGGCCATCACCGTCGGCGTGATCACCGCACCTGCGACGACCGCGCCCGCGGCGCCGATCAGGGAGCGCCGGGCGACCTTGGACTCTGCCCGGTGCTGGGGTGACGTGGGCGGAACTGTCACGGTGGTTCCTCAATCATCGGTAGACGTACGAAGGGACTGACCCCAGGGGCCACAACAGCCCCTCAAGTCCGTCTCATCCGAAGACTAGACCGAGCGGGTTCGCCGGCGGATGGCCGGTCCACAGGGGCGATGAGTTCCACCGTGCTTGCCAGTCTGTATCCCCGACACGCGATCAATCGCACTCAAGGAGATCATCATGACCGCCGCCTACACCTTCGACGTCTTCTCCAGCCTCGACGGCTTCGGTGCCGCCGGCGGCGACTGGACCGGATACTGGGGCAAGCAGGGCCCCGAACTCCTGGACCACCGCCTCGGCCTGTACGGCGAGGAGCAGCGGATGGTCTTCGGGGCCAACACCTATCGGGTGTTCGCGGGGATGCTGGCCGCGAGCACCGAGGAGTCCGAGGTACGTGACCCATGGGTCACCCGGATGGTGAACCTGCCGGCGACGGTGGTGTCGACCACTCTGGAGGGATCCCTCGACTGGCCGGACGCGGACCTCGTGAGCGGCGACGCCGTCGACGTCGTCGCGAGGCTCAAGGAGGAGTCCGACGTACCGCTGCGCTCGCACGGCAGCCTCTCGATGAACCGGGCGCTGATGGCAGCCGGCCTGGTCGACCGCGTCCAGGTGACGCTCTTCCCGGTGATCACCGGTCGGACCGGGCTGGACGCGATCTTCCAGGGGGCGGCCGACTTCGATCTCGAACTGATCGAGCACCGGACGCTCGACAGTCACGTCCAGGAACTGGTCTACCGGCCCACCCTGCATGCCTGACCCGTTGACGCGCCCAGGGTCTGTCGCACCGCTCGCTGAACGCCCCCGATTCGACGGGGCGTCCAGCGAGGCCGTTCGCCTGGCCGCGCGCCGGCGCGGACCAGGCGCCCGCCAGAGGGCGCCCGCCCGTCACCTGCCGGGCCGGTACCTCCGCTCGACATGGCCCCTGAGGTCGTCGGGATAGAAGTAGACGGGCCGCAGATCCCCGCTCGCGTAGCGCTCGGCCTGGTCGTCGAAGTGCGGCGAGTCGGGGTGCCCGCTGACCCCTCCCGCCGTCACCGCCCAGGCGCGCAGTCGCGGCCCGAACTCCACCACCGCCACGAAACTGTTGCCGCTGGTGCCGTAGTAACGCTTCGTTCCCGGGTACGCCCTGGCTCCGAACGAGGCGAGGGAGCCCCATCGCGAGGAGGCGAAGGGCACCGGGATACTCGGCTTGGCGTCGCTGAACTCCTGCACGATCGCACCGTCGTTGCGCTGGTAGCGGTTGATCTCGCCCCACGGCACCTGCCAGCCGCCGAAGTCCCGCCGCAGCCGGTTCGTCGCGGTCTCCAGTGCCCCGAGCCGCTGCGCGTCCGTGGCGCGGTCGGCGATGTAGTCCCAGCCCGACACCCCGGCCGCTGCCGCCGCCTGGGACGTGAGAGCCCATATGTCCTCACCCCAGAAGACGGCCACCGATGTCGCCGTCGACTTCGCGGACCAGCGGTGGTTCCACTCACGGAGCAGGCCGATCGGACCGGCCAGCTTCTCCTTCCGTGCGTCGTGCCGAGGCAGTTGGTCCCAGGCGGCGACCAGCCCCGGCAACAGACGCGCGAAGGCGCTGAGATACGGATCGAACGCCGCCTCGATCAGCGTCCGCGGGGTGAAGTCGTCGCGCGCGGTCAGTACGCGGATCGCCTGCGGACCGCGCGGATTCTCGCCGACCCGGTCGAAGTAGCGCGGATAGTCGGCCGCGTCGGGACTGTCCGCGCCGGCCGCGGTCCAGGGCCAGTTGTTGGTGTTGAACGCCCAGCCGTTCTTCGGGTTCACCGCCTGGGGCATGCTGTCCAGGCTGTGCGTGCCCCGCCAGTCGGTCGCGGGATCACTCCCGTCGACCGGCTTGAGATAGTTGAACCGGTCGTCTCTCACCGGCATGAACTGCGGCATCAGGAAGGCGATGCCGCCCTTCGAGTCCGCGAAGAGTGTGTTGTTCGAGCTGTTCGCCTTCAGTCCCGCGACCTTCAGATACTGCTTGTAGTCGCGCGTCGTGGTGCGCAGGAAGCTCTGGGTCAGGGCCTCGACGGGCCTGTTCATCAGCGCGCAGGCGATCCACTTGCCGTCCGCCTCGCGCACGATCGGGCCATGATGCGTGGCAAGTGCGGTGAAGCGGCGCTCCTGCTGACCGCCCTCCGGGGTACGGAAGGACAAGGTGACCGTCTTCGAGGTGACGGGGCGCAGTTCGTCGCCGTAACGGTAGGAACGCGTACCGTCGGAGCCCGTCACGATCGTCTCGGCGAACTCGTCGATGTTGTCGACGCCGCTCGTCGTGTGCATCCAGCCCGTGTGCGCGTTGAAGCCCTGGTAGATGAAGAACTGCCCCCAGGTGGCAGCGCCGTAGACATTGAGCCCCTCGCGGCTCGTCACATGCTGCTCCGCACGGAAGAAGAAGCTGGTGTGCGGGTTGATCAGCAGCAGCGCGTGGCCGTCGCGCGTGTGGCTCGGCGCGACGGCGATGCCGTTCGACCCCGTGGGTTCACGCAGCACCAGCCCGCGCTCCTCGTCGGTGATCGGCACGTCCCGCCCGCTGTAGAAGGCTTCGAGCTGGGAGAGCATCACCGACTCGATGTCGCCGCCGATGCTGCCCTCGGAGAAGCTCAGCGGCATCCACGGCTCGAACCGGTCGAGCACCCGTGGACGCACCTCGGGGTGCGTCGCGAGGTAGTAGTTGAGTCCGCCCGCCCACGCCTGCATCAGCGCGCGCAGCCACGCCGGACACTTGGCGTAGTCCTTCTTCAGCTCCTCGGGATCGAGGAACAGCCGCTGACGCAGGTCCTGCCAGATCACGCTCTCGCCCTCGGCCTCGGCGAGACGGCCAAGGGCGACGAGGTAGTTCTGCTCGACGCGGTTGAAGTCGTCCTCGGCCTGGGCGTACATCATCCCGAACACCGCGTCGGCATCGGTCTCGCCCACGACATGCGCGACGCCCCAGTCGTCCCGCGTGATCGTCACCCGGGCGGCGTGCCGGCGCCAGCGGGCCTCCTCGGCCGAAGACGACGCCGGTCCCGCGAACGCCGTGCCGGAGGGTATCCCCGCCGCCACGGCCAGCCCGGCCGCTCCGCCGAGGACGGTGCGTCGGCTCGGCCCGAAGTTCTGCGGATGGCTCATGAGCGGCTCCTTCTTCGTTCGAGAATCAGGGATCGTGCGGCTTCACGCGGGCGGTCGCGGCCGGCGCCTTCGAGCCGGGTACCCCCGGACCTCACACTGGAGTTCGGGTGATCACCTACGCGGACAGTCCTACCCAGGAAGCAGCGCCCTGGCAAGAACCTCGCCCCGGCGCTCACCGCCGGCAGGACGAGCGACAGTCCTCTGAAACAAATGCGTTGCCCGGCGCGATCGTTCGGGCCGATGATCGTGGGATGGTCCCAACTCCACCCGACGGCCGCGCCGGTATCGACGCGGCCCTGGTGAAACGTCTGATCGCCGCGCAGTTCCCCCGGTGGAGCGGGCTGCCCGTGATCCCCGTGGAGGTCGACGGGTGGGACAACAGGACCTACCGGCTCGGCGACGGCATGACGGTCCGGCTGCCCACCGCCGCCGGCTATGTTCCCGCCGTCGCCAAGGAGAACCGGTGGCTGCCCAGGCTGGCACCCTCACTGCCCGTGGCGGTGCCGACCGTGCTCGGCCAGGGCGTTCCCGGTGAGGGCTATCCCTTCCCCTGGTCGGTGCGCGGCTGGCTGAGCGGCGAGACGGCGCGGCGTGAGCGCATCGGGGACATGTCCCGATTCGCCGTCGAGGTGGCCGAGTTCCTGCTGGCCCTCCAGCGCTGCGACACCGACGACGGTCCGGTCGCGGGCGAGCACAGCTTCTACCGCGGGGCGCCGCCCGCCCACTACGACGAGGAGACGCGCCGCTGCCTGGCCGCGCTCAAGGGCCGGGTGGACACCGACCGGGCCGCCGCCGTGTGGGAGTCCGCGCTCGCCGCCGAGTGGCGGGGAGCCCCCGTGTGGTTCCACGGCGACATCGCCCTCGGCAATCTGCTGGTCGCGGACGGGAGGCTGACCGCCGTCATCGACTTCGGTACGGCGGGGGTCGGGGATCCCGCCTGTGACCTGGTGATCGCGTGGGGGATGTTCTCCGGCGCCGACCGGGCGGCGTTCCGGCGGGCGGTCGGTCAGGACGACGGCACCTGGGCACGCGCCCGTGGATGGGCGCTGTGGAAGTCGTTGCTGGTCCTGTCCGAGACCATCGACACGGACGAGGAACTGGCCGCCCTCAACCGGTATGTGGTCGGTGAAGTCCTCGCGGACCACGACCAGTTCGCCCGCCCCTGACAGCGGCGCCGCGTGACGACGGCCGCACCCCGAACGCGGGGCACGGCCGTCCGGCTCACTTCGTGGACCGACCTCTCAGGCGCAGTACTGCGACTCCTTGCCGATGGACCGGTACATGCAGTCGGCGTTCTCCAGCAGTTGCAGGACCGCGTCGCGGTTGCGGCTCGTCTCCCGCTCGATCACCTCGTCGGGCGGGTAGAAGCCGCCGCCGCCTGAACTCCCCGGGTACATCTCGAAGGTGTACGCGAAGATCTTCTGGTTGCCCCACAGCCAGTCGTCGATCGACCCGTCCGTGATGTACAGGTCGCTTGCCTGCTCCGCGGTGTAACCGTTGCTCGCCGCCATCTTCCCGCCGACGGCGGCGAAGGCGTTCCGGTCGTCCAGCGTCATACCGGGAGCCGTGTCGGACCTCGTGTAGCCGTACGGCCACAGCACCAGTTCGCTGTACGTGTGGAAGTCGATGGCCGCCTTGAGCTGCTGCCTGCCGCCGACGACCCGGCTGCGCGCGAAGTCCCCGACCACCTTGACCTCGGGGGCGGACTCGGCGCGCGGGCCCCGGTACGTCTCGGAGCCGGGGCTGGTCGAGGAGCCGCCGCAGCAGCCCCACTGGAAGGCCCAGTTGCGGTTGAGGTCCGTGCCGATCGCGGAGGAGCCGGAGTTGGGCTGCCGGTTCTTGCGCCAGCTGCGGTACGAACCGGTGGCGATGTCGTACTCGCCGCCGTCCGGGTTGACGTCCGGGACGATCCAGATCTCGCGGTTGTTCACGGCGTTGGTGACCCGTGAGTCGGTGCCGTAGGTGTTACCCAGTTCACGGATCAGATACAGCGCCATCTCGACGGTGAGATGCTCGCGGGCGTGCTGGTGGTGCGTGAAGAGCACCTCGGGCTCGTTCTCGTCCGTCGCCACGTTGTCGCTGATCTTGACCGCGATGATGTCCCGGCCCTCGTAGCTCTTGCCGATGACACGTTTGCTGATCAGGTTCGGGTGGGCGGCGATCCGCTGGTTGATCTCGGTGTTCATCTCGGCGTAGTTGTGATAGCGCGAGTCGGCCGAGGGGAAGTCGAACGGCTCCGCGGCCTTGCCGTTCGTCCTCGCGGGCGGCGCGGGCAGCATGGTGAGCCGGTGGCCGAGTTCCCGCAGCCGCTTCGCCTGGGAGTCGGTGGCGCTGACGACCGTCGAGCGCGCGCCCGCCTCGTCCACCGACACGCCGGTGGCGGCGAGGGCGGTACGAGCCGCGACGTCGGCGGCGCCCGGGATCTCGTACTGCCGGATCCGCTCCTCGGCGTCGGTTCCGGGCCCTGGCGCGGCCTTCGCGGACGGTGCCGGGGGCGCGGCCTCGGCCGTGAACGGGACGGCCACGGCGAGGGCCAGCATGACCGCGAGGGCAGCCGCCTTCGATCTGCTCTCGCGTATGCGAAGTCGCATGTTGTCTCCTGGATGGGGGTGTGGGGGGTTCGGCCGCGCCGGGTGGAGTGCGGGCGGACAGGCCCTGTTCACCGGACAGGACCTGGTTGTTCGCGCACATCGTGACGGGATGGCATGGCCCGGTCAAGTGACGAAGTTCGGCCATCCACGTCGACACCCGCGCCCGGTTCGGGCCGTGGCGTGCCGCCCCCGACCGCCCAGCGGTTCAGCCGTTCAGGACGATCCGGCCGACGCGCGAGCAAGCCGCCCTACCCGACGCGTACCCGCTCCACGACGGCCGTCGCCGGCGCCACCTCCGGGGTGGGCGTCGGGGCCCGCCCCGTGAAGTGGTCCCGGCCCCGGACCGATTCGAAATCCGGGCGCTCGGCGGACCAACTCCCCTCAGCGGGTGAGCGCGAGGACCGGGCGCAGGCCCGCCGGGCGCTCCTCCACCGGCAGATGGTCCACGAAGTGGACGGCGCAGCCCAGTTCGGCCGCCCCGCCGTCCGCCTCCCGGTCGTCCCCGACCATCAGCACGTCGCGCGGATCCTGCCCGAGGGCCTCGCACGCCGCGCCGAAGAGCCGCGGGTCGGGCTTCTGGATGCCGTGCTCGTACGACAGCACATAGGTGTCCACAAAGTCGTCGACGCAGTGCGCGCGAAAGACCGGACGCAGGTCCCAGCCGATGTTGCTGATGACACCGACGCCGATGCCCTCACGCTTCAGGGTGCCGAGCACCTCCGCGGTGTCCGCGTACGGCCGCCAGGCGTCCGGCGTCCGGTGGCGTTCGTAGAGCGCGTCGTAAAGCCGGGGGTCGGGGAGCGCCACCTGCCGGGCGAGGCCGGTGTACGCGGCCCTGTGCCGCTCGGCGCTCTCGTCGCGCGTGGCCCACAGCCCGGCCAGATCCGGTGGCAGCTGCTGCGGCGACGACCCGCCGGGCAGAGCGCCCGCGACGGCCAGCTGCACCGCGTACCGCCGGACCTCGTCGGGCGGCACCGGAACACTCAACTCGTCGAGTACGGCACGGAGCCAGGAGCCGGCCGATTCGATGCGGAACAGAGTCCCTGAGAAGTCGAAAAGCACACCCTTGATCTTCATGGACCCGATCCTTGCCGGGTCACCGCCACCGGGACAAGGCCCGTCCTTCGTACGTGGCGACCGACAGGGCCACCAGACACGCCCCGAACAGCCAGCCGCCCACCACGTCCGAACTCCAGTGCACGCCCAACCAGACGCGATTGAACCCGGAGCCGAGCACCGACACGATTCCCACCACCAGCGCGACCCACCACAGCGGGCCGCTCAGGCCGTGCTGCCGCAGCAGCCACAGGAGTATCCCGACGGTGACGGTGGCGGTCATCGCGTGGCCCGAGGGGAAAGCCGCGTAGTGCGCCGAGTCGAGCGGGTCCGGCCATGTGGGGCGCTCACGCCCGACGGCGGCCTTCACGCCCTGCGAGACCAGGGCGCCCACCAGAGAGGTCAGTGCGACCCAACAGGCAAGGAAGCGCGAGCCGCTGAACCAGAGGAGGAAGAAGGCGACGGCCGTCAGGAGGCGCATCGTCCAGGGGTCCCACACCCAGTCGGTGAGAATCCGGTTCGCGTGGGTGAGACCCGGGTCGGCCACCGCCCACCGGTGCAGATCCACGGAGATGGTCCGGTCGAGGGAGAACAGCGGAGCCCATTCGGCGGCGACCAGGGCCAGCAGCACCAGGGAGGCCACGCCCAGCACCACGGCGAGACGGGCGGCGGTCACACCTCTCGACGGTATGGGCGGTGACGGCGAGTCCGACCGTGACGGCGGGGGCACCGCGGGGGATTGCATGGGCTGATCCTTACTGACGACGGCCCCGCAAAACTATCCCAGCGCGCGCAGGGCCGGAACGAAGGCGACGACGAGCGGAACCGCGGGCACCAGCGCGGCCGCCGCCGTCAGCCGCAGCCGGCGGCCCGCCGTGAGCCGGGGGAGAGGCGTCAGCAGCCGGTCCACCCGGCGCGGCAGTTCGGTGTCGGGCGTGGGGCAGGGCCCGAACACCCCCCGGTCCTCGTTCAGTTCGACCAGGGCGAGCGCGATCGTCAGCCGGCCGAAACGGCGCGAGGCGACATCGTCGGCGGCCAGCTCGACCAGGCGGTGCATCTCGGCCTGGAAGGCGGCGAAGACTGGCACCTGCGGGAAGCCGTTGGCGAGCGCCGACGAGCAGTGCAGCAGCCAGTCGTGCCGGGCGCGGGCATGGCCCTGCTCGTGGGCCAGTACGGCATCGAGCTGGCGGCCCTTGAGCCGCCGCAGGGCGGCCGTGGTGATGACGAGCTGCGGCGCTGCGCCCGGCAGCCACCAGGCGCCCGGACGCTCTCCCTCAAGGACGACCAGCGGGCCGCCGCCGGACTCCTCGCCGGGCAACAGCGGTGAGCGGACGAGCAGTTCGGTACGGCGCTGCTTGCGGCGCCCGCGCGCCCGGTGGATCTCGCGCGTGAGCATCGCGCCCGTCCACACTCCGCCGGCCGCCAGGAGCACGGCGAGCGCCGCGGACCAGGGCCGGTGCGTGCCGAGCGCGTACGCCTCGACGACCCCGCTCGGGGCCGGGGCGAAGACATGTCCCCGTACGGCCAGCCACGCCGCCGCGGCGCTGAAGGTCATGGCGAGGGCGAAGCAGAGCAGCACGGCCGCGACCACGCACTGCCAGACCCAGAGGGCCACCACCGGCTCGCGCTCGTGCCATGCGGTGCGGGCCAGCAGTCGCGGGGCGACCACAGCGGCCAGCGCACCGAGCGTCAGCAGCACGAGGGAGACCATCATGGGCGTCAGTTTATGAGTGCGGCGCCGCTCACGGGGACGGCCGCGGGCGGCAAGTGACGCAGGACACGGTCGGTGTACCGGGTGTGCCGGGCGTCAGAGCGTGAGCAGCATCGCCAGCATCGCGATGCCCATGGAGAGCCGGCAGGCCAGGGTGAGCTCGGGCCGGGTGTCCTCTGCCGCGGCCACCGTGTCCGTCGCCACGCGCGTCGCCGTTCCACCGACGGCTCCACCGATGACCTCGCCGACCGCCGGGGGCGCCGGCCCGCCGGTCTCCGGAACGGCCGGGGCCGCGTGCTCCGGAGCGGTCACGCTCCGCAACGGGAGAAGCCGCGCGCCCGTCCAGAGCACGAATCCCGCGTAGTAGATCAGCAGCACGCCCGTGGCCAGGGGTGTGCCGCCCGCCTGGTGCCCGGCGTGCGTGGGGCCCGGGAGCAGGGCCATCGCCACCGACATGTAGACCATGGCGAGCATCCCCACGAGATGGTGCAGATGGTGCGTGGCCGCCCGTGCCGGGCCCAGGGCGCGCAGCGCGGCGACCCCGAACACCGTCGCGTACAGCAGCCAGACCCAGCGCGGCGGGCTGATCACCGCGGCCGGCACGGCCATCGCCGCCATCCCGAACCCCATCAGGGCCTCGCCGCCCGCCGTGCCCCGTCCCGTGCCCCCGCCACCCCGCAATCTGAGCAGACAGTAGGTCCCGGCCGCCGCGCAGAGCGCCACGACCAGCCAGCCGGCGGTCGCCGGTCCGTGCACCGCGCACCTCCCCCTCGCCATGCTGCGGCGATGTCCACACAAACGGTGTCAACGGTGAAATGCCCCAGTCGTTCGAGGCGCAAGCGAGCGCAGAGAGACACGGGGGGAGCGCACCGGGGGCCACGGCCACCGATCAAGGGGCGTGGAAACCACGTGCTTTTCGCATTCCACTGGAAACGGAAAACGTAAAGAAAATAGGCTGACACATCTCTTTGAATTGGTCTGGACAAAGCCTCCGCGCGGACCTTGTGGTAACCCTCCGAACGCGGTTACTTTGCAATGGTGCGCCACGGAGGCGGGCGGGCTGCCGCCGCCTGCAATTCCCCCCACCCCCGTGGATCCGCGTATTTCCAGGCAGATTTCTAGTGGGAGGAAATACTCCGTGAGTATTTCAAGACGTGCCGTCATCGCGTCGGCGCTGGCCGGCACAGCAGCGGCCGGTGGTGTCCTCGGCAGCCAGCAGGCGAGCGCCGCGCCCGAGCCGCGAGGCAGGGCACAGGCGGCACCCGCCGCGAGTCCCCCGGGCGACGTGGTCGGCAAAATCAGCGTCGGGTATCAGGGCTGGTTCGCCTGCAAGGGCGACGGTTCCCCCATCGACAGCTGGTGGCACTGGAGCCAGAACGCCGGACAGCCGCCCTCGCTCGGCAATACGACCATCAAGTCATGGCCGGATGTGCGGGAGTACACCCGTACTTTCCCCACCGCGTATCCGAATCTGAACAATGGCCAGCCGGCCTCGCTGTTCTCCTCGCACGACCAGCAGACCGTCGACACCCACTTCCGGTGGATGCGTGAGAACAACTGCGACACCGCCGCGCTCCAGCGGTTCAATCCCATGGGCGGCGAAGGCCCGATCCGCGACGCGATGGCACGCAAGGTGCGCCAGTCGGCCGAGGCGAACGGCCGGAAGTTCTACATCATGTACGACGTCACCGACTGGCGGGCCATGCAGTCGGAGATCAAGCAGGACTGGACCAACAAGATGAAGGCGTACACGTCCTCCGGCGCGTACGCCAAGCAGAACGGCAAGCCCGTCGTCTGTATCTGGGGCTTCGGCTTCGCCGACGACAAGCGCCCGTTCGCACCCCCGGAGTGCCTGGACGTCATCAACTGGTTCAAGGGGCAGGGCTGTTACGTCATCGGCGGTGTGCCCACGCACTGGCGCAACGGCAACAGCGACTCCCGGCCCGGCTTCTCGGGTGTGTACCACGCGTTCAACATGATCTCGCCGTGGATGGTCGGGCGGATGGGCACCGTCGCCCAGGCCGACCAGTTCTACCGGGACGTCAACACCCCGGACCAGGCGGACTGCGACGCCAGCGGCATCGACTACCAGCCCTGTGTGATGCCCGGAGACCTCCAGTCCAGGCACCGCGCGCACGGCGACTTCATGTGGCGGCAGTTCTACAACATGTGCCGGCTCAACGTCGCGGGGATCTACATCTCCATGTTCGACGAGTACAACGAGGGCAACCAGATCGCCAAGACCGCGGAGAACGGCTCGCAGGTGCCGTCCGGGTCCGGCATCTGGGCTCTCGACGAGGACGGCACGGCGTGCTCGTCGGACTACTACCTCCGGCTCACCGGTGACGGCGGCCGGATGCTCAAGAAGCAGATCGGGCTCACCGCGACCCGGCCCACGCCGCCGAGGTAGCGGGCCCGCCGGACCGGACGGAGCCGGCCCGTCCGGTGAGCGTTCCGTCCGGTGATCGACCGGAGCAGCCGTGCGGGCCGCCGGGATCCTCCCCGGCGGCCCGCACGCGGTCAGCTTCTGCGCGGTCAGCTTCTGCGCGGTCAGCCCGTACGCGGTCAGCTCGTGGGCAGATGCCGCGCCCGCGTCTCCCGCCCGCGCAGCCTCGGAGTAAAGGTCGCGTGGAAGATCGTGGAGGCCGCTCCCACGGCGGCGGCCCCCGCGCTCAGCACCGACGGCTCCACCTCGACCCGGCGCAGCCGGCGGGCGGTCGGGAACTCGTTGACCGTACGGGCGATCTCGGAGAGGTAGAAGTCGGCGACGTCGTCCGTGAAGAACGGCCCGCCGAGGACGATCAGATCGATGTCCAGCAGGTCGGTCAGGCCCAGCGCGCCCCGCCCGACCGCCCGTGCCACCTCAAGCACGGCCGCTGTCGCCGCCCGGTCGCCCGCGGCCGCCGCCCGGCCCACCGCCAGATACGCGGCGGTGCTCCCGCTCGCCGTGGCCGCCGGGCGCAGACCGCCGCGCGCGGCCAGGTCGGGCACGGACACCGGCGGATTGCACTCGGGCAGGATCTCCGGACGGCCGTCCTCGTCCACCCGGCCCAGGGCGATCGCGCAGAGCTGGCCGAACTCTCCCGCGTTCGAGCTGACACCCCGGTAGATGTCGCCGTTCAGATAGAGGCCGGTGCCCACGCCCGTACCGAGATAGAGATACGCGAAGTCCCTGGCCCGGCGGTCACGGCCGATCCAGCGCTCGCCGGCGGCCGCCGCCGTCGAGTCCTTCTCCATGATGACCGGGCACGGGAAGTGGTCCTTGAGGAGATACAGCAGCGGAAGATCGCCCCAGGCCGACATCAGGGGCGGGCCCAGCACCGTCCCGGACGCGATGTCCACCGGGCCGGGCACCGCGACCCCGATGCCGAGGAATCCCTCGGGCCGTACGGCCCCGCTCGCCTCGGCCAGCGTCCGGCGGCCCAGCGCCGCCACGCGCTCCACGAACTCGGCCGGGTCGGTGTCCGCGCTCACGGACCGGGTGCGGGTGCAGACGATCGCCCCGTCGAGGTCGATCACGACCGCCGTGAGCAGTTCGGGATCGATATGGATCCCGAGCGCGTGCGCGGCGGCTCCGCGCAGCCGGACCGGCGTACGCGGCTTGCCCGACGTGGCGCGCAGTTGCGCGTCCTCGATCAGGATGCCCCGGTCGAGCAGGGACCGGGCGATACGGGACACCGACTGCTGGGTGAGGCCGGTGCGGTGGGCGATCTCGCCGCGCGTGATGGTGCCGGAGAGCCGGACGGTCTCGATGACCACGCACTCGTTGAACGACCCCAGGTCGATCTGGTTGACGCCGCTCCAGGTGTGACCGCGCGCGGAGCTGTCCGCTGTCTCCTCGGCCCCGAGATGGCCCGCGACGTTCTCGCGCAGCCAGCGCACGGTGTGCTGCGGGTCGGCGGCGTCCCCCGCGGCGTACCGCTCCAGTTCGGCGGCCAGATCGAGATAGACGCGCCGTGAGGACTCCGGATGACTGGTGCTGTCGAGAGCGATCATGGCCCGCAGGAAGGTGCGCCAGGTGGACCGCGCCGGAATGTGATGGCGCGTCACCGGCGCCCGTACGTCAGGTGGTTGGGGCACCTCGGTGGCGGGCGCGGGATCCTCCCCGGGCGCGGCGTCCCAGAGGGCGATCGCGTGCAGGGCGAGGTCCGGATGACGCCGGCTCGCCTGGGCGAGATAGCCGGCCAGCGCCCGGTCGGACGCGACGACGTCCGCGCGGCGCGGGGAGCCGCGCCCCGGTCCGTCGGACGCGTTCGGCCCGGACACCGGCGCCCCGTTCGGCTCCGGATCCGGGCCGTGGTCGGACCCGGCTGCGCGTTCGGCGCCGGTCGCCGGGCCGGAACCGGGTCGCGGCGTGGACGCCAGCGCCGCGTCCAGTGACCGGTCGAGGCCCGCCAGGACGTCCGCGCCGATCACCGTGCCCGCGGTGGCCGGGGTGCTCGGCACGAGCCGGGTCCCGGCCAGCAGGACTCCGCGCAGCCCGTCCACGTACAGGCCCATGACCCACACGTCGGCGCCGGGCAGGATCGGCCGGGTCGGCACGGACGGCGCCACCGGCTCGTCGGGGACCAGGCGCCAGCGGCGGCGGATACCGGCGACCGTGGCGTGCGAGAGGCCCAACTCCCTTGCCACCGCCCGCGAAGCGCCGCTGCCGCCGGGGGCGAGCAGCGTACGGGTGACGACCTCGGCCTCGTCGACCGTGGCGGGTCTGCCGGTGCGCGGCCGGTGTTCGAGGCCGTCGATGCCCGCGCTCGTCCAGCGCTGCCGCCAACTGCCCACGGTCTGCCGCGACACCCCGAGCCTCCGCGAGATCTCCGCGTCGCGCAGCCCGTCGGCCGCCAGCAGCACGACACCGGCGCGAGTGGCGAGCGGACCGCCCTCGTCGGCCCAGCGGCGCAGGACGGCGCGGAGTTCGGGGGAGAGCGTGCCGTCGCCGGGTTCGGCCGGTCGGGTGTCAGACACCCGGGCCTCCCTGCGGGCCGTCCCCGCGGACCAGCCGCAGGGTCAGGATCTGGAAGGGCCGCAGCGTCAGCGCCACCGAACGGCCGCTGTGCGCGAGGACGCCGAGCGTGTCCTCCAGGAGGTCCGTCTCGCGCACGGCGCCGACCGGGAAACCCGCCGTCAGAGTCGTACGGGCCCGGCCGCCGCGCGACTCGTACAGCCGGACGACGACATCGCCCGACCGGTCGTCGGCGAGCTTCACCGCCTCCACCACGACGTCCGGACCGGCCACGGACACCAGCGGCTCCGACTCCGCGGCTCCCGCCGCCGGGCCCGGCCGCAGCGGGAGGTTGAGCGCGTACCCCTCGGAGATCGCGTCGGCCACGTCGGCGCCGGGCCGCAGCGTGTGCCGGAAGCTCTGCGGCCCCCGGTCGGCGTGCGGGTCGGGGCCGCGCGCGGCGCGCAGCAGCGAGAGGCCGACGAGCGTGGTGGTACCGGCGTCCGCCCGGGTGTGGCGCGACACGTCGTAGCCGTACGTCGCGTCGGACGCGAGCGCCACGCCCCAGCCGTGCTCGCCCACATGGATCCAGCGGTGCGCCCAATGCTCGTAACGGACCGCGTCCCAGCTGGTGTTCTGGTGGGTCGGGCGCTCGACATGGCCGTACTGGATCTCGCCGCGGCAGTTCTCGGCATGGACGTCCAGCGGCCAGACGGCCTTGAGGAGCGTGTCCTGTTCCCGCCAGTCGACATCGGTGTCGATGGTCAGGGCGCGGCTGCCGGCCGTCAGGGTCAGCCGCTGTGTGATGGTCGACCTGCCGGTGCCCCGCTCCACCCGTACCCGCGCCAACAGCGGTCCGCGGTCGGTCACTTCGACCGACGACGCCGAGTCGAGATCACGCCGGGCGGAGCCGCCCGTGGCGCCGTGGGCGGTGTCGCCGTGCGGTGCGTCGAGGGCCGACGCGCTCCAGCGCGCCGGGTCGTCCCGGCGCAGCTGGAGCAGATTGCCCGCGCCGCCGGGCGCGAGGGCCTCGCGGTCCGCCGTCAGGTCGAGTACGGAGCGTACGAGCCCCGCCGGGTCGATGTGGATTCGCAGCAGCCCGTTGTCCAGCAGATGCCCGCCGCCCCGCTCTTCGCCGGCGGCGGTGACCGTCACCGGTGCCGTGGCGCCGAGAGGCAGCCCGGCCGTGCCCCGGCCGAGCGCGGGAGCCTCGGCCAGCACGGCGAGCCGCCCGCCGGACAGCGGCTGGCCCGCGTCCACCGCGCCCGTCAGCCGGTCCCGGTCGAGCACGACCACCTCGCGGCGGGCGCGCGGACCGGCGTTGAGGACCGTGGCCCCGTCCGGGCCGCCGGCCGAGCGCCGGATCAGGGCCTGGAGTCTGCGGTGGACCTCGCGGTACGTCTGCTCGGCCTCCTCGTGCACCCAGGCGATCGCGCCGCCCGGCAGGATGTCCCGGCTCTGGAGGAGCAGGACACGCTTCCACAGGGCGTCCAACTCGTCGTACGGGTACGGCACCCCGTCCCGTACGGCGGCCGTCGCCGACCACAACTCGGCCTCGCGCAGCAGGGATTCACTCCGCCGGTTGCCACGCTTGGCGCGGGCCTGGCTGGTGTACGCGCCGTGGTGCGTCTGCGCGTACAGCTCGCCGCGCCACACCGGGGCATGCGGGTACTCGGCGAGCGCGTCCCGGAAGAAGTGGGCGGGGTGCTGGATCTCGACCCGCGGCGAACCCTCCAAGTCGGCCAGCCGGCGTGCGCGTTCCAGCGTCTCGCGGGTGGGTCCCGAACCCTCGTGGTCCGCCTCCCGGTCATCCTGCCCTCCGCCGAAGGGCATCAGCGAACGCCTGCCGCCGCCCTTCTCCGCGTACGCGGTGACCGCGTCGGCCAACTCGGGCCCCGTGAGCGCCGTGTGCCCCGGACCGGCCGGCGGGCAGTGCGTGAAGATCCGGCTGCCGTCGACTCCCTCCCACCAGAAGGTGTGGTGCGGAAGGGAGTTGGCGTCGTCAGCGGCGAGCGTGTGGCCGAGCGCCCAGCGCGCCCCCGCGAGCGCGGCGAGCTGGGGGACGGCGGCGGTCATGCCGCCCGGGCCGGGCAGCCAGACGCCGCCCGCGTCCAGGCCGAGCTCTTCCCGGTAGAAACGCCGGCCGTGCGTGAACTGCCGGGCCAGCGACTCCCCGCCGGGCAGATTCGGGTCCGGCTCCACCCACATGCCGCCCACCGGGACCCAGTTGCCCCGCGCCACGGCCTTGCGGATCCGCTCGAAGACGTGCGGGTGCTGGTCCTTCATCCAGGCGTGCTGCTGCGCGGACGAGGCGGCGAACACCAGCTCCGGGTACTCCTCGGCGAGCGCGGCCATGCTGCTGAAGGCGCGGGCGCTCGCCCGTACGCTCTCGCGCATCGGCCGCAGCCGGGCGGATCCCGTGGCCGCGTGCGCGACGGCGGCGACGGTGTGCGCGGACTCGTGCGCGCGGCGGGCCAGGACCGGCGCGAGGACGTCCCGTGCGCCGGCGGCCGTCCCCGGGATGTCACGGGGGTCGACGGCGTCGACGGCGCGGTCCAGTGCCCGCAGGATCTCGTGGCGGCGCGGCAGCCCGACGGGGAGCGCTCGCATCAGACTCTCCAGGACATCGATGTCATGGATGAGCTGCCAGATGTTCTCGTCCCGTACGGCGAGGTCCGCGCGGAGCAATCGGTGAAGAGGCTCGTCGCCGGCGGTGACCGGGTCGCCGAAGTGCGCCCCGGCGCCGGTGGCCGCGTCGATGGCCGGATTGGCCGCGGCCTCGACGAGCAGCCGTACGGACTCGCCGCCCCGCGCCTGGGCCGCGACGGTCACGGTGCCGTTGTGCGCGTGCAGGCCCTGGAGCGGGGTGCCGTGCTCGTCGTGGACGAGCCCCTCGGCCCGGTCGCCGCCGAGGTCGATGACCGCCTCCACCCGGCGGCCCGCCCACCGCTCGGGCACGTCGGCGGCGAAGCGGAACCAACTGGTGGACCAGGGGCCGCCGCCCCACGTCTCGCCGACGACGAACGGTGAGTACCCCGCGCGGAGCGCCACGTCGACGGGGACCGGCTCGCCCGGGATGTGCCAGGCCCCGACCTCCATGGGAAGCCGCCCGGTGTGGAGCGCGGGGCGCAGCCGACGGTCGAGGAAATGGGCTATGCGCGCCTCTCCGGACTTCGTTCGGTCATGCATGGGCGGCCCTTCCTGTCCTGCTGATGACCGCCATGTAAAACCAAGAGTGTTATCAAGTCAACGCCTGTCCCGATTACTTCTGTGTTCCTGGTGGTGAGGGCCTTGCGATTGAATTGTCAGTCGAATTCCCGCCCGGAAAGTTCTGCTCCTGGACATTAAGTGCCCTGACAATTCGAGCGGCGGACGATGGCAGCCGACAAGGACGGCGAAGGACCGCGAAGGGCGGAGAAGGAAGGGGAGCGGCGGTGAAGAACGGCAGGAAGGCCGCCGCCTTCCTGCCGTCCGTGTGAGGGATCCCGCGCCGGGGCGGCCTTTACGGCCGTACGGCCTCGGGCCTCGCGCAATCGGTGCGCACCGGCAGCCAGACACCCTGGCGGGCCGCGTCGAGCAGCGTCAGCATCACGTCGAGGACATGGCGGGCGAGTTCGCCGGACGCCCGGTGCGGTCGGTCCTCGGCGAGCGCGGCCGCCAGATCGGCGAGACCGGTCCCGCGCCCGGCGTCCCGGTAGCCGCCCGACACCGGAAGCCGCTCCCACTCGCCGCCGGCCCGGTGCAACTCGACGGGACCGTCGAAGCCGTTGGGGTCGGGGACGGAGAGCGAGCCCTCGGTGCCGTGCACCTCGATGCGCGGCAGCCGCGCGGCGTGGATGTCGAAGCTCATGACCAGCGTCGTGAGCGCACCGCCCGTGTGTTCCAGGAGCCCGGTGACATGGGTGTCCACCTCGGAGTCGAAGCGCTCGCCGGCGCGTGGTCCGCTCCCGATGGTCCGCTCGGCGCGCGGCATGGAGGCGGCTCCGGTGACCCGGTTGACGGGCCCGAGCAGATGGACGAGGGCGGAGAGATAGTAGGGGCCCATGTCGAGCAGTGGCCCGCCGCCGTCCCGGTAGTAGAACTCGGGGGCGGGATGCCAGCGTTCATGCCCCGGTGTGGTCATGAACGCTGTCGCCGCGACAGGGGCGCCGATGAGCCCGTCGTCGACCGCCCCGCGCGCGGTCTGAACCCCCGTACCGAGCACGGTGTCGGGAGCGCAGCCGACCCGCAGCCCGCGCCCGGCCGCCGAGGCGAGCAGCCCCTCGGCCTCTTCGCGGGTCATGGCCAGCGGCTTCTCGCCGTACACATGCTTCCCCGCGTCGAGCGCGGCGCGCGCCACCTCCGCGTGTACGGCGGGCAGGGTCAGATTCAGTACGGCGTCGACGTCGGGGCGCGCGACCAGTTCGGCGACCGAGGCGGCGACGGCGACGCCCGGTGTCCGCGCGGCGACGGCCTCGGCGCGCTCCGCGTCCAGGTCGGTCACGGCGGTGAGCCGGACGCCGTCCAGCCGTTCCAGCGTCCTCAGATACTCGCCGCTGATCTTTCCCGCGCCGACCATGCCGACCCTCAGCGGCTCGCCCACAGCAGCCCCCTCTCGGTCAGCGTCCGTACCTCGGGCACGTCGAAGTCGTCAGGCTTGTGGCCGATCGTGGAGACGAACACGCGTCCCGTGGCGCGGGTCCTGGTCCACACGGCGGGCATGGTGACCGGCCGTGACCGGGTCTCGTCCGCCTCGAACCCGATCGTCGCGAGAACGTCGATCAGGGGGTCGGTGGCCGTCCAGTAGCGCTCGGTGTGGACGTCGAAGTCGGCCAGACCGGTGACGATCGGATGGTCCGCCCGCTCCGGCACGACCCGCACCCTGTGGTCGGAGAAGCCCGGCGGATGCATCAGGAACTGGCCGCCGGTGAGGAGTTGGTAGTTCACGTCGCCGCGGAAGGAGTCGACGATCCCGCCGTGCCAGCCGGCGAAACCCGTGCCGGCGTGGACCGCCGCGGTGAGCCCCGCGCACTGCTCCTCGCTGATCTCGCCCATGGACCAGCACTGGACGACGAGGTCGGTGGCGGCGAGGAGTTCGGCGTCGGTGTAGACGTCCAGGGTGTCGGCCGTCTCGACCGCGAAACCGTTGTCGTCGAGGAAGGGCAGGAAGAGATCGGTGATCTTGACGGGCTGGTGGCCCTCCCAGCCGCCGCGGACGATCAGCGCGCGCCGGGAGCCGGGGGTGGTCGGCGGGCCCGAGGTGATGGCTGTCATGGTCGTTGCACGCTCCCGTCGGTGTTGCGCAGCAAGGCCCAGCGGTCGTGTTCCAGTGGCTCGGGCACCGGATACCGGCGTGCCGCCACCTCGTCGAAGTCGACCCCGTGACCGGGCGTCTCATGCGGGGACAGGGCGCCGTCGTTCGCCACGACGGTACCCGGGAAGACGTCGAGAACGGCAGGCTTGAATACCGCCGCTTCCTGTACGCCGAAGGCGTGGCTGCTGATGTTCATGGCGAGGGTGGCGGCCTGGGCGACGGGGCTGACGTCGGCCGGGCCGTGCGGCGCGAGCCGTACGCCACGCAACTCGCAGTAGACGGCGAGCTTGCGGGCCGGGGTGAGACCGCCGAGGGTGGGGACCCGGATCCGGGCGAAGTCGATGGCGGGGCCGTCGAGCAGCGGCAGGAACTGGCCCACGTCATGGAAGAGTTCACCCACGGCGAGGGGTACGGGGGAGCCGGCGCGCAGCGCGGCGAAGTGGCTCGCGTCCTCGGGGGCGAGCAGATCCTCCACGAAGTAGAGCCCGGCGTCCTCGACCCGGCGCAGGAAGTCCCGGGCCTGCCGGGGGTCGAGGCGTTCGTGCACGTCGTGCAGCAACTCGACCTCGTCGCCGACCCGGGTCCGTACGGCGGTCAGGACGCGCGGCACGGTCCGTACGTACGCGGCGGAGTCCCACGGCACCGAGCGGGTGCGCAGCGCGCGGGCGTCGGCGGAGGCCGCGGCGCCGGTGCCGTAGGTGTCGGAGCCGGGCACGGACGCCTGGACGCGGACATGCCGGTAGCCGCGCTCGCGCGCCGCCACGACCTTGTCGGCGATCTCGTCGGCGTCGGCGCCGCTCACATGGGTGTAGGCCTCGGCGTGGGTACGGACCCGCCCGCCGAACAGTGAGTACAGGGGTGCTCCCAGGCGCTTGGCCTTGAGGTCCCACAGGGCGACGTCGATCCCGCCGAGTGCGTTGCCGGTGACCGAACCACCGCGCCAGTAGGCGCTGTTGAGCAGCAGCCGGTGGATGTCCTCGATGTCGTCGGGGTCGCGCCCGACGAGCATCGGGCCCAGGTAGTCGTCGAGCACGGACCGTACGGCGAGGGTGCGTTGCGGGTCGCTCGCGCAGCCGAGGCCATACAGCCCCGGCTCGTTGGTCTCGACGCGGACGACGAGATGGGGGCAGCCGTGCGGTGCGGTGAGAAAGGTGGAGACGGCCGTGATGCGGATCTTCGCACCGCGGTCCTCGACCCAGGGAGCGGGGGCGAGGATGTCGGAGCGGGCATCAGGCTGAGCCATACGAACTCCATCGTACAGATAGCAGAATGGTGTACTGCTATCCGAACGTAGAGAGGGCGCCTCTGATTTGTCAACGACTCTACCAAATAAGGGTGGACCGGTCCTCAGTGCTGCCCGAGCCGTTTGAGGAGGGTCCGCAGTGAATGTGCGGCCTCCGTGACGGCCCCGGCGATCTCCTCCGCGCGGGCGTCGTCCATCCGGCTCTTGGGGGCCGAACAGCTGATGGCGTCCCCGCCGCCGTGCCCGGTGCCGAGCGCCACGGCCACGCACCGGATGTCCACGGAGTTCTCGCCGTCGTCCATCGCCCACCCCTGCAACCGGGCCTCCGCGAGCTGGCGGATCAGCTCGTCGGGATCGGTCACGGTGTCCGGGGTGAGCCTGGCCAGCGGCCAGTCCAGCCGGCGCTGCACCTCGGCCGCGTCGTACTGCGACAGCATCGCCTTGCCGAGCGCCGTCGCGTGCGCGGGCAGCCGCCGGCCCACCGCCGAATACATCCGAAGCGCGTGCCGCGACTCGCGTTTGGCCAGGTAGACCACGTCCGTGCCGTCCAGCCTGCCCAGATGCACCGACTCGCCCGTCTCCTCGGCGAGTGCGTCGAGGACCGGCCCGGCGAGACTCGCGACGTCGTCGCCCTCCAGGTAGGCCGTGCCCGTCAGCAGGGCCTTGAGGCCGAGGCTGTAACGGGTGCCCGAGGCGTCCAGGTCGACCCAGCGCCGCGCTTCCATCGTCCGCAGGATCGCGTGCAGGCTGCTTTTCGGCACCGCCATCGCGCTCGCCATCTCGGCGAGCGAGAGCCGGGCGCCCTCGTTGCCGAGCAGTTCGAGCACTTCGAGCACCCGAGCCGCCGACTTGACCTCCTCGGGCTTACGCCCTCGCGCCGCTGCTGCCACCGATTCCACGGAACCTCCGCTCCCCGCACCGGCGCCCCTCGGCGATCCGGTCAGCACGATTCTCGACGTGCGTCTTGACGCTATATCACCGCAACCATAAGTTCAGTCACTCCAACGCCATTCGGTCTTCTGAACGGTTGAATCTTAGGTAGGGGCCATGCGCATACCATTCGCGCGGAATGTCCGGCTCGTGGCTCTGGCCGCGACCACCGCGCTCACACTCACCACCCTCTCCGCCTGCGGCGGCTCGTCCGACTCCGGCGGCGACTCCACGTCGCTGGAGATGTGGACGTTCAAGCAGTCCCACGTCGGCGCCCTGCGCGCGGCGGCGGAGGAGTTCAAGAAAGAGACCGGCATCACGGTCAAGATCGAGGCGTACACGCCCGACGACGCCTACACCACCAAGCTGCAGAGCTCGGCCAAGACCGGCAATCTGCCGGACGTCCTGGAAGTCCACTCCGACGGCGAGGACTTCGTCCTCGGCGCGGCGGGCGTCGCCGCCGACCTCCAGGACGAGATCCCGGACTCCTGGAGCGGTCGCTTCCAGGAGGCGATCAAAGGCTCGGGCACCGTCACCGCGCAGAAGTTCAAGGAGTCCCAGGCCAAGGACTCCACCTTCAAGGGCGTCGAGCAGGACCAGCGCTTCAGTGTGCCGCTGACCGCGGGCACCTTCGGCATCGTCTACGCCAACAAGCGGAAGCTGGCCGACGCCGGAATCACCGAGGCCCCCGCCACCTGGGAGGAGTTCCTGGACGCGGTCGAGGCCACCCACCACAAGGACCCGAAGACCGGCGGCATCAGCCTCGGACTGAAGGTCAAGTCGACCGGACTGACCTGGGTCCTCCAGCCGCTGGCGTTCGCCCAGCTCGGCAAGCAGGCCTACTGGGACCTCTTCGGCAAGGACAAGGCCACCGACTTCGGTTCGGCCAACGGCACCAAGGTCCTGAGCATGTACGACGAGATCACCCCGTACTGGATGCCGGGCAGCCAGTCCCTCACCATCGACGAGGCCGACCAGGCCTTCGCCCAGGGCAAGTCGGCCTTCGCCGTCGGCGGCACCTTCACGCTCGCCTTCCTCCAGCAGAACGGTATGAAGGCCGACGACGTCCTCGCCTTCGGACTGCCCGCACCGAAGGGCGGCGCCGTACCCGACCGGGCGCTCGGCCCGCTCGCGCTGACCGGACTGAGCCTCACCGCCACGAGCGAGCAGCCCGAGAACGCCAAGAAGTGGATGGAGTTCCTCTCCGGCACCGATGTCGCCGCGAACTTCGCCAAGGCGTCCGCCGACCTGCCGGCCACCGAGCTCGGCGCCGACTCCGCCAAGGTCCTCGGCCCCGCCCTGACCTCCATGATGGAGAGCTTCGAAGGCACCGAGGAGACCACGTACGACCCGAGCCTCAACGACTTCCGCCCGCCGGGCTACGACCAGGACGTGGCCGGTGAGATCCTCACCGATCTGAGCCCGCTCGGCCGGGAGACACCGGCACAGACGGGAGCCAAGCTCCGCGGACTCAACAGCGACTACTGGGCGACCCAGTGACCGCAGCACCTCGGCCCACCACGGTGGGGGAGGCCGGGAGTGTCGGCAAGGGCCGTACGCTCCCGGCCGGGGCGGCGGACACCGCCCCCGGCCCCGGCAAGCGGTCCTGGCGCGGCACATTCGGCGGCGAGGCCCTCTCCGGTTATCTGTTCGTCGCCCCCGCGGTGGTTCTCTTCGCCGTCATGGGCCTGTACACCGTCGGTTACGGCTTCCTGCTGAGCTTCGCGTCCTGGAACGGCTTCATGCCGCACTGGACCTGGGTCGGCCTGGACAACTACGCCGATCTGCTCTGGCGCAGCCCCATCTACGCGCCACGGGTGCGCAGCGCGGGACTCAACACCCTCTGGGTGATGATCGCCGTACCGGTGCTGACGGTCATGGTGTCCTTTCCGCTGGCCGTCCTGCTCAACCGGGCACGCAGGATGCAGGCCGTCCTGCGCTCGGTGTTCTTCCTGCCGTACGTGACCAGCGGCATCGCCGTCTTCTTCGCCTGGCAGTACATCCTCCAGCCCGACGGCGCCGTCAACCTGCTGCTCGGCCAGCTCGGACTCGGCTCGCTCCAGCAGCCCCAGGGCTGGCTCGGCAACCCCGACACCGCGCTGCCCACACTGATCGTGGTGACCGTGTGGAGCGCCGTGCCCGTGTCGATGCTGCTGTATCTGACGGGCCTGCAGACCATCGACCGGAGCCTGCTGGAGGCCGCCGAACTCGACGGCGCCGGCTGGTGGCGTACGAACGCGTCCGTCGTCTGGCCGCTGCTGCGCCCGATCACGGCGATCGTCGTCCTGCTCAACCTGCGGGACTCGCTCCAGGGCTTCCAGACCTTCCTGGTGATGACGAACGGCGGCCCCGGCGACCACACGAACGTGCTGGGCCTGGAGGCATACAGCCTCGCCTTCCTCAAACAATTGCGGCCCACTCTCGGCCTCGCCAGCGCACTCGGCTGGCTGCTGTTCGCCGCCGCCCTGGTACTGGCCCTGATCAATCTGCGAGCGCTGCGGAGCAAGACATGACCTCGATCCCCGTGGCGGACAAGCGCCCCCACGCGACGGCACACCCCGACCGGGCGGGCAGGGCGGGCGGACGCCCGGGCGAGAGCGGAGCCCGTAACCGCCGGATCCTCGCCCGCACCGTGGTCGGTCTGCTGCTCGCCGGATACGGACTGGTCAGCGTCTATCCGTTCCTCTGGATGGTCTCCGCCGCGTTCAAGGACCAGCTGGAGGTGGTCAGCGGCGGTCATCTGATCCCGAAGAACCCCACCTTCGACACGCTGATCGACACCTGGAACAAGCTCCACTTCTTCGACTTCTTCCTCAACAGCCTGCTGGTCACCCTCTACACCGTGGTCCTCACGCTGGTGATCTACGCGGCGGCCGGCTACGCCTTCGCCGTGCTGCGCTTCCCCGGACGCACGTTCCTGTCGAGGCTCTTCGTCTCGCTGCTCTTCGTGCCCGGCGTGACGGTGATGCTGCCGATCGTGCTGCTGGAGAACGAGATGGGCATCCTCGGCACGCACTGGGGACTGGTGCTGCCCTTCGTCAACGGCGGCGCGCCGCTGTCGATCCTGCTCATGACCGGTGCGTTCAGCGCCATCCCGGCCGAACTGCGGGACTCCGCGCGGGTCGACGGCGCGAGCGAGTTCCGGATCTTCCTCAACATCTATCTGCCACTGGCCCAACCCGCCCTGATCACGGTCGCGTTGCTCACCGCGATCCCGACCTGGAACGAGTATCTGCTCACCCGTGTCTCACTCAACGACCAGTCGACCTTCACCCTCCCTCTCGGCCTGCAGACCCTCGCGGCCGAGAACGTCCCGCACTACAACAATCTGATGGCCGGAGCGCTCATCGTGGTCATCCCCGTCGTGCTGCTCTTCGTCTGCCTGCAGCGTTACTTCGTCAACGGCCTCGTCGGGGCGGTGAAGGGCTGATGCGCGTTCTGGTCACCGGAGCCGCCGGACACATCGGCGGCCATGTCATCGAGGACCTGCTGGCCCACGGCCACCGGATCGTCGCCACCGACCTCGTCCCCGTCGACGACCCACGGCTGGACCGCGTCCACACCGGCGATCTCCGCGATCCCCGACTGGTACGCGACGCGATGGCCGGCGCGGAGGCCGTCGTCCATCTGGGCGCCATCCCGCACCCCAACTCGGACGACGACAGCGCCCTGTTCGCCACCAACTGCCTCACCGCGCACCGGGTTCTCGACGAGGCGGGCCGCACCGGCGTCCGCCGGGTCGTCGCCGCCTCCAGCCTGTCGGCCGTCGGACTCGCCTGGTCACCGCGGCCGCAGTCCCCGCGCTACGTACCGCTGGACGAGGAACATCCCACGCTCGTCCAGGATCCGTACGGCCTCTCCAAGCTCGTCCTGGAGGAGACCGCCCGCGCCACACACCGGCGCCACGGCACCGACATCGTCTGCATGCGGTTCCCGTTCACCGGCACGGGGGAGCGGCTGGCGGCGCAGCTCGCCGCCGTACGCGACGATCCGGGCGGCCACCGGATGGACCTGTGGGGGTGGCTCGACACCAGGGACGCGGCCAGGGCCGTGCGGTACGCGCTCGTCACCGAACTGACGGGCTGTCATGTCATCAACGTGGCGGCGGACGACACCTCGTCGCCCGTGCCGACGGCCCAACTGCTCGAAGAGCACCACCCGGGCGTGCCGTACTTCACCGAACTGACGGGCCACGCCTCGCTGTTCGACACCTCGGCGTGCGCGAAGCTGCTGGGCTTCGCCCCGGAGTACCGCAGGATCCCGCCGGACGAGGCCCCGGGCACGGCCGCGGGTCCGGCCGCCGGCCCCGCCGCCCCCACGGCCGCCGAAGGCGAGGTGTGACGGGGGCGGGCGGCAGGGCTCCGGATCTCCACCGCGGACGGGCTCCTCGCCCCCGTCGATCCACACCCCGCCCGCCCGCTCCCCCGGGAAGTGGGGTTAGGCTCGGGCGCGCCGCCCGTCCGCGGCGGAGATTCGGAGAACGCGCACCATGGACACCGCACCGCGCCCCGCTCCCGGCCGGCTCACCTACCGGGACGCCACCGCAGAAGACGTCAAGAACCTCGTGGCGCTCATCGAGTCCGCCTACCGAGGTGAGAGCGCCCGCGCCTCCTGGACCTCCGAGGCCGACCTGCTGGAAGGGCAGCGCACCGACGAGCAGGGCGTGCTCGACGTGATCGAGGCCGACGGCAGCCGGCTCCTGACCGTCGAGGCCGACGGCGTGCTGGTCGCCTGCTGCCAGCTGGAGCACCGCGGCCCCGCCGCGTACTTCGGCATGTTCGCCGTCGACCCCGGCGCACAGGGCGGGGGGCTCGGCAAGCAGGTCCTGGCCGAGGCGGAGCGCCGCGCCCGCGCCGACTGGGGCGTCCGTGAGATGCACATGACCGTGATCGTCCAGCGCGAGGATCTGATCGCCTGGTACGAGCGCCGCGGCTACCGTCGTACGGGACAGCTGCTGCCCTTCCCCTACGGCGACGAGCGCTTCGGCATCCCGCAACGGCCCGACCTGGCGTTCGAGCTGCTGGTCAAGCCACTGGACCAGGACGTCTGACCGCTCCTTCGACCGCCGCGCGCCCGTCGTCCGGGTCGCGCCGGGTACGGGCGGCGCGCAGGGATGCGAGCAGCTGGAGCCGTTCGGCGTCCGGGCTCCCGGGCTCGGCGGTGTAGACGAACATCACCGGGCCGGGACTGCCGGGCAGCGGGTAGCTGCCCCACTCGACCGTGATCTCGCCGACCTGGGGGTGCCGGAACAGCTTCGTCCCCTGCACGGTCTCGCGCACCTCGTGCCGGGCCCAGAGCCGCCGGAAGTCCGCGCTGCGGATGCTGAGTTCGCCGATGAGCATGGTGGCCCGCGGGTGCGTCGGGTCGGTGACGACGGCGCCGCGCAGCATGCCGATGTACTGGAGCGCGGTGGCTTCCCAGTCGGGGCAGCGCATGCGGGTCTCGGGGTCGTGGAACAGCGAGGTGAGCATGTTGCGGTGCTCCGGCGGCTGCTGGTTCGGGTCGCCGAACAGCTCCTCGGCGAGGGTGTTCCACGCGAGCAGGTCGAGGTGCCGGCCGAGCACCACCGCGGGGGTGTTCATGGTGGCCAGCAGCTGCCGGGTGCCGTCCGGCACGCGTTCGGGGGCGCGGCGCCTCCGGACGCGCTGGGGCCTGCGTGCCGCCTGGGCGAGGGCGAAGAGATGCCGCCGTTCGTCGTCGTCCAGGTGCAGGGCGGTGGCGAGGTCGTCGAGCACGTTGTCGGAGGGGCGTACGTCGCGGCCCTGCTCCATGCGCTGGTAGTAGTCGGTGCTCAGCCCGGCGAGCAGCGCGATCTCCTCGCGCCTGAGCCCGGTGACCTTGCGCCGGGGGCCCGGCTCCAGCCCGACGTCCCGCGGGCTCAGCCGGCCGCGCCGGGCGCGGAGGAAGTCACCGAGTTCACGGGCGAACGAGTGGTCGGCAGCCATACGGACAGTGTGCGGGCACGGCGTGGGCCGAAGGTAGGTCTGGCACTCCTAGGGAAGTGGGTACGACCCCGACTCGCCGCCCCGCTCCTACCGTTGGCGCCCGGCAGCCGTGCACACCATCCCCCAGCCGGGCACACCATTTCCCAGGAGCAGCGGTCATGACCGAATGGACCGAACGTGACATGCCCGACCAGAGCGGTCGGGTCGCCGTCGTGACCGGCGCGAACTCCGGACTCGGCCTGGTCACGGCGACCGAGCTCGCCCGCGGCGGGGCACACGTCGTGATGGCCGTACGCGACAGCGCCGCCGGCGAGCGGGCGGCCAAGGACATCCGGCGGACCTCACCCGACGCCGAGATCCACGTACGTCAACTCGACCTGGCCTCGCTCCGGTCCGTGCGCGCCTTCGCGAAGGGGATGAACGACGACTTCCCGGCGATCGATCTGCTGGTCAACAACGCCGGTGTGCTCCATCTCGGTCCGGCCCGCACCACCGACGACGGGTTCGAGACCCACTTCGGCGTCAACATGCTGGGCCACTTCGCGCTCACCGGCCTGCTGCTCGGCGCCCTCGGCCGCGCGGAAGGCGCCCGCGTGGTGAGCATCAGCTCGACCGCCCACCGGGGTGCCCGTCTCGACCTGGACGACCTGATGTCGCGGAAGAACTTCGGACCCCGCCGCGCGTACGCCCGTTCCAAGCTGGCCTGCACCGTGTACGGCCTCGAACTCCACCGCCGCCTGGAGACGGCCGGCTCTCCCGTGCTCAGCGTCGTCGCCCATCCCGGGATCTGCCGCACCAACCTCAGCCCGCGGGCGTTTGAGGACCAGTGGGCCATCTCGCGGGCCGTCGACCGGGCGACGCAGCGGGCGTTCGCCCCGGTCCAGGAGGGTGCGCGGTCACAGCTGCACGCTGCGACCGCGCCCGGCGTGCGCGGTGGCCAGTTCTACGGCCCGTCCGGCTTCAAGGAGCTGCGCGGCCCGGTTGCCCCGACCGAGCCCGACCCGCGGGCGGCCGATCCCGAATGCGGGAAGAGGCTGTGGGCCGCCGCCGAGGAGCTGACCGGCATCAGTTACCCCTGACCGCCGGGACGCCGGACCCGAGTGCCACCCCCCCCGGTACGGCCAAGTGGTCCGGTGTCCCGGTTCCGCCCTGTTTCCCGGCTCCGCGCGTCAGGCGGTGAACCGCCCGGTGCGGCGGATCTCCGGGAAGTCCGTGGTCGCGCCGTCCAGACCGAGCGCCCGGACCAGCCGCAACTGGTCCGGGGTGTTCACCACCCAGCCGATCACCCCGAGCCCCGCCTCGTGCGCGCGCTCGACGACCTCCAGCGTCAGCCGCCGGATGTTGAGCGCGAGCGAGTCCGCGCCCACCGCGACGGCCCGGTCCACCACATCCGCGCCCCAGCGGCTGGCGATCAGCACCGTCCGTACGCCCGGCACCAGGGCGGAGATCTCGGCGACGGCCTCGTCGTGGAACGAGGACACCTCCACCCGTCCCACCAGCTGCCGCCGGCGCATGACCTCGGCCAGCGCCCGCGCCGCCGCCACGTCCTTGATCTCCGCCTGGAGCGGTGAGCCCACCGCGTCCAGGACCTCCTCGAACACCGGCACCCGCTCGCCCCGCCCGGCGTCGAGCTCCCGCAGCTCGGCGAGGGTCCGGTCGGCGATCGGGCCCGTGCCGTCCGTCGTCCGGTCCAGCTCCGCGTCGTGCATGACGACGAGGGCGCCGTCCTTGCTCAGATGAAGGTCGAGCTCGATCGCGTCCATACCGGCCCGCTCGGCGTGCAGGAAGGAGCGCAGGGTGTTCTCGGGTTCGACACCCATCACTCCACGATGACCGATGGTGAGGAAAGTCAAGGCTGACTCGCTTCCGTCGTCGGCGGCTCCCGCGCGGCGCTGGTGCCCCACGCGGCACGGCGGCAGCCTAACGGTCAGTACGCCGGTATGGACCCGCGCGTGACAGGCGAGTGGAGATGCCTGCTGTCAGCAGCGCATACGGCGGGAAAAACGCCCGTAAACACGAAGCGTGGCAGGATAATTTGTCTCATCCGACCTTGTACGGGAGAATCAAAGACCGATACGGTGCCTTGACGCGAGCTTCTCCCGTGGAGGGTGTGACATGACGGAAATTCTTGTGCAGGACCGGACCGGAGGGCTCCAGGCCGACGGCGAGCGGGTGGTCGAGCACCCCGCGTGGACCGAGCTCAAGAACGCCGTCGAGGAGATCCGCCCCTGGCAGTCCAAGGACGGCTCCATAGACTTCGACGCCGACGACGCGCCTTCGCGCGCCCTCGCCGAGGCCACCCTCGACCGGGTGACCTCCGCCGTAGAGCAGCTCTCACCCCTGCTTCCGCACGACGCCGCCTACCACCGGGCGCTCGTGGCGGACCTCCGTAAATGGGCCGACAGCGCCTTCGACGTACCCGACTTCCTGGACTCGCTGCTCGCCTTCCAGCCCGCGGCCGACCGGGTGGACCGGCTGCAGCACCTGGTTGTCTTCCCCATGTACACGCAGAACGGCAACCCGGACCGCAATCTGGAGGCCGTCGTCCTGCGCATGGTCTGGCCCGAGTGGCTCGCCGAACTGGAGCGCACCCGCTACGACAACCCGCTCTTCTGCGGCATCACCTTCGAGGACTTCACCGCCGGGTACGACACCAACTCCGCGGTCCTCTTCCCGGAGACCATCGCGGTCCGCGAGGCCCCCGAGCGGTTCAGCTGGGGAGGCATCTTCTGCGACCGCGAGGCCGCCCGCTTCCGCCGGGTGACCGAGGCCGCCGTCGACATCCTCGGGGTCGAACTCCCCGACGACATCCGCGAGATGGTCGGCGACCAGGACCGCTGCCAGCAGGCGTTCGTCCTCTGGGACATGATCCACGACCGCACCCACAGCCACGGCGACCTGCCGTTCGACCCGTTCATGATCAAGCAGCGGCAGCCGTTCTGGATGTACGGCCTGGAGGAGCTGCGCTGTGACCTCACCGCGTTCCGGGAGGCCGTACAGCTCGCGGCCGACGGTGTCCCGCAGGGCCGCGACGTGCAGTACGCGGTGCTCTTCGACCGGATGTTCCGCTTCCCCGTCACCGGCGCCCGGCAGCGCAACTACGACGGCCTCGGCGGCCAGCTGCTCTTCTCCTACCTCCACAAGCACGACGTGGTGCGCTGGACCGACAACACCCTGCGCATCGACTGGGAGCGGGCTCCGCGGGTCACTCAGCAGCTGCTCGCCGAGATCGAGAGCCTCTACCGGGCCGGCATCGACCGCCCGAAGCTGGTCCACTGGTTCGCCGCCTACGACCTCGTCTCCACCTATCTGGCCCCGCACCCCGGATCCCGCTGGGCCAAGGGCCCGGACGCCCTGGACCTGGATCTGCCCCCGCGCAAGCTGGTGGACGACGTGCTCCCCGACGAGTTTCCGCTCAGCATGTTCTACGAGGCTCTGGGCAAGAAGCTCAAGACCGTGATCGCCTCGACCCAGGGCATCCGGGCCACGACCACCGAGAAGCGAGCCGCGTGAGTTCGTACGACACTGCTCTCGGCGGGAGAACGTGTCCCGCGACAGCACGGCCGGCCACGGCATGAACGACGACGCGCAGACACGGGGGACACCGGGATGACGGAGAAGACGACCATGAGCGCGAGCACCGGAAAGGGCTGCGCGCTGGACGGCGCCGTCGTGGCGGTCGCCGGAGCGGGCGGCCCCGCGGGGCGCGCCACCCTGCTGCGCCTGGCCTCGGCCGGGGCGACGGTCTTCGGCGCCGACGCGGACGCGGCGAGTCTCGCCGAGGCCGTCGAGGCCGCCCGCCGCGCCCACAGCGGCGCCACCGTCACCGGAGACACCGTCGACCTGCTGGATCCGGCGGCCACCCGCGCGTGGGCGGCCAGGATCGAGAAGGACGCCGGCCGGGGCCGCGTGGACGGGCTGGTCCATCTCGTCGGCGGCTGGCGCGGCGGCAAGACTTTCGCCGACACCGACCTCGCCGACTGGGACCTGCTGGAGAAGCTGCTCATCCGCACGGTCCAGCACACCTCCCTCGCCTTCCACGAAGCCCTGCTGCGCGGCGACCGCGGGCGCTATGTGCTGGTCAGCGCGGCCGGAGCGAGCAAACCCACGGCCGGTAACGCCGCCTACGCCGCGGCCAAGGCGGCGGCCGAGGCCTGGACACTGGCGCTCGCCGACGACTTCCGTAAGGCCGGGGGCGACGAAGGGCCGCGCGCGGCTGCTGCGATCCTGGTCATCAAGGCACTGGTGCACGACGCGATGCGCGTCGAGCGCCCGAATGCGAAGTTCGCGGGCTTCACGGACGCCGGAGACCTGGCCGACGCCATCGCCGGGGTCTGGGAGCGGCCCGCCGGTGAAGTGAACGGAAGCCGCCTGTGGCTGAGCCCCGAGTCATGACGTCCCGTACGACCGCCGCGCGTGCGCACCACGACCCAGCCGTGCGCGGGTTCGCCAGCGACAACTACGCGGGCGCCCACCCCGAGGTGCTGGCGGCGCTGGCCGTCGCCAACGGCGGCCACCAGATCGCGTACGGCGAGGACGAGTACACCGACCATCTCCAGCGCGTCATGCACAGCCACTTCGGCCCCACCGCCGAGGCCTTCCCGGTCTTCAACGGCACGGGCGCGAACGTCGTCGCGCTCCAGTCGATGACCGACCGCTGGGGAGCGGTGATCTGCGCCGATTCCGCGCACATCAACGTGGACGAGGGCGGGGCGCCCGAGCGGGTCGGCGGCCTCAAACTGCTGACCGTGCCCACCCCCGACGGCAAGCTGACCCCGGAGCTGGTCGACCGGCAGGCGTGGGGGTACGACGACGAGCACCGCGCCATGCCGCAGGTCGTGTCGATCGCCCAGAACACCGAACTGGGCACCGTCTACACCCCGGCCGAGATCCGCGCGCTGTGCGAACACGCCCACGAGCGCGGCATGAAGGTCCATCTCGACGGCGCCCGGATATCCAACGCGGCGGCCTTCCTCGACGTACCGATGCGCACGTTCACCAACACCGTCGGCGTGGACGTACTGAGTTACGGCGGGACGAAGAACGGCGCGATCTTCGGCGAGGCCGTCGTCGTGATCGACCCGGACGCGGTCCGCGCGATGAAGCGGCTGCGCAAGCTGTCGATGCAGCTCAGCTCCAAGATGCGGTTCGTCTCCGTCCAGTTGGAGGCACTGCTGGCCGGTGATCTCTGGCTGCGCAACGCCCGGCACAGCAACGCCATGGCCCAGCGGCTCGCCGACGGCGTGCGCGCGATCGACGGGGTCGAGATACTGCACCCCGTCCAGGCCAACGCGGTCTTCGCCCGCCTGCCGCGCGAGGCGGGCCTGCGGCTCCAGAAGCGCTTCCGCTTCTACTTCTGGGACGAGACGGCCGGTGACGTGCGCTGGATGTGCGCCTTCGACACGACCGAGGACGACGTCGACGCGTTCGTCCAGGCGGTCAAGGAAGAGATGGCCAGGTAACCCGTAGAGGCGTCGGGCCGGGGATTCACCCCCGGCCCCGCACTCGCGTGGTCGCGGGCGTTCCCCGGTGCATTACAGTAGACCTCTCGGTGTGCTCTGATGCACCGATTCCGTACGTCCCGAGGCAAGGCAGACCATGACCCTGACGCTCACCGTGTCGGACGAGGTGCACTCCCTCGTCCCCGGCTTCACCCCGCTCGCCGTCGAGGCCCACGGCCTGGTGAACGGCCCCAGCAACGAGGCCAGTTCGGCGCTGCTCGACGACGCGGCCCGGCGGCTCGCCGCCCGCCTCGACGGCCGCGCGCCGCACGAGGACCCGCATATGGTCGCCTGGCGCGCCGCGTACACGGCCTTCGGCAGCAAGCCGAACCGCACGCGCAACTCCGCCGAGGCGCTGGCCAAGCGCGCGCTCGCCGACGGCGGTCTGCCCCGGATCAATCTGCTCGTGGACCTCTACAACGCGATCAGCGTGGCCCATCTGATCCCCGTCGGAGGCGAGGACACCGACCGGATCACGGGCGCCATGCGGCTCGTACGGGCCACGGGCGAGGAGCCGTTCCACACCGCCGCGGGCGGGGAGCCGGTCGTCGAGCACCCGGACGCGGGCGAGGTCGTGTGGCGCGACGACGAGGGTGTCACCTGCCGGCGCTGGAACTGGCGTCAGGGAGTGCGGACCCGGCTCACCGAGGAGTCGGTGAACGCCGTCTTCCTGCTGGAGAGCCTGGCTCCGATGACCGGCGCGGAGCTCGACGCGGCGGGCACCGAACTCGCCGAATCGCTGGAGAAGTTGAGCCCCGGGGCGCGGATCACCGTGCGCCCCGCGCTCTGACGCACCACATGACGGAACGCCGGTCGGGCGACGGGCCGTGCGGTGACGTTTCGGTGGCGGCGCCCGCGGGGGCCGCCAGGCTCAGCCGGCTTCGCGGGCCTCGGCCGGGGTCGGGGCCGTACCGCCCAGATGCGCCGGTACCCACCAGGTGTCGCTCGCGTCCCTGGGCCGTACCGGGTAGGCGCGCTGGGCGGCTTCGAGCAGCTCCTGCACCCGCTCGCGCAGCCGCCGGGTGATCGCCCCCGCGTACTGGTCGGTGGGGGCTTCCACCGGCTCGCCGACCCGCATCGTCACGGGGATGTGGCTGCGCCGGAAGTTGCGGGGGCGCCCCTTGGTCCAGAGCCGCTGGGTGCCCCACAGCGCCATCGGGATCAGCGGCACGCCGGCCTCCTGCGCCAGGCGAGCCGCGCCCGACTTGAAGGACTTGAGCGTGAACGACTGCGAGATCGTCGCCTCGGGGAATACACCGATGATCTCGCCCGCGCGCAGCGAGTCGAGCGCGTGCGAGTAGGCGGTCTCGCCCTGCGTACGGTCCACCGGGATGTGCTTCATGCCGCGCATGAGCGGCCCGGAGACCTTGTGCCTGAAGACGGATTCCTTCGCCATGAAGCGGACGAGCCGCTTCTGGGGGAGTGCCGTGAGGCCGGTGAAGATGAAGTCCAGATAACTGATGTGGTTGCTGACGAGCACCGCGCCGCCGACACGCGGGATGTTCTCGGAGCCCTGAGTCTCGATCTTGAGGTCCAGCGCCTTGAACATCGTGCGGGCGGCGCCGATGACCGGCCGATAGACGAGCTCTGCCATCTGGAGGAGACCCTTCTGTTCCCGGGGAGGGTTCTCCCGACGGAAGCTACGCAGCCGTAGGTTTTCGGCATTGGGCAGATCGTGCCCCAAACGAGGCCTTGTGGCCAGTCCTGTCGACGGCGCGGAGCGAGATTCTCATCACGTCATTCCCGGGTGATCAGGGCGTTTGCCGCAGCTCAGCGCAGCGCCTCGGTCGTACGGCGCAGCAGGAGGTACATCTCGCAGCCGAGGCAGTAGGCGAAGACCGCGTTGAGGAAGGCGGCGGCGAGGGCGCAGGCGGTAGCGGCCAGTCCGAGCCAGAGAGGCCCCCACACATAGCCGACCAGCCCGACCAGCGCGAAGACCAGCCCGACCGCCTGCGCGAAACGCGGCGGCTCCGGGGGCTCGAACTCCGTGGGCGGTCCGATCCTGGGCCGTACGACGGTGCGGAACAGCCACGCGTAGGGCGAACGCCCCGCACCGGCCAGCGCGCCCACCGCGAAGACCAGGGCCTGCCAGCCGAGAAGCGCGCCGCTGCCGGTGACGAGGACCGCGGCCAGGACGACGGTGGTGACGGCCGCGCCGAAGCGGGGACCTCTGACATCTATGTTCATGACACCAGCATCGCTCAGGGCCGCACGCCCGGGACCGCGGAATATCTTGCGGTCGTGTGAACGCTGCACGGGAGATGACGACGACAGGGCTCATGGTGTGCGTGGCGGTGCTCGCGGCGGCGAGCCTCTTCGGCGTGCTCCACCGGCGTACGAACGGGAGGCTCAAGGTGCGCGGGCGTGACGGCGAAAGGCGGCTCGGCGCGGCCGAGTTGGGCGCGGAGTTGGGGGAGCGGGCCACACTCGTCCAGTTCTCCAGCGCGTTCTGCCAGCCCTGCCGGGCCA
This sequence comes from Streptomyces camponoticapitis, assembly GCF_014646115.1. GTDB lineage: Bacteria > Actinomycetota > Actinomycetes > Streptomycetales > Streptomycetaceae > Streptomyces > Streptomyces camponoticapitis. The sequence goes on along the minus strand of NZ_BMMV01000025.1, from coordinate 46,840 downwards.
CCCGGCGCACGCTCGCAGAGGTCACGGGCATGGTCGACGGCGTCGCCCATGTGGAGCTCGACGCCGAGGACCGCCTGGAGTTGGTACGCGAACTCGGCATCCTCAGGACGCCCACGGTGCTCGTCCTCGACGCGGCGGGCCGGATCGTCCGCAGGGCGGCCGGGGCACCCCGTAAGGCCGATGTGATCGCCGCACTGGGTGTGGCCGTCTCCGGCGAGCCCTCCGGCGGGTGACACGCCGCGCCGCCGGCCGCTCCGTGTCGGGGCTCCGGACCGGCGGGCGTTGGGAAGGTCACAGTTCAAAGCGCTTGCTCAGTGGGCATGAGCTGGATGTACTGGCGAGTAATATTATGGTCGGTGCACGGGTCGACCTGACCGGAAAACCCCCCATCAGGCGCCTATGCTGCGAGCAACAACGCAGCCCAGAAATGACGATGCAGTAGGAGAGCCGGCGTGAGCTTGAGGATCGTTGTCTGTGTGAAGTACGTGCCCGACGCCACGGGTGACCGGCATTTCGCCGATGACCTGACGCTGGACCGTGACGATGTGGACGGTCTGCTGTCCGAGCTCGACGAGTACGCGGTCGAGCAGGCGCTGCAGATCGCGGGTGACCACGACGGTGACGCGGAGGTCACCGTGCTGACGGTCGGCCCCGAGGACGCGAAGGACGCGCTGCGCAAGGCGCTGTCGATGGGCGCGGACAAGGCGGTCCACGTCGAGGACGACGATCTGCACGGCACCGACGCGCTCGGCACCTCGCTGGTCCTGGCGAAGGCGGTCGAGAAGACCGGCTACGACCTGGTCATCTGCGGCATGGCCTCGACCGACGGCACGATGGGCGTCCTGCCCGCGATGCTCTCGGAGCGTCTTGGCGTCCCGCAGGTGACGCTGCTGTCCGAGGTCTCGGTCGACGGCTCCACCGTCAAGGGCCGCCGCGACGGCGACGCGGCCACCGTGCAGCTCGAAGCCTCCCTGCCGGCCGTCGTGTCGGTGACGGACCAGTCGGGCGAGGCCCGCTACCCCTCGTTCAAGGGGATCATGGCGGCGAAGAAGAAGCCGGTGGAGTCCCTGGACCTGGGGGACCTGGACATCGAGGCCGGGGACGTCGGTCTCGAAGGCGCGTGGACGGCGGTCGACTCCGCCACGGAGCGCCCGGCCCGTACGGCGGGCACCATCGTCAACGACGAGGGCAAGGGCGGCGACCAGCTGGCCGAGTACCTCGTGAGCCAGAAGTTCATCTGACGGGTGCGGTTCACCGCCCCAGCCGGTCCCGGTTCCTTCACGCACACGCATTCGCAGGAGAACACATCCCATGGCTGAAGTCCTCGTCTATGTCGATCATGTGGACGGCGCCGTCCGCAAGCCCACCCTGGAGCTGCTGACGCTGGCCCGCCGTATCGGCGACCCGGTAGCCGTCGCGCTCGGCGCGGGCGCCGCGGACACCGCCGCGACCCTGGCGGAGCACGGCGCGGTGAAGGTGCTGACCGCCGACGCCGCCGAGTTCACCGACTACCTCGTCGTCCCGAAGGTCGACGCGCTCCAGGCCGCGTACGACAGCGTCTCCCCGGCCGCCGTACTGGTCCCCTCGTCCGCCGAGGGCAAGGAGATCGCCGCCCGTCTCGCGGTGCGCATCGGGTCGGGCCTGATCACCGACGCGATCGACCTGACCGCCGACGACCAGGGCCCGGTGGCGACCCAGTCGGTCTTCGCCGCCGCGTACACCACCAAGTCCCGGATCACCAAGGGCACTCCGGTCATCACCGTGAAGCCCAACTCGGCCCCCGTCGAGCCGGCCGCTGTCGCGGGCGCCGTCGAGGAGCTGGCCGTCACCTTCGGTGAGGCCGCCACCGGCACCAAGGTCGTCGCCCGCACCCCGCGTGAGTCGACCGGCCGCCCGGAGCTGACCGAGGCCGCGATCGTCGTCTCCGGCGGACGCGGCGTCAACGGCGCCGAGAACTTCGCGATCATCGAGGCGCTCGCCGACTCCCTCGGCGCGGCCGTGGGCGCCTCGCGCGCCGCCGTCGACGCCGGCTGGTACCCGCACTCCAACCAGGTCGGCCAGACCGGCAAGTCGGTCTCCCCCCAGCTGTACATCGCCTCCGGCATCTCGGGCGCGATCCAGCACCGGGCGGGCATGCAGACGTCGAAGACGATCGTCGCGGTCAACAAGGACGCCGAGGCGCCCATTTTCGACCTGGTCGACTACGGCATCGTCGGGGACCTCTTCCAGGTCGTCCCGCAGCTCACCGAGGCCATCAAGGCACGCAAGGGCTGAGCCCCGAGCAAGCACCCGGAGGGGCCGCGCGGCGTCTGTGCCGAGCGGCCCCTCCGTGCTGAGTGCTCGCTTCCCCGGCCCCTCCGGGCGACCATTGACGCAGCCTGGATCAGACGATTAACTTCACCATGCGGATGATGAATTCCATATAGCGGAAAGTTGAGGCGTGGGAATGGGCCAGGGCCAGCAGGACAAGGTGACGACGAGCCTTCCGGACGCGGTCGGAACGAGCATCGGCGCCTCGCTCGCACCGGTCGACGCGGAGCTCGCCCGCCGCTATCCGGGAGACCCCGGCACCCGCCAGCCCGTCCACACCGTCTACGTCCCCGCCGACGCCTTCGACGCCCGCACCGTCCGCTCCTGGGGCGACCAGGCCCTCGCCGCCCTCGACGAACACGCCCCCGACGCCGCCTCCTTGGCACGCGCCCTCGGCATTTCCGGCGAACTGGCCGGCCCGGTGTACGAGCGGGTGCGGGCCAAGCTGGAGCGCGAACCCGTCGAGGACCTGCGGATCGACTTCGAGGACGGCTACGGGGCGCACTCCGGCGAGGAGGAGGACATCGCCGCCGCGCGCGCCGCACGCCTCGTGCACGCCGCGTACGAGGACGGCACCGCCGCCCCGTACATGGGCATCCGGATGAAGTGCCTGGAGGCCCCCGTACGCGACCGGGCCATCCGCACCCTCGATGTCTTCCTCAGCGGACTGATGGAGGCCGGCGGGCTCCCCGAAGGGCTCGTCCTCACCCTGCCGAAGGTCACCTATCCCGAACAGGTCACCGCCATGGTCCGGTTGGCGGAGGAGTTCGAGAAGGCGCGCGGGCTCAGCACCGGCCGGATCGGCTTCGAGATCCAGATCGAGACCAGCCAGTCGATCCTCGCCGCCGACGGCACCGCCGCCGTCGCCCGGATGATCGTCGCGGCGGACGGCCGCGCCACCGGACTGCACTACGGCACCTTCGACTACAGCGCCTGCGTCGGGGTCAGCGCCGCCTACCAGTCCAGCGACCACCCGGCCGCCGACCACGCCAAGGCCGTCATGCAGGTCGCCGCCGCCGGCACCGGCGTACGGGTCTGCGACGGTTCGACCAACGTCCTGCCCGTCGGCCCCACCAGCCAGGTCCACGAGGCATGGCGGCTCCACTACGGGCTCACCCGCCGCGCCCTGGCCCGCGCCTACTACCAGGGGTGGGACATGCACCCAGGCCACCTGCCCACGCGCTACGCCGCCGTCTACGCCTTCTACCGCGAGGGCCTGGAGACCGCCGCCGCGCGACTCGCCGCTTACGTGGCGAAGGCCGGGGGCGACGTGATGGACGAGCCGGCCACCGCCAAGGCCCTCAGCGGCTATCTGCTGCGCGGACTCGACTGCGGAGCCCTCGACGCCGACGAGGTCACCGGCCTCACCGGGCTCAGCCGCGCCGACCTCGAAGGCTTCGCGGCCCCGCGCCGCGCGGCCCTCACTGTCTCGGCGCCCTGAGGCCGGACCGCTCCGACCGCCGTACGCACCCGGCCCGCCCCACCCGCGACCGCCGTCCCTCAGGCAGTCGTCGACCGCTGTCGCGTGGCCGGGACCGACGACAGGGGCAACACGAGGGTCTTCGTCAGCGACGTCTGTCTCTCGGGCGGCGACAACGACCAGCCGCTGCCGGGCCTACCGGTCTGCCGACGGCGGCAGTTCGCCCGAGCCGCGTGCGATCAGCCTGGTCGGCACCACCACCTGGTTAGGGGCGTCGGCAGCCCCGTCCAGGCGGCGGAACAGCCGCTCCGCGGCCGTACGCCCGAGAGTGGCCGCGTCCTGCGCGATGACGGTGACCCCGGGGTCCAGCAGGTCGGCCAGTTCGATGTCGTCGAAGCCGACGAGGGCGACGGGCCGGTCGTGCGCGGCGAGGGCCCGTACGACCGTGACGGTGACACGGTTGTTGCCGGTGAGGATCGCCGTGACCGGCTCGGGGGCCTTCAGCATCGACACGACGGCCTCGTGCACGCGGTCCGGAGCGGTCGTGCCCAGCGACACCCAGGAGTCGTCCACCGGCAGGCCGGCGTGCGCCATCGCGGCCCGGTAGCCGCGCAGGCGCTCCACCGCCGTGTGGATCCGGGGCTGGTCACCGATGAAGCCGATCCGCCGGTGCCCGTGCGCGACCAGATGGGCCGTGCCCGAACGGGCGCCGCCGAAGCTGTCGGAGAGTACGGCGTCCGCGTCGATCTTCCCGGCGGGGCGGTCGACGAAGACCGTCGCGACCCCGGCCTTGATCTCCGGCTCCAGATAACGGTGGTCATGGCCGGCGGGAATGATGATCAGGCCGTCCACGCGGCGCGCGCAGAGGGCGAGCACCAACTCCTGCTCGCGGTCCGGGTCCTCGGCGCTCGACCCGTTGATCAACAGCGCGCCGTGGGAGCGCGCGACCTCTTCGACCGCGCGGTTCAGCGGGCCGTAGAACGGGTCGGCGAGATCTTCCAGCACCAGACCGATGCTGGCGGTACGGCCCTTGCGCAGGACGCGCGCCGAGTCGTTGCGGCGGAAGCCCAGCGCGTCGATGGCCTCCTGGACGCGCCGCTCGGTGTCCGGCGTCACTCCGGGCTCCGCGTTGACCACTCGGGACACCGTCTTGAGCCCGACACCGGCCCGGGCTGCCACATCTTTCATGGTGGGCCGATTACCGTAGCGGGGCTCGGAGTGACGGGCGGTGTCGGCCACTGTGCGCTGTCCTGTCGTCGTTCGGTTGTGTTCAAGACTTGTGGCGTTGAGCATAGGCCCTGGACAACGTTGTCAGGTGAATGGAGACTGTTCCATGAACCCGCAGGTCCCCGCGCGTCCCCACAACCCCCACCCGCGGGGACCCTCTCGTCCACTGGAGATCCGACACTGATGCATACCGAGCTAGTCGCCGCTCTCGACATCGGCGGTACCAAGATCGCCGGAGCGTTGGTGGACGGTGACGGGAGGATCCTCGTACGGTCCCGCCGGCCGACCCCGGCGACCGAGGAGGGCGAGTCGGTGATGCGCGCGGTCACGGAGGTGCTGGAGGAGATCGGCGCCTCGCCCCTCTGGGCGCGTACAACAGCTGTCGGCATCGGCAGCGCCGGGCCCGTGGACGCGGCGGCCGGCACCGTCAGCCCGGTGAACGTGCCCGGCTGGCGCGGATTCCCCCTGGTCGAGCGGGTCCGGCAAGCCACCAGCGGGCTGCCGGTGACGCTGGTGGGCGACGGCGTCGCCATGACGGCGGCGGAGCACTGGCAGGGCGCGGCCCGCGGCTACGACAACGCCCTGTGCATGGTCGTCTCCACCGGCGTCGGCGGCGGTCTGGTGCTCGGCGGCAAGCTCCACCCGGGCCCCTCGGGGAACGCCGGCCATATCGGCCACATCAGCGTGGATCTCGACGGCGACCTCTGCCCGTGCGGCGGACGCGGCTGCGTCGAACGCATCGCCAGCGGTCCCAACATCGCCCGTCGCGCCCTGGAGGGCGGCTGGCGACCGGGCAAGGACGGTGACACCTCGGCTGCCGCCGTCGCCGCGGCGGCGCGCGCGGGCGACGCCGTCGCCATCGCCTCGTTCGAGCGGGCCGCGCAGGCCCTGGCCGCGGGGATCGCCGCGACGGCGACGCTCGTGGAGATCGGGATCGCGGTCGTCGGCGGGGGAGTGGCGAACGCGGGAGATGTGCTCTTCCTGCCGCTGCGCCGTTCGCTGCGTGAGTACGCGACGCTCTCGTTCGTCCAGAACCTCACCGTGGCACCGGCGTTGACCGGCACGAACGCGGGTCTGGTGGGCGCGGCGGCGGCCGCCGCGCTGGGGCGCGGGCCTGCCCCTTCGAGCAACAACCACTCGGCCATGACCGCGCCGACAAGTCTCTGACGACCCGTCAGACAAACGTCGAGTCGCCCTCACGCGACCGTCCCGGCGAATGGGCGGAGGTCGCGTGAGGCGACTCGACGGGCCGTCAAATCCCCTTCGGTGTACCTGTCTTCGCGTTTGTGGCATTGCGCGCGTTTGCGGTTGAGCCTGTTCGGCTCTGTTGCGTAAGACCGGGTAACGGTTGTTCGGTATCCCGTCAGAACCCTTGACGACTCCCTCTCAGGGGAGTGAGATCCAACCCTCGCGTTCGGTTGTGTTGGGTTGCACCCCTGAGGAGGGGGACATGTCTCAGTCTCCGTTCAACGGTTCGGTGGTACCGGCGAGTCTGGCCGGGCACCGGATCTCCCGGCGAAATCTACTGCGTGGTGCGGCGGCCGGGGCGGGTGCGATCGCACTGCCGTCGCTGCTCGCCGCGTGCGGCGGCGGCCCCGGCGGTGACGGAAAGACCGTCACGATGGGCTCGAACGCCTCCGATCCGGTCCCGAAGAAGGCGTTCGCGCAGGCCTTCGCGGCGTACGAGAAACAGTCCCAGGAGAAGCGGAAGGTCGACGTCAACACCGTTGACCACAACAGCTTCCAGGAGAACATCAGCCGCTATCTGCAGAGCAAGCCGGACGACGTCTTCATGTGGTTCGCCGGCTACCGGATGCAGTTCTTCGCCGAGAAGGGGCTGCTGCACGACATCAGCGACCTGTGGGGCGACTACACCGGCTTCTCCGAGGCGCTGAAAGCCCAGTCGACCGGCTCGGACGACAAGCAGTACCTCACGCCGTACTACTACTACCCGTGGGCGGTCTTCCACCGGAAGAGCGTCTTCGAGGAGCGCGGCTACGAGGCGCCGCGCACCCTGGACGAGTATCTCGCGCTCGCCAAGCGGATGCGGAAGGACAAGCTGACCCCGATCGCGTTCTGCGACAAGGACGGCTGGCCCGCGATGGGCACCTTCGACTACATCAACATGCGCACCAACGGTTACGAGTTCCACAAGTCGCTGATGGCGGGCGAGGAAGCCTGGACCGACAGGCGCGTCAAGGACGTCTTCGACACCTGGCGGAGCATCCTGCCCTACTGCCAGCCGGGCGCCAACGGCCGTACCTGGCAGGAGGCGGCGACCAGCCTCCAGAAGGGCGAGACGGGAATGGCCGTCTTCGGACTGCCGCACCCCGGCCAGCAGTTCCCCGAGGACGAGCAGGACGACATCGACTTCTTCGCCTTCCCCGAGATCAACCCGGAGCACGGCCAGGACGCGGTCGAGGCGCCCATCGACGGATTCCTGCTGGCGAAGAACTCCAAGAGTCTGAAGAACGACCAGACCATGGAGAGCGCCAGGGATCTGCTGTCCTGGCTGGCCACCGGCAGGGCCGAGGACGTCTATCTCGCCGGTGACCCCAACAACGTCGCGGTCAGTGAGGACGCCGACATCTCCAAGTACTCACCGCTGCAGAAGAAGGCGGTGGACCTGATCGCGGGCTCGAAGCAGATATCGCAGTTCATGGACCGCGACACCCGGCCCGACTTCGCCTCCACGGTGATGATCCAGGCCATCCAGAGCTTCATCAACGAGCCGGACGACGTGGACGGACTGGTCAACGGGATCGAGCGGCAGAAGAAGACGCTCTTCGCGTCCGACGCCGGCAGCTGAGCCTCCCGGACAGCACCCGCCCGCCGCTGCTCCCCACGCCCGCCCCCCCTCGTGCCCGCCGACTCCGACCGGGAGCTCTGATCCGTGGCGTTCTTCACGACGCGTCGCACCCGGCGGCGCGGCCCCCGGCGGTTCTCCGCCCGGGACCGTGCCGTCCTGTGCGTGCTGCTGGGAGTACCTCTCCTGCTCGATCTCGTCATCGTGTGGGGCCCGACCGTCGCCTCGATCGTGCTGTCCTTCTCCAGCTGGGACGGGATCAGCGACATCGAGTGGGTCGGTACGGAGAACTACGAGAACCTGTTCACCAACTACCCGCAGTTCTGGCCCGCCGTCCAGCACAACCTCCTGTGGCTGGGCTTCCTCGGACTGGTCGCCACGCCCTTCGGACTGTTCCTCGCCGTCCTCATCGACCGGGGTGTGCGCTTCAGCCGCTTCTACCAGTCGACGATCTATCTGCCGGTGGTGCTCTCGCTCGCCGTCGTCGGCTTCATCGCCCAACTCGTCTTCTCCCGCGACCAGGGCGCGCTCAACGCGATCCTCGGCGACACGGAGAATCCCACGGACTGGCTCGGCGACCCGGACCTCAACATCTGGATGGTCCTGCTGGCCGCCGCCTGGCGGCACACCGGCTATGTGATGATCCTCTATCTGGCCGGACTCAAGGCTGTCGACGCCTCTCTCAAGGAGGCCGCGGCCATCGACGGCGCGAGCGAGACTCAGACATTCTTCCGGGTGGTCTTCCCCACCATGCGTCCGGTGAATGTCATCGTCGGCGTGATCACCGTCATCGAGGGGCTGCGCGCCTTCGACATCGTCTACGCCGTCAACAAGGGCAGAAACGGCCTCGAACTGCTCTCGGTGCTCGTCACGGACAACATCATCGGAGAGGCGAGCCGGATCGGCTTCGGATCGGCGATCGCCGTCGTGCTGCTCGTCGTCTCCATGGGCTTCGTCGTGACGTATCTGGTCCAGGAGATCCGAGGGGAGAAGACCCGATGAGCGTGCACGCCGACACCGCGACCCCGGGCCCGCCCGCGCCCACACCCGCCACCCCCGGCGCTCCCGCGTCCTCGCGGCCGTCCGCCCGCCGGCGTCGCCTCACCCCCGGGCGGTTCGGGGTGCACGCCTTCCTGATGGCCGTCTCGCTGGGGTTCCTCGCGCCGCTGCTGCTGGCCGCGTACGCCTCGCTCAGGCCGTACGACGAGACGGCCGAGCGCGGCTACTTCTCACTGCCCGACAGGCTGTCCTTCGACTACTACCGGCAGGCGTTCACCGATTCCGGGATGACGAAGTACTTCGTCAACACGCTGCTCATCGCCGTCCCGGGAGTGCTGCTCGCGCTCTTCCTCGCCTCGTTCGTCGCCTTCGCCGTGGCACGGCTGAGGATGCGCGGATCGATCGTGCTGCTGATGCTGTTCACGGCGGGCAATCTGCTGCCGCAGCAGGTGATCATCACGCCGCTGTACGTGCTGTTCAACCGCATCCCGCTGCCGTACTGGATGTCCGACTCGATGACGATGTACGACTCGTACTGGGCCGTCGTCGCCGTCCAGGTCGGCTTCCAGATGGGCTTCTGCGTCTTCGTCCTGGCCAACTTCATGCGGACGCTGCCGATCGAGATCCTGGAGGCGGCGATCGTCGACGGCGCGGGCGTCTGGGCGCAGTACTGGCGGATCACCCTGCCGCTGTGCCGGCCGGCCCTCGCGGCCCTCGGCACGCTCCAGTTCACCTGGATGTACAACGACTTCCTGTGGGCGCTGGTCTTCATCTCCGACGGCGACAAACTGCCGGTGACCTCGGCGCTCAACAATCTTCGCGGTCAATTCTTCACCGACTACAACCTGTTGGCCGCGGGCTCCATCATCGTGGCGCTGCCGACGATCATCGTCTTCCTGCTGCTCCAGCGACACTTCATCGCCGGTCTCACCCTCGGATCCAGCAAGGGCTGAGAGCCGGGGCCCCGAAGCGGCTCCCTCAGGAGGCGGATTCCCGGGCCTGTTGGGGCACCACCACCAGGAAGTGGTCCGACTCCAGGTCCATCACCACCTCGGCGGGGGTGCCCTCGTCCCGGCGCGCCCGCGCGAACTCCTCGGCGCGCCAGCTCCCTCGCGGATCCCCCGCCGGGAACCTCTCCAGTACGTCACGGTGCATGGCGAACCCCCTCGGTCACATCCGTCTCCAACGACCTTCTGTCCGCGTGTGTTACGGCCCCGGCTGAAAACGTTCCGCGGGACAGGACGCGCCGGGGCCCGCGCAAGAGGTGGCGAAAAGGCCACGAACCAGCAACAGCCGAGTGTCGACGGGGCAGCCGGAATCGGCCACGTGTTTCCACTGCCGGGTGTTGCGGGCAATCCACATGGGGCTACGGAAGAGGGGGAACCGTGATCGTCTGGATTAACGGTGTGACCCAGAAAGTCGCTGGTCAGCGGCTTATCTGCTGAACTCCGCCATGAGAATCTAGCTCTAGTTAGCCTTAGTTAGCTTTAGTTAGCCCTCATGGGCAAGATCCTTCTCCCATTCGTCTCCCATGGGGGCAAGGGGTTTCCCCGCGCTAACTGACACTGTTGGCGAATTTGGGGGGGCAAGCATGACGTTGGCCTTCGTGACCGTTGGGGTCGTGAAGGCCAACGTTGTGTTTGGAAGGAGGGCGCCGATGTCATTGCGCGCTGGGAAGATCGACGGGCTGTCGGCGAGTACGGGCCCGGGGCCCGGTTTGCCGACCCTGTTAGTAGCGACGGGCGGCGTTGGTGACCCGGCCGGCCGCCGGGTCGGGGTCGAAGCTTCCGGCGAGTCTCGGGCAACCAGTCCCATCCGATGAACACGTGCGTCATATTCCTGTGCCGCAGGCGGAGCATCTGCTCGGGGGTGTGGTCGTCTCCAGGTGGCGGCGACGTCGGCGGCGAGACGCAGCGAGTCGATGCCGGGATGGTGCAGTTCCAGGTCCTGCCAGAAGCACTTGGTCAGCTGGTAGGTGTGCCCGCGTAGGGTGCCGTAGTCCAGGGCGGGCTGTCGTTCCTTGAGGTACTCCACCAGCAGATCGCGGATCGGACGGCAGGCGATCGGATAGCGGTCGACGAGCTCCTCGACTGGACGCTGGCCGATGCTTTGGATCTCCCGCAGCGTAGGGACGCCGGCGCCGAAGACGCCGGTCTCGCGCAGCGCCCGGAACGTCGCCGAGCCGGAGCGCCGGCTTCCACGCAACTGCCTCGACTGCCAGAGCGTCCAGTAGGTCCCCCACCACGATGTTGGCCACCGTCCCGCCCTTGGCGGCGATGATGACTGTGGTGCGGAACAAGGCGGCGGGCGGGCCATGTCGCTGATCCCGGGATCGGCCTGGCAGAAATTGTCCAGCCGGGCGAAGCCGTCGGCGTCGCGGGAGCGGATCATCTTCCGGGCGAGTTTGCGCTTCCTGCCCCCGGTGAGCAACCAGCCCAGCAAGGGCCGGATGACGTCGGCACCGACCATGACGACCAGGGAGCTGGTCATGGTCTCCAGCCGGGTCCGCGAGAACTTGGCGTGCCGCTCCAGCCGGCACGCCGGGCCGTCGGCCCACCGCTCACCAGCTGCATCGGCGCCGCTGGCGTGCCAGCGCTGGTGCCAGGTCCGGCCCGGTTGTTCCTGCAACCAGTCCAGCATCAGCATCAGGCCGCGCCGACGGAAGTCGTGGTTGCGAGAATCCTCCTGCCGCGGCGTCGCCTCGCCCCACGTCCGCAGTACTCCGTCGCGGTCCATCCCGGCGGCAGACCAGTGTGCTGGAACGGGACGCGGCGGGAACTTCTCGGCCTGCTGTTCGGCCGACAGATGGGGCCGGGAGACCACCGGTGCAGCAGCGAGGCGTTCGGCGGCGATCACGCGATCCCCTTGCCGAACAGCACGTCCATCGTCTCCTGCCGATAGCCCGGCGCCGGAGCGGGCGCCTTCCGCTCGGCCGCCTGCCGGCTCTGCTCGGCGTGGTGGGCCAGGAGCCGACGGATCACGTCTTCCTTGCGGGGCGTTAACTTCGCCGTTTCGCTTAGGTACGGGGGTTGTTGCGGCGGAAACGCGAAAGTGCCTTCCTGACCTGGGACGATGAACCTTGCTGAGGGGTTCTGTCGGTCCGGGCGGAGGGCACTTTCTACGTGCGGGGTATCGGGTTGCGTCCCAAGGTCCATGTCGGCGCGGACGGTGCGGGGGTGGTCGGTCATGCCGGGGCACGGCTGCTGGCGGATCTGGCCAATGCCACAGGGCTGACCACCGCGTACTCCGCCGCGCTCGGACCGCTTCGGCCGCGCGGGAGGGGACATGACCCGGGCCGGATCGCCACCGATCTGGCCGTGATGCTCGCCGACGGCGGCAAGGCCATCGCGGACCTCGCCGTACTACGGGACCAGGCAGGGGTGTTCGGCCCCGTCGCCTCGACACCGACGGCCTGGCGGCTGCTCGCCGACATCGACGAGACCGCTCTCGCCCGGCTGGCTTCTGCCCGCGCCCAGGCCCGGGAAGTCGCCTGGCTGCAGGTGTCGGCGTACACGTGAACGCGCATAGCCTCGTACGAATGAACGGGCTCTGTCGCTGATCTTGTGACCGGCCAGCTCCTCTAGGGTCGCCACTCCGCCCGGTAGTCGGGGTGCTCGGTGTACGACTGTGCGAGCACGCGAAGGGCATGTCCAAGGCCGACGAAGCGCGCGTCGGTCGGATTCATTGCCTCGTAATCCCGGGCCAGCATGTCGAGGAGGTCGAGCATCGGCAGGTGGCTGTCAAGGAGGGCGTCAGCCCCGAAACGGTAGGCCACCTCGGCATAGGCATGGTTGTCCGCCTCGTAACGGGCGTGAAGGAACTTCAGGAGGTCGTCCATGAGGAGATCTTTGCCCACCTTCGGCGATGCGAGGTCAGAATCTCGCCCGTCTCAATGCCGGAGGAGAATGCGGGTGCGGAGAAGGTCGAGCTTGGCCCGGCCGTAGCCTGCGCGTTTGAGGAGCTTGACCCTGGTCACCTGGCCTTCGACCTGACCGGAGCTCCAAGTGCTGGACAGGCCGGCGACGACCGCGTCCCAGTCGTGGAGAAGGCCGTCGGCGAACTGCCGCAGGGCGGGCAGATCGTGCTGTCTGACCTGCTCGATCCATTCGCGGAGGTCTTCGCCACGGTGCTCGTGTATGAGCGTGCCGAATGCTCGAACGTGTTTGACTGCGGCGTTCAGTTCGTGGCAGGCCGCCCGGATCTCCTTCAGCCCCACGGCCACCTCCGGACGAAGGCGCTCGGGGTGGGTCATGATCCAGCGCAGTGCTCTCCTGGGTTTCGGCAGTGCCGGGGGTGGTGGCGCTGTGACGGTGCCCTGCTTCAGCAGACGTACATAGGAGTTGACCACGCTCCTGTCTCCGGGGAACCCCTGGTCGCGTACATCCCGGTGGAGCTGGCTGGCGTTGCGGCATCCCTGGGTGAAGCGCAGGTAGATGAAGGGCTTGTAGTCGCCGAACAGGGTCCGGCGCTGGGTGACCTTCACCAGCAGCTCGCCGACGTCCGCAGTCCGGGCGTATCGGCGGACGGCGTAATAGTCCAGGTTCAGGTCACGGCTGATCCGACGAAGGGACCGGCCCTGGGCATGAAGTTCCTGGACGGCGCGGTGGCGTTCGCGGATGGTGGCGACGATTCGGCGGGGCCGGCCGCGGACGTCGAGCATGCCGTCCGGCTCCGCCGGTGGCTTTGGCTCTTCAGGCTGGTGGGCGGTGCGGAGGCAGCCGTAGTGGCCGGTGACGGTCTTCTCCACGGCCTCGGCGAGGTTGTTCCAGACGTGCCAGGCGTCGGCGACCTGGACAGCCTGAGGGGCGGCCGTCCTGGCAGCTTCCGCGTAAGGGCGGCTTTTGTCGAGAACCGTGAGCGCTTGCCATCGAAGTTCAGCGGCATGCGGGTCAGCGCCCCCGCATCAGGAAGTGGAGCAGTGTCACCACGGCGACACCGACGACGAGGGTGGTGCCGAACGACGGGTGCTCGAAGGTGACATGCACGGTGCCGCAACCAACGAGCATGAGCACCAACATCCGTTGATCTATCTGCCCGTTCATCCGCGAGGCCCTCCCTGCATTTGCGCCGTCATAGCTGTCACGGGGAAGCAACGACTGGAATTCCGACAGAAAACCAAACCGGCTACAGCCCAGCTCTGACTGGACGGGATCAAGATGCGATGGCACGGCCTCGCGTCCGCCCAGATGGGGCAGGACATCGGCGGGCCGGTAGGCGAGCCAAAATCCCCGGCCGAGACTCGAAATTGTGTTCGGGAATGGTCGCAAGGGCGAGAACGGGAACGATCCAGAATCTGGATGTTTCCGGCCTCTTGTTTGTCGTTTTCCCGCCCGAGGCGGCCTGGCTTATCCCGTCATGGGCTCGGGCCGAGTCCCGTTGTCAGTGGTGACCTCTACGGTTCCTTGTGGCCGGCGCGCCGACACCATCGCCGCGGCGAACGCCGCCCTGATCACCGCCCAGTCCCAGGTGCCGATCGTCCGGTACTGGGGCGACGGGCTGCTCGCCTCCGTCGACGGCCTCCGCTTCGTCGTCCCCGTCCGTACGATCAGCGCCGCGCCCTCGCCGAAGTACTCCGGGTTCAAGAGGGGCACCACCTGGCTCAACGCCGTGAATGACCAGGTCGCGGGCATCGGGCAGATGGTCGTCCCGGGCACGCCGCGCGACTCGCTGTACATCCTGGACGCGCTGCTGAACCTCGATGGCGGGGTGAAGCCGGAGATGGTGGCGACCGACAACGCCTCGTACTCCGACATGGTGTTCGGCCTGTTCAAGATCCTCGGATACAACTTCAGCCCCAGGTTCCGCGACCTGGACGACCAGCGGTTCTGGCGCGCGACGATGCCCGGCGTGGAGACCGGGACGTACAGGCCGCTGGAGGACATCGCCCGCAACCGGGTCAACCTGAACAAGGTGATCACGCACTGGCTGGACACGCTACGGGTGGCCGGCTCCCTGGTCACCAATCAGGTGAGGGCGTACGACCTGCTGCGGATGTTCGGCCGAGAGGGGCGCCCGACCCCACTGGGGCAGGCGTTCGCCGAGTACGGGCGGATCGCCAAGACCCTGCACCCGCTCGCCGTCGTCGACCCGGTCGACGACAGGGAGCGCAGGTCATCCCAAGGTGGTCGGCTCAGCCGCGGCCGTCGCACGCCTCGCAGTCGCCGCTGCCCCGGCAGCTGTCGCACTTCCACACACCTCGGTAGCCGGAGCCATCGCAGGTGGTGCACTTTCCATCGCCCTTGCAGCGCTGGCACTTGTTCCACATGGTGAGACCTCTTCTCGTTACCGTCTTGTCGGTTGATGTCGTTGGTCGGCAGGTAGCGGCTGGTTAGCCGCAGCCGTCGTGCGTCGATGCAGCTCGCGCAGGGGCACCAGCACCATCTGATCCGGCAACCGGCGCCACCGCGGGCCGAGCGCTCGCCTTCGCTCTTTCCTGCTAATTGGCCCTCAGTACGTACGGGCCCGTTCGTAGTGCGCAGGCACCAGAGTGGGGGAGCGACTGGTCCTGAGGCACCAGGTCAGGACGGCTGCCTGGGACGATGCCCGCCGGGGGCACCGCAGGGAAGTGTGGGCAGCGCGCGGAATCCCGTGCGTCCCTCATCTCCTGTGGTGTCTGGAGTGATCAACAGGTGGCGACCTTTCCCCTCGCCTTACCCGGTACCGCGTCACAGAAGGCGCTCGACCGACTGGACGGGCGCCGGTGAACAAGACGTCCGTATCCGAAGCCGTGACCGCCCCCGCCCGCATTGGGTGGCCGGCGATCGGTGCCCTCGGCATCCTGGCCCTTGCCCTCGGCACCCTGCAGTCGGTGGTGGAGCCCGCCCTGCCGCTGCTGCAGAGCGAGTTGGGAGTCGATGCGTCCGAAGGGGCGCTGATCGGCAACGCACTCCTCGTCGCCGGCGCGGTCGCCACACCCCTCGCTGGCAAGCTCGGTGACCGATACGGCGGAAAGCGGGTGCTGGTCCGGCTGATGGCAGTGGTCTCGGTGGGTGGGCTGATGGCGGCTCTGGCGCCGAGCCTGCCCGTGCTGTTGGTCGGTCAGGTACTGCAGGGCGTCATGGTCGGCGCGCTGCCCCTCTCCTTCATCCTGGTGCGCAAGCACCTCGCGGCAGGAGAGTCACACGCGGTGATCGGGCTGGTCGTCGCGCTGTTCACGGGCGGCAGCATCGTGGGCATGCTGTTCGCCGGGCCGATCGCGGAAGGGCTGGCCTGGCAGTGGATATTCGGGCTGCCGACGATCGTGGTCGTCGTGGCGACGTCGGCCGTGGCCCGGCTGGTGCCGCATGATCCGCCGGTCCCGTCGGAGCACGGGATCGACTGGCCCGGCACGGCCCTGCTCAGCGGCACGCTGCTCGTGTTCATGCTCGGGCTCGTGACGGTGACGAGGGACGGCGGTATTCCGCCGCTCGCGATCGGCGCCCTCGCGCTGCTCGTGGCCGCCCTCGCGACCGGGTGGGTCGTCGTCGAGCGCCGGGCGCCCTCGCCGATGGTCGACCTTCGCATGCTGGCGAAATCCGCGGTCTGGAGGGCTTGTGCGCTCACGTTCGTCATCAGCGCCAGTTCCGGCATGGTGCTCCTGCTCCTCCCGCAGATGCTCGCGGCCCCGGCCGACGGGTACGGCTTCGGCGCCAGTACCACCGACATCGGACTTCTCCTGCTGCCCGCTTCCATCGCCGGGGTGCTGAGCGATTCGGTCGGCGGAATCGCGGCGCGGCGGTTCGGCCCGCCCTCCTTGGTCGTGGTGACCGCCGTCGTCACGGCGGCCACGATGACCGCCCTGGCCTCGCTGCACACCGAGCAGTGGCACCTCGTCCTCGCGAAGGTGCTGACCGCGTTCGCCGCGGGAGTGGGCACCACGGCGCTGCTCGCCGCTACGGCCACCGCCATCGAGACCGAGGACATCGGCATCGCCACCAGTCTGCTCGTGGTCACGCGCGTGATCGGTGTCGCGCTGGGCGCCCAGGTCGCCGGCGCGATCCTCGACGCCGGAGACGATCCGGCGACGGGCCTGCCAGCCGAATCGGCCTTCGTCACGGGGTTCGTCGTCGCCGGCCTCGTCGCCGCCTTGTCACTGCTGTTCGTCCGACGCGTCAAAGTCCGCACCACGAACGTCCGTACCACGGAAAGGGAAGTCCAGGCATGACACCCCATGGTCTCAAGCGCAAGGTCCTGATCTCCGGGGCCAGCATCGCCGGACCCGCGCTGGTGTACTGGCTGCACCGGTCCGGATACGAGGTCACCGTGGTGGAGAAGTCGGGCGCGCTGCGCGGCGGCGGGTACCCGATCGACATCCGCGGTACCGCGCTGGAGGTGGTCCGGCGGATGGGCATACTCCCGCAGCTGCGGGACGCGCATGTCGGCTCGCGGCGCCTGACCTTCCTCGACGCCGACGGGGGTGAAGTGGCCTCACTCGCCCCGGCGGCCGTGGCGGGGGGCGCCGAGGGACAGGACCTCGAGGTGCGTCGCGGGGATCTGGCCGAGATCCTGTACGCGCTGGTCCGCGACGACGTGGAGTTCCTGTTCGGCGACTCCGTCGACACCCTCGACCAGTCTGGGCACGGGGTCGACGTCGCCTTCCGCAGCGGGCGGCGGCGTACGTTCGACCTGGTGGTCGGCGCCGACGGCATGCACTCGCACACCCGGGGGGCCGTGTTCGGCCCCGAGGAACAGTTCCACCACTACCTCGGGTACTGCTTCGCCATCTTCACCATGCCGAACACCCTGGGGCTCTCCAGGGAGGTCGTGCTGTGGAACACCCCGGGGAAGGCCGGGGCTCTCTACGCCGTCGGAGGCAACGACGAGCTGCACGCCTTTCTTACCTTCCACCAGCCGGAACTGCCGGCCGGCGTCGTCCGGGACCCCGGCGCCCAACGAGACCTGGTCGCCGCCACCTTCGCTGGCGCGGGGTGGGAGATCCCCCGGATGGTCGGCGCCCTGCGGGACGCGGACGACCTGTTCTTCGACACGGTCGGCCAGATCCGCATGCCCCACTGGTCCAGCGGCCGGGTCGCGCTCGTCGGCGACGCCGCCCACGCACCCTCGTTCCTGACCGGACAGGGCTCCAGCCTCGCGCTGGCCGGTGGCTACATGCTGGCCGGCGCGCTGGCCGAGCACCGGGACCACACGGCGGCCTTCGCCGCCTACGAGCGCGGGACCCGCGAGTTCGTCACCATGAACCAGGCGCTGGTCGGCCACGGCTCGGCCACACTCTTCCCCACCACCGCCCAGGCCCTGGAGCAACGCAATACGGCGCTGCGCGGCCTGGAGGCCCTGCCCACCGCCACACCCCGGCCGGCCCACACGGCCCTCACGCTGCCGGCGTTCCCTTCGCCGTAGTGATCCGGTGCGGGCGGCACAGCGGCACAGCGGCACTGCGTGGTCCGCGGGAGCGTCCCGCGGACCACGCCGTGCCGCTTCAGGTCACTGCGAATGGTCCTCGTCGCCGCCGGGGGCGACGCGGACCAGGCCCGTCCGGTAGGCGATGACGACGAGTTGGGCCCGGTCGCGGGCCTCCAGCTTCGTCATGGCGCGCTGCACGTGGGCGCGGACGGTGAAGGGGCTGAGATACATCCGCTCGGCGATCTCCTGGTTGGACAGGCCGGTCGCGACCGCGGCCACCATCTCGCGTTCGCGCGGGGTGAGCGTGACGAGCTGCTCCACGTGGTGCGGCGGGACCGCCTCCGGTGTGGCCAGGAAACGGGCCACCAGGGAGCGGGTGGCGTTGGGGGACAGCAGGGTGTCGCCGTCGGCGATCGTCCGTACGGCGCCCAGCAGTTCCTCGGCCCCGAGGCCCTTGCCGATGAACCCGCCGGCCCCCGCGCGCAGCGCCTGGGCCACGTACTCGTCGGTCTCGTACGTGGTGAGGATCAGGATGCGGGTGGCCCGCAGGGCCGGGTCCGCGCAGATCTGCGCCGTGGCGGTGATGCCGTCCACCTCGGGCATACGGATGTCCATGATCACCACGTCGGGGCGCAGCTCCCGGGTGAGGCGCACCGCCTCCCTGCCGTCGGCGGCCTCGCCGACCACGGTGATGTCGTCGGCGCTGTCGAGCAGCATTCTGAAGGCGTCCCGCAGCAGGGCCTGGTCGTCGGCGAGGAGCACGCGATACGTCATGGCGTGCTCCCGACCTCGTCGGTGCCCGTTGGCCCCTCGATGGACGCCGCCGCGTCGGTTCCGCGCGGCGTGTCCTTGGCGGACGGCAGGGGCAGCCGGACGGAGACGAGGAAACCGCCTTCCGGACGCCTGCCCGCGGACAGCTGTCCTCCGACCGCGGTGGCGCGTTCACGCATGCCGATCAGGCCGTAGCCGGGCGGCCGGTCCGGCGCCCTGAATGCGGCCGGCGTGGTACGGGAGCCCCTCCCGTCGTCGGCGACGGTGAGGGCCACATGGTCGCGGTGATAGACGATGCGCACCTGGGCATGGTCAGTGCCGGCGTGTTTGGTCACGTTGGTCAGGGCCTCCTGGACGATGCGGTAGGCGGTGAGGTCCACTCCCGGCGCGAGCGGCCTGGCCGTGCCCTCCTGGTGGGCCGACACCTCCAGACCCGCGCGGCGGAAGGACGCGAGGAGCGTGGGCAGGAGGGACAGCGCGGGCGCCGGTTCGGAGGGCGCGGCCGCGTCCCCGGTCTGACGCAGCAGACCGACCGTGGCCCGCAGGTCGTTGAGGGCGTCGGAGGTGGTCTCGATGAGTTCGCCGAGCTTCTTGCGGGTCTGCTCCGGACGGTTGTCGAAGAGGTGGGCGGCGACCGTGGCCTGCGCGTTGGCCAGGGTGATGTGATGGGCCACGAGATCGTGCAGCTCGCGGGCGATGCGCATCCGCTCCTCGGTGACCCGCCGGCGCGCCTCGCTCTCCCTGCTCTGCTCGGCCCGCCTCGCCCGCTCCTGCACGGCCGCCAGGTAGGCCCGCCGGTTCCGCACCGAGTAGCCGAGTACGCTGGCCAGCAGCGGGACCAACGCCATCACCCCCATCCGGCTCGCGTCCTTCCACGAGAAGTCCCCGGACAAGGGGGTGGCGGCCGTCAGTGCCGCGGACATGAGCAGCACCGCGCCCGCCGCGCGGCGTCCGGTGCGCGCGGCGAGCGGGAAGGAGTAGGCGGTGATCAGGGCAGGGGCCACGAGGGGCGGGGTGAGCAGGAGGTCCAGGAGCGGCGCCAGCACGCCGATCGCGGTCGTGGCCGCCAGGGTGGCCAGGGGCGCCCGGTGCCGCAGCGGCACCACGGCACAGGACAGCACGGCGACGGCGTAGGCGGCGGCGGGCGGCGCCGACAGGGTGGTGTCGTCGACCCCGATGGCCCCGCCGAACAGGCAGAACACCAGTGCCGTCGCCGTGATCGCCGCCTCGCGCAGCCACGTGTGGCGTGCTGGTTTCACGGCCTGCTCAGTCACGGCCCACGGCGGGCCGCCATGCCGCCTGGCCGGGCACGGTCGGGTCGGGCGCGGTTACAGAGGCCGGGACGGTCCTGTTCAGCGTCTCGCCCTCAATGTCCACATTCGGCAGCACACGGTTCAGGATACGGGGCAGCCACCAGGCCCGGTGGCCGAGGAGGGCCAGGACCGCGGGCACGATCGCCATGCGGACCACGAAGGCGTCGAATGCGACGGCGGAGGCCAGGCCGACGCCCATCGTCTGGATGGTCGGACTGTTCATTCCGACGAATCCGGCGAACACGCTGACCATGATGATCGCCGCCGCGGCCACCACCCGCCCGCTGTGCCGGAATCCGCTGACGATCGCCTCGCCGGGGGACGCGCCGTGGACGTAGGTCTCGCGCATCCGGGACAGGAGGAATACCTCGTAGTCCATGGCGAGGCCGAACACGATGCCGATGATGAGAATGGGCATCAGCGACATGACCGGTCCGGTCTGCTCAATGCCGAGCAGGTCCGCCGCCCAGCCCCACTGGAAGACGGCGACGAGGACACCGAAGGCGGCACCCACCGACAGCAGGAACCCCAGCGCGGCCTTGACCGGGACCAGGACCGAGCGGAAGACCACCAACAGCAGCAGTACCGCGAGGCCGATGACCACGGCCAGGTAGGGGATGAGGGCGTCGGACATGGCCTCGGAGATGTCGATGTTCATCGCGGTCATGCCGGTCACCAGGACGCCGGCGCCCGTCTCGGCCCGGATGCCGGGGGCTGTGTCCCGCAGCGTGTGCACCAGTTGCTTGGTCTCGCCGCTGTTCGGCGCGGTCTCCGGGACGGCGGTGATGATGGCCGTGTCCTCGTCCTTGCTGAGCACCGGATCATCGACCGACGCCACCCCGTCCACGCTCTCCATGGTCTTGACGACCACGTCCGCGGCGGCCCGGGTGTCCGTGGACTCCGACAGGTCCACCACCACGGTCAGGGGGCCGTTGAATCCGGGGCCGAAGCCGTCCGACAGCAGGTCGTAGGCGCGGCGCTGGGTGGTCTCCACCGACTTGGACTCGTCGCCGGGGAGGCCGAGTTCGAGGCTCAGTGCCGGTACGGCCACCGCTCCGAGGCACAGTCCGGCGACCAGCAGCACGGCCACCGGCCGACGCAGCACGAACCGAGCCCAGCGGGCGCCGAGCCCGAGCCGTCCGGCCGCCCTGCGGGCACGCTCGCTCTTAGGCTGGCTGGCCTTGCGGAGGGCGCGGGGAAGGACCCGCCGGCCGAAGAAGCCGAACAGCGCGGGGACCAGCGTGAGGGCGACGAGTACGGCGAGGGCCACGGCGCCCGCGCCGCCCATGCCCATCTTGGTGAGTTCGGGGATGCCGACGACCCCCAGACCGACCAGGGCGATGAAGACGGTCGCACCTGCGAAGACGACGGCCGACCCGGCCGTCCCCACCGCCAGACCGGCGGCCTCCTCCGGCTCGCTGCCCTTGGCGCGCTCGTCCCGGTAGCGGGAGGTGATGAAGAGGGCGTAGTCGATGCCGACCGCCAGTCCCAGCATCAGCGCCAGGATGGCGACCGTTGAGGTCAGGCCCAGCGGAGCGGCCAGCGCGGAGACCAGGCCGAAGGCGATGCCGACCCCCATGAAGGCGGTCAGCAGGGACAGTCCGGCCGCGACCAGCGACCCCAGGGCCAGGACCAGCACCACCGCGGCCACCGCCACGCCGATGAGTTCCGTCGTACCGCCCGGCGCCTCGTCCGCG
Source organism: Streptomyces camponoticapitis (assembly GCF_014646115.1). Taxonomy (GTDB): domain Bacteria; phylum Actinomycetota; class Actinomycetes; order Streptomycetales; family Streptomycetaceae; genus Streptomyces; species Streptomyces camponoticapitis. Next base: position 24,958 of record NZ_BMMV01000025.1, on the reverse strand, counting down.
TCCAGGGCCGAGCCGCCGATCTCGACGGTCAGCCCCGCGTTGCGGGCCTGCTCCGCGGCGTCTTCGAGGGCGCTCTTCGTCGCCTCGGTCAGGTCGATGACGTCCGCGGTGTAGGTGACTGTGGAGTAGGCGATGGTGCCGTCCTCGCTGACGGCACCGGTCTCATAGGGGTCGCTGGCCGACGCGACCTGGCTGCCCCCCTCCAGCGAGCCGAGTGTCTCCTCGACAGCCGTCCTGTTCCCCTGGGCCGTCACCCGCTCCCCGTCCGGGGCCTGGAACACCAAGCGGGCCTCGGCACCCTGTGAGTTGCCCTGCGGAAATCGCTCGTCCAGCAGGTCGAACGCCTTCTGCGACTCGGTGCCGGGCATGGAGAGCCCCTCGTCCTCCGCGGCCGGCGCCATGGCGCCGGCCGCGATGGCCAGCACCAGAGCGCACAGCCACAGACCCCCTACGAGTCGGCGTCGCCGGAAGGCCCACCGCCCGGCCCGATAAAAAAAAGTAGCCACGTGCTGATCACTCCAGAGAACATTGAGAAACACGCGAGATCCCGCGTGCCTCCCACACTCCCGTCGGCCACCCCCACGGGGCATCGTCCCCCGAACCCGACCTGCCCTGGTGCCCCCGAACCAACCGCCCACCCGATCTGGTGCCTCCGCACTAGTAGGGCTTGGTCAGGTTCACTCGCCGGTGGCGTGTCCGTTTGATCGGGTGTGTCGTTGGCCTGTTGTGATGGGTGGGGAGCTGGCCGCGGTCCGGTGTGATCTGGAGGACTTCGCGGCGGAGATGTTCGAGCCGTTCGCGCGGGCGGATCGATGCCGGTGGGGAACGGTCTATCTGCGGGGCCTGCTGCTGGACGGGCGGCGCAAGTCGGTGGAACCGATGGCCGCCCGCCTGGGCGAGGACGGCAACCGGCAGGCCCTGGCAAACTTCATCACCACCAGCCCGTGGGACGCGGCGCATGTGCGCGCTCGCCTCGCCTGGCGGATGCAGCACGTGATCAAACCGACCGCGCTGATTGTGGATGACACCGGCTTCCTCAAAGACGGGGACGCCTCGGCGTGTGTGGCCCGGCAGTACACCGGCACCGCGGGCAAGGTCACCAACTGCCAGGCCGGGGTGTCCCTGCACCTGGCCTCCGACGCAGCGTCGGCGGCCGTCGACTGGCGTCTGTTCCTGCCCGAGAGCTGGGATCCCGCCTCACCCAAGGCTGATGAGGGCAAGGTGGCCCGCCGCACCACGTGTGGCATCCCCACCGACGTGGGACACGTCGAGAAGTGGCAGCTGGCCCTGGACATGATCGACGAGACCAGGTCGTGGGGCATCGACGTCCCGCTCGTCGTCGCCGACGGCGGCTACGGCGATACCGCGGCCTTCCGCCTCGGCCTGGAAGAACGCGGCCTTGACCACGTGGTGGGCATCTCCACCACGACCACCGCCCAGCCGGAAGAAGCCAGGCCCCGCATCCCGCCCTACGGCGGACGCGGCCCACGGCCGCAGCCCGCCTACCCCGAGCCGGCCCAGGCGGTGAAGCAACTGGTCATCGAGGCGGGCAAGCAGGCCGCGAAGCCGGTGCAGTGGCGGGAAGGCTCCCGTCCTGGCAGCGGCCGCAGCGGCGTCAAGCGCATGTACTCCCGCTTCGTGACCCTGCGGATCAGGCCCGCCGGACGCGAGATCCGCAAAGCCTGCGACGGCCCGGAGCTGCCGGTGCGCTGGCTGCTGGCCGAATGGCCCGCCGCCGAGCCCGAACCCGTCCAGTTCTGGCTGTCCAACCTGCCCGCCGACACGGCGCTGGCCACCCTCGTGCGCACCGCGAAACTGCGCTGGAGAATCGAGCACGACTACCGCGAGATGAAGCAGGCCCTGGGCCTGGCCCACTTCGAAGGCCGCACCTGGAGAGGCTGGCACCACCACGTCACCCTCGTATCCGTCGCACACGCCTTCTGCACCCTCCAGGGCATCACCCGGTCCCCAAAAGAGACGGCGCCAGCCTGAGCCTCTACCAAGTCGCCCGCGAAGTGCAGTTACTGCTCGCGGTCTGGACCGGCGCCTGCCCCACCTGTCACCGCAACATGCCAGAACCGATACCAACCTGACCAAGCACTACTAGGCACTGTTTCTCGGATCTCCCGACATGAGTGGGGTGTTGGGGTCAGGCTGTTGGTATGGGGCGTGGAGATCTGACCAATGCGGAGTGGGATCGGCTGGAGTCGTTCTTACCTCCTGGTGGTGCCCGTGGTGGGCGGTGGAGTGATCACCGCCGGGTGATCAACGGAGTGCTCTACCGGGTCCGGACGGGCGTTCAGTGGAGAGATCTGCCGGAGCGGTTCGGGCCGTGGGAAACGGTCTACAAGCGGCATCGCCGCTGGTCGGCCGACGGGACCTGGGCGATGCTCCTGTCGCGGATTCAGGCTGCCGAGGACGCTGCGGGCCGAATCGACTGGGACGTATCGGTGGACTCGACAGCGGTACGAGCCCACCAGCACGCTGCCGGTGCGAGGAAGGCACCGCCGGACGCGTCGCCTCAAAGGGGGAATGTTCGAGGGACGAACCAGGTCGATCCGGTACTGCGGAAACTCGTCGTCCGGCTGGAGGAGGTGGTCAGATCGGCGAGTGTCTGGGCCGCTCCCGCGGCGGATTCACCACCAGAATTCACCTCGCCGCCGACGGACGGTGCCGGCCCCTCGCCTTCGTCCTGACACCCGGACACTACGGCGACGGACCCCAGCTCGAGCGCGTACTGGAAGAGGTCTCGGTACCCCGAAACGGAGTCGGCCGACCCCGGACCAGACCCGGCCGGGTCCTGGCGGACAAGGCCTACACATCCCGCAGCAACCGCCGCCACCTGCGACGACGCGGGATCCCACACACCATCCCAGAACGCCTTGACCAGCAAAGACACCGCAAGAACCGGGGATCACAAGGCGGCCGACCCACCAGCTTCGACAACGAGCGCTACAAGAAACGCAACACCGTCGAACGCACCATCAACCGCCTCAAAGGCTTCCGCGCCGTCGCAACCCGCTACGAGAAACGCGCCTACATCTACCTCGGCACCGTCACCCTCGCCGCCCTCGCTATCTGGCTCCGCACATGATCCGAGAAACAGGCCCTAGCAGCGCGGACAACTGCCCTTGCCGAATGTGTGGAGTTGGCGGACGCGGCCGACTGCGTCCATAGGCGAGGTGGTGACCTCCCGGGCCTCTTCAGCCTGGGTGGGCAGGCCGAAGAGATGGGCGGCGCGGATGAGGACGGGGGCGCCGTCCTGGACGATGCCGGCGTTGGCCATGGGGTGTTGGCATGGCCGAGAAGGAGCATTCGCTCAGTCAAAACCGCGTCAACCGGATCGGCAGGGAGGTCCACGCGGTCGGCCCACAATTCGATGCCGAGGTATTTGCACGCGACATCGTCGTCGGCTTCCCGCGGCTCGGCTTGAAGGATCGGATCGCCCGCACCAGCAAGCGACTCAGCGCTCATCTGCCGTCCAGACCGTCGGCATCCTGCTGCGCTCGCTGCCCGCCACACCGCAGGACGCGGGCCCGAGCACTGCCGCAACGGCAGGGACCTGGAGCACGCGCTGGGCGCGCTGCGGCGCTTCACGGCGCACTTCTCGGCCGAGGACGCCATGCGGTAGAGCATCGAAGACTTCCCGACCGAGATATTCAAGGTCATCAGGCCCTGGACCGCCGACCCGGATCACCGGGCGCGCCGCCTGGCCAGCGAGCGCACCCATCCGCGGCTGACCTCCACGCCGGACTGCCGATCCGCGGCCTGCTCTTAGACCGTGTCCTACATGGTCAGTTTGAGGAGCCGTTTGTAGCAGCAGATGGCGGATGCCAGTCCGAGAAAGGCCAGGTAGTTACGCGATAGCCGGCCGCAGGAGCTGCTGGATATTGACGTCAGTAACGAACCTGGCGGGCGGCACGTTCTCGAAGTCGATGTGCAGCACCGCCATGAAGGCCTTAATCGTGGCGATGAAGCCATCGGGAATGGCTATGTCGGCCATCCTGGCGACCTCTGGCACCACCGGAATGTTCGGGCAAGGCTGCTTCCAGCGGATCTTCAGGAAGTACTGTGCGATGGTCTTCGCCACGGTGTCGATACCGTCGGTGACTTCCGGATCAGAGCCGCACATCTGCGCGAGAGCGGCGGCGTTGTTCTTGGAGGTGTTCAGAGCCCCGTTAGTGGTCAGGCGCAGCTGGACGTTGCTTGCACCGCCACACGCACGCCAGCTGTTGAACAGGTGGGCCAGGCCCCCGTCCTCGCACAAGTCGCTGACGTTCCAGAGCGTCCGGCGGTACTGACGGTGCTTCACCGAAACTAGCTCGACCCGGCCGTCTTTGAAACCGACGACGAAGTCCTCGTGCCACTCGCAGACGACGTACTCGATGTCCTCGTGAGTGAGCATGGCCAGACACGCCTGCGCCGCGATTTCAGCCTGGAACCGGCACAGGCCAAGGGTGTCGGAACCGCTGTCCTCGCCCGGCGCCGTCCGGAAGATCGGTTGCACGAAGTCATCGTCATCATCCACAGCGTCTACAGCTACGTCGACCACAGCCACCCCCAAGCTGCCCGCCCACCGTGCCCACCGCCGCGAGCTGGAAAATCCAAGATCCCCAGGATTACCACAGCCCAGCCGCAGCGCGTAACCAGGCGATCACAGAAAAGTGGAATGCTCTGGCTCTCATGCCTGTTGATTGCGAACCGACCTCCGTTACCAGGGCTTGCCCTCTCCTGGGTGGGAATTCGAAGATCCCGCGAAGACTGGCTCGGCAGTCGACCCTGGCCTCAACTCCGGAACCCGGAGTGCACCGACGAACTCGAGGTCGAATGGCAGCCCCTAACGAGGTCGGCCGGTATGTGTACTGGTCAGACCGAGCAGTCCAACGGGTTGCCGAGGAGAACGGCATCGAGCTCGCGGGACGTCGAAGCTGGACCTTCGGCCTCTCACTCATCGGCCTCCAAGGAGGCTTCGGCCCGAAGCAGCGGATGACACGAAACCGGCTTGAGGAAGCGCGCCGTGTTCTGCGGCACATCGGTAGCGCGGCGACGGAGAGCCTGGACACAGAACCCGAAGCCGCGTACGTCAGCGGCGTTGGCAAAGTCGAGTTCGCAGAGTTCGCCGCATCGCACACCCAAAGCGCTGCACTCATGCACGTTCAGGTTCGAAACGTGCACGGCCAGAGGATCGACCTCTGCCTCTTCGGAAGCACGGACAACCTACGCGGCTTCGACCCGAGCGACAGCTTTGCCGACGGCTGGACATCCTCAGCGGCACCAGCCTCCTCGTTGGTGCGCTGGGCCTGGTTCCGGTGATCTCCCCGGTGGCGTACAGCCCGGAGATCGGTCCGCCGTTGTATGCGGGAATCGTCTGCGCCGCCCCCACCAGAGTCGGCGTGTTCCACAGAGGGAACTGCTTGGCAGCGGGGGACGCTTTTGTCACTGTCCATGACGTCAAGGCCCTTACCTGTCAGGCTTGTTGAGCCGGGCAGCAGCTCCGGGCCACGTGTAGTGGTGGGTCGCACGGAGTTTCGGAACCGGGGGCGGACGTGGTCGGTGAGATTGCATTTTCCCTTGTCGCTATTGGGGGTTTCGTCTTCATATTCGTGGTTGTGCCGATCATGCAGGGACGGTTGATTCCCAGCTGGCCCCTGATCATGGGTGCCGCTGGGATCGCGAGTTTGGTTCTGTTTTCCGCGCTGATCGTCTTGTTGTTCCCCATCTGGGGACCGGTGTTGGGTTTCCGCGGAATCCGCCGGATCGTGCAGATTCATCAGCAGGTGAAGAAGTGCCTGATCAGCGCCGTCACGAAGGAGGAAGTGCCCGTCTCATGGATAGCGAGGCGCGCGCTCGCCATCACGGTATGGCGGCGGGCCGGTACTCACGGGTGGGCGGCCATCAACCGGGCGGCGGTGGCCGCGTTGACTGAGTATGTGGAGGCTCGCCCAGAGTTCAGCGCGGCCTTGCCGGAAGCCTTTCAGCCTGGTTCCTGGTTCGCGAAAGAAGTGGGATTTCGGTACGGACGGCCCCGGCTGGCGGAGTACGCGTACCGGATGCTGGAGGACCGGGGAGCCGGCACGAACGGCAACGTGCTGAAAGTGCTGGTGAGTTGGGAGACGGAGACGGAGAACCACTGGCTTGTGGACGAGATACACCGGCGTGAGCCGTCTCTGGAGGCAATTGTGTCGGGCATCGCTGGTCCCGGCCGCCATGCGCGGGAGCCAGGCCGGCCGGCCGGGTGGGTCATACAGAAGCTGAGCGCTGACCGCGGGCGCTTCCTGCACGCCCCGGACTGCGAGCAGGCCCCTCCCTACGCGCCGGTACTGTCCCTGAGGGACGCCCTGTTCGAAGCGGACTGGCATGGCACCGCGCTGTGTGTGCGGTGCGGTGTAGACCGGGAATTGAAGCCCATACTGCGGCGCCCCGACCCCACCGGTGACTGACCGGTAAGGCATCGCCTCGGCCTGCCGGACGCGGCCGCGCGGTGTTTGGCCGTGACAGTCAGCTCGCCGACCTCCTGGGTTCTGGTGGCCGGCCGGGAGGGCGGGCTGGTGGTGGTCTGCGGGACGGGTGTGCTGGGCAAGACCACTCTCGCCGCCCAGGCCGCCCAACAGGCAGAGGCGGGAGGACGGGCGGTGTTCTGGGTGCGGTGGCAGGACGACGCTGCCCGCCTTGCCCACGACCTCACCCGCATCGCCCAGGAACTGGGCCTCTCCGAAACCCGGCTCCACGACGCCCAGAGCGGCCGGGCAGCGCTTGTCGACGTGGTGTGGGATCAACTGGCAGCCGTGCGGGGGTGGGTGATCGTGATCGACAACGTCGACACCCCCCCCGCAACCTCGGACCCGGCAGCGAGCCGCCGGGTTCCTACCGTGGGTGGGTGCGCCCGACGGCGCCGGACTTCTCCTGGTCACCACCCGCGACACCGCGCCCACCACCTGGGGACCGCAGGCCCGCCTCGTCCCCCTCGAACCCCTTGACCCCGGCCCCTCGGGCGCGGCGCTGCGTGATGCCGCACCCGCCGCCGGCACGGCGGAGGAGGCCGCCGCGCTCGGGGAGCGGCTCGGTGGGCTCCCTCTCGCGGTGGACACGGCGGGCCACTACCTCGCCAACCCCACCAGCCGCTACCGCACCTTCACCGCCTACCGGCACGCCCTGGCCACGAGTTCGGTGACCTCGTCGGTGCCGAACACCCGCAGGCAGCCGCAGCCGCCTCCGGGCACCGTGTGACGGCCGTCCCCGACCGTAAAGAGGACGGCACGCCATGACCACACCCCCTTCGACCCGCCACCGGCAAAGCCGGACAAGCGTGAGCCGTCCCACGCATCAGCCCCCGGCGTGTCCTCGTTCCCTCTCCTGTCGACGGGACCTTCCCCCCGACGGGGACGGTGGGGGCCGGACAGCACCTCGTCGAGCCCTCACCACAACGTCGCTTCACCTTCCTCTGGCGACTTCTTCGTCATGTTTCCGGCCCGATGCCCGTAATGAGCGGGACGCCAGGTCAGTGCGCGCCCAGCCCTTGCGGGTTCGTCAGCGTTCGATTTGGTAGCGGCTTTGGGAGATGACGGACTGGCGTAGTTTGATGGTGAAGTCTTCGCTGCGGGCGATTCGGTCGACACCACCGGCTTTGTTTTGACGCAGAGCTGCTTTGAAGGTCTGGTCCAGGGTTCCGGCCATACGCTGCATCAGATCCGGGCTCAGGTGGTTCAGGTCGATGTTGAGCAGGTCCCGTGTGGTGGGCTGGCGCAGGCGCGTCAGGGTGTACGCGGACACACAAGCCATGGGGTAGAGCCAGTTTTCGATGGTTTCTCCCAGCAGAGGCCGGTCCTGGGCGTACTGGGTCAGGAATCGGCGGAGGTGGGCGTGGACGTCCAATGTGAGGCGATAGATGTCCAGGTCGAGCCGGGGAGAGAAGATCTGGCTGTAGTGCCCGTCGTCCAGTAGCAGGGCCTCAGAGTGTCGCAGCGCTGTGTGCGGGTCTCGCAGGGCGAACGCAGTGAATTCGCGCGCGAGGCGGGCCATGCTGACGACTTGTTCGAGGTTGAACCCGAGGTTGCGGTAGTAACTGGCCCGGCGTTCGTAGTAGTAGCCTCCGGCGTGCGTGAGGCTCTCTTCGATGTCCTTCTGGATCGGCTCGGTCGCCCGGAGGGCCCCGGCTGGAAGCTGGGTTTGGCTGTTGGTGGCCCGGATGATTCTGTCGCGCGTGGTGCCGGACTGGGGGGCAACCACAATTTTGACCAGCAGAGAGCGGTCACGGTGCTGTCCGCCGGATTGGAAGTAGCTGTAGACCTCGTGGCTGGTCTGTAACCCGTTGACGATCTGCGGTTCCTTGATGACGATTTTCTTGCCCGCTATCTGGGCGGCCTCGGCGACGACCGTGACACCGTTGTTGAACCACCAGAAGTCTTCGCGCGTGCCCGACTTGAGCGTCTCGGAGATGGCGTTGTTCACCGCCGTCGAGCCGGCGTAGTCCCGTACGTTCGACTCGAACAGCTCCAGCCGTAGAGCCTCGTTGTCGGAAGTGATGAAGCGGTAGTACTCGTCCAGTCGGGCTAGGCAGACGTAGCCCTCGCCGAGCGATGTACTCATCGGGGTCTCGGAGAAGATGAGCTGTGCTACGGCTTTGGCGCCCCGGGCGGTGCGCTCGCGCAGGCCGGGTGCGTTCAGGTACTCGATCGTGGCGGCTGTGTCGGAGGTGATCTTTGATAGTTCACGCCGGAGACGGTCGCCTTTGGACTTCACATTGGGGTGAGGGCCCTCGGCGGCTTTGCTGGCGTAGATGACTTTGATCTGGACCTGGGGGAACGACGAGGCCATCTCTTCCAGGATTCGTAAAAACCGGCGTGTGCGCTCCAGGAGTTTTGCGTTCGTGTGCGCCACAAGGTCGTCCTCGTTGCGGCTCATGTCGAGCAGCGTCGGCAGGTGGAAGTGCAGTTTCTCGAAGACCGTCTCCTGGTAACCGGGAGACGTCTTCGCCTGGAGGACGACCAGTTCGATGGTGCTCGCCCGTGAGGGCAGGTACTGGTGAGCATCGGCGGTGACGTAGCGGCCGTCGACGAACGACCAGATGCCATCAATACCGCAGTCGTGCGCCCCGTCCACGATTCCGTCCAAGATCTCGTCGTTGTCGAGGTCCCAGTCCTGCAGTGCCTTGTCAGCGGCGAAGAAAGTGAAGAAATCGTCCCGTCCCTGATGCGGTGCCAGCCGACGATGCTGATCATCCAGGATGCGGTCGAGTAGCCGCTGGTCGTTGTTCTGCACGAATGTCATGCAACACCCCCCAATAGGCATGCGAACGCGACAAGATGCTCGCAGGATTCGAAGCGCGTGAAAACCCCATCGAAGGGTCTGGGATGGTGTATGGCCCTCGAATCGCCCATCCCACCGATGTGGTGACCGGCAGGGGAGAGATCACTTTCTCCTATAAGGCTCCTGGTCAGAGGGGCTCCTCGCTTACCAGACCACTCGTCGGACAGCCCGCCTCACGCGGCCCGAAGGTGAAGAGCCTATGATTCGGGGCCCCGTCCCCGTGTGAGGGTCGGGGGCAAGGTTGTTGGGGGATAGATGCACGCCAGGCAGATGCCATCCAGGTTGACGCGTGCCCCGGTAAGGTCTGCGCCCAGGAAGTCCGCGTCACGCGCGTCCGCTGTCTGTAGGCTCCCTCCGAAAGATCGGCGCGCATCAGATCTGCGCGGGACAGGTCGGCTCCCCGAAGAACCGCGTTCGTGAGGCGCGCACCACGGAGGATGGCTCTCTGCAGCTTGGCGTCCGTGAGGTTCGTGCTACGGAGGTTGGCCTTCCAGAGATTTGTGCGGGACAGAACCAGCGGGTGCCGCGGCAAGAAGGGCAGGAGAGGCGGCTGGCCCATCAGCCGCGACGCCGACCTCTGCAAGCAAGGGAATGTCTTCGAGGGCCTGATCAGCCGGCTGAGGGACTGGCGTGGCATCGCCACCCGCTTCGACGAGACGCCCGAGAGCTATCTCGCCAGCCTCAAGCTTCGTTCCTTGATGATCTCAACGTTCGGGTGCGCCTGGGGCTTGACGCGGCGTTTCAGGGACTACTGCAGTAGATGGTGAAGCGCCGGCGGTCATGTCCCGGACGTGCTTCTCTGCGCCTGCGAGGAGGAGAAGCTGGTCGTTGGTGGCAGAACCGGCACACCGGCCAGCACGGCACCGAAATAGCCCTGCCCCCGGTCACCTTCACCCACGAATTCCTCGCCAACCGCGTCGACGGCAACAGCGACGACATCCTGCCCCTGCACAAGCCGCGCCTCTACACGATCACATCGGAAACCGGCGCGCAGTCAGTGGTCAACTACCTGCCGGCCGACTGCACCGCCGGACAGGCCAAACCGGCCGTCGACACCAACACCAAACGGTGCTACCCGGTGTACTGGTCCCCGAACGGCGAGAAGACACCGATCTTGGTCGTCCCGCCGTACCGCGGCAAGGACCGCGGCGAGCGCCACGCGCTGCCGCACAACGCTGGCGGCTTCTTCGGCCTGCCCGTCACACAGACCGGACCGCGCGTCCCCGAGGCCCTGCGGGTACTGATCGACAGGCAGCCCTCACCCAGCTTCCTCTGCGACCGGTTCTGGAACGTCCTCGCCTACAACCCCGTTATGGCGAACTGGTGGCCGTGGGTGACGAAACCCGGCCCCAACCCGCTGACCAGGCTCCTGCTCGACCCGGAAGCCCGCCACCAGTACCTCGACTTGCGCGAACACGCCGACCGGTAGGTGAGACTGCTGCGGTTCGCCCTGGCGGGCCGGCCCGACAAGGCCGTACTGGCCAGGCTCGCCGAAAACGTGTGCGCGGACCCCGCCGTGCTCCACCTGTGGGAAACGACCACCGAGGTGGCCGAGAACGGCGACGGCCACATCCACCGGACGAGACTCCCGACCCTGGGCGGGAAGACCATCGAATTCGTCAGCCACACCCTCTTCCCCGCCTCCCTGCCCGGCAGCTGCCTCATCTTCACCCCTCCGAGCCACCGAACGCAGTCCCACGCTGAGTTGACCGGCCCCGCCAGTCCCGGAATAGCGCATGTGGGACGCGGCTCCGGGGTGTTCATGCTGACCTGTTGTGTGGCCGCCGCGTTCTCCGGGCTGCTGTTCGCCCGGCTCCTGGACGAGGTCGGTTGGGGCTGCGCCGGCTTCTGGCAGCCGACGGTCCTGCCCGCGTTCCGCATCCCGGGCGTTCCGCTGGTCGACACCTCGCGGATGGTGATCCCGGTAGGAGCGGCCCGCAGTTGAGCCACGCAGCAAAGGCGCGGGGCGGCCGGCCGCAGGGCGGCTATTGTCACGATGCGGTGCCGTCCCCAAACGGCTCGGACAAAGGAAGGCACGGGATGAAGGTCTCCTTCGGGGGAGCGGTCGCCGACTCCGCCTACGCGCACGTGGAGTCCGTCCTACGGCCAGCGATCGTCAACCACAGCGTGCGGGTCTGGCTGGTGGCCGACCACCTGGGCCGACGGCAGGGACTTGAGGAACGGGAGCGCGAAGCTCTGGCCGTCGCGTGCCTGTTTCACGACGCGGGAACAGCCGATGCGTATGACGGACCGCAGCGTTTCGAGGTGGAGGGAGCGGACGCGGCCAGTGACTTCCTCTCTACGTATGGCTGGCCTGAACCGTTGGTTCAGCAGGTGTGGGAGGCCATTGCCCTGCACACGTCTCCGGGTATCGCCGAGCGCATGGGGACGCTGCCGAGGCTTGTCCGGCTCGGCGTACTGGCTGACTTCGGCGCGACCGATCTGTCAGGGGCCGATGACAGGCAGTTGTCCGCCTCGCTCGCTCGATTTCCGCGGATGGGTATCGAGGCCGTACTCGGTGACGCGGTGGTCGAGCAGGGCCTGCGATGTCCAGGGAAGGCGCCGAAGTCCAGCTGGCCGGGAGGGCTGCTTGCCGCCCGTCTGGCGGACCCTGGGCACACAGGTGTCAGTCCCGCTTTTTGACCCGCACCACGTGCCACCGACCACCTGTCTCGCAAGCGGTACGTGAAAGGCGAGGATCACGGGCCGCTCAGAACTCGACGACGAGCCGGCCCCGCACGCCGTCGGCTTCCATCAGGCGATGGACTTCGGCGGTCCGCTCGGTGGAGAGGACACGGGTGACGCGGGGAGTGAGTTCGCCAGCTTCCACCTGCCCGCGCAGGCGGTCCAGCCTCCTGTGGCCTTCGTCCCGGTAGTCCGGGACGAAGGCCAGGACTTGCGTAGAGACCGGCGTCGGGGTTCGGCCGGGTTGGGAGGGCGCAGTCCGCCTGAGCGCGAGGATCGCACCTCCCTTGTGCACGGCCGCGGCGACCGCCGCCGATCCGAGGCCGGCAGGTCCACCAGGCTGTCAGCGCCCAGGCACGGCGCGCCATCTGCGTCATGTCTCCGCCGACCACCCCTGCGGCACCTATGACGACGGGTGTCTGACCGGCGGACACGTTGGCCAGGTCGAGAGCCAGGCGGGCGGTGAGCCCGTTCATGGGCAGAGCGAGGTACTGCGAGTAGGCGCTACCGCGGGGCTCCGTCGGTACGGTCACCGCCATCACGCGATCTGCTATGCACAGGTCGGTGTCCGTCCCGGGTCCCATCTCGTCTGCTGGGCCGTCACGTTGCGCGTCTCGTCCGCCAGGGGCGCGCGGCACTCTGCTTCCGTTGGCCTCGGCCCCCCGTCGGGGCCGCAGCCACGACCAAGAGGCAGGCAGCGCTGGTGCAGGTCACATTCCGCCGCGTCCAGCCTGCGTGGGTGAGGCCGCACTCCCGTCCCGACGGGTGAGAGGACACATGTACGAAAGCGTCAGCGCTCGCTTCGTCCGCAGCGTCGGCAAGAATGTTCGTGGCTCTGGTGAGGGGTGGAAGCGGTCGGTTGGAGGCGGCTCCGCCCGACCGCCATTTTCATTGTGCCAGGAAGGGAACGGAACTCAGGGCGCGTGCTGGCCCGGCGGGACGAGCCGAGCAGGGGGTCTACGCGGCTTTCCGCTCGTAGGTGCTTTCGGGCTGCTGGAAGACATGGTTGACGGCGGGTGCGACATGCACCGACGGCATGCGTCGCAGATTGGCTTCCGTCATCCGTAAGCCGGAGCTCGCACGGGTGGGTACGGCGAACACACCGGTCGGGGCGTCACATTGTCCACCGTCTACGACGAGCGGAGACCGGGTGGCCTGGGACCGCCCTTGATCCGCTTACCAGGGTGCCTGCTTGGGAGACCGCGAAGCCGCGCCCGTCACCGGCGGGACGTACTCACCACGGGAGCGAGCGCACCGACGACCGCAGCCGGTAGCGCGTGCTGCCCTGGGGGGTGGTCCGGCTGGCGTGCGCGCGTCCGATACACGTGCGGTGTGCGTGTCATGACGCGCCTGAACGCCGTAGTGAAGGACGACTCCGACGCGTAACCTACGGCCGTCGCGATGGAGGCGACGGACAGATCGGTGTCGCGGAGCATCGCGCCTGCCACATGCATGCGCAGCCGCGTGAGGTATTCGGCCGGGCTGGCGCCCACCGCGTTTTTGAACCGCGAGGCGAACGTCGACCTCGACACGTTGACGGCGGCGGCGAGGTTCGCGACGGTCCAGGGGCGGGCCGGCTCACTGTGCATCAGGTTCAGGGCAGGCCCAACCCGCGGATCCAGCAGTGCTGCGAGCCAGCCCGGGGCGTCGTGCGAGACGCTTCTGGCGTGGGCGCGAAGGGCTTGGAGAAGTAGGACCTGGGCGAGCCGGTCCAGCATCAGCGTACTTCCCATGAGGGAGCCGAGTGCCTCACCACCGATGAGGTTCACGACGGTGCGCATGGCGTCCGACTGATCCGAGCCGGCGGGAACGTGGATGACCGGCGGCAGTCCGTCCAGCAGAAGTGCCGCGTTGGCCTCGTCGAATGTGAAACGGCCACCGACCAAGGTGGTGTCGTGGCCGGTGCCGCAGCGCGCCAGGCCGTCGATCAGGTTTGCGAAAACCGGCGCGGCGTCGACGGCAGGGACGTCCGGGTTGCTGGAAAGCCGATACCGACGGTCACCGATCACCAGGTAGCAGTCACCTTGCTGAAGCCGGATGGGCTCGTCGACGCCTTTCACGATCAGCCAGCACCGGCCGGTGAGGACGGCAGCGAACTTCACATGCCGGTGGCTGCTGAAGTCCACGGCCCAGTCCCCGCCGGCGAGCAGCGGGACGGAGACGACACCCTCGACGTTGAGCAGGGACAGGACATGCGACAAGGGATCCACATAAGGCTCCGGACAACCGTGAAGGACGGGTATGTGTACATGTATTGTCCATGTGCTGTGCTGTGGGACGCGACGAGCGCCCCCGTCCATTGCGAGGACGCGTCGCCCCGCGGCGCTGCCTTCTTACCGGTCAGTCCCGTACCGCACTCTCGGCATACTCCCAGAGCCGGTCCGCCGTTTGCGGGTCCAGAGCGTGAGCAGCGACGCCGCCTGGCTGTTCCTCGTCGCCGCGAACGACACGGGCCTCCTGATTGTCCTCGAAGTACCGGCCGGTGACACCTTCCAGCAGAGGCGAGGCCGCCAGCAGCACGGAAGTCGCCGCTCCCTGCGCTGGGGTTTTGTAGTGGGGCAGCGGGGTGAGGTTCCCTTCAGCGTCCATCGCGCCGAACGCTCGCATGGTGTCGTCGTCGAGATGGCGCTGGAGGTTGGTGAGGATGAAGCCGGGTGCGACCGCGTTGGTCATGATCCCCTCAGCCGCCCAGCGGCGGGCCCCAACAGCGAACAGCACGCCGGCCGTCTTTGACTGCCCGTAGGCCGCCCACGGATCGTATGGACGCCGCTCGAAGTGCGGGTCATCGAAGTCGAAGGAGACCTTGCGGTGCACGCCGGAACTGACAGTCACGATGCGGGCTGTGTCCGCCTCACGCAGCGCACCGTGGAGAAAGCCGGCCAGTGCGAAGTGGCCGAGGAAGTTGGTGGCGAGCTGCATTTCCCATCCGCCGCCGGTCACGGTTCGCGTCGGCAGAGCCATGATCCCCGCGTTGGCGACGAGCATGTCAAGCGGACCGCTCCAAGCACGGGCGAAGGCCCGCACCGACGACAGGTCGGCAAGGTCCAGCGCGGTGACGCGGAGCGGTCCGGCACCGGGAGCCCTGGAGAGTTCTGACACGAGTGGCGCAGCGGTCGCCGGACGGCGGACGGCCAGGATGACCTCCGCCCCGGCCATGGCCAGCGCTCTGGCGGTCTCCGCGCTGATACCGGAGGCACCGCCGGTGACCACGGCACGGCGACCGGTGAGATCCACGCCGTCCAGCACCTGGAGGGCGGTGGCACGGCCGGAGAAAGGAGTGGTGACGGGCGAGCTTGTGTTCATGGTGCGCCTTCCTGGACGAGAAGCAGCGCTGTGCGGTCGGAACCAGAACGCCGGTAAATGCGGTGTGCCACGGTGGCGGACGGGCCTCTAACGGTCGGCGTCGGTGGTGATCAGCCGGGCCAGGTCGCCCGGCATGGACAGGAAAGGGGAATGACTGGAGGACAAGCGATATGAGCGGTCGGCGCGGGCAGCCATCGCCTCCTGAAGCGCCGGCGGAAGGATTTCGTCCTGCTCACAGATGATGTAGCTGGAGGGCACCGTCTTCCACACCGGTTCAGTGAGCGATTCGCTGAAGGACTTCACGGTCTGCGGTACCAGCCGCCGCGCGGCGCGGTCGGCGTCCTCGGAGACGGCGTCGCCGTAGAAGTGCTTGGCCGGATCCTCGGGAACAGGCAGGATGCCGGTGTCGCCGGTGGGTAGCTGCCCTCCACTCTGACTGGCGAGGGAGTCGCCCTCATCCAGCTGGAAAGCGGCAAGATAGACCAGGCGGGACACGTTGGTGGCAGTGGCGGCGGCCTCCGTGGCGGGCAAGCCTCCGTAGGAGTGCGCCAGGACGGTCACCGGGGCGTCCACACCGTCCAGGCACCTACGAATGGCGCGGGCGTCGTCGTACATCCCCGCGGTATTGGCGGGGTCGGACGAAGCGCTGGGCAGATCGACCGTGAGAACTCGCCATCCCTGGTCGGTGAGTTCGGGAACGAGTTTCTCCCAACACCAGGCGCCGTGCCAGGCGCCATGGACGAGCAGGATTATCGGATTGCCGTGCGTTGCGGTAGTCATGGAACGGCCTTCGAGGAGAGATGACGGTGACGCGCGCCGCTTGAGGGCGAGCCCTACTCACCCGCCGGTCACCACACAGAGTGCGGGGCGGCGGCGAGTGGATCGCGGCGCTCGGCTCCCCACCGAGGTTATGGGGGCGCCGGGCGCCCGACCACGCTCCACCGTCCACGCTTCTTGCGCGATCGTCCGGCACGTCCTCCCGGGCGTCCGGCCGGACGTGCGGCAGAGCAAGCCCATCGCCCTCGCAAGCCCATGGGGCTCGGCGGACACCATGAGTTGTCACGCCGTGCCCACCCGCGCCGCTCGCAACACCGCCATGACGGAAGCGCTCGCCGACCTGCCGCCCATGATCATCTCCGACCTGTTCGGCATCCAGCCGAGAACGGCCGAAGGTGAGTTGGCCGAGTAATTCGCCGGGGCATCGCGCAGGACGACCTTCCGACGGCAATGCCTTTTAAATAGCAGACTGCCGAGACCCAGCGCGTGGACCAGCCAAGGGAAGATGGTCTATTACCCTGAAAGACCAGGCCGTGACGGAAACCTTGACGGTGTCATGGTGATGCGAGAGAGGCGGCGGCATGGCGAACCGCATCTGTACGGTGGGCCATTCAACC
Organism: Streptomyces camponoticapitis; assembly: GCF_014646115.1. Classification (GTDB taxonomy): domain Bacteria; phylum Actinomycetota; class Actinomycetes; order Streptomycetales; family Streptomycetaceae; genus Streptomyces; species Streptomyces camponoticapitis. The sequence goes on along the minus strand of NZ_BMMV01000025.1, from coordinate 8,270 downwards.
CGTGACTTCGAAGAGGTGGTGGACATGTTGCGGAGCAACCACATCACCTGTCTGGTCGACGTTCGCTCGTTCCCGTCGTCGAAGAAGTTTCCACAGTGGAATCAGTCGGCGATCACCGAGGCGCTGCCGAATGACCTCGAATACCGGTGGATTCCGAAGCTCGGCGGCAGGCGGCACACTCCGAAAGGGCTACCGAGCGTGAACGGCGCATGGCGGGTCAAAGCCTTCCGTGATTACGCCGACTACATGGGCGGCGACGAGTTCACGGACGGGCTGGAGGAGCTGATGGAATTGGCCGAGCATGAACGGCCGGCGATCATGTGCAGTGAGGCGGTTCCGTGGCGCTGTCATCGCAGACTGATCACCGATGCCCTGATCGTCGAGGGTGTGGAAGTGGCGCACATCATGTCACGCGGAGTAACCAAAATGGCGGCCCTCAACGAAAACGCACGAGTCGAGGAAGGCCATTTGACCTACCCGCAGCCGTCCTGACGAGGAAAATATGAGCATTATCGACGAGATCCGTGAAGCGGTCACTGCGATTCCCGCCGGATTTGTTGCCTCCTACGGTGATATAGGCCGGAGGGTGGGAGCAGGTCCACGGCAGGTGGGACGGGCAATGAGCCTACTCGGCGACGGTGTGCCGTGGTGGCGAATCGTCTACGCCGACGGAACACCCGCCTCGTGTCACGGCGGACAGGCGCCGAAACTCCTCCATGCTGAAGGGACACCGATGCTTGGGGCGCGGGTGGACATGAACCGCGCTCGTGAGGACGCGTACGCCAACGAGAGATGAGGGCGACCTGTGGCCTGTTGCACGGAGTGTTCAGGCCATGCGAGCCGCAGTCAGCCGGTCCGGCCATCTGACTTCCGCTGCCTGTTGGCGGAGGGGCCACCACGTCTGTCCTACCGTGACCGAGTATCCCCTGCGGCGGGTCGTGGTCGGCGCCGACAACCCGAGGCCGCGGAAGCCGGCCATCACCTGATGGCCGGCCCAAGCCCGTCGCGCGGACGATTTCATACCCCAGCCCCCGGGCCGGGCCGGACTCGGTTTGAGAAGCCGATCGTGGCCGGGCGGTTTCTGGTTCAGCTGCGTGCGAACTCTAGGAGGTCGGCGTTGAACCGTTCTGCGAATTTGGGGACCATCGCCAGCCCATGGGGCGCGCCCTCGTAGACCTTGTAGACGGCGTCCCTGACGAGCTTGGAGGATTTGTCGCCGGCCGCGACGATGGGAACGATCTGGTCGTCGTTTCCGTGCACGATCAGCGTGGGGACGTCGATCTGCTTGAGGTCTTCGGTGAGGTCGGTCTCGGAGAACGCCTTCACACAGTCGTAGGCGCCTTTGATACCGACCGACATTGACCACAGCCAGAATTCGTCGCGGGTCCCCTGGGTGACGGTCGAGCCATCACGATTCGCACCGTAGAAGGCGGCACTGAGGTCCTTGTAGAACTGCGAACGGTCCTTGGCCACCCCGTCCCGGATTCCGTCGAAGACGTCGATCGGAAGGCCTTCGGGATTCGCCTCCGTCTTGAGCATGAGCGGCGGGATCGCTCCCACCAGTACCGCCTTGGCGACCCGTCCGGTGCCGTGCCTGCCGATGTAGCGGGTTACCTCTCCACCACCGGTCGAGTGGCCGACCAGGATGACGTCGCGCAGATCAAGGCCCTCGATGACCGCCGCGAGATCGTCGGCATAGGTGTCGAGGTCGTTGCCTCCCCAGGGCTGGCCGGAGCGCCCGCCGCCACGCCTGTCGTGAGCGATAGCGCGAAACCCGTTGTCCGCCATCAGTTTCATCTGGGGATCCCACGCGTCGGCGATGAGCGGCCAGCCGTGGGAGAAGACGACGGGCTGACCCTCGCCCCAGTCCTTGTAGTAGATCTGTGTGCCGTCTTTTGCGGTGGCGAAGGGCATGGTGCGTTCCTTTCCAGCTCGTACGGAACCCCACAGTTCCGCGGAGTTCAGTCGCCGGCCAGAAGCTGGGGTTCACGCCGCTATCAGCAAATGACGTGCAAAGAAAGCGACGATGAGGTCAGCAGCTAAACGCGACAGGTATGAGCACGTCGTTTTCACCAGGCTAACCGACAACCGGCACTCGGGCGCGTCGAGCAGCCGTCAGCCCCAGCCACCCTTGGATAACCCCCGTTGCCAGTCTGTTGAGAACCGTACTCCGATGACCAGCCGGGTCGTCGCACCGAGAGTCTCGCCTCTCCGCCTTTGCGTGCCACCTGGGAACACGCGTGGAATATCCCGGCAGCTGCTGGCGCAACTCGCAGACTTCCCGTTCCGGTGCTGTCGCGATGTGTCGGTCCTGCAGGGCCAGAGAAGAGAGCGGGGTCTCAGGGATGAAGCGGAATGTCCTGCGAGGCGTCATGACCGAGGCGATCGGTACCTTCTTTCTTGTCCTCACGGTCGGTTGTGTCCTCTTCAGCAAGGCCGCACTGGCTCCGCTCGCCATCGGGCTGGCCCTCATGATCATGGTCTACGCAGGCGGCCACATCTCCGGCGGTCACTACAACCCGGCGGTCACCTTGGGCGTACTGATCCGCAGCAAGATCTCCTGGCAACGTGCCGTCGCGCACTGGGTTGCCCAGGTGGCGAGCGCGGCGCTTGCCACACCCGTCGCCCGGTACCTCATCGACCCGGACCGAGTGCGGACATTGTCGCCCTCGGTCCGCGCAACCTGCATTGCGCTACTCGCGGAGTTCCTCTTCACCTTCGCTCTGGTCCACGTGATGCTCAACGTGGCGACATCCTCCGACCACCCGCACAACGGCTTCTACGGGCTGGCGATTGGATTGACGGTGACGGCGGGCGCCGTAGCGGTAGGCGGTGTATCCGGCGGAGCTTTTAATCCGGCTGTCGCCATCGGATCGGCTGCCACGGGCCTTTTTGCGTCGGCCAAGATCTGGATTTGACTTGTGGCGGACCTGGCCGGAGGTGCACTCGCGGGCTGCGTCTTCCGGCCTCTCAGCCCCCGCAGCGTTGACGACACCGTCTTCACGGCCGGCACCGGTGCCATGAGAACGAACCGCCGGAGCCCTCATTGATGGGCCAGAGAGGTCGTGCGCAATCCAGGTCCTCCCACAAGCCCAAGCCAAGCCTGGCGCTTGGCGGAGGAGCCCCCGGCGCCGGGCCAACGTCTCGATTCTCCGATCCTGACAGCCCGCCCACGCCGTGCTCACCCTCTGCCAGGCCCGAGTCCAGCCTTATGCCGTCGAGTAGGCGGCGAGAGCCAAGCCCAGTGAGGCGGCGCCCAGGGCAGCCATGATGGAGACCGCGACATTGACGGCGGCGTAGAACCTGAACCCGTCCTCGAACAGGCGGAGGGCGGTGTAGGAGAACGTCGAGTATGTCGACAGTGCTCCGCACAGCCCGACTCCCAGACCACTGAACAATGCGTCGGGGGAGCCGGCGAGGACGAGTCCTGTGACAACGCCCAGGACCAAACTGGCCAGGATGTTGACCGCGAGCGTCCCCCAGGGGAACACCGTCTTCCATGCAGCCTGTACCTGCTTGTCGATCAAGTAGCGCATCGGTGCGCCCAGGGCAGCGCCGAGCGCGACCCACAGGCCGTTCACCGAGCGTGCCGGTTGTGGCGGAGAGCGATGATACGGCGCGTCCCGAGCGCGCCAATACTCACGGCGACCAGCGCCCCTGCCATCGTGCCCACGATGTTGACCAGTGCCACCCCGGGGTGTCCGGCGGAGATCAGGCGCTGACTGTCGACAACGTAGGTGGAGAATGTTGTGAAGCCGCCCAGTACGCCTGTTGCCAGGAATGGTCTCACCAGCCGGGTCACCGTGCGCATATCGCTGACGATGACGAGCAGGACGCCGATGAGGAAGCAGCCGAATAGGTTCACGCCGAAGGTCGTGTAAGGGAACCGGCCGGGAGGCTCGGCCCAGAGACGAGATGCGAGGTAGCGGGCTTCTGCTCCGAGGATGCCGCCGGCTGCGACTACCGCGACGACATCGGCACCGCGCGCCCGCCATCTGTGCTCGTTCGCGGCAAGGGCGTCGAAGTCGCAGTTCATCGGCTCCTTTTTGTTGTGTGTCAGGCCGGGTGTCGACATCGACGACCTTTCATCCATCAACGAACCAGCGAACCAACGGGCGACAGGCGCCACTGGTCTGCCTGCTTCGCAGAGGATAAATGGGCAGATGGAATTGACGAAGGTGCCACTCTGGGCGGTATCTCTCCTGGTTCTGTCGCCAGCTGTTGGCCGTCTGCCTGGCGGGCACTGGCTGTCTGGATGTGGTCGTCGGCGACGAGTCTGTGGGGTGAGGACGTCGATTACGCAGATTGGATGTGAAGCACATATTCCGCCTGTTCAGGCAGACACTGTGCTGGACCCGCCTGAAGCTCGGCGGGCCCGGCCCCGGACGCCCGCCCGCTCGGAGAACCGGCACCCCGTCACCCCGAGTGGGCCAAACGACCAGACATCCCCAACATCGTTGAACGTGGCCAGGCCAGACTTTAAAGAACAAGCCGACGATGTGCTACTGGTGCCCGGGGGCGGGTCGTGCCCGGGGACGTCGTCTCGTCGGAGGGTGTGCTGTAGTCCGGGTCCGTGGGAGAGGAGGTAGGCGGTGGTGGAGCTGGCGGCGATGGTGTTGAGAAGGGCGGTGCCGATAAAACCCCTAGAGCAATAACTGATGAATACCGGGTACGCATTCCGTACCTGGTTTCGAGTGTCTGGAACCAGGCGCGATGCCGCAAGAGAGCACTTTTGAGTGCGCAGGTGTCACACCCGGGGGAACCACCCCAGCCGGACGGGCCGTGACCGTACCTGGTTGATGCCCCGTACCCGGTTACGCTCGTATACTTGGTGCCATGACGGAGTTGATCACGGAACCTCTCGACACGGGTCCCGCCCTGTGCGAGGAGGGCCGCGACCTCACCCGCGACGTGCTTGAGCGGATCGGCGACAAATGGTCCGTCGTCGTGATCTGCAAGCTCGCCGACACCACGCGCGGGTTCAACGAGCTACGCCGCCTCAGCGGCCCCATCAGCCAGCGGATGCTCAGCGCCACTCTGCGGAGGCTGGAGCGCGATGGTCTCGTCACGCGGACCGTCCACAACACCAAGCCTCCGCGGGTCGACTACGCCCTCACGCCGCGCGGGCTCAGCCTGCTGGGAGTCGTCCGGGCACTGGCCCGGTGGGCGGAGGAGAATGCCAGCGGCATTCTCGATTCAAGAACAGCCTTCAACGCCGAACAGGCGTGACGGCGCTCACCGGAACGAACCCAGCGGTGCTATCGTCTCGGCGCGTCGCCGCGTCAAGGGCTTATGGGGCGTGCGCAGCACTGGTTTCCACGCGGCAGAGCTGCGGTCCGGGCCCGTCGAGGAGTGTTCGCCCGGGAGCAGCGCATCCCGTCGAGCAGGATCGTGACCACCCGCCGCCGACCGCCGGGACCCGCGTCGACTCAAAAGTCGAGGACAAGCCTCCCTCGCACACCGCCTGCCTCAAGACGGCGGTGTGCCTCGGCCGCCTGGTCGGCCGGGAACTTCTCCGTGACCCGCAAGGAAATCCGGCCCTCTTCCGCGAGCACGCGCAGGGCGTCGAGTTTGTCGTTGGCATAGCGGCACTCAGGCACGAACACGTTCCGGACCGTCACGTTCTTGTGCTCGCCGAGGGAAATCGTGCCGGGTTCCCCGTCGCCACGTACCAGGGCGATCTGGCCGCCGGGCCGGATGGCGGGGAGTGCCTCGGGGCCCATCAGCGCGGCGTCCACAACGGCCTCCGTGCCGGCGGGAACGACCTTCCGAATGCGTCCCGCAATGCCCGGTCCCCGGCCGACGACCCGATCGGCCCCCAGCGAACGCACCAGCTCCTCGTCGGCCGGCGCCGCGTCAGCCACCACGCGCAGCCCGTCCGCCTTGGCCAGCTGGACGGCGTACCCGCCCACAGCGCCTGCGGCACCGGTCACAGCGACCCAGTCGTCGGTGGCCAGGTTGAGTACGTCGAGCGCGCGGCGTGCGGTCAGACCATTCGCGGGAAGCGTGGCAGCCTCCGCGTGTGTGGTTCCGGCCTGGGCCCTGACGACCTGTCGGGCGTCAAGGACGATGTACTCCGCGTAGGCGCCACCGAAGGGATCCATGCTTATGTCGCACTCTCCTGAACCCTCTGGCTCAGGTACGAGGCGAAGCGCCTGGCCGCCGGGGAGGCGGACTGGCCGACAGGAAGCACCAGGGCCAGTTCCCGCTGGATGTCCACTCCCGACAGGGGGAGCAGCCGGAGGCCGTTCAAGGTCTCCACGTCGCAGGTGTCGGCCTGGCTTGGGGGGACCAGGGCGATTCCGAGCCCGGCGCGCACCAGGTCGAGCACAAGCTGCCAGTCCGCGACCTCGCAGACAATGCGTCTGGGCAGGCCTGCGGCGGCGAACGCCGCGTCGGTGCGGGTACGGGTCGTCCAGGCCAGATCGGTCTCGACGAAGGGTTCCCCTGCGAGCTGCTGAAGCGTCAGGTCCGTCTCCTCTGCCAGCGGATGCGAGGTCGGAAGGGCGACCCTGAGAGGTTCGGAGGCCAAAGGCATGGCAAGAAGGCCGTGCGGTGGGCCCGCGATCGGGTCGGCCACGGCGCAGTCGAGTCGGCCGTCGGCGACCATGAGTGTCATGGCCGGTCCGTCGGTCTGACGCACAGTGATCTCCAGCGCCGGATGGGCGCGGGCGAATCCGGCCAGCCACGAAGGCAGCGGCAGGAGCCGAGGGCTGACCGGGTAGGTGCCGATGCGCAGATGCCCGGAGAGCAGGCCGCGCACATCCTGCACCGCTTGGTTCGCTGCTGCCGCGGCTTCCAAGGTGCGGCGGGCGGCGGGCAGTAGGGCCTGGCCCTCGGGTGTCAGCCGGACCGGGCGGCTGCCGCGCACAAACAGGAGGGCCCCCACCTCCTTTTCCAGAGCGCGCACGGAGGAGGACAGTCCGGACTGGACGATCAGCTCCCTCGCGGCGGCGCGCGTGAAGCTGTGCTCCTCGGCGAGCGCGACGAAATGCCGCAGGTGGCGAAGTTCCATAGAAGCAATCTCTCACAGAGATGTGGATCATCTCTACCTGCTGTTGATCAGTGGAAATCGTGAGAGTCACAGAGCAGGTTGGAACGGAAGTACTGGTCAGCGAGGTTGGCGCGTTTCATTCCTCTCGCACGAGCGGAGCTGTTTCGTTGTCTTCTCACTCTCTACAACCGTTCCGGCGGGGCGCTGAACGAGCCATCCGGGGGGATCGCGCCCGCGCGGAGTTTCTGGACCGTGGCGATCGCCTTGGGAGCGCTGATGGCCTTCGGTACGGTGCCGACGCCTCTGTGGCCGCTGTTCGCGGGCCGTGACGGATTTGGCTCCACGATGGTCACTGTGGCCTTCGCGGCGATGGTCGTGGGCGCCGCGGCGGGGTTTCTCCTGCTGGGACACCTCTCTGACCGGCTGGGCCGTCGGCGCATCATCGTCCCGGCGCTGCTGACGTCCGCCCTCGCCGCCCTGTTGCTGGTGACCTGGCACGGAGTGACGGGGCTGCTCGTCGCTCGCGTGGTGACAGGGATCGGCACGGGGCTGATGGCCTCGACAGCCACCGCCTACCTGAGCGACCTCTACTCCCGGGCCCATCCGAAGCGGACCGGATCGCCCGTGCCAGGGGCGGTGGCGGCCGGCCGTCGCGAACTTCGGCGGGCCTGGCCTTGGGACCACTGGTTGCCCGGATGTTGGCCCAGCGGGCCCCAGCGCCCCTGACCACTTCTTTCGTGCTGTTCGGCGTGGTGCTCCTGGTCCTGGGAGCCATTGTGGCCACCGGCCCGGAGACCCTGGACCGGCAGGAGACGGGAGAGTCCGCCGCCCGGTTCGGGCTACGCCCGGGGGGCGGCGCGGTGTTCGCCGCCTCTGCCGTGGCCCAGTTGGCGCTGGGACGGCTGTCCGCTCCTGAGCGTGGCGGCCGCACGGCCCGCTTCCGGGGCCGGCGTGCTCGCCGTGTTCTTCGCCATTGCCTACGCAGGACGGGGCTGCCCTCGATCGGCTTCAGCCTTGCCGCACCAGCTCGGTCTAGGGCGTGTTTTGAAAGTGGCGTCGTCCGCCCGCAGGGCGGGGCTCACGGCGTCTGGTGCGTGCGATCGCAAGGCGGAGGATCGCCCTCGTACCGGGCGTACTCGGGCGACCCGACAACGCGGCGAGCGTGCGTGCCAGGCGCCGTGAGCCAGACGGGACTTTCAAAACACGCCCTAGGTTCTGTCGTCAAATGTCACGCCCACATCAGGAGTGATGCGAGGGTGACAGCTGCTTCGTAGGA
>NZ_BMMV01000024.1:125966-127778 GCF_014646115.1 Streptomyces camponoticapitis | reverse complement strand
ACCATGACCTGGCCGCTGTCGGGCCGGTCGAGACCGGCCGCGCACTGGAGAAGAGTCGACTTGCCGGAACCGGAAGGCCCCATGACGGCGGTGAAAGAACCGGCGGAAAGGCTCAGGGACACGCTGTCGAGAGCGGTCACGGCGTTCTCGGCCGTGCCGTAGACCTTCGCGACCTTGACCAGGCGCAGAGCTTCCTGGCTCCTGGCCCCTCCGGTCGTACTCCTACGACGAAACATGGTCTTTCCTTCCCTGGGACACTCTCTGTGCCACGAGTAAGAAGTTACGCAGTGCCGAGCGCGGGCACATTGGGCGTACGACCCAGGTCTGGGGTGTTGCTGAGTACACCCCTACCGCGTTCGCGGCCGCGCCGAGTTAGGGGTAGGCGCGCCCGGCGGATCTGGTGACCCGCTCCGACCTGCGGATAAGTTGACGGCGACCGCGAGCGGCGCCGTGAGGGAGTGTGTTCTGTGTCTGAGTGGTTGTTCCCTCTCGGGTTCGCCGTCGTCGGCGCCGTGGTCTTCACGATCGGATTCGTGGGTTTCTGGCGAATCCTGGCCCTGCGTCGCGAGGGGGTCCGGGCGGCGGGCTGGGTGGTCCGGCTGGAGACGACGTCCAGTGGCCAGGGCGGCCGGATCCACCGCCCGGTCGTCGGATGGGTCACCGCCGACGGCCGCCGTATGGAGGTGGAGTCGCCGTACGGGCGGTCCTGGGTGGGCAGGTTCAGGCCCGGAACGCCCGTCCGGATCCGCTACGACCCGCGGCGCCCAGAACGGATGCGGATAGAGGGTTACGGGCACGGCGTGCAGTGGCTGTTCATGCTGGTCGGCCTCGGGTTCGTGGCGGGCGGCATCTCGGTGGCGCTCCGGCTGGCGGTCTGACGGGAGCCGGGTCGGGCAGCCCCAAGAGCCACCGAAGGCACGGCAGTAGCATGGAAATTTGGTCAACACTGCCGTCCTACCGACGAAAGGAAGGTGGCGCGCCGTGCGGGTGCTCTGGTTGTACGCCCACCCCGATCCGCGCTCACTGAACGGCGCGCTGCGCGACGAGGGCATCGCCGTGCTCCGTGAACAGGGGCACGAGGTTGTCGAGTCGGACCTGTACGCCATGGAGTGGAACCCGGTCGTGGGCCACGGCGACTTCCACCACGACCCGGGCGAACGGCTCGATGTCCTCACCGAGTCCCAGTACGCGCTGGAGAACGGCACGCTCAGCGAGGACATCCGCGAGGAGCAGGAGAAGCTTCTGTGGGCGGACACCCTCGTCGTGCAGTTCCCGCTCTGGTGGTTCGGGCCCCCGGCGATCCTCAAGGGCTGGTTCGACCGGCTGTTCATCCAGGGCTTCGCCCAGGGCGTGCTCGACCCGGTGACCGGCAGGGCCCAGCGGTACGGCAGCGGCGGACTCGTCGGCAGGCGCGCCCTGGTGCTGACAACGGTCGGCGCCAACGCGGCGACGACCGGACCGCGCGGTATCCACGGCGACATCAACGAGGTGCTGTTCCCGCTGCTGCACGGCACGTTGTGGTATCCGGGCATGACCGTGGTGCCGCCCCTGGTCGTCAACGGGGCGGTCGGACTCTCCGAGGCGGAGTACAAGACGGCCGTCGGCCGGCTGCGGCAGAGGCTCCTGACGATTCCGGAGACCGAGCCGATCCCGTACCGCGCTCAGAACGGCGGTGACTACGACGAGCATCTGATCCTGCGCCCGGACCGGGCCCCGGGCGAGGAGGGCATCCATATCCACTACGTCACCGGCGCGATGGACGAGCGGTGCGAGCGTACCGGCGGTGAGGACGAGGCCGACCGGTAGCGCGCG
>NZ_BMMV01000024.1:0-125900 GCF_014646115.1 Streptomyces camponoticapitis | reverse complement strand
GCAGCTGAGGTTGCCACCCGGCTCCACACCGAGGATTCCGGTGAATTGGGTGTACTTGTCGATTCGGCTCTGCACCTGGGCGGGGTTTCCGCCGTTGCACTCGATACTGCCGTTGATGCTGCGGATGGTCTCACCGAAACCGGCGCCGTTCACCATCGCGTTGTGGGGGGTCATGGTGCCGGGACCGCTCTGGGTGTTCCAGTACCAGAGGCCGGTCTTCCACGCGACGGCGGAATCGTTCTGCACGAGGTCGGGATTGTTGAGCAGATCAATGCCCAATGCGTCGCCCGCCGCCTTGTAGTTGAAGTTCCAGCTGAGCTGGATCGGTCCGCGGCCGTAATACTTGTCGGTGCCGGCCGGGCAGCCGTAAGGCTGTGAGGCGTCGCAGTAGTGCGGGTAGTTGGCGGTGTTCTGCTCGACCACATGGACAAGTCCACCGGTCTCGTGACTGACGTTCGCCAGGAATGCCGCGGCTTCCTGCTTGCGTACGGTGTCACTGCCCGTTCCCGTGAATCCCGGGTAGGCGCTCAGCGCGGCGTTCAGCCCGCCGTAGGTGTAGAAGGGATTCTTGTTCGGGAACATCTGGTTGAACTGCGACTCGCTGACGATGAAGTCGGCGGCGCCCTTCTCCGCGGCGGACGAGAGAGGGGCGAGCGACGTCAGGGAGAGAGCGGCGGCCGACGCGGTCGCGGCGAACAGGCCGATAAGGCGCTTGCGCAAGGGATTCACTCCTTGGAAGGGCCTCGGGAACACGCCGCGGCCCTGATGTGTGGGGGGTTGGTCGAGCGGCACCGGTGAGCCCCTTCTCATGGATCTCGCAGATCAGGGGCTCACCGGCGCGGGGGTCGGGCACCGTCCGGCACAGGGAGGAGCACCGGGGGAACCTCGGCGGTCAGCGCTTCTTCGGCGGAGGGATCGTGGTTACCGGCCCCGCGGAAGAATTCGTCAGCCGATGTTCACGTCGATGCACGTGTAGAACGCGTTCACCGTGTCCGCGATGTTCCAGACCGCGAGAACCTTCTGCTTGCCGGTGATGCCGCCGAAGTTCACGTTGTGGGTGACCGTCGCGCCGGGCTGTGCGCCGCCGTCGTTGAATTCCGCGACCTTCTGGCCGCCGACGAAGTACTGCCATGTACTGGTGGCGTGTCGCGCGGTGATCTTCCAGTTGAAGTTCTGGCTGGATCCGATCGGCGTCACCGCCCAGCCCTTGTTGTCGTCGTCCAGCTCGCCGAAGCGGGAATTCCCGCCGCTGCAACTGGTCAGGCCCTTGGGGCCTTCGACGCTCTGGGGCTCGTACTTGATGTCACCGCAGCTGACGGTTCCGGCGGCACACTGGGCCTGCCTGCTCGGCGGGTCCGAGATATAGCCGTGGGCGCTCGCGGAACCCGCGGGAAGGCTTATCGCGACGATCGGCGCGATCACCGCACCGAGGGCGACGGCCATCTTCCTCTTCGAATGCATGCGTACTCCTTCACATCAGGTCTTCCCGTGCCGTACGAGTCCGTGGGGGGACATGAGTACGGTGCGGGCGGGCCTCTCAGGTGTGGGGCCAAGAGGCGCGAAGGGCGGTGGCGGGCGGCCTTTTCCGAAAGCACTGATTGGCGCGTGCATTCGGCAAAGGTCTTTACCACTTGGCCTAGACCATACAGGCCGCCGCGTTCACGTCAAGAGTCCTGTGTGAACGATCAGTTGGACCTTGGTGGGGCACGGTCCCGGCCGGTCGGGCGGGTGAAGGGGCGACTCTCGCGGGCGGGCACACGACGTGTTGGTCACAGTGCGTCATCGCGCGCAGGCGTTGCTGTGACAGACCCGCATCTGCCCCGGTTGCGCCATCCGGGACGGACGGTGACGGTTCCCGCACGCCGACGGTGCCCACAGGTGTGTTTCCGCGCATGCTGGACAGCGTGGAGAAGAGTGTGGGGAGAGCGGAAGGAGGACGGCCATGAGCGACGCGACCGGCGCCACGGAAGCCAAGGGCACGGACACCACGGGCAGGGAAGGGAACGCGGCGTACGGCAAGAAGCCCTTCAAGCGTTCCAGGAGCCACTTCGCCGACCGCATCACCGCCGACGGCCGGGACGGCTGGCCGGTGGAGGCGGGCCGCTACCGGCTGGTGGTGAGCCGCGCGTGCCCCTGGGCGAGCCGCGCGCTTGTCTCACGGCGGCTGCTAGGCCTGGAGGGCGCGCTCTCGCTGGCCATCGCCGACCCGATCCAGGACGAGCGCAGTTGGCGCTTCACCCTCGACCCCGACGACCGGGACCCGGTACTGGGCATCCGCTTCCTCAGCGAGGCGTACGACGCGCGTGAGACGGAGTACCCCGGTGGTGTCAGCGTGCCGGCGATCGTGGACGTACCGAGCGGGAAGCTCGTCACCAACGACTACCAGCGGATCACGCTCGACTTCGCCACCGAGTGGACGGCTCTGCACCGCCCCGGCGCGCCCGACCTGTATCCGGAGCCGCTGCGGGACGAGATCGACGAGGTGATGGAGGGCATCTACCTCGACGTCAACAACGGTGTGTACCGGGCCGGTTTCGCCGCGAAGCAGAGTGACTACGAGCGCGCGTACCGCGATGTCTTCCGCCGGCTCGACCTGGTGTCGGAGCGGCTGGCCGGTCAGCGGTATCTGGTGGGGGACACCATCACCGACGCCGACATCAGGCTGTTCACGACACTGGTGCGCTTCGACGCCGTCTACCACGGGCACTTCAAGTGCAATCGCAACAAACTGACCGAGGACCCGGTGCTCCAGGCGTACGTCAAGGACCTCTATCAGACGCCGGGCTTCGGTGACACGGTCGACTTCGACCACATCAAGCGGCACTACTACAAGGTGCACCTCGGCGTGAATCCCACCGGCATCGTCCCGCTGGGACCTGATCTCTCCGGCTGGCTGACACCGCACCACCGCGAGGAGCTCGGTGGCCGCCCCTTCGGCGACGGCACCCCGCCCGGTCCGGTGCCGGCGGACGAAGAAGTCCCGGAGGCCGGACGGCCCTGAGGGTTACGCCGCGGGCCCCGGCGCGCTCGCGAGGAGGCGCGCCGGAGCCGGGACGTACCGCTCGGGAACGCCGGGCGGGAACAGCCGGTGCCGGATCGGATCAGGCGTCTTCCTGGGCCGCGACGATCGCGGTCAGTGCCTCGGCGACATAGGACTCGGTGGCCGGCTTGTCGATGCCGAGCCCGCTGAGCACCCCCTTGCCGTCCTCCTGTTCGAGCAGGGCGAGCAGGATGTGCTCGGTCCCGATGTAGTTGTGCCCCAGGCGCAGGGCCTCGCGGAAGGTGAGTTCCAGGGCCTTCTTCCCGGCCGCGTCGTACGGAATGAGGTCGGGCACCTCCGCGACGGCCGGGGGCAGGACGGCCTCGACCGTCTCGCGCAGGGCTTCCGCGGTCACGCCCTGCGCGAAGATGGCCAGCGCGCCGATTCCCTTGGGCTCGCTCAGCAGGCCGAGTGCGAGGTGCTCCGGCCGGATCTGGTCGTTGCCGGCGGCGCGGGACTCCTCCTGGGAGGCCATCACCACCTTCCTGGCCCGGTCGGTGAAGCGGCTGAACCCCTGGCTCGCGTCGAGATCGGTCCCCTCGTCCTGGGCCTTCGCGACGAACCGCTTCTGGGCTGCCTGCCGGGTGACCCCCATGCTGCGGCCGATGTCCGTCCAGGAGGCGCCGGAACGTCGTGCCTGATCCACGAAGTGACCGATCAGGTGATCTGCCACGTCGCCGAGATGATCCGCGGCGATGACCGCGTCGGAGAGCTGGTCGAGAGCGTCGGTGTGAACCTTCTTGATGGCGTCGATCAGATCGTCGAGCCGGATGGGATGCGTCATGCGTCAACCGTAAGTTGACAGTGGTCGAGTGTCAACTCGCTGTTGACATGTGAGGGGCAGGGGTGGGCCGCGAGTGCCTCGTTGGTGCTACGAGCCGTCCGGATCGCCGGCGAGCGCGCGTGCGGCCGCCACCTCGTCCGCGTCCCAGCCCCAGTGCCCGGCACTGGGTTCCTGCGCCTGCTCGTCGATCCACCGGTTGTGCGCCTCCCAGGCCGCCTGCTTGCTGGTGCCCAGGGCCGCGCCGATCTGCGACCAGGAGGCGCCTGCCCGGCGGGCGGACCGTACGGAGAGGTGCCGCTGATGATCGGATCGGGCAGCCGTACACACCTCGCTCGTGTCGGAGCGGTGCAGCTTGAACCACGCCTCCTGGACCGCGTCGTCCGCCTCGCTCAGCGAACCGGGCATCCGACAGGCCACCGCCCGCAGATGGGTGCGGTGCGCCTCGAAGCGCCGCGCCGGGAATTCGTTGTCGTCCATCGCCGTACCTCTCGACCCGACCCGTCAGTGGGTTCTCTCTCCGTGTTGACGTGTGGGAGCCGGCGGATGTGACGAGCGGCTGCCCGCGATCCTGGGTCTAGCCTTCCACCGAGACCGTGGGTTTCGTGAGGCGTGGCGAGCGCACGAGACGCCTGACTCCGGCCATGCCCAGAGCGAGAGCCATCAGCGCCGCGCTCACCCATACCGGTGAGCGGAAGCCGAGGCCCGCGTCGATGGTGAGCCCGCCGAGCCAGGGACCGGCCGCCGCGCCGATGTTGAAGGCCGCCGTCGCGAAGGAACCGGCCAGGGTCGGTGCGCCGGGGGCCAGTTGGAACACCTGGGAGATCATCGCCGAGCCGGTGCCGAACGCGAGCATCCCCTGGACGAGGACCAGCGCGACCACCGCCACCGGGCTCGCCGCGCCCAGCGCCAGCGCGGCCCAGCCGAGCGCGAGAGACACCATGCCGGCCAGGACGAACGTGCCCCGCCGCGCGTCGCCGACACGGCCGGAAACAGTGACGCCGACGAGCGACCCCACACCGAACAGCGCCAGCAGGGCGGGCACCCATCCGTCGCCGAGCCCGGTGACACGGGTGGCCAGCGGTTCGAGGTAGGAGAAGGCGCCGAACGTCGCGCCCTGGACGAGCGCCATCGTCAGCAGCGTGAGCAGCACGCCCCGGCCGGTGAGGGAGCGCAACTCCGCCCGTACGGTGGGGGTTTCGGTGCCCCCGACCGGAGAACTCGTGGTCGTCGGGGGCCGGTCGTCCGGCACGGACGTCATGATCGCGACGAGCGCCGGCAGCGACACGAGAGCCACCGCCCGGAACGCCGCCCGCCACCCCAGGTGCTCACCCAGCAGCGCCCCGGCGGGCACGCCCACCACACAGGCGACGGTGACACCGCCGACCACGACCGACGTCGCGCGCGCCCGCGCCGCCGGCTCGACCATCGCGATCGCGGCGACCAGGGCGACCGCCCAGAATCCCGCGTTGGCCAGCGCCCCGACGATCCGGGTCGCGAGCAGCACCTCGTAACTCGGCGTGACGGCACCGACGACATGTGCGGCCACGAAGGCGGTCAGGAAGATCAGCAGTGCGCGGCGGCGCGGCCACTTACGGCTGAAGAGCGCCATCAACGGCGCGCCGATCACCATCCCCACGGCGAACGCCGAGGTCAGAAGCCCGGCGGCGGGGATGGACACCTGCAGATCCTCGGCGATGCCCGAGACGAGCCCGGACAGCATGAACTCGGAGGTGCCCTGGGCGAAGACGGCGAGCCCGAGCACGTAGACAGCGAATGGCATGAAGAAACCTCATGGGAGACAGATGAATTGACGAGGTGTCAGATGATCTGGGGGAGGTGGGCCGCGCCCGTACGACGGCATGACGGTGCGTCACGGCGCGGGGCGACGCGGCGGAGATCCGCCGACCGTCGGGCACGCTCGGTGAGTTCACCGAAGGGCGGCCAGGACGGACCGGACGGGATCAGAAGACGCTGAATCGCGGAACTCGGCGAGTGCCGGCGTTCAGAGACGGCCCACACGACGGTGGACCGGCGGCAACAGCCGTACCGAGCGCTCACCCACGACTCACACGGTCGTACGGCGTCGACTCGACGGCGGATCAGCCACCGGGCGACCGGTGGCTAGAGTCTGTCGGCCTCGGGGCTGGTCATGATCGGCAAACTACCAGCCGCGCCCCCGCGCTCTCCACCCGAATAACGATGTGCGGCGTACGGCGGCGGGCCACTACCGTCAGCGGCATGGAAGAGCGGCCGGCCGGTATCGAGGACTCCGAGGTACGACACGCGCTGGGCGCGTGGGGGATCGACCCCGTCACCTGGGAGTACGCACCTGTCGGATACGGGGACTACCACTGGACAGCCACCGACACGCGCGGGCGCGAGTGGTTCGTGACCGTGGCCGATCTGACGTGGAAGAGCTGGTACGGGGAGGGGACCGAGGCAGCCTTCCACGGTCTGCGGGACGCCATGGACACCGCCGTCGCCCTGCGGGACTCCGAACCGCACGGCCTGGACTTCGTCGTGGCGCCCGCGCGGACCGCCGACGAGACGGTACGAAGGCTGGGGACCGGGCACGCGGTCAGCGTGTTCCCCCTCGTCCCCGGCACGCCCGGCCACTTCGGCGACACCCTCACCCCGCACGACCGTGGCCTGATGATGGACCTGCTCGCCACGCTCCACCGGACGCCCCCACCGGCCCCGGCCCGCGTGCTGCCGCCCGACTTCGCGACCCGCCCTCAACTGGAGGTCGCTCTTCGGGAGACGGGCAGCCCCTGGGACGGCTTCGGACCGTACGCCGAGCCCGCCCGGCGACTGCTCGCTGACCACGCCACCGCCCTGCGCCGCCGGCTCGACGAATTCGACCGGCTCGCCGGGGAGTTGAGGGACCGCGGCGCCCGGCCCGTCATCACGCACGGCGAGCCGCACCCCGGAAATGTGCTGCGGGCGGGGGAGCGGCGACTGCTGCTCGACTGGGACACGGTGGGCCTCGCGGTACCCGAGCGGGACCTCTGGCTGGTGGCGGAGGGGCCGGACGATCTCCTGCGGTACGAGGAGGCGGGCGGCCGGACGCCGGATCCATCGGCACTGGCGCTCTACCGCCTCCGCTGGGCCCTCAACGACACGGCCGAATTCCTCGGCCTGCTCCGTGGCCCGCACGGCCGGACCCCGGACATCGAACAGGCGTGGCAGGCACTGACCGGCACGGTGGAGGGCCTCGCGACAGGGGCGTAGCCGCGGTGGCGGGCCGTGCTGTCACGCCCCGCCACGGTGGTCCGTTCCGGTGAGTGCGGCGGCGTGCGGACGTACCGGTCCCGTCCGGGCGGCTATAACCACCTCATGCTCTATCACTTCGCGGTGCTGGAAAACTGGCTGGCCGACCCGGATCTGCCCTACGCGCCGCCGTCACTGGCACGCGACGGCTCCGTCCACTGCTCCCCGACCGAGGAGGCGGTGCTCCTGGCGGTCGCGCGCTTCAACCAGGACACGGCAGGAGTCGTCCTGGCCATCGACGAGACAAGGGTCGACGTCCCGGTCGACCGGGTGGCACCGCCCGCCCAGTCACCACTCGCCCAGCGCCCCGGATTCCGGATGGCCCGGCTGAGGGGACCCCTCAACCGGGACGCCGTGGTCCAGGTCATGGACGTCGTCCCCGGTCGGGAAGGCGAGCGCTGGGCCCTGGTCGCGCGGGACGGTTCCGCCACGCGCTGACGGCGGCCGACGTCGGGGCCCGTTCCCGGCGCCCGCCGAAACTTCCTGGTGGGGCGGTCGACGCGGAACCTAGGATCGATCCCGATGATGCCAGTGGACGAAGCCTTCGACGACGCGCTCCGGCGGGCCGACGTGCGTCGACTGTCCGTTCTCGTGGACGCGGCCCTCTGCCCGCCCGACGTCTTCGAGCGGCTCCTCGGGCACCGGAACGCGGCCGTACGGTCGCTGGGGCTGGCGCTCCTCGGAGAGCGGGCCGCCAGCGGTGAGCCAGCCGAACTCGGCGCTCTGCTGCCCACGGCACTGTCGGCCGCCGGGCTCTGGGCGGCGGAGGACGCGCTGGTCCTGGCGGAGTTGTACGCACGGCTCGGGCCGTACGCGCCGAAGCCCTACGCCATCGCGGGCCGGGTCCCGGAGTGGCGCACCGCCGGGCTCCCCGTACGCGTGCGGATCGCCTGGCTGCGCGCCGAGATCGCCAACGACCCCACCACTGTCCGCAGAGAGCCCGCGGGCGAGCTGCTCTACCAGGCCGTACGCAAGACGGGCACAGCGGGAGCCCTCCGGCCGCGTCAACTGCTCGCGGAACTGCTGGACAGCGGCGATCCGGTGCTCATGGGCGAGTCGCTGAGGCTGGCCCGGGAAGGTCTGCACACGGGAGCCGTGTCGGCCGCGCTCGTACGGGCCCATCTGTCACGCCTGCTCGACGTGGCCGCGGCGCCCGGGACCGTCGTCGGCGCGCTGACCGAACTCGCCGAGCCCTGGGCGGTGTTGGAGCCCCTGCCGCCCGGTCGCGTCTCCGCCGTGTCCGCCCTGCTGACCGCCGCCGAAGCGACCGTACGACCCGAGGTGGCCGAAGCCGCGCTCACCACACTCGCCCGGTACGGCCACGGCGGCGTACTGCGGCAGGCCGTCGACGACCCCGACCTGCCGCCCGGGCTGCGGCGCCGCGCCCTGGAACTGCTCGGCCCACTCGCGACACGCGACGACGTCGGTGAGCTCACGGCCGTCGCCAGGCGCGACCCCCTGCTCTTCGGCGGGGCCGCCGTCGCCTGTCTGCGCGGGCTCCACCGGCGCGGACACTTCGTGACCGGCCCCGACGTCCGCGCCGTGCTCGCACTCGCGCTGGCCGACCACGCCATCGCACCGCGCGATGTCGCCACCATCCTGTTCACCTGCCGGCATGACATGTTCCGGCTGCTGACCGGCGCCCCCGCGGACGAT
The DNA here is from genome assembly GCF_014646115.1 of Streptomyces camponoticapitis. Classification (GTDB taxonomy): domain Bacteria; phylum Actinomycetota; class Actinomycetes; order Streptomycetales; family Streptomycetaceae; genus Streptomyces; species Streptomyces camponoticapitis. The sequence goes on along the minus strand of NZ_BMMV01000024.1, from coordinate 117,150 downwards.
CCGCACTGGCCGCGCCGCCTCGCCCTGCTGGTCGCGCTGGCCGGACAGGGCACGGGTGAGTCCGGTGAAGTGCCGGTGGGCGACGCCATCACCCGTGCGCTGAAGGTCACTTCGGCCCCTCGGCCGTTCCTCGACGCGCTGCGCGCGCTGCGGCACACATCCGCCGAAGACGCGGTGCTGACGCGGCTTGGGACCGAACCCGCAGCCGCTCTCGACGCCCTGGAGGCGATCGGGGGACGGCGGACCGTCGCCGCGCTGCGCGAAGGACTCGGCCTCACGGCGGCGGACGGCGAGGGTGTCATCGCACCCCACCTGCGCGCCGTACGCCATCGGGCACTTGAGCTGCTCTGGCAGCTCACCGAGGACGCGGCGGAGCGCCGAGACCTCCTCCTACGTCTCGACCCCGCCGACCTGCCCGCGCGGATCGCCGCCGATCTCGGCGGTCCCGACGAGGCCGAACTCGCGCTCCTGGCCGCCCGCGTGGACCGGGCCGATCCGGTGAGGGCGCTGTGCGGGCTCGCCGCCCACGGCGGCGCGAGCACGATCCCCGTCATCGCCGATCTGCTCCTGGACGTGGTGGCCGAACTCGTCCTGGGGGAGCGGGTGTTGGCCGAGCGAGGCACCACCCTGCCGAAGCCGGACGGACCGGGCGGCGGGGAGAGCGTTGTGCCGGGTGAAGTCCTCGAAGCCGTACGGGAGTTGGGCCGACGGCTCCATGCCCGCCGCAGGATCCGGCCGGTCTGTCTGCTCGACGCCACCGACGCGGACGCGGCAGGCGACGCGCTCGCCGCGACCATCGTCCTCGACCTGCTCGACCGCCCCGGGCCGACCGACGACGAGCGGGTGATCCTCCTCGAACTGCTGACCAGGATCCCGTATCCGCACACCCGGCCCCGGGTGCACCGGCTCCTGCGCCATCGAAGCCCCCACGTGCGCAAACACGTGATCGCGCTGCTCGCCCAGGACACCGACGGCGACGACGCCCAAGCGCTCTCGGCGAGCCTGATCACCCTGACGACGGCCGACGACATCCAGACCGTACGCCAGGCGCTGCTCGCCCTCGGCCACGCACGCGCCCGCTGGGCGTCCGGCGCGATCGCCGCCTGCCTCGACCACCCGAACATGAACGTCAAGAAGACCGCGGCGGGAGCGCTGGCCCGGGCGGGCACCGCGGCCGCGGTGCCTCAGCTCCTCAACTGGCTTGCCCGGCACGACAATCCAGGCTTCAGAACCGCACTCGTCGAGGCGCTGCGGTCCATCCTCGGTGCCGCCCACGAGGCGACACTGCGTGCCGCTCTGGACCGTGCGCAGGAGCCGCGCGCCCGCCGGCTGCTGGGCGAGTGCGACCGGGGCGGGGCGGCGCTCTCCGACATCGACGCACTGGCGACCGGAGGCTGGCGGCCCGCCCTCGCGTTGCGGATCGCCGGACGAACGGAACTGCCTCCGCGTCACTCGCTGTACGGGCTGCGGCCGACCTGCGCGGACTGGCTCGCGCTCGCCGGCTCGCTGCCGGACGCCATGTCCGACACGCGCGTGCGACTGGTCAGGGTGGCGGTCCGAATCCGCGCGAACCGGCTCTCCGACGCCGAACGGAGAACCTACGCGCGGTACGTGGGGCTCCTGCTCATGTGCCTTACGGACGAGGCGACTTCCGCTGACGACGGGCTGGATCTCGTCTCCGTACTCGAAGAGCTTGCCCCCACCCTGCCCACGGTGGAGAAGCGGGCGGTCGTCGCCACCGTACGCGCGCTGCCCGGCACGGCGCCCGCGCCGACGCTGCGCCTGCTGCGCGTCTGCGGCGCTGTACTGGTGCGCGCCGACCTGGACCAGGCGCTCGCGGCGGCGGCCAGCGCGCGGGCCGAGGGAGCCGTACTGCGCGAGGCGTTCGGTCTCCCGGACGTACCCCCCTCCACGCCCGGCTCCCGTGCGCGGCTCCACGCGTTGGCGGACTCGTATCCGACGGCCGCTCCCGCGGCCCGGTCCGCCCTGCTCGACCGGATGCAAGCACTCCAGCCACTGGACGCGCCGCCCTGGACCCTCGCGGAGACCGACGTCGACGCTTCGACCACCGGGAGACCGAACCGGACGGTGCGCCCGGACGATCTGGACCAGCCACGTTCGGCGGCCCTGCGCGCGCGCCTGCTCGACATGCTCGGCGCGTCCGACCCCGGCCGGCGTCGCACCGCGGCTCTCGTGCTGCTCAAGTGGCCCGATCCCGAGGTCCGTTCGGCGGTTCTGCGTACGTACCTCCGCGGTGACGTCGACATCGACATACCGGCCGACGCCCTACCGGTGGGAGCGCTCGCCGCCCTGCTGGAGGAGACGGAACCGGTCGGCGGAGAGATCCGGTACGAGCGGCTGGCCCGGCTCGCCGTACGCCTCGACCCGTCCGCGCTGGAACCGCTCGTACCCCTGCTGCTGGAGCGGTGGCGTCAGGCCCCGGAACTGGTTCGCCCCGTCCTGGCCGCCGTCCCGGCGGATACCCTCGCCGTGATCCTCGGCGACCGCGTCCTGGCGGGCGCGTGGGGGTTCCTGGACCTGCTCGCCGGTCGTACGCTGCTCCGCACCCCCGAGCTGACAGAGATCCGCCGCCGTCTGCGCGCCGAGGGCCGGGACCGTGTCGCCGACAGCCTCGTCCTGGTCGAAGGACCGCTGCTCGACCCGGCCGCCGACCGTCACCACACGAACGCACAGGCGCGGTTGACGGAGCCCGCGGGAGTCACCGAGGGGCCTTCCCGCGAGGAGCTGCTGCACGTGGCCCGTACCGGCGGCCCCGACCAGATACGCCGGGCGCTCACCCGTCTGGCTGAGGAAAACTCCGGCCCGGCAACCCCCGACGACCCCGAACTGCGCGCTCTGATAGGCGAGTTGCTGCACCACCCCCGGCCTCGCGTCCGCCTGCACGCCCACCGGACCTCCCGAGCGCTGCTCGACCGCGCGACCTTCCTGGACCACACGTCGACGCTGCTGGACGATCCACAGCCGGACGTGGTGCGCTCGGCGGTCCGCACCCTCACCCATGCCGGCTGGGAGCCCGCCGTCCCCGCGATCGTGGCCCTGCTCGACCATCCCCACCCGGCCGTACGCGGTGCGGCGGCCGACGGTCTCCAGCACCTGGGCCGGCGGGTGATCCCCGCGCTCCGGCACACGGCGGACCACGCACGGCCCGACAGGCGGTGCGTCTACACGTCCGTGCTCGACCGGATCACGGCAATCGAAGAGGAGAGAACGACATGATCGTCTGGGTGAACGGCTCTTTCGGCGCGGGCAAGACGACCCTGGTCGCGGAGCTGCACAGCCGTTGGCCCGACGCGCTGGTGTACGACCCGGAGCAGGTAGGCCTCCTCCTGCGGGAGATCGTGGACGACCCCACCGGGGACTTCCAGGATCTGCCCCTGTGGCGGAGCCAGTTGGTCTCGCTGGCGCTGGGGCTGCTCAAGGAGTACGAGCGGCCGGTCCTGGTGCCGATGACGCTCGTGCACCCGCTCTACATGAGCGAGGTCTTCGGCGCGCTCGCCGCCGCCGAGGTCACCATGCACCACTTCTTCCTCAAGGTCCCGACAGACGTGCTGGAGCGTCGCCTCAGGGCCCGGGCGGTCCCACCGCACGACCCGGAGGCCGAGGCCGCCGGTCTCGCCTGGGTCATGGAGAGGGTGGTGCGCTGTGTGGCGGCGGCGGACACCATGCCCGCCGGGACCGTCTTCCTGGACGGCGAGCGGCCGACGGCGGAGCTGGCGGACGACGTGCTGAAGCAGGTCGGCGTCGCCGTCTGAGACGCCGGTGTCCGGCGCCGGTTCAGAAGTGCGGTCCGGCCGGGAATCCCGTCCAGCGAAGTGCGGCGGGCAGATGGCCCATGTCGTTGTAGAGCAGCACGGAAGACGGCCGCTCGGGCGAGTACCGGATCACCGTCAGCGCCGCGTTGCAGTGGTTGAGCCCCATCCACCGCCAGGGCGGGGCGTCGAGCGCGTCCCGTACGAGCCAGCCGACGAGGAAGTTGTGGGTCACCAGCAGTTCGTGGACGGGTTCGTCACCCTTCACAGGCCCGGTGAACCGCGCGAGCGCCGACCGTGCCAACTCCGGTCCGCGCCCGCGCTCCTCGGCGGGAAACCCCGCCAGGCGCTCCAGCATCGCGGCCGCCGAGGCGGGCGGTAGCTCCCGCTCGTCGGGCACGTACGGGATGTAGTCGCCGGCCGCGTCCGAGGGCGACAACTCGCACTGCGGCTGGGCCAGTTGGTCGCGGACCAGCCGGGCCGTCCGTTCCGCCCGCGGCAGCGGACCGTGATGGATCGCCGAGAGCGGGCTGTCCCGCAGCCGCTCGCCGAGCAGGACGGCCTGGCGCCGCCCGTTCTCCGTCAGGTCGCTCTCGTCGGCCGATGCCTCACCGTGCCGTACCAGGTAGAGGTAGCGCGTGGCCCTGGCCGGCATGGGTGTGGGCGTGACTCCGGCGTCGTTCGTGATCTTGTGCATGCCCGGACGGACGCGCGGCCCTCCCCACCCGGTTCCGGTCCGCCCTCAGGCCAGGAACGCCGACGTCGCCGCCATGAACCGCCCGGGGTCGTCGCGCCACGGGAAGTGCCCCGCGCCCGGCTGGACGACGAGTTCGGCGTTCGGGAACAGCCCCGCGAACTCGGCCGCCACGACCGGCGGGGCTCCCGGATCGACCTCGCCCGCGAGCAGCAGCACCGGCCGCTCGAACCGGCCGAGCGCCTCGCGCGTGGACTCCGGGTCGAAAGCGCCCTCTCCGGCGAAGACACCCGCGGCCTCGTCGTTGCGCTGCGCCTTCCCGGCGCTCTCGTAGGTCTGGGCCTCTTCGTCCCAACGGCCGTACGAGAAAGGGGTGATGGCCTGCCAGGTGTCGGCGGTCGCACGGCCCTCGGTGATCGCCTCCAGCGCCGCGTACGCCTCGGGGAACCACGGCTCGTCGTGGCGGGGCCGTACCGTCTCGCGCCGCACTTCGCCCGGGATCGGGATACCGACCGCCCGGACACTCGGTGTGATGAGCGCGAGCCTGCCGACGCGTTCCGGGTGGCGGGCCACGTACAGCGCCGCCAGATTCACGCCACTGGAGTGACCCAGCAGGTCCATCCGGTCGAGGCCGAGATGCTCGCGCAGGGCCTCCACGTCGTCCACGAGCCGGTCGCACCGGTACGACGCGGAGTCCGCGGGAACGGCCGACCCGCCCGCGCCACGAGGATCCGGCATGATCAGCTGCCGGTGCGCCGAGAGCCCGCCCAGCTCACCGAGGTAGTCGGAGGACTGAATCGGCCCGCCGGGCAGGCAGACCAGGGGAGGGCCCTCGCCGAACACGTGGTAGGCGAGCTGTGTGGTGTCAGGTGCGGAGTAGGTAGGCATCGCGGAGACCCTGTCAGCGGCGCGGACCAGCGGCAACCGGGTTTCCGCGGCCGGTCAGCTCCGCGCGCTCACCAGTCGTGCACCGTGCCGTCGAGCAGCCGGTTCACCGGCAGATACGCGGGGGAGTACGGGAAGCGGGCGGCCGCCTCCAGATCCAGCTCGACGCCGAGACCCGGCGCCTCCGAAGGATTCAGCAGTCCGTCGTCGAAGATGTACGAGGGGCGGAAGACCTCCAGTGTGTCGGCCGAGTGCCGGGTGTACTCCTGGATACCGAAGTTGTGGATCGCCACGTCGAGATGGATCGCCGCCGCCATACCCACCGGCGAGATGTCGGCCGGACCGTGGATCCCGGACTTGGCACCGTGGACCGCCGCCAGATCGAGGAGTTTGCGCATCGCCGTGATGCCTCCGGCGTGGGTGACCGCCGAACGTACGTAATCGATCAGCCGTTCACCGAGCAGCGTCGTGTAGTCGTTGACGTGATTGAAGACCTCGCCGACGGCCAGCGGGGTCGTGGTGTGCTGCCGTACGAGCCGCAGCGCCGCCTGGTCCTCCGCCGGTGTGCAGTCCTCCAGCCAGAACAGGCCGTAGGGTTCGAGGGACTTGCCGAGCCGCGCGGCCTCGATCGGGGTCATGCGGTGGTGGCCGTCGTGGAGCAGGGGAAGCCCGGGGCCGAACTCGTGGCGCACGGCCTCGAAGACCGTCGGTATGTGCCGGAGATAGGCGGCCGTGTCCCACACCTCCTCGAACGGCAGCGGGTGGTCGCCCGCCGCCCCGTTCCCGCCGCCGCGGAGTCCGACGCCGGTCGCGGCGTCGCCGCCGTCCACCCCGTACACGGCGTCCAGGCCGGGCACGCCTGTCTGGATCCGGACCGCGCGGTAGCCCTCCGCCAGAACGGCGCGCACCGAGTCCAGCAGCTCGGGGACGTCGCGGCCCGCCGCGTGCCCGTAGGCCAGCGCCCCGCGCCGGCTGCGCCCGCCGAGCAGTTGGTAGAGCGGCATCCCCGCGGTCTTCGCCTTGATGTCCCACAGGGCCATGTCGACGGCGGCGACCGCGGCCATGGTGACGGGGCCGCGCCGCCAGTAGGCGCCCCGGTACAGGTACTGCCAGGTGTCCTCGATCGCGCCCGCGTCGCGGCCGAGCAGGAGAGGGGTGATGTGCTCACGCAGGTAGGCGTCGACGGCCAGCTCGCGGCCGTTGAGGGTGGCGTCGCCGAGCCCGACGACCCCCTCGGACGTGGTCACACGCAGGGTCACGAAGTTGCGGCCGGGGCTGGTGACGACGGTCTCCACGGACTGGATCTTCATGGGCGGAGCTCTCCTCGGACGACGGACGGGCGGCGGACACAGTAGGTTTCGGCTCGTGGAGGGTACGGAGGCCACGGAGGACACAGGGCGAGAACCTTCCATCTTTTACGGCTCCGAGTCCCGCCGGCCCCGGCCCACCGGGGCCCGGTCGTCGTGATCGCTCGGCCCCGGCGGCCGGCCACCGGGCTCGCCCCGCCGCCCCGTCACGCGGAGTCGCGCACGATCAGCGTCGTTGGCAGGACGAGCTGCTGGTGGGCCGTCGTGGGCTCCGCGATCTCCTCCAGGAGCAGCCTCGTCATCGAGCGGCCGATCGCCTCGATGGGCTGGCGCACGCTCGTCAGCGCCGGAGTCGTGTGCCGGGCGATGACCGAGTCGTCGAAACCGATCACCGCCACGTCGTCGGGCACCCGGCGTCCCCGCTCGCGCAGTTCGGTCAGCGCGCCCACGGCCATCACGTCCGACGCGGCGAAGACGGCGTCGATGCCGGGGACGCGGTCGAGCAGGTCGCGCATCGCCGTACGCCCGCCCTCCTCGGTGAAGTCCGAGACCGCGACCAGGCGTTCGTCCACGGGCATGCCCCGCTCCGCCAGGGCCTCGCGCCAGCCCCGGAGCCTGCTGTTGCCGACGTCCATGTCGAGCGGTCCGGTGATCGTCGCGATCGTGGCGCGCCCACCGTCGATCAGATGCCGTACGGCCGTCGCGGCGCCGCCGACGTTGTCGGAGTGGACATGGCTCAGGGACTCCTCGGGCGAGCGCCGGCCCGCGAGGACCGTCGGCATCCGCATCTCTTCGAGCAGGCCCGGCAGCGGGTCGTCGTCGTGGATCGACACCAGCAGGACGCCGTCCACCCGGCGGGCCGCCGCGAAGCGCGTCAGCCGGTCGAGTTCGCGCCGGTCGCGTACCAGGATGAGCAGCAACTGCATCTCGGTGTCGGCCAGTTCCGTACTCACGCCGCGGATCACGGCGGAGAAGTACGGCTCCGCGGCCAGCCGGCTCTCCGACTCGGGGATCACGAGCGCGACGCAGTCCGTCCGGCTGGTGACCAGGCTGCGCGCGGCCGGGTTGGGTATGTAGTTCAGCTGCGAGATGGCCGTCTCGACCGCGGCGCGGGCCTTCGCGCTGACGCCGGGCGAACCGTTGACGACGCGCGAAACGGTCCCGCGGCCCACCCCCGCCAGCTCGGCGACGGCTTCAAGAGTTGGCCGCTGACCTTGGTGTTTACGGCTGCTCATCGCTTCTCCTGACTTCTGCCCCCGAGGGCGGACCGGTTCCTGCCTGCCCAGGGCACTTGGCCCGTGACACACCGTTCCGCCCTGCTCGGTGCCGGACATCTCCGGGCAACGGAAATGTCTTCAACTCTTGACACGGTGCGACGTACTCCGCAGAGTCTTCCACAACCGACTGGGAGCGCTCCCACTCTGTCTTTCGCCGGACGACGGGCCCGCGTCCGGTGTGTTCACCGAGTCACTTTTCGGCGCGTCGAGCGCCCCGCAAGGAGGAAGCACATGGGCACCGCCCGTCATCGCTTCGGATCCGTTCTCTCCGCTCTCCCGACCCGTGTCCCGCCCCGTTCCCCGAACCGCTTCCCCTCGCTCGCCACCGTCGCGGCGGCCGGTCTCTCGCTCGTGCTCGTGGCCGGTTGCGGAGGCGGCGGCGACACGGGCGAGGCGAAGACGAAGGACGGCAAGACCGTCATCAGCGTGGGCCTCTTCGGTGTCATGGGGTTCAAGGAGGCCGGGCTCCTCGACCGGTACATGGAGGAGAATCCCGACATCCTCATCGAGGCCGACGTGGCCGGCGACGAGCAGACGTACTACACGGCGCTCCAGACGCACCTGGCCGCGGGCAGCGGCCTCAAGGACATCCAGGGCATAGAGATAGGCCGGGCCAAGGAACTGGTCGACACCCGGTCGGACAAGTTCGCCGACCTGTCGAAGACGCCCGGTCTCGACCACTACCTGCCGTGGAAGTCCAGCCAGGTCACCACCAAGGACGGCAAGCTGCTCGGACTCGGCACGGACATCGGTCCGATGGCGGTCTGCTACCGCAAGGACCTGTTCGAGCAGGCGGGCCTGCCGACCGAGCGCGCCGAGGTCGAGAAGCTGTGGGCGGGCGACTGGTCCAAGTACGTCGACGTCGGCAGGGACTTCAAGACGGGCACCAAGAACAAGAAGCTCGCCTTCATGGACAGTTCCAGCGGACTGTTCAACGCGATGATCTACGGCGACGAGCAGCAGTTCTACGACAAGAGCGGCAAGCTCATCTACAAGGACAACCCCGTGGTCAAGGACGCCTGGGCGCTGGCGGCGGACGCCGCCGAGTCCGGACTGACCGCCAAGCTCCGGCAGTTCCAGCCGGGCTGGGACCCGGGACTGGCCAACAGCACGTTCGCCACGACCGTCTGTCCCGCCTGGATGCTCGCCCACATCAGCGAGAAGGCGGGACCCGCGAACAAGGGCAAGTGGGACGTCGCCAAGGCGCCCAAGGGAGCCAACTGGGGCGGCGCGTTCCTCGGGGTGATGGAGAACAGCCCGGTGAAGAAGGAGGCCACCGACCTCATCGCCTGGCTGACCGCGCCTGAACAGCAGGCGTACATCTTCGAGAAGCTCGGCAACTTCCCCTCCTCGAAGACCGCGCTCGACATCCCGGCCGTGGCCAACGGCAAGTCCGAGTACTTCAGCGACGCGCCGATCGGCCAGATCTTCGGCGCAGCGGCGAAGGAGATCCCGGACGAGCAGGTCCTCGGACGCAAGGACGGCACGATCAAGGACGCGTTCTCGGCCGGCCTTCAGCTGATCGAGGCCCAGGGCAAGAGCCCCGACCAGGCGTGGAAGACGACCGACGAACGCATCGAGAAGGCCACCCGCTGACCGGCGGGGCAGTCCCGGCGGCCGGTGTCACCTGACCGGCCCGGCCGCCGGGACGCGCCCCCCTCGCGCATCCCCGCTCCACCGAACCGCCCCACACAGACATCGAGGAAGGACGCCCGCGTGGCCACCTCCACCCCGGCAGCCCGCACCGACGGGCAGCCGCCCCCGCCCCCGGACGGCTCCGCCGGGAAGGGCGGCGCCGGCCGCGACGGAGCCGCCGGCCAGTCGCGACGCAACATCCTGCACCGGCTGGACGTGCGCGCGGTGCCGTACGCCTTCATCGCCCCGTTCTTCCTGATCTTCGGGGCCTTCGGCCTCTACCCGCTGATCTACACCTTCTGGATCTCGCTGCACCGCGTCGAGCTGTCCACCATGGACATGATGGAGTGGCGAGGACTCGCCAACTTCACGGAGCTCATCGACGACGACCGGTTCTGGAACGCGCTGACCAACACCTTCACCATCGGCGTCATCTCCACCGTCCCGCAGCTCCTGATGGCGCTGGGTCTCGCGCATCTCCTCAACTACCGGCTCCGTGGCTCGACGTTCTTCCGGGTCGCGGTCCTCACCCCGTACGCCACCTCGATCGCCGCCGCCGCTCTCGTCTTCACCATGCTCTTCGAGCGCGACTTCGGCATGATCAACTGGGGTCTGAGCTTCTTCGGGATCGAGAACGTCGACTGGGAGAACCAGAAATGGCCCGCCCAGTTCGCCATCTCCGCCATCGTCATCTGGCGCTGGACCGGCTACAACGCGCTGCTCTATCTGGCCGCGATGCAGGCGATACCGAGGGATCTGTACGAGGCGGCGGCCATCGACGGCGCGTCCCGCTGGCAGCAGTTCCGCCAGGTCACCGTCCCCGGCATCAGCGCCACGATCGTCTTCACCATCGTGCTGTCCACGATCGGCGCGACCCAGCTCTTCGGCGAGCCGCTGATCTTCGGCCAGGGGCCGAACGGCATCAGCGGGGGAGCCGACAACCAGTACCAGACGCTCGGACTGCTCCTCTACGAAGAGGGCTGGAAGAACTACCAGATGGGCCGTGCCGCGACGATCGCCTGGGCGATGTTCCTGATCCTGGTCCTCGTCTTCGTCCTCCAGCGAGTCGTCACCGGATTCAAGGCGCGCCGACCGGCACGGGCTGCCGCGGCTCCGCAGAAGAAGGCCGAATCCACGCCGTCCGCCACGTCCTGACCAGGGAGCAGCAGCCGCAATGACCATCGACACCGCACCCGTCCTGGCGGACGCGCGCGAGCGGGCCCCGGAGTCCCCGCCGCCCTCCGGCCGCTTCCGGTTCCGCCGCGCGCTGCGCCCCGGCGCCGGCCGCACGCACCACGCCGGACCACTCGCCTACATCCTGCTCGGCATCGCCGCGCTCATCTCCCTCTTCCCGCTGTACTGGACGGTGGTCGCCGCATCCACCGACAACACCCGCGTCGCGCAGACCCCGCCTCCCTTCCTGCCGGGGCCGAACCTGCTCAAGAACCTCGGGATCGCCTGGCAGGACGCGGCGATGGGCAAGGCGATGCTGAACAGCCTGATCGTCGCGGGCGCCATCGCGCTGTCCACGGTCTTCTTCGCCACCCTGGCGGGCTTCGCCTTCGCCAAGCTGCGCTTCAGGGGGCGCAATCTCCTGCTGCTGCTGGTCATCGGGACCATGCTGGTGCCGCCGCAGCTCGGAGTCGTACCGCTGTTCATGATGATGGCCGAGCTGGGGTGGGGGCAGACGCTTCCGTCGGTCATCTTCCCGACGCTGGTCAGCGCGGTGGGGGTGTTCTTCATGCGGCAGTACCTCAAGGAGGCGCTGCCCGACGAACTCATCGAGGCGGGGCGCCTGGACGGCGCGCACTCGCTCCGTATCTTCTGGAGCATCGTGCTGCCGATCGCCCGGCCGCCCATGGCCGTCCTGTTCATGATCACGTTCGTGCACGCGTGGAACGACTTCTTCTGGCCGTTCATCGCACTCGACATGACCAACCCCACCGTTCCCGTCGCCCTCACCCAGCTCAGCGCGGGCTATGTGCGCGACCAGTCCGTGATCATGGCGGGGGCCCTGCTGGGCACCCTGCCGCTGCTGGCGATGTTCATCGTCTTCGGCCGCCAGATAGTCGGCGGGATCATGCAGGGAGCGGTCAAGGGCTGACCTCTGCCCGCCGCTTCCCGCGGTCCCGGCTCCCGGCTGTTCCCCCCCCCCAGGGCCCGAGCGCGCGTCTCGGGCCCCTGTCCCCTGCGCCCGCACACCTCCGCGCGACAACGCGCGGGCGCGAAGCCCAACTCCCTGCACACGGCACACAGTTCAACTCCTGAAAGGGACCCCCGTGGCCACATCCCCCTCCGTACGAGTCTTTCCGCCCGAGTTCCTCTGGGGCACCGCGACAGCCGCCTACCAGATCGAAGGCGCCGCACGGGAAGCCGGCCGCACCCCCTCCATCTGGGACGTCTACTCCCGTACCCCGGGCAAGGTCCGCAACGGCGACACCGGCGACATCGCCGCCGACCACTACAACCGCTGGCGCGAGGACACCGCCCTCATGGCCGACCTCGGCGTCGGCGCGTACCGCTTCTCCGTCTCCTGGCCGCGCGTACAGCCCACCGGCACCGGACCCGCGTCCCAAGAAGGGCTCGACTTCTACCGTCGTCTCACCGACGACCTGCTCGCCAAGGGCATCGAACCGGTCGTCACCCTCTACCACTGGGACCTTCCGCAGCATCTGGAGGACGCGGGCGGCTGGCCGGAGCGCCGTACGGCTGAGCTCTTCGCCGAGTACGCGGCCCTCGTCGCCGACGCGCTCGGCGACCGCGTCAAGACGTGGACCACGCTGAACGAGCCCTGGTGCAGCGCCTTCCTGGGTTACGGCTCCGGCGTCCACGCCCCCGGCCGCACGGACCCCGTCGACGCCCTGCGCGCCGCGCACCACCTCAACCTCGGCCACGGACTCGCGGTCCAGGTCCTGCGCGACCGGCTCCCGGAGGACGCCCGGCTCTCCGTGACGCTCAACCTCCACCATGTACGGCCCCTGACCGACAGCGCGGCCGACGTGGACGCGGCCCGCCGGATCGACGGACTCGCCAACCGCGTCTTCACCGGACCGATGCTCGACGGCGCGTACCCCGAGGACGTCCTGGCCGACACCGCGTCCCTCACCGACTGGTCCTTCGTCCAGGACGGCGACACCGCGCTCATCAACCGGCCGCTGGACTTCCTCGGCGTCAACTACTACTCGCCCACGCTCGTCTCCCACCACGAGGGACCGCCCGCCCACCGTTCGGACGGACACGGCGCGAGCGACCACAGCCCGTGGCCGGCCGCCGACAACGTCGCCTTCCACCAGACGCCCGGCCCCCGGACCGCCATGGGCTGGACGATCGACCCGGACGGCCTGTACGAACTGCTGATGCGGGTACGGCGGGACCACCCGGAACTGCCGGTGATGATCACCGAGAACGGCGCGGCGTTCGACGACTACGCCAACCCCGACGGCGAGGTCCACGACCCGGAGCGGATCGACTATCTGCGCGACCACCTCGCCGCGGTGCACAGCGCGATCGAGTCGGGAGCCGACGTCCGGGGCTACTTCCTGTGGTCGCTGCTCGACAACTACGAGTGGGGGTACGGCTACAGCAGGCGCTTCGGTACGGTGTACGTGGACTACGCGACCCAGCGGCGGATCCCCAAGACGAGCGCCCACTGGTACGCCAAACTCACCCGCAGCGGCAGTCTGTCCCCACTCACCCCGCCGGAGGCGATGAGCGACGGACGGTAGAACCTCCGTACGCGCGCTACGATCCGGTTCATGTACCGGATCGTCATCGCCCCACGGCACCGCACCACCTGCGTCGACCAGGGCTGACGCGCGAAGGAGCGAGTGCCGGATGCCCAGGAAGCCCGACCCCGTCGACGCCCTGCTCAAGGCGGGGCCGCGCCCTACACATCTGCCGGAACCGGCGGAACGGGCGAGGCTGCGCGGCGACTACGGCCTCACGCGGGCCGAGGTCGCCGCGGCCCTCGACGTGACCCGTACGACGGTAGCGGGGTGGGAGACGGGCCGCAGCGAACCGCAGGGCGCCACGCGCGCCGCGTACGCGAAGCTCCTGGAGGGCATCGCGGCGCAACTGGCGCCCGCGGAGCCGGCGAGGGGGACGGTCGAGGAGCCGGAGACGGAGCCGGCTGCCGCTTCGGCACCGGCTCCGGCGCCCGCCGAGCGGCGGTCGGGTCCCCCGAGGCCCGCACCGCGGAAGCGCGCGTCGCGCGAGGCCGCTGCCCCCGCCGCCCAACTCGACGCTCCCGACCCGCAGTTCGCCAACGGACCCCTCGCCGTGCTCGACGGCGACGGCAACGCCTACTGCGTCGGCGGCCTCGTCCTGGAATGCCCCGCCAAGGACATCCCCGCGCTCGTCGAATGGGCCCTCACCGACGCCCGGCTCGGCGCGCCCCGACTGCACCGCAACGGCAGGGACTCCGACCCGCTGATCGTTCTCACCGAGTCGGCCGCCCTGCGCCTCGGCCTGCCCTCCGTACTCGAAGACCGGCGCGGACTGCGGCTGCCCGACGACCACAAGGTCAACAAGCAGATCGCCAGAGCCAAGTGGACGCTGACGAAGCGGGGCTTCGGCCCGTGGGCCCGTGTCTACCGCCCGGCCCGCGAAGGACGCCGCCAGTGCGTGCAACTGGCCGTCCTCCCGTGGGACGCGCTCGACCCCCGCAGCTGGTCGGGCTCCGCGACCCTGCCGCCCGCCGAACTGGCCCACGTACTCGGCACGTACGCCGCGCGGGTCATCACCCCCTGCGGCTCCACCGCCGTCTCCGGACTTGAACTGATGACCGCCCTGCGCCCGCCCACCCGGCCGGTGAAGGACGCGGCGAGCGGCACCTGGGTGGCCGGCCCGGTGCCCGGCTCCCTCACCCGGGCCGTGGACCCCGCGCCGCCCGAGGCGCCGGACGAGCATCCCGTCGTCGCCGCGCTGTACGCGCGCGGCCACTCGCGCACTCCGGACGAGATCATCGAGGAGGAGGCCCACGACTGGATCCGCGATCCGCAGCTGCTCACCGACGCCGAGTGCGCCAGGAAGTACGCGGTCGGCATCGACGTGAACACCGCCTTCCTCGCCGCGGCGAACCGGCTGCCCGTCGGCCTCGGCGAGCCCGTCCACCTCGCCGCGCCCGACTTCGACAAGTCGCTGCCGGGCAGTTGGCTGATCGATCTGTCGGGCATCGAGATGGACCCCCGCCTGCCGTCACCGTTCACTCCGCGCGGCAGCCGCCCCACCGGACCGGCCTGGTACGCCACGCCGACGGTCGCGTACGCGCACGAACTGGTCACCACCTACGGCCTGCCCGTCACCCCGCGCCCCCTCGAAGCGTGGGTGCGCCCGGAGAACGGCCCGTATCTGGACCCCTGGTACAGGCGTCTCGCCGACGCCTACAAGACGACGATGGCCGAACTGGGCGTCACCGCCGACCTGGACGAGCACGCCTTCCTCGCCGCGATGGAGAACCACAAGGCGTCCGACCCCGCCCTGGCCGCAGTCCTCGCCGCGATCAAGTCGACGGTCAAGGGCGGTATCGGCAAACTCCGCGAGCGCCCGCAGGGCGCCGCGTACCGGCCCGGGGAGCGCTGGCCCGCTCTCGAACGGCCCACCTGGCGGCCCGACATCCGCGCCGCCGTCATCGCCGCCGCGCGCGTCAACACGCACCGCAAACTCCTCAGGACCGCTGTCGCCAGCCAGTCCGTACCGCTGCCCCCCGGCCGTCTGCACTTCGCCGACGACGCGCTCCTGCCGATCGCCCTGCTCTCGGACGGTGTCGTCTTCCTGTCCGACAGTCCCGGCCCGCTCGGCCTCCTGCCGCGCACCTCCGAAGGCCGGCCGGCTCCGGGCACGTTCCGGCTCGGCGTCAGCCCCGGCATGGTCAAGCACGAAGGCACCAAGCCGCTTCTCTGGGCGGCCCAGTTGCTGGACGAGGGCCTCAATCCGGCCCGGCACATCAAGGACGGCGTCGATGCCGTCGCCGAGGGGGAGTGAGCCGTGGGCATCGTCGGCGACAGCATCACCAAAGCCGCGGAGAACACCGCGACCCGCCCGATCCCGAAGTCCGCCGGCGCGCGGATGCGGTTCCTCTTGAAGAAGGAGAAGGGCTCGACCCGCGCGGTCGCACGCCGGCTCGGCTGCACCCAGCGCACGGTCGAGCGCTACGTCAGGGGAGACCTCAAGCGCCCACGGCCCGCGCTCGCCGCACGGCTGGCGGAAGAGGTACGGAAGGACTGGCAGCCCCGCGTCCGTAAGGAGGCGATGGCGAAAGCCGCCACACGCACGGGGATCGTCGTCGAGACCCGAGCCCGCTTCGGGTTCACGGCGGCGGCCGGATCCACCGACGACCCCCGGATGCGGCGCATCACCGAACTGCTGCCGCCCCAGGTCGCGGCCCGGCTCCTGGCCGCGCGGGAGACGGGGGCGAACGAGGGCGACCTGCGCGCCATCGTGGCCGAGGGGCTCCAGGAGCAGTACTTCAAGGACAACGGCCGCCGTGCGACCGGCCTCCAGGTCGAGTTCACGGACCTGGACTACATCGAGATGAGCCTCTGAGCCCTGGCCGGCGTTCACGTGTGATCCCTCAGGGCCGTCCTGACCCGGCCGCCTCAGGGCTTTCGGACGGTTCGGTGGCAGGTGTCGCCGATGCGGGAGGTGCTTCAAGTGGTTTCGGAGGCACGGGAGTTGGGGTGCGGTAGGCGCGCAGGGGCGCGTTGACCGCCGCCACGAAGGCGACCGCCGACGCGGCGGCCAGGCCCCCGGCCACCAGTGAGAAGGGGGCGGAGGTGGCCGACGCGACCAGACCGCCGCGGAAGTTGCCGAGTTCCGGACCCGCGACGCCGATGACGTGTTCCACGGAGGAGACCCGCCCCCGGTACGCGTCCGGCGTCTCCAACTGGACCAGGGTGCTGCGGGTGATCACCGACACGGTGTCGGCGGCCCCGGCCACGGCGAGGCAGGCGAGTGCCAGCCAGAGCGGCCCTGCGAGGCCGAACCCGGCCAGTGCCAGGCCCCAGACCCCGGCGGCGATCAGCTGGATCAGTCCGCCGCCGCGCCGCCGTGTCACTGTGCCGGAGAGCAGACCCGCCGTGATCCCGCCGACCGCGACGGCCGAGAGGAACAGGCCGAGTGTCCGCGGGTCGCCGTCGAAGCGGATCTCGTTGACCAGCGGGAAGAGCGAGACCGGCATGGCGAGCACGGTCGCGCACAGATCGGTGACCATCGACCCCCAGAGTGTCGGGCGGCGCAGCACGACGCGCCAGCCCCCACGTCGCGGCCGGCTCCTGCCACCCTTCGTACCGGCGCCCTCGGGGCGCATGGGTGGCAGCCGGATCACCGCCAGCGCCGAGATCGCGACGGCCACGGCCTGGGCGGCGTAGGCGGCGGGGAAGTCCCACCGGGCGATGATCAGCCCGGCCAGCGCGGGCCCCGCGAGCATCGCCGCCTGGAAGGAGATGTTGGTCAGCGCGAGCCCGGCCGCGACCTGGTCGGACGGCAGGAGCCGGACCGGGAGGGTACGGCGGGCGGGTGCCCCGAGCCCGGAACAGGCGGCTCCGACGGCGACCAGGGTGAGCAGGAGCAGGACGTTCCGGTTGTCCGTCAGCGCCTGTGCGCACAGCCCGCCCGCCGCCAGGAGTTGGCCTCCGGTGGTGGCCCGTACGACCGTACGGCGGTCCACGGCGTCGGCGAGCGTGCCGCCGAGCAGGCCGAACACCAGTGTCGCCAGACCGCTGACGAGCCCGATGGCGCCGGTGCCCACGGGGCTGCGGGTGAGGTCCCAGACCTGGGCCAGGACCGCCACCGTGGCTATCTGGCCGCCGAGTTGGGAGGCGGCGGTGCCGGTCCACAGATCCAGGAACGGCCCGCCGCCACGCAGGGGGCGGGTGTCGAGGAACTGGCCGCGCCCCTTCACCGCCGTGGCTCGACGAGGTGGTCGAGCACCCGCTGCCGCATGGACCGGCGCTCCAGCGCCCGCCGCAGCTCCTCCACGGCGTTGGTCAGCGCGTACGGGATCTCGGCGTCCAGCTCGGCGACCGTCGCATGGGTGGCCCGCCACTCGGCCTCCAGGAACGGTACGAGCGACCGGCCCCGTTCGGTCAGATCGATCCGCCGGGTACGGGCGTCGGGCCCCGGCTCGGAGGTCACCAGACCTTCCTTGCGCATGGCGGTGAGGGTCTGGCTGAGGGCGGAGTGCGAGCGGTCCAGGGATGCCGCGAGCTCGCGGATGGTGAGTGGCCCGGTGTGGGCGAGGCGGATGAGGGGATAGGCGAACCGGGGCCGTACGCCCTCGATGCCACGAGCGAGGTAGACCTGCTCGATCTCGGCGTCCATGGCGGCCAGCAGCTTGTGCAGCGGTTGCCAGGGATCGGGCACCGCGGTGGGGTCGGATGATGTCACAGCGCTAATATAACAGCACGGTGATAATTCGGCGGACCCGCCCGGTCGGGGGCCCGTCGTCCGCCCACCTCGCCCTGCTCCGGCGGGCGGACGACGACCTCCCCTCGTTCGCGCGCACGTGCGGGCGGTACGTTCGGCCAAGCGGGTCCTCATGGGCGAGGGGCCGAAGGGGAGGGTGGGGGCCGGGGATGGACGCGTATGAGTCCCGAGTGAACGGGCCGGGGGCCGGGGACCGGCCCCTCGACGCCGTGCTGTGCGACCTCGACGGTGTCATCCGCCATCACGACTTCTCCGAGGTGGCGCGTCTCGAACGGGCGGCTGGTGTGCCGGAGGGCACCACGGCGTCCGTCGGATTCGCCCCGGAGAACGATCTGCCGCTGCTGCTCGGGCGGATCACCCGAGAGGAGTGGGCCGGCTCGATCGTCCGTGGCCTCCTGCCGCGCGTGTCGCCGCCCGAGGCCGAGGCCCTGGCACTCGCGTTCACCGTGGCCGGCTATCGGACCGACGAGGAGGTCGTCGACCTGCTCAGGCGCGTTCGTGAGCAGTGCCCACTGGTGCTCGTGACGAACGCGACGTCCTGGCTGGACGAGGACCTGGCCCGCGTCGGGCTGACCGATCTCGCACACGCCGTGGTGAACAGCTCCCGCGTGGGCGTGGCCAAGCCGGACCGCCGTATCTACGAGATCGCCGTCGAGCGAGCCGGCGTGCCCCCGGACCGCTGCCTCTTCGTGGACGACAGGCAGGAGAACGTGGACGCCGCCGTCGCGTTCGGCATGACCGGGGTGCTCCACCGCACCGCCGCCGACCTGCGGAAGGCACTGGCCGGGCTGGACGGGCCGAACGGCCCGCCCCGATCCTGACCCCGCCGCCCCGGACCCTGACCCCGCCCGGCGCGTGTCACACCGCGCGGCGGCGGACCTTCAAGGCGTTGTCCGTACGCGTACCCGGCTGCCCGTCCGGACGGGTCTGGATCCGCTCGTGCTCCTCGCTGAGCAGCACCTCCCAGTCCTCGTCGGCGAGTTCGAGGGATGCGAGGACCTCGTCCGGCGTCGGGAGGTGTACGTCGATGTCCGGGTCGGGCTCCCAGGACGGCAGTCCGGCATGTCCGACGATCAGGAGGACCCCGCCCGGCGCGACGGCCGAAGCCGCGGCCCGCAGGATCTTCTCGCGCGGCATGTCGTCCGGTGAGTGCAGGAACTGCGCCGAGACCAGGTCGTACGTCCCGGTGGGGAAGGACGTCCCGAAGTCGTGCCGCTGCCAGTCGATGCGCCCGGCGACGCCCGCGTCCGCCGCCTCCGCGTGCCGCCGCGCCTTGGCGAGGGCGACCCCGGAGATGTCACAGGCGGTCACCCGCCACCCCCGGCCCGCCAGCCAGATCGCGTCGGCCCCCTCGCCGCAGCCCAGATCCAGGGCCCGGCCGGGCGTCAGATCGGCGGCCTCCCGGACCAGGACCGTGTTCGGGTTCCCGCTCCAGACGCGTGCGCTCTCTGCGTAGCGCGAGTCCCAGAACTCCTCACTCGTACCGCCGTCGGTGCCGTTGTCAGGGGAGGTCCGACCGTGGTCCATCGATGCGTCTCCTTCGCCCGCCCGCTCCCGCACGCCCTGTCTCGCCTCCACCGCGCGCCGCGTCTCCTCGGCGATCAGGTGCGCGTTGATCGCGGCCGCCGCGCGCACCCCCGCCGCCGCCGAGCCGATCACGTTCTCCGTCGGATCGGCGACATTGCCCGCCGCCCACACGCCGGGCACGGATGTCGCGCCCGCCGGGTCGGTGGGGACGGCGCTGCCGACCACCTGACCGGCCATCTCCCGGTCGACCGCCACGGCCCCCAGGTCCGCGAGGACGCCCCCGCGCGCGGTGAGCAGCGGCGGAACCACCACCGCGCGGACCGGAACCACCCGGCCATCGGCCAGCGTGACCCCGCTGAGCCGGTCGTCCGTCACCTCCAGGGCGGTGACCTCCCCGTCCACCACGGCGATCCCACGCGCGGCGAGCTGCTCGTACTGCTCGTCGTCGAACTCGGGCGCGGTGTGCCGGAACAGCGTCACGTCATCGCTCCACTGCCGCCACATCTGTGCCTGGTGCACCGAGAGCGGCCCGGTCGCCAGGATGCCGATGGGCGCGTCGCGTACCTCCCACCCGTGGCAGTAAGGGCAGTGCAGCACATCACGCCCCCAGCGCTCGGCGACACCCGGCACGGCGGGCAGTTCGTCGGCAAGGCCCGTCGTCACCAGCAGCCTGCTCGCCGTCACCTCGGCGACGGCCGCGCCCTCTTCGAGTACGAGACGGAACCCGTCCGCCACCGAGCCCTTGACCGCCGTCACCCGGCCGCGCATGAACTCGCCGCCGTAGCCCGCGACTTCCTCGCGCCCCACGGCCAACAGCTCGGCCGGTGCGATGCCTTCACGCCCCAGATAACCGTGGACATGGGACGCCGGGGCGTTGCGCGGCTCGCCGGAGTCGATCACCAGCACCGAGCGGCGCGCCCGTGCGAGGGTGAGCCCCGCGCTCAGCCCTGCCGCTCCGCCACCGATCACCACGACTTCGAAATCTACTTTTTGTACCTTCATGTGAAGCACCTCCATCTGCCGGAGATGGTCCGTCCATGCTTCACCGTTTGACAAACTTCCTTGCCGAGGTGGCAAATGGAGCCATGGCTGACGACGACCTCTCGACGGTTCTGAAGGGTGTGGGACCACGTCTTCGGGCCCTGCGCCGCGAT
Organism: Streptomyces camponoticapitis; assembly: GCF_014646115.1. Lineage (GTDB taxonomy): Bacteria > Actinomycetota > Actinomycetes > Streptomycetales > Streptomycetaceae > Streptomyces > Streptomyces camponoticapitis. The sequence continues at coordinate 96,477 of NZ_BMMV01000024.1, read as the reverse complement.
CGCGGTACGACACTCACCTCGCTGAGCGAGTCGACCGGGATCTCGGTCAGCACGCTGTCCCGGCTGGAGTCCGGCGGCCGTAAACCGACCCTCGAACTGCTCCTGCCGCTCGCCAAGGCGTACGGCGTGCAACTCGACGAGCTGGTGGACGCGCCCCCGACCGGCGACCCCCGTGTCCATCTGCGGTCCTTCTCGCGCTACGGCATGACCTTCGTGCCGCTCACCCGCCATCTCGGCGGGCTCCAGGCGTACAAGCAGATCATCCCGGCCGGCCGGCCGCACACCGGCGAACTGGAGCAGCGGACGCACGAGGGCTACGAATGGCTCTACATCCTGGCCGGCCGGCTCCGGCTGCGTCTGGGCGAGCACGATCTGGTGCTGGGCGTCGGGGAGGCCGCCGAGTTCGACACCCGCACCCCGCACGGCTGGGCGAGCGCGAGTCCGGAAGGGGTCGAGTTCCTCACGATCTTCGGTCGGCAGGGGGAGAAGATGCACGTACGCGCCCGGCCCGCCGGGAAGTGAACACCGCCCCGGCCAGGGGCGGTACCAGATGCCTGCCGACCCACAGGGTGTGCCGCGCGCCGGACGCGATCCGCTCGCGCAGCGGATCGGCCTCCGGGATCGCCGCCGCCGGTCCCGGCACCGCGCCGCCACGGGTGCGCAGGGCTTCACCGGCGAGGGCGGCCAGATAGCGGTGGCCCCGGCGGTTCGGGTGCAGCCGGTCCACGCAGACCATCCCGGTCCTCTCCACGCGGACCGCCGTGCGCGCGTCGACCATCCACGCCCCGTGGCGCCGCGACACCCGCTCGATCACCTCGTTCGCCTCGGCGGTCCGCCGCCGCAACTCCGCCCGCCTCGACCGCGGAAGGGGCAGTGACGCCGCGACGTCGTGCAGCGTCATCGTCAGAACACCGGCGGTCGCCGAGGCGCTGAGCGCGTCGAGGACATGCGCGTAGTCCTCCGCGAAGCGCGCGGCCTCGAAGCGGCCGGCGATGACGTCGTTCACGCCGATCACGCACGTGATGTACGCGGGCGCCAGCGCGACGGCCGGCTCCAGCTGGTGCCGGCGCAGTGCCGCGACCGTCGCGCCGCTGCGTGCCAGATTCGCGGCGAGCTCCAGGCCGGGCCCCGGCGCCTCGTCGGCGGCGTGGTTCGCGGGTTCCGCCGTCAGATAGTGGATCCAGCCCCTCAGCGCCCCACCCCGGTACGGGTCGCCGACGCCCTCGCTGACGCTGTCGCCGACCGCGACCAGACTCCTCGCCTGAGTACTCATATTCATGACTAATAAGGTAGATGATTAATCATGCTCCGAACAGCCTTGCCGGGAAGCCTGGATAGGGTGATGTCATGTCTCTGCGGCACGCCGTCCTGGCAGCCCTGATCCAGGGCGAGGCCAGTGGCTACGAACTCACCAAGCGTTTCGATGTCGGGGTGGCCAACTTCTGGCACTCCCGGCCCCAGCAGCTCTACGCGGAGCTCACGCGGCTGCACGGGGAGGGTCTCGTACGGGCCACCGAAGTGGTTCAGGAGTCGCGGCCGACCAAGCGGCTCTACGCGCTGACCGACGCGGGCACCCAGGCGCTGGTCGACTTCGCCGCCGGGCCGCTGCGGCCGACGAATCCGCGGGACGAGCTGACCGTGGCGGTGCAGTGCGCCGACGTGGTCGAACCGGAGGCGCTGCTCGCGCATCTGGGACGCCGCGCGGAGGAGGCCCGGCGGAAACTGGACGCGCTCCGCCGGACGGAGACCTCGATCCTCTCCGGCCGTGACGAGGGCGAGTTCGTACGCACCACGAGCCATCTCGGGCCGTACCTCACCTGCCGGCGCGGCATCCGGTACGAGGCCGAGACGGAGCAGTGGTGCGTGTGGGCGGCCGGTCTGATCCGGGCCAAGCGGCGCGCCGCGCAAGCGAGTTGACGCCCCGGTTCACGCCCCGTCGGACCGGGCGTCAGCTCTTCGCGGGCGCGATGGACGCCAGCAGCGACGACACCACGCGCTCCGTCGAGGCGGCCATGTCCACCGACTCCGGCGACAGCAGCCACTGCACCTGGAGTCCGTCCATCACCGCGATGATCGCGTTCGCCACGTTCTCGACGTCCAGGTCCTCGCGGGCCTCGCCCAGTTCGGCCGCCTCGCGCAGCGCGTCCACCACGAAGGCCCGCAGTCCGGTGTACCGGTCGCGGAAGTACTCCTGCGCGGGGTGGTTCTCGGTGACACTCTCCGCCGAGAGCACCGTGTAGAGCCGTACGATGCCCTCCCGCTCGGCGTTGCGGCGCGAGGTGTCGATCAGATGGCGCAGGAAGGCGAGACCGCGGGGGCGGTCGGGGCCGAGCTGCTCTATGTCGGTCTGGTCCCGCAGTTCGAGGACGCTCGTGAGCAGCAGCTCCTTGGACCGGAAGTAGTGCAGTACCCCCGCTTGCGTGAGGCCCGCGCGATCCGCGATCTCCGCCAGTGACGCGTTGTTGTAGCCGCGCGCGGCGAACGTCTCCATGGCGATACGCAGGATCTCCTCGCGCCGCTGCCGGGCCCCCGGGCTTCGGGGTGTCCGCGGCTGGGCAGGCCCGGCCGCCGCGCTGCCCCGTTCCCCCGCTCGTCTGTTGCTCACCGGGCGCAGTCTACGGCTCTCCGGATCACGCTCACGGCCGTGGCCGCCCGCGGGAAACAAGTTCGGCCCGACGACTTACTAAGTACTTAGTAAGCATGCTTTCATGTCGCCGATGCGCCACCCGGCCACGGCACGGGACGCCCCGGGCCGCAGGCGATTCGTTCGACACACGAACCGGCAGGAGCCCCCACGTATGCGAAGAACCCTGCACAGAAACGTCGTTCGCAGAGCCGTCGTCGCCCTCAGCGTGCTCACGCTGGGCGGAAGCCTCGGACTGACCGCGTCCGGTACGGCGCAGGCCGCCGACCCCACCGCCCAGGTGTGGATCACGACCGCCGACGGAAGCCGCAAGCTGGCCTCGGACGGCCAGGTCACCTTCAACTCCACGCCGCAGGCCATCGACATCAACGTCAATCAGGGCCAGCGCGAACAGCAGTTCACCGGTGCCGGCGCCTCCGTCACCGGTGCGGCCGGACATCTGATCAACCAGCTTCCGGCGACGCAGAAGAACGCCCTGATGAACTCGCTCTTCTCCGCCCAGGGCGACGGTATCGGCATCAACTATCTGCGCCAGCCGCTGGGTGCCACCGACTTCAACCAGGGCGCGGCCTACACCTACGAGGACAACCAGGGGGACTTCAACCTCGGCCGTGACCACGAGGCGATCATCCCCGTCCTCAAGCAGGCCGTCTCGATCAATCCCGGCATCCGCTTCATGGGCAGCCCCTGGTCACCGCCCGCCTGGATGAAGACCAACAACAGCCTCAACGGCGGCAGTCTGCGTACGGACCGCTATCAGAACTACGCCGACTACCTGGTCAAGGCGATCCAGGGATACCAGCAGCAGGGCCTGAAGCTCACCGACCTCACGGTCCAGAACGAGCCCGAGTTCGCGACGAGTTACCCCTCGATGAGCATGACCGCCTCCGAACAGGCGGCGTTCTTCAAGGTGCTCGACCGCACGCTCACGGCGGCGAACCTGCCGACCAACCTCCTGGCGTACGACCACAACTGGGACCACCCGAACTACCCGCTCCAGGTCTTCTCCGAGACCCCGGGCATGAACCGTGTGATCGGCGCGGCGTTCCACTGCTACGGCGGCCAGCCCACCAGCCAGTCGCAGATCAGGCAGGCCGGCAAGCGGGTCTTCTTTACCGAGTGCTCGGGGACCGACAGCGCCAACCCGGCCACCACCTTCGCCGACACACTGAAGTGGCACGCGGAGAATCTCGTCGTGGCCAACATGCGCAACGGCGGTGAGACCACGATCATGTGGAACCTCGCCCTCAACCAGAACGGCGGCCCCCACCAGGGCCACTGCACCACCCGCTGCAACGGCGTGGTCGAGATCAACGGCAACACGGTCACGCGCAACGCCGAGTACTACGTCCTCGGTCATCTGACCAAGTTCGTCAGGCCCGGCGCCACCCGCATCGGCTCCACCAGCCAGGGCGCGGGCGGCGTACAGAACGTCGTCTGGCAGAACCCGGACGGCGGCAAGGCGGCGTACGTCGTCAACGGCGCGGGCGCTGCCCGGACGTTCTCCATCACGGACGCGGGACGCTCGGCCACGTACACGCTGCCGGCGGGCGCCGTCGCCACCCTCGTGTGGACCGGCGCCGACACCGGCAACCCGGGTGACGGCTCCATCGACCCGGCGAAGTGGTACCAGTTGGTCAACACCGGCAGCAACGCCTGCCTCGACGCGACCGGTTGGGGCACGGCGGACGGTACCGGCCTCCAGCAGTGGTCGTGCTCGGCGCCGGCCGCGAACAACCAGACCTGGCAGTTCCGGCCCACCAGCAACGGCTATCACCAGGTGGTCAACCGGCACGCGGGCAAGGTGTGGGACATCGACGGGGGCGTGGGCGCCACCGCGGACGGGGCCCGCGCGCATCTGTGGAGCTACACCGGCGGCACCAACCAGCAGTGGCAGCCGCAGCGGATCGGGACCACCGACCGCTACCGGTTCGCCGCGAGACACAGCAACAAGTGCCTGACCGTCAGCGGCGGAACGGCGAACGGGGCCACGCTCACGCAGCAGCCCTGCACGGAGGCGGCGAACCAGACCTTCCGGCTGGCGCCGCAGGCATAACACGCGAACGACCTGAGCCGGTGAGCCCTGGTGGGGGCTCACCGGCTCTCGGCCTGTGCGGTCTCAGAGGTCGAGCACCGCGCGCAGAGCCTGGCTGATGCGCTCCATCACCGCCGTGTCGACCGGACCGAGCAGCTTCGCGCCGTCGAAGCGCGTGACCCGCAACTGCTGGAGGTTGACCGCCACGGCGGTGGACGGCAGCGGGTCGTCGATCACCACGGACATCGCGGTGTCGGGGTAGCGCCCGGCGTCGTGCAGGACGACCGTGAGCACCGCTCCGTACGCTCCCTCCAGCCCGTCCAGGGAGACGATCAGGACATTGCGCCCGTCGCCGAGCGTCCAGATCTCACCACGTTTCACAGGGCGTCGCCCTCGCCGCCCAGGTCCTCGCCCAGTCCGAGCGAGGCGAGCCTGCGGGCGGAGTCGAGCACGGCCTGCCGCTGGGCGGCGCGCACGATGTAGGCGTTGAGGGACAGACCGGCCGCTGCCGCCCCCGCCTTGATCGATGCGTTGATCTCGTCCGGAATACGGAGCGTCATGGCGGTCATGCGACCGACCATAGCAACCGGACAGTGGTTGCGCCATGTGGTGTCACTTCCGGGACCGGCCGAAGGCCCTCCCGACGCCGGGACCGGGTCTTACGGAGCCGGCGGCAGCGCCGTGCACAGGGCCTGGAGCGCGCCGTTGAACGCGTGATCGGGCGGGGCGCCGAAGCCGATCACCAGACCTTCGCGGGGCGGCATCGTGCTGTCCGGGTGCCGGAAGGCGCCCAGCCCTTCCAGCGCGAGGCCCAGCCGCCCCGCCGCGCGCACCGTGTCCTGCTCCGTGCCCGGCGGGAGGTCGAGCACCGCGTGCAGCCCGGCGGCGATACCGCCGACCCCGATATGCGGTGCCTGTTCGGCGAGCACCGTGACCAGCCGGTCGCGCCGCCGCCGGTAGGTGCGCCGCATGAGACGTACATGTCTGTCGTACGCGCCGCAGCTGATGAAGTCGGCGAGGGCGAGCTGGTCGTTGACACCCGTCCACAGCTCGCGGGAGCCCTTGACGGCGAGGACGTCGTCCACGAGGGCGTCGGGCAGGACCAGCCAGCCCAGCCGCAGCGCGGGGGAGAGGCTCTTGCTCGTGGAGCCCAGATGGATCACCCGGTCGGGGTCGAGCCCCTGCACGGCGCCGACCGGCTCCCGGTCGTAGCGGAACTCGCCGTCGTAGTCGTCCTCCAGCACCAGCGACCCGGTGGCGCGCGCCCAGCCGACGGCCGCAGTCCGCCGCTCCGCGCCCAGCGGACCCCCGGTCGGGAACTGGTGGGCGGGCGTGAGCAGTACGGCGCCCGCGTCGACGCCGTCCAGTTCGGCGGTCCGCGCGCCGTCCGCGTCCACGGTCAGCGGCACGGTGCGCAGCCCGGCGCCGCTGAGCAGCGAACGGTGGAAGGCGAGCCCGTACGACTCGACCGCGACCGTCCCGTCGAGCACCTCTCCGAGGATGCGCAGGGCATGGGCGAAGCCGGCGCAGATGACGATCCGGTGGGGCGCGGTCCGTACGCCACGGGCGCGGGCGAGATATTCGGTGAGCGCGGCGCGCAGTTCGATCCGGCCCCGGGGGTCGCCCACCCCGAAAGCGTCGTGGGGCGCGTTGTTCAGCGCGCGGCGTGCCGAGGTCAGCCACGCGGCGCGGGGGAACGCCGAGGCGTCCGGCGACGTCGGCATGAAGTCGTACGCCGCCCGCCGCGCCGGCGGCGCGGAGCGCCGGACACGGTCCTTCGCGACGGGCAGCGGCGCGGCGCGCGGCGCGCGGCGCGACGCGGGTGCCCGAGCCCTGGCGTGCGGTGAGCCAGCCCTCGGCGACGAGTTCGGCGTACGCCTCGCCAACGGTGTTACGGGCCATGCCCAGGTCCACGGCGAGCGAGCGGTACGGAGGCAGCCGGGTGCCCGGGGCCAGCCGGCCGGACCGGACGGCGTCGCGCAGGGCGGACATCAACTGCTCACGGCGCGATCCCCGCCCGCTCAGCTCCAGATGGAGATCGGTCCCCGCGGGCTCACGCTCAGGCTCAGGTCGGGGCTCAGCCTCAGGCTCGACCTGAGCTTGAGGTTCGGCCTCAAGGTCAGGCTCAGGCCCACCGGCGGGGGACCGGGCCGCGCTCGCGTGATTGACCCGTCGATCCAGCATGGAAACGCACCTTACACAAGGTCTATCCGGCTCCCGGCCTCGCGATCATGACACCGATTCATACAGCCCGGCGCAGGAACTTCGCCACCGTCGCCCCACGGATCTTCAAGGCAGTCCTGGCCCTCGACGCCGCATTCCGTCCGGGCCTCGCCCCGGCGCTGACCGAGCTGTTTTGCCGGTCCGGCAAGTTCTCTTGGCGCGGCGGTGGTCGCCGAATGATGGTGGTGGAAACGATCACTCCGAGGAGGAGTCATGCCGGACCCCGTCACGCCGCCCGCGGCAGCCACCACACCCACCCCGCCCGGCGCCGAACACCGTCTGGTGGACGTCCCCGGCGGCCGTATCCATCTGGTGGAACAGGGCACCGGCCCGCTCGTGCTGATGGTCCACGGCTTCCCCGAGTCCTGGTACTCCTGGCGCCACCAGCTCCCCGCGATCGCCGCCGCGGGATATCGCGCGGTGGCCATCGACGTACGCGGCTACGGACGCTCGTCGAAGCCGTCCGCCGTCGAGGACTACCGGATGCTCTCCCTTGTCGCCGACAACGTCGGGGTCGTACACGCCCTCGGGGAGGAGACGGCCACGATCGTCGGCCACGACTGGGGGTCGAACATCGCCGCCGACTCCGCCCTGCTGCGCCCCGACGTCTTCACCGCCGCCGCCCTGCTGAGCGTGCCGTTTGCGCCCCGTGGCGGGCCCCGCCCGACGGAGGTGTTCGCGGGGATCGGCGGCGACGAGGAGTTCTACGTCAGCTACTTCCAGGCGCCCGGCCGAGCGGAGGCGGAGATGGAGCCCGACATCCGGGGCTGGCTGGCCGGGTTCTACGCCGGGATCTCGGGCGACACCATGTCGCCGGAGGGTGAGGGGAGCCTCTACTTCGTACCGCCCGGCGGCAGACTCCGCGACCGGTTCCCCACCGGACCGCGGCCCGCGTGGCTCTCGGAGGCCGACCTCGACCACTACGCCGGCGAATTCGAGCGGACCGGACCGACCGGAGCGCTCAACCGCTACCGCAACATCGACCGGGACTGGGCCAACCTGGCCGCCTGGCACGGCGCGCCCCTCACCGGGCCCTCCCTCTTCATCGGCGGCGAGCGCGATGCCTCGCTCGCGTGGATGTCGGACGCGGTCAAGGCCTACCCCACCACCCTTCCCGGCCTGGTCTCGTCGCACATCCTCGACGGCTGCGGGCACTGGGTGCAGCAGGAGCGGCCCGACGAGGTCAACCGTCTCCTGACCGGGTGGCTGGACGCGCTGCCGGCGCGCTGACCCCGGCGGCGGGCGGCGGCAGCCCCGGGTGGTCCGGGCCGGGCGGGTCAGGCTCACCCGAACAGCCGCACGCCCCTACCGCGCCGGGACCGCCGGGCGCGGGGAGGCCGGCGCACCGGGACGGGCGGCGTCGACGGCCGGGCGCGAGGCGTGGCCGGGCGTTACCCACGGTCCGGGAGTAATCACCCGAGGGTCGTCCACGAAAGGGGACAGACAGGGCAAAGGGGTGAGAATGATCGAACCGAGCACGCTGATCAGTTCGATCAGGTCAAGGAGTGAAGTCAGTGGAGAACGCCGACGTCCGGCCCACCGGGCCGGCTCTGCCGACGGGCCGTGGTGACCTCAGTTACGGAGTCGTACGTGCCCTGCGTGGCCGTCCCGGATCCGGGACCCCCCTGCCGCCGAGGGGAACGGCCGCCGACGCCGCCCCGTACGGCGAGGACCTGCATCTCGCGCTCTACCTCTGCTACGAACTGCACTACCGCGGATTCTGCGGCGTCGACCCCGCCTGGGAGTGGGATCCGGCGCTGCTCGCGCTCCGCGCCGATCTCGAACGCCGCTTCCTCGACGCGCTGCGTACGGACACCAAACGCCGCACCGACGTCAACGAGGCCCTCGCCGATCTCCTGGTCGAACCACCGGACGGCGCGAGCGCGTCCCGCTACCTCAGGGACGAGGGGGAGCTGTGGCATCTGCGCGAGTACGCCGCCCAGCGCTCGGTCTATCACCTGAAGGAGGCCGACCCGCACGCGTGGGTGATTCCCCGGCTCCGGGGCCGGGCCAAGGCCGCGATGGCCGCGATCGAGTTCGAGGAATTCGGCGGGGGCCGGGCGGACCGAATACACGCGCGGCTCTTCGCCGGGCTGATGACGGACCTCGGTCTGGACACGAGATACGGGCGGTACGTGGACGTGGCGACGGGGGAGATGCTGGCGAGTGTCAACCTGATGTCGATGTTCGGTCTGCACCGCTCGCTCCGCGGCGCGTTGGTGGGGCACTTTGCCGCGGTCGAGGTGGCCTCGTCGCCCGCGTCGCGCCGGCTGGCCGAGGCGATGCGCCGCGTGGGGGCGGGAGAGGCCGCCGCGCACTTCTACGACGAGCATGTGGCGGACGACGAGGCGCATGAACAGCTCGTCCGCCGCGAAGTCGTCGGCGGGCTCCTGGAGGAGGAGCCCTGGCTGGAGACGGATGTGGCCTTCGGCGCCGACGCCACGGGCGTGCTCGACGCCCGCCTCGCGGAGAAACTCGTCTCCGCCTGGCGCGACGGCCTCTCCGCCCTGCGTACGCCCCGGTGAACAGCTCCGCGAAAGCCCCTGGCCTCGTCCCCTCACGGATCACCGAGGGGACGGGGCCGGGGGTTCGTTCACGACCCGAGCGACCGTGCCTTCACCGGAGTGCTGAGCGCCTGCTGGCCTCCGCTGGCAAGCATCCGAACCTCGCCCCGGTCGCTGATCTCCGCGCGCACGATGCCCGTCTCGTCCTCGTAGACGGGAAATCCGCCCGCCCCTGACCTGGCGGTACGCCTGACCGTCACCACGTCCCGCTCCTTGTGGTCCGGCCCTGGGGCCGTGAGGTCGCTCGGGTCGGTGGGGGCGGTCTCGTCGAACACCAGCTCATAGCGTTCCGGGTAAGCCATGGAGGGCCTCCTCCCGCGATAGGCACCACCACCCATCGTCACCCAGTCGGCCGATCCTCGCCTCCGGCGTGGCCGGGACAACGGGAACGCGCTGCCCGGCCGCCGGAGGCGCGGCAGGAGCTCAGGGGAGGCGGGCGACCCCCGCGTAGAGGGCGTTCTCCTCGCGCTCCGGAGCCGCGGTGTCCCGGTACCACTCGGGACCGGTGACGAGCCCGGGTTCGACGAGGTCGAGACCGTCGAAGAACCGCGCCACCTCTTCCCGGGTGCGGAACCGCAGCTCGATACCGCCCTTGCCGTAGGCCCCGGTGATCCGGGCCTCCAGCTCCTTGTGGAAGTCGAAGGTGCCGTGCGAGAGCACGAGGTGGCTGCCGGGCGCGAGCGCGTCGAGGACGGTACGGGTGATCTCGTACGGGCTGTCGCTGTCCGGGATGAAGTGCATCAGCGCGACGAGCGAGAGGGCCACGGGCCGGTCGAGGTCGAGCTGCCCGCGCGCGTGGCGGAGGATCGCCTCGGGCTCGCGCACGTCCGCCTGGATGTAGTCGGTCCCGCCCACCGCCGTGCTGAACAGCAGCGCCTCGGCGTGCCGGAGCACGATGGGGTCGTTGTCCGTGTAGACGACCCGCGCCGCCGGATTGACCGCCTGGACGATCTGGTGGAGGTTGGGCGAGGTCGGGATGCCGGTGCCTATGTCGAGGAACTGGTCGACACCCTGGCAGGCCAGCCACGCGGACGCGCGGTGCATGAAGGCGCGGTTCTGTCTGGCGCTGCGCTTCCCCAGCTCGGGCAGCTTCTCCCCGACGGCCCGGTCGACGGGGTAGTTGTCCTTGCCGCCCAGGAGCCAGTCGTACACCCTCGCCGGGTGCGGCCTGCCCGTGTCGACCTGGAGTCTGGGCTTGCCTCGGCTCATGGGGTGCTCCGTCGCGTCGGGCCGTGGGTCACAGTGCGGCGCGGAATTCGGAGAGCAGCTGCCGCGTACGGGTCGCGGACTCAGCGTGGGCCACCATCCGGTCCATGGCCTCCATGTGCTCGGAGACCTCACCGTCCTCGTCGAGATAGAGCGCGCCGGTCAGATACTCGATGTAGACCATGTCGCGCACCTCGGGGACACCGAACCGGAACAGCACGAAGGGGCTGTACGTGCCCGGGTGATGGCCCGCGCTGAACTCGGCGATCTGCAGCGTCACGTTCGGCAGCTCGGTCGCTTCGAGCAGCCGGTCGATCTGGGCGCGCATCACGTCCGCCGATCCGACGTACCGGCGCAGCACCGTCTCGTCCAGTACGGCCCAGAAGACGGGCGCGTCGGCGCGGGTGAGAAGCGCCTGGCGCTCCAGCCGGAGCGCGACCTGCCGTTCGACCCGGGAGGGGTCGGAGAGCTGCTGCCCCAGGGCGCCGGTGGTGAGGATGTGACGCGCGTACTCCTCGGTCTGGAGCAGCCCCGGCACGAAGTGCGGCTCGTAGCAGCGCATGGTCTTCGCGGCCTCTTCGAGGCTGACGTAACCGCTGAACCAGTCGGGGAGCACATCGTGGAACCGCTGCCACCAGCCGGGCTTGTTCGCCTCGTCCGCCAGCCGGAGGAAGACGTCTATCTCTTCGTCCGGGACGTTGTACGCCGGCAACAGGATCTGCAGATAGGGGACTTTGAGCCCGACCTCCGCCATCTCCATCCGGCGGACGGTGGCCGCGGTCACCCGCAGCAGCTGGCCGGACTGTTCACGGCTGAGCCCCGCCTTCTCCCGCAGGGCCAACAGCTGTCTGCTCAGCACGATCTGACCGATCGTCGGAGCCGACCGTGGCTCGCTCATCGCACACCCCCGAGCACTGCCGCAGTCATGACCGACAGTCTGCCACAGCAACTGGCGCCTGTGGCAGGTCTGTTGATCTTTCGCGGTCTCCCGGCGGCCGCGGTGGCCACCGTGCTCCGTCGTCTCAAGGTTCTCAGCTCGATCCGGGATCTTGGCCGGGTGGGCGGCCGGGGTGGGGCTCGCAGACGCGCGCGTCCGTCCGTGCGTGATGCCCTGGCCGGCGAGGTGGTGCGGGCATGCCGACAGCATGTCGCTCCGCCGTCCCCGCGACCAGAGGGCGGGGCTCCGCTCGGGGCCCTCTCCCGGGCCGGGCGGAAAACCCGCCGGACGGTCTCACCCCGCCATGACGCCCGCGGAGCCGCCCGGTTACGCGGGCGTCAAGCCCGGATTGCCCGCCTCCGTGACGAACGACGCCGCCCTGGTGAGCGCGGAGCCGGGCTTCGTCACGGAGGTCAGCGTGTTGAACGTGACCGTCGCCCGGTCCCGCGTGAGCGTGAACGTGGTGTAGCCCCGGCGCCCGTTGTAGTACTTCAGGTGCGGGTTGGCGGAGGTGAGGTTCGACCAGTTGGACGGCTTCTCCGCGCCGTCCCTGTCGCTGCTGACCGATGTCGTGGCGATCTCCGTCCCCACGACGCGGGACCTCGGGTCGTCGAAGTCCTCCTTGAGGTCGAAGCCGTAGCCGACGTGCACATCGCCGGTCAGCACCATCAGATTGTTGAGACCGGCCGCCTGGGCACCGTCCAGCAGGCGTTGGCGGGAGGCGGTGTACCCGTCCCACGCGTCCATCGACAGCCTGAAGTCGGACCCCGGCACATCGCGGCGCTGGGCGAAGGTCACCTGCTGGGCGAGGAGGTTCCAGGTCGCGTTCGAGTTCTTCCAGCCGTCGAGCAGCCAGCGTTCCTGTGTCTCGCCGGTCATGGTGCGCCGGGGATCCTTCGACTCCGGGCCGGGAACCTGCCAGTTGGCGCCCTGCACCTGGTTGGAGCGGTACTGGCGGGTGTCGAGGATGTCGAACTGGGCGAGCTGTCCGAAGTGCAGCCGGCGGTAGAGCCGCATGTCCGGTCCCTCCGGCCGCTGCGGGGCGCGCAGCGGCTGGTTCTCCCAGTAGGCGCGGTAGGCGGCGGCCCTGCGCAGCAGGAACTCCTCCGGCGGGACATCGTTCTCGGGCGTCTGGTCCGCGTAGTTGTTCTCCGTCTCGTGGTCGTCCCACGTGACGACGAACGGGTGCGCGGCATGCGCGGCCATCAGGTCCGGGTCGGACTTGTAGAGGCCGTAGCGCAGCCGGTAGTCCTCCAGGGTCACCGTCTCGGAGTTGTAGTGCGCGGGGAGCGTGCGGTCGGTGTACTTCCGCTCGCCGCCCGCCGCCGTCACCGCGTACTCGTACAGATAGTCGCCGAGGTGCACGACCACATCGAGGTCCTCCGCGGCGAGATGCCCGTACGCGGTGAAATAGCCGTGGTAGTAGGCCTGGCAGGACAGTGTCGCCAGCCTGAGCCGGCTGGTCGGGGTTCCGGCGGCGGGGGCGGTGCGCGTGCGGCCGACCGGGCTGATCCATGTGCCGGCCCGGAAGCGGTAGTGGTAGAAGCGGCCGGGAGAGAGCCCCGGTACCTCGACGCGCACGCTGTGGTCCAACTCGGGATGGGCCGTCGCCGTACCGCTCGCGACGATCAGCGCGAAGCGCTCGTCGTACGCGACCTCCCACTCCACCTCGACGCGCTCGGCCGGCAGGCCGCTGTCCGCCGTGTACGGCTCGGGCGCCAGCCGGGTCCAGAGCAGGGCCGTGTCGGGACGCGGATCGCCCGAGGCGACACCCAGCGTGAAGGGATCCTTCGTGATCTCCCGGGGATTGAGCCGGCGGGCGGCGGCCGCGCCGGCGGCCGGCATGTTCGCAGCGAAGGCGAGCACGGCCGCGGCGCCGGCGCGGGTGACGAACTGACGGCGGTTGATACGGCGGGCGGCGGCGCGGAATTCGGGCAGATGATTTCCCATGGTGACGAGTCATATGCCCTGTTATGCACTGGTGCTGACGCCGCATCAGGGTGATCTATTCCTCCTCCCGGCGTAGTCGCGCGTGCAACTCGCGGGTGTGGTCCACCTCGCGTACGGCCCCGGTCAGCGTGACGCGGGCGGTGAGCCGGGTGTCCGCGCTGGAGGCGCCGAGCCGCAGCTCCAGCTCGCCCGGCTCCACGATCCGGCGCCCGTCCCGTCCGGTGAAGGAGGCCAGGTCGGCGGGGACGGAGGCGCTGATCCTCGCCGCCTCGCCCGGTTCCAGAGGCACCCGCAGATAGCCCACGAGCCGCTGGACCGGCTGCACCACCGAAGCGACCGGGTCGTGCAGATACAGCTGCACCACCTCCGTGCCCGGCCGCCCGCCGGTGTTGCGCACGGTGAAGGACAGCCGCAGTTCGCCGTCGGTCGGGGCCGTGCTGTCGGCCGTCAGCGTGGACCAGACGAAGGAGGTGTACGTCAGCCCGTGCCCGAACGCGAACGCGGGCGTCGGATCGACATTCGACGAGTCGCCGTCCCGTGTCAGCCGCGCGCCCAGATAGGTGGCCGGCTGCCCGCCCGGCCGCCGCGGCACGCTCACCGGCAGCCGGCCCGACGGCTCGACCCGGCCGCTCAGCACCCCCGCGATCGCCCGCGCTCCCTCCTGTCCGGGGAAGAACGTCTGCACGATCGCGGCCGAGGCGCTCACGGCTACGTCGCCCAGCGCGTACGGCCGGCCCGCGAGCAGCGTGACCACCACCGGCGTACCGGTGTCCAGCAGTGTGTCGAGCAACTGCTGCTGTACGCCGGGCAGGGCCAGCGACTCCGCGTCGCAGCCCTCGCCGCTCGTACCCCGGCCGAAGAGCCCCGCCCGGTCGCCGAGAGCCGCGACGATCAGGTCCGCCCCGCGCACCGCCCGCAGCGCGGCGGCGAATCCGTCGGTGACCGCCGAGTCGACGGCACAGCCGGCCGCGGTGACGATCTCGCAGCCGGGGAACTCCGACATCAACGCCTGGAGCAGCGTGGGCAGTTGTATCCCCGCCGGGGTGCCGGGATGCTGGGACCCGACGTGGACGGGGAAGGAGTAGCAGCCGAGGACGGCGGTGGGGGTGTCGGCCTGGGGGCCGACGACCGCGATCCGGGCGGGCCGGTCCATCGGCAGGACCCCGTCGTTCCGCAGCAGGATCACCGAACGCTCCGCGAGGCGGCGGGAGATGTCCCGGTGCTCGGCGGTGTCCAGGCTCACGGTGTCACGCAGCAGGTCGGACGGCGCGTCGAGATCGGCGTCCGCCAGGGCGGGCGGCAGCGGGCTCCAGTCCGGGTCCAGCAGGCCGAGCTGCGCCTTCTGCGTCAGCACCCGGCGCAGTGCCCGGTCGACCACCTTCGTCGTCAACCGCCCTTCGGCGACGGCCTCCCGCAGGGGCTGCCCGAAGGTCTTCACGGTCGGCAGTTCGATGTCGACCCCGGCGGTCAGCGCCGCGGCCGCCGCCTCCCCCCAGTCGGAGGCCACCCCGTGCAGGGACTTGAGGAACGCGATGCCGAAGTAGTCCGCCACGACCGTGCCCTCGAAACCCCAGGTGTCCCGGAGCAGTCCGGTCAGCAACTGCTCGTCGGCGGCGGAGGGAACGCCGTCGGTGTCGGTGTACGCGTGCATCACCGACCGTGCGCCGCTCTCCCTGAGCGCCATCTCGAAGGGCGGGAGCATGACGTCGGCGCGTTCCCTGGTCCCCATGCTCACCGGGGCCAGATTGCGGCCGGCGCGGGAGGCCGAATAGCCCACGAGATGTTTCAGGGTGGCCACCAGACCGGTGGACTCCAGCCCCCGCACGTACGCGGTGGCGATGGTCCCGACGAGATACGGGTCCTCGCCGATGGTCTCCTCGACCCGGCCCCAGCGGGCGTCGCGCACCACGTCCAGCACGGGGGCAAGACCCTGGTGGACACCGACCGACCGCATGTCGTTCCCGATCGCCGCGGCCATGGTCCTGACCAGGTCGGGATCGAAGGCCGCGCCCCAGGAGAGCGGGACCGGATAGGTGGTGGCGCCCCAGGCGGCGAAGCCGGCCAGACACTCGTCGTGGGCCATCGCCGGGATGCCGAACCGGTTGCCCGCGACGATCCGTTCCTGACTGCGCATCAGGGACAGCGCGCCCAGGGCGGGATCGACGGGGACGGTGCCGAACGGCCTGGTCAGCTGGCCGAGTCCGTACGGGACCAGCTCGTCCAGGGTGGGCGGCTCGTCCATGTCGTGCTGGTGCGGGGCGACTTCGGCGCCGTCGGTGGAAGCGCCCGCCCACAGGCCGTACAGCTGGGCCAGCTTCTCCTCCAGGGTCATGGCGGCTATCAGCTCCTCGACGCGGGCGGCACGGGCCGCCGTCCGGGAACGGTCGTCGCGGAGTCCGCCGGGGCCGCCGTCCGCGTGAGCGGTGCCGGTGTGCGTGCCCGAGGGGGCGTCGGTGGTCACGTTGTCGGTCACTTTCCTCCGACGCCCATCAGCCCCTGGACCAGGGCCCGCCGGGCGAACAGGTAGACGAGCAGGACGGGCACGGTGGACAGCACCACGGCGGCCAGCAGCCCCGGGATCTCGACGCCGTGCTGGGTCTGGAAGTTGTACAGACCGAGGGTGATCACCTTGGACTCCTCGGACTGGGTCAGCACGAGCGGGAAGAGGAACCCGTTCCACGCCTGGAGCGCGGCGAACACCACGACGGTGGACAGCCCGCTCTTCGACAGCGGCACGACGAGCTGGAAGAACACCCGCCGCGTGTCGGCGCCGTCGATGGCCATCGCCTCGAAGAGGTCGTTCGTGATGTCGCGCATGGTGCCGGTCAGGATGAGCACGCAGACCGGCATGCAGAACGCTGCCGTCGGCAGGATGACGCCGATGAGGTTGTCGTAGAGACCCGCCTCGCTGATGACGTAGAACATCGGCACGATCACCGCCTGCGCGGGGATCGCCAGCCCCAGCAGGAAGAGCCGGAAGACTCCCGACGTGGTGCGGCCCCGGTTGCGGACGATCGTGAACGCCAGGGGCGGGACGAGGAGGACCACGATCGCGACCACACTGGCCGTCACGATCAGGGTGTTGACGAAGTACCGGCCGAAGCCGTTCGAGAAGCTGTCGACATAGTTGTCGAGCGTGAAGTGGTCGGGGAAGCCCAGCGGGCCGCCCGCGTTGTAGTCCGGGCGCGACTGCACCCCGGCGCCGAGCATGACGTACAGCGGCAGGCCGACGACGAACAGCCAGAGCGTGACACCCACGCCCGCCAGGTAGTTGGGGCGGCGCCTCATCACATGCCTTCCTTGGTGCCGGCCATCCGGTCGTAGCCGGAGACCCGCACCACGACCAGCGAGACGGCCGTGGCCACCAGGACGAGCAGCAGCGCGATGGCCGCGCCCGCGCCGAACTCGAAGCCCTTGAATGCCTTCTGGTACATGTAGTAGGCGCTGATGGTGGTGTCGGTGCCCGGTCCGCCCTGGGTGAGGATCAGCACCGTGTCGAAGGTGGTGAGACCCCCGACGACCATCAGGATCACCGACGTGATGATGGAGTTGCGCAGCTGCGGCAGGGTGATGTGGAAGAACTGGCGCACCCGCCCGGCGCCGTCGATCTCCGCCGCCTGGTAGAGGACCGCCGGGATGGCGCGCGTCGCGCCCTGGTAGATCAGCGCGTGCAGCGGGGTGAACTGCCAGGCGCTCACCAGGACCAGTACGGAGATGGCTCCCGTACGGCTGCCGAGGAGGTTGCCGTCCCCGAAGAGCCAGGCCGCCTGCGAGGGGACCCCGAAGTTCGGGTCGAGCAGCGCCCGCCACAGCACCGAGACCGCGGTCGCGGACAGCAGCAGCGGGACGAAGAAGACCGCCGACAGCACGGCCCGGTTGCGCTGCGGGCCCGCGGCCCAGACCCCGAGCAGGATGCTCAGCGGGGTCTGGACCACCACCCCCAGCACGGTGAGCAGCACGCTCAGCCACAGACTCTTGATCATCACCGGGTCGTGGAACAGCGTGACCCAGTTGTCGAAACCGGCGAACTCCGGTGAGCCCAGACCCGACCAGGTGGTGAAGGACAGGACGGCCACCAGTACCAGCGGCACGACGGCGAACAGCGCGAAGAACACGACGGCGGGCAGCGCCCAGCCGATACCGGGCCGGCCGGTCCGGCGGCGGGCCGCGGGACCGGCCGGCCCCGAGGTCCGGGCGGGCCGGTGCCCGTCCTTCGCTACGGGAGCGGTCAGAGAAACCATGAAGGACGTCCCTCTCAGGCGGTCGTGAGGGCTTGCATGGCCTTGATGAAGCCGTCCGCGTCGAGCTGCCCGTTGAAGAACTGCTGGACCGCCACATAGATGGGCGTCATGTTCTTCGGGGGGTACGCCTGGTCCCACGACAGCTGGAACGCCGGCGCCTTGTCCACCAGGTCGTACTGGTACTTCAGGTACTCCGGGTTGTCGGCGGCGTCCAGGAACTTCGCGGTGTTGGTGGTGGTCGGCAGATTGCCGATCGCCAGCTGCGACTCGACGAACTCGTCCGAGTACATGAGCTGCAGGAACTCGGCTATCGCGTCGGCGTGTTCGGTCGACTTGCGGACCGAGTAGAAGTTGTTGGTGTTGCCGACCAGGTTGGCCGCGTCGCCCTTGCCGCCCTCGACGCTCGGGAAGGCACCGTAACCGAGATCGTTCTTGGCGAAGTCGGGGTCCGCGTCCTGCTGGGTGGAGTACGCCCACGAACCCATCAGCTCGAAGGCCGCCTTGCCGCTCGAAAGCAGGGCGGGGGAGCCGCCGTCGGTGAATTTGACCGAGTCGTAGTTGGTCCCGAAGGCGCCCGCGTCGATGAGCTCCTTCAGCATGTCCAGCGCCTTCCTGCTGTCGGCGCTCTCCCAGACCTCCTTGTCGCCGGCCAGGGCGCTCTTGAACAGCTCGGGGCCCGCGACGCGGTCGTACAGATACTCGAACCACATCATCGTGGTCCACCTGTCGCCGCCGCCGAGAGCGATGGGCGTGACGCCCTCGGCCTTCAGGGTCTTCACGGCGGCCAGCAGGTCGTCCCAGGTGCGGGGCGGCTCGACGCCGGCGTCGGCGAGCACCTTCTTGTTGTGGAAGAGCAGCACCGGCTGGGTGCCGCGCATCGGCACGCCGTACGTCTTGCCGTCGACCTGCGCGGTTTCGAAGACCGACGGGAGGAAGTTCGACTTCAGCCCCGGCTCGTTCTTGATCATGTCGTCGAGCGGCAGCAGCAGATCCGCCTCGACGAAGGGCGAGATGCTCCCGCCGCCCCAGTTGAAGAACACGTCGGGCGCCTGCGGGGTGTTGATGACCGTCTGGAGCTTCTGCTGGTAGTCGGCCCCGGGGACGGTGTCCAGGACGGCCTTGACCTCGGAGGTCTTGTTGAAGGTGGCGACGATCCGCTCCTCCACCCGGTTCGTGGCATCGCCGTAGACCAGTACGTGGAACTCGTCCGAATCGCCGGAGGATGAGCCGCCGCTGCCGCAGGCAGCCAGGCCCAGACTCAGAACCAGTGCCGCGCCGCCTGCGACGGCTCGACGGAACCGTGCGCGTGTCTTCATCGGTCGACCTCTCGAAAGTATCGGTAATTTGCCCGAAAGTCTCTGTTGGGGTGCGACCGTAAGGTGCCCTCAAGTGCCGGTCAACATCGATGTCATCACTCGGCGAAACCGTTACACAACGCCGTGCCTTATCCTTCAGTCCATGCGAGACGACAGGAGTACGGGGCGAGTCACCCTCGCTCAGGTGGCCACCCAGGCGGGTGTTTCCCTTTCGACAGTTTCGAAGGTGCTCAACGGGCGCCCCGATGTCTCGGCTCCGACGCGCGTCAAGGTCGAGGAGCTGCTGGAGGCGCACGGCTACCGGCGCTCCTCGGCGTCCCTCCCCGAGGCGCCGCTCATCGAGATCGTCTTCCACGAGCTGGACAGCGCCTGGTCGATGGAGCTCATCCGGGGCATGCAGAACGTCGCCAAGAGCGCCGGGGTCAGCGTCGTACTCACCGAGACCGGGACCCGGCACTCCCCGGGAGCCGAGTGGGTGGAAGGGGTCCTGCGCCGCCGCCCGCTCGGTGTGGTGCTGGTCTTCTCCACCCTCCCCGACGAGCTCAAGAAGAAGCTGTGGTCACGCGCCATCCCGTTCGTGATCATCGACCCGGCCGGCGATCCGGAACCCGACGTCCCCTCCGTGGGATCGGCCAACTGGGCCGGCGGACTTGCCGCCACCCGCCATCTGCTCGACCTCGGGCACCGGGACATCGCGGTCGTCACCGGCCCCGAGGACATGCTCTGCTCCCTCGCCCGCCTGGACGGCTTCCGCTCGGCGATGGCGATGGCCGGTGTGGAGGTCGACCACCGCCTCGTACGATTCGGCGACTTCCATGTCCAGGCCGGCTACGACCACGCGATGGAACTGCTCCGGCTCCGCGAACCGCCGACCGCCATCTTCGCCGGGAGCGACCTCCAGGCGCTCGGCGTACTGGAGGCGGCGCGGGTGCTCGGCGTCCAGGTGCCGGAGGATCTCTCCGTGGTCGGGTACGACGACATCCCGCTCGCCCAGTGGTCGAGCCCCGCGCTCACCACCGTGCACCAGCCACTGGTGGAGATGGCCGAGGAGGCCGCCCAGATGCTCCTGCGGCTGCGGAAGGCGTACCAGAGCGGCGGCCCCCGGCCCGACGGCCGCCCGGACGCCCGTCCCGACCAGGCCGATACCCGGATCGAGTTCGGCACGCGTCTGGTCGTCAGGAACAGCACGGCGGTGGTGAAGTCCGCGACGGAGTGAATCCCCCGTGAGAGAAACCGGACCCGGGGAAGGTGAAAGGCGACCCAGCAGGACCGGGAAGGGATGGACACCGTGGCACGACCGAGGATTCTCGTAGTGGGAGCAGGCTTCGCCGGGGTGGCGTGCGTACGCCGCCTGGAGCGGAAACTGGTGCCGGGAGAAGCGGAGATCTGCCTGGTCACGCCGTTCTCGTACCAGCTCTATCTGCCGTTGCTGCCTCAGGTGGCCTCGGGAGTCCTGACTCCGCAGTCGGTCGCGGTCTCCTTGCGCCGCAGCAAGAAGCACCGCACCCGGATCGTCCCCGGCGGGGCCATCGGAGTGGACCCGAAGGCGAAGATCTGCGTCGTCCGGAAGATCACCGGCGAGATCGTCGACCTGCCCTACGACTACATCGTGCTGGCCCCCGGCAGCATCACCCGCACATTCGACATCCCCGGGCTCCTCGACAACGCGCGCGGCATGAAGACGCTCGCCGAGGCCGCCTACATCCGTGACCACGTCATCGCGCAACTCGACCTCGCGGATGCCAGCGCGGACGAGAGGGAGCGTGAGTCGCGGCTCCGGTTCGTCGTGGTCGGCGGCGGCTACGCGGGTACGGAGACGGCCGCCTCGCTCCAACGTCTCACCGACCACGCGCTGCGGCGCTATCCGCGGCTGGACCCGAAGCAGATCAAGTGGCACCTGATCGACATCGCCCCGAAACTCATGCCCGAACTCGGCGACAGGCTCGGAAGGACCGCTCTGGGCATCCTCCGCAAGCGGGGGATCGAGGTGTCGCTCGGGGTGTCGGTCGCCAAGGCCGGGCCCGAGGAGGTGACCTTCACCGACGGCCGGGTGCTGCCCTGCCGCACGCTCATCTGGACGGCGGGCGTTGCCGCCAGCCCGCTGGTCAGCACGTTCGACGCCGACAAGGTGCGCGGCCGGCTCGTGGTCTCGCCCGAGCTGCGGGTCACGGCGCTCGACGGCGTCTTCGCCCTCGGCGACGCCGCGGCCGCCCCGGACCTGACGAAGGGCGGCGACGCGATCTGCCCGCCCACCGCCCAGCACGCGCTGAGGCAGGGCCGAACGGCGGCGGACAATGTCATCGCCGCGGTGCGCCGTCAGCCGCTGCGGCGGTACGAGCACAAGGACCTGGGGCTCGTCGTGGATCTCGGCGGCAGGGACGCCGTCTCCAAGCCGATGGGTGTCGAACTGCGCGGGATGCCGGCCCAGGCCGTCGCCCGCGGCTACCACTGGTCGGCGCTGCAGACCAACGTCGCCAAGGCGCGCGTGCTGACCAACTGGGTGCTCAACGCGGTCGCCGGGGACGACTTCGTACGGACCGGGTTCCAGGCACAGAAGCCGGCGACCCTGCACGACTTCGAGTACACGGACGCCTATCTGACACCGGACCAGGTACGTGAGCACGCGCGGACACTGATCGCGCGCGGCTGACGGGAAGCGGGCGGAGCCGGCCGGGTACGGGAAGCCTCCCGTACCCGGCCGGCTCACCGAGGACCGCGCGGGATCAGGCGGTGAACCGGTGGTGGCCCGACGCCACCGCGTACACCGCGCACCCGTCCTCCATCCGCAGGAACCTCGCACCCTTCTGCCTGACGTCGCCCGCCCTCCGCGCCGGCACCCACACCTCCGCCGTGGTGTTGGGCGGCACCGAGCACTCCAGCTCGAAGCCGCCGCGCCCGGACTCCCAGCGGGTGGTGATCGGTCCGTACACCGACGCGTAACGGCCCCCGGCGCGCCTCACCTCACCACCGGGGCGCGGCCTGATCACGATCTCCTTGAACCCGGGCCGGCCCGGCGCGATGCCCGCGACGTTCGCGTACATCCACTCGCCGACCGACCCGTACGCGTAGTGGTTGAAGGAGTTCATCCCGGCGTCCTGGAAACTGCCGTCCGGCCTGATCGAGTCCCAGCGCTCCCACATCGTGGTCGCGCCGTTCTCGATCTGGTATCCCCAGCCGGGGAAGGTGCGCCGGTGCAGCAGCCGGTAGGCGACATCGGTGTGGCCGGTGGCGGTGAGCACCGGCAGCAGCCGGGGCGTACCGAGGAAGCCGGTCGACAGATGCCAGTCCTTCGCCTTGATCAGCGCGACCAGCCGGTCCGCGGCGGGCTTCCGGGCCGGCTCCGGCAGCAGATCCATGGACAGGGCGAGCACATAGGCCGTCTGCGTGTCGCCCTTCACCCTGCCGTCCACCGTCACGTACGCCGCCCGGAACGCGTCGCGGACCTGGCCGAACAGGGTGTCGTACGGTGCCGGGTCCTTGCCCAGCACCCGGGCGACGCGCGCGGTGAGATCCGCGACGTGCGCGAAGTAGGCCGTGCCGATGACGTCCTTCGGCGTCTCGTCCTCGATGTTGAGCCAGTCGCCGAAACCGTCCGCGGGACGCAGCAGGCCGTCACTGTGCGCGCGCAGATAGTCCAGCCACTTGACCAGCGAGTCCCACGACAGTTCGAGAATCCGCTCGTCGCCGTAGGCCTGGTACAGCGCCCAGGGGACCGTGACACCGGCGTCGCCCCAACCGGCCGAGCCGTCCCCGACGTTGCCGATGTCCGGGGCGACATGGGTGAACGAGCCCGCGTCGGTCTGCGCGTCCCGCAGGTCCTGGAGCCACTTGGTGAGGAATCGCGCGGACTCCATGACGTACGTGGCGGTGGGGGCGAAGACATTGATGTCACCGGTCCAGCCGAGCCGTTCGTCCCGGGCCGGTGTGTCGGTGGGAATGGAGAGGAAGTTGCCGCGCTGGCCCCAAGTGATGTTGCTGTGCAGCTGGTTGAGCATGGGGACGTCGGACTCGAACTCGAAGGTGAACGGCGCGGAGGTGTGCATGACCCGGCCGGTGACCGCGCTCGCGCGCGGGGTGCCCGGGAAACCGGTGACCTCGACGTAGCGGAAACCGTGGAAGGTGAAGCGCGGTTCGAACGTCTCCTCGCCCCCGCCCCTGAGGGTGTAGGTGTCCGTGGCGCGCGCCGAACGGAGGTTGGCGGTGTAGACCGAGCCGTCCGGGTTCAGCACCTCGGCGTGCCGCAGCTTCACGGTCGTGCCCGCCTCGCCCGACACCCGGAGCCGTACCGAACCCACCATGTTCTGGCCGAGGTCGAAGACGAAGACCCCCGGAGCGACGCGGGTGACCGTCTTGGCGGGCAGCTCCTTCATGATGCGCACCGGGGCGTCCAGCTCCGCGACGATCTCCGTCTCCACACCGTCGACCGGCTCGGCCGCGAGCCAGCCCGCGTCGTCGAAGCCGGGTGACGTCCAGCCCCTGGTCTCCAGCCGGGCGTCGTACTCCTCGCCCGCCTGCATGTCGGACGACACGATGGGCCCGGCGGCGGCGCGCCAGCCGTCCCCCGACACGACCCGCTCACTCGTCCCGTCCTTGTACGTGACCTCCAACTGGGCCAGCAGCGCGGGCCGGTCGCCGTAGTGGTGCGGTCCGAACATGCCGAGGTTGCCGCCGTACCAGCCGAGCGCGAGATGCGCGCCGAGCGCGTTGGCGCCCCGCCGGACCAGCGCGGTGACGTCGTACGTCTGGTACTGCACCCGCCGGCGGTAGTCGGTCCACCCGGGGGCGAACTGGTCCTTGCCGACCCGCTGTCCGTTGAGGTGCGCCTCGTAGTGGCCGAGGGCCGTGGTGTGGAGACGGGCGCTCGCGACCGGCTTGTCGGCCAGCCGGAAGGCGTGCCGCAGCTGGGTCGCGGGGAAGAGCGCGGGCGCCACCGCGCCCCACGGCCCGGAGCCCCACGCGGGGCCCTCCTTGGCGGCGGGCCACGCGCTGTCGTCGTAACCGGTCTGCCGCCACGCGCCGTCGGCGCCGGACGGCTCCCGGTCCGTCGTCCGCCACGCGTCGTCCGTGGGGACGGCGGTGGCGCCGTCGGCCGAGGTGAGTTCCAGTACGGCGATGAAACCGGCGGGACTCGCTGTGGCGTTGACCGCCGAGGCCGCCACGACGTTGGCCCCCGGGCGCAGTTGGGCCGTGACGTCGACGACGGCGGGACGGCGCCAGTTCTCGGCGGGCCCGTCGGGTTCGGTCCGGCTCACCTCGGTGCCGTTCACGTACACGGTGTACGCGTCGTCGGCGCCCACCACGAGCCGGGCACCGGTGACACCGGCCGGGACGTCGACGGCACGGCGGAACCACCGTGTCCCGGCGGGCAGGTTGTCGGTCGGTTCGCCCTCGGGGAACCAGATCCAGGAAGCGCCCCGCAGGCTCGGGGCCGCCGTCAGCGAGGCCGGTGCGGAGATCCATCGCGCGGACCAGGCCGCCGTGCTCATCAGCCCGGTCTCCCACCAGGCGCTCTCGCTCCAGCCGGAGACCTCACCGGCGGTGTCC
The DNA here is from genome assembly GCF_014646115.1 of Streptomyces camponoticapitis. Lineage (GTDB taxonomy): Bacteria > Actinomycetota > Actinomycetes > Streptomycetales > Streptomycetaceae > Streptomyces > Streptomyces camponoticapitis. Next base: position 71,817 of record NZ_BMMV01000024.1, on the reverse strand, counting down.
CAGACCCGGACCGACCAGTGATACCGCGTCAGGGGCCCCAGCTCGGGCCCCGCGTACGGCACCAGCACCGACCGGTCCGACACGACCTTGCCGCTGTCCCACACGTCGGGCTCGGCCAGCCTGTCGGGACGGGTGGCGACCCGGATCTGGTACGCGCTCTGTGCCTGGCCGGACGCGTCGGACAGCAGGGGCCAGCTCAGCCTGGGCTCCGGGGAGTCGAGGCCAAGCGGATTGCGTACGTACTCGACGGTCGGTGAGCCGACCCGGAGCGCTCCGGCCCGGCCCGGACCGGCGGCGGCGCCTGCCGGGGTCCCCTCGGCGGCCTGTGCCGACGGCGTGGCGGCCGTCGCGAGGGTGGTGCCCAGTGCGGCTGCGGTCGTGGTGGTGAGCATGCGGCGTCTACTGATCACGTCAACCCCAGAACAATTCGACAGTGAATCGATTCACTGTCGGAAAGTAGGGGCGGCCCTCCGGTCAGTCAAGGAGTCTCGCGCGTATTGCCCCGCCGGACAGAGGAATTGGGCAGCGTCGCTGAACCCTTTCAGTAGCCACTTCCCCCGGTGCAGCCCGCACTGGTCACGGCTGGGAGGTAGGGCGAGACGGGTTGTTCACAGCCGCCGCAGCGGCCCGTCGAGTTCGCGCGTGTAGAAGTCGAGGAAGCCGTCCGGGTCGGGCCCCGCGTTCATCAGGACCAGATGGTCGAAGCCCGCGTCGGCATAGCTCCGCGCGGCGTCGACGAACCGCGCCGGATCGGGCCCGCAGGCGAACTTCCTGAGGATGTCCTCCTCACGGACCGTGGCCGTCGCCGCCTCGAAGTTGACCGGGTTGGGCAGCTCGCTCATCACCTTCCAGCCGGTCACCGACCAGCGCGTCGTCTCCAGCACGGCCCGCGCCGCGGTGTGCTCGTCGGCCGCCCACGCCACGGACACCTCGGCGTAGCGGGGCCCGGCGCCGCCCGCGTCGCGATAGTGCCGGACGATCTCCGGCTTCGCCTCGGTGGCGAACAGGGCGTCCCCGAGCTCGGCGGCGATCCGGGCCGACGAGGGCCCGCTCGCGGCCACGGCGATCGGCGGAGGACGGTCGGGCAGGTCGAAGATCCGCGCGTCGTCGACACGCAGATGTCTGCCCTCGTAGGAGCGGTAGCCGCCGCTCCACAGCAGCCGGATGATGTCCAGCGCCTCCCGGAGCAGCTCGTGGCGGGTGCGGACGTCCTGGGGGAAGCCGGGGCCGACGACATGCTCGTTGAGGCGTTCGCCGGATCCGACGCCGAGGACGAAGCGGCCCTCGCAGAGCAGCGCGAGCGTCGCCGCCGCCTGGGCGATGATCGCCGGGTGGTAGCGGACGGTCGGACAGGTCACGCCGGTCGCCAGCCCGATGCTCTCGGTTCTGGCGGCGATCGAGCCCAGCACCGTCCAGGTGAAGGGCGAATGCCCTTGGTTGTCGAGCCACGGATGGAAGTGGTCGCTGATCTCGACGAAGTCGAAGCCGGCACGCTCGGCCAGTACCGCCTGCCGGACCAGCTCGGCGGGACCGAACGCCTCGGTGGCGAGTTTGTAACCGATCCGCATGTGTGGCCCTTGTCTCTGTCAGGATCTCTTCCGGGTACTCCGGGGCAGCCGCGCCGTGTGTGCCCGCACACAGGTACCCGGTGTCCCCGGGCGTCTAACGGGCCGCCCTAGGGCCGTCCTCCGGCCGTCGGACAGCACGGCCCGACGGGCACCCGGGGGTGATCCGAGAAAATGTTGTCATGGGGTAACTGATCGCTTTAGTCTCAACCCGGACGCACCCGGAGGTCCACGGGCTGCGGCGCCAGTGGCGAGAGGAGAACAACTGCCATGGGCACCCGCCCGACCACGGCTGTGAAATCAACCTCGGGCAGACCCGGCACCCCCTCGTCCCCCGGTACCCGGGGCCAGCTCCCCGCGAGCCGGGACACGACGCGGGGGGACGACGCGGCACAGGCCCTGTGGAACGGCCGCCCCCCCACGGTGCTGTTGATCGAGGACGATCCCGGCGACGCGCTCCTCGTCGAGGAGCTCGTCGCGGACAGCGAGGTCCCGCTGCGGCTGAGCCTCGCCAGGACGCTGGCAGAGGCGATCACCGCCCTGGAGGCGGAGATGCCGCAGTGCATCCTGCTCGACCTCCATCTCCCGGACGCCCAGGGACTTGAGGCCCTGGAACGGGTCCTCGTCCACGCCGACGGTTCCGCCGTGGTCGTACTGACCGGGCTGGCCGAGGAGCGGTCCGGTCTCGCCGCCGTGGCGGCGGGAGCGCAGGACTACCTGATCAAGGGGCGGGTGGAGCCGGATCTGTTCGTCCGCGCGATCCGCTACGCGATACAGCGCAAGCACACGGAACAGGCGGCGTCCGCCCTCCAGACGAGCCGGCTCCGCGCCCAGGAGAACGCCCGCCTCGAGCGAGGCCTGCTGCCCACCCCGCTGCTGCTCGACACGACCGTGGCGGTGTGCGCCCGTTACCAGCCCGGCCGCTCCCAGGCCCTGCTCGGCGGCGACTTCTACGATGTCGTCCAGACGCCCGACGGCATGACCCACGCGGTCGTCGGCGACGTCTCCGGGCACGGCCCCGACGAGGCGGCGCTCGGCGTGTGCCTGCGCGTCGCCTGGCGCTCCTTCGTCCTGGCGGGCGCTCGCGGCCAGCAACTCCTCGCCCTGCTCGAACAGATCCTTGTCGCCGAGAGGTCCGGTCCCGAGATCTTCGCGACGCTCACCTGTCTGACCCGCTCCCCGGCCGACGACCACATGAACCTGCAGCGCGCCGGCCACCCCGGAGTGGTGATCCGCTCGCCGGAGAGCGGCATACGTCTGGAGGAGGTGCCGGGCGGTCCCGTACTCGGTCTGCTGCCCGGTCTGGCGGCCTGGCCCGTGACCCCCGTCCCCGTCCACCGGCACGGCGCGGTGATGATGTTCACCGACGGGCTCATCGAGGGACGGATCGGCACCGGTTTCGAACGGCTGGGAGAGCACGGGCTCCTGGAGATCGCCCGGCGCCACGCGCACGAACCCGCCGACGCGTTCGTCGACACGATCATCCACAGCGCGCAGAGCCTCGCGGCGAGCGGCGGTGGTCTGGCCGACGACGTCGCCGTGCTTCACCTCGAATGGAACGGTGCCACCTGATGTCCGAGACAACGCGCCCTCACGTCGGGACGCCGCGCCCCTCCGCCGACCCGCCCCCCTCGGCCGACTCACCTCCCTCCGCCGACCTGCCTCCCTCGGCCGACCCGCCGCCCGGCGGTGTACCGCCGGACGACACGGCCCCGGGGCCCCGGCCCGCACCGCCCCCGCCGCCGTTCGGCCACCGGGTGCGAACCCTCCGGCGGCTGACCGTGCAGGGCTGGTTCCTGATGGCCGTCGGGGCGCTCTGCGTCATGACGCTGGTCGCCGGGGGAGTGGCCGCGGCGGTACTCGCGCGCACCACCGACACCGGCAACCATCTGATCGACGAGGTGGCCCCGGCCCGTACCCAGGCGTTCCGGCTCCAGGCCGCTCTGCTCGATCAGGAGACGGGCGTACGCGGGTATCTCCTGACCAGGGACGAGGACCTGCTGGAGCCCTACCGGCGCGGCCTCGTCGCCGAGACCGCCGCGCGGCAGCGGCTGGTCGAGCTGGTCGACGGCCTCGACGAGCCGGCCGCCGACCTGCGCGCGGTCGACCGGGCGGCACGCGAGTGGCGCATTCAGTTCGCCGACCCGGCACTCGCCGGTACGGGCGACCAGGTCGCCTCGGTGACCGAGGCGAAGCAGGCCTTCGACCGGGTGCGCGCGGCGCTCGACGCCCAGCAGACGCAGCTCGGTGACGAACAACGGCAGGCGCGGGCCGACTTCACCGACGCCCGCTCCGACCGCGACCGGGCCCTGATCGCCGCCCTGGTGGCGTTCCTGCTGACCGGGGTGGCGATCAGCGTCCTGGTGCACTTCACGGTCGTACGGCCCCTGAACACGGTGCGCACCGCGTCCCGGCGGGTCGCCGACGGGGACTTCGACCACGAGATCCCCGCGCACGGGCCGGCCGATCTGCGGACGGTGGCCCAGGCCGTGGAGGACATGCGGCTGCGGGTGGTCAGCGAACTCGCCACCTCCCGGAGCAACGAGGTCGAGCTCGCGCGCCAGGCCGCCGACCTGGACGCGGGAGCGGTGGAGCTGCGGCGCTCCAACGCGGAGCTGGAACAGTTCGCGTACGTCGCCTCGCACGACCTCCAGGAGCCCCTGCGCAAGGTCGCCTCCTTCTGCCAGCTCCTGGACAAGCGGTACGGCGACCAGCTCGACGAGCGCGCCACGCAGTACATCGGCTTCGCCGTCGACGGCGCCAAGCGCATGCAGGTCCTCATCAACGACCTGCTCACCTTCTCCCGCGTCGGCCGCGTCCAGGACGCGCAGGAACAGGTCTCCCTGGACGCCGCCCTGGACCGCGCCGTACGGAACCTCTCGGTGACGATCGAGGAGACCGGCGCCGTGGTCGACCGCCCGGCGGAGCTGCCCGAGGTCGTGGGCGACCCGACGCTGCTCACCATGGTCTGGCAGAACCTCGTGGGCAACGCGGTCAAGTTCCGCCACCCCGACCGGGACCCGCGCATCACCATCGCGGTCGATCGTGAGGAGGGGGCCGACTCCTGGACGTTCACCGTCACCGACAACGGGATCGGCATCCCCGAAGAGTTCGCCGAGAAGGTCTTCATCATCTTCCAGCGGCTGCATGCCAGGGACGCGTACGCGGGCACCGGCATCGGTCTGTCCCTGTGCAAGAAGGTCGTCGAGCACAGCGGCGGTCACATCTGGATCGACACGGAACACACCGGCGGCACCCGTATCGCCTTCACCCTCCCCGCCGAGCAGCGGCGCCCCGTCGACGTCGAGCCGGCCCCCACCACCGAAGGAAGCACCGTATGAGCACTTCGCCCCAGCCGCAGCCCGTCGAAGTACTGCTGGTCGAGGACGACGCGGGTGACGAACTCATGACCCGGGAGGCCTTCGAGGACAACAAGATCGGCAACACGCTGCATGTCGTACGGGACGGTCTGGAGGCCCTGGACTTCCTGTACCAGCGCGGGGACCACACCGAGGCGCCGCGCCCCGACCTCATCCTGCTCGATCTGAACCTGCCCAAGTACGACGGCAGGCAGGTGCTGGAGAAGATCAAGTCCGACTCCGACCTCAGCCATATCCCCGTGGTCGTCCTCACCACGTCGGCGGCCGAGGAGGACATCCTGCGCAGCTACAAACTCCACGCCAACGCCTATGTCACCAAACCCGTCGATCTGGACCAGTTCATCAAGGCCATCCAGCAGATCGACGACTTCTTCGTGACCGTGGTCAAGCTGCCGCGCCTGTTCTGAGACGAGCCGTCCGCGCTGTTAAACTGCACCACAGAGATTGTTTCCATATGGCAACAGTCTCGGCGGGACCGCACTCCGAACCCCGCACCGTCCACCACTCGCATGCGGAAATGGGGCGCGATGACGTCAGGCGCTGTCCGCCGCCATGCCCTGGTCGTCGTCCGTGGGACGCGCCTGCGCGGCGGCGTCGAGCCGCGCGGAGGCCGCCGCGTGGAAAGCGGTCAGTCCCTCCGTGAGCGCGGCCACGGCCGAGGGGTCCATGCCGTCCAGTACGGCGCTGAGCTCCCGGGCCCGGATCGCCCGGTGCTCTTCCAGCACCTTGCGTCCGCGCGGGCTCAACCGCAGCTCCACCTCACGGCGGCTGGTCGAGCTGGTGCGCCGCTCCACCAGGCCCAGGGCCTCCATCCGGTCGCACAGCCGGCTGACCGACGGAGGGCGCGAGCCGAGCGCGCGGCCCAGCGACCGCAGGTTCGTCCCGTCGTACTTCTCCAGCACGAGCAGGGCCCTGAGCTGCGAGGGCGACACCGTTCCCGACGGGGCCGCCTCCTGGCCGCGCCCCCACAACACCTCAAGCAGCTCCGAGGCGGCACGAGCGGCCTCGGACATGTTCTCGCGCGGACGCGGCTGACCGGTGAGGGGGGACATCCGTCCACTGTGTCACCCGACGGCGGCCTCTGTCAGCTCTGCCCCACCCATCGGGCCGTCCACCTGGCCGCCCGCGAGTCCACCCCCGTCCCCCTATCAAGAATGTCTGAGAGACCGTGACGCAACGCGACGATGAACTCGGAAGATCGGTGCGGGCAGCCGCGCCGTACGCGCTCGTGGACAAGGTGCGTGACGCGCTCGCCGCCTCGCACGGTGCGACGCGGGTGCAGTTGTTCCTCGCCGACTACGGATTCACGGTCCTCACCCCGTACGACCCGCTGCCGGGCAAGGAACAGCCGCTCTCCCTCTACAACAGCCCCGAGGGGCGGGCCTTCGGCAGCCAGGAACCGCGCGAGCAGCAGGTCCGGCACGGGGACGCCGTCGACCACCATCTGCCCGTGACCGTCCGCGGCGAACGTACCGGCATCCTCTCCGTCCGGCTGCCCGGCGACCGGTCCACCCCGGAGGCGGTGGAGGAGCTGACACACGTCGCCGATCTGCTGGGGCACGAGATCAGGGTCGCCGAACGGGACACCGACGCCTACCAGCGGGCCCGCCGGGTCACCAGGCTCACTCTCGCGGCCGAGATGCAGTGGCAGTTGCTGCCGGGGCGCGCCTCCACTGCCGAGGAGTTCTCCATCGGCGCCCACCTGGAGCCGGCCTACGCCATCCACGGGGACAACTTCGACTGGGCCGCCGACCAGGAGCAGCTCACCATCGCCGTCACCAACGGCATGGGCGAAGGCATCCAGGCGTCCCTGCTCAGCAACCTCGCCGTCAACGCCCTGCGCAACGCGCGTCGCTCCGGCCTCGACATCGCGGGCCAGGCCGCCCTGGCCGACCAGGCGATCTACGAGCAGCACCGGGGCGCCTCACATGTGTCGACGCTCCTGATGCGTTTCGATCTGGCCACCGGACGGGTGGAGGTCGTGGACGCGGGCTCGCCGCAGCTGTGGCGCCAACGCGGCCGGACGGTCGAACGCATCCCCCTCGAAGCGCAGCTTCCGCTCGGCATGTTCGAGGAGTCCCACTACGAGGCCCAGGATTTCCACGTGCTGCCGGGCGACCGGCTGCTGATGGTGAGCGACGGTGTGTACGAGGCGCTCTCCCCGGACGGTGAGCTGTACGGGGAGAAGGCTCTGGCCCGCGCGATCCACTCCACGAGCCTGCTCCCGGCGGCGACGGTGCCGCGTGCCCTGCTGCGCGCGCTCGCCGAGTTCCGCAAGGCGGACACGCCGGACGACGCGCTCGCGCTCTGCCTCGACTGGTCCGGCAGACCGGACGCCGCACCGGCCGCGGAGCCACCGCTCCCGGCGCCGGACGCCGGACGGACGCCGACGCCCGAGAGCTGAAAAAAAGGGGGTGCGGGTGCCCGTCCGGGCACCCGCACCCCCTACTCCTCAGGGGCGGCCGTGGCTCACTCCTCGGTGAGCATGCCCGTACGCAAGGTCCGGAGGATGCCGGAGAGCAGCCGGGACACATGCATCTGCGACACCCCGAGCTCGGCCCCGATCTCGGTCTGCGTCATCTCACGACCGAAACGCATCTCGACGATCTCGCGCTGGCGTTCGTCGAGGCTCTCCAGCAGCGGGGCCAGCGACTGGAAGTCCTCGACCAGTTCCATGGCCGGATCGCACTCGCCGAGGGTGTCCGCGAAGGTCCGCCCGCCGCTGCCGCCCGGCCCGTCGTCGCCGTCACCCGGCAGATCGAGTGAACCGGCGGTGTAGCCGTTGGCGGCGACACGCCCGTCGATGATCTCAGCCTCGGTCAGTCCCAGATGTCCGGCCAGCTCCGCCACCGTCGGCGCACGGCCGAATTTGTCGGTCAGCAGGTCCTGGGCCTTGGTCAGGTCCGTACGCAACTCCTGGAGCCTGCGCGGCACATGCACGGCCCACGTGGTGTCCCGGAAGAACCGCTTGATCTCCCCGTGGATGTACGGCACGGCGAAGGAGCTGAACTCCACCTCGCGGGACAGGTCGAACCTGTCGATCGCCTTGATCAGACCGATCGTGCCGACCTGGAGCACGTCCTCCATGTCGCCGCTGCCGAGATTCCGGAAACGCCGCGCGGCGAATCTGACCAGGGACTGGTTCATCTCGATCAGGGTGTTTCTGGCGTACTGGTACTCCGGTGTGCCTTCTTCGAGGACCTGGAGACGGTCGAAGAAGAGCTTCGAAAGCTTCCGCGCGTCCCGTGGGGAGACCTTCCCGGTGTCCTCGATCCAGGGGAGGCCGTCACAGGGCGAGTCCGTAGTGGTGGTGGCCACTCCGGTGCCCGTGAGGGCCGGAGCGGCGGGGGAGTGCGTACTCATTGTCACGTCATCGCCTTCGCTGGTGTGGACGCTCTGCTGTGATGCCACCGGCTGAGAGCCCGTCCGCCCCCTACCGTGGCCTAATAGTTGCCGCCTGGCAAGTATTGCCGCGAAGTGGCGCTTCTAACGCGATGCCTGGCTGAAGATCGCCTAGCATGTTCGCGGAAGGCATGGTGAGTCGTGGTACTGAAAACTTTCGGCTGGGCGTTCGGCTTCACCGCTCTCGGTCTCGTGGCGGCGGTGTTCTACGACGGATGGGCCGCACTCGGAGTCGTGGCGATCCTGACCGTGCTCGAAGTCTCGCTCTCCTTCGACAACGCGGTCATCAACGCCGGGATCCTCAAGAGGATGAGTGCCTTCTGGCAGAAGATCTTCCTCACGATCGGCGTCCTCATCGCCGTGTTCGGCATGAGGCTCGTGTTTCCCGTCTTCATCGTCGCGATCACGGCCAAGCTCAGCCCCGCCAAGGCGGTGCAGTTGGCGGTCGACGACAAGGACCAGTACCAGCAACTGGTCACCGACGCCCACCCGTCGATCGCCGCCTTCGGCGGTATGTTCCTGCTGATGATCTTCCTCGCCTTCATCTTCGAGGAACGCGAAATCAAGTGGCTCGGCTGGATCGAACGCCCGCTCGCCAAGCTCGGACAGTTCGAGATGCTCTCCGTCTGTCTCGCGCTGATCGTGCTGCTGATCGCGTCCATGACGGTCGCCACCAACGCCCACCAGCACGGTGGTGAGCACGCCGACAAGGCGCAGACGGTCCTCACCGCGGGACTCGCCGGCCTCATCACGTATCTGCTCGTCGGCGGGCTCTCCAGCTTCTTCGAGAACAGACTCGCCAAAGAGGCGGACGCCCAGGCCGACGCCCAGGTGATCCCACAGCGCGAGCCGGAGGGGGAGAAGACACCCGGCCGGAGCGGCAACGGCGGTCCCTCGATCGTCGCCGTCACCGGCAAGGCCGCCTTCTTCATGTTCCTCTACCTCGAAGTCATCGACGCCTCCTTCTCCTTCGACGGCGTGATCGGCGCGTTCGCCATCACCAACGACATCGTGCTGATGGCCATCGGCCTCGGCATCGGCGCGTTGTACGTCAGGTCGCTCACCGTCTACCTCGTCCGCCAGGGCACGCTCGACGACTACGTGTATCTGGAGCACGGCGCGCACTACGCGATCGGCGCGCTCGCCGTCATCCTGATCATCACCATCCAGTTCCAGATCAGTGAGATCATCACCGGCCTCATCGGCGTCGTCCTCATCGGCTGGTCCTTCTGGTCGTCGGTCCGGCGCAACAGGCGGATCGCGGCAGGGAACGCGCGCCCGTCGGACATGGTCTGAGACGCACCCGACGGCCGGTCAGGCGAAAGTCCACATAACGGGAGAAGGTGGATGGAAACGCACTCGGCCGACGGAGGGCTCCATGACCAACCCCGACGGGGCGACCGCCCGGGACGCGGCGCCCGCCCTCCACTGCCTGGTGACCGGCGCCACCGGCTACATCGGCGGCCGCCTCGTGCCGGAGCTGCTGGACGCCGGGCACCGGGTGCGCTGTCTCGCCCGTACGCCCGAGAAACTGCGCGACCACGTGTGGGCGGGCCGGGCCGAGGTCGTACGGGGCGACGTCACCGACGCCGGTTCGGTGGGCGATGCCATGCGGGGCATCGACGTCGCGTACTACCTGGTGCACTCGCTCGGTACCGGTTCCGGCTTCGAGCGGACCGACCGCGAGGCCGCCCGTATCTTCGCCGAACAGGCCCACGCGGCGGGCGTCGGGCGCATCGTCTATCTGGGTGGACTGGCCCCGGTCGGCGTACCGGAGCGGAACCTCTCGCCCCATCTGCGCTCCCGTACCGAGGTCGGGCACATCCTGCTCGACGCGCGCGTCCCCACCACCGTGCTCCGTGCCGCGGTCATCATCGGCTCGGGCTCGGCGTCCTTCGAGATGCTGCGGTATCTCACCGAACGCCTCCCGGTGATGGTCACACCGAGCTGGGTACGGAGCCGGATCCAGCCCATCGCCGTACGCGACGTCCTGCGCTACCTCGTGGGCAGCGCGCGGATGCCCGCCGACGTCAGCCGCGCCTTCGACATCGGCGGCCCCGACGTCCTCACCTATCTGGACATGATGCACACCTACGCCGCGGTCGCCGGACTCCGGCGCCGGCTGATCGTGCCCGTTCCGGTCCTCACCCCGACGCTCTCCAGCCACTGGGTCGGCCTGGTCACCCCCGTACCGGCCTCGATCGCCCGGCCGCTCGCCGAGTCCCTGCGTCACGAAGTCGTCTGCGACGAGCACGACATCGCGCGGTACGTCCCCGACGCACCCGGGCAGCCCCTCGGCTTCAAGGAGGCGCTGACCCTGGCGCTCCGAAGGATCCAGGACGCCCAGGTGACCACCCGCTGGTCCTCCGCCTCCGTCCCCGGCGCGCCGAGCGACCCACTGCCGACGGACCCCGACTGGGCGGGCGGCAGCCTCTACACCGACCACCGCGAACTGACCGTGGACGTCGGCCCCGAGGCGCTGTGGCGGGTCGTCGAGGGAATCGGCGGTGACAACGGCTGGTACTCCTTCCCTCTGGCCTGGGCCGTACGGGGATGGCTGGACCGGCTCGTCGGCGGCGTCGGACTGCGCCGGGGACGCCGGGACGCGGGACGCCTGCGGGTCGGCGACTCGCTGGACTTCTGGCGCGTCGAGGAGATCGAACGGGGCCGGCTGCTGAGGCTCCGCGCGGAGATGCGGCTGCCGGGACTCGCCTGGCTGGAGATGCGCGTCGAACGCGACGAGCCGGGCCGTACGCGCTACCGGCAGCGCGCCGTGTTCCATCCGCGCGGGCTGCTCGGCCACGCGTACTGGTGGAGCGTCGCGCCGTTCCACGCGGCCGTCTTCGGCGGGATGGCACGCAACATCGCGAAGGCGGCGACCAAGGACACTCGAGCCCCCGTCCCCGGCGTGTAGCCCGACCGGCGACCGGCGACCGGCGACAGGGGACAGGGGACACCGGAGAATTCGGTCGCGGACGCCCGCGGGAATCCGCACACTGTCCTGCGTGGATCGCACGGTGGAGATCGCCAATCGGCTGGCCGGAGTGAGCGGCGTCGTCGGGGTGTGCCTGGGAGGCAGCCGCGCGACGGGAACGCACAGTCCCGATTCCGACTTCGACCTGGGCCTGTACTACAGGGGGCCCCTGGACACCGCCGCCCTGCGGCTGCTCGCCGCCGAGCTGACCGGTGAGCCGGTGGAGGTGACCGAGCCGGGCGGCTGGGGACCTTGGGTGGACGGCGGTGCCTGGCTCACCGTCGACGGCCACCGCGTCGACTGGATCTACCGCGACCTGGACCGGGTGCGCCGCGTCTGGGAGCAGTGCCGGGACGGCAGGTTCGAGATCGGTACCCAGACCGGTCATCCCCTGGGTGTGTACTCGCACGCCTACGTGGGCGAGCTGTCCGTCGGGCGTGTTCTGGCCGACCCGAGCGGCGAGCTCGGGACCTTGCGGCGGGAGACTCGCCACTATCCGGAGCCACTGCGCCGAGCGCTCATCGACAACGCGCGCTGGGAGGCGCCGTTCATCCTGACCGGCGCCCGCAAGGGAGCGGCACGCGGGGACGCCTTCTATGTCGCGGGCTGTCTCTTCCGCGCGGTCGGAGTCCTCGTACACGCCCTGCACGCCCATGACAGAAGCTGGGTGCTCAACGAGAAGGGAGCGGTACGGGCCGCGGGACAACTCGCCGTCGCCCCCGCCGGCTTCGCCGAACGGGCGCAGGCCCTCTTCGCCGCGCCGGGCTCGACACCGGACACACTCGCCGCCGCGCTGGACGACGCGGAGCGGCTGGCCGCCGAGGTCGTGGACGCGGTCCACGATACGACCGGTGATTGACCCGGTTCGGCCGCTGCGGTTACGTTGCCGGACATGCAGCGATCCGCACACCTGACGACGAGAGGTCACATCGATCTCAAGCGTGTGTGCTCCGCGGCGTGTCACCAGGGCTGACGACACAGCGCCCAAGCGGTCCGGCCGGCCCCGACGCGATGCGTCCCGAGGCCGCCGCCGCTGCCATCGAGCATCTGGAAGACACCCGTGAGAGAAACGCCGGTGCCCGCCCGTCGCCCACCCACTCCCGTACGCCGCGCGGACATCCCGCCGGCCACCGCACCACCCCGCCGCGCCCCGGGCACGAAGACCGTGCTGAACGCCGTCCTCGACCACGGCCCGGTCGCCCGCAGCACCGTCGCACGCCTCACCGGGCTGTCACCGGCGTCGGTCACCGGACACACCGCCCAACTGCTGGCTCGGGGACTGATCCGGGAGAGCCCGGAGACCACCGGACCGCGCGGGCTCGGCCGGCCGCATGTTCCCGTGGACATCGACACAGGCCGTTACCTCGTGGCGGGCGCGCACATCGCCGTCACCAACTCCACGCTGTCCCTGATGGATCTGCGCGGCCGGATCGTCGCCGAGGACCGGCAGCCGCACCGGGACGTCCGGCCGCGCCCGCGACAGGTGCTGGACTCGCTCGCCGGGCGGCTGCCCCGGCTCATGTCCTCGTATGCCGACGGCCGTTCGGTGCTGGCCCTCGGTGTGGCCACCGGCCACCGGGTGGATCCAGGGGCCGGGGTGATCGTGCGGCATCCACAACTCGGCTGGCGGAACGTGGCCGTACGGGACCACCTCGCCGCCGCGACCGGGCTGCCGGTCCATGTGGACAGCCACGCGCGGGCGTTGGCCCGAGCGGAGCAGCTGTTCGGAGAGGCGTCGACGCGCGGGAGCGCGGTGCTGCTGTTCGTCGGCGCGGTGGTGGACGCGGCGTTCGCGACCGCCGGAGAGGTGCACCTCGGGCCCCGGCACGGTGCGGGAAGCATCGCGCATCTGCCGGTCGGTGGTGACGGCAGCCTTGAATCGGAGGTCTCCGAGGGGGCGATGGTGCGGCTCGCCGCCGAACGCGGTGACGCCGTGTCCTCGTTCTCCGCTCTGCTGGACCGAGCGCTGGCGGGGGAGGCGCGGGCGATCGAGCTCTTCCGTCGCAGGGCCAGGCTTGTCGGCCGGGCGGCGGCGCTGCTGCTGGACATGTTCGACCCCGAGGTACTGGTCGTGGTCGAGCCCGGCACGGGGCTGCTCCCGTACTGCCTGGCCGATCTGCGGACGGAGGTGGCGGAACGCTCCCTCGTCTGCGACGACCCCGAACAGGCCGTCGTGGCAAGCAGTTTCACCGGCAGCGTGCTGTCCACGGCGGGCGCGGCCGTGGCGCTGGGAGCCCTGTACGCGGACCCGCTCGGCCCCTGGCCCGCGCTGACGGCCGTGTCATGACCGCGGGCCGAGCCGAGTTAATTCAAAGAGTTGCATTGTTGACCCGGCCCGAAGGCGCGACCGACAATGAATTCATGACCATTCGGCAGCGGATTCCGCGGTACGTGCCCTGCCTCTGTTGTCGCGCCTGAATTCCCTCCGCGGCTGAATTCTCCTCGCGCCACGGTCCACCCCTCGGTTCACCGGTGACGGCGTCCGGCCCGCTCGACGTGCCCCGGGCCGCCTGCTCGCACGCGTACGCACGCACATTCCCCGCACGGCCGGCGCCCGCCCATTTCCGCTGATTCCACCTCTCTTCCTGGGGGAGACGTTGACTCTCATAGTGTCGTCGCCGCAACTCACCGCGGGCATCGCCCCGGAGCGCTTCAAGAAGGCTTTCCGCCGATATCCGGCGGGCGTCGTGGTCATCACCGCCGACGCGGGTCACGGCCCGGTCGGATTCACCGCCACCTCGCTCACGTCCCTGTCCCTCGCCCCACCGCTCGTGTCGTTCGGTATCGCCCTCTCGGGGTCGTCGTGGCCGACGATCGAGCGCGCGTCGTCGGCCGTCGTCAACTTCATCGGCGCCGAACAGGAGCCGCTGGCACGGACGTTCGCGACCAGCGGCGCCGACAGGTTCGCCGCGCCGACCGCCTGGCACCGTCTGCCGGAGGGGGATCCCGTACTCGACGACGTGGCCGGCTGGCTGCGGCTGAGCATCCAGCAGATCGTTCCCGCGGGTGACCACCGGATCGTCGTGGGCCGGGTCGAGGACGCCGAGCACGACGAGAACCGGCGCCCGCTGCTCTTCCACGACGGCCGCTATCTCGCGCTCTGAGCCGTACCGGCAGCCGCAGCCGCGCAGCCGCGGGCCCCGCAGCCGTAACCCCCTAGCCGTCGCCCCCCCGCCCCAGGGAGAAGAAGCCCCATGTCACGCGACCCCGACCGCAAGCCCCTGCACCTCAACGCCTTCCTGATGACGGCCGGCCATCACGAGGCCGCCTGGCGCCTCCCGCAGAGCCCCACCGACGGCACGGACGTCGAGCACTACAAGAATCTGGCCCGTATCGCCGAGCGGGGCAGACTCGACTCCCTCTTCCTCGCCGACGGCCCCGTCCTGCACGGCGACCCCGGCCGCCGGCCCTCCAGCATCCTGGAACCCACCGTGCTGCTGACCGCCCTCGCCGGTGTCACCAGCAGGATCGGTCTCATCGCCACCGCGTCCACCAGCTACAACGAGCCGTACAACCTGGCCCGCAGGTTCGCCTCCGTCGACCATGTCTCGGGCGGGCGCGCCGGCTGGAACATCGTCACCACGGCAGGCGCCGACGCCGCCCGCAACTTCGGTCTGGACGACACCCCGGCGCACCACGAGCGCTATCTGCGCGCGGCCGAATTCCTCGAAGTGGCAACGAAGTTGTGGGACAGCTGGGCAGACGACGCGGTGGTGGCCGACAAGGAGCGCGGCGTCCACGCGCTCGCCGAACGCGTCCGCCGGATCGAGCACCGCGGACCCCACTTCCGGGTCGACGGGCCGCTCAACGTGCGGCGCTCCCCGCAGGGTTATCCCCTCCTCGTCCAGGCCGGATCCAGCGAGGACGGCAAGGACTTCGCGGCGCGCTACGCGGAGGCGGTGTTCACCGCCCAGCAGACCCTGGAGGAGGGCGTCGCCTTCTACAAGGACGTCAAGCAGCGCACGGTGGCCTTCGGGCGTGACCCGGACGGCATCAAGATCCTGCCGGGGATCGTGCCGGTGATCGGCGACACGGAGGCCGACGCACTGGAACTGGACGCGGAGCTGGACCGGCACATCGTCCCCGAGTACGCCCGCCGGCAGCTGGCCCGCCTCCTCGGCGTCCCCGAGGAGCGGCTGGTGCTCGACAAGGAGCTGCCCGACGACATCCCCACCGAGGACGAGATCGAGGGAGCCAAGAGCCGTTTCACCCTGATCGTGGAGCTCGGCAGACGAGAGCGCCTGACGGTACGTCAGCTCATCGGCAGGCTCGGCGGGGGCCGCGGACACCGCACCTTCGCGGGCACCGCCGAGCAGGTGGCCGACACCATCGAGCACTGGTACGACAGTGGCGCGGCGGACGGCTTCAACATCATGCCCGCGCTGCTCCCGTCCGGCCTTGCGGCCTTCGTCGACCAGGTCGTGCCGATCCTCCAGGAGCGTGGCCTCTTCCGTACGGAGTACACCGGCACCACGCTGCGCGAGCACTACGGACTGCCGCGCCCGGCCAACCGGCTGTTCGACTCGGTGGGGAGTCCCGCCGGTACCGGCTGACGGGCGGCCCGTCCGGCGACGGAGGAGGGCAGGCGGGGACGGGAGCGGGACGGAGCCCGTGCGCGATACTGCGCGCATGCGCATTTCAGCCAGAGCGGACTATGCGGTACGTGCCGCGCTGGAGCTCGTGTCGTCCGGCGACGAGGCTCCGCTGAAGGCGGAGGCGATCGCCGCCGCCCAGGACATCCCGCACAAGTTCCTCGAAGGGATCCTCAACGACATGCGCCGGGGCGGGCTGGTGATGAGCCGGCGGGGCGGCAACGGTGGGTACCGGCTGGCCAGGGCCGCGGACTCCATCACCATCGCCGATGTCATCCGCGCGGTGGACGGACCTCTCGTCTCGGTGCGCGGGGTCCGTCCGCCCGAGCTCTCGTACACCGGCCCCGCCGAGTCCCTGCTGCCGCTGTGGATCGCGCTCAGGGCGAATGTCCGCCAGATCCTGGAACTGGTGACCCTGGCTGACGTGGCCTCCGCCGGGCTGCCGGAGGGCGTGTCCGCGCTCGCGGCGGACCCGGAGGCCTGGACCAACCCGTGACCCGCGCGCCGGTCCCCGTTCGGTTTCGCTGACCGGAACACGAGTCCACCATATGAACGCGCACTTGGGAGAGCGATGACTCCGTGCCAGTATTCCTACTAATCCAGTGGGAAAACTAGGGATGTTGGAGGTGGCCGGCACCGTGCCGACGAAACCCGTGGTCCGAACCGCCGCCCTGGACAAGCCCGCCGTACCCGACGACGCCATGTGGCCGCGCGTCACACGGGAGGTGGCCGACGACCTCGCCGCCGACGCGATCGCCCGCGACCGGGCGGGCAAGCCGCCGTACGACGAGGTGGCACGGCTGCGCGAAGCCGGTCTGCCCGCGCTCCTGACGCCACCCGCCCTTCTCGGCCGGGGCCTCACGGATCCCGGCGCCTCGCTGGATCCGGACGGACACGGTGGCCGTGGCGGTCACGGCGGCGCCGACTGGCGCACCGCCACTGCCGTGATCCGGGAGATCGCGGCGGCCGACGGCTCCATCGGCGAGCTCATCGCGCGGCACTACGTGCTCTCGTGGAGCAGCCGCTTCTTCGGCGCGCACGGGGAAGACCTGGCCGCCGGACACGAGCCGCCCGCCCTCGCCCACGGCCGGCTCCTCGGCGGCGCCACCGACATCCCGGATCCGGAGGCCGGCCCCGGCCTCACCCTCTCGCCGACCGCGTCGGGCCATCTGCTCAACGGAAGCAGGACCTTCGCCGCCGGTGTCACCGTCGCCGACCGGCTCGTCGTCGGCGCGACGTCCACGCACACGGGCGAACTGCTGATCGCGCTCGTGAACCCGGCCCACCCCGGCGTACTCGCGGGCACCGACAACGACCGCCTCGGCCAGCGGCTCACGGGCGCGGGGAGCGTCGACTTCGACAACGTGCCCGTGGGCGCGGGCGACATCCTCGGCGCGACGCCACGCGACGAACACGCGGTCTCCGCGTACACCGCGCTCGCGCCCCTCGCCCTGCGGCTCGTCCTCAGCCATGTCGCCCTGGGCATCGCGGAGGGCGCTCTCGCCGAGGCCCGCGACGTCAGCCGGGCGGCCCGTCCCGCGCCGCGCTCCGCGGCCCCGGACGCCGCCACGTACGCGGTACGCCCCAGTGGCGACCCGTATCTCCTGCTCGCCTACGGGGAGTTGGCGACCGCCGCCCACACCGCCGCGGCCGTCGTGGAACGCGCGACGGACGCCCTGGAGCAAGGGCTGCGCACCGGGCGGGACATCGGCATGGACGAGCGCGCCGAGATCGCCGTCCTGGTAGCCGCCGCCGAGGCCGTCACCGGCAGGTCCGCCGTCGACATCACCACGCGCATCCTCGAACTCACCGAGGCGGCCACGTCCTTCGACGGTGGCCCGGCGCTCGACAGATTCTGGCGCAACGCCCGCGCGCTGACCGCGCAGAGCTCACCCGCCCACCGGCTCCGCGACATCGGTGACCACTACCTCAACGGGACGCACCCGCCCTTCACCGCCCGCTCCTGAGAGCTCCGGCTCCCGACCGGCCCAGGCGGGGCGGGGCCGCGCGCACCCGTACCCGCCGGCGCGCGCTCCGCGCCCACCGATGGGGCAATCCCGCTCCGGGGAATCCGCATGGGATCGGATGGCGGGCGTCATCGAAAGACGCCCTCCTCCGCCCCGTGTCCCTGAGCCCCCGCGGCCGGGACCAGCCACGGGGCCGAGCGGGGCCTCACGCACGGGAGCCCCGTTGAAGCTCGGACACGTCGCCGCCGCGCTGGCCGGATCCGCACTGATCGCTGTCGCGGCCGCGGCGCCTTCGTCCTCGTCCCCCTCCGTTCCCTCCGGCTCCGCCCGCACCTCGGCGGTCGCCCCCAACACCGGCCTGGCGAAGTTCTCGGCGGCGTTCGCCCAGTCGCAGACGGCCCCCGAGAGGTCGCCGTCCGGCGCCAACCACTGGACCTGCCGGCCGAGCGCCGCGCACCCGCTCCCCGTCGTGCTGATCCACGGCACCTGGGCGAACGCCTACGCGAACTGGTCGGGACTCTCGCCCGTACTGAAGAAGGCCGGCTACTGCGTCTACGCCCTCAACTACGGCGCGCCCGACGGCGACGTGTTCAAGGGCAGGGGCCACATCCCCGAGTCCGCCAAGGAGGTGGCCGCCTTCGTCGACAGGGTTCTGGACGCCACCGGCGCGGAGAAGGCCGACCTGGTCGGACACTCCCAGGGCGGCGGGCTGCTGCCGCGCTGGTACCTCACGTTCGACGGGGGCGCCGCGAAGACGCATCGGCTGGTGGGCATCGCGCCCAGCAACCACGGGACGACGGCCTCCGGCATGGCGACCCTCGCCAAGTCGCTGCGGGTGCTGGACACCACGGCGCAGATGGCCGGACAGTCGGCGAAGGACCAGACGATCGGCTCGGACGTCAACGCGCGGCTGGACGCCGGTGGCGACACCGTGCCCGGCGTGCGGTACACGACCGTCGTCACGCGCACCGACGAAGTGGTCACCCCCTACCGCCAGCAGTACCTCGAAGCCGGTCCCGACGCCCCGGTGGAGAACCTCGATCTCCAGGACGCGTGCCCGGTCGACATGAGCGCGCATCTGGGCATCGCCTACAGCGACGTGATGTACCGGATGGTGCTCAACGCCCTCGACCCCGTGAACGCCCGCCCGGCGAGTTGCTTCGGCTGAGCGCGGTCACCGGCCGGCGGCGGCCGGAAGGGCGGGGCCCGGGACAGGGCACCGGGACGCTCTAATCGCTCGTACGTTCGACTGTGTGGTTATGCTGGAGCGCATGGCAGCACACGCACAGGGTTCGCTCTTCGACCAGACCGACGAGATCCGGCTCGGTCCGCTCAGGGACGTCCGGCGGACCGTGCTGGGCGACGGCGCGTGGATCGACCTGCTTCCCGGCTGGCTCACCGGGGCCGACGCCCTGCACGAGGAGCTGGCCTCCGGCGTGCCCTGGCGCGCCGAGCGTCGGCAGATGTACGAGCGGGTGGTGGCGGTGCCGCGGCTGCTCGCCTTCTACGGAGAGCGGGACGGCGGGCGGGAGGAGCTGCCGCACCCCGTTCTGGCGGAGGCGCGCGACGCGCTGAGCGCGTACTACGCCGACGAGCTGGGCGAGCCCTTCGTGAGTGCCGGCCTCTGTTATTACCGGGACGGCCACGACGGGGTCGCCTGGCACGGCGACCGCACCGGCCGGGGCTCCCACGAGGACACCATGGTCGCGATCCTCTCCGTCGGCGCCCCACGCGATCTGGTGCTGCGGCCCCGGCAGCGCCACGGCTCCGTCGTACGCAAGCCGCTCGGGCACGGCGACCTCATCGTGATGGGCGGCTCCTGCCAGCGCACCTGGGAGCACGCGATCCCCAAGACGACGCGGGCGGTGGGCGCGCGCATCAGCATCCAGTTCCGGCCGCGCGGCGTGAGTTGAGCGCACCTGTGCCGACGGTCTCTTCGGCGACTGAACGTCGCGAAGGAATCGGCCGTGGTCACGCTCGGATCATGGATAGCCAAGGGATGTTCAAGGGCCCATCAAGAGTTGGCATCCATGAAAGTCCTTTAATATTAGGGACGTTAGCGTCCGTACGTGAAAATCACCCCACATGCTCAGACGCCGGTGACGACCAGCCGCCGCGCTCTGCTCCGTGCCTCCGTTGCCACCGCGGCGGTCTCGACCGCCGCCGGAAGCGCACTCATCTCCGGTGCCGGTTCGGCGGGCGCCGCCACCCGGACGCCCATCTCGCGCACCAGGAGGCCCGCCACCCCCGCCGCCGCGCTGGCCGAACTCTCGGCCGGCAACCGCCGGTGGCGCACCTTCAAGCAGCAGCACCCGAACGAGTCGAGGGCCGTGCGGCAGGAACTGGTCTCCGGCCAGGCCCCCTTCGCGCTGATACTCGGCTGCATCGACTCCCGGGTACCGCCGGAGCTGGTCTTCGACCAGGGGCTCGGCGACCTCATGACCGTCCGCTCGGCCGGTGAGGTCCTGGACGAGGCCGTGCTCGGCAGCGTCGCCTACGGCGTCCTGGAACTCGGTATCCCGCTCGTCCTCGTCCTCGGGCACCAGTCGTGCGGCGCCGTCGCCGCCGCCGTGCACGCGGAGGAGACCGGGGAGTCCCTGCCCGCTCACATCCAGTACATAGCCGACCAGATCAAGCCCGCGATCGACCACTCGCAGGAGGGTGATGCACGGGTGGACGCCACGGTCAGCGCCCAGGTCGAACTGGTCCGTTCGCGTCTGGCGGGCGAGGCCGATCTCGCGGCCAAGGTGGCCGCGGGCGAGCTGGAGATCGTCGGCGCGCGCTACGAACTCAACACCCAGCTGGTCCACCGAATCAGCTGACCGGACCGGGGCCCGGCAAGGGCCTCCGCACGGTGAACGACGGATCGCGGACGAGGCCTCCTCGTCCGCGATCCGTCGCGTTCAGGGATCTGGGAACGGGTGTGTGTCGCCGCCCGACCCGGTTTCGTCAGGGAGTCGGGATGCCGCCCGGACGCGCGGGCCGTCCGAAACTCACCGGGACGCCCGGCGAGTAGAGCACGCTGACCGGGTCCCCGGCCGGCGCGGGCAGCCCCGCCGCCGTCACCAGATCCTCGGTGCACTCCACGAGATCCGCGTGGTGCAGCGCCCAGCGCGGGTGCGCGTTCGGCAGATACATCTGCTGGCCGAAGAACGTGCTGTGCATGCCCCAGCGCGCGGTCAGGAAGTGTTCGAGCTCACTCGGCTCCTCCAGGCGCCCACCGACCCGCAGTTCGATCCGGCTGCTCGCGCCCCGGGGGCCGGGCCAGCGCCGTCTGCTCGTGTACGTGAAGGTGTCGCCGGTCCGTTCGACGCTCATGCGCGACCAGAGATACGGCAGGCGGAACGCGGCCCGCGCGACCGCGACGGGGATCAGCCGCGACGCGTCGAGCGACCGGAAGACGACGCCCCGGCGCCCGTGCGTGTCCACCGAGTAGAGGCGGACGTTCGTCTCGGGGAAGGTCCCCAGATACGGAATGCCGGGTAGCCGGAACCAGCCCACCCGGTGCATCCGGAACGAGACGAGCCCGATGTAGGTCCTGCCGTGCAGGGTGTCGGGGACAGTGCCCGTCGGCAGGAGCGGCGCCACGTCCGCCGGGTCGGCGGCCCAGTGCAGGAAGGCGAGATCGAGCCAGGACTGCGTGAGCAGCAGACCGGTCGGCGTGCCGGGCGGATCCGCCGAGATCGGTCCGGGGACCGACGGGGTGAACGCCATGCTTCCAGGATCGCAGAGCCGACCGATCCGCGGGCGCACCGGCCGGTACGCCCGCGGACTCACGCGTCGGCGCGCTGCCGCGCCGACCGTCGGGGTCCGCCCACCGCCTTGGCCGATGCCGCGTGCAGGGACCTCAGGGCGAGCAGCAGGACGCCGATGTCGTCGAGATAGACGGGGTCGGGCAGCAGATCTACCGGGCTCACCACATAGATGAGGGCACCCCAGTAGGCGGCGCGGTTGCTCAGCGGCAGCCCGGCCTCGCGCAGCAGCGCGCGGGTCCGCAACACCTTGACGAACAGCACGATCGTTACGACGAGCATCGCGACGCAGGCGACGGCGGCGACCGCCAGGACGAGCGTGAGGTTGACGTCCATCGTTTCCGTGGCCTCCTCGGACGAGGGCCGGGGACCTGTCCGTCGGGCAGTTCCTCGCCTGTCCCGGACCGTGTTCCCGTAACTGGGCACTCCCACGTGCGAATTGAGGGGATTCACCGTATTGATGTGCGCCGAGGGGCAGCTTCCGGACCACTATAAACCCAGCGTATACATCGTGTGTATAGTGATCGGCATGTCATGGGACCCGCCCTGGCCAGGCGTGTTCCGTGCTGCCCGGATCCGTGCGGCCGATTCCGCGCCCACTCGCGGTGACGGAAACCGGATGCGAGTACGCGCCCGCTGAGGGCCCCTCCCGGAGTGCCGCGAGAACACAGAGAGAGCTCCGTCATGCCCAGAAGTGCCATACCTGGCTCCGCCATGCCCGAAATCGGCCCGTTCGCACCCGTGCGGCGCGGAGTCGGACGCACATCCCTCGCCGCGCTCGCCGTCGTCGCGGCGCTCGTCCTGACCCTCACCGGCTGCGGCACGCAGACCGTCTCGCCCGCCTCGGTCAGAGGGGATTCGGGAGGGAACGGCAAGGGGCGGTACGGCTCCGTCGACTGCGCCGAGGCCAAGTGCGTCGCCCTCACCTTCGACGCCGGCCCCGGCGAGGACACGCCACACCTGCTCGACATACTCAAGAAGGAGAAGGTGCCCGCCACCTTCTTCCTGCTGGGCAAGAACCATGTGCTGGCCCATCCCGACACCGTGCGACGCATCGCCGCCGAGGGGCACGAGGTCGCCAACCACACCTGGAGCCACCGCGTACTCACCGATCTCGACCGGGCCGCGATACGCGCCGAACTCGGCCGCACCCAGGACGCCATCGAGAAGATCACCGGCCACAGGCCCACGCTGATGCGCCCGCCCCAGGGGCGTACCAACGGCGACGTCACGGACGTCTCCCGCGAACTCGGGCTCTCCCAAGTCCTCTGGAGCGCCACGGCCAAGGACTACTCCACGACCGACTCCGCCCTCATCGAGCGCCGCATCGTCGACGACGCGTCCGCCGACGGGATCATCCTGCTCCATGACATCTACGACGGGACGGTCCCGGCCGTGCCCGGGATCATCAAGCGGTTGAAGAAGCGCGGCTTCACGTTCGTGACCGTGCCGCAGCTCTTCGCTCCGGCGGTCCCGAAGCCGGGCGAGGTCTACCGCCCCTGAGCCACACCGCGTTGAACGGAGTGTTCAAAACGGATAGTTGACATCATGATGTGTGTCCGCGCATGCTTGCCGTATGGCACCGACTCCTGACCAGCATGTCTCCGACCCCTTCACCCCACCGCACCCGGACCAGGCCCGTGCGCACCGTGTGCACGCGTCCCTGTTCCGTATCGCCGAGCGGCACGCGGCCACCGACGCACAGCGCCGCAGGCAGGCGCATCCGTCCGTCATCGCGCCCCACGAAGCCGTCAGGCTCGTGTCGTTCCTGCTCAGCGGGGCGGCGAAGCGCGAAGCGGATGAGCCCGAGGTGGACCACGCCGACATCACCGCCGCTCTGAGCCTGGTACCGCGCGCGCGTGGGGACATGGACGAGCTGGAAGCGGGACTTCTCCGGATGGCGCGAGGCCGGGGGATGACCTGGCAGGAGGTCGCCTTCGGCCTCGGTCTCGGCACCCCGCAGGCCGCCCGCCAGCGCTACGAACGGCTGGTCGGGCGTACGGCCGCCGACCAGGCGACGGAGGACGCCTCCGGCGAGGAGTAGGCCGATCGGCCGCGCCGGAGGTCCGACGCCGCGCGGGGCGGGACCCCGCGTCCGGCGAGTCGCGGAGCGGGCAGGCAGAGTAGAGCCATGGTGACCAAGTCCATGGGCGACGGGCAGCAGCCCCGCGCCACGCTCGGCAGTTATCCGACCCCGCTCGAACCGATGCCACGACTGGCCCGCGCGATCGGCCTCGGCGCCGACGACCTGTGGGTCAAACGCGACGACCTCATCGGTCTCGGCGGCGGTGGCAACAAGGTACGCAAACTGGAATGGACCTGCGGGACGGCGCTCGCCGACGGCGCCACCGTCCTGGTGACGACCGGCGCGCCGCAGAGCAACCACGCGCGCCTCACGGCGGCGGCGGGCGCCCGGCTGGGGATCGACGTCGTCCTCGTACTGTCCGGCGGCCCGGAATCGTCCGAGGGGGGCAATCTCACCCTCGACGGTCTGTTCGGCGCGCGGGTGGTGTGGGCCGGTGAGGGAGGCAAGGAGGAACTCGCCTCCACCGCCCGGCATGTGGTCGGCACACTGCGGGACCGCGGCGCCGTCCCCGCACTGATTCCCTTCGGCGGCTCCAGCGTGCTCGGCGCCCGCGGGTATGTCGAGGCCGGGCAGGAACTCCTCACCCAGACACCCGACTTGGCGTGTGTCGTCGTCGCGCTCGGCTCCGGGGGCACCATGGCCGGACTGGTCGAGGCGCTCGGGCCCGAGCGGGTCCTGGGCGTCCACTGCGGAGCCCTCGACGATCCGGCCCGCGTCGTGTCGGACCTGGCCTTCGGTCTCTCCGGCACGCATTGTCCGCCGGAGTCCCTGCGTATCCGTCACGACCAGGTAGGAGACGGCTATCCCGTGCTGACCGAGGCGTCCATGACCGCCCTCACCCTGGCCGCCCGTACCGAGGGCATGGTCCTCGATCCCATCTACACCGGCCGCGCGATGGCCGGTCTGACGGCCGCGGTCGCGTCCGGAGAGATCACCCCGGGCCGGCGCACGGTTTTCCTGCACTCGGGGGGACTGCCCGGCCTCTTCGGCCACCGGGAGGCCCTTGCCCGGGCCGCGGAGGAACTGGCCGTCGACGGCGACCCGTTGAGAGCCAGCTGAGCGATCCGGGGGAGACGGTTGCCGGGCGTCAGGAGTCCGGGTCGGCGATCGCCGCCTGCTGCCGGGCGGTACGCACCGCCGCCGAGAGGTGGCCGATGTCGTACGCCCCGTGGTGGCGGCGCCCGTTGATGAAGAACGTCGGCGTCCCCGACACCCCGCTCAGGTCGGCGGAGTCCACGTCGTCCTCGATGCGCCCCATGCCCCTGTGGTGCCGCAGATGCCGTTCGAAGCGCTCCGTGTCGAGACCGAGGTCGTCCGCGAGGCGGACCGCCTCCGCGAACCGGAGCGTGCCCTCGCGCGCCAGCAGGAGATCGTGCATCTCCCAGAACGCGCCCTGGTCGTGGGCGGCCTCCGACGCCTCCGCGCCGAGCATCGCGCCGGGGTGTACGTCGGTCAGCGGCATGTGCCGCCACACGTAGCGGACATCCCCGAAGTCGGACAGCAGCTCCCTGATGATCGGCTCGGCCCTCCCGCAGTACGGGCAGTCGAAGTCGCCGTACTCCACGACCGTGACCGGCGCATCCAACGGGCCGCGGATCTTGTCGAGTTCGGGATCGACGGGGACCGCGAGGTCGATGATCGACTCGGCGGTGCCGAGCAGGGCGCGGGTACGGCGTTCCTTCGGCAGCAGCCCGATCACGGCGCTGACGGCCCAGGTCAGCACGAACGAGATGAGCAGTGCGGTGAGCGTGCCGATCTTCGCGTTCTCCAGCTGTTCGCCGTCGAAGGCGAGAGTGGCGATCAGCAGCGACACCGTGAACCCGGCGCCCGCGATCGTCCCGCCGGCGGCGACCGCACCCCACCCGACGGGCGGGCGCAGCCGGCCGTGGGTGAAGTGCTGGGTCAGCCATGCCGCGCTGAGGACCGCGATCGGTTTGCCCGCGACGAAGGCGCACACGATGCCCAGCGTGACGGGGGAGGTGAAGGCCCGCGACAGTTCGTCGCCGCTGATCTGGATCCCGGCGTTGGCCAGCGCGAACACCGGCACGATCGCATAGCTGGACCACGGGTGGAACATCCGCAACAGCCGGTCGTTGGGCGAGATCGCCGTCGCGAGACCGATCCGTGCGGAGCGTTCGAGCTCCGGTGTCGGCTGTTCCCTGAACCGGCGGAAGAGACCGGAGGCACGTTCGAGATCGCCTCGGGCGGCGGGATACGCGAAGGTGAGCAGCCCCATCACCAGCCCGATGACGACGGGGTCGATGCCGGACTCCCACAGCGCGACCCACGCGGCCGCTCCCAGCACCGCGTACCAGCCGCCCGGGCGCACGCCTTCGTGCCGCAGCAGCACGATCACGCCGAGGATGCCGAGGGCCACGAGAAGGGCGATGGGCGCGACGCTCTTGCTGTATCCGAAGGTGATGACCGCGAGCGCCACGAAGTCGTCGACGACGGTCACAGCCAGGATGAATGTACGCAGCCCCGTGGGCAGGCGCTTGCCGAGCAGTGCCAGCATGCCCAGGGCGAAGGCGGTGTCCGTGGACATCGCGGCGCCCCAGCCGTGGGTTTCGCCGTCCCCGGCGTTGATGAGCAGATAGATCGCGACGGGCACGACCATGCCGCTGACCCCGACGAAAACGGGGAGCGCGATACGCCGTGCGTCGCGCAACTCTCCCAGATCCCGCTCGCGCCGCGCCTCAAGACCGACGACGAAGAAGAACACGGCCATCAGGCCGCTGTTGACCCAGTCGCGCACTTCGAGGGAGAGACTTCGCGATCCGAACGACAGCCCCACATGCGTCCGCCAGAAACGGTCGTACGAGGAGAGGTCGGCGTTCGCCCACGCGAGCGCGGCCAGCACGGCGGCCAGCAGTACGGCGGCGCTGCCCGTCTCGGTGCGCAGGAAGTCCCGCCACGGTGTGGGCCTGGGGCCGTCGCACTGCGTCTGCCCGCTGAATCCGTCGTCCGGTGAGGAATCCGTCATTTCTGGATTCTCTCCTCGCGGGCCGGTCGGGACCGGCAACGGGCAGTGTGTCGCCCACGGCTCTTGCGGCTCCCGCCCGCGCATCGGCCGCAGAGCCCGCCTGTGGCGCCCCGTCCGCCGCGCGGTCGGGTGGATCAGGCGGCGTCGTGGAAGACGAGTCCGAGGCTGTGCCGACGGCCTGAGCGCACCGTGCTCACGCCGTGCCGCATGGGCGCGTTCGACCAGCCCCGCGCGGAGCGTACGGGCCGGTCGCGCGTGGTGAACACCAGCCCGTGGCCCTGCGGCACCGTGGCCGACGAGCCCCGCGACTGGGCGCGCGGACGCTGCTCGGTCATGATGAACTCACCCCCGGTGAAGTCCGTTCCCGGCACGTCCAGCCCGACGACGACCTGGAGCGGGAAGACCATGTCGCCGAAGACGTCGCGGTGCAGGGCGTTCCAGTCGCCGGGCCCGTAACGGAGCAGGATCTGGGCCGACTTGCCCTGCCCCGCCTCGTGACACACCGTCAGCCACTCGTCCAGCGCGCCGGGCCAGGGTGCGGGGTGGCCCAGCTTCCCGGCCCAGTCGCGCGCGACCGGCAGCAGACGGGGATAGAGCGCGGTACGCAACTCCCTTACCAGGTCGGGGAGGTCGTGGGTGAAGTAGCGGTACTGCCCGGACCCGAATCGGTGGCGGGCCATGTCGACGGTCGTACGGAACCGCTCGCCGTCGTCGTACAGCGCGGAGATCGCGCGGCACTCGGCGGGGGAGAGGAGCGGCTGTCCGGTGAGCGCGTTGCCGTACGCGTCGAGATCACCGGCGATCGCGTCCCAGTCCTGCGCGGCGACACGATCGTCCGTCCGGCCTGCCCGTCCGATGGTCTTCATCGTCTCTCCGCCTCTCCGGTCACTCTCGTTCCACTGCCGAGAGTGCCGCCCGGAGACCGCCCCTGCTGGCGGGATTCGGACATCACGCTGAGGGAGCCGGCTGTACGCCCGTCACCGCCGGCGATCAGCGCGAACAAACCATGCGATTCCAGCCGCCGTCGGCCACGCTCTTTGCCCCCCCCGCGATGGGCTTCTCCGGGGTCGCCCGCCGCGTGGCCGGGACCCGGCGAGGCGTCCGCTCCGCGGAACGCGGGGGCGGTAGAGCAGTTCCTGCGGCTCGGGCGGGCGGTCGTCCGAGCGCCGCCCTCGCCTTTCGCCACCGCCGAGAAGGAGCACAGTCATGACTGCCAGGGACTTCAAGATCGCCGTCTTCGTCGGCAGCACCCGCCCCGGCCGCAAGAGCAAGGCAGTCGCCGACTGGGTCCTCAAGAAGGCGGCCGAGCGCGTGGCGACCTATGAACTGGTCGATCTGGTCGACCTACCCGCTGCCGCACCTCGACGAGGCGGTCCCAGGCAGTACGACGGCGCGCACACGAGGAGGTGGGCGGAGAAGATCGCCTCCTACGACGGCTTTGTGTTCGTCACCCCCGAGTACAACTACTCCACCTCCGGCGTCCTGAAGAACGCCATCGACTACCTGTACGCCGAGTGGAACAACAAAGCCGCCGCCTTCGTCGCTTACGGCTCGCTCGGCGGCGCGCGCGATCGAGCACCTGCGCGGCGTCAGCGCCGAACTGCAGATCGCCGACGTGCGACAGCAACTGTCCTTCTCGCTGTTCACCGACTTCGAGAACTTCTCCGCATTCAAGCCCGCGCCCCGGCACGGGGCCTCCGCCACCACGCTGTTCGACCAGCTCGAAGCCTGGTCCGGCGCGCTGAAGCCGCTCCGCGCCTGAACTGCCGGGACCGAGATCTCCGCGCCGCCCGCCCCCGTGGGCCGGGCCGACCCGCCACCGTCGCGATCGGCGGAGGCGGGTTCGGGCCGCGAGCGGTCACGGGCACAGAGTGGTCAGTCCCGGACCCTGTCCTCGTCGTCGTCCCAGAGGTCGGTGCGGAACGCGCCTACCAGAGCGCCGACACGGTCCAGCAGCTCCGCGGCCGGCAGGGAGTCCACGCGCCGGCCGTCCCGCAGCCGCAGCGCCACCGAATCCCCGGAGGCCTCCCGCGCCCCGATCACCGCCTGGTACGGCACCAGCCTGGCCGCCCTGACGCGTGCGCCCAGGGTGCCGTGCTCGGGCCCCGACACCTCCGCCCGCAGCCCCCGCTCCGCACAACGGTCCACGAGCTCGGCGGCCCGCGGGAGCTCGGTGTCGGAGATCGGCAGCACCACGACCTGGGTCGGCGCGAGCCAGCCGGGAAAGGCCCCGCCGTGCTGCTCCACGAGGTGTGCGACGGCCCGCTCCACGCTGCCGACGACACTGCGGTGGATCATCACCGGCCGGTGCCTGTCACCGTCCGCGCCGATGTAATACAGATCGAACCGCTCCGGCTGGTGGAAGTCGACCTGGACGGTCGACAGGGTCGACTCGCGCCCGGCCTCGTCGGCGATCTGGACGTCGATCTTCGGGCCGTAGAACGCGGCCTCGCCCTCCACCGCCTCGTACGGGACACCCGAGCTGTCCAGGACCTCGGTCAGCAGCGCCGCTGACCGCTCCCACATGGCCGGATCGGCGACGTACTTCCCGCCGGGGCCCGGCAGCGAGAGCCGGAACCGCGCGGGCCGGATGCCCAGCGCCTCGTACGCCCGCCGGATCAGCTCCAGCGCCGCCCGAGCCTCGTCGGCCACCTGGTCCAGGGTGCAGAAGATGTGCGCGTCGTTGAGCTGGATCGACCGTACGCGGGTGAGACCGCCCAGTACCCCGGACAGCTCGGAGCGGTACATGCCGCCCAACTCGGCCATCCGGAGCGGCAGTTCGCGGTAGCTGTGGGCGCGGGAACGGTAGATCAGCGCATGGTGCGGACAGAGACTCGGCCGCAGGACGAACTCCTCACCGCCCAGATCCATCGGCGGGAACATGTCGTCCTGGTAGTGCGACCAGTGCCCGGAGATCTCGTACAACTCCCGTTTGCCCAGCACCGGCGAGTACACATGGCGGTAGCCCGCACGCCGCTCCACGCCGCGGATGTACTCCTCCAGGGCGTGCCGTACGGTCGCGCCGTCGGGCAGCCAGTACGGCAGCCCCGCGCCCATGAGCGGGTCGGTGTCGAACAGGCCCAATTGGCGGCCGAGTCTGCGGTGGTCGTGCATCGTGGTCTCCTCGCTCGGGGCGGAGCGGGTGACCGCGTGGCGAAGCCCCGGGGCACTCGCCCCGGGGCTTCGAACTGGTCAGCAGTCAGCGCGCCGGGACACTCTCCGGCGTCGTCGTCATGGCGGCACGCTTCATGGGACCGACGGTAGAGCCGAGACCCCGCCCACGGCAACATCATTTCTCCACCACGCGCCACCCGCGTACCGCGAACACCTTCTGTCGTAACTCTGGACACCCGCCGAGCGCGCGTGCTGTCATTCCGCTGCGGACTCTTTCCAACGTTGTAATCCCCCGGGACGAAAACCCTTCCGCCCCCGTCCGCGCGAGGACATCGAGGACTTCCATGAGACGAAAGCCCGCCACCCGCTCACGCCCACCTCTCCGCTCCCGCCCCCTGCTGCGCTCGCTCCTGCTCGCCGTCGCCCTCCTCCTGCCGACGAGCGGCCTCGCGCCGGCCGCGACAGCCGCCTCCGAAGGCACCGTGACCCCGCTCACCTCGTCCGCGGGCGCGCCGGGGGACGAGGTGCACGGCCTCAAGGGCGAGTACTTCAGCATGTCCGCGCCCGGCGCGCGCGACTTCGCCGACCTCGGGGGAGTGGCCCTCGACCCGCAGATCGAATTCCCGGGCCTGGCCACGACGTTCGAGTCCCTGACCGGCCGTACGGAGCACACCACCGCCCGCTGGACCGGTCGTATCGAGGCGCCCGCGAGCGGCGACTACACCTTCTACGCGATCGGCGACAACGGCTTCCGGGTGTGGATCGGCGACAGGGCGGTGATCGACCACTGGGAGCCGGACTGGGACAAGGAGCAGACCAGCGAACCGGTGACCCTCACCGCCGGTGAGCCGCAGGAGATCCGCGTCGAGATGTTCCAGGACACCGGCGGCGCGAACATGTTCCTGCGCTGGTCGGGCGCCGGGACCGAGAAGCAGATCGTCCCCGAGTCCGCGTTCACCCCGCCCGCCGACTTCGAGGTCTACCCCATCTCGCCGACGGTCGGAAAGGACGGCCGCCGGCTCCGCGCGACCTTCGAGTCCGAGGTCGGCGGCACGATCGCCGCGGTCAAGGACCATCTGAGGATCGAGGTCGACACGACCCCGATGCCGGTCTCCTCCGTCGCCCGCACACCCGGCGACCCCCACGCCCTGGACATCACGCTGAAGGCGCCCGTCCAGAAGGACCAGCGGGTCAGCTTCCGTTACGACGGTCGGGGCGGCCTCCAGGTCGGCGGCGAGACCGTGCCGGAGATCATGCGCACGGCGGCCAATGACTCCACACACCGGCTCACCACCGAGTGGGGCGACAGGCTCGACCCGGACAACCCGCTGCCCGAGTACCCCCGTCCGCAGCAGGTGCGCGACAACTGGGAGAGCCTCAACGGGCCTTGGCAGTTCGCCGGCGCGGAGAAGGACGAACCGCCCGTCTTCGGCAAGGACCTGGACGAGAGGATCATCGTGCCGTTCCCGGTCGAGTCGCAGCTCTCCGGTCTCGAACGCCACGAGGACCACATGTTCTACCGCAAGCTCGTGGACGTCCCGAAGAGCTGGAAGGTCGGCGGCGGCAAGCGGCTGAAGCTCAACTTCGACGCCGTCGACTACGCGACCCGTGTCTGGGTCAACGGCACGAAGGTCACCGAACACACCGGCGGTTACACGGCGTTCAGCGCCGACATCACCGACGCGCTCAGGAACGGCGGCAACGGCCCGCAGGAGATCGTCGTCGCCGTCACCGACACCAACGGCCCCAACCAGCCGATGGGCAAGCAGTCGACCGACCCCGGCGGCATCGTCTACACCCAGTCGTCGGGCATCTGGCAGACGGTCTGGATGGAGCCGGTCGCGACGGCGGCCGTCGACGAACTCGTCACCACGCCCGACATCGACTCGCGCAGCCTGGCCGTCACCGTCAACTCCGCCAAGGCATCACCCGACGCCAAGGTCAGGGCGGTCGCCCGCGACGCCAGGGGCAGGATCGTCTCCACGGTCAGCGGCCGGCCCGGCACCGAACTGCGCCTGCCCATCAAGAACCAGCGGCTCTGGACCCCGGACGACCCGTACCTCTACGACCTCGACGTCACCCTCACCGACGGCCGTTCCACCGACAGCGTCGACAGCTACTTCGGCATGCGGTCCGTCGGTGTCGAGGAGGTCGGCGGCTACCAGAAGCTCGTGCTCAACGGGAAGCCGATCTTCTCCCTCGCCATGCTGGACCAGGGATTCTGGCCCGACGGTCTCTACACCCAGCCCAGCGACGCGGCGCTCGCCTTCGACCTCGAAGCCCAGAAGAAGCTGGGCTTCAACGCCGTACGCAAGCACATCAAGGTCGAGTCGGCCCGCTTCTACCACCACGCCGACAAGCTCGGCCTGCTCGTCTGGCAGGACTTCGTCTCCAGCGACATCACCAACGAGGCGGGCCGGAAGACCTTCGTCGACGAGGGCAGGCAGATGATGAGGCAGCTGCACAACTCGCCCTCCGTCATCGGCTGGATCGTCTTCAACGAGGGCTGGGGCGAGTGGAACCGGGAGGAGACCGGCCGGATCGCCGAATCGGTGAAGCAGACCGACCCCTCCCGGATCGTCAACGCGCACAGCGGCGTCAACTGCTGTTCCTCCAAGGGGGACTCGGGCAAGGGCGAGATCATCGACCACCACGACTACCTCAACAACGACGCCCCGTTCCCCGACCATCGCGCCGCGATGGACGGCGAGCACGGCGGCTTCACGCTCCGCACCCCGGGGCACATGTGGCCCGGCCCGCCCGCCGCGATCTACAGCGGGGTGGCGGACAAGGACGCGCTCACCACGAAGTACGTCGAGAACACCACCGAGTTCTATCTCGAAGCGGCCAACGCGGAACTGTCCGGCTCCGTCTACACCCAGGTCAGCGACCTGGAGAACGAGCTCAACGGCTTCTACACCTACGACCGCCGGCAGATCAAGGTCGACCCCGCGCGCGTGCGGGCCGTCAACCTGAAGGTCATCAAGGCCGGAGCCGAGGCCGGCGAGCGGGACGAGCTGAGCGGCGGCGGGCACTGGCCGCTGGACGAGGGGAAGGGCACCACGTCCCGGGACCTGGGCCCGAACGGGAAGCCGCTGAGCCTCGTCGGCGGCCCGGCCTGGACACCCGGCGTCAGCGGCTCGGCTCTGGCCTTCGACGGAGAGGGCCAGTACGCGCAGACCGAAGGACCGGTCGTCGACACCACGAGGAGCTACTCGGTGTCGGCCTGGGTCACTCTCGACGCCCTCCCCGGCAATTACGCGACGGCGGTCAGCCAGGACGGCCGGCGTACGGAGAATCCGTTCTATCTCCAGTACGGCCAGGGCGCGTTCGCCTTCAGCACCCCCGGCGGCAATCGCGCCCGTCTGGTGACCGAGCCGGAGACCGGCCGCTGGTACCACCTCGTCGGGGTCCGTGACTCGGCCTCCGACGACATCAGGCTGTACGTCGACGGCGTACCGGTCGCGACCGCCGCGGCGGGTCCGGTCGACGTGAGCACCGGACCGCTGTCGGTCGGCCGCGCCAAGTACGACGGCGCCAAGGGCGACTTCTGGAACGGATCGATCGACCAGGTGCGCGTTTACGACAGGGCTCTGACGGACGGTCAGGTCAAGGAGCTGCACCAGGGGCAACTGCCGCGCTGACGCGGACGGAAGGCCGTACGGCCCCCGCCGAGCAGGTCGGCTCGACGGGGACCGTACGCGTGTGTGCGGAACTGGTCAGGGCGGCGGCGCGGATCAGCAGTACAGGTTGCCGCCCGGCGAGACACCCAGGATCTGGGTGAAGCGCTGGTAGTTGTTGATCCGGCTCTGGACCGTGGCGGGGTTGCGGCCGTCGCACTCCAGCGAGCCGTTGATGGAACGGATCGTCTGGCCGAACCCGGCCTGGTTGACCATCGCGTTGTGCGGGGTCATCGTGCCGGGACCGTTCTGGGTGTTCCAGTACCAGAGGCCGGTCTTCCAGGCGACGGCCGAGTCGTTCTGCACACGCCACGGGTCGGCGAGCAGGTTGATGCCCAGCGCGTCACCGGCCGCCTTGTAGTTGAAGTTCCAGCTGAGCTGGATCGGACCGCGGCCGTAGTACGCGGCCTGGCCGGCCGGGCAGCCGTAGGACTGGTTGCGGTCGCAGTAGTTCGGGTAGTTGGCCGTGTTCTGCTCCACGACATGCACGAGACCGCCGGTCTCGTGGCTGACGTTGGCGAGGAACGCCGCGGCCTCCTGCTTCCTGACCGTGTCGCTGCCCGTCTTGGCGAAGCCGGGGTAGGCGCTCAGCGCGGCGGTCAGACCGCTGTAGCTGTAGAAGCCGTTGCGGCCCGGGAACATCTGGTTGAACTGCGACTCACTGACGACGAATCCACCCGGCGACGGGTTGCCTCCACCGCCGCTGGGCGCGTTCCACTTCTGGTTCGACTGGCCCGTACAGGTCCAGATCTGGAGCCGGGTGCCGTTCGCCGTGCTGCGGTTCTGGATGTCCAGGCACTTGTTCGCCTGGGGGTTGACGATGTCGTTCGCGCCGGAGACGGTCCAGCGCTGGTTCGCGGCGCCGGTGCAGTCCCACAGATGGACGAGGGCTCCGTCGGCGGTGCTGTTGTTGGAGACGTCCAGGCACTTGCCGAGGGCGCGCAGCGTGCCGTCACCCGGGTTCGACCAGCGCTGGGCGTTGCTGCCGTTGCAGTCGTAGATCTGTACGGGGGTGCCGTTGGCGTTGCTCGCCCCTGCGACGTCGACGCATTTGCCGCCCAGACCGGTGATCTGACCGTCGGCGGCCTGGGCTGCCGGGGCGGTGAAGAGAGTGGCGATGAGGGCCGCGACTGCGAGGAGGATCGCGGACCGCAGGAGGGAGAGGCCTCTGCCGGATTTGCTCAACATCTCTGAATGTTTTCCCTTCGCGCCAACGGCGCACAGAGCCCTGCCGACGACGCGACAGGGCCAAGGAGGAGATGTGCGGGAGGTGTGTCGATTGGATTGAATGGGAAGGTCTAGACCTTGTCAAGTGCATGGCCAAACCAGCCGGTTGACGCCACGTCACACCTCGTGAGCCCGTGGTCCCGGCCCTGCCCCTGCCAGGTCTTCCAGGTGCGGCAGCGCGTCGGCGGCGAACAGACGTCGAGCCTCGGCGGCTCGCCATTCGCGCACGGGACCTGGCACCGTCGCCTCGTCCAGGGCCCGGACCAACGACCGCGGACCGGTCGCGTGGGCCGTGAGACCCTCCTCTGCCATCCGTCGCACGCCGTCCTTGCCGTGCCCGGGAATGGGCCGGTACCCGATCACCGGAACGCCAGCGGCCAGTGCCTCCAGAGCCGTCTGTCCGGCGGCGTTGTCGACGAGCGCGCGGGACGCGGCCAGCAGGCCGGGCATGTCCGTCACCCAGCCGAGGGCGACGACACCGGGCGTCCGGGACGCCCGTGAGCGAAGCCGCCTGTTGCTGCCGCAGAGGACGACCGGCAGAAAACCCGCGCCGGCGATGACCCGTGCCGTCTCCAGCACATGGTTTCCGGCCCCCCAGGCACCGGTCGAGATCAGCACGGGTCCCCGCTCCGTACCCCCGAGGACGCCCGCCCAGCCCTCAGCCTCCGCCGGTGCGTGGAAGCGCCGAGCCACGAGGGGGCCCGAGACGGCGGCGGAGCGGCCCACCGCGCGCCGTACTTCACCGGCGATACCGGACGTGAGGCACAGATTGAGGTCGTTGCCCGGATGCAGCCACTGCCGGTGCACCGCGAAGTCCGTGATCACCACGGCACCGGGTACGGTCAGGCTTCCCCGGGCCCGAAGCCTCCCGGTGAGCTGGGCGGCGAGATGAAACACGGGAACGATCACATGCGGCCGCCACCGCTCGACCAGTTGGAGAAACCGTCTCTCTGCCAGGGCGGCCAGCGGTCCGTTACCGGGCCGTGGTCCCTTGCCCGGCCGCAGGAACACCGCGTACACACCCGCGTACACGGCGGGCACATGGCAGACGGCCACCCGGTAGAACTCCCGCACCCCGCGGCCGACGCCGGGAGGAAGCAGTTCGAGGACGTCCACCTGGGCAGCGGTGTGCCCGGCGCCTTCGAGTCTTCTCATCAGCTCCGCCGCCACCGCGGCGTGGCCCGACCCCATGCCGGCGCTCACGATCAGGAAACGCCTGCCCGTGGATGTCTTTCCGTCGTTCCCGGACGAGGGATCCATGTCGGCTCCGCATCGAGTTCGCCGTTGCTCATCCCGATGTACCGGGCTCCGCGCGATCTCAAACGGAACACTCCCACCGGCCGGGACCGGCGGAATCCCTTGGTGTGAACGTTGCCCACGAAGGGTTGTGCGGGCCCCCCGGACGGGTCATGTCTCGATGAGTCCACTCCACGGGCCAGGCGTCTTCCGTCCTGGTCGGCCGTCGCATCCCGGCGGCGGCCGCTCACAGCGTCGATACAGGGGCAGCCATGGAACCCGGCCCTTCCGGCCCCGATCAGGCCGGCACCGCCCGCGACCCGTCGGACCCCGGACAGCCGTCCCCCCGTACCGCTCTGGTCACCGGGGCCTCGTCCGGCATCGGGGCGGCGGTGGCCAAGCGGATCGCCGCCGAGCGTGCCTGGCGGGTCGTGGTCAGCGGCCGGGACCAGCGGCGCCTGGCCGAGATCGCCGACCAGACCTCGGCCGTTCCCGTGCGGGCAGACCTCGCCACGTCCGCCGGGGTCGAGCGCCTGGTGACCAGGACGCTCGACGCCGTCGGGCACATCGATCTGCTCGTGGCCGCCGCCGGGGTCGGATGGGCCGGCCCCCTCCCGGAGATGCCTGCGGCCGCCGTCGACGAGGTACTCACGGTGAACCTGACAGCCGTGGCACATCTTGTCCGGCTCGTCCTGCCGGGCATGCTCGCCGCGGGGCGCGGGCAGATCGTGCTGGTGGGTTCCACGGCGGGTACCTACGGCGTGCGCCGGGAAGTCGTCTATTCAGCCGCGAAGGCCGGCGTGGAAGCCCTCGCCGAATCACTTCGCTACGAACTGAGTGACACCGGCGTCCGCGTCCTGCATGTCGTCCCCGCCGCAGTGGACACCCCCTTCTTCGAACGGCGCGGGACCCCCTACACCAGGGGCGTACCCCGGCCGCTTCCGCCGGAACGGGTCGCCGAAGCGCTCTGGGACGCCCTCACGCACGGGCGGCAAGAAGTCTTCGCACCACGCTGGCTGGGCCTGCCCCGGCGCCTGCGGGGCATGGCACCCGGTCTCTTCCGGCGCCTCGCCTCCCGTTTCGGCTGACACCACCGCGCTCGCGGGTCGCCGTCCACCGCGGCGACCGGGATACTTACGGAGAGGAAGCCGCCTGCCGGGCCTGCGGCCGTGGTCAGCACCCTGACTGTCGGAGGACGAGGCGAATGGACGCTCATTCCGGGACCGCGCGGCCCCGTCGTGTGATGCCGCGAGTCCGTTGCCCCGGACCGGTCGTCCCGGGCCGCCGTCTGCTGACGACCGCTCCGGCGCTGGCCCTCGCCGCCCACATGGCCCCGGCGGGCACCTGGCTCGCGGGACCGCGCAGAGCGTTCTTCCCCGGCCTCGCGGGCGTCGGCCGCGCCGACCATGTGGCACTCACCTTCGATGACGGCCCGGATCCGCGATCCACCCCGCGCTTCCTCGACCTGCTCGACGAACTCCACACCCACGCGACCTTTTTCGTGATCGGCACCGCTCTCCTGCGCCATCCTCGGCTCGGCCGCGAGATCACACGCCGGGGTCACGAGGTCGCGGTGCACGGGTGGACGCACAACCGCCCCTGGCTGCCCACCCCGGGCCAGGACACTCGTGAACTCGCCCGCGCCGCCCAGGTGGTGCGCTCCGTCTGCGGAGCACCACCGCTCTGGTACAGGCCGCCGTACGGAATCCTGACCGGCGGCCGGTTGCTCGCGGCCCGGCGTACGGGGCTGCGTCCGGTTCTCTGGACAGCGTGGGGAAAGGACTGGACCGCCGAGGCGACCGCCGAGTCGGTGCTGGCGAACGTACGACGCGATCTGCGCGGCGGTGGCACCGTACTTCTCCACGACTCCGACCGGACGTCGGCGCCCGACTGCTGGCGGTCGTCGCTGGAGGCACTGCCCGACCTTGTCGACGGCTGCCGGTCGAAGGGTCTGAACGTGGGCCCACTGGTGGAACACCGGGGCTTCGCGGCTGAGCCGGGCGAAACGCTGTCCGAGTAACCCGGCACTGGGCAGGAGGTGTTCGCCTCGGTTGGCGTCGCCCTCATGCCCTGACGGCGACGCCCGCACGCCCCGCCCAGGAAGATCCGCCGGACGCCCTCTAGCGCATGACCGCCGTGGGACCGCTCGCGTCGAGGTCGCCTTTGCGCAGACGGTAGACCTGCAATGACAGGTTGTAGTACTTCTCCGTCTCGCCGACCCACTCCATTCCCACCCGTCGGGCCGTCGCCGCGCCGCGCCTGTTCCGGGGCCGTACCACCGCGAACAGCTCCTCGACACCGGCCTCCGACTCGAAAGCCTGATGTGCCACCGCGTGCCCGGCCTCGGCGGCCAGGCCCAGACCCCACAGATCCGGTGCCAACTGCCAGCCGATCTCCAGGTCGCTGCCGAACGGAGGGAGCGGCAGCAGGGCCACACCTCCGATCAGCTCGCCGGTCTCGCGCAGCGAGATGGCCCACCGGCCCTGGGGAGGTTCGAGGGTGGACGACTCGGTCATCCATCGTGCGATGAGGCGCTCCATGGCCGCCAGGTCGGACACCGGCTCCAGGGCCGGGGCCAGCCATCGGGACACCTTGTCAACGCCGTAGACGGGCAGCGCCGCCTCGGCGTCGCCCGGCGCCCAAGGTCGAAGGGTCAGCCGGGGAGTGGTGATCCGGGAGCCTTCCACAGTGACCCGATGTATTCGGTCAGCCATATAACGAGAATATCACCGGACGACCTGGTCAGCCGGGGGTGGTGCGGTCCAACTACCTCTTCTTCCGCCATGGGTGGCCCACCGGAATTCAATGGAATACCCGGCCCCCGTGCGCCGTTCTACTGGGTACCTGGGGGAGAAGAGGCCTCAGGTGGTCGGCGAATAGGAGGAACGCATATGAAGTCTCGTATACACCCCGTGTCCCGTCCGGTGGTATTCCGGGACCGTGCCGCCGACTACGCGTTTCTGACGCGGTCGACCGCCGACTCCGACAAGACC
Source organism: Streptomyces camponoticapitis (assembly GCF_014646115.1). Classification (GTDB taxonomy): domain Bacteria; phylum Actinomycetota; class Actinomycetes; order Streptomycetales; family Streptomycetaceae; genus Streptomyces; species Streptomyces camponoticapitis. The sequence continues at coordinate 32,866 of NZ_BMMV01000024.1, read as the reverse complement.
ATCGAGTGGGACGACGGGAAGAGGTACCCCGTCATCGACGTCGAGACATCATCGGCGAGCCATCCCTTCTACACGGGCAACTCGCAGGTTCTTGACACCGCGGGCCGTGTGGAGCGATTCGAGCGCCGTTACGGCGACGCGTCGAAGCGCGGATGAGCGGCGCCGGGAAGCGTCGGCGCGAAAACGGAGACCTTGAACCCCGGTAGCGGGATCGGAAGATCAAGCCGCCGGGGTTCTCTCTGCCGTCGTATTCACGCGTGCGGTTCCATCTCGCCGTCGGCCGAATTGGATTGATCGCGGTCGGCGGACTCTGACACCATCGCCGGATGATCACTATCGGGACCATCGTGATGGGCGCGGCCGATGTCCGCCGGGCCGCGGACTTCTGGACGAGGGCCCTGGACTACGTTCCGCGCGACGGCCTGGTGGAGGACGACTGGGTCGTCCTCGTCCCCGCGCACGGCCCCGGGCCGGGGCTGTCCCTCGGGCTCAGCGTGACGCCGGTGCGGGAACACCCCCGCGTCCACCTCGATCTCTACGCGCGCGACGCCGCCGAGCAGGCCGCGGAAGTGGAGCGCCTGCTCTCGCTGGGCGCCGAACGCGTCGACTGGGACAGCTATCCCGACGACGCCGACTTCGTCGTCCTCGCCGACACCGAGGGCAACCGCTTCTGCGTCATCGACACCGACCACGGCTGAGCGGCGGAGCCGCCCCCGTCCCCGACCAGGAGCAAACGTTGAGTACCGAACCGCGTTCCGCCGTCGTCCTGATCACCGGCGTGATGGGTCCGGGAAATCCACCGTCGCCGGCCTCCTCGCCGAACGGCTGCCGCGCGCCGCGCACATCCGGGGCGACACCTTCCGCCGCATGATCGTCTCCGGCCGTGAGTAGGTGCTGCCCGGGGCGACCGCGGAGGCCACAGCCCAACTCGACCTGCGCCAGCGGATCTCGGCGATGGTGGCCGACGAGTACGCGAGTGACGGATGGACGGCGATCGTCCAGGACATCGTCATCGGCCCGGACCTGAGCCGGTTCGTCGCCAGGGTCCGTACGCGTCCGCTGTACGTCGTCGTGCTCGCGCCCTGTGCCGACGCCGTACGGAGCAGGGAGGACGCGCGTCCGAAGACCGGTTACGGCGCCTGGACGGTGGAGGCGCTCGACCACGGACCGCGCGCGGAGACCGAGCGCATTGGCCTCTGGCTCGACACCAGCGAGCAGACACCGCAGGAGACGGTCTCGGCGATCCTCGCCGGCCTCCCCGCCGCGCTCGTCACCTGACGCCCGGTGCGGCGGTCGCCTACCGCCGGTCGCCCCAGTCGCCCGACACCGGGTCCCGCCCCTCATCGAAGGCGCGCCGCACGGGATCCGGCAGCGGAGCGAGCCCGAGGAGACCCGAGACCAGTCGGGTGGTGAGGGCGTGCCATTCGCCGGCCCGCCGCAGCATCGCGTGGTCCCCGCCGGACATCAGCACCGCGCACGCGTGCGCGCCCACCGCACGTGCGCGGCGCGCGACATCGCGGCTGCCCCGGGGGTCGGTCGTACGGTCCCGGTCGCCGTGTACGAGGACGACCTGCCGGTCCGCCAGTTGGGCCACCGGCTCGCCGATGGGGCACCACGGGGCGAGCCCCACCACGCCGCGCACCAGACCGTGCCCGGCCACGGCGAGCGCGGCGCGCCCGCCCATCGAATGACCGACCAGTACCACCCGGGTCGAACCGGCGAACGACTCCAGCTCGTCGAGCGCCCGGCGCGCGTCCACCGCCGCGTCGGCACGCGCGCCGTTCCACCCCCGGTGCCGATACCTGATCCGGCCCACGAGGACGTCGTGCCCCTCGGTGACGCGCAGCACCGCCCGGGTGAACGGGCGCATTCGCGCGGCGATCAGATCCAGGCGGGGCGGCGGCTCCATCCCCTCCGCGCGCCCGCCGTGCAGCAGGAGCACGGCGCCGGCCGGCCGCCGGACCGGGCGGTCGAGGACGAGCGCGGGCGGGAGCGGGACGCGGGAATCGCTGTCGGGCACGTGGTGCCTGGCCTCTCTGCCGTCTTCCGTGGTGGGCGGTGGTGGGTGGAGCGGGTGGATCACACCCACCACCGAAGTATTCGGCGCGGAGGCCGCCGAGGACAGCCCGGACGCCCGTCGGCGTCAGGAGCGGCGCGCCGTTCCCTCCGATCCCGCCGCCGTCCGCTCGGTGGTCCGCGGCTGCGGGATCGCCTTGTCGGCGGCCTCCGCCGCGGTGCGGGAAGCCGAAGGCCACCGCCAGCTCCGGCACGCCCCCCACCAGGGCCGGAGCCCGGCGCGGCGTCTAATCTGCGGGGATGGAATCGCAGGCGTACCTCTCCGAACTCTTCTCCCTCGAAGGCCGGGTGGCCCTCGTCACCGGTGGAAGTTCCGGCATAGGCAAGGGCATCGCCGAGGCCCTTGCCCGCGCCGGGGCGAGCGTCGTCGTCGTGGCGCGCCGGGAGGCCGAACTGGCCGCCACCGTCGTCGAGTTGACGGAACAGGGCTGCCGGGCGGCATGGGTGGCCGGCGACCTCGGTACGCGCGAGGGTGTGCGTGCGGCGGCCGACGAGGCGGCGGAGGTCTTCGGTGAACCCGACGTACTCGTCAACTCCGCGGGGATCAATCTGCGGCCTCCGATGGGGAAGACCGGCGACGACGTGTGGGACGCGACGATGGCGGTGAATCTGGAGGCGCCGTATCTGCTGGGCCAGCGGTTCGGGCCCGGCATGGCCGAGCGCGGTTTCGGACGGATCATCCATGTCACGTCCCAGCAGGCGCACCGGGCCTTCGTCCAGAGCGGTGTCTACGGCGTCTCCAAGGGCGCCTTGGAATCGCTGACCCGTTCCCAGGCCGAGGCGTGGTCGCCGCACGGGGTGACCTGCAACGCCCTCGTGCCGGGCTTCGTGCTGACGCCGCTCAACGAGCGGCTGTCGTCCGACCCCGAGCGGGTGGCCGCGCTCGCCGCGCGCACCATGATCGGGCGCAACGGGGTCGCGGAGGACTTCGCGGGCGCGGCCGTGTTCCTGGCGAGCCGGGCTTCCTCGTACGTCACCGGGCAGTCGGTCTTCGTGGACGGCGGATTCCACGTGCACTGAAGGGCGGCGGGTCCGTCTCCGGCTGTCGAGGGGGCGCCCAGTCCCGACCGAGCCCGGAATCAGGCCTGTTGGCGCGGGCGTTCGGGTTCGGGTGACTCGGCGACGCCGGCCCGTGCCGCCGACCGGCGGGCGCGCCGGGCACGCACGGCGCGTGTCACGCCCGGCTGGCCCAGCACGATGCCGAGGAACACCAGCACCAGCCCGACGCCCTGGCGCGCGGTGAGGGTGTCACCGGCGACGAGCGTGCCGAGCAGAACACCCGTGACCGGGTTGAGGAGCCCGATGAGCCCCACCGTCCCCGCGCTCAGATGCCGCAGACCGTTGAACCACGCGGTGAAGGCGAGTGCCGTCGCCACGGCGGAGAGATAGACGAAGCCGAGCGCCGCGCCGCCGTCCAGGACCGGTGGGGCTCCTTCGACGGCGACCGCGACGGGCACGAGCACGGCCCCTCCGGCGATGAGCTGCCAGGAGGTCAGCGCGAGCACGTCGACGTCCGGGCACCACTTCTTGGTGAGTATGAAGCCGACCGACGACATCGTCATGGCCGCGACGGAGGCGAGTACGCCGAGCGGATCGATCCCGGTCGCGTTCGTGAGGAGCATGACGCAGACGCCCGCGATCCCGACGCCAGCGCCGACGACCGGCAGTATGTGCGGACGTTCCGCCAGCAGTGGCCAGGCCAGCAGCATCATCACCACCGGAGCGGTCGCCATCACCGTCGAGGCGATGCTGGTCGGCAGGAGTTGCGCGGCCATGTAGACGAGGGCGAAGAACGCGCCCATGTTCAGGGTGCCGAGCACCAGCGCCTTCCACCACAGCGCGCCGTGCGGCCGGCGCCGGCTGATCGCCAGCAGCAGGATTCCGGCGGGCAGGGCCCGGAACACCGCCCCGTACAGGGGGTGGTCAGCCGGCAGATAGCGCTGTGTGACGAAGTACGTCGTGCCCCACGCGATGGGCGCGAGGGCGGTGACGAGTGACCAGCGGGCGGTGGATTCCATGGCGACGATAATATCTTCCCAGGAAGGTATTGTTCTCTGCATGGCCGAATCCCTTGACCTCCTCGACCGCGTCGACGGTGTCGACCGTGTCGCCCGTATCCAGCAGGAATGGGCCCGCGAACGTCCCGAAGTCGACGTACGCCCCCAGGGCGTGATCGGACGGCTGCACCGCCTCGGCGCCTATCTCACCGAGGAGTTGTGCGTCGTGTACCGGAAGTACGGGCTGGGGGAGGGTGACTTCGACGTCCTCGCGGCCCTGCGGCGAGCGGGCGCGCCGTACGAACGCGCCCCTGGTGAACTGGCCGAGCACACCATGGTCACCACGGGCGCGATGACGAAACGCGTCGACAGGCTCGAACACGCAGGGCTGGTCTCCCGGCGGGTGAGCGAGAGCGACGGGCGCGGCAGGGTCGTCGCACTGACCCCGGCGGGCCGTGCGCTCATCGACCGCGCCTTCTCGGAACACATGGCCAACGAGCGACGGCTGCTCGACGCGCTGACCGAGGACGAGGCCGATCAGCTCGAATCCCTGCTGACCAAGTGGCTGGCCGTGACGGAAGGCCGGCGCGACTGACCAAGGGCCCCATCGAGAGGACTTCTCCGCAAGGATCCCTTCGCAAAGATTTCTTCGCGAACAACTCTTCGCAAAGAGTTGTTCGCGGTCTAGAGTGCTCGGCATGACGGAATCGAACGACGCCCCGCGCGGTCCGAAGCACGAGTCGAACACGGTCGTCCTGGACGCAAAGGGTCTGCGCGCCCTGGCGCATCCGGTACGAGTCCAACTGGTCGGCCTGCTGCGGAAGTTCGGCCCCTCGACGGCCACTCGGCTGGCCGAGCGGCTGGGGGTCAACTCCGGCACGGCCAGCTACCATCTGCGCCAGCTCGGCGACGCCGGGTTCGTCGAGGAGGACACCGGGCGGGGCAACGCGCGGGAACGCTGGTGGCGCGCCGTCCACCAGTCGACAAGGTTCCGCGAGACCGACCTCGCGGAACGGGAGCCCGAGGCGACCCTGGCGTATCTCCAGTCCGTCGCCGCCGCGTACACCCTGCGCACCCAACGCGCGCTCAGCGAGCTCCAGACGATGCCCGACGGGTGGCGCGGCACCTTCGACATGAGCGACTGGTCGCTGCGGCTGACCCCCGACGAGACGGTGAATCTGCGGGAGGAACTGTCCGCACTCCTCGCCCGCTACCGGCCGGACACTCCGGAGACGGCGGACGAGGCACCCGAGGGTGCCCGGCGCGTCTCCCTCATCTCCCAGATCCTGCCTGAGCTGGACGCCCCCGACGCCGACGGCCCGGACGGCACCGGCGACGGCGATCCGGCTCCTGAAGGGCGGCGGGGGGAGACGCGGTGAGGAAGCCCGGGGGACGTACGGCGGGGGAGAAGGGAACCGGCAGCGCTTCGGAGCGGCGGCGTACGCTGCTGCCGCTCGTCGGCGTACTCACCGCTATGGCCGTGTCGTTGACCGGTACGCGGGTCTCGGCCATCGCACTGCCCTGGTTCGTCCTCGTCAGCACCGGCAGCGCCACTCAGACCGGTGTGGTGGCCTTCTGCGAGATGGCGCCGTACGTGGTGGTGAAGGCGTTCACCGGCCCGCTGGTGGACCGGGCCGGACCCCGGACCATCTCCTGGACCACCGACCTGGTGAGCTCCGCCGCCGCCTTCGCCGTACCCGTTCTGCACGCCGCGGATCTGCTCTCGTTTCCCCTGCTGCTCGTGCTCGTCGCGCTGATCGGCGCGGCGCGGGGGCCCGGCGATCTCGCCAAGGACGTCATGGTCCCGGAGGCGGCGGACCACGGCCGCGTACCCCTGGAGCGGGCCACCGGCTTCGCCGGGGTGACCGAACGGCTCGCCGCGACCCTCGGCCCGGCGGCGGGCGGCGCGCTGATCGCCCTCCTCGGTCCGCTGACCGGGCTGACCGTCAACGCGGCCTGTTTCGCGCTCGGTTCGGTGATCATCGGGCTGGTGCTGCCACGCGGCATGGGCCTCCCGGTCCCCCATCCTCCCTCGCCGCGGGACGCCGCGGACACCCCCGCGGAGCCGGGCTACTGGCGGCGGTTCGGCCAGGGCTTCACCTTTCTGCGAAGCGAGCCGCTGCTCCTGACGATCGTCGTGATGGTCATGATCACCAACTTCCTCGACGCGGCGTTCAGCGCCGTGCTCCTCCCCGTCTGGGCCAAGGAGTCGGGCAACGGACCGAGCGCCATCGGTCTCTGCGCGGGCGCGGGCGGACTCGCCGCGATCGGCGGCAGCCTGATAGCGGCGGGCGTCGCGCACCGGATGCGGCGTCGTCTGGTGTTCTTCGCCGGATTCCTGCTCGCGGGCGCACCACGCTGGCTGATCCTCGCCTCGCCCGCACCGCTGTGGACCGTGGTGGTCGTGTTCGCGATAGGTGGCTTCGGCGCAGGTTTCCTCAACCCCATTCTGGCGGCGGTCAGTTATGAACGCGTACCCCGCCGTCTGCTGGGCCGGGTCAAGGCGCTCAGTGGCGCGCTCTCTTGGTCCGGGATGCCGCTCGGCGGACTGATCGGCGGCGCCGCCGTGGCATCCATCGGACTGGCGCCCGTGCTGTTGGTGGGAGGGGCCGCGTACTTCCTCACGACGAATCTCACCGGACTGCGGCCGGAATGGCGGGAGATGGACCGACTGCGCGGCAAGGGCCGGGCGGCCGACGACCCTGCCCTACCCACGCCGCGTCGGACGCCGGACTCCGCCAAGGAGCCGGAACCCGGCGCCGGGCTGACGCGCAACGTCAGGTGATACGCCCGACGCCTCGCTCGGCCGGGAGAGCCACCGCTCCTCCCGCTGGGGCGTGTTTCGGAAGTCCTGCGATCGCACGCGCCGACGAGTCGTCAGCCGCTTCGCGGCGGGTGTGAGCACCGTCCTTGGGGCGGACAAGGCCACTTCTGAATCCGTCCTAGGTTGTGTCTTCGAAGTAGCGCTGTCCGCCCGCGGGGCGGGGCCCGCGGCGGCTGGTGCGGTCGCCTCGCGAGGCGGAGGATCGTCCTCGTACCGGGCGTACTCCGATGCCTTCGAGAAAGCCGCCAACGCGGCGAGGTGCCGTGCCAGGCGTCGCGGGCCAGGCGGGACTTCGAAGACGCGACTTAGCGCTGTCCCGCCAGCCACTCGTCGAAGGTGGTCGGCGCGATACGGGCGTTCTCGCCCGCCAGCATGACGTTGCCCGCCATCTCCGTGCCGAAGATGGCCGACCACGTCGGCACGAGCCTCACCGTGTGTCCGCGTGCGTCGTTGGTGCGCCGCGCCATGTCCACCATGTCCTGCGGCTCCGGCCCGACGACATCGACATACCGTCCCCTCGGCTCGCCCGCCGCGATCTCGGCGAGGACGTCCGCCACGTCCGCGGGCGCGATGGGCTGCATGAGCAGCGGCGCGACCATGGCGACACCGTCCCGCTCGGTCCAACTCGCCACCATCGCGGCGAAGTCGTGGAACTGCGCGGCCGGGACGATCGTCCACGGCACCGGCCCAGCCGTCACCAGGCGCTCCTGCTCCCGCTTGCCCGCGTAGTGCGCGGTGCCCTCGACGCGGTCGACACCCACGATGGAGAGCAGCACATGGTGGCGGACGCCGGCCCGCGCCTCGGCGGCGAGCAGATTGCCCGTGGCGGTGCCGAAGAACGCGATCGTCCCGGCCCGGTCGGCCGGCGGGCTGTTCGTGACGTCCACGACGGCCTCGACGCCGGTCAGCGCGTCGTCGAGCCCTTCACCCGTCGACAGGTCCACGCCCAGCGAGCGGCTGATCCGTACGACGTCGTGACCGCCGCGTTCGAGCGCGGCCACTGTGAGGGTCCCGATGTTCCCGGTCGCTCCGGCCACTGCGATCCGCATGGTGCTCTCTCTTCTCTCGAAACTCTTCTCCTGTATCCCGCTCGGACAGTAGCAGAATCATGGATGAAAAAGGTCCACAATATCTGCGATATGATCGGTGTCGTGAAGCTGCCTGTGAGCACCGAATGGGTTCTGCACTGCGCCTCGTCGTTGGCGCAGCTCGCCCCGGGGACCGGTGCGTCGACGGCGCGGCTCGCCGAGTACTACGACCTCCCGGCCCCCTATCTCGCCAAGCAGCTGAAGACGCTCGTCAGGGCCGGCCTGCTGACCGCGACCACCGGGCCACGCGGCGGCTTCCGGCTCGCTCGGCCCGCCGCCGAGATCACCCTGCTCCAGCTGGTCGAGGCCGTCGACGGCACGTCACCGCCGTACGAGTGCCGCGAGATCCGCAGGCAGGGACGCGGCGCGCTGCCGGCGGAGGAGTGCCGTCGCACCTGTGTCCTCGCCGAGAAGATGGCGGACGCGTACGAGGCGTGGCGCGACAGCCTCGCCGGGGTCACCCTGGCGGACATCCTGGCCACGCTGCCCCCGTCCGCACCCTCCCGTACCCGGCTGGGTCTGACCGGCACGCCGTAGCGCCGTAGCGGTGGGCACTCGCCCGTCGGCGCCGTGTGCCGCGTGTCGTACGGAATCCGCGCGCCGACTGTGTGCAGGGTGCTGCTCATGAGACTGCGGGCCGCGGACAGCGACGACAAGGGTGGCTCCAGGCGTGGGGCGTTGACCGTTGTGTGGGATCTGCGGAAGGACGCGACCGTCACCCAGACACTTCGCTCGACGGTGGCCTCGACCCTCGCCTACCTCGTCGCCCTCTGGCTGAGCAGTGAACCCGCGCCGCTCACAGCGCCGCTCACCGCGCTGCTCGTGGTCCAGGTGACTCTCTACTCGACGCTCACCACCAGCGTGCGACGCGTGAACGCCGTCGTCGCCGGCGTGCTGATCGCCATCGGATTCAGTGCCCTTGTCGGGCTGTCCTGGTGGAGCCTGGCGCTGATCATCCTGGCGTCACTCCTCGCCGGCCGGGTCGTCCGCGCGGACGAGTTCGTGCCCGAGGTCGCGATCAGCGCCATGCTCGTCCTCGGTGTCACCCACGCGGCGGCGGCGAACACCGCCTGGGACCGTGTCCTGGAGACGCTGATCGGCGCGGTGGTGGGCCTGCTGTTCAACGTGTTCGCGCCTCCGGTCTGGATCGGCGCCGCCGGGGAGTCCATCGAGGGGCTCGCCCGGCGGATGCGCCGGCTGATGCGCGACGTGGGCGAGGAGCTGACCAGCCCCACCCCGGTCGAACGCGCCGCGGCCCGGCTGCACGAGGCGCGCCGCCTCGACCAGGGCATCTCCGAGGTGGACGCGGCGCTGCGCCAGGCGGAGGACAGCCTGCGGCTCAATCCGCGCGTCAAGGAGGGGCTGCTGCACCGGGTGGTGCTCCGCACCGGCCTCGACACGCTGGAGATCTGCGCCGTGGTGCTGCGCGTCATCACGCGCACGATCACGGACCTCGCCAAGGAGCGCCAGGAGGAGGACCTCTTCACGCCGGAGGAGGGAGCCGGCCTGGAAGAACTGCTGTCACACATCGCCGACGCGCTCGTCAGTTTCGCCGTGCTGGTCACGACGCAGACGAGCGAGGCCGCCGAGGCGGCGGAGGACCGCCTCGCCGGCGATCTGAGCGCAGCCTCGGGGACACGCGAGAGGGTGGCGAATCTGCTGCTGGAAGGCGTGCAGCGGCACCCACGGCAGTGGCAGCTGCACGGCGCGCTGCTGTCCGAGATCGACAGGCTGCTCGACGAACTCGACACCGACCACCGGTCCCAGCGCCTGCTGGAGGAGCTGGACAAGTCCACCCGGGAACAGCGCGAGAAGCACCCTCAGCTCACGGCGTTCGCCGCATGGCTGCGCGGGGTGAGACGGCCCACGGTGAAACGGCCGTCACTCGGGCGCCGCCGCGGGCGGGACAAGTCCTAGGTCGTGTCTTCAAGTCCCGCCCGGCCCGCGACGCCCGGCACCTCGCCGCGTCGGCAGCTTTCTCGTAGGCATCCGAGTACGCCCAGTACGAGGACGATCCTCCGCCTTGCGATGCACCGCACCAGCCGCCGCGGGCCCCGCCTTGCGGGCGGACAGCGCTACTTCGAAGACACGACCTAGAGGGTGTCCTGCCGATCTTGCCGGGGTCGCGGCGGCCGGCACGCGCGCTTGCCGCGTTGTCGGGTCGCCCGAGTACGCCCGGGCCATCCACAACGCCGATCCTGCGCCTCGCGCTCGCAGGCACCGACGAGTCATCAGCGCCTCGCGGCGGGCGTGAGCCCCGCCCTGCGGGCGGACGTAGTGCCTTCCGAAACACGCGCTGGGTCGCGTCTTCAAAGTCCCGCCCGGCCCGCGACGCCCGGCACCGCACCTCGCCGCGTTGTCGGAGACGTGCGAGTACGTCCGGAACGAGCATGATCCTCGCGCCTTGCGATGCACCCGACCAGTCGCCGGGGACCCCGCCCCGCGGGCGGAGGCGCTACTTTGAGGACACGCGTGGCGAGCCGGCGGTGCCGGACGCGGCCACGATGACGTCGTCCAGCACCTCCCGCGTACGGACGAGTTCGGCGATCCGCGCGTCGATCCTGGCCCGCTGCCGCGTCAGGTCGGCGACGAGCCACGGCGTCGCCGCCTCCGACGGGCCCCCGTCCTCGTCCCGCATGCACGGCAGCAGCTCAGCGATCTTCCCGCTGCACAGCCCGGCCGCGAAAAGTTCCTGGATACGGATCACCCGGTCGACCGCCCGCTCGGAATACGTGCGATGGCCCGAGGGCGTACGCGCGGAGACGAGCAGTCCCTGCTCCTCGTAGTAGCGCAGCGAGCGTTCGCTGACGGCCGTGCGTCTCGCCAGTTCGCCGATCTTCACGCTTCCTCCCGGGTCCGCACCGTCGCCGCGACGGTGGCAGGGATTGAACCTGACACCAGTGTGAGGTCTTACCGTCCCGCCATGACGAAAACGACGCTTCTCGCCCCGTATTCCCTCGGCCCCCTCGACCTCCCCAACCGCATGGTGATGGCCCCCATGACCCGCTACCGCGCGGCCGTGGACGGCACGCCCCTGCCGGTCGTCGCCGACCACTACGCCCAGCGTGCGGGCGCCGGACTCATCGTCACCGAAGGCATCTGGCCCAGCAGCCGGGGCCAGAGCGGCTGGCGGCTCCCCGGCCTGGAGACGGCGGCGCACATCGAGGGCTGGCGGGCCGTGACGGAGGCGGTGCACGCCGCAGGGGGCCGGATCATGGCCCAGCTGATGCACGGCGGCAGGCACGGTCACCCGCTGTCCCGGATCGACGGGGACATACCGAGCGGCCCGTCCTCCGTGCGCGTCCCGGGCCCCGTCCACGTACGGGACGGCCGTAAGGTCGATCCCCTCCCGCCGCGCGAGATGACGCACGACGACATCCGGCAGGCCGTCGAGGACCACGCGCAGGCGGCCCGGAACGCGATGGCCGCCGGCTTCGACGGGGTCGAACTGCACGGCGCCAACAGCTACTTGATCCACCAGTTCCTCGCGGACAACACCAATCTGCGTACCGACGGCTACGGCGGCACGACCGAGGGCCGGATCCGTTTCCCCGTCGAACTGGTCACCGCGGTCGCCGACGCGATCGGAGCCGGGCGGACGGGGCTGCGGCTCTCCCCGGGAAATCCCCAGTTCGGCATGGCCGAGGCCGACCCCGCCCCCGTGTACCGCGCGCTTCTCGACGCGGTCGACGGCCTCGGGCTGCTCTACCTCCACCTCACCGACAACGACACCTACCCGGCGCTCGCCGATCTGCGCCCCCGCTGGCACGGCCCGCTCGTCGCCAACATCGGCGAGAACCACGACCCGACCACCCGGGAAGGCGGCGAGGCGGTACTCGCCGAAGGGCTCGCCGACCTCGTCTCGTACGGCAGGTCCTTCATCGCCAACCCGGACCTTCCCGAGCGCTTCTCCGTCGGCGCGCCCCTGAACACCATCGACGAGCGGCACCTCTACACGCACGGTGCGGAGGGCTACACCGACTATCCCGCGCTGTCGCGGGAACTCTGCTCCGCGCGCTGACGCGGCACGACGGGCGGGACGGCGGCACGGCCTTCGTACGGATACCGCGAGGCCGGACCGACCGACCGACCGGCAGGCCGGCCTCGCGGACCCGTACCTCAGAGCGGAAGCACGCAGACGGCGACCGGAGACCTGAACGGGTCGCCCGCGGCAGCGAGTTGGCCGCTCTCCTGGTCGACATGGAAGACGGAGACGGCGTTCGACCGCTGATTGGCGGCGAAGAGCAGCGTCCCGTCGGGGGAGAGGGCGAGCTGCCTCGGGTAGTCACCGCCGACGGGCACCGTGTCCAACAGCCGCAGGCCGGCGCCGTTCTCCTCCACCGCGAAGCGGGAGAGGCTGTTGTGGCCACGGTTCGCGAGGAACACGAACGCGCCGTTGGCGGTGATCACCGGCTGGGACGGGAAGCTGCTTCCCGCGCCGCCGGCGCCGGTGGGCAGCGGTTCGCCGGGGGTGAGGGTCCCGCTGTCCTTGTCGTAGCCGCAGACGGCGATCGTGTTGTTCAACTCGTTTGCCAGATAGGCGAATTGGCTGGACGGGTGGAAGACGAGATGCCGCGGCCCGGCGCCCGCGGGCAGCGTGGCGTACGCGACCTGGGAGAGCGTGCCGGCCGTCTCGTCGAGGCGGTAGGTGTAGACGCTGTCGGTGCCGAGGTCGACGGCGAGCACATGGCCGCCGTCCGGGGCGGTGACGATCTGGTGCGCGTGCGGGCCGTTCTGTCCCGGCCCCGGAGCCGGTTCGGAGTGGGTGACCAGATCGGTGCGCTCGCCCAGGGCGCCCGACGCCTCGATGGGATGGACGGCGACGCTGCCGGAGCCGTAGTTCGCGCTGAGGAGCCAGCGCCCACCGGGGTGGACGGACAGATGGCAGGGCGATGAACCGCCCGTGCTTCGGGTGCCGAGGACCGTATGGCTGCCGTCCTCGCCGAGCGCGATGGCGGTGACGCCGCCGTCCTGGCGCTCGTTGACCGCGTACAGGGTGGTGCCGTCGGGGTGTACGGCGAGGTACGAGGGGTCGCCGACGCCCTGGAGGGTGCCGGTGGCGGTGATCTGCCCGGTAACCGTGTCGTACGAGGCGAGCCCGATGCCCGGACCGCCGCTGGAGGTGTACGTGCCGATGAACAGCGGCCCCGTGGCGAGGGATCGCCGGGGGCGGGTCGCCGTAGCCGTGGCGGGCCGGGCGGCCGTCCGGCCCGGGGGCTGGTTCGCGGTCGCCGTGGCGGCGGGCACCGAGACCGTCGCCACGGCCGCCGCCAATATGCTGACGATCCTGCGGCGGCTCGGCCCGTCGGCCGGCTTCGCGGCCGGGTCGGACTCTCCGGTCGCTGTCGCTGTCTCTGTTCCTGTGCGGTCGCTTCTCATGCCGGGCACCTCGTGTGACTCGTGGGGGGAGTGCTTGCCGGTGTTGTGGCAGACACCCTTCCGCCATCCCGCCCCCGTCGGCAAGAGCCCCTTCGGCGGCGTCAGTCGCGGAGTGCCACGGCGTCGCCCATCACGATCACCGGCCGCTTCGCGGGGTCCAGTTCGCGCAGGAGGTCGACCATCCGCGTCCTCGACAGCGAGACGCAGGCCTGGGTGGGCCCTTCGTGGTCGACATGGATCCAGACGCCGCCGCCCTTGGCGAGCCCGAGGGGGCGGGTCTGGTCCAGCGGAGTGGTGCCCGACGTGCGGTTGTAGTCGATGGCGACGACGTAGTCGAAGGAGCCTTCCAGCGGCTCACCCAGGAACCCGGTGCCGGGGGCCTCGAAGTCCTCGCTCTCGTCGTACGGGAGTCTGGCCCCCGGGTCGGGCAGCCGGCCTCCGGCGTCGCCGAGGGTGAAGACGCCGATCGGCGAACGCAGGTCGTCGGCCTGGTGGTTGTGGGTCCAACCGCGCAGCGCGTTGTGCGCGGGCCAGCGGTTGGTGACGGGCTCCCAGCCCGTGTCCGCGTTCCGCTCGTACAGCACGACACCGGACTTCGGCGAGTTCCTGCCCTCGCCGGTGACCACGAGCGCCTGACGGCTGGCGACGGGGATGCGGGAGCGGGTGAGCGGACCGAGACCTGGGATCTCACGGACCCAGGACGCCTCCACCGGTTTCCCGGACAGTCCCCGGGCCGCCTCGTTCGCCGCGCCCCGGGGTTGCCCCGGGGCGCCCTCCTGCCGGAAACCCTCGGCCGACTTGCTCTCCGTGACCGGGCTCCTCTTGGTGGCCCGGCTCTCCGCCCGCTGTTCGGCGCCTGGTGCGGGCTCCGCCTCGGCGCATCCGGCGAGGACGAGGCAGGTACACAGTGAGGTGAGGGCCAGGGTGCCTCTCGCGAGAGGGAGAGCGCGGGGGAGAAGGAGCATGGCGAGCCTTTCGTGGGTGCAGGCGGACGGTCCGTCCTCGTCCGCCGCGTCTCTCTGCGCCATGAAACGCGATCATCGTCTGATCCGACCGCCTCGAGATGCGCGATCAGACACGGACCCGGAGATTTCCCCCGTACTGCCTAACAAGCCCTCGGAGGACGTCGGCTCGAACGCGTCCGGGGGCCTTCCGGCTCTCGGAGGCTTCCGTCATTGGTGCGAGCAAAGGCGACCGGGGGCGATTGGTCACCCCGCGGGCGATTCGCGAACACGCGTGGTTTCGGCAGACCGAAAGCCCGGCAAATTGGTTGCCCGACAGGGTTGTCGGGGACATGACGGGGTTGCTTGTCTTGACGCGTCGCGGATCGTCGACGCGCGTCAACTCCGCCCCACCGGACCGGCGTACGTCTGTCGTGCGACACACCTGTTGTCGTTGAACCCGGGAGATTTTCCCCCCACTTCCCAAGGAGATCGACATGGTTGCCACATCAGGACCCGGCCGTCGAACGGTGCTGAGGGGCGGTCTGACCGCCACCGCGGTCGGCGCACTCGGACTCGCCGCGAACGGACCGGCCCACGCCGCCCCGGTGCGCGCGGACAGCCCTCCGGCATCCGGTTCGCCGCTCGCCGCCCCCGAGCCGCGGATCTACACCACCGCCGAATGGGGCGCGAGGCCCCCGAACCAGCAGATCGTCGTACTCGACCGGGTGCCGACGTACATCGTCGTGCACCACACCGCGGAGCCCGGCAACAGCGAGGACTACTCGCTGGAGCACGCGATGGCCATCTGCCGGTCGATCCAGAACTTCCATATGGACGGCCAGGGTTGGGGCGACTCCGGCCAGCAGTTCACCAACTCGCGCGGCGGCTACATCCTCGAAGGCCGGCACCAGAGCCTCGATGTCGTACGCGGCGGCACCCAGCATGTGCAGGGCGCGAACGTCGGCGGCCGGAACAGCGAGGTCATCGGCATCGAGAACGAAGGCCTCTACACGCAGGTCGACGTACCGGCCGCGCTCTGGGGCTCCCTCGTCCAGCTCGTCGCGTGGATAGCCACCCAGTACGGGCGGCCGGTCACGGACATCATGGGCCACCGAGACTTCAACTCGACCGAATGCCCCGGCGACGTGCTCTACGGCAGACTCCAGGAGCTGCGCGACGCGGTCGCCGGCGCCCTTGGCGTCGCACCGGCCGGCCGGCCCTCCGTCTGGCCGCTGCTGCGCCCGGGATCCGCCGGTCCCCAGGTCCGTGCGGCGCAGTACCTCCTGCGTGGTCGCGGCTTCTCGGACGTACCGGTGGACGGCGTCTTCGGCGCGGCCACCAAGCGCGCGGTCGCGAAGCTGGCCGATGTGCACAACGTCGAGAAGCACACCTGCGCGGCCATGGTCCGGGGCGGCACGGACGAGACCGGTTACCTCGGGTCCGACATCTGGCCGTTGATCACCCCTGAGGTCAGGGCGGGCGAGAACGCCGACGTCGCGAGGGCGGTGACCACCCTGCACCGCGCGGGCGCGGACAAGGCGCACTCGGACGGTGTGCTCACGGCGGCCGACTGGAAGCTGCTGCTGGCCTGACACCGGCGGTCCGCACCGCCCCGCACGCCCGCGATGTCCTTCGGCGGCAGGAGTGACATCCTGCCGCCGAAGATTCTTCCCGCTCCGGTAGGTGACGGTGCGTCATATGTCTATCGTGTTGCCAACCCGGACAAACTCGCTGACGTCCGACGGACCGGGGAAGACTGAGCGAGCTGATCCACTTCTCGGATCCGCTTCACTGATCGACTTCTGCCAGGGAGCGCACGATGACGGAGTACCGGAACCTCGGCCGTACGGGTGTGAAGGTCAGCCCTCTCTGCCTCGGCACGATGATGTTCGGGGCCCGCGGCAACACCGACCACGACGACAGTGTCCGGATCATCCACCGGGCGCTCGACTCGGGTATCAACTTCGTGGACACCGCCGACGTCTACTCGGCCGGCGAGTCGGAGACCATTGTCGGCAAGGCGCTGGCCGGCGGTCGCCGGGACAATGTCGTCCTGGCGACGAAGTTCCACGGCGCCCGCGGTGACGGACCCAACGAGCGCGGCAACTCCCGGCGCTGGATCATCCGGGAGGTCGAGAACAGCCTGCGCAGGCTGAACACCGACTGGATCGACCTCTACCAGGTGCACCGGCCCGAGCCGGACACCGACTTCGACGAGACGCTCGGCGCGCTCAGCGATCTCGTCCACCAGGGCAAGATCCGCCTTATCGGTACGTCCACGTTCGAGCCGTCGGCGATCGTCGAGGGGCAGTGGATCGCGGAGCGGCGCGGCCGGGAGCGGGTGGTGGCCGAGCAGCCCCCGTACTCGTTGCTCGCGCGCGGTATCGAGCGCGAGGTGCTGCCCGTGGCGCGACGGTACGGACTCGGGGTGCTGTCCTGGGGCCCGCTGGCGGGCGGCTGGCTGTCGGGCCGCTTCCGCAAGGGTGTCGCGCAGCCCGCCTCCAGCCGGTCCGCCCAGCAGACGGAGCGCTTCGACATCAACGCCCAGGAGAACGCGGCCAAGCTGGACGCGGCCGAGAGCCTGGCCCTGCTGGCTGAGGAGGCGGGGCTGACGCTGGTGGAGCTGGCGGTCGCGTTCGTCATCGAACACCCGGCGGTCACCTCGGCGATCATCGGGCCCCGGACGTACGAGCAGTTGGAGAGCCAGCTGGGAGCGGACAAGGTGAGTCTCAGCCGCGACGTGCTGGACCGGATCGACGAGATCGTGCCGCCGGGCACCAATCTGTCGGGACGGGATGCCGGATACGTGCCTCCGTCGATCGCCGACCCGTCCCAGCGCCGCAGGTCCGCGGCCCCGGCCCAGTCCTACTGACCGGCCTCGCCGCCGGCCGGTCCGGGCACACCGCGCAAGGCCGAGCGCCGGCGGCGGTTCAGAGCGCGATCAGACCCGCCCGGGTCGGCCGGAAGCCGCAGGCGCCGGTGTAGAAGGCGTGCAGGTGCTCCTCGTAGTCGACGTGCAGCCACTCGCACCCGGCGGCGCGGGCCCCTTCCGTCGCCCGGACGACCAGCGCCGTACCGACACCGCGCCCCCGGCAGTGCCGGGCGACGACCGTGTCCAGGAGAAAGGCGTGTGCTCCGCCGTCCCAGGCGACGTTGACGAAACCGACGAGGCGGCCGGCCTCCGACGCGCAGACCCACCCGGTCGGAGGTGGGCGCGGGCGGACCGCCGAAGCCCTCGGCGTGCAGCGCGTCGAGGGCGGCGCCGTCCACGTCGCCCCGCCACTCGTACGTGACCGTCATCACTCGATCGTAGAACCGCTCGTCCGACGATGATCACTCTGCCGTGGTCGGCGTCATTACCTCGCGGGTAATCGACGGTCCCGCGACCCCGCGGAAGAGTGGAGATCAGACGACGAAAGGAACTCACGTGTCCACTCCGAACGACGCTGTCGCACGCTACTTCACCGCCTGGAACGCCGCCGACGAGGACCTGGAGAAGGCGGTGTCCGCCGCCTTCACCGAGGACGGCACCTACACCGACCCACTGGCGGAGGTCGCCGGGCACGCCGGAATCACGGCGGCGATCCGGGGCGCCCACGAGCAGTTCCCGGGCTTCGACTTCAAGCTGACGGGCACTCCCGACGCCCACCACAATCTGATCCGCTTCACCTGGGACCTGGTTTCCCGGGAAGACGGTTCGGCGCCCGCGGCGGGCTTCGACGTGATCACTCTGGCCGAGGACGGCCGGATCGGCTCGGTGAGCGGGTTCCTCGACCGGCTGCCGGGTGCCTGACGAGCCTCCGACGAGCGCCGCGGCAGCGACGAGTCCGGCAGACCATGGGGGTGGTCTGCCGGACTCGGTCCCGGGAGGCGTCGTCGTCAGGCGCCGGTACGGACCGTCTGGAGGGCCTTGGACCAGCTGACGAGCTGGTCCAGCGTGGTGTCCAGGGCCGCCGTCTGGTGGTCGCCGGGCTTGAAGGAGGAGAAGTTCTCGAAGTCCGTGAAGAGCGAGAGCGCGACCTGCGCCCGCACGGTGGCCACCTGGAGCTCGGACATGATCAGACGCAGGTGCTCGACGGCACGCGTACCGCCGACGCTGCCGTAGCTGACGAAGCCGGCGGCCTTGTTGTTCCACTCGCCGTAGAGGAAGTCGATGGCGTTCTTCAGGGCGCCGGAGGTCGAGTGGTTGTACTCGGGAGTAACGAAGAGGTAGCCGTCGAAGGAGGCGATCTTCTCG
The DNA here is from genome assembly GCF_014646115.1 of Streptomyces camponoticapitis. GTDB lineage: Bacteria > Actinomycetota > Actinomycetes > Streptomycetales > Streptomycetaceae > Streptomyces > Streptomyces camponoticapitis. The sequence goes on along the minus strand of NZ_BMMV01000024.1, from coordinate 14,321 downwards.
GCCCACGCCAGGGTGTGGGCGTTCGCGTACTGGCCCATGGACGGCGGGATCGCCTCGTCCAGGTGCGGCAGCTTGAAGTCCGCGATGTCGACGAGCTCGAACTCCGCGTCGCCCCGCTTGGCGGCGATCTCCTGGGCCCACTTTGCGACGGCCTCGCCGTTACGACCCGGGCGGGTGCTGCCCAGGATGACCGCGATCTTCAACGTCATGGGTTGCTCCTGACTTGAGATGTCAACTGACTGTGCCCATCCTGCTCACGCTTGAAGTCTCAAGTCAAGCGGCTACGATGGTCCCATGACTGATGAGATCTCCCCGGCAGATGACACGCCGTGGCTCTCCGCGGCCGAGCTGGAGTCGTGGGTGCCGTTCAGCGGGATGCTCCTCGGTCTGGTCAGCGCGCTGGACGCGCAGCTCCAGAGCGACGCCAAGATCAGCTTCTTCGGCTATCTCGTCCTGGCGGGCCTCTCCGAGGCGCCCGGGCGCACCCTGCCCATGAGTGACCTCGCGGTCCTGGCCCACGGCTCCCTGTCACGTCTGTCCCACGCGGTGTCCACGCTGGAGAAGCGCGGCTGGGTCCGCCGCAGCCCCTCGCCGGAGAACGGCCGCGTCACGGTCGCGACCCTCACCGACGCCGGGTACGCCAAGGTCGTCGCCACCGCGCCCGGGCATGTGGAGGCCGTCCGCCGGCTCGTCCTCGATCCGATCGACGCGGACCAGCTGCGTACGCTCGGCAAGATCTCCGCCGTCCTCCGCGACTCGATGGGCTCGCCCTGCGAGTGGCCGTCCCGCCCCGGCACCGCGGGCTGACCGGACGGACGGCCCACTCGCCGCCTCCCTTGCCGGCCTGTCAGCCGTTCCCGATGTCACCGGCCCGGGGCTCGGCCGCCCAGACACGCTCGGCATGCAGCGGCCCGTTGCGCGCCAGCAGCATGCCGTGGTCGGCGGCCAGCGGCGCGAGTTGGGAGCCGTAACAGAGCACCGCCTCACGCTTCAGGGCCCATTGCTCGTCCGTCAGTGTGAGGTCGTGCTCCACGCGCAGTGTGTGACGGCTCGTCATGTCCTGGTAGGCGAGTCCGTACAGGTGGCTGCGGCCCAGCGCGGGGTCGGCGCCGGCGGATCCCCATTCGTCCAGATGGCCGGTGTAGGGGAGGTCGGCGTACATGAGCGGCACCGCGCGGCCGAGCTTCCCGGCCACCGTCAGCGCACGGTCACGGACCTTCTCATGATCCGGCTGATTGGTGCCGATGGGTACCAACAGCACTGCTTCCGGGGGCAGTTCGGCAAGACAGCTGTCGATCCCGGTGAGCTCCGTCCCGTCCCCGTAGGGGCCGTCGGGATGGTCCAGGACGACGCTCTCGACCCCGAGGAGTTCGCAGGCCCGGACGTCCTCCACCCGGCGGGCACGGTATGCCTCCCGCGCGGTGGAGAAACCGCAGACGCTGTCCCACCAGGAGACGGGGTGGTGGGACGCGGGCTCGCCGCCGTACACCGTAACGACCGTGACCGGGCCGGGGAGTTGGGGGATCAGACCGGCGAGTGAGAGCGCGGCGTCGTCGAAGTGCGGGGAGAGGATCACGGTGGGGGGTGGTGGGGGAGTCATGCGGGGTGTCTCCTCGGTTGTGGGGTGGGCCAAAGAGGATCGGGTGACATCTGTACGGCGCTGAACACCTCGTCCCACTGGGCGTCGTCGCCCTCCCAGCGGGCCGGGGCGGCCGCCACCGTCCCCCAGGCGATTCCCGGCGGGAGGTCACCGGCGTCGGCGGGCGGCGTACGGCGCAGCCACAGCAGCGAGAAGCTCTGTCCCGGGTGCGCCGTCGCGATCACGTGACGCAGCCGGCGCAGGTCCCGCGCGGCGCACTCGTCGAAAGCGTCGTGGTGGACGTAGAGCACATGGGCCGGAGACTCGGCGAGCGCCCGCCAGCGTTCCGCGAGGGCGGCGAACTTGGCTCTGACACCGTCGAGTTGGGCGTCGATGTCGTCCTGGGTGAGGGGGCGTCCGGGGTCGGCAGGCCGGAAGTCGTGGAAGAAGCGGATGTCCGAGCCGCGGTCCAGCGCGCAGAGGCCGTCGCTGAACGGCTCGACCATCCCCGGCCGCAGGACATGGGCGAAGTCGCCGGTGATGGTCTCGACCACCGACTCCAGGTCGAGGTCGAGCCAGTCGAAGAAGTGGGCGGAGTCGTTCCCGGTGATCCGGCGCAGCTGGTAGGTCGATTCGCAGTGGTAGCCGAGCCCCACGCACACGTCGTACGCGGCGGCTTCGGCCGGCGCGGCCGGGCCCTTTGCGCCGCGCACCGCGCGGGCCGGCCCGGCCGGACTCGTCTGTGTCATGACGGCGTTCAGCCGGCGGTGCGCCGCAGCAGAAGGCCGTCGCTGCCGCGTTTGATGAGATAGGCGCGGCCCGCGCAGACGGTTTCGACGCGCGGTGGTACGAGGCGGACGCTCTCCACCTCCTGCCAGGTCGCCGACGCCGAGAGCCAGGGCCGTACGCGGGCGTCCATCGCGTCCGGTTCGAGGGCGACGAAGACGTGATCGGTGGGCAGCCGGTCGAGCAGCGCGAGCTCCTGGCCGTAGTAGAGCATCTCGATGAGCAGGTGGGCCCCGGCGCGCGGGTGGCCCTCGCCGGTGAGATCCGCGAGATCGTCGGCGGAGACCCGCACACTCCCGGTGCCCCTCACGGCCTCCGTGAGACGCGTCCTGAACAGCGGGTTGGGCTCCGTGGCATGTACGGCGCCGCCGGCCGCGACCAGACGGTGCGTCAGGGCCCCCTCGCACGCGCCCACTTCGACCAGTGAGTCGCCGGTCTCGGCGCGATGGCCCAGCACCCAGGCCGCCGTGGCGTCCAGCCGGTCCTTCTCGTACGCGGAACTGCCGAACTCCCAGGGATCCGGGATGGACGCGGCCTCGTCGTCCAGGCTCGCCAGCAGCGCGAAGAGCCGCTCGCGCTCGTCGGCGTCGGCGTGGAAGAAACGCTCGGTGGCGGGGATGCGGGGCGTCTGGACGACGTACTCCGCCGACTCCGCCGTGAGCAGGTGCTCGCATTCCCGGTTCACGAAGCCGAGCTTGGTGGCGATCAGTTCACGGTCCAGCGAACGGTCGAAGTCGCTCACCACCTGGAGGAACGGCGAGTAGCCGACGGCGTGCCGCACATCGTGGTCCGCACAGCCGATCGCCGTGTCGCGGCCGACCCTGCCCCGGCTGCGCCGGTTGTCGGCCGGTGAGTGGGTCCAGACGACCGCCTGGTCGCCGCCGACCGCAAGTACGGCCTCGCGTACGAGCTCCGCCAGGGAGGCGGGACCGGGCGACCCGGCTCCGTCGTCGGCCGGACGCACGTGACGCGCGATGTCGGCGAGCCGCTCGGCGCGGCTCCGCCCGGCAGGGAAGGCGAGAGTCCGGCCGTGATCGGCGAGGACGAGGGCGGCCTCTCCGTCGGCGAGAACGGACAGGAAGTCGAGTACGGCGTCTTCGGCGCGGAGTACAACAACGATGTCGATCACAGGATCGGTCCTCTGTACGGAACGGACGTGCCGCAAGGGGCACACGCTAGGTCTAGACCACTGCGTGGTGCAAGGGACGGCCTTCTCGAAGGATGTGTCTCGGCCTTCCGGGTCTCCGGCCTCGTCCCGACCGGACTTGACACCCCACCCGACGGATCCACGGGTGCCGGTCGCGGCAGGCCGCGGTTGACAGGCGGCGCCCTGGTGAGAGCCTTGAAGGGGTACGGGACGACGAACGGCCCGCGTGGCTGAAATGCGACCGTCCTGCCCGCCCGGGTGAGGTAGGACGGAAGACGGGGGCAGTAGGCGGGGACCGGGTCGGCTCGACCGAGCTCGACCGAGAGGAGGGGCCCGCGATGGGACCGACACCGGACGTCCGCACCGTCCGGCTCCCCTCGGGAGAAGACATTCCCGTGCTGGGACAGGGGACGTGGGGCTGGGCGCAGGACCCGTCGCGCCGCGCCGACGAGAAGGAGTCCCTGCTGCTGGGACTCGATCTGGGTTTGACGGTGGTCGACACCGCCGAGATGTACGGCCAGGGCGCCGCGGAGGAACTGCTGGGTGAGACCCTCACGGGCCGCCGCCGCGACGACGCCTTCCTGGTGACCAAGGTGCTGCCGTACAACGCCGGCCGGATGGACGCCGTCAACGCGTGCGAGCGCAGTCTGAAGCGCCTGCGGACCGACCGCGTCGACCTCTATCTGCTGCACTGGCGCGGCTCCGTACCGCTGGAGGAGACGATCGCCGCCTTCGAGGAACTGCGGCGCGCGGGCAAGATCCGCCACTGGGGAGTCAGCAACTTCGACCCGGCGGACCTGCGGGATCTCGCGGAGGTGACGGGCGGCGACGCGATGGCGACCAACCAGGTCCTCTACAACCTGACCCGGCGCGGAATCGAGTACGACCTGCTGCCGGGATGCCAGGGGAGGGGCGTCCCGGTCATGGCCTACTCACCGGTCGAGCAGGGGCGGCTGCTGTCCGCCCCGATCCTCGAAACCGTGGCCCGTGGCCACCGGGCGACGCCGGCACAGGTCGCCCTGGCCTGGGTCCTCCGCCGGAGCGACGTGATCGCGATCCCCCGGGCGGGCCGGCCGGAGCACGTACGCGAGAACCACGCCGCGCTCGCACTCGACCTGACCGACGACGACCTGACCGTCCTCGACGGGGCTTTCCCGCCCGCCCGGGGCCCGGTGCCGCTGGAGATGCTGTGAGCGGCGGCGGACATCGACGGAGGTCCGGACACCCACCGAGGCTCGGACACCCACGGAGGTAGTGATGGCCGACGACATTCTGCAGACGATCGACATGCTGGTCGCGGAGGAACGCCGACTCCGTGACCAGGCCCCCGGCAAGGGCCTCGCCACGGAGGAACGCGCACGGCTCCGGGTGCTTGAGGAGCGGCTGGACCAGTGCTGGGACCTGCTGCGGCGGCGGAGGGCCGGGGCGGACGCCGGCGAGGACCCGCGACGGGTCGAACCCCGCCCGGTCGCCGAGGTCGAGTCCTACGAGCAATGAGCGCACCCGGGGGGACGGGGGCGGCGGCCACGGGCCGGGGGAGAGCGGCCGGGGAACCGCCGACCGTCCGCCGGGCGCGGACAACGACGTAAAGGAAAGGGCGGCCCGTCATGGCAGCCAGCACCCAGGACCGGCCGGCCGTCAGCCCCCGGCTCGACACGCACCAGTACTTCTGGAACCTCGACCAGATCTCCCGTGGCCACTTCCCATGGATGCCGCCGAGAGGCGTGCTGCGCGAGGACCACTCTCCCGAGCGTCTGGAACCGCACGTCAGGGCCACCGACGTGGGCGGCACGGTGGCTGTCCAGGCGGCGGCGAATCTCGAAGAGACCCTGGCCCTTCTCGACATCGCGCGATCCACCCCGTTCGTCCTCGGCGTGACGGGGTGGGCGGATCTCGCGCGTCCGGACGCCGCGGACACGCTCGAAGGCCTCGCCGCCGACGAGAACCTCCTCGCCGTCCGGCCGATGATCCATGACATGGACGACCCGAGGTGGGTGGCCCGGCCGGAGGTCCGTACCAGCCTCGGCACGCTGAGCAACCTCGGCCGCCGCTTCGAGGCACTCACCCGCCCCAAACACCTCCCGGCCCTCGTCGAAGCGATCGACGCCGTACCGGAACTGCCCGTCGTGATCGACCACCTCTCCAAGCCCCACTACCGGTGGGACGAGGACGAATCATGGCGTACGTGGATGGCCCGCTGCGCCGAACGCCCCGCCACGTACTGCAAGGTCTCCGGCATGCTCACCGAGGTCGGCCCCGTGTGGCACGCCGACGACTTCCAGCCGTACGTCGATTTCCTCTTCAACACGTTCGGTACGGACCACGTGATGTTCGGAAGCGACTGGCCGGTCTCACGCCAGCGCCTCGAATACCCGGACGTCGTGGACCTCACGGACCACCTCGTGTCCGGCCTGTCGCCCACGGAGGCGGAGGCTTTCTGGCGGGGCAACGCGGAGAGCTTCTACGGAGTCGCCCTGAAGCCGTAGCGGGAGGCGCGCGGCCGTTTCGACGGCGGAGGGTCCCCTGTCGGAGGCGTCTGCGATGATCGGCCCGGAGCGCGAGCCCGGAAGAGCCGGGGTGGGTGCCAGGACCGGGAGCGGTGAGGGATTTCGTGACGTACGACGTCGAGGCGGTACGCGCCCGCTTTCCCGGCCTGCGAGCCGGAGTCGCACACTTCGACGGCCCCGGCGGTACGCAGATGCCCACGCCGGTCATCGAGGCCATCACCGAGGCGCTGAGCAATCCGCTGTCGGTCCGGGGCTCGGTGGCACCGGGCGAGATCAACGCCGAGACGATCGTCCGCGAGTTCCGGCGGGCGATGGCCGACCTCCTCGGCGCGCGGGAAGCGGGGATCGTCGTCGGACGCAGCGCGACCCAGCTCACGTACGACTTCTCCCGTGTGCTGGCGCGGAGTTGGGCGCCCGGTGACGAGGTGGTGGTGAGCCGGCTCGACCACGACTCCAACATCCGCCCCTGGGTGCAGGCCGCCGAGCGGGCCGGTGCCGTGGTGCGCTGGGCGGACTTCGATCCTGCCACGGGCGAACTGCCCGTGGCGTCCGTCGCCGCCCTGCTGACCGACCGCACACGGCTGGTCGCGGTGACCGCCGCCTCGAACCTGATCGGGACGCGGCCGGACGTGGCGGCCATGGCCGAGCCGGTCCACCGGGCGGGTGCGCTGCTGTACGTCGACGGTGTGCACTTCGCCGCGCACGCCTTCGTGGATGTCGAGGCGCTCGGCGCGGACCTCTTCGTCTGCTCGCCCTACAAGTTCTTCGGCCCCCACCACGGCGTACTCGCCGCTTCCACGCGGCTGCTGGAGACTCTGCGACCGGACAAACTGGCGCCGTCGACCGACGCGGTACCGGAGCGTTTCGAGCTCGGCACCCTCCCGTACGAGGCCCTCGCGGGCACCCGCGCCGCGGTGGACTTCATCGCGGACCTCGCCCCCGGCACCGCCGGAGACCGGCGCGAGCGTCTCCGGTCCGCCTTCGCGTCGATCGAGGGCCACGAGGCGGCGCTGAGCCGGGACATGGAGGAGGCGCTGTCCCAACTCGACGGCGTGACGCGGCACTCCCGCGCGGCGCTGCGAACCCCCACGACGCTGCTCACCTTCGAGGACCGCACCGCGTCCGACGCCTACCACTTCCTCGCACGCTCCCAAGTACACGCCCCCGCGGGCTCGTTCTACGCCCTGGAGGCGTCCCGCCATCTCGGCCTGGGAGACACGGGCGGCCTGCGCGTGGGCCTGTCCCCGTACAACAACGCGGACGACGTCGAACGGCTCATGGCGGGCCTGAAGGCGTTCCTACGCTCCTGAGCCATGCGCTGCCCGGCCCGCTGACGAAGCGCGTCTGCGGGCTCGGTAGGCCGCCGCCTTCACGCGGTTGCCGCACTCGTCCATCCCGCACCAGGTGCGCCGGGCGCCGCGCGAGCGGTCGAGATAGATACGGGTGCAGACGGCGCGGCCGCACTCCTTCAAGCGGGCGTCGGGGTCCGCGAGCAGCACGACAGCGCTTCTGGCGATGTGGGAGAGGACCGCGGCGAGATCCCCCGACATACGCAGCCCCGCGTCGCTGAGCCTGACAGAGGGCGCCGGTCCGGCCGCCATGTCGTTGACGATCTTGAGGCTGCCCGGACCGAAGGGCCGGCCGAGCACACGGTCGAGAGCGAGTCGGTAGGCCGCCTCGCGCAGTGACAGCGCGGACTCGAAGGTCGCGGGATCGGCGGTCACGCGGGCGGGGAGGCCGTCACATCCGGCGACCCATCGCTCAAGGTCCGATGGCGTGGCCAGGCCGTCGAGGGGCATGTCCCGGCGTGACACCACGGTGCCCGCCAGATCGAGGGCCGGGTCGCCGCTCACGTACGCGAAATCCACGTCACCATCTTGACCGGTGACGAGACCGGTGACAAGGTCGTCACCTGCTGAACCGGTGACGCCGGCCATGAATGGAGACCGCATGACCGAGATCCGCGACATCGAGGCCGTCGTCTTCGACGTCCTCGGCACACTCGTCGACGAACCAGGCGGGCTTCGGGCGGCAATCCGCGAGGCACTGCCGGAGGCAGACGACGTGGCCGTCGACGGACTGCTCACTCTGTGGCAACGGCATGTCGAGACCGAACAGCGGCGCATCGCGCAGGGGCAGCGCCCGTACGCCAACAGCGAGACCATCGACGCGGAGGCCGCTCAACGGGTGGCCGACCACGCCGGACTCGTGGACCCCACCGCCGTCGCGAGGCTGGCCACGGGAGGTCAGCGCCTGCCTCCTTGGGACGACTCGGCCGCCGGCCTCGAACGACTCGCGCGGCGCTTCCCGGTGCTCGGCCTCTCCAACGCCGGCCGCACCGCTCTCCTACGCATGAGCGCACACGCCGGCCTGCGCTGGCACCAGGCCCTCTCCGGCGAAGCGGCCCTGGCCTACAAACCGGCCCGCGAGGTCTACCAACTCGCCATCAGCACCGCCGGATGCCCGCCCGAGCGCGTCCTCATGGTGGCGGCCCACGCCTGGGACCTCCGCGGCGCGCAGGCGAGCGGCATGCGGACGGCGTACGTCCACCGCCCGGTGGGGGATCCCCCGACGAGCGCGGACGCCTTCGACGGGCGGTTCACCGGACTGGACGACCTGGCCACCGCGCTGACGGCGAGAGCGTAGAAACCTCATCCTCCATACAGCAGGACGGGATCGGCCCACCCGCCTAGCCGGCGGCAGACCCCGAAGCGTTTCAGGAGCCACCAGCGTCGTCGGGCCGTTCCCTCGGCGACCGCCGACCACTGGGGTCCGGACAGATCCTCCACCCCCCACCAGGTCTTCACCGCCTTGCGGCCGCCCAGCTTGAGCAGCGGCCAGCGCGGCAGATGCAGACCGACGAAGAACATCGACACGTCGTCACCGCACTTGGTCGTGTAGAAGTACCTCTGCGGGTCCGTATAGCTGGCGCCCAGACCACAGTTCAGGCCCATCGTTCCGCCGAGCCATGTCAGTGCGAGCTTGCCACCGACAGGGATGGACGGGATCAGCACGGGGTTGAACCACCGCTCACCGCTCATGTCACGGGTGAGGCCCGTCCGTTCGGTCTGGGCCACCACGATGTTGGTCGCGGGGCCGGTTCCTACGTTGACCAGCGACCAGGTCGGCTCCCCGCCGCCCTGCCCGCTCTCCCACATGAACTGCAGTACGGGCATGTGTGCCCGACGGCTGGACGCGTACGCGAGGATCAATGATCCGAGTGACACGAGCGCCGCCAGGACCGAGATCAAGAGAGCCGACACGGTGTTCCCCCCGCTGAGACGTGTCTCCAGATCTATCAGTCTCCCTTCGGACACACACCCTTCCCAACTGGGCGGTCCTGTCAGGCGTTTCGGCCGTCCGGATGTCCCGCCCGAAGGCGGGGACGCCGCGAACGGCGTGCGGGGCGACGGCGGTCGCGAGGGGTGGTGGGGGTGCCCATAAGGTGATCCCCATGTCTGCCACGTTGAGTTCTGCGAAGTCCCGTGCCGCGCTGCGCACGTCGGCCCGTATCTCCGTCGAGTTGCTGGTGGTCCTCGTCGTGGCCGCGGCGGCTCTCTGGGTTCTGGGGCGGATGTGGTCGGTCGTCTGGCCGCTCATCGTCGGGCTGCTCCTGACCACGCTGACCTGGCCCGTGGCCCGCTTTCTGCGTCGGCACCGTTGGCACCCCGCCCTGGCCGCCTCAGTCGTGATGGTGCTGTTCTTCCTGGTCGCCGCCGGCGTCGTGGCGCTGATCGCCGTGCCGGTGGCGTCCCAGTCCGGCGAGTTGACCAGCGGGGTGAGCGACGGCATCGAGAAGGTGCGCGACTGGGCCTCGGGGCCGCCGTTGAACATCGGTGAGGACGAGATCACCGGCGCCCTCGACAGCGCCGCCGCCCGTGTCCAGGGCAGCGTCGGCACCGTGGTCAACGGAGTCGTCACGGGTGTGAGCACGCTGGTCAACGGCATCGTCACCGCCGTCCTGGCGCTCTTCCTGATGTTCTTCTTCCTCAAGGACGGACCGAGGTTCCTGCCGTGGCTGACCCGTCAGCTCCCGGGCCGGCTCGCCACCGACATCCCGGTGGTGCTCTCCCGCAGTTGGGAGACCCTCGGCGCGTTCGTGCGTTCCCAGGCGTTCGTCGGTCTGCTCGACGCTGTCTTCATCGGCCTCGGCCTGTGGATCGTGGGCGTACCACTCGTACTCCCGCTGTCGGTACTGACGTTCATCTCCGCGTTCGTACCCGTCGTGGGCGCCCTGTTCGCCGGACTGGTGGCGGTGCTCATCGCGTTGGTGTCGAACGGCCCGACGGACGCGCTGATCGTGCTGGCGATCATCATCGTGGTGCAGCAGCTCGAAGGCAACGTGTTCCAGCCCATGATCCAGAGCCGCGGGCTCGGCCTCCACGCGGCGGTGGTCCTGCTGGCGGTGACGCTCGGGGCCAGCCTGGCGGGCATCGTGGGCAGCCTGCTCGCCGTACCGGCCGTCGCGTTGATTGGGGTGGTCTGGACGTACGTACGCGAACAGCTCACCGACGACGCACCGCAGGACCCGACAACCGGCCTCCCCGCTCCGACCATCCCACCGCCCACCACCGGTGACGGTGTCCCGACGCCTTAGCCGGACCAGGCCGTCAACGACGTGGGAAGTCGATGCCGGCCGCGCGCAGCTCCGCCTCGATCAGCGTGTTCAGCCGGGCGATGGACGGCGCCCGCTCCTCCCGGTGGTGGTTGACCACTCCGTACCGGGAGGCGGCGTCGGACCGGTTCTGAAACGACGTCGGCATCGCCAGCAGCGCGCGGTCGGCCAGCAGCTTCCCGGCCGTCGCGGTCGCCAGTTCCTCGATCCGCGGGTCGTCCGGGTCCCAGGACATCGCCTCCCACCCGCGCTTGGTCAGCTCGACGAATTCGGGATCGCCGGTCCAGTGTTCGAGCATGGTCAGGAAGTTGTCCAGGACCTCCGGAACGAGCGCCCGGGTCAGCACCAGAGCCTCCCGTTGCGTGGCCACGTAGTCGGGAGTGAAGCCGAGACCGGCCAGCCGGTCCAGGATCGCGCAGGCCCGGTCGGGCAGCAGGGCCCGGTCGCCCTCGGCGAGCCGGTGCAACGTGTCGCGGCGCGCGGCCAGCTCCTCGATCCGTTCCGTGAGCCGGCGGCCGACGTCGTCCAGAGCGGCGGCGAACCGCTCGGGTTCGGCGTCGACCAGGTCACCGATCCCGGCCAGCGGCACACCCGCCCCGGCCAGGGTCCGGACCTGGACCAGCCGCAGCAGATCGGTCGACCGGTAACGCCGGTAGCCGGAACCGTCGCGTCCCGGTTCCTCGACCAGACCGAGCCGGTGGTAGTGCCGCACCGTCTTGATCGTGACGCCGACGAACGCGGCCGCCTGACCGATCGTGAGCCCGTCCGCCATCGGCTCAGCGCACCCCCGGTTCGTGGGCGGTCTTCGCGCTCACCTTGAGATATGGATTGCCGGCAATCACAGGGGCGAGGGTAGCGCGCATCTCTTCCACCTCATGACCCGTGCCCGGTCCACGCCCGACGCGGGCGGGAAGGGGGTTGAGCTTGACCTTGGGTCAGGGTGCACGCTCATCGCGAGACCGCCTCGAACGGGCGGGTCGTCACCAGTGGGCCCGCGCTTTCGAGCCGCCTCGAACCCTGAATACCGTGAGACAAGGAATGACCATGAGCGAGACCCTCCCCACCACACGAACCACCGCTGTCGGGCCGGATCGCCCGGAGCTGCGGCAGGCCATCCAGGAGATCGTCGATTCCGGTTTCGCCGGGATGCAGCTGCGCGTGCACGACGAGCGGGGCCACTGGGCCGGCAGCGCGGGGGTACGCAAGCTGGGTGAGGCGGCGAAGCCACCGACCGACGGGCACTTCCGGATCGGCAGCATCACCAAGACCTTCACCGCGACCCTGGTGCTGCGCCTGGTCGCCGAGGGCAGGATCGGGCTGGACACCCCGGCGGACGCGTACCTGCCCGAGTTCCGGCTGGACCGGCGGATCACCGTGCGGATGCTGCTCCAGCACACCAGCGGGTTGTTCAGCTTCACCGGCGAGATCTACGAGGACGGGACGATCGTGGCCGGCGGAGTCGCCGGGGTGGGCAAGGAGTGGATGGACAATCAGTTCCGCACCTACCGGCCCGAAGAGCTGGTACGGATGGCGTTGTCCAAGCCCGCGCGGTTCGAGCCCGGGACGGACTGGAGCTACTCCAACACCAACTACGTGCTGGTCAGGCTGCTGATCGAGAAGGCCACCGACCGCTCGTACGCCGAGGAGATGCGGCGGCTGGTCCTGGGGCCGCTCGGGCTGACCGGCACCGTGGTGCCGGGCGCCTCGCCGGAGATCCCCGAGCCGCACGCCCACGGCTACTACGGGTACGAGGACGCCGGCCGGTGGAAGGTGGCGGACACCACCCGCTTCAACCCCTCCTGGATCTCCGCCGCCGGAGACATGATCTCGACCAGCCAGGATCTCCACACATTCTTCTCCGCCCTGATGAGCGGCAAGCTCCTGCCGGCCCCGCTCCTGGCCGAGATGCGCACACCGCACCCCAAGATGGGCTACGGCCTCGGGGTGTTCGTGGAGGAGACGGTCGGCGGCGGCACCATTTTCCAGCACAACGGCGGCTTCTGGGGCTGGGCGGCGCTGATGTACAGCACCCCCGACGGCAGCAAGACCCTGACCGGCTCGCTGACCTCCGGGGAAGCGGAGCTCGACTGGCCGGCCCTGGCGGGGGCGTTCGAGAAGGTCAAGCAGCGGCTCGTCAAGGAGGTGTTCGGCGACTAGGTTCTGTCCGGCGGACCGAGCGGGCTCAGCAGACGGGCTGACGCCGCCGGAAAGCCCCTCCGACCGGCTGATCGCGCGGCTGTCGTCATCCGCCGGTCGTCAGGGTCCCGCGGGTACGGGCCTGTCGCGCCAGACCCGGCAGGAGACGGCCACCACCAGCGGCCACACGGCCTGAACGAAGGTCACCACCCGCTCCGCGACGCCCGGCGCCTGCCCGTTCTGCAACTCCACCGCGAACCACGCGGCGCCCGCGCACATCAGTACGCTCGCGACGACCGACACCTTGAAGTTCAAGCCCCACGGCACGTTCTTCCCACCGCGCCTCGCGGCCAAGGCAGGCCAGATCGCCAGCAGAACGAAGCCGGTACCCGCCACCAGCCCGTGTTTCAGTGCCCCACCACTCACGGGCGCGGGCACCAGTGTCAGAGCCATGGCGGCCAGCCCGCCGCCGGCCAGGGCGAGCCGCCCGAGGAACGCCGCCTCCCGCAGACCGTGTGCGGTCGTGATGTACGACAGCCCCAGCACGATCAGTACGCCGGTCATCAGCCAGTAGCCGCGGGCACCGTAGGACGCCAGAATGCTGAGTGTGTCATCCGTGGGGTCGTAGGAAGGTCCTTGCAGATGCTGTGCAATCGTCGAACCACCGACCAGAAGCACAGGGGCACCCGCCGCGGACAGCAGGACCCACCAGGGGGCACGTCGCATCGCCCCACCGTAAACATCACTCGCCGTGTGCGGTCGATGACACACACTCGGCGGGCAACTCGTCCCTATCCTGGAGGAAACACCACCATCACAGCTGTTGGGCCGCACCATAAAACGCTCGCGGGTCCGGGCCGTCACAGACCAACATGGAACGCATGACTGACCAACCCGCACGATGGACCCAGGCGACCGTCTACCCCGACATGTGGGCCGATCCGGACGACGACCCCCGCAACACCGAAGGAGTCAGTCCGGACGGCGAGCTCGCGACGCTGCAGGACTTCCTGACGGACTATCGCACGACGCTGCGGATGAAGTGCGAGGGCCTGGACGCGGAGCAGTTGGCCCGTCGCTCGGTTCCGCCGTCGACGATGTCGCTGCTCGGTCTGCTCCGCCATCTCGCCGAGGTGGAGCGGGACTGGCGCAACTGGATCACCGACGGGGATCCGCTGCCGAAGATCTACGGCGACGGCGGCGGGGACTTCCATGGAGCCGTGGCTGAGGAGGCCGAGGTCGAAGCCGCGTACTCCGCTCTGGCGAAGGAACAGGCCGCGACCGACGCCAAGCTCGCCGAGCACCCGGATCTGGGTGAACGTCTGGGGAAGGACGGCATCGCGGTCCGGGAGCTGATGGTGCACAGGATCGACGAGTACGCCCGCCACTGCGGGCACGCCGATCTGCTGCGCGAGTGCGTCGACGGAAGAGTGGGCCAGTAGGGGGCCGGGCCGATATCCGGGTGACCTGAGGCGAGGCACTCCCTAGGGCCTGTCCGCAAAGTCATGGGAGCCAGAGTTGTAGGCAGGCGAGGGTGACCATGGCTTGGTA
>NZ_BMMV01000023.1 GCF_014646115.1 Streptomyces camponoticapitis | reverse complement strand
CTTGTCCTCAGTTGCTCGCGTCCACTGTGTTAGTTCTGAGACAACGAACATCCGTGAAGTTATCCGGCTGTTCCAGTGTTTCATAGTGTTTCGGTGGTCATTGCGTTAGGGAAACGCCCGGTTACATTCCGAACCCGGAAGCTAAGCCTTTCAGCGCCGATGGTACTGCAGGGGGGACCCTGTGGGAGAGTAGGACGCCGCCGAACAATCTTTGTGGGAGTGCCCCGCACCGTCTATGGTGCGGGGCATTTCTGCGTTCAAGACCTTTTCTACGACGGGCGGACCAGCCTCGCCTCGTACGCCAGGATTACCGCCTGGACGCGGTCGCGTGAGCCTGTCTTCGCCAGGACGCGGCCCACATGCGTCTTCACCGTCGATTCCGCGAGGTGGAGACGGGCAGCGATCTCGGTGTTCGTCCAGCCCTGACCGATAACGGTGAGGATTTCCCGTTCCCGGTCGGTGAGCAGGGAGATTCCCGGGTGGTTCTCCTCGGGTTGCGCCGGCTCGTCGCCCGCCGCGTTGTTCGACGTGGGGAGGCGATGGGCGTACGCGTCCAGCAGGCGGCGGGTGAGGCTCGGGGCCACCACCGCGTCGCCGCTCGCGACCGCGCGGATGCCGGACAGGAGCTCCTCGGGGAGCGCGTCCTTGACGAGGAAGCCGCTCGCGCCGGCGCGGAGGGCCGCGTACGCGTACTCGTCCAGGTCGAAGGTGGTCAGGATGAGCACCCGTGTGCGGCTGCCGGCCGCGACGACGCGGCGCGTGGCCTCAATGCCGTCGAGGCCCGGCATGCGGACGTCCATCAGGACGACATCCGGGTGGAGTTGGTCGATGAGGCGTACGGCTTCGGCGCCGCCGCCCGCCTCGCCCACCAGGGTCATGTCGTCCTGGCTCTCCAGCAGCATCCGGAAGCCCATGCGCTGCAAGGGCTGGTCGTCGGCGATCAGTACGGTCGTCACACCCGGTCGTCCTCGTCGTTCGGCAGATGCAGATGGACCCGCCAGCCCTCGTCGGGCTCGGGCCGTGGTCCGACTTCAAGTGTGCCCGCGTACAGGGCGCTGCGTTCCCGCATGCCGGTGATGCCGCGGCCTCCTGGCTTTCTGGGACCAGGTCTGCCCGTGTCGGTGATCTCCGCCGTGATGGCCTCCGGTGTACGGCTGAGTGCGACCGTGGCCATGGCGTCGGGGCCCGCGTGCTTGAGGGTGTTGGTGAGGGCTTCCTGGATGACGCGGTAGATCGTGAGCTGGCGGCCCTGTGGTTCGGCTTCGAGTTCGAGGTCGCCGGTGACCGTGACCTGGACGGGCAGGCCCGCCGCCCGTACGCCGCCGATCAGTTGGTCCAGTTCGCCGAGTCCTGGCTGTGGCGCGAGTTCGGCGGGGGCGGTGGCCCGGGTCTCGTTCTGGAGGATGCCCAGCAGGCGGCGGAGCTCCGTGAGGGCCTGGCGGCTGGTGGTGGCGATCGCGTCCAGGGCCTCGGTCGCGCGCTGCGGGTTCTTCCTCGCCGCGTACGAACCGCCGTCCGCGAGGCCCGTGATGACGGACAGGTTGTGGCCGAGGATGTCGTGCATCTCGCGGGCGATCCTGGTGCGTTCGGCGGCGGCGGCGAGCTGGGCCTGCTGGTCGCGTTCGATCTCCAGCTGCTTCGCCCGCTCCCTCAGCGAGGCCGTGTACTCCTGTCTCGTACGCCACGCGATCCCCAGCAGAGCCACCGCGGCGATGCTCGTCAGTGCGGACTGGAGAGGGATGACCCACCCGTCCGCCGGAAAGCGCGCGAGGCCCACGACGAGCGGGACGCTCAACAGCATTGCGCTCAGGGCCAATTGGCGCATCGGGAGCCGTAGCGCGATGTTGAAGATGACGATGAGCTCGCAGAACACGGTGACTTGGAGCCCGACACCCGACCAGCCCTGCAACAGGGCGAGCGGGAACAGGGCAAGCAGGCTTTCGACCGGGTGCGTACGTCGGCGCAGCAAGGTCAGCGGGAAGCCCACGGCGCAGACCACGGCCGGCCACAGGGGCGCGCCGGGGTTGGGCGAGATCGCTCGCCAGCCTCCGCCGCTCAGCTCGCCCGTGCCGCCGATCAGGAGACAGCCCGCCAGGAACAGGTTCCAGACCAGCGGGCGGGCCTTGTCGTAGGCGTCGATCCGCTGGGCCGCGCTGTTGATGAGCTGGGTGAGCGATCTGTTGTTGCCGCTCACCCTTGCTCCCGCTGTCGGCCTCGGGCTCGTCATCTCTCCATCATCGTCATACATCGCGCCGCTTGAGGAGCCATCCCGCTGTTCCCAGTGCCGCCAGTGCCCACAGGCAGAGCGTGAGCAGGGCCGCAGGGTCCGACGGGCTGCCGGCCTGGTGCTGGACCGCGCCGAGGGATTGTGCGGCGCGGGCCGGGAAGTACGAGACGGCCTCCTTCACGGCGTCGGAGGGCACCGCCGACAGCACCTCCGGCATGATGACCACTCCCGCGAAGAACGCGCCGACGGCTCCCGGTACGGAGCGGAGCAGTGCGCCGAGCCCGAGGCCGAGCACGCCGAGGAGTGTGAGCGAGAGCGCCGTGCCCGCGACGGCGCCGGCGACTCCCGGATCCGCGAGTGAGGCGCCCATGTCGGTGTCGGCGAGGAAGGGCTGGGCGAGCAGGAAGGTCGCGAAGGTCGTGATCAGCCCGGTGACCAGGGTGACGGCGGCGAAGACCGCGGCCTTGGCCCACAGGACGGGGAGCCGTCGGGGAACGGCGGAGAGCGAGGCGCGGATCATGCCGGTCGAGTACTCGCCCGCCGTGAACAGGACACCGAGCACGGTGAGGATGATCTGGCCGAACTGGATGCCCAGCAGCGTCAGTACGACCGGGTCCCCGACCTCCTCGGGACCGGCGCCCGCGGGTTCGTGACTGATCGCCACGGCCAGGCCGGTGGCGAGGATGAGGAGCGAGGAGCCCGAGAGGGTGACCCAGGTGGAGCGCAGGGTCCAGAACTTGTGCCATTCCGAGCGCAGGACCCGTGCGGGAGTGACGCCCAGGCGGTGGACCGGGGCCGGGGACACGCGGGCCGGGACGGTTTGTGTGGTGCTCATGCCGCCGCTCCTGTGGGTGCGTCGTGGGTGGTGCCCGCCTGGTACTCGACCTCGTCGCGCGTCAGATCCATGAAGGCCTGCTCCAGGGACGCGGTGCGCGGCGTCAGCTCGTACAGGGGAACGGCGTGGGCCGCGGCGATACGGCCGATGTACGCGCCGTCGACGCCCCGTACGTCGAGTTCGTCGGATGCGGCGCCCGGGGCGATCTCGACACCGGGGCCCGCGAGCAGCGACGCGAGCGTCCGGGCGCCGGGGGAGACGACCTTCATGGCCGTGACGCCCGAGTCCCGTACGAAGTCGGCCACCGTCGTCTCGGCGAGCAGCCGGCCCCGCCCGATGATGATGAGCCGGTCGGCGGTCAGCGCCGTCTCGCTCATCAGGTGGGAGGAGACGAAGACCGTACGGCCTTCGGCGGCAAGGGACTTGAGGAGATTACGGATCCACAGGACGCCCTCCGGGTCGAGGCCGTTGACCGGCTCGTCGAGGATGACCGTGGCCGGGTCGCCGAGGAGGGCGGCCGCGATGCCGAGGCGCTGGCCCATGCCGAGGGAGAAGCCCTTCACGCGGTTTCCGGCGACATCGGTGAGGCCGGTCAGGCCGAGGACGTGCTCGACGCGGGAGCCGGGGATGCCGTGGGTGTGGGCGAGTGCCATCAGATGGTGGTGGGCGGTGCGGCCCGGATGGACGGCGCGGGCCTCCAGCAGGCCGCCGACCTCGTGGAGCGGGGCCGGGTGGGCGGCGTAGGCGCGGTCGCCCACGGTCACGTGGCCGGCGGTGGGGGCGTCGAGGCCCATGATCATGCGCATGGTGGTGGATTTGCCGGCGCCGTTGGGGCCGAGGAAGCCGGTGACGGCTCCTGGCTCGACGGTGAAGGTGAGGTCGTCGACGACGGTCTTTCCGGTTCCGACGGGCGTGCCGGTCCTGCCGGTTCTGCCGGGCCGGCGTGTTCTGCCGCCGTATCGCTTGGTGAGTCCGTTGGCCTTGATCATGGCTTCGACGGTAGGCAGTTCGCGGGTCGGGAACGTCGGACCGGGGGCGGGCACCGCGTACGGGGCGTACTACCCCGGTACGACGGCGGCCCCGGGGGACCCTGAGATCCGTCTCCGGAAATTGGTTTGTGGGCGGGTGTCCCGAGCCCGGAGGATCGCCGCATGAGCCGAGCACCTGTCGTACGTACCGTACGGGCCGACGAATGGGCCACCGCGAAGGAATTCCGGCTGGACGCCCTGCGGGATCCGGCCGCGCACGTCGCCTTCCTCGATACGTACGAGGACGCCGTTCAGCGCCCCGACTCCTTCTGGCGGGAGCGGACGGAGGGAGCGGCGGGGGGCACGTCGGCGCGGCAGTTCGTGGCAGAGGTGGCGGACGGGGGCTGGGCAGGTTCGGTGGTGGTGCTCGTCGAGCGGCTGGGTGCGACGGATGTGCTGGGCGGCCGGAGCGACTGCGACCAGGCGCACATCGTCGGTGTGTACGTACGGCCGGAGTACCGGGGCGCCGGGCTGCTGAAGGAACTGTTCGACGTGGCCGCCGAGTGGGCGTGGTCGCTGGAGGAGCCGCGTGTCGAGCGGGTGCGGCTGTTCGTGGACGAGCGGAACGGGCGGGCGCGGGCCGCGTACCGCAAGCTCGGCTTCGAGCCGACCGGTGCGATCCTCCCTGTGAAGAACGATCCCTCCGCGCGGGAGTTCGAGCTCGCGGTGCCGCGGCCGCGGACCTGAACGGCAGACTTCACTCGGTGAACTGGGCCGCTCAGGCGGGAAGTTCCTGGTGCGGCCAGCGGTCCGGCCAGCGGTCCCTGCCCTGTTCGCGTGAGCGCAGGAGGACCAGCGCCGGCATCCCGTGCTCATCCCCTTCGGCCAGCAGCTCGGGCAGCGCGGGCAGTGGGGCCACCGCAGCCACGTCGTCGAGCACCAGCGTCATTGGTGGGTCGAGCCGACCGGCGGATGACCGTACGGCCATGCGGCGGCCGTGCTCGACCACGCTTGAGGCGAGAGCGGTGAGCAGCGGCATCGCTCCCGGACGAGTGCGCGGATCCTCGATCGGCTCACCCACCACATAGAGCGTGCCCCCCTCGGCCGCGAAAGAATCCAGTGCGAGCGAGTCGGCGCGATTGGGTGTGCAGGCTTCGCGGATGTGGACGGACGACAGGGAAGTCAGCGCGCGGGTCGTCAACTGCTGGGCGATCTCCCGGCGTTCGGGATAGGCGGTGAGCGCGGACTCCAGCAGACCGGCGAGCCCGGAGGCGGCCTTGGGGTGGGTACGCAGGAGCCGTACGGCGTCGTGCGCGTTGCCTCCCTGTGCCCAGCGGTGCACCTGCTTGAACGGCCGCCCGTCGACGGCGGCGGCGTGCAGCCAGCAGCGCAGCAGCGTCTCCGCCGTGTCGGCCATGGCGGCGTCGAGGCGGGCCGGCGGACGAACGGGCGCGAGCAGCGCGACGGCACGCGCGGCGGCGGTGCCGGGGTCCTCGCAGCCGGTGGTGGGCGACCAGTGGAGGCGGGCGGGGGTGTCGCAGAGGTGGCCGGGGTCGTAGACGAGGACGGGGCCGAGTTTGGCGCGGGCGTCCTTCGTCTCGGCCCAGACGGTGGCGTCGGACGTGACGACGAGCGCGGGTCCCTCGGCGTCCTGGATGGCCTGCACGGCGGCGGGGCGGCGGGTGTGGGGGGCGCCGTAGCGGACGTGGGCGTACGGGGCGGTACGAGGGGCGGGGACCGGCACCTGTACGGGTGTGGCTGCCGGTGGTGCGACGGGTGGGGCCTGCTCGACCGGGGCGACGGGCTGGGCCCGTTCGACCGGGGCCGGAGCGGGGGTTGGGGTCGGCTCCGCTGCGGCAGCGGGCGCGGGCGCGGGCGCCGGGGCGGGCGCCGGGTTCTCCCGTACGTACTCGGCGCGCTCCCGCGCCCGTTCGCGTTCCCGGAGCCGTACCGTACGCAGCGCGCGCCAGCGGGCCACGACGCCCAGCACGAACACCGCCAGCACGGTCGCCACCATCAGCTCGCCGATGAACAGGCCCCAGAACAGCCCGTATCCGGAGAGCTCGCCCGGCGGTGTGTCCGGCCAGGCCGCCGGGAGGTCGTGCGGGGCCGAGACCAACTGCCGTACGGCCGACGGCGTACGCATGAAGGTCACCCTGGCCGGCCACGAGCCGTGCGCGAAGAGCGCGGCGAGGCCCGTCGCCGTCCACACGAACAGCGTGATCCCGAGCAGGAAGCCCAGCACGCCCAGGATCAGCCCGTCCGGGACCCCGCGCTCCGGAGCCGCGCCATTGCCCGCCGCCATGCCCGTCACGCCACCGTGGACTCGGAGGACGCGTTCAACCGCTGCTGCTCCATCAGGATCGCGCGCTGTTCCGCCTCCCACTCGGCGGCCCGTACGTCGTCGGGCAGCCCGCCGCTCAGGGCGTCGGCGGCGTCGGAGGCATTGGACGCCTGGCTGTTCTCCGTCATCGCGCGGTCGGTGAAGACGAGTGGTCGTTCGGCCTCGGTGACCAGGTGTTTGACGACCTGGACATTGCCGTTGACGTCCCACACCGCGATACCCGGCGTGAGGCTCGGGATGATCTCGACCGCCCAGCGTGGCAGGCCGAGGACCTGACCGGTGGACCGCGCCTCGTCCGCCTTCTGCGCGTAGATCGTCCGGGTCGACGCCATCTTGAGGATGGCGGCGGCTTCCTTGGCGGCGGCGCCGTCGACCACGTCGGAGAGGTGGTGGACGACCGCCACGAACGACAGACCCAGCCGGCGGCCGAACTTGAGGAGCCGCTGGAAGAGCTGCGCGACGAACGGGGAGTTGATGATGTGCCAGGCCTCCTCGACCAGGAAGATGCGCTTCT
Source organism: Streptomyces camponoticapitis (assembly GCF_014646115.1). Classification (GTDB taxonomy): domain Bacteria; phylum Actinomycetota; class Actinomycetes; order Streptomycetales; family Streptomycetaceae; genus Streptomyces; species Streptomyces camponoticapitis. The sequence continues at coordinate 128,299 of NZ_BMMV01000023.1, read as the reverse complement.
TCCGGTCGGGGCGGATCCAGGTGTGCTCCAGCCACACGCCGACGATCGCCATCAGGATCGGCATCGCGATCGAGTTGCGGTCGATGTGCGAGAGGTCGAAGACGATGAGCGGGGAGTCCAGGTCGATGCCGACGGTCGTCGGTCCGTCGAACATGCCGCGCAGGTCGCCGTCGACCAGGCGGTCGAGGACGAGGGCGACGTCCAGGCCCCAGGCCCGTACGTCGTCTATGTCGACGTTCATCGCCTCGGCCGACTCGGGCTCCGGGTGGCGCAGTTGCTCCACGATGTCCATGAGGACGGGCTGGCGCTCGACGATCGTGGCGTGGACGTAGGCGTGCGCGACCTTGAGCGCGAAGCCGGAGCGCTCGTCCAGACCGTGGCCCATGGCGACTTCGATGATGGTGCGCAGCAGGGCGAGCTGGCCGGTGGTGGTGATCGCCGGGTCGAGGGGGTTGAGCTTGATGCCGCCGTCCAGGGCCGCCATCGGGTCGAGCCGGATGGGGGTTATACCCAGCTCCTGCGCGATGAGGTTCCACTCGCCGGCGCCGTCCTCGCCCTGGGCGTCGAGGACGACGACCTGGCGGTCGCGGAAACGCAGCTGCCGCAGGACGTACGTCTTCTCCAGGGCCGACTTGCCGTTGCCGGACTCGCCGAGGACCAGCCAGTGCGGGGCGGGGAGTTGCTGCCCGTACAGCTGGAAGGGGTCGTAGATGTAGCCCTTGCCGCTGTAGACCTCGCGGCCGATGATGACGCCCGAGTCGCCGAGGCCGGGGGCGGCGGTCGGCAGATAGACGGCCTGCGCCTGGCCGGTGGACGTACGGACCGGGAGCCGGGTGGTCTCCACCTTCCCGAAGAGGAAGCTGGTGAAGGCGTCCGTGAAGGCGGACATGGGATCTCGCATCACAGGCCCCTATCAGCGGCGGTCGGCTTGGGAACGGCGGCAGTTTGGTGGTGCTGGGCGGTCGTCGGCGTCTGTACGGCGGTTGTCGGCTTTCGTGCGGCGGTTGTCGGTCGGCGGGTGGTGCTCATCGGCGGATGCCGGTGGCGAACGGCAGGGTGTTCACGAACGCCCGGTGGTGCTCGCGGTCGCACCACTCCAGCTTCAGATACGACTTGCCGGCGGACGCCCGGATCGTCCGCTTGTCCCTGGCCAGGGCCTCGGGTGAGCGGGACGACACGGTGATGTACCCGACAATGTTGACCCCGGCCGCGCCACTGGCGAGATCTTCACCCCGTTGGTCGAGCCGGCCGTGCGCCGCGATGTCGCGCGGGTCGACGGTGCGGTTCATCTTGGCGGCGCGGCTCGCGTCGGCCTCGTCGTTCGTCTTCTCGGTGAGCATCCGCTCGATGGCGACCTCGGTCGGCTCCAGGTCCATGCAGACCGCGACCGTACGGATCACGTCGGGCGTGTGGACGAGCAGCGGGGCGAGGAAGTTGACCCCGACCGGGGTCATCGGCCACTCCTTCACCCAGGCCGTGGAGTGGCACCAGGGCGCGCGGGTGGAGGACTCGCGGGTCTTGGCCTGGAGGTACGTGGGCTCCATGGCGTCCAGCTCGGCGGGCCAGGCGTTGCGCTTCGTCATGGCCTGGATGTGGTCTATGGGGTGGTCCGGGTCGTACATCGAGTGCACGAGCGAGGCGAGCCGGGCCTGCCCGAGCGGCTGACGGACGCGGATGTCGGCCTCGGCGAGGCGGGCGCAGATGTCGGTGAGCTCGCGGGCCATGACGACGGCCAGGCCGGCGTCCTTGTCGAGCTTGCGGCCCCGGCCGCCCTTGCCGCCCGCCGCCTGGCGGGTGGCGCGGGCCATGGCCTGTCCCTCGCTGGCCAGTTCGCGGGTGTAGTGCATGCAGGCGACGAGGTAGGCGCGGTGCTGCTCGCTGGAGGTGGAGACCATGGACTGGAGCTGCTCGTATGACTCCTGGAGCCAGCCCGGGGACGCGGAGTCGCCGCGCTGGGCGACGTCCTTGGCGTGCGCGTCGGGGTCGGCGGGGAGCGTACGGGCGAGCATCTGGAGGCGGGTGACGAAGCCGTCGCCGTTGGCGACGTGCTTGAGGAGCGTGCCGAAGCGGTCGACGAGCGCTTCCTGGTCCTCGCTGTCGCGCAGGCCGACGCCGGGGCCCTCGATCTCGATGGCGGCGGTGACGGTGCGGCGGTCGGCGTGCAGCAGGACGGCGATCTCGTCGGGCCCGAAGGGCGCGGCCAGCCAGTTGATCCGCCCGATCCCCGGTGGCGGGCCGATCTCGACCTCGCGGCCGTCGGCCATGGTGCCGGACTCCATGGCGGCGGAGCGGTAGGTGGTGCCGTTGCGGAGGGTCCGTTTGAAACTGCGGTTGATCTCGAACCACTTGTAGACCGTGCGGTGCTTGTACGGGACGTACACCGCGGCCAGCGCGAGGAGCGGGAACCCGAGCAGTGTCACGATCCGCAGGGACAGGATGGGCACGATGAGCCCGCTCATCATGCCGAGGAACGCGCCGGCGATGATCAGCGCGATCTCGCCCGTCTCACGGTTCTTGCCGACGATCGCGTTCGGCCGGGCGCGGCCGATGAGATACGTACGGCGGGGCGCGACCGCATGGGACTGAGTCGTCAACGCCCTCCACCTCCTGTGCTGTTGTTACCGGTTCCGCGGTTTCCGTGGTTGCTGCGGCTGCTGTGGGGGGTGCCGCTGGTGGGGCTGCTGGAGCGGGGGGCGGGGGCCGGCGAGGGGACGCTGCCACCTCCGCCTCCTCCGCCGCCGCCCGAGGAGGGGCGGCTGCTGTGGGCGGCGACGCCACCGGAGACGGGGTTGGAGGGGCGGGCACCGCCGCTGCTGCTGTCGCCGCCGCCTCCGCCGCTTCGGCCGCTGTGCGTCTTGATGCCCTGCGAGACGACGCCGGCGGGCGAACTGATCACGGCGGCGGCGCGGCCACCGGCGGTGGACAGCTTGGCGTTGCTGCGGGCGCTGGCGATCTCGTCGCCGAAGCCGGGGACGAAGCGGTAGATCATGGCCGAGGCGAAGATCGCGAGGATGATGATGGCGAGCCCGGAGACGACGGCCGAGAGCGAGTCGGGCCCGTCGTCGGAGGTGAGCGCGCCGGCGAGGCCGAGGACGATGACGATCACGGGTTTCACCATGATGACCGCGATCATGAGCCCGGCCCAGCGGCGTACATGGCCCCACATGTTCTTGTCGACGAGACCGGCGTAGACGACGACGCCGAGGAGGGCGCCGACGTAGAGCAGGATCGCCCGGATGAACAGCTCCAGATAGAGGATGCCGGCCGCGAGGATCGTCACGAGGGACACGACGATCAGCATGATCGGCCCGCCGCCGATCTCGGTGTCCTTCTTCAGCGCCTCGGAGAACGTCCCGAAGAACACATCGGTCTGCCCACTGGTCCCGCCGGCGATGACGTCGGTGACGCCGTCGGTGGCGGAGACGAGGGTGTAGAGGATGAGCGGCGTGAAGGCGGAGGCGAGGACGGTGAGCCAGAGGAAGCCGATGGCCTCGGAGATGGCGGTCGTGAGCGGGACGCCGCGGATGGCGCGCTTGGCTACGGCGAGGAGCCAGAGGATGAGGGTGAGGATGGTGGCGGCGGCGAAGACGACGGCGTACTGGGAGAGGAAGGTGGTGTTGGTGAAGTCGACCGTGGCGGTCTCCTTCACGGCTTTGGAGAGGGTGTCGACGGTCCACGCGGCGGCCTCGGCGCAGCCGCGCGCGAGGGCGGTGAGGGGGTCGACGACGTCGGTGGGGTCGTTGAGGGGGGAGTTGCGGGAGGTGCTGCCGGGTTCGCCGTTGTCGCAGAAGTCACGGGCAGGGCCGGCGATCAGTTCGCACGGATCGTCACTCGCGGACGGTGACGGCGTCGGTGTCGGCGCCGCGATGGCCCGAGAGGCAAACAGGAACACCGCCGCCTGGGCGGCTGCGAGGGTGACAGCTACGGAGCGGACGACCCGCTGAGGGCTACCGGGCATAGGTGAACCCTCCGAACTCTGTGACCGCGTCGGCGATCTCGTCGGATCCGGATACCGGGTTGTCCCCGGTGACGGGCGTCGGACCCGTCTTCTGGCTCGTCTCGACGACCTTCCAGTCGGACCCGTCCCACTTCAGTTTCACGTTCACCGTGAACCAGCCGTTCGTCACCGGCTTGGTCGACGCCTCTCCCGTCAGCCCGAACAGGCCCATGCACCAGACATCGACATCGGCGGCGTTGTTAGCGAACTTCGTGACCTTCGTACCCGCCGGGAGGGTGCGGTTGACGAACGTGGACCCGGCTGGAGCCGTGCCGTCAGGTTCCAGGCCGATGTCTGCCACGAATGACGGCGAGTAGTCGGCGTCGAATCCTGACTGGAGTTTCGTTGCCGAGTCGGTGTGTGCGACGGCCTGCACGATGTCGCGTCGGCGCTCCTGGTTGAACATGCCGTCGGAGCCGAGCGCCACCGCGTAATTCGCCGCCGCGCTCTCCGCCCCCTGCTCGTCCTTCGCGAACCCCGAAGGAATCCCCCCGTTCTTTCCCGTCACCGGCTTCACTCCGGACGCCGCCGTCGGTTCCGGGCCCGACGCGTTGTCGGCGCCGCCGCCGGCGCCCGACGTGCCCGCGTCGTCGCCGCCCCCGCGGTTCGCGAACGCGATAGCCGCGATCAGCAGCACCACCACGCCCACCATCGCGATGAGCGAGCGCGAACTCCGTTGCGGGCGGCGGGCGCCCCCGTATCCGTCGCCGGCCCCGCCGTCCGGCAGACGCGTGCGCGTCTGGCCCATCCCGCCGAAGCCGTCGTCCGTCGTCCGGCCCGGGTCGTTCCCGTGGCCGTGCTCGTCGCCGAAGCTCATGCCGCGTCCGCCCCCTCGACCGGTTCAACCGTGTGCAGTTCCGCTTGCGCTACCGCTCCCAGTACCGCTGGGCACGACGGTAGCCGCACTGGTTTCCGCGCGGACGCGGTGTGGTGACTCGACATCAGGGAGACGCAACCTCGGCGGATGGGCGCGACGGACGGATGGTGTGGGGACGGATGGTGTCGATTCGGATGATGTAGAGGTGGGCCGGGCGTACCCGGCGTGGATCGGACCGATGTGACGCTAAACAGCCATCCCGTACACAATCGTGAAGACTGTCCCGAGGGACCCGATGATGAAGACGCCGGTCAGTCCGGCGACGATCAGCCCCTTGCCCTGCTCCGCGCTGAAGGTGTCCCGCAGCGCGGTCGCGCCGATACGCTGCTTGGCCGCACCCCAGATCGCGATGGCGAGACAGAGCAGGATGGCGATGGCCATCACCACCTCGACAATGATGCGAGCCTCCGTGCCCAGGTTCCCGAAGGGCCCCCAGCTCGGAGCGATACCACCGATGATGGTGTTGATGTCGCCCTTCTCGGCTTCCACGTCCATGCAACTCACCGCCCCTGTTGGGTTGTTAAGTGCCCGCGCCCGGCGGCACGGATCGCCTTCTATCTTCGCTGATGGAACCGGCCTCGTATGCCGACTTGGCGGGTCTCTTTACCCGATCCCCGCACGTTTGACCGATCCGACTGCCCTGACCTGTGTCGTGAGCCGGAGTATGCGCGTATGCGTACGGTCACTCTGTGTATCACGGAGAGTGACTCCGGGCAATGATTGGCGTTGTGCACTCTTGAGCCCGCCGCGGTTTTGCGTCCGTGCGCCATCCGTGCGCCATCCGTGCGCCAGTAGCGGGCGGAGGCGGGCCCACCGTACGGGTGAACCTGCGCGGGACGCCGCGACGTTGCCGGACGCGGCCGATGCCAACGGGGAACGGGCCTTCCGCCCTCCCGGGGCCACCGCGTCCGTTCCTTCCCCTCCCCTCCGTGCGGCAGCGGACCGCTTCCGGGTTGGGACAGTGCCACCCGACATCCCGGACAACAGAGGACAGGGGCGGGTGGCATGGCGGGCATGGCGGGCTATTCGGGCGGTTTGCGGGCGCTGGCCGACGAGGCGGGTGAGGGGCCCGGGGGTTCGGGCGCGGCGACCGGGGAGCGGCTGAGGCACAGCGACGGGCCGTGGACCCGGGCGGCCGGCGGGGCGGAGGTGATGCGTACGCAGATGGCTTACCTGAAAGCGGAGTTCGAAACGGCGCACGAGGGCGTGGCGGGTGGCGGGGAGGGGCTGGGCGTCGTCGGGGCGCTCGCGACCGTACGTACGTCATGGGAACGGCGCATCGAGGCAGCCCGCGACGAGTGCGGAAGCCTGGCGGGCCCGCTAAGGGCGGTGGCCGGCACGCAGGGTGAGCACGACACGGCGATCAGGTCGGGGCTGGCGGGGGTCGACGCGGGGGCGGGGCGGTGAGCGGTGGGCTCACCTGGGCGCAGTTACGGAACGTCAGATGCGCCGAGTTCGAGGACGCGGCGGACGGCTGGGGCAAGGCGAGCAATCGGGCGGACGCGGCGCGCGACCGGATCGACAAGCAACTGCTCGCGGGGCTGACCGCCTCTCAGGAGGGCGAGGCGGCGCGGGCGGCGGTGGGGCGGTTGCGGGCCCTGGGGCGGAACTTCCAGTACATCTACACGGAGTGCGGGCTGGTCCGTACGACGCTGAACAGCCTCGCCCAGGACCTGCGGGGCCCGCAGCGGCAGCTCAAGGACGCGCTGGACGAGGCGGTGGGTCTCGGCCTCGCGGTGCAGCTGGACGGGTCGGTGAGCTATCCGGCGGCCGGGGAGGACCCGTTCACGAAGGAGAAGCTGCGGGGCGGTACGGCGTCGGGCCACGCCTACCTGGGGTCGGCGTCGCCGGCCGGGTTCACGAGCCCGAACCCGCTCGCGGCGAAGGCGCAGGGGATCGCGGACCGGATCGCACGTGCGCTGGGCCAGGCGGCGGAGATCGACGCGCGGTACACCGAGACGCTGCGGAAGCTGACCGCGCGGGACGGCCTGAAGGTCACGGACGCGATGTGGGCGGACGCGAGCGCGGACGCCACGGCGGTGCGCGCGCTGACGGCGGACTACCTCCGGGCGGCGATCCCGCACGGTGCGGCGCCGGCGGAACGCCTGGTCTGGTGGCAGGGCCTGACGGCGGAACAGCGGGAGGAGTACCTGGCGGTCCACCCGGACCTGATCGGCAACCTGGACGGCATCCCCGCGGCGGTGCGCGACGCGGCGAACCGCGACAACCTGGCGCTGCTGATGGGGAAATTGGAGGGTGCGGAGGACGACGGGTCGCGAACGATGCTGGCCGGTCTGAGATCCATCGACGGGCAGTTGCGGGCGGGTGGGCATCCGCCGATGTTTCTGCTGGGGATCGGGGACGAGGGGAATGGGCGGGCGATCGTGTCGTACGGGAATCCGGATACGGCGAGGAACGTGTCGGCGTATGTGCCGGGACTGGGGACCGGATTGGACGAGGGCTTCGCGGAGGACGACTTGAAGCGGGCGAGGGATACGTGGATGGGTGCGCAGGAGTACGACGCGTCCACGGCCTCGATCGTGTGGCTGGGCTATGACGCGCCGCAGCTTTCGGTGAACGACATCACGGGGAATACGGACGTCATGTTTACGGACCACGCGGAGGCGGGGGCGTCGGCGTACGGCGACTTCATGGCGGGAATCGCGGCGACGAACGAGAACGAGAATCCGCACCTGACGGCAGTGGGCCACTCGTACGGCTCCTTGACGGTGGGCCAGGCCGCCCAGCGGGACGGCGGTATTCCGGGAGTGGACGACATTGTGCTGGTGGGCAGCCCCGGAACGGGCGCGGATTCCGCGGACGACCTGGGAGTGGGCAGAGACCATGTCTACGTGGGCGCGGCGGAGAACGACCCGGTGACGCGGGCACCGGCGAAGGGGGAGGCGCAGGGGATGGGGATGGGCGCGCTCGGGGGAGCGTCGGCGGGGGCGGTGCTGGGAGGGCCGGTGGGTGCGGCGGTGGGCGGGGTGGGAGGCGCGGCGGTGGCGTTCTTCGCGCAGGACGCGCAGACGAGGGAGAGCGAGATCTGGTTCGGGACGGATCCGGCGCATGAGGATTTCGGGGCGAGGAGATTCAGGGTGGATGACGGGCCGCATCCGGTTGTGGGCGGGGTGCAGGCGCATTCCAACTATTTCAATCCCGGGAAGGATGTCACGTCTGCCGACAATATCGCCAGGATTGTTGTCGGAGATTACCGATACGTTCAGATGGACGGACGCAGGAGGGGATGAAATTGCGGCGTGCCCTGGGAGTTGTGTTGGCTTGCGTCTCAATGGTCGGGTGCTCGGCATCCGACCGCTCTGTAGCGGATGGGGAGCGCGTTATGAACATGCAGGAGGCGGCGGACCGTGCGGATTCCATTCTTGAGGGCACCTTTCGCGCGATCCGGCCCGGGGTGAGGTGGACGCACGGTGAGACAACCGCGGGGAGCTGCGACTTGTCGCGGCGCCGTGCGGTGATGACGATCATTTCCGAGCAGCGACGTGGCGGATTCCTCGGAGTTGTCGAGCGGTCCTGGCGGAAGAGCGGTTACGAGATCACCTCCGTCAACAGCAGCCCAAGGTTCCCGGCCATCTATGCGAAATCCCCGGACGGTTTCGGGATCAGACTCAGCATCGGTGGACAGGGCCAGGCTTTTTTCGAGGTCGCCACCCCCTGCGTGGATAAATCAACCGTCGCCGATCCCACGGCTGAGACCGACGGGCCCAACTACGCCGGCGGGCCTATCCCGCGCCCGGACGTCCACGACGACTTCTGGTCCGCGACCAGCCCTCTCCCCTGACCGGCAGTCAGCTCCGCCCGCCCCTGTGGCACAGTCGTTCTCGTGGATGCCCTCAGAGCCCAGGACCCCGCGCGCATCGGTGCCTACGTGCTTCTCGCGCGGCTCGGGGCGGGCGGGATGGGGCAGGTGTATCTCGGGCGGTCGCCCGGTGGGCGGCTCGTGGCCGTCAAGGTCGTGCGGGAGGAGATCACCGAGCATCCCGAGGCGCTCGCCCGGTTCCGGCGGGAGGCGGAGACCGTTCGCGCCGTGCGCAGTGCGTACACCGCGAACCTCATCGACGCCGGGCTGGACGCGGCCCCGTACTGGATCGCCACCGAGTACGTCACCGGCCCCACCCTCGCCCGTGCCGTACGCGAGCGGGGGCCGTTTCTCGCCGAGACCTGTCGGCGGCTGATCGCCGCCATGGCGGAGGGGCTCGCCAGCGTCCACGCGTACGGCGTCACGCACCGCGATCTGAAGCCGCAGAACGTTCTCCTGGCCGCCCAGGGGCCCCAGTTGATCGACTTCGGCATTGCCCGTGGGGCCGGGCAGACCGCCCTCACGCAGGACGGCCAGGCGCCCGGTACACCCGGCTACACCGCGCCCGAGGTGCTCGCGCGCAACGAAGTGGGCGACGCCGCCGACATCTTCGCTCTCGGCGCGACCGTCGCCTACGCGGCGACTGGGCGCGCCCCGTTCGGGGTCGGGGACGGAGCCGCCGTGAGTTACCGGGCCGTGCACGGGGAGATCGACATCGTCGGCGTCGAGCCCGGCCTGGCCGCGCTCATCCGTGAGTGCGTCGCCAAGGACCCCGCCAGGCGGCCCGATCCGGCGGAGCTCATCCGGCGCTGCGCCGTGGACACCGCCCTGGTCGACGATCCCTTCTACCAGCCGCTGGTCGCCATGGCCGACGTGGTTCCGGACACGCCCCGGCGGCCCTATGGAGCGACGCCACCCGCGATCCACGAGCTTCCGACCCAGGGGCCACCGCCGTCCGTCCCGACACGCCCCGCCCGGCGCGGCACCCCCTGGTTCGTCGCCACCGGTGTCGGCGCCGTCGTCGGGATCTCCGTAGCCACCGCCGTGTGGCTCCTCCCGGGAAACGGAGGCGACGGCGGAACGAGCGACGGCGCCGCCCCGAGCGGCCGGGCCTCCACGAAGGACCCGGCCGTCGGCGAAGGACCGAAGAAGCCCGCCGACGACCCGACGCCCGACGGCCCTCCCCAGTACATCCAGGACATCGGTACCTCCCGGCACGCCTGGAACGGCCTCAGGGACAGTTGCAACCTCCCGGGCGAGGAGGAGCCGCCGCTCCAGTTCCAGTACTCGGTCACCACCGCCGAGACCGACTTCACCGGCGAACTCCCGCCCGGCAAGGTGGAGATCGGCTACCGGCTCAAGTACGAGGAGCCGAACCTCCCGCCGTACTACCTAGCCGTCGAGATCAAGCCTCCCCGCCGGCTCGACGCGAACGGACGTCCCGGCACCTCGGACCAGAACAGCGACCGGTTCGGCTTCGTGAGCAGGGCCGCCGATCTGTACGAGGGCGACGAGACCGACTGGACCTTCCTCACCTACCCCGACGACTTCTCCTTCCGCGCCGACGGCAAGGTCCGGCCCGCGCTGCCGCTCTCCGACGACCCCGGCGAGTGGACCGTCGTCTACCACCACGCCACGTCGGACAAGGCTCACAAGAGCATCCTCTGCGCCGGATTCATGTCCACCGACACGGTGTCCGAATAGAGCCGACACGACAGACGGGAAAATGGCGGTGAACGTGTCCCGGATGGGGGAGGGTTGAGGGGTGCGTAAATTCTGGATCGGCGGCGCGATCGGGCTCGGGCTCAGCCTGAGCTTCGTCGCGCTGCTCGTCGTCGGGACGTTCTCCGCCGCCGCGGGGCTCGGCGGCGCCGGAGGCGGTGGGGCCGTCGCGCTGGCCAAGGGCGCCGTGCCCGCGAAGTACCAGCGGCTGGTGCAGGAGTGGGGCAATCTCTGCCCGGCGATCAATCCCGCGCTGCTCGCCGCGCAGCTCTACCAGGAGAGCGGCTGGGACCCCGACATCGTGAGCCCGGCGAAGGCCCAGGGCATAGCGCAGTTCATCCCGGGGACCTGGGCGGCCCACGGGGTGGACGGGGACAAGGACGGCGACCGCGACGTGTGGGACCCGCAGGACGCGATCCCGTCGGCCGCGACGTACGACTGCAAGCTCGCCGGGTATGTCGACGACGTGCCGGGCGACCAGACGAAGAACATGCTCGCCGCGTACAACGCGGGCGCGTACGCGGTCATCAAGTACGGGGGCGTCCCGCCGTATCCCGAGACGCAGAACTACGTGAAGGTCATCACCACCCTCGAACAGAGCTTCGCCCGCCCCGTCGGCCGCGTAGAACCCTCCCGCCAGGCCGCCGGTGCCATCTACTACGCGCAGAAGAAGCTCGGCACCAAGTATCTGTGGGGCGGCAACGGGACCCCCGAGCAGCAGGGGCGGTTCGACTGTTCCGGGCTTACGCAGGCTGCCTATCGGTCCGTCGGGATCGAGCTGCCGCGTGTCGCCAACGATCAGTACAACGCCGGCGAGCATCCCTCGCGCGACCAGCTCATGCCCGGCGATCTCGTGTTCTTCTCCGACGACCTCACCAATTCGCGGGCCATCCGGCACGTCGGCATCTATGTCGGCGGCGGGTACATGATCAACGCTCCGTACACCGGCGCCGTGATCCGGTTCGACAAAATCGACACCCCTGACTACTTCGGAGCGACCAGGGTCACCGAAGACGGCGCGAAATCGCTGCCGACCAATCTGCCTTCCGAGCGCAAGTCCGATACGTGAAACGGCTGACAGGACGTCCATCCGACGGGTCGTAAGATGGGCCGCCCGTTGACGCCCGGAAGGGTGGAGTCGGGGACTTCCCGGGGCGCGCGTGGCCGGAATTCTTCGTTCGTTCACCGCTCTGAGCTGGGACGATGTGTCACTCTTCGATAACGTCCTGGAGATCGTCCGGTGAAGTCTGGAACCTGGTGGGGTATCAGGCCGTTCCCTGGACTGGAGCTGCGGCGTTGATCGCGCAGCACTGACCGTATGCACCACGGGGGTTGGTGGAAGCGACACGCCCGCAGGTGTGTCGTGGTGGGCAACAAGGCAAGGGGCCGCAGCACATGGCTGGACTCGCGATCGATGGGTCGAACCCCGACGTCAGCCTGCTCTACGACATCAACGGTCTGGCCGAGTCGGCCCCCGGCTGGTTCGACCGCGGTGCCGAGGTCGCCGGCAGGTACGGGATCATGATCGCGCTCGTTCTCGTCGCGCTCTGGTGCTGGTGGAGCGTGCGGCGGCGCGGGGCGGCCGAGGATTCGGTGGCCGCCGTCGCCGGGCTGCTGTGGGCGCCGCTCGCCGCCGGTGTCGCGCTGCTGATCAACATCCCGATCCGGGAGTTCGTCGGACGCGACCGCCCCTTCGTCGACCACCCGGGGCTCGACGTCCTGGTGACCGGCCGGACCGACTTCTCCTTCGTCAGCGACCACGCGACGGTGGCGATGGCCCTGGCCGCCGGCATCTTCGTCGCGCACCGCGGGTTCGGGCTCGCCGCGATCGGGCTCGCGCTGGCCGAGGGCTTCGCCTGGGTCTACATGGGCGCGCACTACCCGACCGATGTGATCGGCGGGTTCGCCCTCGGTACGGCCGTGGTGCTGCTTCTCGCGCCGCTCGCCATGGCGCTGCTCACCCCCCTGGTGTCAGCGGTCTGCCGGTCGGCGCGGGCCGGGCTGCTCGTACGGTCGCGGGCCGCGCGGGACGCCGACCGGGCCGAGGCCGCCGAGGCGCCGGGGACCCGGCCGCTCGGCATTCCCGAGCCGCGGCCCGACGACAACAACCTCGCCGCGTAGGGGCCGGCCGCTCAGAGGGCCTGCGGGAAGTCGAACAGGCGCTCGGGGTCGTACCGTTCCTTCAGCGTCTTCAGCCGTCCCGCCGCCGGGCCGTAGTACGCGGTGCGCCAGTCGGTCAGCGACGGGTCGGTGTAGTTCTGGTACGCGGCGCCCGAGGCGTATCTGCGCAGCGCGCCCTGGCCGGTTTTCAGCCACGCCCGCTGCTCGGTGCCGGACGTGCCGGGGCGCCAGGACGCCACGTACTGCGCGAGCATCCGGGAACGGCGGTGGACGAAGGCCGTCGCCAGGGGGTCCACCCGGTTGATCGCGCCGCCGAGCGCCGTGAGCGTGATCGTGCCCGCCCCCGCGCCGTCGGCGACCTTGATACGGCTGAAGTCCCGCACCGCCGACAGCAGGGTGTCGATGCCCGCCGACGGGAGCGACCGGTCGAAGAAGTCCGACGTCGCGGCGTACGTCTCCCGTTGCAGCGCGCCTTCCTTCCCACGGCCCGGCGTCGTGCCGGGCAGCCGGCACTGCTCGTCGCCGAGTCCGGCGCAGCCGGCGTACGCGCGCATCGCCTCCTCGTAGCTGCCCGGGCGCAGCGAGACGAAGCTCGCCGGGGAGCCCGCGCGGTCGGCGAGCCTGTCGACGGCGTTCTTGAGGTCGTCCTCGCTGCCGAGCGTGAAGGCGGACACCGCGACCGTCGGGTCCGCGGCGCCGCCCGCGCCGACCGCGGCATGGAACGAGGACCAGATCTCGTCGGGCTGGTCCGGGCCCCACCCCTGCCAGGCGGCGAGCACCGAACGCGCCTTTGACCACGGCCAGTTGAAGTTCGCCGCGACGCCGGTGGTGGCGGGATGGGTACGGAAGCGCAGCTCGGTGACGACGCCGAAGTTGCCGTTGCCCGCGCCCCGCAGGGCCCAGAAGAGGTCCTTGTTCTGTTCGGCGTCGGCGGTCAGACGCTTGCCGTCGGCCGTCACGAGGGTCGCGGAGGTGAGGCTGTCGCAGGTCAGACCGTACGCACGCGAGACGACCCCGTGGCCGCCGCCCAGGGTGAGACCGGAGATACCGACGGTGGCGCAGGAACCGCCCGGGACCGTGCGGCCCTTGCGGGCGAGCGCCCCGTACACGTCGACGAGCTTCGCGCCCGCGCCGATCAGACCGTCCGACGCGGCGTCGCCGAGGCCGTCGAGGGAGGAGATGTCGATGACGAGCCGGCCGTTGCCGCTGGACCACCCGGCGTAGGAGTGGCCACCGTTGCGGATCGCGACGGGCGTGCCGTACCTCCGGGCGAAGGCCAGGCACTCCCTGATGTCGTCCTCGCCGGCGACGTACGCGACGGCCGCCGGTTTCAGGTCGTCGAAGCGGGTGTTGTAGAGCTGTCGGGCCGTCGCGTACTCGCCGTCGCCCGGTCGCAGGAGTCCGCCGTCCAACCCCGAGGCGAGCGCGTCCCAGCGCGGTGGCCCGGCGGAACCGGTCGCGGAGGGCCCGGGGGAGGTACGGGTCGACGGCGGCTTGTTCGCCGAGGCGCCCGGTGAGTCGCTCCCGCCGTCGCCCGTACAGGCGCCGACCGCGCCTGCCGTGGTCACGGCCAGCGCGCCGGCGAGCAGTGTGCGCCGTTCCATCGGACGCCTTCCCCCTCCGACCCGCTGGTCAGTGCTGTCAGAGGTGAATGTCGGTGGAGCAGGTGGAGTGGACGGGGTGAGTGGAGTCAGTGTGCCGCCTGATGGGACGCGGCGTCGGTCCGTGCCCGGTCGCGGGAGCGCCGGGCCGGTCCCGACCAGCCGCACGTGCAGTGGGCGGTCAGGAACGAGCCCCTTTCGACGGTCGATGTGGAGTGGCGTTCGTGGGGGGAGGTGGGCGGATCCGACGTCTCTTGGTCGCGCACCTTCACACCGTACTCGCGCGTACGTTCCCGGCCGCGCGGTGGTGCGTGACGACGCGCGCGGGACGTCGTTAGGGGGAACAGGGCGGCTTTCGGACAGGCAGCGCGAGTAACGGCGAGTAACGGCGAGCGACGGCGGACAACGGCAAGCAACGGTAGGGCGTTGGGGGTTGGCAGGCGATGGTGCAGCAGCACAGACGCAGGGGCGTGGCGGTCGTCGCCGCTGCCGTTGCGGTGGCGGGAGTCGTGGCCGGGACCGGCGGCTGTTCCGGGAGCGAGGGCGCCGCGGCCGCCGACGACAGGCCCGTCGGTGACCCGGCCGCGGTCCTCAGGTCCGCGGACGCCCTGGTCGACGCGGGCAGCTCCAAGGCCCGGACCTCACTGGTGATGGCGACGGGCGGGACGCGCGTGACCATCAGGGGCGAGGGACGGTACGACTTCCGTAAGCGGATGGGGCAGCTGTCGGTCGTGCTGCCCATGGACCCGGCCGGCGCCGACGGGCACCGGCCGATCTCCGAACTGCTTGCCCCGGCGGCCCTCTACATGAAGAACCGGGGCGCCGGGGTGCCCGACGACAAGTGGGTCATGCTCGACTCCACCACCCTCGACGACGGCAATCTGGTCACCGGTGGCGCCACCGATCCGCTGACCGCCGCCGAACTGCTGCGTGCCGCGAAGGACGTGGAGTACGTCGGCGAGCGGGAACTGGCCGGTGTCCGTGTCTCGCACTACCGGGGCGTCACCGACATCGGGCGGGCCGCGAAGCGCGCGGCGCCGTACGCGCGCGGGGCGCTGGCCTCGGCGGCGCGGGGCTTCGCCGAGGACGCCGTGCCTTTCGACGCCTACCTGGACGACGAGGGGCGGCTGCGCAAGGTCAGGCACCAGTTCAGCTACCGGAATCAGGGGCGTACGGTCGCTGTCGCGTCCACCACACTGCTGTACGAGTTCGGGGTGTCCTTCGGGGTGCGACTCCCCCCGAAGGACCAGATCTTCACCGGGAAGATCAAGCTGTAAATGGTCCGGACGTGCCATGCGCGTCATGCCTCATCCTCCTTACCCTAGGAAGTCGGCAGTCGACACCGCCAGGAAGACGACACCGGCAGGAAGAGGTGAACGCACGTGGCGCTGTTGCGCACGCCGACCGTCCAGGACCACGTGGCCCTCGCCGAGATCGAACTCTGCGGAGAGCTGATGATCGCGGCGTCGGCCGCGGACGGTGAGCGGCTCAGCCCGGACCGTATCGACGAGGTGCTGAAGGTGCGCGTGGAGTGCGGCGAGAGATCGTCCTGCCGCTGAGCCTGAGCGCTGAGCCGAGCCGCGCTGAGCCGCGCTGAGCCGCCGTCGGGCGCCGTCCGCTCCTTCGGGTACGTCAGGTACGCAGCAGGCGCGCGATCGCCTTCGTGGCCTCCTGCACCTTCTCGTCGATCTCGTCACCGCCCTTGACCGCCGCGTCCGCGACGCAGTGCCGCAGGTGCTCCTCCAGCAGCTGGAGGGCGAAGGACTGGAGCGCCTTCGTGGAGGCGGACACCTGGGTGAGTATGTCGATGCAGTAGACGTCCTCGTCGACGAGCCGCTGGAGGCCGCGGATCTGGCCCTCGATCCGGCGGAGCCGCTTGAGGTGCTCGTCCTTCTGTTTGTGGTAGCCGTGCACACCGCGGTCGTGGTCGGTGACGATCTCGTCGCCGGCTCCGCCGACCGTGGGCGCGGCCGCCGTCGTGGCCGCGCCGGAGGTCGCGTCGTCGGTCGCCGCGCCGGCCGCCTCGGTGGTCGTCATCGCGTCCTCCTGGTGGGTTGTTCGGGATGAATGTCCGAAAGGGGAGAAAATACCCCAGGTAGGTATATGATACCCAGTCGCGTACGAAGGGGCAGGGGCACGTCATGATCGTCGTGTCCTATGCAGCACACTGAAGGACACCGGTTAGCCGTGGCCGGATGATGCGCCTAGCATCAGCCTGACCGAATCCGATGTAACCCGAGGATCCCCCGTGCGCTTTCGTCTGACCCCCAGGGAGACGAGCTTCTACGACATGTTCGCCGCGTCCGCGGACAACATCGTCACGGGCTCCAAGCTCCTCATGGAACTGCTCGGGGCGGATTCCTCCGCCAGAGCCGAGATCGCGGAACGGATGCGCGCGGCCGAGCACGCTGGGGACGACGCCACGCACGCGATCTTCCACCAGCTGAACTCCTCTTTCATCACACCGTTCGACCGCGAGGACATCTACAACCTGGCCTCGTCCCTCGACGACATCATGGACTTCATGGAGGAGGCCGTCGACCTGGTCGTCCTCTACCAGGTCGAGGAACTGCCCAAGGGCGTCGAGCAGCAGATCGAGGTGCTGGCGCGGGCGGCGGAGCTGACCGCCGAGGCGATGCCGCACCTGCGGACGATGGACAACCTCACCGAGTACTGGATCGAGGTCAACCGCCTGGAGAACCAGGCCGACCAGATCCATCGCAAGCTGCTCGCCCAGCTCTTCAACGGCAAGTACGACGCCATGGAAGTCCTGAAGCTCAAGCAGATCGTGGATGTGCTGGAGGAGGCCGCGGACGCGTTCGAGCACGTCGCGAACACGGTGGAGACAATCGCGGTCAAGGAGTCCTGAACCACGTGGACACCTTCGCCCTGATCGTGACCATCGGAGTCGCGCTCGGATTCACGTACACCAACGGATTTCACGACTCCGCGAACGCCATCGCGACATCGGTGTCAACGCGTGCGCTGACCCCTCGCGCGGCGCTGGCGATGGCCGCGGTGATGAACCTCGCGGGGGCGTTTCTCGGCCAAGGGGTCGCCAAGACCGTCAGCGAAGGACTGATCGCCACTCCGCACGGGTCGCGGGGGATGGGGATCCTCTTCGCGGCGCTCGTCGGTGCGATCGTCTGGAATCTGGTCACCTGGTACTACGGCCTGCCGTCGTCCTCCTCGCACGCGCTCTTCGGCGGCATGGTGGGCGCGGCGCTCGCCGGCGGGACCGAGGTGATCTGGACCGGGGTGCTGGAGAAGATCGTCATCCCGATGTTCCTGTCACCGATCGTCGGTCTCCTCATCGGCTATCTGGTGATGGTCGGCATCATGTGGATGTTCCGGCACTCCAATCCGCACAAGGCCAAGCGCGGATTCCGCATAGCGCAGACCGTCTCGGCGGCCGGCATGGCGCTCGGCCACGGCCTCCAGGACGCGCAGAAGACGATGGGCATCGTGGTGATGGCGCTGGTCATCGCCGATGTCGAGGGTCCGAGCGACGAGATCCCGATCTGGGTGAAGATCGCCTGCGCGGTGATGCTCTCGCTCGGTACGTACGCGGGTGGCTGGCGCATCATGCGGACGCTGGGCCGCAAGATCATCGAGCTGGATCCGCCGCAGGGGTTCGCGGCGGAGACGACGGGGGCGTCGATCATGTTCGGCTCGGCGTTCATCTTCCACGCGCCGATCTCGACGACGCACGTCATCACCTCGGCGATCATGGGCGTGGGCGCGACGAAGCGGGTCAACGCGG
Source organism: Streptomyces camponoticapitis (assembly GCF_014646115.1). GTDB lineage: Bacteria > Actinomycetota > Actinomycetes > Streptomycetales > Streptomycetaceae > Streptomyces > Streptomyces camponoticapitis. The sequence continues at coordinate 110,398 of NZ_BMMV01000023.1, read as the reverse complement.
TGCGGTGGGGTGTGGCGAAGAACATCATCCTGGGCTGGTTCATCACGATGCCGGCGGCGGCGCTCGTCGCCGCCGTGAGCTTCTGGATAGTGAACCTGGCCTTCGGCTGAGGGGGCCGCGCGGTGGTTTTCGGCCGGGGGTCCGGGGGTTGTCCCCCGGGGGAGCACAGTTGGATAGTGAACCTGGCCTTCGGCTGAGAGGGCCGCGCGGTGGCCTTCGGCCGGGGGTCCGGGGGTTGTCCCCCGGGGGAGCACAGTTGGACAGTGAACTTGGCCTTCGGCTGAGGGGCCGGAGCCGTGACCCCGTAAAACGTGAGCCGTGGTCGTAGACAAACGTGAGTGGGCCCGCCCCCTGGGAGAGGGGGCGGGCCCTTCGCCTTGCGGTGGCACCGCCATGCAGCACCGCAGGACGGCTTTTCCTGCCGGTGCCTATCCGAAGCGGCCGGAGATGTAGTCCTCCGTGGCCTGTACGGACGGGTTGGCGAAGATGCGTTCCGTCTCGTCGATCTCGATGAGCTTGCCGGGCTGACCCACCGCCGACAGGTTGAAGAAGGCCGTACGGTCCGAGACCCGCGCCGCCTGCTGCATGTTGTGCGTCACGATGACGATCGTGAAGCGCTCCTTGAGCTCACCGATCAGGTCCTCGATCGCGAGCGTCGAGATCGGGTCGAGCGCCGAGCACGGCTCGTCCATCAGCAGCACGTCCGGCTCGACCGCGATCGCGCGGGCGATGCACAGGCGCTGCTGCTGACCGCCGGAGAGACCGGAGCCGGGCTTGTTGAGGCGGTCCTTGACCTCGTTCCAGAGGTTGGCGCCCTTGAGGGACTTCTCGACGACGTGCGCGAGCTCGTTCTTGCGGTACTTGCCGTTGAGCCGCAGGCCGGCCGCGACGTTGTCGAAGATCGACATGGTCGGGAACGGGTTGGGCCGCTGGAAGACCATGCCGACCGTGCGGCGCACGGCGACCGGGTCGACGTTGGCGCCGTACAGGTTCTCGTCGTCCAGGAGCACCTTGCCCTCGACGCGGCCACCGGGCGTGACCTCGTGCATGCGGTTGAGGGTGCGGAGGAACGTGGACTTGCCGCAGCCGGACGGGCCGATGAAGGCCGTCACGGAGCGGGGCTCGACGGTCATGGAGATGTCGTCGATCGCCCGGTGGTTGCCGTAGAACGCGGTCAGGCCGCTGACGTCGATTCGCTTGGCCATCTGAATCACTGCTTTCTGCGTGACCCCGCTTCGGCGGAGCCGGATTTCGGGGCCTCAGCGGCCGGTCTTGGGGGCCTTCCAGCGGGCGATGCCGCGGGCCACCAGGTTGAGGAGCATGACGAACGCGATCAGTACGAGGGCCGCGCCCCAGGCGCGGTCGACCGCGGCGTCGGTGCCGACCGAGTACTGCTCGAACACGTACAGCGGCAGGGACGACTGGGCGCCTTCGAACGGGTTCGAGTTGATGAGCTTCGTACCGAAGACGAGCAGCAGCACGGGCGCGGTCTCGCCGGTGATACGGGCCACCGCTAGCATCACGCCTGTGGTGATGCCACCGATCGCCGTGGGCAGGACCACCTTGAGGATGGTGCGCCACTGGGGCACGCCCAGGGCCAAGGATGCCTCACGGAGCTCGTTCGGGACGAGCTTCAGCATCTCCTCGGTGGAGCGCACGATCACCGGCATCATCAGGATGGCGAGCGCCAGGGCGCCGGCGAATCCGGAGAAGCCGAAGTCGAGCATGACGATCCACGTCGAGAGGATGAACAGGCCGGCGACGATCGACGGGATGCCCGTCATCACGTCCACGAAGAAGGTGACGGCGCGGGAGAGCCTTCCGCGGCCGTACTCGACGAGGTAGACGGCGGTCAGCAGACCGATCGGCGTGGCGATCAGCGTGGCGATGGCGACCTGCTCGATGGTGCCGAGCAGCGCGTGGTAGATGCCACCGCCCTCGTCCGTGTCGAGGAGTCCGCTCATCGAGTGCGACAGGAAGTACCCGTCGACGACTCCGGCGCCCTTGCTGACGGTGGTCCAGGCGAGTGAGAGCAGCGGGACGACGGCCACGAGGAAGCAGACCCAGACGAGGCTGGTCGCCACCTGGTTCTTGGCCTGCCGGGGGCCCTCCACCTTGGCGGTGATCAGATAGGTGCCCGCGATGAAGATCAGCGCGGCCAGCAGGCCCCACTGGATCTTGCTGTCCAGCCCGGCCACCAGACCGATCAGGCAGCCCAGCACCGCGGAGCCGGCGGCGATGGCCAGGGGGGCCCAGCGGGGCATGCGCGCGTGGGAGAGCGAGCCTTGGGGGTCGTCGGCGACCGCGGGCCGCTTGTCCTGAAGCGTGTGGCTCATGCGTTGGCCCCCGAGTACTCCTTGCGGCGGGCGATGATCGCGCGGGCCGCGCCGTTGACCAGCAGTGTGATGATGAAGAGGACCAGGCCGGAGGCGATCAGCGCGTCCCGGCCGAACTCGTTCGCCTCGTTGAACTTGGCGGCGATGTTCTGCGCGAAGGTGCCGCCGCCCGCGTCGAGGATGTGGAAGTCGAGCAGGAAGCTCGGCGACAGGACGACCGCGACGGCCATCGTCTCGCCCAGCGCGCGTCCGAGCCCCAGCATCGAGGCGCTGATGATGCCGGAGCGGCCGAACGGGATCACGGACATGCGGATGACTTCCCAGCGCGTGGCACCGAGGGCCAGCGCGGCTTCCTCGTGCATCTTCGGCGACTGGAGGAAGACCTCGCGTATGACGTTGGTGATGATCGGGAGGATCATGATCGCCAGCAGGATGCCCACGGTGAACAGGTTGCGGGCGATTCCCTCGTTCGTTTTCTCGAAGATGTACGTCCAGGCGAAGTACTCGTTGAGCCATTTGTTGAGGCCGTCGAGGTACGGGACGAGGAAGACGGCGCCCCAGAGGCCGTAGATGATGCTCGGTACGGCCGCCAGCAGGTCGACCAGGTAGGCGATCGGGGAGGCGAGCCGGCGGGGCGCGAAGTGCGAGATGAAGAGCGCGATGCCGATGGCGATCGGGACCGCGATCACCATCGCGATGATCGAGCTGACGATGGTGCCGTAGACGAGGACGGCGATGCCGAAGGAGGACGGGTCTCCCTGCGGGTTCCACTCGAAGGTGGTGAGGAAGTTCGTCTCGTCCTTCGAGATCGCGAGGGCGGCGCGGTAGCTGAGGAACCCGGCGATGGCGGCCATGATGACCAGCAGGGTGATACCGGAGCCCCGGGACAGACCCAGGAAGATCCGGTCGCCGATCTGCTTCGGCCCCTTGCTCGCGCCGTGGTGCTCAAGGGTGGGGGGTGGTGGTGCGTCGTTGGGTGCGGCTTCTGTTTCCATCGGGTCTTCTCCGGTCTGCGGAGCCGGGGCGCGGCTCCTGGCGGCGGTGCACCGGAAGACGTGGCCGGTCCCTTTCACAGGGACCGGCCACGTCTTGGAGTCAGGACAGGGTGGGAACGATCTCGCGGACCTTGGCCGCGATCTCGGTCGGGAGCGGCGCGTAGCCGGCCTCGCTCAGGACCTTCTGGCCCTCTTCGCTGACGGTGTAGTTGAGGAACGCCTTGACGCTGGGCAGGGTCTCGGCCTTGTTGCCCTTGTCACAGGCGATCTCGTACGTCACCAGGATGATCGGGTAGGCACCCTCGGCCTTGGTGGCGTAGTCCAGTTCCAGGGCCAGGTCGCTGCCCGTGCCCTTGACCTTGGCCGCGGCGATCGCCTTGGAGGCGTTCTCCGTGGTGGCCTCGACCGGCGCGCCGGCGCCCGTGTCCACCTTGACGGTGGTCAGGTTGCTGGCGGTCGCGTAGGAGAGCTCGAAGTAGCCGATGGCACCTTCGGTGTCCTTGACGCTGGACGCGACGCCGGAGGAGCCGCTGGCGGCCTGGCCGCCCTTGGCCTCCCAGGACTTCGAGCTGTCGTCGTACTTCCACTCGGCCGGGGCCGCGGCCTTGAGGTACTTGTTCAGGTTCTGCGTCGTGCCCGACTCGTCCGAGCGGTGGAAGGCCTGGATCGCGGTGCTCGGGAGCTTGGCGTCCGGGTTGAGGTCGGCGATCGCCTTGTCGTCCCACTTCTTGATCTTCGAGTCGAAGATCTTGGCGAGGGTCGGGCCGTCCAGGACGAGGCTGTCGACACCGGGCACGTTGAAGCCGATGGCGACGGGGCCGCCGACCATCGGGAGGTTGATGCCCTTGCCGCCCTTGCAGACTTCCTCGGAGGCGGTGACTTCCTCGGGCTTCAGGGCGGAGTCGGAGCCCGCGAAGGCGACCTGGCCCTGAGTGAACTTGGTGATACCACCGCCGGAACCGATGGGCTGGTAGTTGATCTCGACGCCCGCACAGGCCTGCTGGAAGTTCTTGACCCAGAGGTCCATCGCGTTCTTCTGGGCACTCGATCCGGCGGCAAGGATCTGGCCCTTGGCGTCGTCACACTTGATGCTGGAGGCGGCCGCGGTCGTGTCGCCGCCGGCGGATTCCTTCGTGTTGTCGTCCGAGCCGCACGCCGAGAGAACCAGGGCGCCGGAGACGGCGAGGGCACCGAGCGCGGTGGCGCGCAGCCGGTTCTTGCGCTGAAGCTTCACTTCGGGTGTTCCTTCCAGAAGCCGCCTGTGTGCGTTTGTTCGCACTTCTACGGCGGCGTGCGTCGAGATGGTGGGTCCGGCGGTATGCCGGTCACCGTGTAAGGCCGAAATTAGGCAGATCAGGTGAAGTGGCTGACGGATGGGAGTGAACGGGAGGTGAACCGTGACAGTCAGCCTGGTGCGGCTCCGGCCCTGATAGCGGTTCGACACGGCGTAGCGCCCGAGAATGTGCGCCCCATGGCCTCGGGGGTCGTGAACCGGGCATTTCGCCTGGGTCCGGATCTCGTGCCGCGGGCCGCCGGGGTGATCGGCACGGAGGCCGCGCGGCCGGCTGCGTGGCTGGTTCGGCCGTCTTGCGGAGCGGATCCTTCGCGGGTCGCTCGCGCGGAGTGATTACATCCAGTTTCCAACTCCTTGCTATGGGTTGCCGGTTGAGGCGCGGCCAGACTCGGCGTAGCAGCGGCGTCTCGCGTCCGACGAGGCCGTCCGGCCAGGGAAAGAGGGAGTGCGATGGGAGTCAGGCACGAGGAAGCACGGCTCCGGGTGTGGATCGTGAGCTGCGTCGTCGGTCTGGCGCTCCTGACGGTGTTCGGCACATTCGTCTTCGGCGGCGCGGGGTGGATCACCGCCCCCTTCCGCGGTGCGGCGGAGGAGCGGGAGAACACCGTCGGGTCGGGCGCCTTCCGGCAGTCGAGCTACCAGGAGTTCTTCGATCTGTGCGAGGCCGCGCAGAACGCCGAGGGTTCGATCACGGCGCTCCAGGAGGAGCGGGACGCCGCGTCGGCCGCCCGCAGGAGCCAGATCGACCAGTCCGTCACCGCCTTGAAGGCGACGCGGACCGAGACGATCAACGAGTACAACTCCAAGGCCGCCCAGGAGCACCGCGCTCCCTTCCACGACAAGGACCTGCCGTACCGCCTGGACGCCCGTGCCGACAAGACGACGTGCGCCGACTGACCACCGTCCATCCGCGGAAATGGGGCAGCACAGCATGAAGACGATCACTCGTATCTCCGTGGCTTCGGCGGCGGCGCTCACCCTGGTGCTGGGTCTGACCGCCTGCGACGACGACTCCAGCCAGAGCAAGGAGACCGAGGCCAAGCAGAAGAGCTACGACCAGCTCGTGGCGAACCAGCCTGCCGGGAGGATGGCGTACTCGCCGACCCGCGAGGCCATCAACCAGTGGGTGAAGACCTGGGGCAAGAAGGGCAAGCTGAGTTACGTCTACATCCAGAACGCCAAGGGCGAGTACGGCTACTTCGTCATGAAGGGCATGCCGGTCGCGCGCTGCCAGATGCTCACCCCGACGGAGAAGGTGGACTCCTCGACCAACGGCAGGGTGGTCGTGGCGCTGCCGGGCATGGACGGCACGTACTCGTCGGGCTCGATGTGCGACGCGTACTACGGCTTCGACGCCACGACCGGCGTGTTCATGGAGTTCACGGTCGGGACGAACCAGTCGTTCTTCCTCTTCGACAGGCCCATGTCGATGCCGGAGTACGCCACCGCCAAGCAGCTGGGTCCGACCTCCGTGGAGGACGTCGCGGACGTGAAGGACTGACTGCCGCGGGCTCAGGCCTCCGGCTCGGTCCTCGGCGTACCCGGCCCGGTGCCCGGCACCGTTCGCGCGGGCAGTGTCTCCAGCAGCGCGTCCACCAGCAGGCGGTCGCGCGGCTGGGTCAGCCGGTCGCGGGCCGAGGGCGGGGGTAGCCAGAGGATGCGGTCCACCTCGTCGTTCGCCGCGAAGGCACCGTCCGTCGCCTCGGCCGCCCAGTAGATGACCTGCTTGGGGCGGCCGTTGGCGAAGTAGCTGACGGTGCCGAGCCGGGCGCCGGGGGCGCAGTGGTGGCCCGTCTCCTCCAGGACCTCGCGCAGCGCCCCGGCGAGGGCGTCCTCCGCGCGCTTCAGCTTGCCCTTCGGGTGCGACCAGTCGTCGTACTTCGGCCGGTGGACCAGGCAGATCTCCGTGCCGTCGGCGCGGTACGGGGACTTCCGCCACAGCACGCAACCCGCCGCGAGGACCGTGCCGAACCTGGGCGTCCGGAAGCCGTGGTCGGTGCCGCCGGCGCTGCCGGTCATGGGGCGGTCGCCGCCCTCCGCTGCCAGATCCGCTGGAACTCGTAGCGCGCCGCCTCGACCTCGTGGCGCTGGTCCGCGTGCAGCACGCCGAGCGCGTACGCCGTCGCGGGGGCGATCCGGGGGGTACGGGCCGCGTTCGCGGCGGCGGCGGCGGCCTCGGCCGCGTCGCGGTGCCGGTCCAGGGCGCGGCCCGCCTCGGCGAGCACCGGTTCGGGGGCGCTGCCCAGGTCGCGGACCTCCTGCGCGTACATGTGCAGTCTGAGCAGCAGCCGCACCTGGTGCCAGGGCGCGTCCTGGGCCTCGCCGTCCGACGGTGTGGAGAGGCCGTGGATCAGGGCCTCGGCGTTGTACGGGTGCGCGGCGCGGGCCAGTGGCAGCACGGACACCGCGTCGAGGAGTCTTCGTTCGGCCGCGCTCTGCGGCGCCGCGAGGATCTCGGCGGCGGGCGCCCCGGCGACCGGCGCCAGCGGGACCTCGGAGGCCAGTACGGCGACGGCGTCGGCCACCGCGTGGAAGCGGGACGAGCCCAGTGCCTGGAGGGCCGCGGAGTGCGCCCGCGTACGCGCGAGGGTCAACTGCCGCTCCAGCAGCGCCCCGGCGCGTGAGGCACCGACGGTCAGCGCGCCCGGAGCCGCCGAAGCGCCCGTGTCGCCCGTACCGCCGGCGCCACCCGTACCGCCCTCGCCGTTGCCGCGGGACCTCGGCACCGCCGCCGCTCCCGCCGGCCCCGCCCCCGAGAGGCGCCCCAGCGCCGACACCAGCCGGTGCAGCCGTGCCGTGCACGCGTACTCCTGCGCGAGGGTGCCGGACAGCCAGCCCAGTTCCGTCCGGAGCTGGTCCGCCCACACCGGGTCCAGCAGCACCCGGAACGTGTGCAGGCTGCCGCCGATCCGGCGCGCCGAGCAGCGCAGCGCGGAGGCCGCCTCCTCGGCCGCGGCCGTGTCCGAACCGCTCTCCCCGTACAGCCGCAGGCTGCGCAGGAAGTCCCCGCACCGGGTGTTCAGATACCCGGCGAGCACCTGCCCCGCGGTCGCCTCGAAGGCGTCGTTCGCGGGGGAGGGACCTGCCGGGCGGGCTGTACCGACCGAGCCGGCGGTGTCTGCTTCATGGTGCTGCACGCCGGCGCCTCCGGGCGTCAATGAGCATTTCCTGTACGTTCCGCAGCGGCTGCCCGTCGGCGTCGACGGAGTGCCGGGTCCAGTTCCCGTCGGCTCCCAGATGCCATGAGGAGGTGTCGTCCGCCATGCCGGTCTCCATGAGCCGGGTCAGGGCCGCGCGGTGCGCCGGGTCGGTGACCCGTACCAGCGCCTCGATACGACGGTCGAGGTTGCGGTGCATCATGTCGGCGCTGCCGAACCACACTTCGGGCTCGCCGCCGTTGCCGAAGGCGAAGAGCCGCGAGTGTTCGAGGAAGCGTCCGAGGATGGAGCGCACCCGGATGTTCTCCGACAGGCCGTGCACGCCGGGGCGCAGGGCGCAGATGCCCCGCACCCAGATGTCGACCGGTACGCCGGCCTGCGCCGCGCGGTAGCACGCGTCGATGACCGCTTCGTCGACCATCGAGTTGACCTTGATGCGTACGTAGGCGGGCCGGCCCGAACGGTGGTGTGCCGCTTCCTTGTTGATCCGCGTGATCAGTCCGTCGCGCAGCGACTTGGGCGCGACGAGCAGCCGGCGGTAGGTCTCGCGCCGCGAGTAGCCCGACAGCCGGTTGAAGAGGTCGGAGAGGTCGGCCCCGACGTGCGGGTCGGCCGTGAGCAGGCCGAGGTCCTCGTAGAGCCGTGCCGTCTTCGGGTGGTAGTTGCCGGTGCCGACATGGCTGTAGCGGCGCAGGGTCTCGCCCTCCTGGCGGACCACCAGCGAGAGCTTGCAGTGCGTCTTGAGCCCGACCAGCCCGTACACCACATGGCAGCCGGCCTCTTCGAGCTTGCGCGCCCACTTGATGTTCGCCTGCTCGTCGAAACGGGCCTTGATCTCGACGAGGACCAAAACCTGCTTGCCCGACTCGGCCGCGTCGATCAGGGCGTCCACTATCGGGGAGTCGCCGGAGGTCCGGTAGAGCGTCTGCTTGATCGCCAGCACGTCCGGGTCGCCGGCCGCCTGCTCCAGGAACGCCTGGACGGAGGTGGAGAACGAGTCGTACGGGTGGTGCAGCAGTACGTCGCGCTCCCGCAGCGCCGCGAAGATGTCCGGCGCCGACGCCGACTCCACCTCGGCGAGATCGCGGTGCGTGCCCGCGATGAACTTGGGGAACTTCAGCTCCGGCCGGTCGAGCGCGGCTATCCCGAACAGCCCGGTCAGATCCAGCGGCCCCGGCAGCGGATACACCTCGGCGTCGCGCACCTTCAGCTCGCGGACCAGCAGGTCCAGCACGTACGGGTCGATCGACTCCTCGACCTCCAGCCGCACCGGCGGGCCGAAGCGGCGCCGCATGAGCTCCTTCTCCAGCGCCTGGAGGAGGTTCTCCGCGTCGTCCTCCTCCACCTCCAGGTCCTCGTTGCGGGTGACCCGGAACATGTGGTGCGCCAGCACCTCCATGCCGGGGAACAGCTCCTCCAGGTGCGCCGCGATGACATCCTCCAGCGGCACGTACCGCTGCGGGGACGCCTCCAGGAAACGGGTCAGCAGCGGCGGCACCTTGACGCGGGCGAAGTGCCGGTGGCCGCTGACGGGGTTGCGGACGACGACCGCGAGGTTGAGGGAGAGACCCGAGATGTACGGGAAGGGGTGCGCGGGGTCCACGGCCAGCGGCGTCAGGACGGGGAAGATCTGCTGCCGGAACAGGGTGAACAGGCGCGCCTGCTCCTTCTCCGTGAGGTCGCCCCAGCGGATGAGGTGGATGCCCTCGTCGGCCAGCGCGGGGGAGACGTCCTGCTGGAAGCAGGCGGCGTGCCGGGCCATGATCTCCCGGGACCGGGTCCAGATCAGGTCGAGCACCTCACGGGGCTGGAGCCCTGAGGCCGAACGGGTGGCGACGCCGGTCGCTATGCGCCTCTTCAGGCCGGCGACGCGGACCATGAAGAACTCGTCCAGGTTGGACGCGAAGATGGCGAGGAAGTTCGCCCGTTCGAGTAGTGGGGTGGCCGGGTCCTCGGCCAGTTCCAGCACGCGTTCGTTGAAGGCGAGCCAGCTGCGCTCACGGTCGAGGAAGCGGTGCTGGGGCAGCTCCCCGTCCTCTCCGTCGCCGTCCTGCTCGTAGGAGTCGAGATCGCCGTCGAGGTCGGGCTCCAGATCGGACGTGGGTGCGCCGACCGCGTGGGGCCGGTGCGAGGCGATGGACCCGACGGACGGTTGCGGGTGTACCGGGATCTCGGCAGGCTGCTGGCTCATACCTCCATTGTTCCGCGCCGAGGGCACGACAGGCGCGTCGGAACCGGCGGGGGCGAGGTGGAACCTGCCGTTCGGAGTGGGGGGCACAGCGGGCTGCATTCCGAGAGGGTCGCAAGCGCGTCTGAATGGCCGGTAACGGCGACATGACGTGCAGGGAAGCGGGGCGGGGCTCCACGGGGTCGGGACACGGTCGTACGAGGTGGGAACGGGTGAACGTACGGAGTGATGTACGGGTCCCGCCCGCCCCCCGAGGCGGGCGGGACCCTGTCCCCGGCCGGTACCGGCCCCTGCGTGCGCCGGCGGTCAGCCGTGCCGCCGGCGCAGCACCGTGAACGCGGCGAGGACGCACGCCGCGGTCAGGGCGAGCACGATGCCCGTCTCGACCAGCTGGATCGGCCAGAAGTGCGAGCCGGGGTGGTGGTCCACGTACCGGCCCATGGCGCCCAGGTCGGCCAGGCACCGCGGTTCCTCCTGGAGCGCGTCGACGCAGTCCATGCCGCTGACGTGGTCGCCGTCGGTCGTGACGAGTCCGTCGTCCACCCACCACCAGGACCCGCCGATGGACGGATATCCGCCCAGGGATTCGGTGGCGGTCGCCGTCGGCCACAGACGGTCCCGTACCTGGTTCATGGCCAGGAACACCCCGCCGAGCGCCAGTACGGCGACGGACATCGCGGGGACGGTACGCGCGACCAGCAGCCCGACCAGCGCGCCGGCCGCGATCCCGAGCAGGGCGTACGCCGCGGGGGCGGTGCCGAGCGAGACGAAGGTGGTGGGCTCGTACCACGGCGTCGGCGGGTACGGGCTGCTGTCGGGGACCGACGAGGTGGCCCACGCGCGGACGGCCGTCAGTACCGGGACGAGCAGCAGCACGGCCGCCGCGGGCGGCAGCAGCTTGGAGGCGAGCCAGCGGGCCGGGCCGACCGACTGCGTCCAGGCCAGCTTGTACGTCCCCGACTCCAGCTCCCGCGCGACCATGGGACCGGCGACGAACGCGCCGATCACGGCGGGAAGGAACTGGAGGGCGTAGCTGCCGTACGTCACCACCTGGTCGAAGAAGAGCATGTCGTCGCTGAAGGCCCGAGACGTCGGGAAGCACTCCCGGCGGTCGGGTCCGGAGAGCGTGCAGCCCGTCGCGGCGAAGTCGTCCGCGACGCTCCCGGCCCAGATCCGGAGCGCGACGAGCACCAGTACTCCCGCGAGAAGCGCGCCCGCGCCGATCAGCAGGGCGACGCGGTGCTGCCGTACGGAGACCCGGAGCGGGCCGCGCAGTCCGGGTCGCGCGGCCGTGGTCTTTGGGGCGGGGGGCCTTTCTTCGAGGAGCGTGCTCATGCCGTCACCGCCGTGCGGCCGCTCTGCTCGGCGCTGGGGGTGAGGAGCACGGGCGCGTCGGGCGAGCGCAGATGGGCGAGCAACAGGTCCTCCAGGGAGGGGTGCAGGGTCCCCCAGTCGTCGTCGACCGGTCCTTCGGGGCGGATCAGCGCGGTGAGCTGGCGGCCGGTGGTCCGGGACTCGACGACCGTGTGCGGCGCGAGGTCACGGACGTGGCCGGTGACCAGCGTGTGGGCGGTCAGCAGGTCCTCGGTCTCGCCACCGAGCCGGATGTGCCCGCCGTCGACGAGCAGCAGGAAGTCGCAGGTGTCTTCCAGCTCGGTGAGGATGTGCGACGAGATCACGACGGTGGTGTCGTGGGTGGCGGCCTCGGCCATGAGCGTGCCCATCAGCTGGTGGCGGGCGAGCGGGTCGAGGTCGGCCATCGGCTCGTCGAGCAGCATCAGTTCGGGGCGTTTGCCGAGGGCGAGGGCGAGGGCCACACGGGTGCGCTGGCCGCCGGAGAGGGTACGCACGCGTACGGCGGGGTCCAGCCGGCCCTCGGCGACGATCCGCTCGGCGGTTTCGGCGTCCCAGCGGCCGGGGTTCAGCTCGTGCCCCATGCGCAGGGTCTCGCCGATCGTCAACTGCCCGTACAGGGGCTTGTCCTGGGCGACGTACGCGACGCGGTCGCGGGCGTCGCCGGGACGCTCGCCGAGGACGCGCATGCTGCCCTCGCTGACCGGCAGCAGCCCCGCGGCCTGGGCGAGGAGGGTGGACTTGCCGGCGCCGTTGGGGCCGACGAGGGCGCAGACACGGCCGGCGGGCACGCGGAACGAGCAGTCGCGCAGGGCCCAGCGGCCCTTTTTCCGGTAGCGCTTGCCGAGGCCGGTCGCCTCGATCGCCGCGGCGCTCATGAGGGGTCCCCCTGTTTCTGGTGGTCGGTGTTGTCCTGGCGGTCGAAGTGTTCGTCGACGACGGAGGTGAAGAGCGCGGTGACGTCGTCCTTCTCCAGCCCGCCCGCGCGGGCCCGTTCGCTCCACGCGGCGAGTTCGGCGCGCAACTCGGCGCGCAGGGCGCGGTGGTCGGCCGAGTCGCCGCCGAGGGTGCCGCGTACGAAGGTGCCGAGGCCGCGCCGGCCCTCCGCCAGGCCCTCGCGTTCGAGCTCGCGGTAGGCCTTGAGGACGGTGTTGGGGTTGATGGCGGTGGCCTCCACGACCTCGCGTGCCGTGGGCAGTTTGTCGCCGGGTTCGAGCAGGCCGAGCCTGAGGGCCTGTTTGGTCTGCTGGACGATCTGGAGGTATGTGGCGATACCGCTGCGCCGGTCGATGCGGAATTCGATCACCCGCAAGCACCCTTTCACTAGGGAAGTGGTGAAAGCATGAGACGAAGAAGGGGCGGTGTCAACTCCACCGCCCCTTCGGGTACTTGTTCCGGGGGGCTTCTACGACTCCGTGCGGTACATGAGGTCGACCTCGTGGGTCGCGAAGCCGAGGCGCTCGTAGACCGTCACGGCGGCCGTGTTGTCGGCGTCGACGTAGAGCATCGCGGTCGGCAGTCCCCGCCCGGCCAGGTGCCGCAGCCCGATCGCGGTGAGCGCCTTGCCGAGACCGCCGCCTTGGGCCTCCGGGCTGATGCCGACGACGTACACCTCGCCGAGCTGTTCCTCGGCGTGCACCTTGGTCCAGTGGAAGCCGACGAGCCGCCCGTCCCGCTCGGCCAGGAAGAAGCCCTTCGGGTCGAACCACGGCTCGGCCACGCGGTCGTCGAGATCGCGCTGGGTGAGTCCGCCCTGCTCGGGGTGGTGGGCGAAGGCGGCGGCGTTGACGGCGAGCCAGGCGGCGTCGTCCTGACCGGGTACGAAGGTACGGACGGTGACACCGTCGGGCAGCACCGGCTCCGTGATGTCCAGTGGCTCCAACGGCCGCCGCAACTGGCGCAGTTCACGGAACATGGACAGCCCAAGCACCTGCGCCAGATGCCGGGCGGCCGACTTGCCGCCGTGCGCCCACACCCGCAGCCGCTTCCCCGACGCGGCCAGCAACGCGGTCCCGAGCGCCCGCCCGTGCCCGCGCCCCCGGTGCGACGGATGTACGACCAGCTCGGCGGCCGGCGCCTCGACGGGATCGGTGTCCTCCAACTGGGCGTACCCCAGCAGCTCCCCGTCGACGGTCAGCAGGAAATGCCGCACCCCGACCCTCGGCCCCCCACGCAACTGCAACCGCCCCTGCTCGGACACGGCCTGCGCCCCGTCGGAACGGGCTGCCGCGTCGAGCAGTTCGAGGACGTCCCGTGCCTGCTCAGGGGTGATCTCGTCAAGGGTGTCGATCTGCCGGCCCGGGTCGGGGGCTGCCGTTTCATTCATGCGTCGAGGGTACGGCGCCCCCACGCGATCCCCCGGATTCGCGCCCGATCGCCGTCGGCCCCGGGGCGAGGGACGTTGCCGGCGATCCGGGCCGGATCGCCGGCACCGGGCATCAGTTCCGTGTTGACCTTGAGCTGGCCCGTACGTGCGCGCCGCGCACGAGACCGCCCCATGACGGCCATTGGCAACCAGGTCGTAACCAGAACACCCCTGTTGCTCTACGCGCGTGGACTTTAGGCTGCCGCTCGCAGCTCTTCTCCCTCGCACGGAACCTACAAGCGGAAGCAACAAGGGGACCGATGTCAGCGACACCACAGAAAAACCGCGCGGCCCGGCGGGTGCTGGCCGTCGTGGCCGGACTCGCCACGTTCGGCGCACTCGCCGCCGCCGCGCCCGCCGGGGCGCAGGGGTGGGGCGACGGGCACGGCCATGGGCACGGGCACCCCAAGCCCCGCACCGTGGATGTTCAGTTGCTCTCCTTCAACGATCTGCACGGGAACCTGGAGCCGCCGGCCGGGTCCTCCGGGAATGTCAACGAGATCCAGGCCGACGGCACGGTCAAGGCCGTTCCCGCCGGTGGTGCCGAATACCTGGCGAGTTCGCTGCGTACCGCGCGCAAGGGCAACCCGTACTCCATCACCGCCGCCGCCGGCGACATGGTCGGCGCGAGCCCGCTGCTGTCGGGGCTCTTCCACGACGAGCCCACCATCGAGGCGCTCAACAAGATGGACCTCGATGTCACGGCCGTGGGCAACCACGAGTTCGACGAGGGCTCCACGGAGCTGACCCGCCTTCAGAAGGGCGGCTGTCACCCGACGGACGGCTGCTACGAGAAGGGCAAGAAGTTCAAGGGCGCCGACTTCCCCTACCTGGCGGCCAACGCCACGTACGAGAAGTCCGGGAAGCCGGTCCTCAAGCCGTACACCGTCTGGAAGAAGAACGGCGTCAAGGTCGGCTTCATCGGAGTGACCCTGGAGGGCACCCCGAACATCGTCACCGCCGAAGGTGTCAAGGGCCTGAAGTTCCACGACGAGATCGAGACCGTCAACAAGTACGCCAAGGAGCTCGACCGCCAGGGCGTCAAGTCCATCGTCGCGCTGATCCACGAGGGCGGGGCCCCGGCCTCCACCTCGTACAACTACGACTGCGACAGCCCCGGCCCCGGTGACGGCATCTCGGGTCCGATCGTCGACATCGCGAAGGGCATCACGCCCAAGGTCGACGCGCTGGTCACGGGCCACACGCACCAGGCGTACGCGTGCACCGTGCCGGACCCGGCGGGCAACGACCGCATGGTGACCTCGGCGTCGTCGTTCGGCAAGGTCTACACCGACACCACGCTCACCTACGACCTGCGGACCAAGGACATCGTCCGTACGAAGGTGCAGTCGGCCAACCACGTCGTCAGCCGTGACCAGGCCAAGGCCAAGGACATGACCGACCTGATCGCCCGCTGGAACAAGACGGCGGCGCCGATCGCCGGTGCCCCGCAGGGCTTCATCTCCGCGGACATCAACGGCCGCGGCGCCGGCACCCCGGAGCAGCCCCTCGGCAACGTCATCGCCGACGCGCAGCTCGAAGGCCTGGCTCCGGCCGACAAGGGCGGCGCGCAGCTCGCGTTCATGAACCCGGGCGGTATCCGTGCCGACCTCGTGTACGCGGCGTCGGGCGGCGAGGGCGACGGTGTGGTGACGTACGGCGAGGCCTTCACCGTGCAGCCGTTCACCAACATGATGAACGTCGTCGACCTCACCGGCGCGCAGATCATCACCGCTCTTCAGCAGCAGGTCAGCGGCTCCAACGAGGCGTCCAACAAGATCCTCCAGGTCTCCAAGGGCTTCACGTACACCCTGGACATGACCAAGGCGGGCGCCGACCGGATCGTCACCGACTCGGTGAAGCTGAACGGCGAGGCGCTGGACCCGGCGAAGACGTACCGCGTCGCGATGAACGAGTTCCTCGGCGGCGGCGGCGACGGCTTCGCGGCCCTGGGCCAGGGCACGAACAAGCTGGTCGGCCCGGCCGACCTGGACCTGTTCAACGCCTACCTGGCGGCGCACTCCACGGCCGAGGCGCCGCTGGCGCCGCCGGCGACGGACCGGATCACCGTCATCAAGTAGCCAGTACCGCACGGCACGCCGGAGGGCGGCGGGACGGACATCCGTCCCGCCGCCCTTCCGCCTGCGTGGGCTATCCGGACAGCCGCGCGTCGAGTTCGTCCAGATCCGTCACGAACCAGACGTCCCGGCCGCGGTTCAGTTCCCGTACGAGGTCGGGCAGGGCCTTGCTGGCCCGCAGATGGCGCGAGATGTCACCGAACACCGCCAGCCGCAGCCGGTAGTTGGCGAGCTTCTGGAGAACCTCCCCGGCCAGACCGCTGCTGAGGTCGTAGAAGCTGTCGTCGAACCGCCCCGCCGGGACCGCCACCAGCTCCGCTCCCTCGTAGGAGGCGCTCACCAGGAGGTCGAGCGCGTCCTGCACGGTGGCGATCGGAGTGCCGTCGGCGTCGAGCACCAGCACGGACACGCCGTGCTTCTCCAGGGACTCAGGCACGGTCCGCCTCCCCCGCCTCGGGGGGCAGCAGATCGTTGTCCGGCCCGAGCACGCTGTCGAGCAGGCGCAGCACGTCGGCGGTCTCGGCGGCGTCACCGAGGATCACGATCTTCATACGGCCCCGTTCCTGGTCGTAGACGGTCTGGATACGCAGGGAGTGCGCCGCACCCCGCGCGGACTGCGCGCTCGCCGTCAGAAACGTGCTCAGCCGGCTCGCGGACTCCGGTCCGACCGAGTCGATCTGCACGATGCTCGACACCTCCACGTGCCGCGCCCGGGGCGTGGCGGCCGAGGCCCCCTCGCTCTCCGCGAGCCCGGCCAGCGCCTCGAAGTCCGCCCGGCTGATGCGGTACTGCTTGCCGATCCGCACAGCCTTCAGCCGCCCGTCGCGGACGTAGTTCCGCACGGTCCGCACATGCAACCCGAGTCGGTCGGCGACCTCGCCGACCGAGTACAGCTCGCGCTCATCACTCTCCATGCGTACGGATACTACCGTAAACGTCCTTTCTGAGTTCTCTAAGGGGAAGATAGGGAATGATGCGTCATTCGTCTCCGGGCGGGCGGCTCGCCGAGCCTGTCAGCGGAGGTTGTCGCCCCAGCCGCCCTGGATCATCGTCTGGAACGCCCACTCCCCGTTACGTTTGATCAACACGTCGGCGTAGCGCAGCTGTTGGGTCTCGCCACCGGCCGTCGTCATCGTGGAGTCGGTGAAGACGACGACCATGGCTGAGCTGAGGAAGACGGGCGTACGTACGGAGTCGAACGTGAGGTCCCCGTCCCCGCTCCCACCCATCACCTGCGTCATCGTCGCGACGAACTGCTCCCTGTCCCACTGCGCGGACGCGCCCTCGCCGGCCGAGTCGTCGCTGACGAGGTTGAGCGGAAAGACGGCGAGGTCCGCCATCCGTTCGATCTCACGCTTGGCGCTGTGGGCGTCGTACGCGGCGAACCAGGCATCGACAGAGGCGAGTTCGGCGGCCGAAGGGGTGTATCCGGTGTCGGGCAGAAGGGGCATGCATGTCTCCCATGTGTCATTGGTCAAGCTTGACTAGATCGCTCGCGTGGAGTGTATGCCCGCTCCGCCCACTAGTCAAACTTGATTAATTGAGATCCCAGCGGCGATCACGCCCAGAACGAGGGCGACAAGGAAGAAGTCCCCGTACGGGCTGGTGAGTTCGGCGAGCACTACACGGCCGCGTGTGGTCGCGCGAGGGTGAACCAGACGGCCTTGTGGCTGGGCGAGAGGCCCCCGTAGATGGTCGCCCCCCATGTCTCCGCGACGCTCTCCAGCAGGAACACGCCCTGGCCGCAGCCGAGTTCGTGCTCGGCGGGGGTGGTGTTGGGTACGGGCAGGGACCACGGCATGTCGTCGGTCACGTACACGGTGATCCGGCGCCGGTTGACGGTGACGGTCACGCCGATCAGGTGGGTTCGCGTATGCCGGTGTGCGTTCGTGACGAGCTCGGTGACGCAGAGGTGGGCGTCGTCCGTGAGCGCGTCGTGCCTGCTGACGCGGAGCAGTGTGCCGAGGAATTCCCGCGCGATCTTGGGTGCGGAGGCCGTGTTGGGTACGGCCAGCCGGTAGGTCTCCCCGCCTTGAGGAGGCGGGGGCGGTACGGGGGTTGGTGTGAGGGTGGTGGGCGTCATGTCGTCGTCTCCCAACGCGGGGGCCGGACTTGGGCGCGCTTGCGCGGCGGCACTTCGAGCCGGTGACGCGTGGCGCGGTGCTGGGAGGACAGTACCCTGCATCCATAACGTGTTGTACCCAACTCGATATACTGGGTAACCAAGTGGATTGTGGTGTGGGTCGCAGGCCAGACTGAAGCCCGACAAAAGGAGAGGTCGATGGCACCGAGGAAGGCACTCACGGCGCGACAGCGCCGCCTGGGTACCGAGCTGCGCAAGATCCGGGAGCACACCGGCCTTTCCATGACCCAGGCCGCGGAGGTGCTGGGTACGGACCGCACCACCATCAGCAACACCGAATCGGGCCGCTTCGGCGTGAGCCCGGAACGCGTGCGCACCTGGGCCGGCCACTACGCGTGCCCCGATGCCGCGTACGTGGACGCACTCGCCGCGATGGCCGCGGAGCGCATCACCGGCTGGTGGGAGGACTACCGCGGGGACTTGGCGAGCGGGGCGCTCGATCTGGCGGAGCTGGAGCACCATGCGGTGGCAATTCGTGCGGTGCAGATCATGCATATGCCGGGTCTGCTTCAGAACGAGGATTATGTGCGAGCAGTCTTCGCCGAGGCCGTGCCGACACTGAGTCCGGCGAGCCTGCGCCGTCAGCTGTCCCATCGGCTGAAACGGCGTGACGTCCTGGACCGGGAGGCTCCGCCGACCTGCACGTTCCTGATTCATGAAACCGCACTGCGCATGACCTATGGGGGCTCCAAAGTGGCTCGCGCGCAGCTCGACTACCTGCTGACGGAGTCGGAGCGGGACAATGTCACCGTCCGGGCGATCCCTTTCTCCGCAGGCGGATTCCCGGATGCGGGCAGTTCGACACAATACGTGTACGGGACAGTGGCGCAGCTGGACACCGTGCAGACAGACAACGCGACAGGGATCGCATTCCTGGATGCCGAGACGCGTCTTGCGAACTATCGAGCAAAGCTGAACCGGACCGAGGAGCGATCGCTTGATCCGGAGAGCTCGCGGGACTTCATCCGTAGAATCGCACAACAAGTATGAAGGCGTGAGAAATGGATATTCAGTGGCGCAAGTCTTCTAAATCAACCGATGCTGAAGGTAGCAACTGCCTCGAACTGGCAGAGCACGACGGCGAGATCCTGATGCGTGAGAGCGACAACCCCGGCGTGGTCATCCACACCACCCGGGCCAAGCTCCGCGCCTTCCTCGACGGTGCCAAGGAGGGCGAGTTCGACAGTCTCGCCTGACGCGCGGCGCGTTCACGACGGGCGGTTCCCACCGGCGCAGGTGGGGGCCGCCCGTTGGTGGTTTCTGTATCACCCGTTAGAGGTCAAACACTTGATACGCGGACACAGCAAACGCTAACTTCGACCCATCGCTCCCCGCTTCTGCGCCAGTTGGGGAGGGATTCGAAGGGCCGCCCCCTGCTCGCCGCTCGTCACGCCGGCCGCAGGCAGGGGGCGGCTACCCGCCGCGTACCCAGGAGCCCCGGCATGCGTGAACCGCGTCAACCCGGCCCGCCGCTCACCGCGTTCTGGTGCGAACGGGTTGGACGTGCGCTCGGTGAGGAGTTGCCGCCCGTCGAGCGGGATCGTGCGCTGCCCCACGCGTCGTCACGGCTCGGCTGAGAGAGCCGAAGACCGTCAGACGTCCGCCCCGGCCGGTGGGAACCCTGGACAGGTCGCATGGCCGGGGCGGATGGCCAGCCCGTGGGGCTCAAGCCTCACGGTTCACCGGTCACGCCGTCGACCGTACGGCGGCGCGGCCCTTTATGAAAGAGGAGGTCGGCGTATGAGCGCAGGGACCCTCGACACCTACGAGACGCGCACGCCGGACGCCGAGGAGTGGCGGGGCGTTCCGTTCCGTCACGCGCGGGACATGCCCGGCGGAGTCAGCCTCGCGGCCGACGACGGCGGCAAGCACGACGGAGGCCCCAAGCCTCCCGAGGCGCCGCGCGATCCCGCCCCGAGCGGTGGTGGCGGCAAGTAACCGCGCCCGTCAGCTCGGGCTGACGGTGATGCCCCGGGTCCGCCGTGCGAGTGCTCGGCGGGCTTTGGGGAGTGGGCCCTCCGGTGTGAGCCGATCGCCGTCCGCCGACCCTGTCCGGGTGTGATGTGAACACGCCATAATTCGGCGCATGGTCACAGACAGCGGATCAACACCCCCCACCAGCAACGGACTTGGCCGCCGAGGGATCCTCGCCGGCGCCCTCGCGCTCTCCGCCACCGCACTCGTCGGTACGGGCTCCGCGACCGCCGCCCCCAGCGCCTCACGCGCGAAGGTCCGGCGTGCTCTCGCCCCCTCCGACTGGCTCGCCGGGATCGGCGACTCCACCCCCGTACAGCGCCTCACCCTCCCCGGTACGCACAACTCCGGCGCACGCGTCGGCGGTGCGTACGTCGCCTGTCAGGGGACCACCGTCGCCGAGCAGTTGAACACCGGCGTCCGGTTCCTGGACGTGCGCTGCCGGGCGTTCGAGAACGCCTTCCCGATCCACCACGGCGCGTACTACCAGAATCTCAACTTCGACGATGTCCTCGGCGCCTGCCGGGACTTCCTCCGGGCGCATCCCTCGGAGACCGTCCTGATGCGTCTCAAGCAGGAGTACTCGACGGAGAGCGACGCCGAGTTCCGGCGGATCTTCGACACCTATCTGGACGGGAAGGGCTGGCGTTCCCTCTTCCGGCTCGACAGCGACCTGCCCGCGCTCGGCGAGGCGCGCGGCAAGGTCGTGCTGCTCGCGGACAGCGGCGGGATGCCGGGGGTGCGGTACGGGGACGGCGGGCTCTTCGACATCCAGGACGACTACATGGCGGAGCCGGGCGCCAAGTACCCCAAGATCGAGGCGCACTTCCGTAAGGCCGTACAGCAGCCGGGCAAGCAGTTCATCAACTTCGTCAGCACGGCGGCGCTCCTGCCCATCCGCTGGAACTCCGACCGGCTGAACCCGCGGGTGCACACGCTGATCGACAGTTCGGAGGCCGCGGGCTGGCGCGGTCTCGGCATCGTGCCGATGGACTTCCCGGAGACCAGGGGCGGGCTGGTGGACTCACTGATCCGCCACAACGGCTGACACACGTACGCAAGTCGGAGGGCTCGTCCGACCGGGCGGCCCTTCCGGAGGACGGGCCGGCGCGGCGATCAGCGCGTGGGAAGCGACGCGTCACCGTCGCCCGGCCCGGTCAGCCAGGCGCGGATTCCCCCGAGCGCGCCGGCGCCGTAGTCCTCCTCGACGCCCTTGGCGAGGTCCGCGACGGATATCGCCCGCAGTGCCTCTCGCCAGGCGGCGTCGGCGCCCGCCATCGCGCGGGAGATCGCGCAGGGCCGCGTGCAGGCCTCCGGCGGCGAGGCCAGCGGGCCGCGCTGCCGGATCTCCGTGCAGACGAACGCGGGCCGGTCGCCGTCGACCGCCGTGACCACATCGAGGACCGTGATCAGCTCCGGGGCCCTGGTCAGGACGTATCCGCCCGCCTTGCCCTGGACCGAGGTGACGAGTCCGGCGCGGGAGAGCGCCTGCAGCTGTTTGGCGAGATAGCTGCCGGACACATCGTGCAGTTCCGCGAGCCGTGCCGCCGGCACCGGCTCCGTCCCCGTGGTCAGAACCACGCAGCAGTGCAGCGCCCACTCGACTCCGCCTGACAACTTCATACGCTTGCGCCTCCCTCCGCTTGACTCGGACAAAGGATATCCGACTATCATCTCGGACAAGGAGTATCCGAGTTAAGGGTGCGTCCCGCGCGCACCCCGTGCGCCCGTCGGCGTGCCGTGAGAGGTGGCAGAGATGAAGTTCACGGTGATCGGCGGGACCGGACTGATCGGTACGCAGGTGGTCAGGAAGCTGACCGACGCGGGACACGAGGCCCTCCCCGCGGGGCTGTCGACCGGCCTCGACCTGCTGACGGGGAAGGGCCTGGACGAGGCGCTGGAGGGTGCCCAGGTCGTGGTCAACCTGGCCAACTCGCCGACCTTCGACGACAAGTCCCTCGACTTCTTCCGCACCTCCATGGGCAACCTGCTCGCCGCGGGGGAGAAGGCCGGCGTCGGGCACCAGATCATCCTCTCCATCGTGGGCGTGGAGCAGGTGCCGCAGCTGGACTACTACCGGGCCAAGGCGCTCCAGGAGGAGCTGCTGCGGCAGGGGCCGACGCCGTACTCGATCGTCCGCGCCACCCAGTTCTTCGAGTTCATGAACGCGGTCATGTCCTGGACCTCGGACGACGAGACCGTCCGGCTGCCCGTGACCCCGATCCAGCCGATGGCCTCCGCGGACGTCGCGTCGGCCGTCTTCGAGGTCGCCACCGGCGCGCCGCTCGGCGGAGTCCGCAATATCGCGGGACCCGACCGCTTCCCGCTCGACGAGCTCGGCAGGATCACCCTGGAGGCACAGGGCGACACGCGGAACGTCGTCGTCGACGACCAGGCGGGCATGTTCGCGGTGATCGACGGAGAGGTGCTCCTTCCCGGGCCGGACGCGCACCTGGCGGCCACGCACTACCGGGACTGGGTCCGCGAGGCGCACTGACCGCGCCGCCCGCTCGGTGAGCGGGCGCGCCGACCGGGCCTATGTGCCCGGCCGGCCCGGCGGCGGGGTAGCCGCGCCCGGGATGCGGATCGCCGCCACCGTGCCGCCGCCCGCCGCCGGGCGCAGTGCGACCTCGCCACCCGCCTGCTGCACCGTGCGCGCCACGATCGACAGCCCGAGGCCCGAACCGGGCAGCGCTCGCGCGGAGGGCGAGCGCCAGAAGCGTTCGAAGACGTGCGGGAGCTCCTCCGCCGGGATGCCGGGGCCGTGGTCCCGTACCGTCAACTCGCCCTGGGCGCTGAGCGCGACCTCGACGGCCGCGCCGGGCGGGCTGAACTTCACCGCGTTGTCGAGGACGTTGACCAGTGCCCGCTCCAGCGCGGCCGGCTCCGCCCGTACGTACCAGGGCCGCAGCGTCACCTCTATCGTCAGGTCCGGCCCGCGCAGCCGGGCGCGTTCCAGCGCGCTCTCCACGATCGTGTGCAGCGCGACGACCTGGAGCGGGCCGGGATCGGAGGCGTCCGGCCTGGACAGCTCCTGGAGGTCCCCGATCAGCGAGGCCAGCTCCGTCATCTGCGCCTTCACCGACGCCATCAGCGCCGTACGGTCCTCCGGGGGGATCGCGCGGCCGGTCTCCTCGCTGCGGGCGAGCAGTTCGACGTTCGTACGCAGCGAGGTCAGCGGCGTACGCAGTTCGTGGCCCGCGTCGGCGATGAGCTGCGCCTGGCGGTCGCGCGAGGAGGCGAGCGCGGCCGTCATCGAGTTGAAGGAGCGGGAGAGACGGGCGATCTCGTCCTCGCCCTCGGCGGGGATACGCAGGCTCAGGTCCTCGGTCCGCGCGACGTGTTCGACCGCGCGGGTCAGCCCGTCGACCGGCCGCAGACCGGTCCTGGCGACCCAGAGCCCGGCCGCGCCCGCCCCGACGACACCGATGCCGGCGACGGCGGTCAGCAGCAGGGCGAGCCGGTTCAGGGAGGAGTCGATCTCGCCGAGGGGGCGCGAGACGGAGACGGTGACCTGCTCGCCGCCCCGGCCGACGATGACCCGCTGGGTGTGTACGCGCACCGCCGCGCCGTCCGCGGTGGTGGAGTCGTGCAGCGTGCTCTGCTGCGAGCCGCGGGCCACGGCCACGTCCGAGGACAGCACCTTCACCGGCTGGGACGAGGCGTCCACGCACCGGCCGCCGTCGAGGAGGACGATCTGGACGTAGGCGAAGCCGGAGCTCTCCGGGGAAGTCTCATGCACGTTGCACCTGCTCAGCGCGTCCGTCACCAGATTGAGGGGCGCCGAGGTGTTGCGGAGCGAGTTGTCGAGCTCCGCCTCCAGCTGCGCGCGGGTCAGCAGCCAGCAGGCGACGGCCGCCGCCGCCACGGCCACGGCGACGGCGGTGGCGACGAGCATCGCGAGGCGGGAGCGGAGGGGCAGCGTACGCAACCGCCGGGCGAGAGAGGTCACTCGGAACCGCCGTGGCCGCCGGCCCCCGAGGGCGCGCCGTCCGCGCGCAGCGCGTAACCCACCCCGCGCACCGTGTGCACCAGCCGCGGCTCGCCGCCGCTCTCCGTCTTACGCCGCAGATACATCACGTACACATCGAGGGAGTTGGAGCTCGGCTCGAAGTCGAAGCCCCAGACGGCCTTGAGGATCTGCTCGCGCGTCAGCACCTGGCGCGGGTGTGCGAGGAACATCTCAAGAAGGGTGAATTCGGTACGGGTCAGCTCCACCCGGCGGGTGCCGCGCGTGACCTCGCGCGTCGCCAGGTCCATCCGCAGATCGGCGAAGGCCAGGACGTCGTCCTGCGGCAGCTCGCCGCCCGCCGAGCCCGTGTACGAGCTGCGGCGCAGCAGCGCGCGGATACGGGCGAACAGCTCGTCCAGCTCGAAGGGCTTCACCAGGTAGTCGTCGGCGCCCGCGTCGAGCCCGGTGACGCGGTCACCGACCGTGTCGCGCGCGGTGAGCATCAGGATCGGCACGGTCGATCCGGTGGCGCGCAGCCGGCGGGCCGCCGTGAGGCCGTCCATGCGCGGCATCTGGATGTCGAGGACGATCAGGTCGGGCTGGTAGGCGGCGGCCTTCGCGAGGGCGTCGACACCGTCGACGGCGACCTCGGTCCCGTACCCGTCGAAGGCGAGGCTGCGCTGGAGCGCCTCGCGGACGGCGGGCTCGTCGTCGACGATCAGGACGCGTTGCGGATCGCCTTCGGCGGGGCTCATGTCGTCGCTCTTTCTCTCACGGCCTGGGGTCTCTTGCGCGCTTCAGCCTCGCACGTCAGGTGCGCCTCGGCCGCTGTTACCCGGCGCGCAGCTCGCTCAGGTCGGCCTTGACCGTGTTGACCGGGATGGAGAAGCCGAGACCGACGCTGCCGGCCGTCGAGCTGTCGCCGCCGGACCCGCTCGCCGAGAACATGGCGGAGTTGATGCCGATGATCTCGCCGTTCATGTTGATCAGCGCACCACCGGAGTTGCCCGGGTTGAGCGACGCGTCGGTCTGGATCGCCTTGTACGTGGTCGTGGACGAGCCCGTGTCGCCGTTGAACTGCTGACCGCCGAACTCGAACGGCCACCGGTCGCCGCCGCCACCGCCCTGCTGTTGCTGCTGCCCGCCCTGCTCCTTCGACACGGTGACGTCCCGGTCGAGCGCGGAGACGATACCGCTGGTCACGGTCCCGGTCAGACCCTCGGGCGAGCCGATCGCCACGACCTCGTCGCCGACCCTGACACTGTCGGAGTCGCCGAGGGCCGCCGTCTTGAGACCGCTCGCGCCCTGGAGCTCGATCAGCGCGAGGTCCTTGTCGGGGCTGGTGCCCACGACGTCCGCGGTGTAGGTCCTACCGGTGCTGAGCTGCACCTTCACGGTGTCGGCGCCCGCGACGACGTGGTTGTTGGTCACGATCTCGCCGTCACCGGTGATGACCACACCGGAGCCGGTGGACTGCCCGGAGCCGGACGCGGCGGTGATCTCCACGATGGCGGGGGACACGGCCGCGGCCACGCCCGCGACGGTGCCCTTGCTGCTCTGCGACACGGTCGTACCGCTGACGGTGCTCGTGGCGGCGTCCGCGGAGTTGTTGGTCAACGTCTCGGTCAACGCGGCGGTCCCCCCACCGACGACGGCCGCGACGAACGCGGCGGCGGCGAGCAACCCGACAGGCCGCTTGGCGCGCCGGGCATGAGCGGGAACATGCGCCGGAGCGCCGGCCGACCACCCCCAGTGCGGGTGCTGCGGCGCCCCACCCGGGTGGTACGGAGGCGGCGGCGGGTACGCCTGACCGCCGTGGACCTGCTGGTTCGCGTCTTCGTCGCCGCCGCGACGGTAGTTGTCGTCCATGTCTCCGAGAGTCCGCCCGCAAGATGAGAGCAGTCTGAAAACGCCCTGAGAAGCCCGACAGAACCGTGTATGTCCCATGTAAAGGGCCTGCGGCGACCCGGCAGGTCAGACACCGCGGCCGCCGCCGTCCCCGCTGCCGGGGGAGCGCCACACCGCCCAGACCATCTTGCCGACGCCGGCCCGGTCGGAGACGCCCCACGCGTCGGCCGCGTCCACGATGGGGAGACCACGCCCGTCGCATGCGTCCGGATCTTCTGTTCGCCGGTACGGCCGCAGGGCGGAGGCGTCATGCACCTCGATCCGCAGTCCATCGGGGGCCGGGAGCCCCGACGGCAGGAAGCGCGTCTCGATCTCCCGGCCCGTTGGTACGCGAGCGTGCCGCACCGCGTTGGTGACCAGCTCCGACAGCACCAGGACCGCCGAGTCCTCCAGTGCCGACAATCCCCACACGGCCAGCGCCTTGCGCAGCTCAAGGCGCGCCAGTCCCACCGAACTCGGATGCCGTCGCCACCGCAGCACCACCGCGCCGCCCTCGACCTGCCCCATCAGCCGACCTCCCGAACTGGGTTGTACGATGCCGGAAACCGTACCGCTATTCACGAAAAGCAGCAAGGTCGCGACGCGGGCTGAGGGCGAGCCGAGTCGCTTACTGTGTAAAGCGGCAAGGTCGGGATCCCGGTCAGCAGCACAGGAGGACGTCATGAGCGCCGGCGCGTGGGTCAGTACCTCGATGCCGTATCTGACACCACAGGGTGAAAACCGACCCGACGCGTGGGGCGGCGAGTTGGCGGCCCGAGGGCTGCGGGGTGGGCAGCGGATCGTCAGTGCGGGCGAGGTGGGCGCGTCGCACGAGGTGGCCGAGCTGTTGGGGGTCACCCCGGGCGAGGTCGTCGTCGTGCGGAGGCGGGTGATGTTCCTGGAGGACGAGCCCTGCGAGCTGACCGACACGTACTACCCCGCATCGATCGCGCGCGGTACGCGTCTCGCCGGGACGGCGAAGATCCCCGGCGGCGCCGTCACCCTCCTCGCCGAACTGGGGCACACCGGCGTACGCGTCCAGGAAGACGTGACCGCCCGGATGCCCGACGAACAGGAGCGCGAAACGCTCCGTACCGAGCCGGGCGAGCCGGTGCTCCGGCTGGTCCGGGTCACCTTCGACGCCGCCGAACGGCCCATCCAGGCCGATGTGATGACCATGCCCGCGCACCGGCAGCGGCTGCGCTACGAAATCGGGATCGGATGACGACCGTGCCGCGCGATGACGAGAGCAGATACGACCGGCGCTCCCTCCACGAGCGGATCGCCGCCGATCTGCGTGAGGAGATCATGACCGGCGATCTCGCCCCCGGCGCCAGCCTGCCGTCCACCGCGCGGCTCAAGGAGAGATTCGACGCCTCGAACGCCACAGTGCAGAAGGCCCTGCAACTCCTCAAGAGCGAGCGGTTGGTCGTGGGTCGCGCGGGAGCCTCCGTCACCGTACGGGAGCACAGGCAGTTGACCGTCCGCGCCGCCGACTCCATGGCCCCGGCCGCGAGCGGCGCCGACCCCTATCCCTGGCTCGCCGAGACCGCGAAACGAGGCGGCGAAGCCCGGAGCACGCTTCTCGCCGTCAGGGAGGTGACGCCGCCGGCGGACGTCGCGGCGGCCCTGCGCCTGCCCGCCGAGGGCACGGCGGTCCTTCGACAGCAGGTGCTCACCCTCGACGGCGACCCGGTGGAGCTGGTCCACGCCTACTACCCGCCCGACATCGCCCGCGGCACCCCGCTGGCCGAGCACCGCCGGATCAAGGGCGGAACACCCACCTTGCTGACGGCGCTCGGCCATCCGCCCCGGCTCGGCGTCGACCACGTCTCCGCGCGCATACCGACGCAGGAGCAGTACGAAACACTCCAACTGCCCGGCTCCCTGCCCGTGTTGCGGACGCTGCGCGTGGTGTACGGCGACGACGAGCGGCCCGTCGAGGTAACCGTGATGGCCAAGGCGGGCCATCTCTACGAGTTGCGGTACGAGTTCACACCCGAGTGACCCGGAGCGAGCGAGTCCTGACCGGTGAAGTCGGTCATGGCCGCCGCCACCCGTTTTAGCAGTGCTCAGGTCATGGCGCCCGCCGGAGTGCGTACCGCGCCGCGCAGGCGGGCCGCGTCCTGGCTCGGGGGTGAGCCGAACTGGCGGCGGTACTCGCGGCTGAACTGTGACGGGTTGTCGTAGCCCACGCGGAGGCCGACTCCCGTCACGTCGCCGGGGTGGGTGGCGAGCAGCAGCCGGGCCTCCTGGAGGCGGATCTGCTTCTGGAACTGGATGGGGCTCAGCGCGGTCACCGCCTGGAAGTTGCGGTAGAACGCGGAGGCGCTCATGCCGGACCGGCGTGCCACGTCCTCGACCCGGAAGGGTTCGGCGTAGTGCTCGCGGATCCAGCGCACGGCGCGGGAGACATGGCTGAGACCGCTGTCGGCAAGGCCCAGCTGGCGCACCGCCGCGCCCTGCTCGCCGGTGATCAGGCGCCACAGGATCTCGCGTTTGACCAGCGGGGCCAGCACGGCGCGGTCGCGGGGTTCGTCCAGCAGGCGCAGCAGCCGGACCACCGCGTCGAGCAGCGCGGGCGGCGCGTCGCCGACGGCGATCCCCGACGGTGTGCCCGCGCCGGCGCGCGGGGTGTCACCGGGCCCCGCCTGCAACAGGAGTTCGGCGACGGCGGACGGCTCCAGCAGGAGCCCGAAGCCGAGGGCCGGCTGCTCGGGGTCGGCCCGGAGGAACTGTCCGGTTACGGGCAGGTCGACGGAGGCGACCAGGAACTGCCCCGGACCGTACTCGTAGACCCGGTCGCCCAGCGCGAGCCGTTTGGCGCCCTGGGCGATGACGGCGAGCACCGTGCCGGACATGGAGGGCGCCGGCGGATCCGCCCGGTCGACCTTCGAGATGAGGACGCCGTCGACGGCGGTGGTCCAGTCGGGGCGGGCGTGCCGGGTCAGCAGGCTGCGGAGCTCATCGAGGGGCATGTCTCCATTGCAGCACCATTTCCCGCCGTGGTCCTCAAGCTTGCGAGGATTGTGCAAGTGGAAGGAAGGATAGTTCTAACATTTTCGCAGGTCAGGGAAGTTCAATGGAATCAGTTCACTCCACCACCGAGGAGAAGATTCCCATGACTGTCACCTACGGATTCAACGCCACCCTGACCGCCCGCACCGGGATGGGCGACCGCCTGGTCGACCTGCTGCTGACCGGTCTGGACGAGGGGAGTCCGGGCGCGAGCGAACACTGCGTCGTCTACCTCGTCTCGCGTTCCGCGTCCGATCCCGACGTCGTCCACGTCACCGAGGGCTGGACCAGCGAGGAGGACCACCACCGGGTCTTCGCCGGTGAGGCCGCGCAGCGCATCGTGGCGCGGATCGGCGGACTGCTGGCCGAGGAATCCGCGTACACCGACTACGTACCGGTGCGCGGCAAGGCCGCCTTCTGACCCCCCGGGGATTGATCCCCGGTCCGCCGTCCCGGCTCCCGTCGTCCCGGCTCCCGTCGTCGACGGCCGCACGCCCGCCCGAGCGTCCCGCACCATCCCATGGAAGGCCAACGGCCATGACCGCAGCACGCCCCGCCCTGGACCCCGAACTCCGCGACCTGCTTGCCGAGATGCCGCTGATGTCCCAGCTCAGCACGGAGATTCTCGCGCAACTGCGCCAGTACCCCTCGCCCCCCGTCGACTCCCTCCTCGCCGACCGGAACGCCGATCTGCGCGAAGTGACCGTGCCGGCCGATGACGGCACGCCGATCCCCCTGTCGGTCTTCACGCCCACCCACCGCGACCGCACCACCGCGGCCCCCTGCGTCTACTGGATGCACGGCGGCGGAATGGTCATGGGCGACCGCTTCTCACAGATCGACATCCCGCTGGAGTGGCTGGACGAGTTCGGCGCTGTCGTCGTTTCCGTGGACTACCGGCTCGCTCCGGAGGCCACCGGCACCACCCTCGTCGACGACTGCTACCAGGGACTGCTCTGGGTCATCGAACACGCCGCCGAACTGGGCGTCGATCCCGCCCGGATCGTCGTCGCGGGCGCCAGCGCGGGCGGCGGTCTCGCCGCCGGTGTCTCGCTGCTGGCCCGCGACCTGGGGACCCCCGCGATCGCCGGTCAGATGCTGATCTGCCCGATGCTCGACCACCGCAACACCACTGTCTCCAGCCGCCAGTTCTCCGGTGACCCGGGCGTCTGGACCCGCGAGATGAACGAGTTCGGATGGCGCTCCGTCCTCGGCGGTCTCAGCGACGGCGAGGTGCCCGCGTACGTCTCACCCGCGCTGGCCGAGGACCTCTCGGGCCTGCCGGCCACCTACATCGACACCGGTTCCGCCGAAGTGTTCCGCGACGAGGACACCGACTACGCCTCCCGTATATGGGCAGCCGGCGGCCAGGCCGAACTCCATGTCTGGGCAGGGGGATTTCATGGCTTCGACGCCCTGTATCCGCAGGCGGAGATCTCGGCGACGGCCCGCCGGACCCGCACCCACTGGCTCGCCCGGCTCCTGCGCTCCGCGTAACGCCGCCGACGGCGGACCCGCCCCCGCGGGGGCGGTCACGCGCTCAGGAACAGCCGCACGAGCGCCTGACGATCAGCGCCGACGGGAACTGCTTCACCCGTTCCCTGCGGGAACCCGCCACCCGCAGGCCGTCGTCCAGCACCAGGTCCACGGCCGCCCGGGCCATCGCCGGGCGGTCGGAGGAGACTGTCGTCAGTGGGGGGTCCGTGAGGCCCGCCTCCTTGACGTCGTCGAAGCCGGCCACCGCCAGTTCGCCGGGGACGTCGATGCGCAGTTCGCGGGCCGCGCGGAGGACGCCGATCGCCTGGTCGTCGGTGGAGCAGAAGATCGCCGGGGGACGGTCGGGGCCGGCCAGGAGGGTCAGCGCGACGTTGTAGGCGTCGTAACGGTTGTAGAGCGCCTTGAAGAGCCGGCCCTCCGTCGACAGCCCGGCCTCCCGCATCGCCCGGCGCCACCCCTCGACGTGGTCGGTCACCGGGTCGCCGACGACCGGGGTCGACTCGACGCCGCCGAGGCACGCCACGTACGGATAGCCGTGCTCCAGCAGATGGCGGGTGGCGAGCTGGGCGCCCCCGATGTCGTCCGTGACGACGGCGACGTCGTCGATGCCCTCGGGCCGTTCGTGCAGCAGTACGACGCGGGCGTCCCACGCCTCTATCTCCGCCGCCGCCCGCTCGCTCGGGCCCTGGCTGACCAGGATCAGCCCGGAGACCCGCATGCCGAGGAAGGCCCGCAGATAGTGGACCTCGCGCTCGTTGCGGTAGTCGGAGTTGCCGACGAGCACCATCTTTCCGCGCTCGGCGGCGGCCTGTTCGACCGCGTGCGCCATCTCCGCGAAGAACGGCTGGCGCGCGTCGGGCACGACGACCCCTATGAGGTCGGTCCGCCGCGACGCCATCGCCTGCGCGACCCGGTCGGGCCGGTAGCCCAACTCCTTGATCGCGGCGAGTACACGCTCGCGCGTGGCCGGGGCGACCGGCCTCGGTCCGTTGTTGATGACGTAACTGACGACCGCGGTCGAAGTTCCCGCCAGTCGTGCCACGTCGTCCCGCGTCACCTTGGCCACGCGCGGCAGTCTACGCGTGGTGAACTACCTCCCGGCAGGCCGGACGGCCCCTTCGCGTACGTCGGACGTGTCAACCGAATGAGTGGTGTCGTCGTCCGCGGCCCGCGACATGCTCCGGACCGCCTCGCGGGAGCCTTCTCCCCCATCATCCGGCGCCTGTTCGCGCGCCTCGGCCGGGGGCCGCGTCGCCTTCACCTTCGCCGCCGCTTCCGCGATGGCCTTCGCCTTCGCCTCCTCGGCCGCGCGCTCGACCTTCTCCGGTGTGACGAAGCGGTACCCGACGTTGCGGACGGTCCCGATCAGCGACTCGTGCTCGGGGCCGAGCTTCGCGCGCAGCCGCCGTACGTGCACGTCGACCGTCCGCGTACCGCCGAAGTAGTCGTAGCCCCAGACCTCTTGGAGCAACTGGGCGCGCGTGAACACCCTGCCCGGGTGCTGCGCCAGATACTTGATCAGCTCGAACTCCTTGAAGGTCAGGTCCAGGACCCGCCCCTTCAGCTTCGCGCTGTAGGTCGCCTCGTCCACCGAGAGATCACCGTTGCGGATCTCCATCGGGGAGTCGTCCGTGGAGATCTGCTGGCGCCCGGTGACCAGCCGCAGCCGTGCCTCGACCTCGGCCGGGCCCGCGGTGTCGAGCAGGACGTCGTCGAAGCCCCAGTCCGCGGTGACGGCGGTGAGGCCGCCCTCGGTCACCACGAGGACCAGCGGGCAGCCGGGTCCCGTGGAGCGCAGCAACTGGCAGAGCGAGCGCACCTGGGGCAGGTCGCGCCGGCCGTCGATCAGTATGACGTCGGCACCCGGGGTGTCGACGAGGGCCGGTCCCTCGGCCGGGGCCACCCGCACGTGGTGGAGAAGGAGTCCGAGGGCGGGCAGCACCTCCGTCGACGGCTGGAGAGCGTTGGTGAGCAGCAGCAGAGAACTCATCGCCGCCCACCTGCCTGGGTCGGACAGTAATCACATGTCTGCATCGTTGGTTCGCCCATTACGTCGGTTCCTCCTCGGTCCCTGCAAGGGGGCACCTCCCACACCGGTGAAGGGGTGGGGGCGTA
Organism: Streptomyces camponoticapitis; assembly: GCF_014646115.1. Taxonomy (GTDB): domain Bacteria; phylum Actinomycetota; class Actinomycetes; order Streptomycetales; family Streptomycetaceae; genus Streptomyces; species Streptomyces camponoticapitis. The sequence continues at coordinate 78,045 of NZ_BMMV01000023.1, read as the reverse complement.
TGTGGCACCACTGACCGGCCCGCGCCCTGGGGTCGGAAAGCGCAAAAGGACCCGGGGGCTACATTGCCCGGATCCTCTTCCGGAGGAGAATAACCCACGGACGCTCGCTGTCAGAGGGTGCGGACAGCGAGTCATCGGTTCCGCCGGCCGGCCCCCGGGAGACCCCGGCGGCCACGGATGCCATGGCGGGGCTGGGGATCGGCCATCATGGAGTCCCGACGGAGGCGAACAGAATCCGACGGGAATATTGCCGAGAAATTAGCGGGAGGAGTGCGCCATGGCAGCGGGAACCATCCGCTACTGGGCCGCGGCCAAGGCGGCGGCGGGCGTCGCCGAAGAGCCTTACGCGGCGGACAACCTGGCTCAGGCGCTCGACGTCGCACGGGAGAAACACCCGGGTGAGCTGGTCCGCGTACTCCAGAGGTGTTCGTTCCTCGTCGACGGTGACCCCGTCGGGACCCGCGGGCATGAGACCGTACGGCTTGCCGAGGGCGGCACGGTCGAAGTGCTCCCGCCGTTCGCAGGAGGGTGAACAGCAGAGCATGAGCAACGACCAGCACGACCAGCATCGCGGGTACGGACAGCAGGGTCACGGGCAGCAGGGCCCGGGCCGTCACGGTCACGACCGGAGCTACGACTCCGGGCAGTACGGGCAGCAGCAGTACGGCGTACCGGGACCGGCCCAGTCGTACGAGCCCCAGCAGCAGCCGTACCAGGACCCCTCGTACCAGGACGGCTCGTACCCGCAGTCCTCGTTCCCCGAGCCCGCGCACCAGGAGCCCGGCAACGGGCAGGGCGCGCAGACCTGGGAAGGCCAGACCTGGGACACCCAGTACCAGCCGCAGGTCCAGTACCAGCAGCCCCACCCGCAGCAGCCCCACCCGCATCAGGCCGCCGCCGACACGGCCTATCTGCCGCAGCAGTCCGGCGCCTACCCGCTGCCGCCGGAGGTCCCGGCCAACGGCCACCCGCCCTACCAGCAGTCGGCCCAGTCGCCGGCTCCGGCTCCGGTCCCGGCCGCCCCCGCCCCCACTCCCGCCGCCGACAGCTACAGCCCGCCCACCACCATGGGCAACGCACGCATCACCGACGCCCAGCGCGCCCGCGCCGAGGGCCGGTCACCGATCATCCCGCCCGGCATCCAGCCCGCCGGGCTCACCGCCGTGCTCGGCCTGCTGCTCGCGGGCGGCGCGGCACTCGGCCCGTACGCGCTGGTCGTCCCGCTCGTCATCCTCCAGGCCGTCACCGCCGCAGGCTGGTTCCGGCTGAACGGCATGTGGCCCGCCCGTCAGGGCATCGCGCTCGCCTTCGCCGGCGCGCTCGTCGCCGATGCCGCGGTGCTCGCGGTCGACGAGGAGCACGCGCTCGCGGCGATCCTCGGCACGCTCGGCGCGTGGGTGCTGCTCACGGTCGTCCTGCAACTGCGCAGTTACGCCGGTGCCGACGAACGCATGCAGGGCCTGATGGCCACCGTCGCCTCGGCCTCGCTCGCCATCATCGCCACCGGGAATCTCGCCGTCACGCCGGACGCCGTGACCGTCGGCGCGATCGCCGTCGCCGCAGCGACCGTCGCCCGCGCGCTCCCGCTGCCGGGCTTCGTCTCGATCGTGGTCGCGCTCGCGGCCGCCGCCGGAGCCGGAGTCGCGGTGGGCGGACTGACGGACATCGGCGGCCAGGGCGCGCTCCTGGGCCTCGGCGCCGGTGTGTGCGCGCTGATCGGGCTGCGGGTGGCGAGCTACGACTACCCCTCGCGCTTCGTGCACATGACGGCCGGGGTCGCGCTGCCGCTCACGGTCGCCGTCCCCGCGATCTACCTGCTCGGACGGGCGCTGGCCTGACCCGGAGCCACCGCCGGACGGGCCGCGCACGCGGCCCGTCCGAGAGGTTGAGCACGACGGCCCCGGGAACCGAACCACCGCCACGGACGTCGAGCCAGATGCGGTTCGTCGCACGACCGCGTTCGAGTTGAACCGAGTTCAACCGAGATCACCGAGTTCATCCGAGATCCGCACGTCCAGAGCGATCAACGCTGCCGTTAGGCTCACGGTCGTCATGGGGGCTGGGTACGACCAGGGTGGGGGACACCGAGCAATGCGCGCACTGCGAATTCTTCTGATCGTCGTCGTGATCCTCGGCGGGCTGTTCGTCGCCGCCGACCGGGCCGCGGTGTACTTCGCCGAGAGCGAGGCGGCGAGCAAGATCAAGAGCAGTCAGGGCCTCAGCAGCGAGCCCGACGTCTCCATCAAGGGCTTCCCCTTCCTCACCCAGGTGCTGTCCTCGTCGCTGGACGAGATCGAGATCAGCATCGGCGGGATAACCGCCACCACCGAAGGCCGCGAGGTCGAGGTGACAGAGGTGCGGGCCGAGCTCCGCGACGTACGCGTGAACAGCAGCTTCTCCTCCGCGACCGCGGGCAGTGCCGAGGGCTCGGCGCTGATCTCCTACGAGGACCTCACCAAGTCCGCGCCGAAGGGCGCGACGGTCGGCTACGCCGGGCCCGAGCGGGCGGCGAAGGGCCAGGTCAAGGTCTCGGGGCCGCTGGACGAACTGGTCGAGGGCGCGGGCATCGAGGTGCCGGACGCCTTCAGGGGGCTGCTGAAGGAGAACTTCACGACCTACAGCACGGTCTCGCTGGAGAAGGGCGACAAGGTCCGGCTGCGCGCCGAGGACCTTCCCAAGCTCCCGGTGCCGGGCGTGGACGAGAAGCTGAAAGAGGTCGTGGACTACGACCTGACGATCGACGGGCTGCCGTCGACCATCACGCTCGACCAGGTCACCGCGGCGCAGGACGGCCTCCGGTTCTCCGGCACGGGCAAGGACGTCGACCTCACGAGCTGACGGGCTCACCGGCCGGCGGCGCCGACGTGCCGACCTCACCGACCGCGCCGGGCACGGGCAGAGGCACGGGCACAGGCACGGAGCCCGCACGCGCCGCGCCCGCCAGGCACCGGGCACACGCACCCATTCGCCGTATCGTGAGACGCGGATGTCCATCCCGTAGATACGACAGCCGTACGAGAGGCGCCGGGACCGTGCCGCGGCCATCCGGAACGCCCAGCCGTCCCGCATCTTGGACCATCACGTCTCATCATCCGACACATCGGTGACACCGCACCGTATCCGTCCCTACGATCGGACGCATGCAGTGCTTCATCAGCGGTCTCCAGCAGCGGGGACAGGCGAACCTCACGAAGCGGCGGGCAGTCGACCTGTGCCGCGTCGCCGCCATGCTCTGTCGCACCGCCTGAGCGGGACACGTCCACCCCGCCACCTCTCCCGGCCCTTCGACCACGTCAGGGCCACCCCGTGCCGTACGCAGCCCGCCGCGCCCCCGTGCCCGGAAGGCGCCGCCGCCCGCACCACCCGCCGCACACTGCCCCGGAGGAGAACACATGAGCCGCAGCGACGTCCTGGTAGACGCCGACTGGGTCGAGGCCCACATCGACGACCCGAAGGTTGTCATCGTCGAGGTCGACGAGGACACCTCGGCGTACGAGAAGAACCACATCCGTAACGCCGTACGCATCGACTGGAAGAAAGACCTCCAGGACCCGGTGCGCCGCGACTTCGTCGACCAGGAGGGCTTCGAGAAGCTCCTGTCCGCGAAGGGCATCGGCAACGACGACCTCGTGATCCTCTACGGCGGCAACAACAACTGGTTCGCGTCCTACGCCTACTGGTACTTCAAGCTCTACGGCCACGAGGGCGTCAAGCTCCTCGACGGCGGCCGCAAGAAGTGGGAGCTGGACTCCCGCGACCTGGTCGACGCGGTGCCCGAGCGCGCGGCCACGCAGTACAAGGCCAAGGCCCAGGACACGTCCATCCGCGCCTTCCGTGACGACGTCGTCGCCGCGATCGGCAGCCTGAACCTGGTCGACGTGCGTTCGCCCGACGAGTTCAGCGGCAAGCTGCTCGCCCCCGCGCACCTCCCGCAGGAGCAGTCGCAGCGCCCCGGCCACGTGCCGAGCGCCCGCAACATCCCGTGGTCGAAGAACGCCAACGACGACGGCACCTTCAAGTCGGACGACGAGCTCAAGGCCCTCTACGAGGAGGAGCAGGTCGACCTGGCGAAGGACACCATCGCCTACTGCCGCATCGGCGAGCGCTCCGCGCTCACCTGGTTCGTGCTGCACGAGCTGCTCGGCCAGGAGAACGTCAAGAACTACGACGGTTCGTGGACCGAGTACGGCTCCCTCGTCGGCGTGCCGATCGAGCTCGGCGCGGCGAAGTAAGCCTGCCCTGCCCCGTCGGACGCCCCGATCGGGCGCCCGAACCACCCCGCGAGACCAGCTGCCTGACTCGGAGGACAGATCCCTATGTGCGGAGCGAAGGCCGGCGGCCCGGACGCCTCGACGATCAAGCCCGGTGAGACCACCATCCAGGGTTCCGTGACCCGTGACGGCGAGCCCGTCACCGGCTACGTGCGCCTGCTGGACTCGACCGGAGAGTTCACCGCGGAGGTCCCGACCTCGGCGACCGGCCAGTTCCGCTTCTACGCGGCGGAGGGCACGTGGACCGTGCGCGCGCTCGTGCCCGGCGGTACGGCGGACCGTACGGTCGTCGCGCGGACGGGCGGTCTGGCCGAGGTGGCCATCGCCGTCTGAGCCGGATCACTGGTCCGGGCGTGACATGAGCGGCCGGAGGGCCGCGCCCCACGGGAGTTGGACGCTTCCGGACACGGGGCGCGGTCCTCCGTGCCGTCGTAAGGTCGATGTATGTATACGCGACGCCGTCGCCGCTACTTCTTGCTGATGGGCGGGTGTATCGGCCTGTTCGTCTCGGCGTGGGCGTTCGTGCGCCTGTGGTCGGTGCCGGCGGCGATCGGGATGTGCGTGGTCGCCGCGGTCATCCCGCCGGTCGCGGCGATCGTCGCGAACAGACGCGGCCCCGACGACCGCTGGTGGGACGACCCGTCGGGCGACCCGAAGTCGGACGAGTGGTGGCAGGAGCTGGACGGCAGGAAGAAGCCACCGCCACCGCCACCGAAATGACATCCGCGCGTCACGGCGCTACGCGACCACGGGGCCCACAGGCGCGTCAGTACACGAGCGCCTGTACGTCGTCCGCCATCGCCTCGCTGACGAAGACCTGGGCACCCGCGATCCGTACGCCCTCCAGTACGTCCTCCTCCGCGATGTCCCGCCGCGCCGCGCACTGCGTGCAGAGGGTGATCCGGCCCGCCGACTGGATCGACTCGATCAGGTCCGGCAGCGGCGCCGCGTGCGGCAGCTCGAACGTGGCGGCCCGGCCCGGCAGGGCGAACCACGCCGCCTCGCCGGTCAGCCAGAGGGAGACCTCCACACCACTGGCCACGGCGACCGCGGCCACGGTGAAGGCCTGCGAGCAGCGCTCCGGGGCGTCGGCGCCGGCGGTTACCTTGATCACGAGCTTCTTGGCCATGTCCCGACTGTAATGCGCGCCCGTACGCCCGGCCGCCGGGCCCGATCCCACCGGCCGTACCTCGCAGTGAGCGGCCCGTCCCCACCCATTAGGCTGGGGTCGGCCGTTACGCCCCGACGCTCTTCGAGGAGCACCCCGTGCTTGAGGACTTCTTCACCGCCCTACTGGCCCTGATCGTGGTGGGCGTGCTGGCTTTCTCCGGGCTGGTCGTGAAGAAGCTGTACCAGGGGCAGAGCTGACCGCGCCCCGCTCCTCGCCCACTCGAATCCCTACAGATCGCCTGAGCTGCTCATGATCGAGATCCCGTCCGACCTCAACCCGGACCTTGTTCCGCTCGCCTTCCTCCTCGGTGACTGGGAGGGCGTGGGTGTCTTCGACTTCCCCGGCGAGGAGAAGGCCAACTTCGGCCAGGAAGTCTCCTTCAGCCATGACGGCCGGGACTTCGTCGAGTACGTCTCGCACACCTGGGCGCTGGACGCCGAGGGCAAGAAGCTCCGCCCCATCGAGTCCGAGTCCGGCTTCTGGCGCATCGACAAGGACCGCAAGGTCGAGGTCGTCATGGTGCGTGACCAGGGCGTCGTGGAGATCTGGTACGGGGAGCTGGCCGACCAGAAGCCGCAGATCGACCTTGTCACGGACGCGGTCGCGCGTACGGCGTCCGCCGGTCCGTACAACGGTGGCAAGCGGCTCTACGGCTATGTCAACAGCGACCTGATGTGGGTCGGCGAGAAGTCCACCCCCGAGGTCCCGATGCGCGCGTACATGTCGGCGCATCTGAAGAAGGTCGTCTCGCCGGAGCAGGTCGCGGCCTGGGCGAAGGACCTCGGCGACCTCCCCGACGACGGCATCGCGTTCTTCAAATAGCCGGACCGGCCCCATCGCGGCCCGCGCTGCCTACACTGGACGCGTGGTGAGCACCGACTGGAAGAGCGACCTGAGGCAGCGCGGATACCGCCTGACCCCGCAGCGCCAGCTTGTCCTCGAAGCCGTCGACACCCTGGAACACGCGACGCCGGACGACATCCTGGTCGAGGTCCGCAGGACGGCGTCCGGCGTGAACATCTCCACCGTCTACCGGACGCTGGAGCTGCTGGAGGAGCTGGGCCTGGTCTCCCACGCGCACCTGGGGCACGGCGCGCCGACGTACCACCTCGCGGACCGGCACCACCACATCCATCTGGTCTGCCGCGACTGCACGAACGTCATCGAGGCGGATGTCTCGGTCGCCGCCGACTTCACGGACAAGCTCCGCGACACGTTCGGCTTCACGACGGACATGAAGCACTTCGCGATCTTCGGCAGCTGCCGGAACTGTGCCGCCCGTGCGGCGAGCGGTGATTCGTAGCCGGGTCGTACGCTTGTCGGTATGCAGCGACAGTCAACGACCAGCCCGCTCCTCACCCTGCCCGGTGCCGTGGCCGCCGAAGGACAGGACGAAGGTGTCGCCGCGCACTACGGCGATCTGTTCCGCGAACAACGCGCGCTCGCCGACGGCAAGGGCCTGGTGGACCTCTCGCACCACGGCGTCGTCACCGTCTCCGGCGACGACCGGCTGAGCTGGCTCCATCTGCTGCTCACCCAGCACGTCAGCGAGCTGCCCGCCGGGCAGGCCACGGACGCGCTGATCCTCACCGCGAACGGCCACATCGAGCACGCCCTGTATCTCGTGGACGACGGCGAGACGGTGTGGGCGCATGTCGAGCCCGGCACGCGGGAGGAGCTGATCGCGTATCTGGAATCGATGAAGTTCTTCTACCGCGTGGACGTCGCCGACCGCACGGACGACTTCGCCGTGGTCCATGTCCCAGCCGGGTCCATCGCGGAGGTCCCGGAGGGTGCCGTCGTACGGGAGACGCCGTACGGCCGCGACGTCTTCCTGCCGCGCGCCGACCTGGAGTTGTACGCGCGGCGATACGGCCCGCCGGCCGGGATCCTCGCGTACGAGGCGCTGCGCGTCGAGGGCCACCGGCCGCGGCTGAACTTCGAGACGGACCACCGCACCATCCCGCACGAGCTGGGCCTGATCGGTACCGCCGTCCATCTGGAGAAGGGCTGCTACCGGGGGCAGGAGACCGTCGCGCGCGTCCAGAACCTGGGGAAGCCGCCGCGCCGGCTGGTCTTCCTGCACCTGGACGGGAGCGAGGTGCTGCTGCCGGGGCACGGCACGCCCGTACGGCTCGCCGCCGACGGCGAGGAGGGCCGGCCGCTCGGCTTCATCACCACGTCGGCCCGCCACCACGAACTGGGGCCGATCGCGCTGGCCCTGGTCAAGCGCAACGTGCCGCTGGACGCGCCGCTGATGGCGGGGAACACACCGGCGGCGCAGGAAGCGGTCGTGGAGGCCTGAGCGGGCCTGCCTCGCGCGTGCAGCGGCACGCGCTCACGTCCCCACGCGCATCCCCCCGCGTCACATCTCCAACTGCACCGTGAACGGGCCGTGGTTCGTGAGCGAGACACGCATGTCCGCTCCGAACCGGCCCGTCTCCACGGTCGCCCCCAGCTCGCGCAGCCGCGCCACGACCTCGTCGACCAGCGGTTCGGCCAGCGCTCCCGGCGCCGCCGCGTTCCAGGTGGGACGGCGGCCCTTGCGGGCGTCCCCGTAGAGAGTGAACTGAGAAATCACCAGGAGGGGTGCGTTCACCTCCGAACAGGACTTCTCGCCCGCGAGGATCCGCAGCGTCCAGAGTTTGCGGGCCAGTTGGGCCGCTTTCTCCTTCGTGTCCTCGTGGGTGACCCCCACCAGCACACACAGCCCCTCGCCGGCGATCTCGCCGACCGTCTCGGTCCCGGACTCCGTCACCACGGCGACGCTCGCGCCGTCGACTCTCTGCACCACTGCTCGCATACGGACCAACCTATCCAGCGCCCGACGTGCGCCCATCCAGGGCCGAACGGGTGCAGATCGCCTGCAGGTGCACGTGCAGGAGTGGCACGATGCACGCAGGCGGAGCGAGGGGAAGTAGGCGCGCATGAGTACATCCGGTGCCGGGCAGTCGCCCGGTCCTGTACCGATCACCGGCAGTACGACGTCCGGCAGGGGCGCCGGTGCCGGTGCCGGTGCCGGTGCGGCGACGGTCCGGCCGCCGGCACAGCGGGCACCGGGCGGTGAGAACACCCTGCGGCTGCCGGAGTTGAGGGCGCTGCGCCGGGACGCGACGCGCGACGAGGCCGACCTCAGCTATCTGCGCAGACTCCTTCAGGGCCGTATCGACATCCTGCGCGCCGAACTGGCTCGGCGGGCCGCGCCCGAGACTCCGGTCGTCGACCGGCTCTCCGAGATCCTGGCGGACACTCCGTCCCTCCACCGGTCGTCGGCACGGCATGTGACTCTTTCCACACCGCGGAACGAGGAGTTCCGGCTGCTGGCCGCCGAAGCGCTCGCCGAGGTGGAGCTCTCCGACCTCGCGGCCCGTACGGACGAGGAGTTGCACGCCGCGATGGGCCGGCTCATCAGGCATGAGCAGCAGGTTTCGCGGCGGCGGCATCTTCTCCAACGGACGGCGGACGAGTGCAGCGCGGAGATCGCGCGCAGGTACCGTGAAGGCGAAGCACAAGTAGACGACCTGCTCACGTAATGCCATGACTGCCTTCCGGAGCGGTCCCCCGCCCGGAAGGCCGATGATGACGACTCGCAGGACCACGACCGACGGCACCGGCTCCGTGCCCCCCTCCCTTCCCGATTCCGTGACCCCGGTCCTGGCGGAGGTCGTGCGGTCCGGGTTCGTTGAGGGCAGGCACCGGGGCTCGCTGGTGCTGCTCGCGGCGGACGGCAGTGTCGAGTTCGCGCTCGGTGACGTGGACGTGCCGGTCTTCCCGCGCTCCAGCAACAAGCCCCTCCAGGCGGCCGCCGTGCTGCGCGCCGGGGTCGAACTGTCCGATGAGCGGCTGGCGTTGGCGGCGGCGAGCCATTCCGGCGAGTCCTTCCACCTCGATCTCGTACAGAAGATGCTCTCCGAGTCGGGGCTGACGGCGGACGATCTGCTGAACCCGGCCGATCTGCCGCTTGACCGGGTGGAGGCCGAGCGGTATCTGGCGGCGGGGCGGGTCAGGGACCGGGTCACCATGAACTGCTCGGGCAAGCACGCGGCGATGCTGGCGGCCTGCGTGCACAACGACTGGCAGCTCGGTACGTATCTGGAGCCGTCCCATCCGTTGCAGCGGCTGGTCGCCGAGGTCGTCGAGGAGGCGTCGGGGGAGCGGATCTCGGCGGTCGGTACGGACGGCTGCGGCGCCCCGCTGATGGCCATCGGCCTCACCGGACTCGCCCGCGCCTTCCGCCACTTCGTCCTCGCGGAGCCCGGCACGGCCGAGCGCCGGGTCGCGGACGCGATGCGCGCGCATCCGGAGTACGTGGCCGGTACGCGCAGGGCCGACACCTGGCTGATGCGTGAGGTGCCGGGCACGCTGTCGAAGATGGGCGCGGAGGCCGTGCAGGCGGTGGCGCTGGCGGACGGCCGCGCGCTGGCGTTCAAGGTGGACGACGGCGGCCTGCGCGCGCTGGGCCCGGTACTGGCGCGGGCGCTGGGGCTGCTGGGGGTCGAGGGACCGGTGGTGACCCGGATCGGACGGGCGCCGCTGATGGGGGGCGACGCGGAGGTGGGCGAGGTCCGGGCGGTGTTCTGAGCGCCCGCCCCACCGGCTCGTCGCCACCGGTTCGTCGGTGGCCCGCGGAAATCCGCACGACTTTTGTACCTTCCTGTGTTTAGCGTACGGAGCATGGCCATCGACGTCCGAGTGATCAGCGAATCCGAATTCCCCGACTGGCTCCGTGCCGTGAACACCGGTTTCCTCAGGGCGCCGACAGTGAGCGAGAAGGACCTCGAAGACCGCCGGACGTATCTGGACCCGAGCCGTATGCGGGGCGCGTTCGACGACGGCCGCTGCGTGGCGACGTACCGCACCTTCCCGCAGGAACTGACCGCCGTCGGCGGCGCCAGGCTGCCGGCCAACGCGGTCACCGGCGTCACGGTCTCCGCCACGCACCGCCGCCGGGGGCTGCTCAGCCGGATGATCAACGAAGATCTGGCCGAGGCCAAGGAGCGCGGCGACGTCGTGTCCACGCTGATCGCGGCGGAGTACCCCATCTACGGGCGGTACGGCTTCGGCCCGGCCGCCTGGATCACCGAGTGGTCGGTCGACGTACCGCGCACCGGCCTGGACCCGCGCCGGAGCGGACAGCCCGACGACGGCGGGCGGGTCGACCTGGTCGACGGCGCGGAGGTACGGAAGCTGGGCCCCGAACTGCACGACCGGCTGTGCTCGGTCCGCCATGGCCTGATCAGCCGCAACGAGCGCTGGTGGCAGGTCCTCACCGGCACGGCGACCTCGCACGGCGGGCCGTGGGTCGAGCCGTTCCACGCGGTGTACCGGGACGCGTCGGGCGAGGTCCAGGGCCTGCTGACCTACCGGGCGGACGAGGTGTGGGGCGACGCCAAGCAGCCGCTGAACACGGCGACGGTGGTCGACGCGATCGCCGTGACCCCGGCGGCGGAGCGCGCGCTGTGGCGGTACGTCTGCTCGATCGACTGGATCAGCACGGTCCGCACCGGCTACCGCGCCCCCGACGATCTGCTGCCCTTCTTCCTCCCCGACCCCCGCGCGGCCAGGATCGTCACGCAGGCGGACTTCCTGTGGGTGCGGATCCTGGACACCGTACGAGCGCTGGAGTCCCGTACGTACGCGGCCTCCGGGACCCTGGTCCTGGACATCCACGACCGCTCGTCCCTGGCCTCGGGCCGCTACCGCCTGGACGCCACCCCCTCGGGCACCACCTGCGCCCCGACCACCGAGTCACCCGATCTGACGCTGGACGTGAGGGAGTTGGGCGCGCTCTATCTGGGCGACGAGTCGGCGGTCCGACTGTCGGCGCTGGGCACGGTGACGGAGGAGAAGCCGGGCGCGGCGTCCCGGACGGACGCGCTGTTCCGCACCTCCCGCCGGCCGTGGTGCCCGGACATCTTCTGATACGGCTTCCGACGGGCCGGCCCGGTGGGGGCCGGCCCGCGGTCAGCCCATGCCCGGCTGCATGAAGAGCAGGGCCAGGACGACGGCGCCGATTCCGGCGCAGGTGGAGCTCCTGAACCTGATACCGCCGGTGAGCATGAGGAACGCTCCCGCCCCCAGGACGCCGTATTTCAGCTGGACGGCTTGTTCTAGTACAAGGGTGAACACTGGCATGACGGCCCCTCCAGGCAGAGTGGAGAACTCAGAGCTGTGCGGATGCGTGGCACGTGGCGTGAGGGACGCGACTGGAAGCGCGTGACGCGGGCCCGTACGACAGTGGACGGGCGACGAGTGGAGCGAGTAGTTCCGCCAAGTTCTTTAACTTGGTTGCCAACTAAGAAAGTTGTTCCCAGTTATCGGGAAAAGTAACCAACTCCGTGTGCCTGACGGGAGATGGCCATAAGTTGTAACGTTCTTGTGTGAACTCTGAACGCAGTGCGGTGAACGGCACGGACAAGCCGACGTCGGAAGAGGTGGCGAAGGTTCTCCGTGACCGGATGGACTCCGGTGAACTCGCCATCGGCGACGCCATGCCGACGCAGGCTGCCCTGGTCGAGGAGTTCGACGTGCAGCGCACCGTCGTGCGGCAGGCCTTGAAGCTGCTCCAGCAGGAGAGACGGCTCACCGAGCCCACCCGAGGAGCGCCGGCCCGCGTCGCCGACCCCTCCTCCGGCACGGAGGCGGCGGACGGCACTCCCCGGGAGACGATGGTCGCGCTGGGCCCCCGGATCGACGCGGCCTTCGACGCCGTGGACGTCCGGATAGACGCCCTCTGCCTCACGGCGGAGTCGCTGAGCGCGGCCTTCGGCGAACAGCGCAGGCGCATCCACGCCCGGGACTCCACGCCAGCCACGGTCCGGGTGCGCGTGCTGATGCCCAACCGGGACATCGATCTGGCCTTTCCCCGGATGATCAGCAACCCCGAGGAGGCGGACCCGGTCCACCACCGCTGGCTCCAGATGCGCAACGCGCACGGCACGGTCCTCAGCGACCATCTGCGGGGACTGGGCGCGGCGCACGGCATCGACGTGGACGTGGAGTTCAAGGCGCTGCCCTTCACGCCTCCGGTGAAGCTGTATCTCCTCAACGGCACGGAGGCGCTGTTCGCGTACTACCGGGTCACGGAGCGCGAGGAGCAGATCAACCGCAAGCCGGTCGCGATGTACGACGCGCTGGGGGGCGAATCGCCCCTCTTCTCGTTCGGGGCGGGTGCCGGGCAGGCCAACCGGGACCACGCGTTCGTTGTGCAGTCGCAGGCTTGGTTCGACGCGCTCTGGACGACGATCGCCACCGACCTCAACCTGGTCTGACGCTGCGAGATCAAGGGAGAGGGGGGACTTACTGAATGGTGACGAGGTAGCGTTCCTCTGCGGTTTCCCCGACGGCTGAGCCGATCGAAGGTCCTCCCGGCTCGTAACGGATCGCCGAGGTGCAGTTGTGGACCCACTGTCGACGGACGGAACGATGTGGCTGACCTGCGCGAACTCTTCGATTCGACGACATGTGTGCTGTTCGACTTCGATGGTCCCGTCTGCCGGTTGTTCGCCGGATACCCCGCGGACGGGGTGGCCGCCGACCTGGTGAGCTGGCTCCGCCGGCAGGGCCGGGAGGGCCTCCTGACCGGGGACGAGGCTCGCTCCGGCGACCCGCACGCGGTACTGCGGGCGGTCGCTCTCGCCGCTCCGGACAGCGGGTTCCTCGCGGAGCTGGAGGCCGAGCTCACCGAGCACGAGCTGCGTGCCACGGATACGGCGGAGCCCACCCAGTACGCGGACGAGCTGATCCTGGCCCTCCGGTCGGCCGGGCGGGGGCTGGCCATCACGACCAACAACTCGGCCCCCGTCGTGGCGCGTTACCTGACCGCTCGCGGGCTCATCGACTGCTTCGGCCACCACATCCACGGCCGTACGCGCGACCTGCACCGACTCAAGCCCGACCCGGACTGCCTGCTGCGGGCCCTGGACTCCACCGGTGTCGCCGCTGGGCGAGCGCTGATGATCGGGGACACCCCCGCGGACTGCGTGGCGGCCCGAAAAGCCGGCGTTCCCTTCGTCGGCTACGCGCGTAACCAGCGCAAGCGGAACCTGCTCCTGGGCGCGGGTGCGACCACCGTCGTCCCGTCGATGAAATCGGTGTTGATGGTGGTCGGGTCCGACCTGGAGGCGCAGTGACATGACCGATCCCTCCTTCATCCGAACTTGCCGACCAGTCAACTGGTGAGTCGTCAGTCAAGTTGTCTTGGTGTTCCCCTCTTTGACTGATCGGTTAACTGCTTGGGGCTCTCCACTGTGATTTGGCTGAAACCGTGAGTGCCAGCCGGTCTGGAGTTGTACGGTCAAGTCATGGAAGGTGACCGATCCGAAAGCGGCGAGGGCTGGGAGTTCCAGCGCATCGCCGACGTGCTGCGGGCGGAGATCGGGGATGGGATATATCCCGTAGGCGGTTATCTGCCGCCCCAGATGCAACTTGCCGAGCAGTTCGACGTCTCGCGTGACACCATCCAGCGAGCGCTTCGAGTTCTGATCGCGGACGGCGTGATCGAGTCGAAGCAGGGCATCGGGTCGAAGGTGCTCCGCCAGCAGGCCGAGGACCGGCAGCAGGTGCATACAAGTTCCGCACTGCGGACGTCCGCCGGCCGTCCGGCCCTCGGGCCCTTCATCGCGGCTGCGTTCGAGGCGAAGGACGTCACGCTGGACGTGGCCACGCTCACCTCCGAATCGCTGGACACCCACATCCGGCTACAGGCGGAACGGGTGCGGGGAGGGCTGATCCACCCGGAGAGCATTTCGGTCCGCATGCTCCTGCCTACTCAGGGCGTCACGCTCGCCTACCCTCGGCTGAAGGACAAGAACAACACGGAGGACGCGAGACCCCTCGACCGGCTGCGCCGGATCACCGAACGGCACACGGACTCCCTGCGAGCTGCGCTGGAGGATCTCCGCACGGAGAAGCTGGTCAATCAGGTAGACGTCGAGGTCAGGACGGTGCCCTTCACGCCCACTTTCAAGCTCTACCTGCTCAACAAAACCCAGGCACTGCACGGCCTGTACCTGCTGGTGGAACGGGCGATGCGGCTCGACGACGGGGAGGAGGTCAACGCGCTCGACGTACTGGGACTGGGTGCGACGCTCTTCCATTACGCCAAAGACCAAGACTTGGAATCCCAGGGATCGCTCTTCGTCGACTCCGCGCAAACCTGGTTCAACAAGCACTGGGCCATGCTTGGCGAGGAGTCGCCGGTTTAGACCGCGACGTCCATCCGGCCCAATCGGAAGCCACGTCGGGGTGTTCCGGCCAAGTGGCTGATGTGGTCTGTGGGTTGATGGTTAGGATGAATTCCCCACCGTCTGTCGGTCATTCACCAAGCGCCGCCTCCGTGGGCAGTTCCCGTGAGGTGCAGAGTTCAGGTGTCCGAAAACGAGCGGTCGGGTCCGTACGGTAACTTTGTGCGGTACGCCCTGGCTGAGGGCGTCCGGCAGCGAGGTCATCACAACGACAACTTTCTGGTCGCGCCGACGGCCGAACTCGCAGCACCGCTCGGTCTGGAGCCCGGGGCCCAGGTCATGCTCCGAAGGAGGCACCCGGGTGTGCTGCCCGTGGTGCTGCGGACCTGGCTGGACGAGTCGGAGATCCTCCGCTCCATCAAGGGCCGGTTGAAATACGTCCCCGAATGCCTTGTCAGGATGGACGAGTTCGCCGTACACAGCTACGTGGAGGGTGTTCCGCTCTCCACGATCTGCTCCGACGACAGGCCGGTCGACTCGCGGCTGCTCCGCGCGTTGGCGGGTGTGCTGGCCGAGATGACCGCCGTACGACGCGCGCATCTTCCCGGGCTGCCCGCCTCTTGGCCGCGGGACGGCGCGACCCGTTCCTTTCTGCGGACCCTCGCGGTGCTGACGGACCGACAGGTCCGGCAGCCCAACCGGGCAGAGTTCGGCGGGCTCTTCGCGGCCCTCGGTGTGCCCGAGGAGGTCATGGGCGATTTCGCAGGGAGGGTACCGACGATGCAGCCCAGGCCATTCAGCCTGTTGCACACGGACCTGCACCGCGACAACGTGATCCTCTCTTACTTCAAACCCAAGGCGCCGTTGATCTGCGTCGACTGGGAGTTGGCCTCCTACGGGGATCCGCTGCACGATCTCGCCACCCATCTCGTACGGATGCGCTATCCGGCGGAACAGTGGGACGACGTCAAGGAAGCGTGGGCGCTGGCGATGCGGGACACCCGCCCGCAGGCTGCGAACGGCCTGGAGACGGACCTTCAGCATTACCTGGATTTCGAGCGGGCCCAGTCCGTCTATCCCGACGTGATGCGAGCGGCCCAGTCGCTCGGTCGTGCCCCCGAGCCCGTCGGCCTTGAACGGGCCACCGAAGCCGTACGAGCGGCTCTCGAACTGGCGCGTGGCCCACTGCGGCTCAGTGCTATCCCGCAGCCCGCCGAGATCGGCAAAGCCCTCTACCGCTGGTACGCGGCACAGCCGGGCCGGGCGGCCCAGGTGCTCCATCCCGTGGGAGTGGTGCCCTGGGTGGCTGACGAGGAAGTCCTTCGGTGGAGCGGGTATCCCATGGAAGCCGTCTCACAGGTGCTGTCCGCTGAGGGAGCGGCCGGGGCCGAGCACGTTTTCAAAGGCACCGGGCACCTCAGCACCGTCGTCAAGGCTGGCCGGGGCGGCGAGACCGTGGTGGTAAGGCGCAGGCTCGACGACAGCAACCGCAGGGAGCGCCGCTTCCTGGACGAGCATCTCGTGCTCCACGCACTCGAACCCGTAAGGGCCAGGGTGCGCGCTCCGGAAGTTCTGGCGCGTGGCATCAGCGGCTTTGACGACCAGTTCGTCATCCACTCCTACGTCGGGCCGGCCGACGGCACACCGCCCGAGCATCCCGTCGACGGGCTCGGTCTGCGCGAGGCGGACGATCTGGTTGACCAGCTGTGCGCGCTGACGGACGTCCCGACCCACGGGCTCGGTCCCGACGTGGTACACGGCGACTTCTACCAGTGGCTCAGCGGCCGGCTCATCGAGATGGTCGCCGACCTGCCGAAGGAGTCACTCCGTCTCGCAGGTGCGCTCGGGCTGCCCAACGCGAACCGGCTCCATGAGCTGCTCGTGGGACGGCGGTACGTATCCCCCCGCACTTCCGCGCTGCTGCACGGGGACCTCAATCCCTGGAATCTCATCAGGAACGAGACACACGACGGCCTGACGATTATCGACTGGGAAATGGCGATGGTCGGCGACCCCTTGTACGACCTCGTCCGGCATCTCCATCTGACGCCGCACGGGGCGCAGACTCGGGAGCGGATGCTTGGCCGGTGGAGTAAGCGACTCGATCCAGAGTTCACCAGGGGCTGGGAGGAGGACTGGCGTTTCTACCGCTGGATGGAGATCGTTCGCTCCGCCTACATCGATCTGGACCGGCTGCTCACCGGTGAGAGCCTCGACACGCCCAACGTCCGCAGGGCGGTTGACTCGTACTCCCTGACGCTCTCCAGCGCCACCGCGTCGCTGGGATTGCGGGCCAGACTCCTCGCCAATCCGTATCTCGCGCGGGCGCTGCCGGGCGGCGATCTGATCGGAGCCGACGGCTGACTGTCACGCCGTACGGTTCCTGAACAGCCGCCCCGACAGCCCCACCGCCACCAGCAGAATCCCCCCGCACCAGGCCAGTGCCACCCACGGGTCCGTGCCCACCGGCTGGTTCAGGAGGAGGCCGCGGAGGGATTCGATCACCGGGGTGACCGGCTGGTTGTAGGCGAAGCCGTGGATCCAGGACGGCATCGTGGCGATCGGGGCGAACGTGCTGCTCGGGTACGTCAGGAACATCATGAAGAACGAGAACGCCCCCGCCGCCTCCGGCGATCCGGTGAGCAGGCCGACCGCCGCCGCCAGCCAGGAGATCGCGATGATGAAGGCGAGCAGCAGGCCCGCCGCCGCCAGGGCCCCCGGAAGGGTCGGGGTGGGGCGGAAGCCGATCAGGAGCGCGACGCCGAGGACCAGGACCGTCGAGACCACGTTGCGGACCGCGCTCGAAGCGACATGGCCGGCGAGGATCGCCGCGCCCGCGACGTCCAGCGAGCGCAGCCGGTCGATGATGCCGCCCTTCATGTCCTCGTTGACGCTCACGGCCGTGCCGGACGAGCCGAAACCGGCACAGAGCAGCAGCACGCCGGGGACGACGTAGGCGACGTACGGCTCGCCCGTACCGGTGCTGATCGCGCCGCCGAACAGATAGACGAAGATCAGCATCAGCATGATCGGCAGCATGAGCGAGGTGAAGACGGCGTCGACGTTACGGCTGCTGAGCCGGAGCGAACGGGCCGTCATGACAAGGGAGTTGTTCAGTGCCCGGCCGCCCGGGGACATCGTCGCCGCGTCAGACATGGGTCGGCTCCTTGGTGGTTTTCGCCCGGCCGGTCAGGGCCATGAACACATCGTCGAGCGACGCGCTGTGCACGGTGAAGCTCACGACGTCCCGGCGTTCCGGGTCGATCTCGTCCAGCAGCGCCCGTACCCGCGTCGCCGTGCCGTCCGTCGGCAGACCGAGCGTGAGCGTGTCGGCCGAGCGCTGGACGGCGAGCGGCGCGAGGCGTTCGTACGCCGCCGCGTCGGCCACCACCACGTCCAGCCGGTGCCCGGAGACGCGGCTCTTCAGCTCGGCCGCGGTGCCCTCGGCGACCAGCCGGCCGCCGTCGAGCACGGCGATACGGTCCGCCAACTGGTCGGCCTCCTCCAGATACTGGGTGGTGAGGAAGACCGTGGAGCCGCCCGCCGAGAGATCGCGCACCACCCGCCACAACTCCTGCCGGCTGCGCGGGTCGAGCCCGGTCGTCGGCTCGTCGAGGAAGATGACCTCCGGCTCGCCGACCAGCCCCGCGGCCAGGTCCAGCCGCCGCCGCATCCCGCCCGAGTACGTGCCGGTGAGCCGCCGCCCCGCGGCCGTCAGATCGAACCGCTCCAGCAGCTCGGCGGCGCGGCGGCGGGCCGCCGGGCGTGAGAGACCGCCGAGCCGCGCCATCATGCGCAGGTTCTCCTCGCCGGTCTGCTTCTCGTCGACGGAGGCGAACTGGCCGGTCAGACTGACCGCCCGGCGCACCTGGCGCCGCTGGGTGCGTACGTCGTAACCCGCCACCCTGGCCGTGCCGCCGTCGGCGTCGGCGAGCGTGGCGAGGATCCGTACGGCGGTCGTCTTGCCCGCGCCGTTGGGGCCGAGCAGGGAGAAGACCGTGCCGCGCTCGACGGTGAGATCGATGCCGTCGAGCACCTTCACCCGCCGGTCTCCCCGCCCGTAGGACTTCTCCAGGCCGATGGCGCTGATCGCTCGCGTGCGGCGTTCCGGGTCGGCGACTTCCAGGGGTCTCTCGGGGCTCATGGCCACCGCTCCTCCGTTATGCGTATGGCTTACGCTTGATGTGTAAGGGTTACGCATTACCTAGGATGGCGTCAAGCGCGGACAGTCGTGGGCGGAGTCGGAGGCGGAGACGTGACGGACGAGAACGGCGACGGTGACGCCGGCGGCGCGTCGGACACCGGGCTGCCGGCCAGCATCGAAGCCGCCTGGGGCCTGCGCGAACGCCCGACCAAGGGCCGTAAGCCCGGCCTGACCCTCCAGCGGATCGTCGACACGGCCGTCACCGTCGCCACGACCGAGGGGCTGCCCGCCGTCTCGATGGGCCGGATCGCCAAGAAACTCGGCGTCTCGCCGATGTCGCTCTACCGGTACGTGGCGGCCAAGGACGAGCTGTACGTGCTGATGCAGGAGGCGATCATCGGCGACCCGCCCGCGCCCCCCGCTCCCGGCACCGACTGGCGTACGGCGATGGCGCGATGGGCGTGGGGGATGCGCCGGATCTTCTACGAGAACCTCTGGGCGCTCCGTATCCCGGTCTCCAGCCCGCCCGCCACACCCCGGATGGTGGCCTGGTGGGAGTCGGGGCTGGTGGCGCTGGAGGGGACGCGGCTCGACTGGGGCGAGAAGCTGTCCGTGATCCTGATGGTCAACGGCTACGTACGGCACGAGGCGACGCTCATGGCGGACCTGGCGGCAGCCGTGACGGCGAGCGGCAGACCCGCGGACGCGGTGCTCGCCGGATACGGGCGCACGATCCAGCGGCTGGCCGACCCCGCGCGCTACCCGTCCGTCGCCGAGATGCTGGCGTCCGGGGTGATGGAGATCCCGGACGAACCGGAGGGCCCGGACTACGAGTTCACCTTCGGACTCGAACGCATCCTGGACGGCATCGACGTGCTGGTACGGGAACGCGGCGGGGACAGCGGCGTCGGGGGAGCGGACAGAACCTAGGACCTACAGTGCGGGCGTGGATCTCTTTCCGACGGTGAACGGGCAGGTACGGGGACGGCGGACCGCCTCCGATGTCGTCGCGGTGCTCGGTATCCCGTACGCCGCACCGCCGTTCGGGGCCGACCGCTTCAAGGCCCCCCGGCCCGCGCCCGCCTGGCAGGGCGTACGGGAGTGCGTCGCCTTCGGGCCGGTCGCGCCGCAGTCGGCGGAGCTTCCGGGCGCGCCCGCGTGGTCGCCCGGCGACGAGGACGTACTGAGCCTCAACGTCTGGACGGACGGGAACGCGGCGGGGCGGCGGCCCGTGCTCGTCTGGATCCACGGCGGCGCGTACACCTTCGGCTCGTCGGCCCAGCCCGACTTCGACGGTACGGCGCTGGTCCGCGCCGGGCTGGTCGTCGTCACCCTCAACTACCGGCTCGGCTTCGAGGGGTTCGGCCATGTCCCGGACCCCGGCTGCCCCGACAACCGTGGTCTGCTCGACCAGATCGCCGCGCTGGAGTGGGTGCGCGACAACATCGCTGCCTTCGGCGGCGACCCGGCCGGCGTCACCGTCGCCGGGCAGTCGGCGGGGGCGGCGTCCGCCGCGTGCCTCACGGTGATGGAGCGGGCGCGCGGACTGTTCCACCGCGCCGTCGTCCACAGCGTGGTCGGTCCGGTCTTCTCCTCTCGACTCGCCGCCGACACCACGCGTCTGGTGGCGGACGCCGCCGGAGTCCCGGCCACGGCCGAGGGGTTGACGGCGGCGTCCCCGTACGACCTGGTCCACGCCTCCGACCAGGTCGTCGCCCGCCTGCGCGAGGACCCGGCGGCGGGAGCGCGCCACTACGACCCGGTGCTGTACGGCCCGGTCGCCGACGGTGATGTGCTGCCCGCCGATCCGCTCGCCGTCGACGCGGCCGACCGCGCCGACGTCGACCTCCTCGTCTGCCACACGACGGAGGAGTACTGGCTGATGGACGCGGTCGGCAGCAGCAAGAAGTTCACGACGGACGATCAACTCTCCGCGTTCGCGGGGGACTTCGGGCTGCCCGACGATCTCGTACCGGCCTATCGGG
Source organism: Streptomyces camponoticapitis (assembly GCF_014646115.1). GTDB lineage: Bacteria > Actinomycetota > Actinomycetes > Streptomycetales > Streptomycetaceae > Streptomyces > Streptomyces camponoticapitis. Next base: position 57,289 of record NZ_BMMV01000023.1, on the reverse strand, counting down.
CGCTGATGCCCGACGCGCCGGTGCTCGACGTGTACCTCGCGATCCACGGCGACATGTCCTTCGCCGAGTACAGCAGCCGCCTCGCCGAGCGGCACGCCCGCGCGGGCCGCCGGACGTATCTCTCCCGCTTCGCCAGGCGGCGCGTCACGGAGAGCGGTGTCGTACACCCCTGGCACAACGCCGACGTCCCCTTCGTCTTCGGCAACCTCGGCGTCCCCGCACTCGCCTTCCTCATCGGCGGCCCGCCGTCGGCCGAGGACCACGAACTGTCGCGTCGCATGATCCGGGCGTGGGCGGACTTCGCGGCGACGGGGGACCCGGGCTGGCAGCCGCTGGACGCGGCCGGCGAGGCGGAGACCGTACGGATCTGGGCGACGGGCGTCACCGGCGGCGGAGCCTCGCCGGACGGCGACGGCGATAGGCACGACGCCTTCCGCGCCGCCTGGCGTGCCGTGGACTACGCGGTCGTGCACCCCTGACCACCACCCCTGACAGGATGGGCGCATGACCGAGATCCGCACGCCCCGCCTCCTCCTCCGCCGCTGGACCGACGACGACCTCGCCGCCATGGCCGAGATCAACTCGGACCCGCAGGTCATGCGCTGGATCGGCGACGGCTCGGTCCGCGACCTGGACGAGACGGCCGAGGACATCGAGCGCTGGGAGGAGGAGTGGGACGAGGAGGGCTTCGGGCTCTTCGCCGTCGAACTGCTCGCCTCGGGCGAACTGATCGGCGTCGCCGGCCTCTCCGTACCCGAGTATCTGCCGGAGGTGCTGCCCGACGTGGAGATCAGCTGGCGGCTCGGCGCGCAGTTCTGGGGCCAGGGTTACGCCTCCGAGGCCGCCCACGCCGTGCTGGAGTTCGCCCTCCAGGACCGGGGTCTGGAGCGTGTCGTCGCCGTGAACCGGGTGGGCAACGACGAGTCCGAGAACGTGATCGGCAAGCTGGACATGGTCCTCGACCGGGAGACGAAGCACCCGGTGTACGGCTTCGCGCTGAACATCCACACCATCGACCTCACCGAGTACGAGGCCTGAGCACCGCGTACGCCACCACGAAAGCGGTCACGAGCAGTCCGGCCCCCACGCCGAATGCCAGGTGGTAGCCGGCGGTCAGCGCCTCGGCCTCGCTCGCGCCGTCCGTCAGCAGGCGCTCGCTCCGCGAGGCCGCCAGCGTCGACAGAACGGCGACGCCCACCGCCATCCCGATCTGCTGAGTGGTGTTGAAGAGCCCGGAGGCGAGCCCCGCGTCCTCTTCCCCGGCGTCGGACATCCCGAGCGACGTCAGGGCCGGAAGGGCCAGCCCGAAGCCCGCGGCGAGCAGCATCAGAGGCAGCACGTCGGTCGCGTAGTCCGCGTCGGCGGGTATCCGGGTGAGCAGCACGAGGAGCGTGATCAGCAGCAGGAGGCCGGTCAGCAGGACGTTGCGCTCGCCGAAGCGGGCGTTCAGCCGGGCGGAGACGCCCAGTGACACGGCGCCGATGACGATCGCGGCGGGCAGCATCGCGAGGCCGGTCTCGCCGGCGCCGTAGCCGAGCACCCGCTGGAGGTGCAGCGCCAGGATGATCTGGAACGAGAACAGCGCGGCGACCATCAGCATCTGGACGGCGTTGGCTCCGGCCACCGCGCGCGAACGGAAGATCCGCAGGGGCATGAGCGGGGTCGCGGCGGTCGCCTGGCGGGCGACGAACGCGCCGATCAGGGCGGCGGCGAGGGCGCCGAGACCCAGCGTGTGCGCCGAGACCCAGCCGTACCGCTCGACCTCGACGACGGTGTAGATGCCCAGCATCAGACCGGCCGTGATGAGCAGCGCGCCGATGATGTCGGCGCCGGCGGCGAGGCCGCGTGTGCCCGAGCCGGTGGCTTCGCTCGTGACCCTGCCCGTGCCGGTGCGCTTGCCGGTGCCCGTGCCGATGCCGGTGCGGACGCCGGTGCGTGTGTCGCCGGGCAGGACGCGGACCGCGAGGGCGAGGGCGGCGAGCCCGATCGGCAGGTTGATGAAGAAGATCCAGTGCCAGCTCATCGCGTCGGTGAGGAGCCCGCCCGTCACCTGGCCGATGGACGCCCCGGCCGCGCCGGTGAAGCTGAAGACGGCGATGGCCCTGGCCCGTTCCGCCGGCTCGGTGAAGAGCGTGATGAGGATGCCGAGGCTGACCGCCGCCGCCATCGCGCTGCCGATGCCCTGCAGGAACCGCGCCGCGATCAGTACGGCGGGGGAGCTCGCGGCACCCGCCAGGAGCGAGGCGGCGGTGAACACCCCCGTACCCGCGAGGAACACGCGCTTGCGCCCCAGCAGGTCGCCGAGCCGCCCCGCGAGGAGCAGCAGGCTGCCGAAGGCGATCAGGTACGCGTTCACGACCCAGCTCAGTCCGGCCGGGGTGAAGCCGAGGTCGTCCTGGATGGCGGGCATCGCGACGGTGACGATGGAGCCGTCGAGAACGATCATCAGCATGCCCGAGGCGAGGACGCCGAGGGCGAGTGAGCGGGCGCCGGCGGAGAGGGGCGGGGGAGGGGGTGGCGTGCCGGTGCGGACGCCCGTGTCTGTCCCGGTGCCTGTGTCTGTTCCGGTGTCTGTTCCTGCGGCGGTGTCTGACTCGGACATGGGTCTCTCCTGTCGATGGATCGCCTCGATGGGCCGACGGGAAAGACCTTAGCGGATAGTTCTGTTGCGGACTATCTATCTCGGACTCTGATTGGAGCCTTCCGGATAATCCGTCACGGACCGAATTGTTACGCTGGTGAACATGACCGCCATGACGCCCACCCGCTCGGAACCGGACCTCTCCTACCTCCTCGACCACACCAGCCATGTCCTGCGCACCCGCATGTCGGCCGCTCTCGCCGAGATCGGGCTCACCGCGCGTATGCACTGCGTGCTGGTGCACGCCCTGGAGGAGGAGCGCACCCAGATCCAGCTCGCCGAGATCGGCGACATGGACAAGACCACGATGGTCGTCACCGTGGACGCCCTGGAGAAGGCCGGGCTCGCCGAGCGCAAGCCGTCCAGCACGGACCGGCGCGCGCGGATCATCGCGGTCACGGACGAGGGCGCCCGGCTCGCCGTACGGAGCCAGGAGATCGTCGACGGCCTGCACCGGCAGGCGCTGGCGGGGTTCTCCGACGCCGACCGCGACACCTTCCTGCGGTTCATGAACGGCCTGGCCGAAGGGGAGTTGGCGGTGCCGGCCGAGACTCCGGGAGCGGCGCGGCGGGCGCGCCAGCGCGAGAAGTAGCCGACGGGGCCCGTGCCCCGGTCCGCTGCGTACTCTTCATCCCCATGAGCGAGACGACCGAGGACGGCGCGGACGGTCTGCGCGAGCGCAAGAAGCGGCAGACGTACGAGCGCCTGTCGGAAACGGCGATCGGGCTCTTCCTGGAGAGGGGTTTCGAGAGGGTGTCGGTGGCCGAGATCGCCGCCGCCGCCGAGGTCTCGAAGCCGACTCTCTTCCGCTACTTCCCCACCAAGGAGGACCTGGTCCTGCACCGTTTCGCCGACCACGAGGACGAGGCGGCGCGGGTGGTGACCGGCGCGCGCGGGGCGGGCTCCGCGCTGGACGCGCTGCACGCGCACTTCGCCGACGGGCTGGCCCGCCGGGACCCGGTGACCGGGCTCAGCGACGATCCGCGGGTGCTGGCCTTCCACGGTCTGCTGTACGGGACTCCGTCGCTGGTCGCGCGGGCGTACGCGTATCAGGGCCGGTCGGAGGACGCGCTGACGGGCGCGCTGACGGGCGCGCTGACGGGCGCGCCGGGCGGTGCGCCGGCGGGGGTGGCCGCGCGGCTCGCGGCCGGGCAGATCGTCGCCGTGCAGCGCGTGCTCGCCGAGGAGAACTGGCGGCGGATCGCGGCCGGCGAGAGCGCCGACCAGGTCTACGCGGACGCGGTGGTGGCGGCGGAGCTCGGGTTCGGGCAGCTGAGGGACGGGCTCGCACTCGCCGACTGATTCTCGGTAACAAACTTTACTCGGTTACGTTATTCTCGATGGAATGACGTCACTCGACCATGAGCTGAGCCATGCGCTCGGCGAAGAGCGGGCCTACCACGACAGCTGCCGTACGGCCCTGAAGGGCATGATCGACGGAGCCGGCGAACGGGTCGCCACCGGCGCGGACGTCTCCGCCTCCGGAGCGGACGCGGAGGTTCTCGGCTATCAATTCCGCAGTCACGCCAAGGAGTTGGCCGAGCTTCCGGAAGGCCCGCTGTTCTTCGGGCGGCTCGACTTCGGCACGGAGGACGGCGCCGGAGACGACGGTGCGGGAGATCTCGGCGCCGGGGACCACGCCGGGCAGAGCTACCACATCGGCCGAATCCGCGTCAGCGAACACCCCGCGTCCCCGCCCCTGGTGATCGACTGGCGCGCCCCGGTCTCGCGGGCGTTCTACCAGGCCCGCGCCGCCGACCCGCAGGGCGTCGCCGTCCGTCGCCGGTTCGGCTGGGCGCCGTGGAGCAAGGGACAGCCGGAGGACCTGACGGGCCTGGAGGACGAAGTGCTCCGGCGGGCAGGGCCGCCCGGCACCGTCCGCGCGGACGCGGCCCCCGGCGCGATCCTCGCCGGTGAGATCGAGCGCCCGCGCGTCGGCCCGATGCGCGACATCGTCGCCACCATCCAGCCCGAGCAGGACGATCTCGTACGCGACGAGGTCGCCGTGTCCGTCTGCGTCCAGGGCGCCCCCGGCACCGGCAAGACCGCTGTCGGCCTCCACCGCGCCGCGTATCTCCTCTACACCCACCCCGACCGGATCAAGCGCGGCGGACTGCTCATCCTCGGACCCAACCGCACCTTCCTCTCCTACATCGCCGAGGTGCTGCCCTCTCTCGGCGAGACGGGCGTCCGCCAGTCCACGATCGAGGACGAGGTCGCCCGCCACCCGGTCCGGGCGGAGGACGACGCGGCCGCCGCCCTCGTCAAACACGACGTGCGGATGGCGGCCGTGCTGCGCCGCGCGCTGTACGGGCGGGTGCGGAATCCCGTGGGCCCCCTTGAGGTGCCGGACGGTTCGTACCGCTGGCGGGTGCCGGCGGAAGAGCTGGCGCGGATCGTCGCCGACGTACGGGAGGAGGCACCGCCGTACGCGATCGGCCGTGAGCGCGTCCGCACCCGCGCCGTACGGCTGATCCAGCGGCAGGCCGAACGGCGCGCGGGGGTCACGAACAACGCCTGGCTCCAGAAGATCTCCCGCGCCCGGCCGGTGTCCGCGTTCGTAAACGAGGTCTGGCCGAAGGTGAGCCCGGAGGAGGTGGTGGCGGAGCTGCTGTCCGATCCGGCCGGGCCGGCCGACGGCATCCTCGACGCGGACGAACTGCGGGCGCTGACCTGGTCACGGCGTCGTTCCGCGCGTACGGCCCCGTGGTCGGCGGCCGATCTGCTCCTCCTGGACGAGGTGGCCGGGCTTCTCGAACGGCAGGAGAGCTACGGCCACGTCGTGGTGGACGAGGCGCAGGACCTCTCCCCGATGCAGTGCCGCGCCATCGCCCGCCGCGCCGGATTCGGCTCGCTGACCGTGCTCGGCGATCTGGCGCAGGGCACCACCCCGTGGGCCGCCCGCGCTTGGCGGGAGCACCTCGCGCATCTGGGGGCGCCCGATGCCCCGGTGGCTCAACTGACCGTGGGATTCCGCGTTCCGGGCGCGATCGTGGCGCTGACGAACCGGCTGCTCGGCACCCTGGGGGTGGATGTGGCGCCCGCCACGTCGCTGCGCGCGGACGGTGACCTGCGGATCGAGAAGGTGCGCGACGCGGCGGGGATGGGCGCGGCCGTGGTCGACGCGGTCCGTGCGGCGCTGCCGTACGAGGGGTCGGTCGCCGTCATCGCCGCCGACAGCGACATGGCGCGGCTGCGCGAGGCGCTGACCGGGGCGGGGCTGGCGCCGGCGTCCCCCGGCGAACTGGGCGCCCGCGTCACGCTGTTGCCCGCCTCGCTCGCCAAAGGCCTCGAATACGACCATGTCGTGGCCGTCGAACCGGCCACGATCGCGGCAGCGGAAGGACGCGGCGCGCACCGGCTGTATGTGGTGCTGACGAGGGCCGTGTCCCGGCTGCATGTCCTGCACAGCGCCGAACTGCCGTTCTGAGTGCGCCGACCGGCTTGGTCCAGCCCGGCCCCGGCCCGCCTACGACCGGCGGTGGCGGTGGTCGGCCAGGACCTCGCGGATCACATGGCGTGCGTTGGCCGCCATCCCCGGGTTCGTGTGCCGGTAGTACGGGAGCTGGATCAGCGCCATCGACAGCGCCCGGCCGCGCCCACGCGCCCACGTGGCGTCGTCGGCGTCCAGGGCGGTGCGGTAGGTGTCCCGTACTCCGGCCGGGAGGAGGTTCCAGGCGGGGATCAGATCGGATGCGGGGTCGCCCACCCCCGTCGTGCCGAAGTCGATGACGCCGGTGAGCCGTCCGCCGTCGACCAGCAGATTGCCCGGCATCAGGTCCGAGTGGACCCAGACGGGCGGGCCGTCCCAGTCGGGTGCGAGCAGATCGGCGTCCCATGCGGCGGTCGCCCCGTCGGTGTCGATGATCCCGCCCAGTGCGCGCAGCTCGGAGAGGGCGGCGCGGGTCGGCTCGTCGTCCTCGGCCAGCGGCCCGCTGCGGTAGGCGGGCGGCGCGTCCGTGATGTCGAGCCGGCGCAGTGCCCTGACGACGCCGGCCAGGTCCGCCGCCAGCGGCCCCGGTGCGGTGAGGCCGCCGGCCTCCGGGTGCGTCCCGTCGAGCCAGCGGTTGACCGACCACGGCCAGGGATAGCCCTCGGCGGGCGTGCCCAGGCCGAGGACGGTGGGGATGGGCACCGGCAGGCGCGGGGCGAGCCACGGCAGCCACCGGTGCTCCTTGGCGATGTCGGCCACGCCGCCCTCGATACGGGGGAGCCGTACGGCCATGTCGTCGCCGAGCCGGTACACCGCGTTGACGGTGCCGCCGGACGGGAACTGCTCGACGGGGAGCCCGGCCCACCGCGGGAACTGCGCGGCGAGCAGCCGGCGCACGAGGCCCACGTCGGTCGGCACCTCGTCGGCGTGCATCATGCGGGGTCCTCGGGATCCTCGGTGTCTGTGTGCGGAGAGTTGTTCTCGGCGACCTCGTAGGCGTACGGCAGCAGCTCCCGTACCGGCACCGTCCGGGGACCGTCCGCCGTCGGCACGACCACCCCGACCAGCGGGAAGTAGTCCAGCAGCACCTGTCGGCAGCGCCCGCAGGGCGGCAGCACGCCCCGTCCGTCGCTCCCGACGGCCACCACGGTGACCAGGTCGTACGCGCCGACGGCCGCCGCCGCGCCGATGGTGACCAGCTCGGCGCAGGGGCCACCGGTGAAGTGGTACACGTTCAGACCGGTGACGATCCGGCCGTCACGGTCACGGGCGGCGCAGGCCACGGTGTGGTCGTCGCCCCTGGCACGGTCCACGACGAGCCGGGTCGCCACGGCGACGAGTTCCTGGTCGGCCAGGTCGTGATCGAGGTCTGCTGTCACGCGACGGAACGGTACTCGCGGCCGGTCGGCCGGCCCACCGGAATACGGCGTCGGGGGAACCGCGCCCCCCTCGACGTGACACCTGCCGGGAGAAATTCCGGGCCATGACCCGGACGGGTCCGGGTAGCGTGCCGGGCATGGCCGACATTCAGCTGCTCCGCCTCGACCACGCTCCCGCACTGCTCGCGTTCGAGCAGGAGAACCGGGCCTACTTCGCCGCGTCGATTCCCGACCGTGGTGACTCGTACTTCTCCGCCTTCGCCGAGCGGCTCGGCGATCTGCTCACCGAGCAGGCCGCCGGCCTGCACTTCTTCCATGTGCTGGTGAGCGGGGACGGCGGTTCGACGGACGAGATACTCGGGCGCGTCAACCTCGTCGACGTGACGGACGGCTCCGCCGAGCTGGGCTACCGGATCGCGGAGAAGGCGGCGGGCAAGGGAGTGGCGACGGACGCGGTGCGGAGGCTCTGCCTGCTGGCGGCCGAGACGTACGGGCTGACCGCGCTGCACGCGAGGACGACCCTCGACAACCCCGCCTCGCACGCCGTACTGACGCGTGCGGGGTTCGTGTCCACCGGCGAGATCGACATCAGCGGCCGCCCGGGTAGGAGCTATATCCGCACGCTGAGCTGAGCGCCCAGCTCCCGGAAGCCGAGGCTCGCCGCCACCCGCCGCGACGCGTACGGCCGGGCCCGCCACTGCGGCAGCAGACCGGCGTCGAGCGCGTGCGAGACGGCGGCCGATGCCACGATCCGGGCCAGGCCCCGGCGCCGCCGGTGCGGGGCGACGAGGACGCTCATATGGGCGACCGACCGCGGCCAGGCCATGTAACCGGCCGCCGCCACCACCTCCCCGCCCTCGCGCAGCAGGAACGCCGGTGAGGTGATCTCCTCCAGCCCGCTCTCGTCCGCGTCGGCCGTCCCGACGGCGGCCAGCAGCGCGGCCGGCGCGCGGTCGTCGTCCGCCACCCGCTGGTCGGGCACGGGGGTGGACCCGTCCCCGCCCCGTTCCGGATAGAGGAGCGCGGCGGGCCCCAGCACGTCGAGCACGGGGGCGGTACCGCTCAGCGCGTCGCGGAGCCGGGCCGGGTCGACCAGTTCCCGGCACGACAGCTCCCTCGCCGCCTCGCGCATCGCCTCGGCGCCCCGCGCGTCGGGCGCGGTGACGACGGCGGTGTCGCCGATCCGTACGATCCCGGCCCACCCCGGCGGACAGAGCAGCGAGTCGGGCGCGACCGCGACACCGGCGGGGGAGGCGAACTCGACCTGGACTCCGGCGAGTTCGGTCCACAGCGCGCGTGCGTTGCTCACGGCCGATGCGGCGGGGCGGGATCGTGGCGGGTCATGTGCCGACGGTAGGGCGGAAAGCGGGCGCGCCGCGACCGACTTTGCGGAGGTTCCCCGCCTCACGCCGCGTGGTGAATATTCGCGACGCGCCCGACGGCGCAGGCCCTAGCATGCGCGGCTATGAGCACCGACCCGCCCGCCAGTCCGTCCCGTATCGACCGGAACCGCATGGACCCGTACCGCGTCGACATCCCGCAGGGCGATCTGGACGATCTTCATGACCGCCTCGACCGCACCCGCTGGCCCGACGAACTGCCGGGCGCGGGCTGGGACTACGGCATCCCGGGCGACGAGCTCCGGGCGCTGGCCCACCACTGGCGGCACACGTACGACTGGCGGGCGGCCGAGGCCGAGCTGAACCGGTGGCCGCAGTTCACCACCACCGTCGACGGCGCGCACATCCACTTCGCGCACATCAGGTCCCCGGAACCGGACGCGACGCCGCTGATCATGACGCACGGCTGGCCGGGCTCGATCGTCGAGTTCACCGACGTGGCCGGCCCGCTCACCGACCCCCGCGCGCACGGCGGCGACCCGGCCGACGCCTTCCACCTGGTGCTGCCGGGCATCCCCGGCTTCGGACTCTCGGGCCCCACGCGGGAGAAGGGCTGGGAGTACCGGCGGGTGGCCGGGGCGTTCGCGGTACTGATGGAGCGGCTGGGGTACGAGCGGTACGGCACCCAGGGCGGTGACTGGGGAGCGGCCGTCTCCCGCGAACTGGGCCGTATCCGGCCCGGCCGGGTCGTCGGCGTACACCTCAATCTGCTGCCGGGCGGCGGCGCGACGCATGAGCCGACCGAGCCCGAACTGGCGGCGCTGAGCCCGGAGGAGCGCCGGCGTACGCGGGAATCCTGGGAGCGGGGGCGGGAGTTCGCCCGCGACCGCCAGGGGTACGCCGACATCCAGGCGACGCGCCCGCAGACCCTGGCATACGGTCTGCACGACTCGCCCGTCGGCCAACTGGCCTGGATCGCCGAGAAGTTCCACGAATGGACCGACACGACGGACGGCCGCCCCTACGGCGCCGTCGACCGCGACCGGCTGCTCACGAACGTGATGCTGTACTGGCTGACCGGCACGGCCGGCTCGTCCGCCCGCATCTACTACGAGCGGGCCCACGCCGACTACTGGACTTCACCACCCGAGCCGTCCCCGGTCCCGACCGCGCTGGCCGACTTCCCGCACGACAACTTCATCCCCCTGCGCCACATCGCGGACCGCACGAACAACATCACGCGCTGGACCTCGTACGACAGGGGCGGCCACTTCCCGGCCCTGGAGGTCCCGGACCTGCTGGTGGCCGACGTACGGGCCTTCTTCCGCACACTCCGGGACCGAACCGGCGACGCCGCCTGATGGTGGCCGCTCTCCTCGCCGCCTGGTCCCGAGGTCCTTGTCGTCGTAGGTCCAACGCCCGATGAGCCGTGCGGGCGTTGGGGTGATCATGAGGGCAGGCCGAGCGAGCGGTGGAGGCGGCGATGCCGGTGGAACAGGTGGACTGGGTCGGGATCCCGGCCGGGGTGCTGCTGCGCGGGACGCCCGTCGACGAGGTGGCGGAAGTGGCGCACCGGTACGCCGACACGGGGGTGCCGGTGGAGTGGTACGCGAAGGAGGCCCCGCGTACGGAGATCCACCTCCCGGCCTTCCGGATCGCCCGCACCCCTGTCACCGTCGGGCAGTGGACGCTCTTCGCGCGGGCCACGGGCAGGACTTCGCCGCGGACGCCGGAGGACCATCCGGTCGTCGGGGTCACCTGGGGCGAGGCGGTGGCCTACTGCCGGTGGCTCGGTGAACGGCTCGGGGGGCTTGAGGTGCGGCTGCCCACCGAGGACGAAGTCGGGGACGGGGTGGGTGCGGGGGCTGTTCACGGGCTCACTGTGCCGGAGGAGGTGGCGCGTGGCCACGCAATATGCCGCGCACGCCGGGGCCGCGCACGGAGCACTCTCCTACCGCTGCCTCATCAGCGACCGCCGACCCGCTCCGCGAGGAAGTCCTCCCAGGTCCGCGTTCCGAGGTCGGCGCCGTCGAGGGTCAGATTGTCCTCGGCGCGGTACGCCCGGCCCACCTTGCCCGGAACCCGGAAGGGCAGTGCGGGCCGCCGCGTCGGCCGGCCGTTGCCGCGTGCCCGGAGGTATCCGCGGCTCAGCTCGGCCAGCGCGTACACCTCGGGGCCGGCCAGATCGGCGACCCGGCCGGCCGGTTCGCCGAGCGTCAGTTCCACGAGACGGTCCGCCACGTCACGCGCGTCGACCGGCTGCATCCGCACCCCGCCGGGCGCGGGGATCACCGGCAGTCTCGCCATGGACCGCGTCACGGTGAGGACCAGGTCATGGAACTGCGCCGCCCGCAGCGTCGTCCACGGCAGCCCCGAATCCTCCACGGCCCGCTCGGCGCCCAGCTTGGACCTGAAGTAGCCGAGCGGCATCAGGTCCGCGCCGATGACCGAGATGTGGACCAGATGCCGTACGCCCACACGCGACGCGGCCCGCACCAGATTCCTGGTCGCCTCGTCGTCCCCCTTGGCGGCGCCCGCGAGATGCAGCACGGTCTCGGCGCCGTCCACCGCGGACTCGATCCCCTCGCCCTTGAGCAGGTCGGCGGTGACGTACTCGACGCCGTCCTTCGCGTCGCGGCCGTGCCGGCTGAGCACCCGTACCTTGTGGTCCGTGTCGCGCAGCAGCGGCGTGACAAGGCGTCCGAGGGTGCCCGTACCGCCCGTGACCAGGATCGACGACGTCATGGCTTCTCCAAGCTCTCGCGGACCGGCTGCTCGCCGGTCACATCGACGGGGTTGAGAGGGTCTACTTCAGTGACACCGGGCGAACGAGGAATGTGACCGATGGACGAGAGCACGCGGCTGCTGGAGCGTTTTGAGGAGGACCGGCCTCGGCTGGGCGCGGTGGCCTATCGGATGCTCGGCTCCGCGAGCGAGGCCGACGACGCCGTCCAGGAGACCTGGCTGCGGCTCGACCGCGCCGACACCGGCGAGGTCGAGAATCTGCGCGGGTGGCTGACCACGGTGGTGGCGCGGGTGTGTCTGAACATGCTGCGTACGCGCGCCTCCCGGCGCGAGGAACCGCTCGACGCGCCGGACCGCGCACCGATCGGCGTATGGACCGGTGTACCGGGCGGCCCGGCCGGCCGGCCCGATCCGGCCGAGGGGCGCGGCGACCGGAGTGACCCCGAGGAGGAGGCGCTGCTCGCCGACTCGGTCGGGCTGGCGCTGCTGGTCGTCCTCGACACGCTGGCACCGGCCGAGCGGCTGGCCTTCGTGCTGCACGACATGTTCGCCGTGCCGTTCGACGAGATCGCGCCGATGATCGAGCGCTCCCCGGCGGCGGCCCGCCAGCTCGCGAGCCGTGCGCGCCGCCGGGTCAAGGGGGCCTCACCCGTACCCGAGCGGGATCTGGCGCGCAGGCGCCGGGTCGTCGACGCGTTCCTCGCGGCATCCCGGGGCGGGGACTTCGAGGCGCTGGTCGCGCTGCTCGACTCGGACGTGGTCCTGCGGGCCGACCGGTCGGCGGGGCCGACCCGCGGACCGATCACGCTCCGTGGCGCCCAGAACGTGGGCAAGGGCGCGTCCATGGCCGCGGAACGGGTCAGGTTCACGCAGCCCGCCCTGGTGAACGGCTCGCCGGGGCTCGTGATGGCGCCGGGCGGACGGCTGTTCCTCGTTCTCGCGTTCTCGATCGAGGACGGCAAGGTGACGGAGATCGACATCATCGCGGACGCGGAGCGGCTGGCGGGGGTGGAGGTGGCGGTCCTCGACGCGTGAGGCGGTGCCACGCTCGTTCACCTTCCCCGCCGAAGGTTGCTGTTGTCAGATCCGGCGTGCGGCCCACACCGAGCGCTCGGTACGGACCGTCAGATCGTCGCGGCGCACGATGCTGTGGGGGCCGTCGGTGTCGATCAGTCGGTCGAGCGCGGTGAGGTCTTCCGCCGCCAGCTCCTTCGCGACGCCGCCGCGAAGACGGGTCAGGGTGCTGACCGCGTAACGGCCGACGGCCTCGGTGTGGGGCGGCCCCAGGTTCACGGTGACGGTCCGCTCGCCCTCGACGGTGAAGCCGGCGGCGGCAAGCTTCGCCCCCCAGTCGGCGCCGCGGTGGGGCAGGTGCTCGGCGTGGTGCCGGTCGACTGCGGCGTGGCAGCGTTCTTCGAGCCCGGGACGGTCGGCCGGTGCGTCCTCGGGCAGGAAGCGCGGGAAGCCGGCCAGCTCGACGACGGCGAACAGCCCGCCGGGGGCGAGCGTCTCGTGGACCTGGCGCAGGGTGCGGTCGGGGTCGGCCATGTGGTGCATGGAGGCGGACGCCCAGACCAGTTCGGGTGTGCCCAGCTCGGGCCAGGCCCCGTCGAGGTCGGCCTGAACGGTGCGTACCCGATCGGCGAGACCGGCAGCCCCGGCCTTGTGCCGCAGCCGGTGCAGATGGCTGGTCGAGGAGTCGACGGCGGTGACGTGGGCGTTCGGGAAACGCTGGAGCAGGGCGAGGGTGCCGGCGCCGGTTCCGCAGCCCAGATCGACGATGTGGCGGGGGTCCGTCCTGACGGGGAGCCAGGAGGTGATGGAGGCGATGTGTTCCGCGAGTACCTCGGCGTCCAGATCGAGGATCTCCGACTGGTCGTCGTCGTGGTCCGCGTGTGAGGAGGTGTCTGTCATGCCGGCCACGCTATGGGGATCACGGGCGTACGGCCCGGTCGCTTCCCGGAAGAGCAAGAGGGTGGTGCCTGGCGTGCTCGCCGCGCAAGAAACGGGTGTACGGGGGGGCGTGCGGGTCTGGCCTCGGGATCAACGGGAGGGACCCTTCTGGTCCCCGGCGGCCCCGGCCCCGTCCCCGCCGCCGTCGATCCCGCGCTGATGGCCGCGGCGCGCGTCGCGGTCGAAGATGCCGAGGACGTCGCACGGCCCGCCCTCGGCGCCGAGGGCGTGCGGGAGCATCGTGGGGAACTCGGCGGCTTGGTTGGTCTCCACGCGAAAGCGCCTGTTGCCCAGGAGCAGGACGGCCGTGCCGGAGAGGACGACGAACCATTCGCGGCCCGGGTGGGCGCGCATACGGGAGGGGCCGTCGGGCGGCGGGTCGGTCAGACGCTGCCGTACGACGGTCATGCCCGGGTCCGCCCGGACCGGCCAGCGCATCTGCTGATGCGCGGCGTCGATCGTCGGGCTGGAGATGACATCGTCCGCGGCCGTCTCGACGAGCTGGTCGAGGGTGGTGTCCAGGGCGCGGGCGAGGGTGACGAGCTGATCGAGCGCGAGGCGGCGCCGGCCGTTCTCGATCCGGCTCAGCGTGGAGGGACTGAGCCGGGCGCGGCCGGCCAACTCGTCCAGGGACCAGCCCTGCGCCACGCGCAGCGCGCGGATCCGTTGGCGTACCAGGCTGTCGAGATCCCCATCGTCTTGCGTCATAGGCAAGATGATATGCCTCATGCGCAAAGGCCGCTGGGTGTCGGCCGCGCGCTCGTCCCGGCACCAGGGAGGCGGAAAACCGCACAGGGGTACCGGGCATGCCCCGAGACTTCGGCGCATGCGCAGCTACCGCTCCCTGTTCCATACCCCGGAGTTCACGCCGTTCCTGCTCTCCTTCGCCGCGTTCGCCGCCGCCCAGACGATCGGTGGCCTGGCGCTGGGCACGCTGGTCTTCCGGGCCACCGGATCCCCGTTCCTGTCGGCGATGGGCATGTTCGGCCCGCAGGTGGCGCAGTTGGCCGGAGCCACGTTCCTGCTGTCGGCCGCCGACCGCCTGCCGCCGCGGGCGATCCTGTCCGGTCTCGCCCTCGCCTTCGCCGTCTGCACGGCCGTTCTGGCGCTGCCCGGCCTGCCCCTTTGGGCGGTCTTCGCCGTGCTGCTTGCACAGGGCCTGGTCGCCTCGCTGGGCGGGGGAGTGCGCGGGGGGCTGCTGAACGAGATCCTGTCCAAGGACAACTATGTGCTCGGCCGTTCGGTGTACAGCATGCTCTGGGGCCTGACACAGATGGCCGGGTTCGCGACCGGCGGCGTACTGCTGACGCTCTTGTCCCCACGGACCTGTCTGCTCCTCGCGGCGGCGCTGTACCTGGCGTCGGCCCTCGTCACCGGAGTGGGCCTGACGGCGCGCCCGCCACGCGCCTCCGGCCGCCCGTCCGTCTCCGCGACCCGGCGCACCAACGCCCTGCTGTGGTCCTCACGCCCCCGCCGCCTGGCGTACCTCGGCCTGTGGGTCCCCAACGGCATGATCGTCGGCAGCGATTCGCTGTACGTCTCCTACACCCCCGAAGCCGCCGGCACGCTCTACGCGTGCGGGGCGCTGGGCATGTTCCTGGGCGACATGGCGGTGGGCCGCCTGCTGCCGCCGGCGCTGCGCCCCCGGCTCGCGACCCCGCTCCGCCTGCTGCTGGCGGTCCCCTATCTGCTCTTCGTCCTGCGGCCCGGAGTCGCGGTGTCGGCCGTGGCCGTCACCGTCGCCTCGGCCGGCTTCGCCGCGAGCCTGATCCTCCAGGAACGCCTGCTGTCGCTCACCCCCGACGACCTCACGGGCCAGGCCCTCGGCCTCCACGCCACCGGCATGGCGGCCCTGCAGGGCATCGGCGCCGCCCTCGCCGGCGCACTGGCCCAACTGACCTCCCCGGCAACGGCGATGACACTGATGGCGGCGGGATCGGTCACCGCGACGCTGACTCTCGCGGCACTCGGCAGCCCCGAGGAACGACGCCCGACCGTCCGTCCCTCGGGATCGTCCGGGTGCGCAAGCGGGCGGCCGGAGGCGGGATCCTGAACTCGCACGCCATGGAAGAGATCGTCAGGCTCGGAGAGGTCAACTGCCCGTCCGGGACCCTGGTCGTCGTCCGCCCATGGCGGCATGCCGGAGCAGGGTGGGCGTCCCTGATTCGGGAGCGGCCGGCCATGTCCTGGAGCACGGAGGTCACCGAACCCCCACAGCGGCACTCCGAGTACCCACGTCTCGTGGTCCCACAGGAACCGCGCCATAGAAGGCGCTGACGCGATCCAGGGTCCACCAATCGCGCACTTCGGTGGGGAGTGCC
Source organism: Streptomyces camponoticapitis (assembly GCF_014646115.1). Classification (GTDB taxonomy): domain Bacteria; phylum Actinomycetota; class Actinomycetes; order Streptomycetales; family Streptomycetaceae; genus Streptomyces; species Streptomyces camponoticapitis. The sequence continues at coordinate 41,477 of NZ_BMMV01000023.1, read as the reverse complement.
GCCCCGAGGTCTGCCTCGATCGCGCGGAGCCGACCCTGCTCCGCAGCGGCCCTTACCGGCGTCCGGTGGAGACGATCTTTGAACCAGGCGTCGATGCGGTCCCACGACTTCCGCACTCCGTGATCAGTCGGGGTCATGGCCGGGAGTCTCTCAAGGAGCTCTGACAGGTGCGTTCAGGGCCCGCGAAGCCGGCCCCGGTCAGGGAAGCCGGGTCAGCCGCGATGGCATAGCCGATCGCGGCGGCTGCGTCGGCGATGTCCGCCAGAGATGCCTTGTCGTTCAAAGCGGTGACCACATCCTGGGTCAGTGGGCGGATGGCATACACGTGGCGCACCGCGTCGATGTCGACCGGGACCTCGTAGTAGTCCTCAGCGAACTTCTGGAATGCCTCCGGCGATGGGTCGACCAGCAAGTGAAACAGCCAACCCGAGCCATCAGGATCGGCGCTGTCCTCAGGGAAGTCGATTTTTCCCGCCTGCCAGTGCTCGCTTCCTGCCTCACGCCACACGCAGGCCGTCACCCTGGGCATTCCGTCGTCGGTGAAGGCCGGCTCTTCAACGCAACTGCGGAACACCTCAGGGACCGAGTCCACGACGCCCGGCCAGGGCTCGTCGTCGACATACGGGCTCATCGCCGACTCATGGTCGAAGCCTCGGACATACGCGCCCGCCGGAGAGAAGACGACGTCGAACTCGTCCCCCGAGCCGTTGCGCATGGAGGCGATCTCCTCCGTCTCGGACCAAGCCCGGCTGAACGAGTAGTAGCGCTCGCCGTCAGGGTTCAGCACGGCCTCCAGCATGGCCATCGACCGACACCGGTCCCGCAGCGTCGGGATGTCAGGAAGCGCCTCGGCAACATCGTGAACGGTCATGGCGCCCATCGAAGCGCACGCCACTGACACCACCCCCCCTGCGGGGGCTTCCGGTGACAACAACTGCTGGAAGGTGACAGGTAGCGCTGTGTCCCGTCTCAGTAGAAGTGGACCCTCGCGCGACGACCTCGTTGACGCGAGCGGTCAGGCCCGGGATCCGGGGAGGTCGTGAGCGGAACGCCAGGCCGGCGTCGCGTTCGACGTCATCGGTATTCTCCCCTTTCATGAGCCCGTCCCCTCGTGGTCTCCGGAGCCATCGTCCGGGGCTGGACCAAGCCTGCGGCGGGCCGCTTCCAGGCGTTCGGCGTAGTCCGCTGAAAAGATCCCCGGTAGCGACTTATCGAGCGTTCCGGCGATGCGGTGTAGGGGTGCCCAGACCGCGGCATCGTCGACGAGACGGCCGAGGTCCGTCATCTGCACTCGCTCCTGCCAGTCCGACAGGACCAGCGCCTCGTCCGGGGTGAGTTTGATGATGATCTCCGGGTTTTCCACCGCTCGAACGCAGCCCGTGGACTGCGCGTTGTCAGAGGTGCTTGGCACAGTGCCGCCGTGGATATCGATTCCTTCTGGGAGCTCATCGAGGAGTGCCGACGGCAGGCACAGGGGCGGGACGAACGGCTCGCGTGGCTCCGTGGCGCACTGTCGCAAAGGTCGCTGGCAGAGGTCGTGCGGTTCCAGGTGCGCTTGGACGAGGTGACGCACGAAGCATTCACGTGGGATCTGTGGGCAGCTGCGGACCAGATCTTCGGCGGCTGGTGTTCAGATGACGGATTCTGTTACTTCGGCCTCTGGATGGTGGGCCTCGGCCGGGAAGCCTTCACTCAGGCGGTGGCTGATCCCGATGTGCTGGCGGCCACTCCGGAGGTCCAGGCCCTGGTGGGTCGTCCGCGGGAGGTATGGAACGACGACTGGCCCGAGTGGGAGTCGCTCGACTACGTCGCCATGGAGGCGTACGGGATCCTGGCTGGTGTGGACGAGAAGTGCGGCGAAGCCTTCTACGAAGCCGTTCACGCCGAGCAGGGTGATGGAGGTGACAACTCCGGACCGCTCGGTGAGCGGTGGGACGGGCGGCGCGAGGATGAGGCAGCGCGCAAGCTGCCGAGACTGCGCCGATGTTTCCCCTGCGATAGTGACCCGGTGGCGCGAGCGGGCGCAGACCGCCGCATTAATTTCCAGAGCCCGGCTGAGACAGACGGCCAGATGGTTCAGACAGACCGGGAATGGTCAGCCTTCAGCGCGACACGTCAGGTGACAGGTAACGCTGGTGTCCTGTCTCGGATAAGTCCGGGCGTGGCAGGTCCCTGAACTGCAGTGCCCGGACTCGGCTGAGACGTTGAGAGCCGATGCGTCTCACTCAAGCCCGGGCATGTCTCGGAATCGTCCTGGTGCGCATGCAGGCGGCCGGAGGGGCGATCGTAGACTCGCGCGCCATGGAAGAGATCTTCAGGCTTGGAGAGATCAGCTGCCCATCGGGGGTTCTGGTCATCGTTGACGGCGGTCATCTGGGGTTGTGGAGCGGTGAGCGGTCGCCGGCGGAGATCGATCCTGCTCTGCTTGGCGTTGACGACCCGGTGATGGCTGCCGAAGTGCTCAACTCGGTCGACTTTGCCGTGGTCGGCCCGGACGCCTCGGCAGCGGCCCGCGGCTTCGACCGGCAGCCAGGTGCCATGCTCCACGACATCCCTGCCTCCCGGGCAGCGGAGCTTGGGGCGATGTTCGACGAGCACTGCCGGGCTGCTGGCCTGGACGCCCGTCTGGAGGCCGTGCCGGGCCGCGAACCGCATGCCCAACGCGTGCGCCGGACTGCCACTGAAGGCGGCGGCAGTTTCCTGATGTTTGGGGTGCCCGTCGTCGCAGTGGGAGGGATGCCCCGTGACCGTCATCTGCCAGTGTTGGCTTCGCGGGTCGACTTCGGTGACGGTATCGGGCCGCGCTGGTCAGAGATGTCGGTTCGGATGAGCGACGCCCCAGCGGAGTCATCCGTGCTGCTGGGTAACATCGGCATCGACTGGGCCCGGGTGCTCTTCGGCGATGCCGATGCTTTGAATGCCTGGCAGCACGACGAGCCTGTGGACGGCTTGGCCGACGTCGCGTTCTGGGGTGCTGCCGCAGAGGAAGCGGCCGCGATGTTCGCAGCACCGGAGCTGGGCGAATCCGGTGAGGACGGTGTCCGCGGGTGGACTGGGCTGGCGGTGGCGGAGGCGATGGAGAAAGCTCGCGCTGTGCAGAGCTGGAAGGAAGAGACCGGGCGCCGCATGGTGGTGGACTTCCGGCCCCACTCCCATCACTGGCAGGTCATGCGACAGATTCGCGCCTCTGAAGTCGAGGTCGGAACTGTGGATGTCGGCGACGCCCGAATGCTCTGCGCGATGACGAGTTGGGGAGACGGCTACTTTCCTGTGTCGGCTGACCTGGATGGGGCGGGCGCTGTGGTCGCGGTGCGGCTGAGCTTCTCCGACGCGACTGCGTAGCCGTTCCGCTTCCGTGGCGTCCTGTCTCAGATGAGTCCGGGTAGTGCAGGTTTCTCACCTGGGGTGCCCGGACTTGGTTGGTATGTTTGGGTCTGAGTTGTTTCGGACGACTCCGGGTATTTCGGTACGGGTATATGCCATCAGGGCGCCTTCGCGCTCCTCGGCCGCGCTGGATCATGGGGACCGGTCTTCCGTGGTCCAGCAAGGTGTTCAGTCCTCGCCCACTTGCAGGAGACACGACAACGAATCCGTTTCCCCGGCCAGCGACTACGCCGTCGAAGGTGTGCCTGGTGACGGGATTCCATGTGCGTCCGTTCGTCCAGGGGCCGTCGACGTTGGAGAACCATTCCGACCCAGGGCCCGGAATCGCCGTCGTCTTCGTGGCAGCTCGCCTGGCATGGGGGCGGTCGCGTCGCGGGTGTCCGGGGAATACCAGGCTGTCGGTGGAGAGGTTGACCATCAGCTCAGTCGCTGTGTCGTGTGGGACCGGGCGGAGGGCCGTCTCGATCTCCTTGATCGTGGTCGGTCCGGTGGCGCCCCTTACCGCCTCGTGAGCCCAGTCGGCTTCGGCGGTCTTGGCGAGGTTCTGGACATGGTGTGCGAGGTCAGCTCCCGAGCTCCAGCACCAGCGCGAGTAGACGGTCTCCTCGCTGGCCAGGGAGGAGACGAGCGTTTCGAGGAGGTCTGCACAGCCGCGGCGGCGTAACCGGAGAAGACCGAGACACCCCACCAAATGCCCGGACCTGACTGAGACGTCGCCCCACTTCCCGGAGATCTCCGAGACTGCCCGGACGTCACAGAGACAGGACAGCTGGATGTCACAGCGGTCACCCATGTTGCGCGGAACACTTTTGCAAGCGGGTGCTTGCAAAAGTTAGCAAGTGTGGGCACTCTGGAGCCATGGCATCACTCAACGTCGGCAATCTCGGTGAGTACCTCCGCGAGCAGCGGCGCAACGCGCAGCTGTCGCTGCGGCAGCTCTCCGAGGCCGCCGGGGTGTCCAATCCGTATCTCAGTCAGATCGAACGCGGTCTGCGCAAGCCCAGCGCGGACATCCTGCAGCAGCTCGCCAAGGCGCTGCGGATCTCCGCCGAGACGCTGTACGTGCAGGCCGGGATGCTCGACGAGCGGGAGCGCGAGGAGTTGGAGACGCGTGCCGTCATCCTCGCCGACCCGTCCATAGACGAGCGGCAGAAGCAGGTGCTCCTGCAGATCTACGAGTCCTTCCGCAAGGAGAACGGGCTCGGTACCGAGAACACGGAAGCGAAGGCGACCGCGGGACCGGCCGGTAAGGGCGCCGGTACCGGTATCGGGGACGCCGACGAGGACACGCCCGGTACCGCCGGCGGCGGTGCTGGAACCCCACCCTCACACTGATCCGGAGGACCACAGTCATGGCAATCGCCGATGACCTGCGCAAGACGTTCAGCGACCCGACCCCCCTCTACTTCGCGGCCGGTACGGCGGATCTCGCCGTCGAGCAGGCCAAGAAGGTTCCCGGGCTGATCGAGCAGCTGCGCGCGGAGGCCCCGGGCCGTATCGACGCGGTGCGCAACGCCGACCCCAAGCGGGTCCAGGACAGGGTCGCGTCACAGGCCAAGGAAGCGCAGACGACCGTTCAGTCCAAGGTCACCGAGGTGCTCGGGTCGCTCGACACCGACCTGAAGAAGCTCGGCGAGACCGCTCAGGACCTGGCGCTGCGGAGCGTCGGTGTGGCCGCGGAGTACGCGGTCAAGGCCCGTGAGACGTACGAGAAGGTCGCCGAGCGCGGCGAGCAGTCCGTACGGACCTGGCGCGGCGAGGCCGCGGACGGTGTGGCGGAGATCGCCATCGCCGTCGAGCCCGAGTCCACGTCGAAGCAGACGACCAGGCCCGCGCCCGCCAAGCCCGCCGCGGCGAAGCCGGCGCCCGCCAAGCCCGCGCCCGCCAAGCCCGCGCCCGCCAAGCCCGCGGTCAAGAGCGAGACCAAGGCCAAGCCGGAGGCCAGGGCCAACGGTACGAAGCCCGCCGCGCGGAAGTCCACCGGCGCCGCGCGCAAGCCGTCCGCCCCCGCGAAGAAGGCCACACCTCCCGCGGGCAAGTAGGCGAACACTCGCCAAGGGACAGCGATATCGACGGACCGGGCACCACAGAGGTGTCCGGTCCGTTGTACGGGTACCTTGGCGGCACATGATGGGGACAGAAAGGGGCGGTGGGCGACGTGTTGATGGCCGGCTTCGACGGGCTCGTGGCGCTGTTGAGTATCCCGCTGACCGTGTTCGGCTGCTTCGCGCTGGTCGACGCGTTCATCCGGCGTGAGGACGCCTTCCGTGCGGCGGACAAGCAGACAAAGCCGTTCTGGCTGATCATTCTGTCGATCGCCCTCGTGGTGAGCCTGATCTTCCCGATCCTCAGCTTCCTGCCGATCATCGGGCTGATCGCGATCATCGTGTACTTCGTCGACGTGCGCCCCGCGATCAAGCAGGTCGGCGGCGGTGGCGGCGGTCGCCGCGGCGGCTCCAGCAGCGACGGACCGTACGGGCCGTACAACGGCGGTCGCTGAGCCGGACCGGGCGGCCCTTTGGACGGGACGGCCCGACCCCGGCCCCCCGCGCGATCCGCCCGCTCAGACCCTGACCGCCGCCGTGTCCGGCACCTGCTCCACCGCGTGCCGGCGGTCAAGCAGCAGCACGGCCACGTCGTCCGTCAGCTCGCCGCCGTTCAGCTCCCGCACCTGAGCCACCGCTGCCTCCAGCAGTTCCTCGCCGCTCAGTCCCCGTGCCAGCTGGGCGGTGATCATCTCGACCATGCCGTCCTGGCCGAGCCGCTGCTTCGTACCCGCCCCGACACGGCCCTCTATCAGCCCGTCCGTGTACATCATCAGGCTCCACGCGTCACCCAGCTCGACCTCGCGGCGCTGCCAGCGGGCGCGCGGGAGCAGGCCGAGCGCGGGGCCGCCCTCCTCGTACGGCAGCAGCTCCGGCGGCCGCCCGTCGCGGACGACCAGCGGTGACGGATGGCCCGCCAGACAGAGCCCCGCCCGCCGTCCGTCCGGCGCGATGTCGACCGTGCAGAGCGTCGCGAAGATCTCCTCGCTCTCCCGCTCGTGCTCCAGGACCTTCTGGAGCGTGGTGAGCAGGACGTCCCCGCTGAGCCCGGCGAAGGTCAGCGCCCGCCAGGCGATCCGGAGCTCCACCCCCAGCGCGGCCTCGTCCGGACCGTGGCCGCAGACGTCGCCGATCATCACGTGGACCGTGCCGTCCGGCGTACGGACCGTGTCGTAGAAGTCGCCGCCGAGCAGCGCACGGGAGCGGCCGGGGCGGTATCTGGAGGCGAACCGCAGATTCGAGCCCTGGAGGAGCGGCGTGGGCAGCAGACCGCGCTCCAGCCGGGCGTTCTCCTGTGCCCGCAGCCGGGATTCGGTGAGCTGACGCTGAGCGACGTCCGCGCGCTTGCGTTCGACGGCATAGCGGATGGCGCGGCTGAGCAGCCGGCTGTCGAGCTCGTCCCGGTAGAGATAGTCCTGCGCGCCCACACGCACCGCCGCGGCTGCGCGCTCGCTGTCACCCTCCGCGGCCAGCGCGAGAACGGCGTGCCGGGGCGCGAGCCGCAACACATGCTTGAGCGGCGCGAGGCCGTCACCGTCGTCGTCGCCCCGGCCCGGCAGGGCGAGGTCCACGAGGATGCACTGGATGTCGTCGGTGAGCAGCCGCTCGGCCTCGGTGAGGTTGCGCGCGGTACGGATACGGACCCGGGTACCGGCCGCGTCGGGGAGTTCCGGTGCGCTGAAGGTGCCCGCGGGGTCGTCCTCGATCACGAGGAGCGTGAGGTCGCCCCCTCCGCCGGAGGTCTCCGGGGCGGGCGCACTCTCGACTGTCGAGGCGGTGCGCTGTCGCGGCACCGGTACAGGTACGGCCATCGGTCTGTGAGTCCTTCCCTCCCCCCGAGGGCGCGGTGGAGCGACGATCGACGCCCCACCGACCGGGACCCTAGCGGTAGCCGACGCCCGAAAGGAATGGCGTTCGGAAGGCCGTACGGAGAAGATCCCGCGCCATATGCCGCTTCCCACCACGGATCCGGCGCGATCGGCCCGCTCGGAGGGCCCGAAAGGGCCATGACAAACATCACGTGGGAGCCGAGGCGGAGAGAGGGGAGGCGGGAGGGGGTGACGGGGACGAGAGGGGCGAAACGGATACGAGGGGTGTACGGGCCTCACGGGCCCGCGCCCACCTGGGGTGCGCGCGAACCCGTCCTCCTTCTTCGGCCCCTACTTGTCCGGCCTCACGACCCCGAGAATCAGCATCGAGCCCGCTCCCGTCAGCGTCACCTGCCGGCCCGGCCGCGGTGCGTGGACTATCGAGCCGTTGCCCACGTACATGCCCACATGGCTCGCGTCCCCGTGGTAGATGATCAGATCACCCGGCCGCATGTCCGCGATCGGCACACGGGGGAGCAGCCGCCACTGCTCCTGCGAAGTGCGCGGGATGACCTTGCCGGCCGCCTTCCACGCCTCGGAGGTCAGCCCCGAGCAGTCGAACGACGACGGGCCCTCGGCGCCCCACACGTACGGCTTGCCGATCTGCGCCGTCGCGTACGCGATCGCCGCCCTGCCCTGGGCGCTCGCCCTGCCGTTGATGTCCTTGAGCTCGCCCGAACCCAGCCAGGCCGCCTGCGCCTTGGCCGCTTCCTGCTGCTCCAGCATCAGCAGACGGTCGCGCTCCTGCTTCTCCAGCCCCGCCTCGATCTTCTTGGCGGCCTTGATCTGCCGGCTGATCTCCTTCTTCGCCTTCGCCTGCTTGACCCTGTTCGCTTCGAGCTTGGTCCACTCGATGCCGGCCTTCGTCGTGTACGCCGTCAAGTCGTCCTGCGCCTCGGTCATTTGACCGAGGAGGTCCTTCGTCGCCTTCTGGCCCCGCTGGACCCGGCCGGCCCCGTCCAGGAAGAGCTGCGGGTCGTCGGTGAGCAACAGCTGGGCCTCGGGCGGCAGTCCGCCCGCGCGGTACTGGGCGCGGGCCGCCGCGCCGGCCTGGCGCTTGAGCTTGTCGATCCTCACCTGGCCGTTGACCATCTGACTGGCCAGCTTGACCAGTTCGGCCGACTGGTTGTCGGCGCGCGCCTCGGCGAGGTTGTACGCGTCGGTGGCCGAGGCGGCCTTGCTGTACAGCCCGTCGATCTTCCTGCGCGTCTCTTCGAGCTTCGAGTCGTCCGCACCGGTCACCTGGTCTTCCGCTCCGGGCGGCAGGGACCGGTCGAACGGCCTTGGCGCGACCGGGGGATCACTCGGCGAGACGGGAGCGGTGGGGGATGCCGGAGACGCCGGCGCCGCGTACGCCTGGTTCAGCAACGCCGGTGACGTGAGCACCGACAGAGCGCAGACGACGGTGATCGCGGCTGTGACACAGCGGCGTCGGTTCACGAGCTCCCCCTCCGGACAGCTGTCGACAACTCCTGTTGCGTACGGCCGAGAACAGCTGACTCAAGCATCTGATACATACATCTGACTTACTGTCAGTAACTGTTCTCCGCCGACGTGATCGTGCCATGCCGACCCCCGGAACGACAGAGGGCACGGCCGGTTGACGGTCGCATCTACCCGGGAGGGACGAACAGCCAGCCGCTCACGTTCCCTTGGACGCGTCCGTTTCGCCAGAGTTCGGCTTCAGCGCCGCCCATTCCACCGTTACTTCACCCTGCCGCCATCTGCTCCGTCCGCCACCCGCCGCCGCGCCGGCCAGCGGCCAGTCCGCCGACAGCTCCTCCACGGCCCTGATCCACCGCTGCCGCGCGCCCAGCGAGGCGTACGGGGCGGCCGCCGCCCACGCCCGGTCGAAGTCCCGCAGGAACGCGTGCACCGGCTCCCCCGGCACATTGCGGTGGATCAACGCCTTCGGCAGCCGCTCCGCCAGGTCGGAGGGACGGTCCAGCGAGCCGAGCCGGGTCGCGAAGGTGACCGTGCGCGGACCCTCCTCACCGAGGGCGACCCAGACATGGCGCCGCCCGATCTCGTCGCACGTCCCCTCGACCAGCAGCCCGCCGGGCGCGAGCCGCGCGCGGAGCCGGGCCCAGACCTCGGCGACCTCGCTCTCCTCGTACTGCCGCAGCACGTTCGCCGCCCGGATCAGCAGCGGACGGCGCACCTCGCCACCCGGCCCCGCGGCATCCGGCAGCGGGATCTCGAAGCCGCCGTGCACGAAGCCGAGCCCGTCCTCCTCATAGGGAAGCGCCGCCTCGACCCGCGCGGGGTCGATCTCGACGCCCACCACCTCGGTACGCGGCTCGGCCGCCCGCAGCCGCCGCAGCAGTTCGACGGCGGTCCAGGGCGCGGCGCCGTAACCGAGGTCGACGGCCACGGGGTCGGCCGAGCGGCGCAGCACGGGCCCGTGCACGGCGGCGATCCAGCGGTCCATGCGGCGCAGCCGGTTCGGATTGGTCGTGCCGCGCGTGACCGTGCCCACGGGACGGCGGGGCGAGGAGGGCTGGCGCGCGGGCATGCGCGTGAGCCTAACGACCTGACTCGACGCCCGGCCCCACATGTGGGTACGCGCATCCGCCGCCGATGGTTGAGCGGGCGACCTTAACGATTGGGCAAAGCCGGAAATGAACTGAGGCCACTCCGGTGTTGGCGGGGGATAGAGGGTCCCCCACGCCCTCCTCTAGTCATGCTCCGAGCGAGAGGCCGTCGACGTGAGCCAGTACGTGTCCAGGCTTGCCGGCACCCTGGTGTCACCACCCCGGCTCCGGATCCCCGGCCATCCCCGCAAACCGCGGCGGGTCGCCATGCTCAGCGTCCACACCTCTCCGCTGCACCAGCCGGGGACGGGCGACGCGGGCGGCATGAACGTCTACATCGTCGAGCTGGCCAAGCGCCTGGCCGCCATCAACATCGAGGTCGAGATCTTCACGCGCTCGACCACCGGCGGGCTTCCCCCGATCGTCGAGCTGGCGCCGGGCGTGCTCGTACGGCACGTGGACGCCGGTCCGTACGAAGGGCTGGCCAAGGAGGAGCTGCCCGCGCAGCTGTGCGCCTTCACGCACGGCGTGATGCAGGCCTGGGCGGGCCAGCGTCCCGGCCACTACGACCTGGTCCACTCCCACTACTGGCTCTCCGGCCATGTCGGCTGGCTCGCCGCCGAGCGCTGGCGCACGCCCCTCGTCCACGCCATGCACACCATGGCCAAGGTCAAGAACGCCGCGCTCGCCGAGGGCGACACACCCGAGCCCGCGGCCCGTGTCATCGGCGAGACGCAGATCGTGCGCGCCGCCGACCGGCTGATCGCGAACACCTCCGAGGAGGCCGACGAACTCGTCCGCTTCTACGACGCCGAGCCCGGCAAGGTCGCGGTCGTCCACCCCGGCGTGAATCTGGATCTCTTCCGCCCGTCCGACGGCCGCGCGGCGGCGCGTGCCCGCCTCGGGCTGCCGCAGGACGCGTTCGTCCCGCTCTTCGCGGGCCGTATCCAGCCGCTCAAGGCTCCCGATGTCCTGCTGCGCGCCGTGGCCGTCCTGCTGGACCGCGACCCCACCCTCCGTAAGAGGCTGGTCGTCCCGGTCGTGGGCGGCCCGAGCGGCAGCGGTCTGGCCCGGCCGGAGGGGCTGCACAAGCTCGCGGCCAGGCTCGGTATCGCCGATGTCGTACGGTTCTGTCCGCCGGTCGGCCAGGAGGCGCTCGCCGACTGGTTCCGCGCCGCGTCCGTGCTGGTCATGCCGTCGTACAGCGAGTCCTTCGGGCTCGTCGCCATCGAGGCGCAGGCGACGGGGACCCCGGTGGTCGCGGCGGCTGTGGGCGGCCTTCCGGTCGCGGTACGCAACGGGAAGACCGGCTTTCTGATCCCCGGCCACGACCCGGAGGCGTACGCCCAGGCGCTCGCCCGCTACATCGACCGGCCCGAACTCGTGGAGCGGATGGGGGAGGCGGCCTCGCGGCACGCCCAGTGCTTCGGCTGGGACACGGCGGCGTCGGCGACGGCGGACGTCTACACGGCCGCCGTGCATGATCACCGCGGTCGCGTACGCTCGGATCATGGCTGACGAAGCGCGGGCCGACGCGAGCGGGAGCACCGGAGCGAGCGCCCAGGGGCCCGCCAGAGCCACCGATCTCGTCGAGCGCAGCCTGAAGTCCGCCGCGCTCGACTCGGGCCTGGAGTGGGAGAGCCCCGGCCCCGGCTCCTTCGTCGTCACGCTCCCCGGCACCCGCAAACTCTCCACGACCTGCTCCCTGCGCGTCGGCCGGCACTCCCTCTCCGTCAACGCCTTCGTCGTCAGGCACCCGGACGAGAACGAGCAGGGCGTCCACCGCTGGCTGCTGGAGCGCAACCTCAAGCTGTACGGGGTCGCGTACGCGGTCGACCGGCTCGGCGACATCTATCTCTCCGGCAGGCTGCCGCTGCCCGCCGTCACCGAGGACGAGGTGGACCGGCTGCTCGGGTCCGTGCTCGAAGAGGCCGACGGCTCCTTCAACACCCTGCTGGAGCTGGGGTTCGCGAGCGCGATCCGCAAGGAGTACGCGTGGCGGGTGTCCCGTGGCGAGTCCACGAGGAACCTTGACGCGTTCACACGTCTGACCCAGCCCTCGTCGAGCTGACCGCCACTCCTCCCTGACCGCCACCCCCTGCACGACTCTTCCCTACCTCAGTCGCACCGTGGCATGCTCACGATGACCGCAGACCTGAACTTGGTTCACATATGTGGAGGTTGAGATCGTGGGGAACGTTCGACGGACCATCAGCAGACGAGGTCTGCTCGCCCGTGCCACCGCCGTGGCGGCGGCCGGAGTCACGGCCACCGGAACGGGTTTCGGCGTCGGCCCGGCGTCCGCGGCGACCCCGCGACCGGCGGGTGCCCCACGCACCTCCGCGCTCTGGCGTGAGTTCGCCAGGTCGCCCTTCACCCACCCCCAGATCCCCTACGTCGGGCGGGCCGGCCAGCGTGCCGGCTCCGACCGGTTCCCGCGCCCCCGCGTGGTCGCCGACGTCCGCGCGTACGGCGCCAAGAACGACGGCTCCGCCGACGCCGCCCCCGCCATCAACCGCGCCATCGCCGACGCGGGCAGGCGCGGCGGCGGCACGGTCCTGGTGCCCGCGGGCACCTACCGCATCGACGACATCATCCGTATCTCGTACAGCAACGTGGTGCTGCGCGGCGCCGGCAGCAAGCGCACCAAGCTGTACGCGACGAAGAACCTCACCGAGCTGATCGGCCCGTACGGCAGCCGCTTCGGCGGCGACAAGTCGAGCTGGTCCTGGGCGGGCGGCCTCATCTGGCTCGCGCCGGAAGCACGGCTCAACTCCCTCATCGAGGCGATCAAGGCCAAGCACTGGCCCGTGGAGGGCTGGACGGGCAACGAACGCACGGAGTTCGAGCCCCTCACCGCCGTCGCACCCGCCCGTCGCGGCGACCGCACCGTGACGGTCGAGGACGCGTCACGGATCAAGCGCGGCGAGATCGTCCTCCTCCGTGTCGCGGACGACGCCGACCACACGCTCCTGGAGCACATGTCGGGCGGCGGTCCGGCGACGCAGGCGTACGACTGGTCGGACAAGTCGAAGCTGCTGAGCTACGTCCCGTACGAGTGGCCCGTACGCGTCACCTCTGTAAGAGGACGCGAACTCACCCTGGAACGCCCGCTCCCGGTGGACATCCGCCCCGAGTGGAACACCATGATCACCACGCTCGTCACGCCGCTCACCGGCTCCGGTGTGGAAGGGCTGACGCTCGAAGCGGTCGAGACGCCGCAGTCGGCGCATCTCCTGGACAAGGGCCACAACGGCGTCACCTTCCAGTGCGCGTACGACTGCTGGGCCGACGACGTCACCGTCCGGCACGCCGACAACAGCTTCGGCCTCGTCGCCGCCTCCGCCTGCACGCTGCGCCGTACGCGCGTGGAGGGGCGCGGTTCGCACCATCCGTACTTCTGCCGCGAGGCCTCGCACGACAACCTCGTCGAGGACTTCTTCATCGGCGCGCGCACCGTCCCGGCCCCCGCGGGCACCCAACTGCACGGCATCAACGTCGAAGGGCTCTCCAGCTACAACGTCTGGTCGCGCGGTGTGATGGAGATGGGCACCTTCGACACCCACCGCGGGCTGCCGTTCGCCAACCTCCGTACGGAGATCACGGTCGACAACAACGGGACACACGGCGGCGACGCGTCCGCCGGACCGCTCTACGGGGCGCGGTTCACCCACTGGAACATCAGGGTGCTCAACGAGCGCGCCGGACTGATCAAGATCGACGGGATCGCGCCGTACAGCGCCACGGCCGGCATCAGCGAGGTGCGCGAGTTCGGGCAGATCGATGTGCCGGACTTCCAGGGCGAGTTGAACGCGCGACTGGAGTCGTACGGCAGGCCGCAGGACGTGCGGCCGGTCAATCTGTACGAGGCGCAGCGCGAGCTCAAGGTTCGCTGAGCGCCTACGGGGCTGGCTCCACCGGCTTGACGGACTTCGCCGGTTCCACGGGCGGTACGGGCTGAGCGGGCGGTACGGGCTGGACGGGCGGCACCGGCTGAACGGGCAGTACGGGCAGTACGGGTACGGGCTCCGGCCGCGCCGACGGCGCGCGGTCGGCGCCCGCCGCGTCCGAGCCGCCCAGGTCGCCCAGGTCGACCGATTCGGGCGAGCCGGCAGGGCCGCCCTCCCCCAACCCCTTCATCAGCAGCCAGTAACCACCCGCCGCCACCGTCCCCAGCACCGCACACGTGCCCCACAGCCAGTCCGCGCCGTAGTGGTCGATCACGAAACCGGACATCAGCGGCGCGACCAGCCCGGCCACCGCCCACGACATCGTGTACATGCCCTGGTAGCGGCCCCGCCCGTGGACCGGCGACAGCCGCACCACGAGGCTGGTCTGCGTCGGTGCGTTGATGATCTCCGCCATGGTCCACACGCACACCGCCAGCGCGTAGACCGCCAGCGACCCCGCGAAGGCCGTCAGTCCGAAGCCGTACCCCGCGAGCGCGGAGGAGAGGATCAGCAGCCCGCGGGTGTCCCGGTGCTCGATGAACCGGGTGACCGGGATCTGGAGCGCCACGATCAGCACACCGTTGAACGCGATGATCATCCCGAAGCCGGAGCTGCTGAACCCGTCCGTGCCCATCGCCACCGGCAGCCCCACGAACCCCTGCTGGAAGATCAGCGCCACGATGAACGACAGCACCACCACGCTCATGAACCGGCCGTCCCGCAGGACCGTCCGCATCCCGATCTCCGGCTGGCTCTTCCCGTCCACGAGGACGCGTCCGGGCCGGGACTCGGGCAGCTTCAGGAAGACCACCACGGCGCAGGCCAGCGTCATCGCGGCCTCACCCAGGAATCCGGCGAGATAGCTGAACTCGGCGATGAAGCCCGCCGCGACCGACGAGATCGCGAACCCCATGTTGATCGCCCAGTAGTTGAGCGAGAAGGCACGCACCCGGTCCTCGGGCTTCACGATGTCCGCCATCATCGCCTGGACGGCGGGGCGCGAGGCGTTGGAGGTCATGCCGACGAGGAACGCGACGGCGGCGATGGCCGCGGGGTCCTGCATGAAGCCGAGCAGCGCCACCGAAGCGGCCGTCGACAACTGCGAGATCAGCAGCGTGGGCCGCCGCCCGAGCCGGTCGGTCAGCACACCCGCGCCGACGGAGGAGATGACCCCGCCGAGGCCGTGGAGCGAGGCGACGAGACCGGCGTACGACGCCGAGTAGCCGCGCTCCATGGTGAGATACAGCACCATGAAGGTGGCGACGAAGGCGCCGAGCCGGTTGACCAGGGTACTCGTCCACAGCCACCAGAACTCACGGGGCAGCCCCGAGACGCTCCGTCTGACGCTCTCGCCCGTGGCGCGTCCCAGTCCGGCGATGGACATCGTCGTTCCCCCCGAGGGTCGGCGGGCCGGCCCGTGGGGACCGGCACTGGCGGTGTAAGTGGCCGACTGGCCAAATGCAACTTACGTACGCGCGTCGCCGAGTCGCCAGTCAATTGACGGCAGGCGTCAATCGGGAACGTTCGATTAGGCTCGGGCCATGGCCGACGCACCGTACAAGCTGATCCTCCTCCGCCACGGCGAGAGCGAATGGAACGCGAAAAACCTGTTCACCGGCTGGGTGGACGTCAATCTCACGGAAAAGGGCGAGAAGGAGGCCGTGCGCGGCGGTGAGCTGCTGAAGGACGCCGGTCTGCTGCCCGACGTCCTGCACACCTCGCTGCAGAAGCGCGCGATCCGCACCGCCACGCTGGCGCTGGAGTCCGCCGACCGCTCCTGGATCCCCGTCCGCCGCTCCTGGCGCCTGAACGAGCGGCACTACGGCGCGCTCCAGGGCAAGGACAAGGCGCAGACGCTCGCGGAGTTCGGCGAGGAGCAGTTCATGCTCTGGCGCCGCTCGTACGACACCCCGCCGCCGGAGCTGGAGGACGGCGCCGAGTTCTCGCAGAGCGACGACCCGCGCTACGCGACGATCCCGCCGGAGCTGCGCCCGCGCACCGAGTGCCTGAAGGACGTCGTGGTCCGCATGCTGCCGTACTGGTACGACGGCATCGTCCCGGACCTGCTGACGGGCCGTACGGTCCTGGTCGCCGCGCACGGCAACAGCCTGCGCGCGCTGGTGAAGCACCTGGACGGCATCTCGGACGCGGACATCGCCGGTCTGAACATCCCCACGGGCATCCCGCTCTCCTACGACCTGGACGCGGAGTTCCGCCCGCTGAAGACGGGCGGCACCTACCTGGACCCGGACGCGGCGGCGGCGGCGATCGAGGCCGTGAAGAACCAGGGCAAGAAGAAGTAGCCCAGCCGTTCGGAATGTTGCAGGGCCCGGTCCGGGTGGAGGTCCACCACCGGACCGGGCCCTTGTCATGGTCAGCCGCAGCTGCCCCCGCAGGCGCACGGTCCGCCCGACTGGCAGCCGCAGCCGCAGCCCGAGCCGCAGCCGCAGGCGCCGAGGATCGGCAGCCGTGCCCGTTCGAGAGGCGCTTCCTGCTCGGTTTCGGTCATGGGGGACTCGGCCATGGTTTCCTCCTCGAAGGCGTGCAAGGGAGTACGGGGTGGCGTCTTCGCCCATTGCATCCCCCCGGTGGCGGGCGCATCAACGGCGCATGCGCGCAGGCGCTCTCCAGTACCACCCCGATACGCCCCCTGCGCCCCCCGGCCACGGCCCGCGAAGCCCCCGAGGCCCGGCAGTTCGAGCCCGGCCGTCAGGCTCCTTCGACCGGCGCCTCCGCCTGCTGGATCTCGTCCGCGTGCTCACCCGTCACCAGGTACACCACGCGCTTGGCCACCGACACCGCGTGGTCCGCGAACCGCTCGTAGTACCGGCCGAGCAGCGTCACATCCACCGCCGTCTCGATGCCGTGCTTCCACCGGTCGTCCATCAGGTGCTGGAACAGCGTGCGGTGCAGCAGGTCCATCTCGTCGTCGTCCTGCTCCAGCTGGAGCGCCAGGTCGACGTCCTTGGTGATGATGACCTCGGCCGCCTTCGCCATCAGCCGCTGCGCGAGCTGCCCCATCTCCAGGATGGTCGCGTGCAGGTCGTGCGGCACGGCGTGGACCGGGAAGCGGAGCCGGGCCAGCTTGGCGACGTGCTGCGCCAGGTCGCCCGAGCGCTCAAGGTCCGCGCTCATCCGCAGCGACGTGACCACGATCCGCAGATCGGTGGCGACCGGCTGCTGCCGCGCCAGCAGTGCGATGGCCCTGGCCTCCAGGTCGTGCTGGAGGTCGTCGACCTTCTGGTCGGCGGCGATCACGTTCTCGGCGAGCTTCAGATCCGCGTCCAGCATGGACGTGGTGGCGCGCCCGATCGCCGACCCGACCAGCCGGGCCATCTCGACCAGGTCCTCGCCGATCGAGTCAAGTTCCTCGTGGTACGCGTCCCGCATGGGGTGTCCCTCTCTGGATTCTCGTGCTGGTGGTCCGGGGTGTCCAAGTAGGTGTCATGGCCCCCTACGGCGTCGTCCTTGTCACACGGACCGCCGACGGACCGCCAGGGGCAGGGGTGTCTTCCGAGCCCCCTACGGTGCCACGTTCGGCCCGTCAGGAGTCCGGATGCTCCCTCCCAAGTGAACCGGCACTTTCCCCTCAGTGAACTCTGGGCGACGAGTGTTCCAGGAGACACCGGTACGGCTGGGAGAGTGTCGCCCACCCCGCATAACCTGGGAAGCATGGACGTGAACGCGGCAGTCGCCGCATTGGCAGCGATCGCCGGGGCGTGTACCGGCGTGATCGCCATGCTGGCGTTCCGCTGGAGCGAGCGCGACCAGGCCAGGCCCACCCGTAGCTCACTGCATACGGAGGCTGGTCTTCCGCCAGGTGTCGACACCGTCCTCTCCGTCCTCCGTTCCTCCGCCGTCGTGCTCGACGAGAGCGACTCGGTGGTCAAGGCCAGCTCCGCCGCGTACGCGCTGGGCCTGGTCAGGGGCGGCAAACTGGCCGTCGACCCGATGCTGCACATGGCGCGCGACACCCGCCGCGACGGTGAGATACGTCAGGTGGAGCTGGACCTGCCCAGGCGCGGCACCGGCCGGGGCGAGGCCCTGGCCGTCTCGGCCCGGGTGGCACCGCTCGGCTCCCGTCTCGTCCTGCTGCTGGTCGAGGACCTCACGGAGGCGCGCAGGATCGAAGCGGTCCGGCGTGACTTCGTGGCGAATGTCAGCCATGAGCTCAAGACCCCCACCGGGGCGCTCTCCCTGCTCTCCGAAGCCGTCATGGACGCTTCGGACGACCCCGAGGCGGTCACCCGCTTCGCGGGCCGTATGCAGATCGAGGCGACCCGGCTCACCAATCTCGTACAGGAACTCATCGACCTCTCGCGGGTGCAGAACGACGACCCGCTGGAGGACGCCGAACCGGTACGTGTGGACGAACTGGTCGCCGAGGCCATCGACAGGTCCCGGCATGCCGCGTCCACGAAGCAGATCACGATGGCCGCCGGCGGCGCCGCCGATCTGCGAGTCTGGGGTAACCGCGGCCAGCTGGCCGCCGCCCTCGGCAATCTCGTCGAGAACGCCGTCAACTACTCCCCGGCCCGCACACGTGTGGGCGTCGCGGCCCGGCACGTGGCCGCGCCCGGCGGGGATCTGATCGAGATAGCCGTCACCGACCAGGGGATCGGCATCTCCGAGAAAGACCGTGAGCGGGTCTTCGAGCGGTTCTACCGCGTCGATCCGGCCCGCTCCCGAGCCACCGGTGGTACGGGCCTCGGCCTGGCCATCGTCAAACACGTGGCCGCCTCGCACGGCGGGGAGGTCACGATGTGGAGCTCCGAAGGCCAGGGCTCCACCTTCACCCTGAGGCTCCCCGAGGCGGGCGCCGGACGGGACCGCACACCCACCGGCCCGGACGAAGTCGCCCAGCGCCGCTTTCACGACGTCAACGATCTTGACCAATCGACTGAGATCCCTGCCCCGGAGGTCCTTCCGTGACCCGAGTGCTCGTCGTCGAGGATGAGGAATCCTTCAGCGACGCTCTTTCCTACATGCTCCGCAAGGAAGGCTTCGAGGTCGCGATCGCGACCACCGGGCCCGCGGGGCTCGACGAGTTCGAACGCAACGGCGCCGATCTCGTCCTCCTCGACCTGATGCTGCCCGGTCTGCCCGGCACCGAGGTGTGCCGGCAGCTGCGCGGCAAGTCCAATGTCCCGGTGATCATGGTGACCGCCAAGGACAGTGAGATCGACAAGGTCGTCGGCCTGGAAATAGGAGCCGACGACTATGTGACCAAGCCCTTCTCCTCGCGGGAGCTGGTGGCGCGCATCCGCGCCGTCCTGCGCCGCAGGGGCGAGCCGGAGGAGGTCGCGCCGGCCGCTCTGGAGGCGGGGCCGGTCCGGATGGACGTGGACCGTCATGTCGTGACGGTCTCCGGCGGCAAGGTCGACCTGCCGCTGAAGGAGTTCGACCTCCTGGAGATGCTGCTGCGCAACGCGGGCCGTGTGCTGACCCGTATGCAGCTCATCGACCGGGTCTGGGGCGCGGACTACGTGGGGGACACCAAGACCCTCGACGTCCACGTCAAGCGGCTGCGCGCCAAGATCGAGCCCGATCCGGGGGCGCCCCGGTATCTGGTGACGGTGCGCGGTCTCGGCTACAAGTTCGAGCCGTAAACCGCCCCACCCTCCAGTCCCCAGGCCCCTGCTTCGACCCGTGTCCGCCGCGGGCGTGAGCGCGGGTCCAGGTGTCGCGCGCGCGTGGGGCGGCACTTGCACGGCGTTACGCGCAGGAGGGCGCCGCACCGGGATGTCCGGTGCGGCGCCCTCACGCGTACGGCTGCCGGTCCACGGCGTACGGTCCGCGGCTGCCCTGCCGGTCCGTGTCAGTGCTCGGTGTTCGCCGACGCGGACGCGGCGTCCGTCGCCGGGGTGTCCTCCTGGTCGGTGCCCTCGTCCGCGCCCTCGACGGTGCCCTCATCGGCGTTGTCGCCGGGTGCTCCGCTCTCCTCGGCCGTCCCGCCGTCCGTCACTCCGTCCGAGGGCGCGTCCGTCTCTCCGTCCGAGGGCGCGCCGGACGCGCCCTCGGTGGCGGCGGGGGATCCGCTGGGCTCTCCCGACTCCTCGGCCGGCGGTGAAGGCAGCGCGCTCGGCCCGAAGTCGGTGAAGGGGCCGGTCGCCGGCACCACGAAGGCATCGAGCGCGACATCGCCGGTGTCGCTGAACTGGAAGACGACCCGCTGGGCGTCGCCGTTGCGCGCTTCCTCGCCGCCGCTCTCGATCACTGCGGAGGCGTTGCCCTCGCCGCCGATCAGGACCGAGCCGTTGGCGGGCACGGTGAGCGCGCCCTTGCCCTTCGCCGGGGTGATCTTCACCGTGGCACCGCTGTCCGGCAGCGTGATCGCGTCGAGCGTCTGCTGGGTGCGGCCGTTGTTGAAGACCTTCGCCGTGACGACGGCGGGGCCCTCGTCGGTGGCCTTCGGCTGGGTGACGACCGTGGCGTTCTGGACGGTGATGTCACCGATCGAGGTCGCGGCGTTGTCAGGTCGGACGCCGAGCGTCTGCGCCTCGATGCCGGCACCGCACGCGGCGAGCGAGGCGATCGAGAACGCGATGGCAGACGCGGCGAGGGTGCCGCGTCGAAGGCTGCGGCTCACGGCGGCGGCAACTCCTTGGACGTACGGACAGGCTAATGACGGGTCAACGATGGTTCAGCGGGCCCAGGTTACCGAGCCCCCCTCGCGCCTTCGCACCCGACCCGCCCTCAACGGCGCCCGGCCCACGGCGGTCCCCGCCGTCGGTCCTTCTCGGCGGAGTACGCGAGTGAGTGTCGAGGACATGTTTAGTACGCCGTTCACATAAGTCCGGTGATCAATTCCCCGACCCGACACACATTCCTTACGAATAGCGCCCGACGGCTTCCGAAACCCATGCCGTACGCAGTGCGATACGCCACTTCATACCCGCCCGATACGTCGCGGGTGAGGAGCCCGGTGATCAAATTCCGATTGGGTTCACACTTCCGTCCGTACGTGCGACCGGCGTCCGAACGGAGTATGGGAAGTTCCACCCTTGGAACCAGACAAATGGGGACGTTCACCCCCGCGGGACAGGGTTCCGGGTGGTGGAACACGTGTGTTTCCGTGCGGCTTCGTAGCCGCTCCCACCTGCGAATACCCGCTTCCGGAAGGCGTTCGCAGCACGTTCCTATTGCTGTTGTCAAGCCCCGAGAACCGTCCTGACCTGCGAAAACGCCATTCAGAAGAAGCCGTTCCCGTGTTACCCTGGATAGCCACGGAAGGGGTACCTGTCACATGACGTTCAAGGTTGGCGACACCGTGGTCTATCCCCATCACGGGGCCGCGCTGATCGAGGCTATCGAAACTCGTCAGATCAAAGGCGTGGACAAGACCTACTTGGTGCTCAAGGTCGCCCAGGGCGACCTGACGGTTCGTGTCCCCGCGGACAATGCGGAGTTCGTCGGAGTACGCGATGTGGTCGGTCAGGATGGGCTGGACCGGGTCTTCGAGGTGCTGAGGGCGCCGTACGCAGAAGAGCCGACGAACTGGTCCCGGCGCTACAAGGCAAATCTTGAGAAGCTCGCCTCCGGCGATGTCATCAAGGTCGCCGAAGTGGTCCGCGACCTCTGGCGTCGGGAACGAGAGCGTGGACTCTCCGCAGGTGAGAAGCGCATGCTCGCCAAGGCGCGCCAGATTCTGGTGAGCGAGCTGGCTCTCGCGGAGAACACGAACGAGGACAAGGCCGAGGCCCTGCTGGACGAGGTTCTCGCGTCCTGACCGGGGCCTGACCCGGATGTCCCGGCTGCTCCACACGGACGGTGTGCGCGACAGCACACACCCGCCCGATCAGCAGCCGGGCGTGAACAGGACCACGCATGAATGCCGCGGTGCCCGCTGACCAGCAGTGATTCCATTTGGATTTCAACGTTGCGTCGCCGGGCACTGCGGCATGCCCATCGCGGCCGGCCTGGGAAATCCCACGGGCGGAATCCCATGCGTGGAATCTCTTCGGGCCCTGATTCAACGGTCTCGTCTGGCCCTAAGATCTACTCTCGGCTGTGACACCCCGTCACACCAACCGAATTTCCCGCAGTCCCCGTGTCCGCACGCGCATCCGGCACACACGCCTGTGCCGGTCCTGGTGTGCCGGGCCCGGGGCAGCTGGCGCAGCTGGTCTCAACCAGTGTCACGGAAGGGTCCGGTCAAGGTGCCGCGCCCGGCACGTTTGGGGCCATACCCATGTCGGCCGAGGAAACAAACCTGCCGGAGTGCAACCGATGTCAGACGAATCGAGCCGACACCGCACCGCCGCCGTGATCCCCGCGGCGGGCCGTGGCATACGGCTCGGCCCCGGCGCCCCCAAGGCGCTGCGTGCCCTCGGGGGCACCCCGATGCTGGTCCACGCGGTACGGGCCATGGCGGCCTCCCGCGCCGTCTCCCTCGTGGTCCTGGTGGCCCCGCCCGAGGACACCGCGGCGGTGAGGCTGCTCCTGGACGAGCACTCGCTGCCCACGCGCACGGACTATCTCGTGGTGCCCGGCGGCGGGACCCGCCAGGAATCCGTACGGCTCGGCGTGGAGGCCCTGCCGGACGACATCACGACCGTTCTCGTCCACGACGCCGCCAGGCCGCTCGTGCCGGTCGACACGGTCGACGCGGTGGTCGACGCCGTACGGGCCGGCGCGCCCGCCGTCGTACCCGCCCTGCCGCTCACGGACACTGTCAAAGAGGTGGAGCCAGGCGAGCGGGACCAGCCCGAGCCTGTCGTGGCCACTCCCGAGCGCGCCCGGCTGCGCGCCGTACAGACTCCGCAGGGCTTCGACCGGGAGACGCTCGTACGCGCGCATCTGACCGTGCCCCTGGCCGGCCAGGGCGCGACGGACGACGCGGGGCTCGTCGAGCGGCTCGGTGAGCCCGTCGTGGTCGTACCCGGCCACGAGGAGGCGTTCAAGGTGACCCGGCCGCTGGACCTGCTGCTCGCCGAGGCCGTACTCGCCCGCAGGAGGGCCAACGATGGATTCTGACTCCGCCTCCCGGCCGGGGGCCCAGCTTCCGGCGGGTCCGCCGCTCACCGGTCTGCCGCTGATCGGCATCGGTACGGACGTGCACGCCTTCGAGGCCGGTCGTGAGCTGTGGTGCGCCGGCCTGCTGTGGGACGGCCCCGAGAACGACGGCCACGGCCTCGCCGGGCACTCCGACGGCGACGTCGCCGCCCACGCCGCCTGCGACGCGCTGTTCTCCGCCGCCGGCGCGGGCGACCTCGGCGCCCACTTCGGGACCTCACGGCCCGAGTGGTCCGGCGCCTCCGGCGTCACCCTCCTCAAGGAGGCGGCCAGGATCGTCCGCGCGGAGGGCTTCGTCATCGGCAACGTCGCCGTCCAGGTCATCGGTGTACGGCCGAAGATCGGCAAGCGGCGCGCCGAAGCGACGAAGGTGCTGTCGGAGGCGGTCGGCGCGCCCGTCTCCGTGTCGGGCACGACCACCGACGGGCTCGGGCTGACCGGGCGCGGCGAGGGCCTGGCGGCGATCGCCACGGCGCTGCTGGTGCGCGCGGGCTGAACGCCGGCGCGGCTTGTGACGCGCCGCGCGGACCGGCACCAGCGCGGACCGGCACCCGTGCGCGCCGACCCGGGCCGCGTGCGGACAGGACCGCGCGGCCCGAAATACCGTGGGGCCGGAGCCGGTTGACGAATCATCACCGGGTCCGCGTACCGCAGTGGCCCCCCTCCGTAGGAAGGCATCACCCATGGCACCCTCCCTTCTCTCCGAGGAGCTGAAGAAGCTTCTCGACGGCCCCGTCTTCGTCGCCATCGCCACCATCCAGCCCGACGGCAGCCCCCAGGTCTCCCCGGTATGGGTGAAGCGTGACGGCGAGGACATCCTCATCTCGACCGCGGAGGGCCGCCGCAAGACGGAGAACCTGCGCCGCGACCCGAGGGTGACCGTGATGCTCCAGCCCTTCGACGCCCCGTACGCGTACGCCGAGATCCGCGGCACGGCCACCCTCAGTACGGAGGGCGGACAGGAGCTCATCGACGAGCTGTCGGTGAAGTACACCGGCAAGGTCTACGCCGACTTCAACCCCGGAGGGGCGGGGGAAGGCCGGCGCGTCGTCGTCCGGATCACACCCCGCAAGGTCGTCGGCCGCATCTGACGCCACCGTGCTCCCTCCGCCCGGCGCCACGCCGCTGTCCGATGACGGACAGTGCCCGGGCGGACGACCGCCGGCGCTCCGACCACCTCTGACGAGGGCCGTCCGGCGCGCCCAACGTCACGCTTCGGTGTCCCGTGGCCCCAAGGGGCCCGGGGCACTGCCTCCGGAGCACTACCCTTGTTGCGTGACCATTCGGCTGTACGACACCGGCGCCCGGCAGACCCGTGACTTCTCCCCGCTCGTCGCGGGCTGTGTCTCGATCTACCTCTGTGGCGCCACCGTGCAGGCCGCCCCGCACATCGGGCACATCAGGTCGGGGCTCAACTTCGACATCCTGCGGCGCTGGTTCTCCTACCGCGGCTACGACGTGACCTTCGTACGGAACGTCACGGACATCGACGACAAGATCATCGCCAAGTCGGCCGCGCAGGACCGCCCCTGGTGGGCGATCGGGTACGAGAACGAGCGCGCCTTCAACAGCGGTTACGACGTCCTCGGCTGCCTGCCGCCCACGTACGAGCCGCGCGCCACCGGCCACATCCCCGAGATGATCGAGATGATGCGCGGCCTCATCGAGCGCGGCCACGCGTACGCGAGCGAGGGCAACGTCTACTTCGACGTCCGGTCCTTCCCCGAGTATCTCCAGCTCTCCAACCAGGACATCGACGATCTGCGCCAGCCCTCCGCCGAGGGCGAGACCGGCAAGCGCGACCAGCGCGACTTCGCCATGTGGAAGGCCACCAAGCCCGGCGAGCCGTCCTGGGAGACCCCGTGGGGGCCCGGCAGGCCCGGCTGGCACCTGGAGTGCTCCGCCATGGCGCACAAGTACCTCGGCAGCTCCTTCGACATCCACGGCGGCGGCCTCGACCTGGTCTTCCCGCACCACGAGAACGAGATCGCGCAGGCCAAGGCGTACGGCGACGACTTCGCCCAGTACTGGGTGCACAACGCCTGGGTCACCATGAGCGGCGAGAAGATGTCCAAGTCGCTCGGCAACTCGGTGCTCGTGAGCGAGATGGTGAAGCACTGGCGGCCCATCGTCCTGCGCTACTACCTCGGCACCCCGCACTACCGGTCGATGATCGAGTACAGCGAGGAGGCCCTGCGCGAGGCCGAGTCCGCCTTCGGGCGGATCGAGGGCTTCGTCCAGCGCGCCACCGAGCTGGCGGGCCACACCGTCGAGCCGGCCGACGAGGTGCCGCCCGCCTTCGCCGAGGCGATGGACGACGACCTGGGTGTCCCGGGTGCCCTCGCGATCATCCACACCACGGTCCGGCAGGGGAACTCGGCGCTCGGCGCCGACGACAAGGAAGCCGCGGTCGCCCGTCTCGCCGAGGTCCGCGCGATGCTGGGTGTTCTCGGTCTGGACCCGCTGGACGCACACTGGACCGGAGCGGGCGCGGGCGAGGACGGCCTCGACGGGCAGGTCACCACCCTGAACGGGGTCGTCGACAAGCTCGTACGGCTGGTGCTCGACCAGCGCGAGGCCGCGCGTGGCCGCAAGGACTGGGCCACCGCCGACGCCATCCGCGATCAGCTCCAGCAGTCCGGCCTCCTCATCGAGGACAGCCCGACGGGTCCCCGGTGGACCCTGGGCCCGCGCTGAGCGGGACCGACGCCGCGACCTCCTGAAGAGGCGGAGCCGCGGCGATTCGAAGGGCCCCGGCCGGGGCCCCGATTGTGCTGTCCGGCCGCCGGACGGCACACTCGCGTGAACGAAGTGACGTGTTCACGAACCGACGAAAGCAACGAAACAGGTAGGTCATGGCCGGGAACAGCCAACGCAGGAACCGCCGCACGTCCAACAAGAAGGGCGCGCAGGTCGGCAGCGGTGGCAAGCGACGCCGCGGCCTGGAGGGCAAGGGCCCCACGCCGCCCGCGTCCGCCCGCAAGGGGCATGTGCAGAACCGTGCGGCCAACTCCAAGGCCAAGCTGACCGCCCGCCGCCAGGTCGCCCGCCGCGGCGGCAAGGGCACCAGCGAGATGGTCGTCGGCCGCAACCCGGTCTTCGAGGCGCTGCGTGACGGCGTACCGGCGACGATGCTCTACGTACAGCAGTACATCGAGAACGACGAGCGCGTGCGCGAGGCCCTTCAGCTCGCCGCCGACCGCGGTGGCATCCACCTGATGGAAGCCCCTAGGCCCGAGCTCGACCGTATGACGAACGGCCTCAACCACCAGGGCATGGTGCTCCAGGTCCCGCCGTACGAGTACGCGCACCCGGAGGACCTGGCCGCCGCCGCCTTCGACGAGGGCGAGGACCCGCTGATCGTCGCGCTCGACGGCATCACCGACCCGCGCAACCTCGGCGCCGTCGTCCGCTCCGTCACCGCCTTCGGCGGTCACGGCGTCGTCGTGCCCGAGCGGCGCGCAGCCGGGATGACCGCCGGCGCGTGGAAGAGCTCGGCCGGCACCGCGGCCCGTACGCCGGTCGCCCGCGCCACCAACTTGACCCGCGCGCTGGAGGGTTACCGGAAGGCCGGCCTGACCATCGTCGGTCTCGCCGCCGACGGCGAGACCGAGGTCGGCGACCTCCCGGCGCTCGGCGGACCGGTCGTGATCGTGGTCGGCAGCGAGGGCAAGGGCCTGTCCCGGCTGGTCGGCGAGACCTGCGACTTCCTGGTGCGGATCCCGATGCCGGGCGGCGCCGAGTCGCTGAACGCGGGCGTCGCGACCGGAGTGGTGCTGTACGAGGCGGCGCGCCGCCGGGCCTGACCCGGAGACCGGCCCGTCGGCCGGTCGCGGGGGGTCGGGCGCGCGGGATCGGGGTGGGCGTGCGCCCGGCGCGGGGCGGTCGGGCCGGGCGGCCGGTTGTGGGCCGGATGGCCCGGCCTTCGTACGAATGTCCCCATCCCGCCACTCTTGACGGGTCTCGGACATTTATCGGCCGTCAAAGCAGTGTCCTAAACACAAGTCACTCGGTTAGATGAGTGTGGACACCAGAAAGCCCCGGCCCGGGTTCGACGAACAGCCCCCGCTGAGCATGGTCAAGGTGGACTGCGATCCCGCGCAGGTCATCGTGAACCACGCCAGCTTTCGGGTGAAGCTCTCACCGAGCCAGCGCCCCAGCCCCGCACGCGCCACGGCGGACACCGCGCGGATCCCCGCGATGGGCGGCCCCCGGGGCGCGGCGCGCCGCCGGGCCCCCGTCGTCTGGAGCGGCAGGTCGGAGCCGGGCGACCTCGGAGCCACCGGGCTCCTCCAGGCCGTACGGAACTCCTCGGCGTCCGCGGTCGGCGGGAGCCTCGCCGACACGGCGGGCCGCTCCTACGACCGAGGGGTCCCCGGCTCCACCCAGGTCATCCCGCGGATCGACCTGGGCGACGACACCATGCCGACCCCCCGCGTACCGCACCACGGCGGCGGCCCGGGGCCCGGCACGCCCCTGCTGCCTCCCATGCGGCGGGCCGTGGGCGCGTACGACGCCCCGGAGCACGACACCTACGGCGACACGGTCGACCTGTACGGCGCGGGCGGCGCACGCCACCGCGGCGAACACGACGACCGTGACGACCGCGAGTACGAGCGCGACTTCGGCCGCGACGGCCACCACGGCCACGACTACGACGACCCGCGCGGACAGCACTACGACATCTCCGGCGCGCAGGCCACCGACGCCGCCGTACGGCACGCCTACTACCCGGGCCGGCGCATGAACCTCGGAGTGGTGCTCCTGCCGCTCCGCGTCTTCCTCGGCCTCATCTCCATCTACGCGGGCATGGGCAAGCTCTGCGACCCCGTCTACTTCGACGGCGGCAAGCGCGGCTCCATGGTCACCTGGCTCAACTCGCTCCAGCCGTGGGCACTCGCCGAACCGCTGCGCGACTTCGCCCTCTCGCACCCCGTCGGCGCCGGACTCAGCGTCGCGTTCCTCCAGGTCGCCGCCGGTGTCCTCACCGTCCTCGGCCTCTGGCAGCGACTCGCCGCCTGCTTCGGGGCGCTTCTCTCGGCCGCGCTGATCCTCACCGTCAGCTGGCGCACCGTCCCCGCGTACGACGCGCCCGACATCATCTATCTGGCCGCCTGGTCCCCGCTGATCATCGCGGGCGCCCCCGTCTACTCGATGGACGGTCGCCTCGCGGGCGAGGCCTGGCGCAAGCTCGGACCGCGCTCCCACCTCAGGGACCTGCGGCGCCGCGTGCTGCGCCGCGGCGCGGTCGTCGCGACCGTCGTGATCGGCCTGACACTGCTCATCGGCTCCATCCTCGGCGGAGCCGTACGGTCCACGGACATGGTGACCGTGCCCGGACCGAACAACCCGGTGAACCAGCTGCCCGGATCGCCCCTGCCGCAGAAGTCCGGCAAGAGCAGCGCGTCCGGCACGCCCACCGGCGAGGCCAAGGACAGCGGCGGCAGCGCCGCCCCGACGGCCGGCCAGTCCAGCGGCCCCGCGGCCGAGCAGTCGGCGCCGGGTGAGGAACCGGCCGATCAGCCCGGCCGGACCAGCACGGGCGGGCAGCCCAGCCAGTCGCAGGGCACCGGCCAGGCGCCCCCGCAGACGTCGCAGCAGGCACCCCCGCCGTCCAGCAGCCAGGGCCCCGCCACGAGCGGTGGCGGCTCGACGGGCGGCGGCGGCTCCGGCGGTGGTACGACCGGCGGAGGCGACGGCGGCGGCACCACGGGCGGCGGAGGCGGCTCGTCCACCGGCGGCGGTGGCAGCGGCGGCGGCGCCCAGAACCCGATCGGCGGCCTGCTCGGCTGACGCGGCGGAGAATCCGCATTGAACGGGCATGTACGAGGGCGGCCACCCGGCAGGATCGGGTGGCCGCCCTCGTACGCGTGCTGTGCGCCCGTCTGCGGGCCTGGGACGTCCGGTACGGCGCCCGAGCGCGTGGGCGCCGTCGGAAGCGCTCTGGGCCGACGTCACGTTGTTTGTCGCGCCGGCACGTCGTCGGCACGTCGTTGTCATGTCGACGCGGGCGTCAACGAGCGGCGCCGGCCAGCTCCTTGGCGGCCTCGGTGAGGTCCTTGGCGGTGTCGATGGCACGCCAGTACGCGCCCTGCGGCAGCGGAAAGCCCGCCAGCCTCCGCTCGCGCGCCAGCCGGGGAAAGGTCGTGCGCTCGTGGTCGCCGTGGTCGGGCAGCAGATCCGCGAACGCCGAAGAGAACACGTACACACCGGCGTTGATCAGATACGGCGACGGCGGCGACTCGATGAAGTCCAGGACATGGCCGAACTCGTCGGTCTCCACGGCCCCCCAGGGGATCCGCGGCCGGGCGAGGGCCAGCGTCGCGATGGCATCGCGCTCGGCGTGGAACGCCGCCATCTCGCGCAGCGAGAAGCGCGTCCAGATGTCGCCGTTGGTGGCGTACCAGGGAAGAGCGGGGTCGGGCAGCCGGGCGGCGGCGTACTTGAGGCCGCCGCCGCGCCCCAGAGGTTCGTTCTCCACCACGGTCGTGACACGCAGCGGGAGTTCCGACGCGTCCAGCCACTCCTGGAGCACCTCGGCGAGATGGCCGCACGAGATCACGGCGTCCGTGACACCCTCGGCGGCCAGCCAGGCGAGCTGATGGCCGATGATCGGGGTCCCCGTCCCGGGGATCTCGACCATCGGCTTGGGACGGTCGTCGGTGTACGGGCGCAGGCGCGACCCCTGGCCGCCCGCGAGGACCACGGCCTGCGTCGGAAACGTCATCATGCCGTGAACGATAGGCGGGGCGGTCGGGGAGCCGGCGCTCAGTGCCCCGCGGTCTGCTGGGAGACCCCGTAGGCGAACGAGGTGTCGCAGACGGGGCGGGAGAACGACTGCGCGCGGGTGGGTCCGTAGTGCGCGACAGCGGCCCGGCCGAGCGCGCGGGCCAGGGACATGCAGTGCTTGGCGAGCGAGGGGCGCTCCTCGATCTGGCGCTGGAGGTGGGTCAGGGCGATGCCCGGGTCCTTCTCCTGAAGCTCCACGAGCAGCTTGTCGCGGAGAACGTCCTGCGGAGCGCGGGACTTGGCGCGCACGGACGCCTTGTCCGAGGAAGCGGTGAGAATCTGTGCCTCGGAGTTCTTCGCCGCCCACGGGACGGTGGCGACCGCCAGGGTTCCGGAGAGTACGAGGACGACGGGCAGTACGAGGGCGAGAGTTCGGCCGATTCGGCGGGCTGTGTGGGTCACGCAGGCGAGCGTAGCGGTCAGTGATGATTTGGCGACATTTAGTCACCCGGCCGAGGGATGGTTCGACAGGTCTTTTCGAATCGGGTGTTGACGCACGCTATTCGAAATGGCCGGTATGCCGGGGTATTTGGGCGCTCGTGCGCCGAAAGGGCAAACGGCCCCGCACCGAAGTGCGGGGCCGTTAGTACGTTCTTCGGGTCGGTCGCTTCAGGGCCTCCGGAGAGGTCAGTCGCTGAGGCGCTCGCCCGTGGACGACGCGAACACGTGCGTCTCGCCCGGACGCGGCACGACGTGCAGCTTGGCGCCCTTCTCGGGAACGGCACGGCCGTTGACGCGGACCACCAGGTCCTTGTGCTCGCCGCCGACCTGCGCGTCGCCGTAGACGTAACCGTCGGCGCCCAGCTCCTCGACGACGTTGACGGTGACGGCCAGACCGGCCGGCGCGTCCGCCGTGTCCTTCGACAGCGAGGTCGCGGCCTCGCCGCCGCCCTGCTCCACGATGTCGAAGTGCTCCGGGCGGACACCGACGGTGACGGTGCTGTCACCGCGGTCGGCCGCGGCGGAGAGCGCCTCGCGGGAGATCGGGACGACGCTGTTGCCGAACTTCACACCGCCGTCGGTGATCGGGACCTCGACCAGGTTCATGGCCGGGGAGCCGATGAAGCCGGCGACGAAGAGGTTGGCCGGACGGTCGTACATGTTGCGCGGCGAGTCCACCTGCTGGAGCAGACCGTCCTTGAGGACGGCGACGCGGTCGCCCATGGTCATGGCCTCGACCTGGTCGTGCGTGACGTACACCGTCGTGATGCCCAGGCGGCGCTGGAGCGAGGCGATCTGCGTACGGGTCGACACACGGAGCTTGGCGTCGAGGTTCGACAGCGGCTCGTCCATGAGGAACACCTGCGGCTCACGCACGATCGCGCGGCCCATCGCCACACGCTGGCGCTGACCACCGGAGAGCGCCTTCGGCTTGCGGTCCAGGTACTCGGTGAGGTCGAGGATCTTCGCGGCCTCTTCGACCTTCTTACGGATGTCGGCCTTGTTGACGCCGGCGATCTTCAGCGCGAAGCCCATGTTGTCGGCGACCGACATGTGCGGGTAGAGCGCGTAGTTCTGGAACACCATCGCGATGTCCCGGTCCTTCGGCGGCAGGTGCGTGACGTCGCGCTCACCGATGCGGATGGATCCGCCGTTGACGTCCTCCAGACCCGCGAGCATGCGCAGGGAGGTCGACTTGCCGCAGCCGGAAGGCCCGACCAGTACGAGGAACTCGCCGTCCGCGACGTCGAGCTCGAGCTGGTCGACGGCGGGCTTGGTGGAACCCGGGTACACACGGGTCGCCTTGTCGAACGAGACAGTGGCCATGGTGATGTGGTCCCTTCACCGGCAGGAACGTGCCGGACGATCCGAGTAAAGGAATGGCTCCCCCGCCTTGGGGCGGAGGATGGGTCTAGTCCACCTGGATGAACTTGAGGTGACGGTACCCCCCGTTTCAAGATCTGTCAGTAGCTGGACGACCCTGAAATTCCCGTCTGACCGGTGATCGGCGCCGGTTATAGTTTTCACGCGCGCCTCCTTAGCTCAGCTGGCCAGAGCAACGCACTTGTAATGCGTAGGTCGTCGGTTCGAATCCGACAGGGGGCTCAAGGTTAACCACGCAGGTCAGAGGTGGTACGCGACTGACCCCCGGCAAGATCCCCGCCGGGGGCCAGTACGCATTTAGTACGCATCGCTTCGATCAGGCAGGAGCGGTGACCGGCGCATCGGCCATGGCCAGTGCGACGAGTCGGCCCGCATCAAGGGCATCCGCGACCTCGTCGAGCCGGTCCGGGAACAGGTGTCCGTAGATGTTGAGCGTCATCGACGCGTCCTTGTGCCCCAGCATCAACTGGATGACCTTCACGTCCGCGCCGGCCGCGATCGCCAGCGAGGCGGCCGTGTGTCGGAGCTTGTGCGGCGTGATGCCCATGCCTGCCAGGCCGGCCGCCTTCACCGCTGGATCGAAGATGCGGTTCCGGAAGTTGGCGTACCGCAGCGGGCCGCCCTCCGGGGCCGTGAACAACAGGTCCCCCTGCCCCCTGTCGCGGGCCAGGGTGCCCAACTCGTCAGCGAACGAGCGGGGGAGAGGAACGGAGCGCTTCTCGTGGTTCTTCACAGGCCCCAGCTCCAGCACGCCGCGGACGTCGGTGTAGTTCTGCACGATCCGGATGCGCCGCTTCGGTACGAGCAGGCGGCCGGTCTTGATGGCGGACGCCTCCGCCCAACGGATGCCGCAGTACCCCAGGGTGAGGATCAGGAGTCGGTACTCGCCCGCCGCGAGCGCCAGTCGCTCCAGCTGGTCGTAGGTGAGATAGACGTGCTCGTCCTCGTCGTCCTGACGGGGGAGTTCATGGTCGTGGCACGGGCTGCCAGAGATCCGCTTCGAGAACACCGCGTGTTTCATGACCATCGACAGCACCCGGTACGCCTTGATGACGCGCGCCGGTCCCAGCTTCCGCCCCGACTTGCCGGGCTGCGTCTCCAGCTCGGTGAGCCACGCGGAGACGTCCTCCCACTGGATCGCCCCGACCTGCCAGTCACCCCACTTCGGGATCACGTAGTTGTCCAGCAGGTCCCGGTAGTCCCGCCGGGTGGTCCGGCCGATCTTCCGCTTCGAGGTGAACCACTCCTCGGCAACCAGCTTCGTGGCGGCCTTCCCCGACTTCGGGTCGCGGTACGACCCCTTGTCGAGCTTGGCCGTGATGGCGTGCATCTCGGCTTCCGCCTGGGGGAGCTTCCCGAACGTGCGCGCCTTGTCCTTGCCGTCCGGCCCGTACCAGCGGACCCGCCAACGACCAGGCGGCTTCCGCTTGCTGCCTCCGCGCTTCGCTTCCTGCCAGCTCTCCATCGCCTCCCGGTAGTCGGCGTGGTTCTCCCTGTCCTCGATCCAGACTCGGGCCATCAATCCTCCTCATTCATC
The DNA here is from genome assembly GCF_014646115.1 of Streptomyces camponoticapitis. Lineage (GTDB taxonomy): Bacteria > Actinomycetota > Actinomycetes > Streptomycetales > Streptomycetaceae > Streptomyces > Streptomyces camponoticapitis. The sequence continues at coordinate 8,531 of NZ_BMMV01000023.1, read as the reverse complement.
TGAATCCGGATTGACTGACCGTCGTCGATGATGTTCGCGCCGTCGTTCTGCATCAGCTGACGGGAAGCCGCGTCAGCGACCTTGTATCGCCGCCGGAACTTCGGTCGTGCGTGTAGTTGGAAGTCGGCGTAGGCAGATCCGTCATCGCCTTTTGGGACCCGCAGGGGTCGCTCGCCGTCGGCCCACTCCCAGAGGGTCTGGGCGTTGATGCGGCCGACCCCTGTCACCTCGAAGTCGCCCTCGGTTGTCGCCGGCAGCAATAGAGCAGATGGGTTCACCCGAAGCGTCGCAGCCAAGGCCAGCAGCTCATCCGCCGTCACGTGTCGCTCGGCCTTCTCCATCCGTGTGATGCCGGATGGAGACAGGCTTCGGCCGATGTCCTCCAAGGCGGCGGACAGCTGCCTTGTGCTGAGGCCGCGCGCCTTCCGCAGTCGAGCCAGGTTCTCCGCGACTGTCCTGCCGGTCGGCCCGATCTCGACTGCGCGACGTCCGTACTGCTGCTGCTCACTCATGTCAGTCAGCCTATGCAGGAACGCGGCCCTTGCGTATCGGCTGGTTTGCGTTACGATCTCGTCCATGTGCATCACCATAGGCTCATGTGCGCCTTACGTGCAACGGTTGCGACCCAAGGAGGCGCAGTGAAGGAAGCTCGACGCGTGGACGACGTTCTGTCATCGGCGCAGGTGTGTGAGGAGTACCCGCTCTTCCGGAGTGCTCAGTCCCTTGCCGAGCTCCGCTGGCGAGGCACGGGGCCGGACTACATCAAGACGCATCCAGGACGTAGTGGGCGCGTCTATTACCGGCGATCGGCCATCGAGAAGTGGCTGGACGAGCGAACCGTGAGCAACGGGGGCGCCGCCGCATGAACCAGGACGCAGAAACGCCCCGCGGACTAGGCGGGGCGTTTCAGGAATTCAGCGCGACGGGCGCGAGGCCCACTGTAGCGCTGGTGGCTCGCCCCGTCACCGTCGCCACTGCGGGTCGGCTGGAGTTCGCCGCTCGCTGCCCGCAATGCCGCAACTGGCACCGGCACGTGTCTCTCGGCCGCAAGGCCGCGCCCTGCGGCGCCCGGTACCTCCTGGAGTTCAAGAGCAGGCGGGGGCGGCGAGATGGGCAGTGAACTGCGCCGACAGTTGCGCGAGGTCCTGGGGCCGGACATCAAGGGCCTACAGCGGGCCGTCGCTCTGGAGATCGCCGATGACGCCCGGTACAACGACGCGTGGGGCTACGACCCGACGGGGCGTCGCAGCAAGGCGCGGCTCGCGGACCTCGTGCGCTGGACGGCCGCGAAGGACGAGCTGAGCGTGCGCGAGATGCTTCGGCGCCTCTCAGTCGCCGGCTGGGAGTTCCGCCTGCCGATCGGCACGGGCAGGGACGGGCGCCCGCTGTACGCCGTGCCTGGCACCGCGATGCAGTTCCGTGTGCCCGACTTCAAAGCCCCAACCGTGGTTGGGCCTATGGAGTCAGAAGGGCCAACGGTGGTTGGGCCTATGGACGCACAAGGCCCAACCGTGGTGGCACAAGGCCCAACCACAGTGGGTGAAGGCCCAACCGTGGTTGGTAAAGGGCCAACGGTGGTTGGGCCCCCATCTCTTGTACTTCTCCCTGTATCTCCAAAGACATCTCCCACCACCTCCGTGGCCGAGGTCTCGTCGATCGCCCTCGGGCGCGAGTCGGGAACTGAGGAGGAGGGAGGGGGAGGCGATTCCTCTTTTCCAGACACCAGCAAGGCGAAAGCCCTCGTTGACGCGCTCGACTACCGGGGACGGCCGCCGGGGAAGAAGCGGCAGCAAGAGATCACCGCTCTCGCTGCTGCCGCTCTTGCCTCTGGGTGGACCGAGCAAGACCTCAAGGTCTACCTCGACCTCGGCGGCGCCGCTGTGCAGTCCGCTGCGGCCGTGTACGCCCACCGGCTGGCCCCTGACGAGCTGCCCGACGCGCAGAGCTGGCAGGCGGCCCGCAGACCCGCCCTCAAGGGCACTGACGCGATCGTCGCGGGCTGGATGGACATCGCCAACGACCTTGCGGCCGAGGCGGACGGCGGCATGTGGGGGCGGGCCATGGGTAGAGCCAAGGCCCGTAGCGGCTACCGGCCGAGTGACCCGAACGCGGTGTGGGAGCGCATGGCCGCACAGACGGCAGCAGGGGCGGCGCCCGACGGGGCCGAGGGCGTCCCGCCATGCGGCGATCCCGACTGCGACCCCATCACCCGCACCCGCGAGAAGGAAGAGAGCAACGGCCTCAAGTCCGCCGTGCCGTGCACCCGCTGCCACCCGGCAATGCGGTTCTGAGAGGAGATCCGATGGCCCACACCCGTAGACGACAGCCCTTGGGGCACTGCGGGGCATGCGCCCGACGCCTGCGCGTTGGGGGCTACCTGATGTGCCCCCATGGGTGCGGGGAGCGGCTGTGTGCCACCCCCCGGCGGTGCCTCACCGCGCACTCCCCCTACAACTGCCCCGTCTACCAGGCCGAGCACGGCGTCGAGGAGGCATCGTGAGCACCCTCAACTTCACCCGCATCATCCTGCGGTGCGACGGCTGCCTGAAGCGGCACGGCGACCCGCACGGGCACGGCTCGGCACGTGAGGCCCGCGTTGCCGCCTACATCGACGGCTGGCGCTTCCCGTCCACCGCGCGGGCGGACGGGAGCCCCGGTAGCGGCTCGTCGGACGTCTGTCCGGACTGCCTGCCCACCTGGGAGCCCCAGGGGTACCTGGCCCGCCCCAGCCGCAGCAGGCGCCTCAGGGTCGACGAATCACCCCGCCCCACATCGGAGAGCAGCCCATGACCAACGTCAACGACATCGTCAACGACCAGATAGCGGCGGCCAGGCGCAAGCACAAGGCGCAGCAGCAGAGGCGGGATGAGCTCGCCGAAGCACGCAAGCACGGGCTCGTCGCACGGCACCGCAACAAGCTGGCACGCATAGGGCAGACCGAGCAGCGCGCCATGCGCGTGGCTCTCGCAGCCCTCAGGCGCGATCCTCAGGGCGTAGCGCTGGCTCTCAGCTCCGTACCCACCCCAGAGGTGCGGCAGGTCGCCAGCGTCGCCCTGGCGGCCCTTGCCGAACTCGCCCTGACAGCCCCCCCGGGCAACATCGGGACGACCGTGGAGGCCCTGACGCGCATGGCCGACAGCGGGCCGACCGGACCGGCGGCGTGAGGAGCGGGCATGCCGACAGCACCACCGAGCAGATGCACTGACCCTGAGTGCCATGAACTCTCCACAGTGCGCGGCCGATGCGATGAGCACCAGCCCATCGCGTGGGCCAACAGACCGGGCAAGCAGGAGCGCTACGGCATCAGCTCGGGCGAGTGGCGCAAGCTCAAGCGGCTCGTCGGCCGGCGCGACCACGACACCTGCTACGTCTGCGGCGGCGAAGCAGACGAGGACGAAGGGCTGGAGCTCGACCACATCACGCCCGTGGCCGAGGGCGGGGCCGTCAGGGACCCCGACAACCTCGGGCTCATCCATCCCGAGCCCTGCCACGCCGACAAGAGCAGACGCGAGGCTGCCCGCGGCAACGAGCGGCGCCACGCGAGAGGAGTGAGGCCATGAGGGGGAGAGGTGTCGCCATCACCAGCGTGATCGCCTGGGGACCCGGCGCGGTAAACACGGCGCACGCGCACTCAGAAAAACGAACCGGGGGTGGGTGGAGAAATGACCTGCCGTAAGTGCGGGACCGCCTTGCCTGCCCGCCCTGGCCCCGGCCGGCCCGCGACGTACTGCTCGAAGGCGTGCCGCCGCGCGGCCGAGTACGAGCTCCGTCGGATTCAGGCGGCGCTGGAGACGGTGGAGGGGCAGATCAGATCATGCCGTTTCGGGTGGGGTGGCCGCTCGATGGAGCGCGACTTCCCCAAGTACGAGGCTGAGCGGGTGCGCTTGGAGGCACGCCTGCGTGAACTGCTGGACGACGGAAGCGAGGACGACTGATGGACGAGGACGACGACCAGCCGGCGGCCGAGGACCCGATGCGGCCACGGGCCACGGTGGTCCCGATCGGGCCGCCGCGGTGGGACGGCGGCAAGCGGGAGACAGCGACCGGCGACCCCATCGACTTGCAGGACTGGGACTACAGGGCATGGAGGCGGAGATGAAGGTCAAGGCGATCGACGGGAAGCAGGCCGCGGGCGTGGGCCTACTGACGGTGGTGCTTGAGCACGCGTCGTCCGGCGTGATGCCGGAAGGCACGTGGATGTCGGAAGCCATCGAGGGGCGGCTGATGGACCCTGAGCGCTCCGTCTGGCTGATCGAGGATGGCGGCCTGGCCGTCAGCCGGGTGCGTCTCCTCTCGTGCCCCTGTGAGTGCGCCGAGGTGACGGTGTACGTGGACGGGGCCGAGGTCTCCCGCGATGTCGCACCCTCCCGGTAGAATGTCTCCAGGTTGATCGACGGCCAGCGAGCGCCAGCGTGACACCGTCCGTGAGCAGGGCCCACAGGGGAATGGTGGCGGCCATCGGTAACCAATCCGCCCGCCAGTCACCTTCCCTCGTTGGTAGGCCCGCTCACCAGCGGTGAACGTCCGCGAATCTCGTCCGCTTCAGTCGGCGCGCCGCCGGTGTAGGCCCATAACCAGGGTTCCGGTCCGTCTCCTTGTGAGGCCAGCCGTAGAGCCGTCCGTTCAAGTCCGCCGGAAGTTGATCACTACTTCCCGAAGGACGACCCATGGACATCAAGGCCATACGCGCCGAAATGAAGACCGCCATCGACGCCGGCAAGGCGCTCCTGGCGAAGGCTGACACCGAGGGGCGCGAGCTCACGGAGGGCGAGAACGCCGAGCTGAAGCGTCAGCTCGGCATCGCGACGGACTGCAAGAACCGCATCGAGCGGGCCGCGGAGGACGCGTCCACCCGGGACGCACTGAAGGCGATCGGCGATGACATCGCCGCGAGCACCCGGCCCGTGCGCGTCGGTCAGCACCCGGTCGTGAAGGCGTCCGGTGGCACCGACTGGGGCGAGACGGTGCTGCGCTCGGTGTCGGGCGCGACGGGCTTCAAGGGCCTGCTGGAGTCCGGCTCCATCCCCCTGACGGTCCCGCTGAAGCCGGAGCCGATCAGGATGGGCGTGCCCGTCCTGGCCCTGCGTCAGCTCATCCCCGCGGTTCAGGGGCCGGCGAACTTCGGCTACATGCGGCAGACCGTGCGGACGAACAACGCGGCCCCTGTGGCGCGCGGCGCCAAGAAGCCCACGAGCACCTACACGTGGAAGCGTGTCGACGACCGGACGCGGACGATCGCCCACATGTCGGAGCCCCTGCGCCGGCAGGATCTCCGCGACGCTCCCTCCCTGGAGCGGATGATCGACCTTGAGATGCGGCTCGGTGTCGAGCTGGCCCTCGAAGCGCAGATCATCAACGGCAGCGGCTCGGGCGAGAACATGACGGGCATCGCCAACGTCTCGGGCTCGCAGTCCCAGGCGTGGGACACGGACCTGCTCACCACGCTGCGCAAGGCCAAGACGAAGCTCGAAGTGTCGAACTGGCTCGACGGCGCCGCCTACGTCGTGCACCCGAACGACTGGGAGACGGTGGAGCTGCTGGCGAACAACGAGGCGGACTACTACCTCGGCGGTCCCGTGCAGACGGTGGAGGTGTCGTCTCGTCGGGTGTGGGGCCTGCCCGTGGTGAGCACGTCCTCGCAGACGGCCGGTACCGCGCACCTGGTGAACTTCGGCGTCGCCACGGAGTTGCAGATCGCCGAGAACATCGAGCTCACATGGCGCGACACGGTGTACGACCCGGACGCGCTGGGCGAGGGCGTGGGCGCGTCGGACTACGAACTCAACCTCCTGCGCTTCCGCGCCGAGATGGACGCCGGGCTGAAGATCTTCCAGCCCTCCGCCATCGTCGAAGTCGACCTGAGCGAGTAGGGCCCCGGCGATGCCCAACGTGGGCTTCGCCACCATCTCCATCATTCCGAGCGTCCGCGGCATCGGCAGGGAACTCCAGCAGCAGCTGGTGGGCCCTGCCGCCGACGCGGGATCGAGCGCGGGTGAAGCAGCTGGTAGCGGGCTGAGCGACAGTCTCAAGGTCGGCGCCGCCGCGGCAGGTATCGCGGCCGGCGCCCTGCTGACAGATGGCATCACGGAGGCTCTGGAACAGAGCAACATCACTTCGAACCTCCAGGCTCAGCTAGGCACGACGGGCGGCGTAGCAGCTGCTCAGGGAAAGGTGGCGGGCAAGCTCTTCAGCTCGGGCGTGGCCGGCTCGTTCCAGGAAGCCGCCGACGCCATCAAGGCCGTGGTGCAGGGCGGCCTGGCGCCGCCGGACGCGACGGAGGCGCAGCTACAGAAGATCGCCACCAAGGCATCCGACGTGGCGAACGTCTTCGGCCAGGACTTGGGCGGCGTCACGAACGCCGTGTCGCAGATGATGCGCACCGGCCTGGCGAAGAACTCGACCGAGGCGTTCGACCTGATCACCAAGGGGTTCCAGGGCGGCGCCGACAAGGGCGGGGACTTCCTCGACACGATGAACGAGTACGGGACCCAGTTCCGCAAGCTCGGCATCGACGGCCCTGCGGCTATCGGCCTGATCAACCAGGGCTTGAAGGGCGGCGCGAGGGACGCGGACATCGTCGCGGACTCGATCAAAGAGTTCAGCATCCGCGCGATCGACGGCTCGAAGACGACTGCCGACGGCTTCAAGGCCCTTGGCCTGGACGCCGGGAAGATGGCCGATCAGATCGGCGCCGGCGGCAAGGGCGCCTCGCTCGGGCTCGACACCGTCCTCGACAAACTCCGTGGGATCAAGGACCCGGTCAAGCAGGCCGCCGCGGCGACCGCCCTGTTCGGTACGCAGAGCGAGGACTTGGGCAAGGCACTGTTCGACCTTGACCCATCCAAGGCCGCGGGGGGTCTCGGCAAGTTCGGCGGCGCCGCCGACAAGGTCGGCAAGACCATCCGCTCGGGACCGTCGCATGAGATCAGCGTCTTCACGCGCGGCCTGAAACAGGGCTTCGTCGACATGCTCGGCGGCACGGTGCTGCCCATCATCAGCGATGTCGCCGGGTTCCTGAGGGACAACCTCGGGCCTGCCACGGCGGCCGTGGGTGACGCGTTCGGCGCCACGGTGAACTGGTTCAAGGAGTGGGGTATCTGGCTGGCCCCGCTCGGGATCCTCATCGGCGGGATCGCTCTGGCGCTCGGCGCGCAGGCCATCGCGTCCGGTCTGGCGACGGCCGCCCTGTGGGTGCAGGTGACGGCCCTCGGCGCCGCGCAGGCGGTCGCCGGCGGGTTCGCCGCGGTGATGGGTGTCGTGAACGCCGTGATGGCGATCAACCCGTTCGTGCTGGTGGCCATTGCCGTGGTCGCCCTCGGTGCCGCGCTCGTCATCGCCTACCAGCGGTCCGAGACGTTCCGCAACATCGTGATGATCGTCTGGGAGTCGATCCAGACCGCAATCTCGTTCGCGTGGAACAGCGTCATCAAGCCTGCGTTCGGGGGCATTCTCGACGGCCTGAAGGCCATCGGCTCGGGCGCCGCGTGGCTGTGGTCGAGCGTCATCAAGCCGTCATTCAGCGCCATCGGCACCCTCGGCAAGTGGCTGTGGAACTCAGCAATCAAGCCTGCGTTCAACGGGATCCGCACGGGCATTTCGGCCGTCGGCACCGCAGGTGTGTGGCTGTGGCAGAACTCGATCAAACCGGCGTTCAACGGCGTCCGGAGCGTCATCTCAGGCGTCTGGAACAACGGCATCAAGCCCGTGTTCAACGCACTGAAGACAGCTGTCCGCCTGGTCGGGGAGTCCTTCGGGAAAGCGAAGGACGCCATCAAGATCGCCTGGGACAAGCTGAAGAGCATCGCCCGGGGCCCCGTCGAATTCATAGTCAATACGGTGTATGGGAAGGGAATTCGCCCGACCTGGAACGCCGTCGCCAAGGCGTTCGGGGCCCCCTCATTGCCTGCCGTCAAGTTCGCCCGGGGCGGCGTCCTGCCCGGCTACACACCCGGTAGGGATCCGCATAAGTTCTACTCGCCCACCGGCGGAGCCCTGGAAATGTCCGGCGGCGAGGCCATCATGAGGCCGGAGTTCACCCGCGCGGTCGGCTCCGGGTTCGTCGGCCACATGAACAAGATCGCCCGCACGCGTGGTGCGGGCGGCGTCAAGGCTGCCCTCGCCCCGGTGTTCGGCGGCAACCCGAACACCCCGACGCAGCGCTTTGCCGACGGCGGCATCTTCGGCTGGATCGGCAAGACCGTGTCCGGTGCCGGATCGGCCGCCTGGGACGGCATCAAGAAGACCGCGGGCTGGCTGAAGGACGGCATGGAGGCGTCCGCACGCGCCGGCGTCCAGCATGTCGTCGACCCGCTGCTGCGGTCGTTCCCCGGCATGGACACCGGCTTCGGCCAGATGATCCGCAAGATCCCCACAAGCATCATCGATGCCCTGTTCGGCTACAGCAAGGAAGCCGACAAGAGGGGCGCCGGGGGCATCGGCGGGCCGCGGGTCCAGAAAGCCCTCTCGTGGGCGCGCACCCAGGCCGGCAAGAAGTACCAGTGGGGCGGCAACGGCAACCCGTCGTGGGACTG
>NZ_BMMV01000022.1 GCF_014646115.1 Streptomyces camponoticapitis | reverse complement strand
CCTCGCACCAAGTCTGAACCGAGATCAACCTGCGTCGGTACGGGACGGCCGGAGGTTAAAGAACAAGCTTAACGCGAAGGCAACATGTGGGCCATCTCACTGCCCCGCGACTTGCTCCTCCGAAAGGCGGCACCCGTGCGTTTCCGCACTCCCCTCGCCCTCCTCGGGGCCGCGCTGATGGTGCTGGTGGGTCCGCCGCTGCTTTCCCTGGGCAGTGGCGGCGACACCGGCACCCAGATACCCGGCCTGCGCTTCATGGTCCCCAACACGCCGGGCGGCGGCTACGACATCACCGCCCGCACCATGGCCAAGAACGCCGAGGACGCCGAACTCAACCACAACATCGAGGTCTTCAACCTGCCGGGCGCCGGCGGCACCGTCGGTCTCGCCCGCGCCGTGAGCGAACACGGCAACGGCAAGCTCGCGGTCTCCATGGGCCTCGGCGTCGTCGGCGCCGTACGCACCAACAATTCGCACGAGACCCTCGCCGACACGACGCCGATCGCCCGCATCAGCGAGGAGACCGACATCGTCGTCGTCAGCAAGAGCTCCCCCTACAAGACCATCGACGACCTGCTCACCGCATGGAAGAAGGATCCGGCCAAACTCCCCGTCGGTGGCGGCTCGTCCCCCGGCGGACCCGACCACCTGGCGCCCATGCTGATGGCCCGCGCGGCCGGGATCGCGCCGAAGACCGTCAACTACGTCCCCTTCGACGGCGGCGGTGAACTCCTCGCCTCCATCCTCGGCAACAAGGTCGCCTTCGGCGTCTCCGGACTCGGCGAGTACCGCGACCAGATCGAGGCCGGCGAGCTGCGGCTGCTGGCCGTCACCGGCCCCGAGCGGACCCCCGGCATGGACGCGCCCACCCTGCGCGAGGCGGGCCTCGACACCGACTTCACCAACTGGCGCGGCGTCGTCGCGCCCCCCGGACTCTCCGACGCCGAACGCGACAAGCTCATCCGCTTCTTCGAGGAGCTGCACGCCTCTCCTCAGTGGAAGGACTCGCTCAAGAAGAACAACTGGGACGACGCCTTCCTCACCGGCGAGAAATTCGGCGACTTCCTCGCCGCCGAGGACAAGCGCGTGGAATCCGTCCTGAAGGAGCTCGGACTGTGACCACCCACCCGAACACCCCTCCCAAGGAGGAGACCCCCGAGTCCCGCGGCTGGCTGCGCGAGCACTCCGAACTCGGCGTCGGTCTCATGCTGCTCGTCCTCGGGATCCTCGTCCTCACCGACGCCCTCACCATGGACGTCGACATCACCCAGCGCGGCCCGGTCGGCCCCAAGACCGTGCCGATCGCCGTCGGTATCGGTCTGCTCGTCGTCGCCGTCCTCCTCAGCCTCGACGTGCTGCGCGGCGGCCGGGGCGAGGCCGAGGGCGGCGAGGACATCGACCTGAGTGAACCGAGCGACTGGCGGACCGTACTGCTGCTCGCCGGTGTCTTCCTCGGCAACGCCGTACTCATCGGCCCTCTCGGCTTCCCCATATCCGGGGCGCTCCTCTTCTGGGGCTCGGCGTACGCGCTCGGCAGCCGCCATCTCCGGCGCGACCCGCTCATCGCCGCGGGCCTCTCCCTCGTCACCTACTTCATCTTCAACAACCTGCTCGGCGTCCCCCTCCCCGGTGGCCCGCTGATGGGAGTGATCTAAGCCATGGACTCCCTCAACTCCCTGATGGACGGCTTCGGTACGGCGCTGACGCCGATCAATCTGCTCTGGGCGGCGATCGGCGTACTGCTGGGCACCGCGATCGGCGTGCTGCCCGGCATCGGACCCGCCATGGCGGTCGCCCTGCTGCTGCCCGTCACCTACGGCCTGGAGCCGACCGGCGCGTTCATCATGTTCGCCGGTATCTACTACGGCGCCATGTTCGGCGGATCCACCACCTCGATCCTCCTCAACACCCCCGGTGAGAGCGCGGCGGTCGTCGCCGCCATCGAGGGCAACCCGATGGCCAAGGCCGGACGCGGCGCGCAGGCGCTCGCCGCCGCGGCGGGCGGTCACTTCGTCGGCGGCATGATCGGCACGATCCTGTTGGTCGTCCTCGCACCGACCGTCGCCTCCCTCGCCGTCGACATCGGCGCCCCCGACTACTTCGCCATCATGGTGCTGGCCTTCATCGCCGTCACCTCGGTCCTCGGCTCGTCCCGGATCCGCGGGCTCGCCTCGCTGCTCATCGGTCTCACCATCGGCCTGGTCGGCCTGGACCAGATGACCGGCCAGCAGCGGCTCACCTTCGGTTCGCTCCAACTCGCCGACGGGATCGACGTCGTGATCGTCGCCGTCGGTCTCTTTGCGATCGGCGAGGCCCTGTGGGTCGCCGCCCATCTGCGGCGCTCCAGCGGCGAACCGGTCCCGGTCGGCCGCCCCTGGCTGGGCAAGGACGACGTACGGCGCACCTGGAAGCCGTGGCTGCGCGGGCCGGTCATCGGCTTCCCGTTCGGCGCGATCCCGGCCGGCGGCGCGGAGATCCCCACCTTCCTCTCCTACGTCACCGAGAAGCGGCTGTCCAAGCACAAGGACGAGTTCGGCAAGGGCGCCATCGAGGGCGTCGCCGGACCCGAGTCCGCCGCGTCCGCGTCGGCCGCCGGGACGCTCGTGTCGATGCTGACCCTCGGACTGCCGACCACCGCGGTCGCCGCCGTGATGCTGGCCGCGTTCCAGCAGTACGGCATCCAGCCCGGACCGCTGCTGTTCGAGCGGGAGTCGGAGCTGGTGTGGGGGCTGATCGCCTCGCTGTTCGTCGGCATGGTGCTGCTGCTGGCCCTGAACCTGCCGCTCGCGCCGGTGTGGGTGAAGCTGCTGCGCATCCCGCGCCCCTACCTCTACGCGGGCATCCTCTTCTTCGCCGCCGTCGGCGCGTACGCGGTCGGCGGGGAGGCGCTCGACCTGGTGATCCTGCTGATCATCGGACTGATCGGGTTCGGGATGCGGCGCTACGGGCTGCCGGTGCTGCCGGCCGTCATCGGCGTCATCCTCGGCCCGGCCGCCGAGCAACAGCTGCGCAGGGCCCTGCAGATCAGTGACGGAAGTGCCACCGGCCTGGTGGACACGCCCTTCTCGGTGGCCGTCTACGCCGTCGTCGTACTGATCGTCTGCTGGCCGCTGGTGCGCAAGGTGCTGGCGAGGCGCCGGAAGGAGACCAAGGTCTCGGCGTGAAGTGGCCCTTCGGGCCACGGGCTTCTCACCCGAGGGTCCCCCGGAGATCGGGTGCGGTCGAACGCCGGACCGGCTGTTGGCCGGTCCGGCGTTCGAGTACAGAACCGGCCGTGCGGGAACGGTGACCGAGTGCCCGCCGGTCCGAACTGTCGGTGGTGGATGGGACCATCGACCCATGACCCCGATCGACTGGGACGACGCAGCAGACTCCTTCGACGAGGAGCCCGACCACGGGCTGCTCGATCCGGCCGTGCGCAAGGCGTGGACCGCCAAGCTCGCCGGCTGGCTGCCCACCGAGCCGTCCAGGGTGCTCGACCTCGGCTGCGGCACCGGCAGCCTCGCCCTCCTCGCGACCGAGCTGGGCCACCGCGTCACCGCCGTCGACCTCTCGCCGCGCATGGTCGGACTCGCCAGGGCCAAGCTGTCCGGCACGGACACCGAGGTACTGGTCGGCGACGCGGCCAGACCCCCCGTGGGGGAGCGGACGTTCGACGTGATCATGGCCCGCCATGTCCTGTGGCTGCTGCCCGACCCGGACCGGGCCCTGACCCACTGGCTGTCGCTGCTGCGGCCCGGCGGGCGGCTGATCCTCATCGAAGGCGTCTGGTCAGGCGTCGGACTCCCGGCGACACGTGTCACGATGTCGGTCGCCCCGCTCGTCGAGCGCGTCCAGCACGAGCACCTCTCGGCCGATGCCGCGCTCTGGGGCCGCGCCGTGGACGACGAGCGGTACGCACTGATCGCCCACGCCGCCCAGCGCCGCCGTCACACGGAAGTGGTCGACGTCCATCTGATCCTGCGCAGGGGCGGCGAGGTGCTGCTCGCCCGCCGGTCCGGCACGGGCTACGGGGACGGACTGCTGAACTGCCCGGCGGGACACGTCGAGGACGGCGAGGACGTCCGTGCGGCGATGATGCGTGAGGCCGCCGAGGAGATCGGCGCCCAACTGGACCCCGAAGACGTGCGTACGGCCCTGGTGATGCACCACCGCGGCCCCGGTGGCCGGCCGCGCACCGGCTGGTTCTTCGAGGTGCGGTACGACGCGGGGCGGACGGCCTGGGAGCCGTACAACCGGGAGCCGGAGAAGTGCTCGGGCCTCTCCTGGCACCCGCTCTCCGCGCTCCCGGACGACATGGTCGCCTACTGCCGCGCGGGCCTGGAGGCGTACCGCGCGGGGGAGCGCTTCGTCATCCACTGGCACGACGACGCCGACTCGATCGCCCACGACCCGGCCGGCGTGTCGCGCGCGACCCCGCTGGCCAGGACGGACACGGGCGCTACGAGGGGAGCGGGCGACCGAGAAGGGCCGTGAACGCGCCGCCGCGTACGAGGAGTTCGAGCTCCTCCAGCGCGCGGCGGGCCGCGTCGGCAGCGACCGGGTCCCGCTCGGCGAGGCCGCTCTCCTCGAACTCCTCCTCGTCCAGCCGCAGGACCGTCCCGCGGTCGGCCGACGCCCAGAGATCGAGGTCCAGGTCCTCGACCAGCAGTTCGTAGCGGAGTGCGCCCGGCCCGCGACCACGTACGACCGCAGGCCGGGTCACGTCGCAGTACCAGCCCTTGAGGGTCCCGTCGCCCGTGCGGACCTCCTTCACCGCGTACCAGCGGTCACGCCAGTAGTGCTCGGTGAAGATGTCGCCGGGCTCGAAGCGTACGAAGCCGAAGTCCCGCACGCCCTCGGCCGCCCACGGCGCGCGCACCACCACATGTGTGCCGTCGTCGGCGACCAGGGAGGCCGGGTAGCGGATCTTGGTACGGCCCGCCTTGACCAGACGCACCTCGACCTGGACTTCCGGGGTGTCCACGGGGTCAGGCGAGTCTGCGGACATGGCGCACCTCCGAGGCAGAGACTTGATAGCCGAACCAGGTGTTGACCGCGAGCATCGGCTCGTTCCCCGCGTCGTTGTTGGTGAAGGCGTCCGTGAAACCGGCGGCGCGGGCCCGGTGCAGGGAGTCGGCCTTGGCGGCCTTGGCCAGACTCCGGCCGCGGTAGTCGCGCAGCGTGCCCGTCATGGCCGAGAGATAGGTCGTGTCACCGTCCGTGTGGACCAGGGTGAAGGCCGCGATCCTGCCGTCGGCGACCACGAGGGTGCTGAGGCCGTGGTCCATACAGGGGTGCTGCCAGGTGTTGTTGAGCCAGTCCTCGTAGTCGTCGAGGTTCGTGCTGATGTCACCCGGTTCGTCCGACGTCGCCTCGGCGTCGGCCTCGAACACCTGCCGCGGATCGTCGGCGAAGTCCGCCGCCGTCACCAGCGTGCAGCCCGCGGGGAGCCCCGGCGGCTCGGGCAGCGCGGCACCCGTCAGATCGAGCCGCTGGAAGTGCGCGGTACGCAGCGGCGAGTAGCCCCGGCGGGCGGCGAAGGCGAGGGCCCCGGGCTCGTCGTTCACCCAGGTGAAGACGGTGGTCGCGCCCTCGGCCGCCAGATGCTCCTCGGCGGCCCGCAGGATCGCGGATCCCGCGCCCTTGCCCGTGTGGTCGGGGTGCACATGGGGGTTGACCCGTGCCTGACCGGGCTCCTCGCTGTCGTGGGCGAGCGCGACATGCGAGGTGCCGATCACCTCCCCGCCGTCCTCGGCCACGAGCATGCGGTACTTCGATGCGGGGTGGGCGCTTCGCACGGCGAAGTGCAGGGACTCCTCCGTCGTCACGGCATACGGGACGCTGGCGCGCCGGACGCGGACGACGGCGGCGGCGTCCTCGGGGCGGAAATCACGAACGAGCACAGTCATGGATCGGCACGCTACGTGGCAGCACCGCCGGAACGCCCCTTATTTATTTCCGTCCGGAACGCGGGAGATGGGGGACAATCGGCCCTGTGACCTTGAAGATCGCCATTGCCATCGACACCGAAGACGCCACCGCCCCGTACGAGCAACTGCGCACCCAGATCTCCGAACAGGCGCGCTCGGGCGTGCTGCCCGTGGGACACAAGCTGCCGACGGTACGGGGCTTCGCCGAGGAGCTCGGCCTCGCGGCGAACACCGTCGCCAAGGCCTACCGGGCACTGGAGTCGGACGGGGTGATCGAGACGCGCGGACGCAACGGCACGTTCGTCGCGGCGGCGGGCGACGCGGCGGACCGCAAGGCGGCGGCCGCGGCCCAGGAGTACGCGCGGCAGGCCAGACGGCTCGGTCTGGCGCGCGCGGAGGCGCTGTCGCTGGCCGAGGACGCGGTGCGGGCGGAGTACTCACGCTGAGGCCGGAGCCTCCGGGGCGCGGGTCCGGCTCCCGGGGTCATCTGGCCAGACGCCCCAGCAGCGACGACGCCGCGGTGATGCCCAGCGCCGCGGCGAAGATCAGCACCCCGAAGTCGAGCAGCAGATGGGACGAGGTCCCGAGCAGCAGTCCGCGCAGGGCGTCCACCTGGTAGCTGAGCGGGTTGATCCTGCTGACCACCTGGAGCCAGCCGGGCATGATCGCCACCGGATACAGCGCGTTCGACGCGAAGAAGAGCGGCATCGTGATGGCCTGGCCGATACCCATCAGCCGGTCCCGGGTGAGGACGATCCCCGCGATCGTGATCGACAGACACGAGAAGAAGGCCGAGCCGAGGATCACCACGACCACGACCCCGAGCAGTTTCAGCGGGTTCCAGGTCAGCCCCACTCCGAGGGCGGCGGCGATCAGGATCACCACGAGCGCCTGGATCAGCGCCTTCACCCCGGAGGCGAACGCCTTGCCGCTGATCAGCGCGGCTCGCGGGGTCGGGGTGACCAGGAGTTTGGTGAGGATCCCGGCGTCCCGCTCCCAGATGATCATGATGCCGTAGAAGATCGAGATGAACATCGCGGACTGGGCGATGATGCCGGGCGCGAGGAAGTCGATGTAGGGGATACCACCGGTCGGGATGGCCCTGAGGTGGGTGAACGTCTCGCCGAAGATCAGCAGCCAGAGAGCGGGCTGAACGGCCCGGGTGTAGAGCTCGGTGCGGTCGTGGCGCAGCTTCTGGAGCTCGACCACGCACATGGCGATGACTCTGGAGGGCAGGACGCGCAAGCCCGTTCGGGGCCGGGGCGGCACGAGCAGCAGCTCGAAGCGGGCGGGGTCGACGGTCTCAGCCGAGTCTGGACGCCGTCCGGCGGGTGCTCCTGACATCGCGGTAGGTGCCTCCTTCCTCCTCCAGGCCCTGGCCGACCACGTCGCGGAAGACGTCCTCCAGCGTGGGTACGGTGTCGCTCCGCGCCTCACCGGACTCAGCCGTCTCGGCGGACTCACCCGTCGTGCCGGACTTGCGCGCCTCGTCCGCTTCGGCGCGGCGGCGCTCCCGCAGCTCCTCCCGCAGCTCTCCGGGCGTGCCGAGGGCGTGGATCCGGCCGCGGTGCATCAGCCCGACCCGGTCGCAGTACTGCTCGGCCTCGTCCATGTAGTGCGTGGTCACCAGCACGGTCATGCCGGTGGCCCGGCGCACCGCGTTGATGTGCTCCCAGACGCTGCTCCGGGCGATGGGGTCGAGACCGATCGTCGGCTCGTCCAGCATCAGCAGCCGGGGTGCGCTGACCAGCGCCTGTGCGAGCTCCAGCCGGCGGATCATGCCGCCCGAGTAGGTCTGGGCCATCCGGTCGGCGGCGTCGGAGAGGTCGACGACGTCAAGCGCCTGGGCGACTCGCGCGGCTCGCTCGCGGCGCGGGACGTCGAAGACGCGGGCGAACAGTGTCACGTTCTCGCGCCCGGTCATCGCGGCGTCGGCGGACAGCTGCTGCGGTACGTATCCGAGCAGCCGGCGCACCGCCATCTTCTCCTTCGCGGCGTCGTGGCCGAACACCTTCACGATGTCCGGCGGGACCGGCAGCAGTGTCGTGATACAGCGGATCGCCGTCGTCTTGCCGGCGCCGTTGGGACCGAGCAGACCGAAGATCTCGCCGGTACGGACGGACAGGTCGAGGCCGTCGACGGCCTTGGTGTCACCGAAGGAGTAATCCAGTGCGCGGCAGCTCACGGCCTCGGCGCTGTCGCCGGAGCTGGAGTCGGACGTGGAGCCGGCGTCGCCCGTACCCGTGGCGTCCCCGTCGTCCCCGGCGGGCACGGCCCCGTCCGTCATGCCGCCTCCACCTCCTCGCGCAGATTCAGGGCGAGCCTGCGCAGCGCGGGCAGCGCCGCGGCCAGGGCGGCCCTCTCCTCCTCGGTGAGCCGGGCCACCTGCTCGCGCACCAGCGCCGAGTGCCGGGCCTCCCAGTCCGCCAGGCGAGATGTCGCCGCGTAGGTCGGCACCAGCAGGACGGCGCGATGGTCGGCGGGATCGGTCTCGCGGCGCAGATATCCGGCCCTGGCCAGCTCGTTGACGAGGGTGGAGACCGAGTTCCCGGCGAGATACAGCTCCTTCGCCGCGTCCGACACCCGGATTCCCGGGCGCGCCGAGACCAGCCGCAACAGCTCGACCTGTGCGCCCCGGAGCGGCGGGGCCGTCAGGCCGACGCTGAGCCGCCGCCGGATCATGCGCTGTACGCCTGCCAGTACATCGGCGAGCGAGTCGGGGAACTCGACCGAAGTCATGGCATCACATTAGCTCTTAATGGGAGTAATCGCCCAAAAGGTACGCCCGGAGGGTGGGGTCACCTACAGGTACAGCCCCGCGTCCGCGCCCTTCGACTGGCCCGGGACCGACGTCGGGCCGCCGCCCCTGCGCAGGGCGAACAGTTCGGCCAGCGTCGCGCCCTCCCGGCCCACCGCTCCCTCCCAGTCGCCCTCCTCCCGGCTCAGCCAGCGCTCCGCCTCCGGGCGGGTCAGCGAGCCGACCTCGATCCGGGCCAGACAGCGGCCGGGCCTGACGACCGCAGGGTGGAGCCGTTCCAGGTCCTCGTTGGTGGTCACACCCACCAGGACGTTCCGGCCCTGGCCGAGCAGACCGTCGGTGAGGTTCAGCAGCCGGGAGAGCGCCTGGCCCGCCGTGTGCTTGGCCTCGCCCCGGATCAACTCGTCGCAGTCCTCCAGGAGCAGCAGCCGCCAGCGGCCCTTGGACGAACCCTCGTCCTCGCCGATCGCGATGTCCATCAGATAGCCGACGTCGTTGAAGAGCCGCTCCGGGTCCAGGACGCAGTCGACCTGGCACCAGTCACGCCAGGAGCGGGCCAGCGTCCGCAGCGCCGATGTCTTCCCGGTGCCGGGCGGCCCGTGCAGCAGGAGCAGGCGGCCCGCGATGTCGTCCGGTGTCACCTTCATCAGCCGGTCCATCGCGTCGGCCACCGGCGCCGTGTAGTTGCCCCGGACCTCGTCCCAGGTGCCGGCCGCGATCTGCCGGGTCGTCCGGTGCGGGCCGCGGCGCGGCGACACGTACCAGAACCCCATGGTCACGTTCTCCGGCACCGGTTCGGGCTCGTCCTGCGCACCGTCCGTCGCCTGGCGGTGCACCTTCTCGGCCAGTTCGGAGGTGGTCGCGGTCACCGTGACGTCCGCGCCCCGGTTCCAGCGGGAGACCAGCAGTGTCCAGCCGTCGCCCTCGGCCAGCGTGGCACTGCGGTCGTCGTCGCGCGCCGAGCGCAGCACGGTGGCGCCCGGCGGCAGCAGGGAGGCACCGGACTTGACCCGGTCGATCGACGAACTGTGCGAGTGCGGCTGCTCGCCCGTCGCGAAACGGCCGAGAAAGAGAGCGTCGACGACATCCGACGGTGAGTCGCTGTCGTCGACGTTCAGCCGGATCGGCAGGGTGTCCTGAGGCTTGGCAGACATGTCGCCCATGATCCGGCACGGGCGCCGCCGACGCACGGTGTTTTGCCCGGCGACGCCCGCTCCGCCCGGTCAGCCGCCCCCGATCACCCGCGCGGCCCGGCGCGCCCCGCGGACCATCGCGTACGCCTTCGTCAGCGCCCGGTCGCGGGCGAAGGCGCGGCCGACGGACCGGCCGTCGACCAGCCGCCCGAACTCCCCGATGTCCGTGGAGCGCCGCACCGTGACCCGTTTCAGGGCGTACGGGCCCTGCCCCCGGCGGGCCAGCCCGTTGCCCACGGCCAGCGACTGGGTGAACCCGGCAGCCCGTACGGCGCGCCGTACGCGACGGGTGGAGTAGCCGTACGGATACGCGAACGAGACCGGCTCGGCGCCCAGTTCGGCGGCGACGATCTCCCGGCAGCGCACCGCCTCGTGGCCGAGACGCGCGTCGTCGAGCTGGTCCAGTTGCGGGTGCGTATGGCTGTGGCCGCCGATCTCCACGCCGGCGGCGGCCAGTTGGCGCACCTGGTCCCAGTCGAGCATCGTGTCGAGTGCGCCGCCCTCGTCGTACCGGCCGCGCAGCCACCCCGTGGAGACGAACAGGGTGGCCGCGAAGCCGTGTTCGGCCAGGACGGGCAGGGCGTACCGGTGCACGCCCTCGTAGCCGTCGTCGAACGTGATCAGCACCGGCCGCTCGGGCAGCCGCCCCCCACCCCGCCAGACGGCGGCCAGCGCGGCCGTCGTCAGCGGGGTGAACCCCCGCTCGCCGAGCAGCGCGAGCTGCTCGGCGAACGCGTCGGGCGACACGGACAGGGCGTGCACCGACGGGGCCGGCCGGTGCGCGATCGCGTGGTACATCAGGATCGGTACGGGCTCCCGCGGACCCGGCCCCGGGCGTGGCGGCGCGCCGTCCCCCATGCCCATGCTCATACGACGGCACCTCGCGGACTCTCCCGCGCCGAAGCCGGAGCCGACGGACCCGAGGGGGTCACCGGGCTGATCGGGCCGGACGAGAACGTGACCGCGCCCCGGCGCGCGCGGGCGCTGCCCACCACATAACCGGCCGCCGTCGTCAGTACCCCGGCCACGATCGCCCCGGCCCGCCCCGCGCCGCCACGCTCCCGGCCTCGCACCGCGTCGCGCAGCCCGCGCACCACCCCGGCGGGCAGCACCCGCGTGGCATAGCGCCTCTCGGACTCAAGTCCCTTGCCGGCGCCGACACTTCGGGCGACCAGCGCCTTGGAGAGCCCTTCGGCGTAGGCGCGGCTGCGGAAGTACCCGAACCCCGAACGCGCCTCGGGGACCTTGTGGTGGATCACCGCACGGTCGTCGATCAGCAGCAGCGCGTGCGGCAGCGCCTCGCTGAGCCTGATGCACAGCTCCGTCTCCTCGCAGCCCAGCGGGCGCTTGTCGCCGTCCCGCCCGATGCCGGTCGCGAAGCCGCCCGCCGCGTCGAACGCGGTACGGCGGAACGAGGCGTTGCCGCCCAGGACGTTGCGGACCCGCACCTTGCCGGGGGGCAGCCCCCGGTACGTACACCCGACGACCCAGTCGAACTCCTGCGGGAACCAGGCCGGCCGGCCCCCGGCCGCCCAGGCGGGCAGCGTCCTGCCGCCGACGGCCATCACGCGCGGATCGCCGTAACCGGCCGAGAGATACCGCAGCCAGTCGCGCTCGGCCACGGCGTCGTCGTCCAGGAAGGCCACGAACTCCCCGCGCGCGGCGGCGATTCCGGTGTTCCGTCCGGCGGAGAGCCCACGGGGGCCCGCGTTGGCGAGCACCCGCACCTCCCCGCCGTCCGCCGGCGTCACCGCGGGGGCGGCGTACTCCGCCTCCAGCCGCGCCCGCAGCGTCTCGTTGTGGTCGACCACGAGCAGCGTCTCCGTGGCCGGCATCGACTGACACCGTACGGAGGCGACCGCCGCGAGAATGTCCTCCCAGCGCTCCTCCGTGTACGCGCAGACCACCACGGAGAAGGAGCGGTGGAGCTGACGGTCGATCAAGACACCTCTCCTCGCCTGATCATGGGCGCCGAGAGACCCGTCCGGACGGAGAGCGGCAGCGGGAGCACCGGCCGGACGCCGCGCGGCCGGCGCCGCGCCGCCCTCGGTACGCCCTTCTCCCGGAGGATGACCTTCAGCACCCGCAGCCCGTCGCGCACGGCCCGCAGATTGCTCACGCCATGGATCCGGTCGTACTCGTGGCTGGGGATCTCCTGCACCTTCAGACCGGCCTTGACGACCCGGATGTTCATCAGGGTCTCGACCTCGAACCCGGTGCAGTCGAGTGTGATCCGGTCCAGGCAGTGCCGCCAGAAGGCGTTGTAGCCGTAGCAGAGGTCGGTGTAGCGGGCGCCGAACTTGGCGTTCACGACCGAGCAGAGCACGGCGTTGCCGAGCTTGCGGATCGGCGTCATGTCGTCCGTGCCGCCGCCGTTGGCGAAACGCGACCCCTTGGCGAAGTCGGCGCCCGCGACGAGGGCCGACACATAGCTGACGATCTCCTGGCCGTCGGCCGAGCCGTCCGCGTCGATCATCACGATGATGTCGCCCGTGCACGCGGCGAAACCGCTGATCAGGGCGTCGCCCTTGCCCTTGCCGCGCTGTTCCACGACCTTGACGTCCGGCCACAGCTCCCGGGCGACGCGGATCGTGCCGTCGGTCGAGTTCCCGTCCACGAGGACGACCTCATGGATCCAGTCGGGCAGTGTCTTGAACACGTACGGCAGATTCTCCGCCTCGTTCATCGCGGGGATCACCACGCTCACCGGCGGCGCGATCGCGAGATACGAGGAGACCGGCCGATACCTGCCGCCGATCACTTGTTCGCCGAGCAGTTCTTCTTCGAGCAGTTGGTCGTCCAGCAGTTGGTCGTCGAGCCGCTGGTTGTCCAGGACGTCACCGGAAAACGGCACGCCTAACGGGTCTTCGCCCGGGGTCGCCGGGCGCAGGAATGAGCTCACGAGATCTTTTCCCTCTCCACCGGTGGACCGCCCGCCCCCGGGCGGTCCGGATGTTGTGCCGGTTCGAAAGGGGGGTTCTCACCCTGTACGTGACAGCGTTGACTCCTTGCCTGCCGGGTGAGTCGAGAAAGCGAGCACCGCGCGGCACCCCCCTACCGCGCCCCGCGCCGGGAGCCGCCGCGACGTCCGAGCCCCTCCCTGAAGTCGCTCTCCATGACGGTCCGATGCGGGTGGATGTCCGAAGGTATTGATACTTACGACTGTATGGCAAGGGCTGCGACGTGACCGTGCCTATTTGCGATTTGGCCTTACTTCGACGGTGGTTCCCGGAACATCCGTGTTCCGGTTGACTCAGTCCGTTGCCCGGCATCCGCTTCGAGTTGGTTCGCTCGGTATACGCGCGTCCATCAGTAAGTTCTCACCAGATTGACTTGGCATGGACACTTACGGTCAAGTCCCGTCCCTGGTACGAACGTTGAGGCAGAGATCCTGCTCAATGGAGGTTCCATGAAGCTGTCCAGATTCGCCGCCCTCTCGTCCACGCTCCTGCTCGGCGCGGTCCTCGCCTTCACCGGCGCGGGCCAGGCCCAGGCGGCCGAGAACGCGGCACTCGACTACGTCGCCCTCGGTGACTCCTACTCCTCCGGCCTGGGGTCCGGTTCGTACGACAGCGGCAGCGGTGACTGCAAGCGCAGCAGCAAGGCGTACCCGTCCCTCTGGGCCGCGGCCAACTCACCCTCGTCGTTCGCCTTCACCGCTTGCTCGGGCGCTCGTACGGGTGACGTGACCGGCGGTCAGCTCGGCCCCGTCAACTCCGGGACCGACCTCGTCAGCATCACCGTCGGCGGCAACGACGCCGGCTTCGCGGACGTGATGACCACCTGCGTCCTCCAGTCCGAGGCCAGCTGCGTCGCGCGCGTGAACCAGGCCCGCAGCTATGTCACGAACACGCTGCCCGGCCAGCTCGACTCGGTGTACAACGCCATCAGCGCCAAGGCGCCCGCCGCCAAGGTCGTCGTGATCGGCTACCCCCGCTTCTACAAGCTCAACGGCTCCTGCCTGGTGGGCATGACCGAGACCGAGCGCGGCGCGATCAACGGGGCCGCGGACCACCTCAACGACCTGCTCGCCAAGCGTGCCGCCGACCACGGCTACAGCTTCGCGGACGTCACCGGACCCTTCACCGGTCATGAGATCTGCTCGTCGGCGTCGTGGCTGCACAGCGTCAGCTTCCCGATCGGCGAGTCGTACCACCCCACCGCGCAGGGCCAGTCGGGTGGTTATCTGCCGGCCTTCTCTTCGGCCGTCTGACCCAATCGCGGATCGTACGAACTGACCGCCGGTGAGAAGCCTGTCCGCCCGCCCCCCTTGGGCGGGCGGACAGGAATCGACGTTCGATCTCATCGAACCGCTCGGGGGTCGATTGTCCAACTCGCCCTGGAATACAATGGATTCACCGGGCGAACTGCCATCCCCCAACGGGTGTTGTCAATCCCTGAGGCGGGATACACGTGTGTCCCATGAGGGCGATAGGGTTAACCTGCCCGAGCCGGGTGCCCTCGTACGGGTGGGGAGTGACATGGATCAGATAGTGCACAGCAGGGCGCGAGTCCCTGCCATCACATGTGGGAGCAGCGCGACCAGTTCACGGCTCGACCGTCATCTGTCGGTGCTCGGCGGCCCTGCCGTCCCGCAGCGCGAGACGGCCGAGGCGACGAGTCTCATGCGGGAGCTGACCTCGCGCGACGAGGTGCGGACCGGCAGGAGCAAGAGCGCGCGTGTCTCCCTGTTCGCACCGCTCAGGCGGTTGCGGCGGTCACTCTTCGGCAGCCGCCGCTGACCTCAGCCGGGCCGGCGGTCGCCGGCCCCCGGACCACGCTCGGGCGATCACGCCGTCCCGACGCAGCGCCGCACCCCGCTCGCCCGTCACTCCCAGGGCCCGCGGCGATGCGTCGGTGTGTTCGCCGAGCGCCGGGACCGTCCCCAGAGGTGCCGCCGAATCACCACCCGGCCAGGTGAACCGGCGGCGACAGGGGACGGAGCGGCGCAACAGCGCGCGGGCGGGCGGTTATTCGCCGCTGCGCGTATAGGCGCGGACGGTCAGCGGCACGAACACCGCCAGGATCACCAGACCCCACAGCAGCGCGCTCGACACCGGGTTGGCCAGCGGCCAGGCCGCGTCGGCGCTCGGCGACGCGTTGCCGCACAGATCGCGTACGGCCGCCGCCACCGCGCTGATCGGGTTCCACTCGGCGACGACCCGGAGCCAGCCGGGCAGGCCATCGGTGGGGATGTACGCGTTCGAGAGCAGCGGCAGGACGAAGGTGACGCTGCCCAGTTGACCGGCGATCTCCTCGTTGCGGATGAGCAGCCCGAGATACGCGCCGACCCAGTTGGTCGCGAAGCGGAAGAGCAGCAGCAGGCCGAAGGCCCCGAGCGCGCCCGGCACGCCGCCGTCGATCCGCCAGCCCACCGCGAGTCCGACCAGTACGAGCGGCACCATGCCGATCGCCGTGGTGAGCAGATCCGCCGCGGTCTGGCCCAGCGGCACGGCGATCCGGCTCATCGGCATCGTACGGAACCGGTCCGTCACACCGCGCTGAACGTCCTGCGAGGACTGGAACATGCCGGTCATGATGCCGCCGGCCGCCGTGGCCGCCAGCAGCCCCGGCACCAGGAAGGCCCGGTACTCCTGGCCCGGTGTCGCGAGCGCGCTGCCGAAGACGAAGCCGAAGAAGAGCAGCATGGTGATCGGCATGGTCTGGGTGAGGACCACCACGCCCGGGGAGTGTCTGATCCGCCGGAGATGGCGGCCGAGGACGGCGGTGCTGTCGTAGGCGACGGTGCTCATGCGGCTCTCTCCTCGCCGGCCGTACGGGACACGGGTCGCGCCGGGCCGCTCGTCCCGGCGGCTGTCGCGGTCGCCCCCGCGCCGCCGGTCAGGCGCAGGAACACCTCGTCGAGTGTCGGCGGGCGCAGGCTCGCGTCCATCACCGGCACCCCGGCCGCGTCGAGTTCGCGGACGATCCGGGGGAGCGTGAGAGTGCCGCCGGTCGCCATGGCCCCCACGGTCCGGTGCTCCCGGTCGATCACGGGCTCGGCGCCGGTCAGCCGGTCGAGCACACCGGCCGCGGTGAGGAACACCGGCTGTGTGGCGTCCTCGGGCAGCACCGCCTCCGCGTAGGAGCCGATGAGGGACTTCAGCTCGGCGGGAGTGCCCCGGTGCGCAGCCCGGCCGTGGTCGATCAGCACGATGTCGTCGGCCAGCCGGTCGGCCTCCTCCAGATACTGCGTGGTCAGCAGGACCGTCGTCCCCTCGTCGGCCAGCTCCCGTACCGCCGTCCAGATCTGGCCGCGGCTCCCTGGGTCGAGGCCGGTCGTCGGCTCGTCGAGGAAGAGCACCTGGGGCCTGGTGAGCAGGCTGGACGCCAGGTCGAGGCGGCGGCGCATGCCGCCGGAGTAGGTGCGGGCGGCCCGGTCGGCCGCCTCGGTGAGGCCGAACCGTTCCAGCAGCTCGTCGGCGCGGGCCCGGCCGGCCGCTCCCCTCAGGCGGAGCAGTTTCGCGAAGAGCCGGAGGTTCTCCCGGCCGGTCAACTCGCCGTCGACGGAGGCGTACTGGCCGGCGACGCCGATCGCCAGCCGTACCGCCGCCGCCTCCCTGACGATGTCGTGCCCGGCGACGCGGGCGGATCCGCCGTCGGGTGCGCTGAGCGTGGTGAGGACGCGTACAGCGGTGGTCTTCCCCGCGCCGTTCGGTCCCAGCACCCCGCAGACGGTGCCTCGGGCGACCGCGAGGTCCAGTCCCCGCAGGGCGTGGACCCCACCGAAACGCTTCTCCAGGCCTTCACTAAGTACGGTGTACGTAGTATCCATGCGGCTCATCGTAGCCCACTACGTACGCCGTACGTAACTGAATGCCTGAGGGAGAATGGCCGGCGAGGTGATGACCGATGGCGGGGCGACCTGCTGAACCCGAAGTGATCTGGTCGCGTCCGGAGCGCGCCGCCCGTGGCCCCAGGCCGTCGCACACACGCGCGGAGATCGCGGCCGTCGCGGTACGGATCGCGGACGCCGACGGCATGGAGGCCGTCTCCATGCGCCGCGTGGCGGGGGAGCTGGGCTGCGGCACGATGTCGCTGTACAACTACGTGCCGCGCAAGGAGGACCTGTACGAGCTGATGGCCGACCTGGTCGCCGAGGAGCACGACCTGCCCGAGCGGCCCACCGGCGACTGGCGGGCCGATCTGACGGCCCTCGCCCACCGGGCGCGGGAGATCATGCGGCGCCATCCGTGGATGTCACGTCTCATGTCGGCGACCTACGGTTTCGGCCCGAACGCGATCAAGTACCTCGAATTCAGCCTCTGGTGCCTGGACCCGCTCGATCTCCCGTACGGCCGGAAGATGGAGCTGGTGGCCATGGTGAACGGCATCGTCACCACCTACGTCGCCAACGAGATCCAGACCGCCGAGCGCGCCCGGACCCTGCCCTGGCCGCCCGAGCGGGAGCACGAGATCCGTATGGCCTATCTGTCCCAGCAGATCTCCTCCGGGCAGTACCCCCGGCTGGCGGCGGCCTTCATGGAGGACTCGGGTCCGATCGACATGGAGGGGGTCTTCGACCGGGCGCTGAGCCGGGTGCTCGACGGGTTCGAGCAGGAGTGACATGCCGTCGGCAGCGGTCGACGCCCTTCAGATCAGGGCGAACTGGCCCTCCGGCCCCTCCTCGTGGTGGTCGAGCACCGACGCGGGCCGCCGGGCCGTGTCCGGTACCGGCAGCACGCCCTCGGCCCGCAACTCGTCGGTTCCGATCGCCGGACCTTCCGCCAGCGCCTCACCCAACTCCCGCTGCCGGGGCCGCAGTCCGGCCAGCAGCGCCAGGACGGTGATCAGCTCCAGCAGCTCCGAGGTCCACTCCTGCGGCCAGGCGCGCGGGCCGATCGCCTCCAGGGTGCCGGGCTCCGGCCGCTCCGCGCGGCGCTCGAACCAGAGCTCGATCATCCGTACGCCGCCGACCTGGAAGTCCCACGCCCCGGCCGGCACCGGTGAGATCCGGCCGTCACCCAGGTGGAGCGTCTCGTCCTCGGAGTCGTAACCGATCGTCGTGGGGCGGGCGGGGATCGCGGCGCGTACGTACGGGCGCCGGCCACCGGGCAGCCGGCGGCGCTCCCCGCCCCGGGCGCCGCGCAGTTGGACGCCCGTCAGCAGGGTGCCGAGCTCCGTGCCGGTGGTCCACAGGTCCGGGTCGGCGGTCAGCGGCACGACACAGCCGCGCGCCGAGGGCCGGGCCGCCGCGACCGCCCAGTCGAGCAACTGACGCGGGGTGACGTCGTGTCCGAGGCGTCTGCTCAGCGTCGCCAGGAGCCCGGGCGTCAGATTGGGTTCGACGCCACCCGGCCGCCGGTAGAGCGGCCGGATCCGGCCGGGCCGCCCGGCGGGGGAGCGGCCGTCCGGCAGCAGAGCGCTCACCAGCAGCGCCGGACCCTCGGCCCCGGGGACGAATCCCTGCTCCACGGCGAAGAGCTGACGCTCGTCGGCGACCCGCCACAGCTCCGGCCTGGCCGCGTCGATCAACCGGTGGTCGGGGATCAGATAACGCTCGTCGAACGGCCCGTGCCCCACCCGCAACGGCTCCGGGCACCGTCCGGACTCCCGCGCGAACCTCCCCGTGCCGGTGGGCTGCCCCGGCAGCGCGGCGACCGCGCTCCGTGGCGTACGCGACCGGGTCGGCCGGAACAGCGCCTCACGCTCGGCGCCCGTGGCCCGTATCAGCGCGTCCCAGCGCGCGGTGAGCGACGCGGCGTCGGGCGCCAGGATCCAGCCACGGCCGAGACGCAGCGGCGCCGCCGACCACGGCATGAGGTCGCTCAGCAGCGGGGCCGTCATACGGGCACACCCCTCCCCGGTCCGGTACGTGCCGTCGGCGAAAGCGTACCGACCGGGTCCGACGGCGGGTCCTCCCACCGGTCGGGGCGTGACCCGGCCGAGTGCCGGGTCAGTCCGTCTCCATGGTCACCGAGAAGGAGAAGCGGTCGCCCCGGTAGCGGATCCTGGCCACGTCCACGACCCGGCCGTCCGCGTCGTACGTGACACCCGTGTAGTGCAGGATCGGGCTGAGCAGCGGCACCTGGAGCAGGTCGGCCGTGGCCGGGTCGGCGAGTGTCGCCTCCACCGTGTCCGTGATCCGGCCGATCCGCACCCCCAGCACGTCGCGCAGGACCTTGGTCATCGGCCAGCGCTCCAGATCGCCGGGATCGAGCCGGTCCGCGATCTCCGTACGGAGCGCGTTCTCCGCCCAGTTGGTCGGCTCACCGCTCTCGCCGTCGCGGCGCAGCCGCCGGTAGAGGGCGACCTCCTCGACGCCGGGGAAGTACTCGGCCAGCTCGCCCGGCATCGGCTCCCGGCCGTGGCCGATCACCGTCGTCCGCTCGCCCGACTGCTGTGCCACGACCGCGTCGACGGAGCCCAGCAGCCGGCGGGGCGCACCGCGCCGCGCGCCGGGCTCGATGAAGGTGCCGCGCCTGCGGTGCCGGCTGATCAGGCCCTCCTGCTCCAGCTCCTTGAGGGCCTGACGCATCGTCAGCACACTGACGCCGTAGTGCCCCGCCAACTGCTCCTCCGTGGGAAGGCGCAGCGGGTCCTGCGGACGCCGGCCGAGTATGGAGGCGCGCAGCGACTGCGACACCTGGTACCAGAGCGGCAGTTTGCGGTTGAGGACCAGCGAATCGGGGGCGAATGCGGTCACGGCGGCTCCGAGTCGGGCGGATGGGACCGGGACCGGTCCGGGGCGGTCCGGTCCGGGGTCAGGGTCCCTCGATGGGGGCCGCTCCGGGCGTGGGCCTGAAATGGCGCTCCAGACCCTGCCACACCTCGTCGTAACCCGTCTGAAGGTGTCCGGCCGTCGCGGCCTGGGCGGTGGCGGTCACCGGCCAGCGCGTCTCGAACATGAAGGCGAGACCGTCGTCGATCCGCCGCGGCCGCAGCTCGGCGGCGCTGGCCCGGTCGAACGTCTCCCGGTCGGGGCCGTGCGCCGACATCATGTTGTGCAGCGACCCGCCGCCGGGCACGAACCCTTCCGCCTTGGCGTCGTACGCGCCCTCGATCAGGCCCATGTACTCGCTCATCACGTTGCGGTGGAAGTACGGCGGCCGGAAGGTGTTCTCGCCGACCAGCCAGCGCGGGGCGAAGACCACGAAGTCGACACCCGCCAGTCCCGGGGTGTCGGACGGCGAGGTCAGCACCGTGAAGATCGACGGATCGGGGTGGTCGTAGCTGATGGTGCCGATCACATTGAAACGGCGCAGGTCGTAGACGTACGGCAGATGGTTGCCGTGCCAGGCGACGACATCGAGCGGGGAGTGGTCGTACGTCGCCGTCCACAGGTTCCCGCAGAACTTGTTGACCACCTCGGTCGGGCGCTCGACGTCCTCGTAGGCGGCGACCGGGCAGAGGAAATCACGCGCGTTCGCCAGGCCGTTGGCGCCGATCGGGCCGAGGTCGGGGAGGACGAAGGGGCGGCCGTAGTTCTCGCAGACATAGCCGCGCGCCGTCTCGTCCAGCAGCTCGACCCGGAAGCGCACCCCGCGCGGGATCAGCGCGACCTCACCGGGGCGGGCGGCCAGCAGGCCGAACTCCGTGACGAACAGCAGCCCGCCGTGCTCGGGGACGATCAGCAGCTCGCCGTCGGAGTCGCTGAACACCCGGTCGGTCATGGGGGAGTTGGCGTGGTAGAGGTGCACGGCCATGCCGGTGCGCCGCGCGGCGTCGCCGTTGCCGCCCAGCGTCCAGAGGCCGGCCAGGAAGTCCGTGCCGGGCGCGGGGGCCGGCAGCGGGTTCCAGCGCAGCCGGTTGGGGTCGGGCACGGACTCGGTGAACGGCGCGCCGCGCAGCGCGCCGTTGTCGGTCCGGGTGAACGGCGGGTGCGCGGCGGACGGGCGGATCCGGTAGAGCCAGGAGCGGCGGTTGCGCGCGCGGGGCTCGGTGAAGGCGCTGCCGCTCAACTGCTCGGCGTACAGGCCGAGCGGGGCTCTCTGCGGCGAGTTGCGTCCGACGGGCAGGGCGCCCGAGACGGCCTCCGAGCTGTGCTCGTTGCCGAAGCCGGTGGCGTACGCCAGGCTCTCGGCCGTTTTCCTGGCCTGCTCGATGCCGCTCATCGTCGCTCCCGTGTCGCTCTTGGCGTATGGCCGCGTCCGCGTGCGTCCGCGCGTCTCTGCTCGCGTTCCATGAATCCTATGCATCACCGTAGGATTCCGTCGGTCGCGCGTCAACGGGGCAGGCCGCGTTGACCGAAAGAGGCGGCCGGGCGGAGCGAGACGCGGAGAGACGGCGCACGGAAACGGCGAACAGAAGTACGGTCGCGCCGTCTCGAAGAGCGGCCCCTCGCGAGGGAGACTCGAAGAGCCGCGGTCGCACGCGCCTGTCGCACGCGTCCGTCACCGCACAACTGCCACCGCACCTCTCGCCGAAGGGTGGGCCAGCCCGTGCACGGAGTCAGCGCCGACACCCACGACGGCCTCCGCAGGGTCCCCATGCAGCAGCGCAGCGCGGCGCGGCTCGCCCGGATCCTCGACGCCTGCGCCGAACTGCTGGACGAGACCGGCTACGAGGAGCTGTCCACCCGTGCCGTCGCCAACCGCGCGGGTGTGCCCATCGGCTCGGTGTACCGCTTCTTCGGAAACAAGCGCGCCATGACCGACGCGCTCGCCCGGCGCAACCTGGACAGGTACGCCGACCGCGTCGAGCGCCGGCTCGCGGCGATCCCGGCGGCCGACTGGCGGGCCGCGCTGGACGCGATCCTCGACGAGTACCTCGCCATGAAGCGCACGGTGCCCGGCTTCGGGCTGGTCGACTTCGGCACCAGGGTTCCGGCGGCCGCGCCCGGCCAGGTCTCGGCGCGGACCGCCGACGGCGAGCCGGTGCCCGACGCCAACCACCGTGTGGCGGACCGCCTGACCTCCCTGCTCGCCGCGCAGTTGCGCCGCGCGCCGGACGCCGGGCTCCGCCGGATGGTCCTGGTCGCCGTCGAGGCGGCGGACGCGCTGTTCCAACTCGCCTTCCGTACGGACGCGTCGGGCGATCCGGACATCATCACCGAGACGCGGGAGCTGGTCCGCGCGTATCTGGCACGCACCCTGGGCTGACCGCTGACCGCTGACCGCTGACCGCTGACCGCTGACCGCCGGCGACCGACCGCCGGCGACCGACCGCCGACGGAATCGGCGATCCTCCTCCTTCGTCCGTACCGGTCGGTATGCTCGGGTGCAGCCCGCGCGTCATCGCCGCCGTCCCTGGAGGACCCATGCCGCCCACCGGCCCCGCCCGCACCGCCCTGCGCGTCTGTCCTCTCTGCGAGGCCACCTGCGGACTGACCCTCACCATCGAGGGGACCACGGTCACCGGAGCACGCGGCGACCGCGACGACGTCTTCAGCAAGGGCTTCATCTGCCCCAAGGGCGCCTCCTTCGGAGAGCTGGACGCCGACCCCGACCGGCTGCGCACCCCGCTGATCCGCGAGAACGGCGAGTTGAGGGAGGCCAGTTGGGACGAGGCGTTCGACATGGTCGCCGCCCGGCTGCGCCCGCTGATCGAGGAGCACGGAACGGCGGTCGTCGGCGCCGTCCTCGGCAACCCCAACGTGCACACCATGGCCGGCGTTCTCTATCCGCCCGTCCTGCTCGGCATGCTGCGCACCCCCAACCTCTTCACCGCCTCCACGCTCGACCAGATGCCCAAGCACGTCTCGTCCGGCCTGCTCTTCGGCGACGCCTTCGCCATCCCGGTGCCCGACCTGGACAACACCGGCCATCTCCTGCTCCTGGGCGCCAACCCGCTGGACTCCAACGGCAGTCTCTGCACCGCGCCCGACTTCCCCGGCAAACTCAAGGCGCTGCGCGGGCGCGGCGGCACCCTCACGGTCGTCGACCCGCGCCGTACCCGTACCGCGCGCCTCGCCGACCGGCACCTCGCGATCCGGCCGGGCACCGACGCGTTGCTGCTCGCCGCCCTCGTCCAGGTCCTCTTCGAGGAAGGGCTCACCGACCCCGGCGCGCTCACCGCCCATCTCGAAGGGCTCGACGAACTCCGCGCGGCGACAGAGGACTTCACGCCCGACGCCGTCGCCGCCGCCTGCGACCTGGACGCCGAGGAGATACGTACCCTCGCCCGCGAACTCGCCGCCGCCCCCACTGCCGCCGTCTACGGACGCATCGGAAGCTGCACCGTCGAGTACGGCACGCTCACCAGCTGGCTCGTCGACGTGCTCAACATCCTCACCGGCAACCTCGACCGGCCGGGCGGCGCGCTCTTCCCGCTCTCCGCCACCGACAACGCCCCCCGCCCGGCGGGCCCCGGCAGGGGATTCGCGCTCGGCCGCTGGGCCAGCAGGGTCGGCGGCCATCCGGAGGCCAAGGGCGAACTGCCCATCTCCGTCCTCGCGGAGGAGATCGAGACACCCGGCGACGGGCGGATCCGCGCGGTGATCGCCCTCGCCGCCAACCCCGTGCTCTCCGCGCCCGACGGCAGCCGCCTCGGCCGGGCGCTGGACAGCCTGGACTTCATGGTCAGCATCGACCCGTACCTCAACGAGACCTCACTCCACGCGGACGTCGTGCTGCCTCCGCCGCCGCCCTCCCGGAGCGCCCACTTCGACTTCGTCTTCAACGGCTTCGCCGTACGCAACCAGGTCCGCTACAGCCCGCCCGCCGTTCCGCTTGACGCCGGATCGATGGACGAGTGCGAGATCCTCGCGCGGCTTGCCCTCGCCCTGGGCGGGATGCACGGGGCCGACCCGTCGGCCGTCGACGACCAGGTGATCGAGGACACGCTCACGAAGGCCGTCGACGACCCGCTGTCCCCCGTCCACGGACGCGACCCGAAGGAACTCGCCGCCGCGCTCACCGGCGCCGGCGGCCCCGAGCGCCGGCTCGACCTGATGCTGCGCCTGGGCCCGTACGGGGACGGCTTCGGCGCCGACCCGGCCGGGCTCACCCTCGCCCTGCTCGCCGACCGGCCGCACGGCATCGACCTCGGGCCGCTGAAGCCCCGCATCCCCGGAATCCTCAAGACCCGCAGCGGACGCGTCGAACTGCTCCCCGCGCCGATCGCCGCCGATCTGCCCCGGCTGCGTGCCGCGCTCGCGGACGTACCGGCGTCCCTGGTGCTCGTCGGGCGCCGCCATCTGCGCTCCAACAACAGCTGGATGCACAACGTGCCGACGCTCAACGGCGGTTCGAACCGCTGCACCGTACAGGTCCATCCCGCCGACGCCGAACGGCTCGGTCTCGCGGACGGCGGACCGGCGCGTATCACCACCGAGGCGGGCGAGATCACGATCCCGGTGGAGATCACCGACACGGTCCGGGCCGGGGTCGTGAGCGTGCCGCACGGCTGGGGCCACGACCGTCCGGGCACCCGGATGGCGGTGGCCCACGCCCGGCCGGGCGTCAACGTCAACCAACTGCTCGACGGCAGCCGTCGCGACCCGCTGTCGGGGACGTCGGTGCTCAACGGCTTTCCCGTCGAGGTGGCCCCCGCCTGACCAGCACCCCTGTGTGACCTGGGGTTTTGCGCGTATTGCTCGCGCGTCAACATCTTGTTAACGCCAGGAAGCGGCACCTGACGTCATCCGCACCGCCGATCCGGGTGGGAGTTCAAGGGTGAACGTGAGGTACCCCATATGCTGACAATCCTCGGATTCGTCATGATCGCCACCTTCCTGGTGCTGATCATGACGAAGAAGATGTCGCCGATCGCCGCGCTCGTACTGATCCCCGCGCTCTTCTGCGTCCTGATCGGTCAGGGCGCCAAGCTGGGGGACTACGTCATCGAGTGCGCCCGCGCCTCTACTGGTTCAACGCCGGCCTCACCCTCGCCCTGCTCGCCGCGATGATCACGCAGCTCATGCCCATCCCGGTGCTCTTCCTGCTCGGCGCCGCCCTCGCCCTCACGGTCAACTTCCCCTCCATGACCGACCAGCGCGCCCGGATCGCCGCCCACGCCGACAATGTCCTGAATGTCTCCGGCATGGTCTTCGCGGCGGCCGTCTTCACCGGCGTCCTGACCGGCACAGGTATGGTCGAACACATGGCTGACTGGCTGGTGAGCGCCGTTCCGGAGGGCATGGGTCCGCACATGGGCCTCGTCACCGGGCTGCTCAGCCTGCCCCTCACCTACTTCATGTCGAACGACGGCTTCTACTTCGGTGTCCTGCCCGTCCTCGCCGAGGCCGGCGCGGCGCACGGGGTCTCCCCGCTGGAGGTGGCCCGCGCCTCGATCGTCGGCCAGCCCCTCCACATGTCGAGCCCTCTCGTCCCCGCCGTGTACGTCCTCGTCGGCATGGCCAGGGTCGAATTCGGCGACCACACGAAATTCACCGTCAAGTGGGCCGTCCTCACCTCACTGGTCGTGCTCGCGGCCGCGATACTCTTCGGCATCGTCTGATGCCGGTGGGAGACCGCCGCTGGCTGCTCCGACTCGTCATCGCCTTCGCCTTCTCCCAGGCGGCCGTGTCGATGGCACGGCCGGCCGTCTCCTACCGGGCCCTCGCACTCGGCGCCGACGAGCGCGCCGTCGGCGTCATCGCCGGGGTGTTCGCGCTGCTGCCGCTGTTCGCCGCCGTACCGCTGGGGCGCAGGACCGACCGGGGGCGGTGCGTCCCGCTCCTCGCCGTCGGCGCCGCGCTCATCGGTGTGGGCTGCGGCCTCAGCGGTACGGCGCGTTCACTCGCCGCGCTCGCCGCCTGGAGCGGAGTGATGGGCCTCGGCCATCTCTGCTTCGTCATCGGCGCGCAGTCCATCGTCGCGCGCCGCAGCGGCCCGGACGAACAGGACCGCAACTTCGGCCACTTCACCATCGGCGCCTCGCTCGGCCAGCTCGTCGGGCCGGTCGCCGCCGGGCTGCTGGTCTCCGGCCACGACGGTGCGATGGGGCGTACGAGCGCCCTCGCCCTCGTCGTCTCGGCGGGGGTCGCCGCCGTCTCCCTCACCTGTCTGCGCCGGATCGAGCCGCCGGTCGCACCGAACCCGCCCGCCGAACGGGGCGGGCCGGACCAGAAGTCCACGTCCGGCAAGGTGCCCGTACGGCGCATCCTGCGCACCCGTGGCGTCCCCAGCGGCATCCTCGTCAGCCTGGCCGTGCTGTCGGCGACCGACATCCTCACCGCCTATCTCCCGGTCGTCGGAGAGGACCGGGGCATCTCACCGACCACGATCGGTGTGCTGCTGAGCCTGCGGGCAGCCGCCGCGATCGCGTGCCGGCTGGTGATGACGCCGATGATCCACCGGTTGGGGCGCACGGCCCTGCTCACCGCCTCCTGTCTGCTCGGCGGGCTGCTCTGCGCCGGGATCGCGCTGCCCGTGCCGGTCTGGGGAATGGCCCTGATGCTCGTGGCGCTCGGTTTCTGCCTCGGTGTCGGTCAGCCGCTGTCGATGACCACCGTCGTCCGGGCGGCGCCCGCCGGGGCGCGCTCCACCGCGCTGGCGCTCAGGCTCACCGGCAACCGTCTCGGACAGGTCGCCGCCCCCGCGTCCGCCGGGCTCGTCGCCGGAGTCGCGGGTACGGGCGCGCCGTTCATGATGCTCGGTGTGCTGCTGGTGGGCGCGGCGGGTCTGGGCGTACGGAGCACGCCACGCGATCCTGCCCCGGCGTCACCCGCACTCGCCCCGGCGAAGGCCCGTGAGGAAGCGCCCGTACCCGCCGAAGAGTGCCGCGACCGTCGCTGAGGCCGGAGCGGGGCCGAGGCGGGGCGGGGATTGGGCCGCGCCGGGGCTGAACGAGACGCCCTACGACTCCTGTCCGGACCCCGCCCCCACCATCTGCCGTACCGCCCCCGCCGTGTATCGGCCCACGTGTCACCTGTGACGCCCCAGGTCATTCCCTGACCCCGAGTAGTCGGCTAACTTCAGGCGTCGCAGGCGCTCAACCTCACCTTCCGGGCGGAATCCACATGACTCGCGCCATCTCTCTGCACAGTGTCAGCAAGGTGTACGGACGGGCCACACGCGCCGTCGACCGGTTCTCCCTGGACATCGACCCCGGTGAGTTCGTGGTGCTGCTCGGCCCTTCGGGCTGCGGCAAGTCCACCGTGCTGCGCATGATCGCCGGCCTGGAGGACATCACCGAGGGGGAGTTGCTGCTCGACGGCGAGCGCTCCAACCACATGCCGCCCCGCGAGCGCGGCATGGCCATGGTGTTCCAGAACTTCGCGCTCTACCCGAGCATGACCAACCGCGACAACATCGGCTTCCCCCTCCGCCTGGAGAATCCCCGGCAGGACAGCTCGGAACGCGTCGAGGCCACCGCCCGGATGCTCGGCATCGAGAACGTCCTCGATCGCTACCCCAGCCAGCTCTCGGGCGGTGAACGCCAGCGTGTCGCGATGGGCCGCGCCATCTCGCGGCGTCCGTCGGCCTTCCTCATGGACGAGCCGCTGTCCAACCTGGACGCCAAGCTGCGCAACCATCTGCGGGCCGAGATAGCCCAGTTGACCGCCGACCTGGGGGTCACGACGGTCTATGTGACCCATGACCAGGCCGAGGCGATGTCGCTCGGCGACCGGGTCGCGGTGATGCGCGGCGGCGTGCTCCAGCAGGTCAGTTCACCCCGCGAGGTGTACGCGCTGCCGCGGAACGTCTTCGTCGCCGCCTTCATCGGCACCCCGCGTATCAATCTGCTCCAGGCGGTCGTCTACGCGCCCCTCCAGGGCCGGATGTCGATCGACCTCGGCCGGCAGCGTCTGCCGCTGCCCGAACCCCTCAGCCCCGACCACCAGTTGCTCCGGATCCAGCAGGGCCGGCAGATCATCGTCGGGCTGCGGTCCGAGGCGGCGCGCATCGCGCCCGCGAGCCAGGCGCGCCCCGGCGAGGTGGCGCTGAGCGGCATCGTCGAGCACATGGAGTACCAGGGGCACGAGGCGCTGGTGCATCTCAACACCGGTTCGCGGCCCGCCGTGGTGCCCGACCTCGAATCGCCCCGGCCGAGGACGGCCCCGCGCCGCCGCCGGGGCGGACCGGGGGTGCTGGAGCGGCTGAGGGAACGGGCCGCCGCGCATGTGCCCGGCCATGTGTCGGGGCCCGTCGTGGTCCTGGACGAACCGGAGGCGGACGCCTCGGCCACGTACACCCCGGACCGCCCGGCGATCACGGCGAGCGACCTCGTCGTGCGGACCGGGCCGGACATGCGCCTGCGTACGGGTGCGCAGGTGCCGCTCCTGGTCGACCTGGCGCACCTCTATGTCTTCGACCACTACGGGCGGCGGATCTGTCCCGCGCCCATGGACATGCCCGGCCTCGACATGTGACGACGGGCCGGGGCCTGGGGACGGGACGTCGCCGTCGGATGTGAGGTTCGGGACTCCCGGAGTCCCTGGCGCCGGAAAACTAACACCGCTAGTTTGGGTCCCGGCGACACCGGACCGCGGCCGCACGCGGCAGTCCCCCGGGAGGAACAGCGATGAAGGCACGGAGCAGCATGTACATCGGCGGCGAGTGGCGCCCCGCCGCCGGTACCGGGACCATCGCCGTCGTCAACCCGGCGACCGAGCAGGTCATCGCCGAGGTCCCGGCCGGCACCGCCGAGGACATCGACGCCGCCGTACGTGCCGCACGGGCCGCCTTCCCCGGCTGGGCGGCCACCCCGCCCGCCGAACGCGCGGCGCGCCTGGCGGCCCTGCGGGACGTGATGGCCGCCCGCAAGGACGAGACGGCCGAGACCGTCACCGCCGAACTGGGCTCGCCGGTGCGGCTGTCGAAGGCGGTGCACGCGTCGTCGCCGGTGGCCGTCGCCGGCTCGTACGCCGAACTCGCCGCCTCCTACGCCTTCGAGGAGCGGATCGGCAACTCGACGGTGCTGATGGAGCCGGTGGGTGTCGTCGGCGCGATCACCCCCTGGAACTACCCGCTGCACCAGATCGTCGCCAAGGTCGCCCCCGCGCTCGCCGCCGGCTGCGTGATCGTGGTCAAGCCCGCCGAGGACACCCCGCTGACCGCGCAGCTCTTCGCCGAGGCCGTCCGGGAGGCGGGGCTGCCCCCGGGCGTCGTCAACGTGGTCACCGGCATCGGCACGGTCGCCGGGCAGGCGCTCGCCGCGCACGAGGACGTCGACCTGGTCTCCTTCACCGGCTCCACCGCCGTGGGCCGCCGGATCGGCGCCACCGCCGGAGCCGCGGTCAAGCGGGTCGCACTGGAGCTGGGCGGGAAGTCGGCGAACGTCATCCTGCCGAGCGCCGATCACGCCAGGGCCGTCAAGGCCGGGGTCGCCAACGTGATGACCAACTCCGGTCAGACCTGCAGCGCGTGGACCCGCATGCTCGTCCACGCCGACCGCTACGACGAAGCCGTGGAGGCCGCCGTGGCGGCCGTCGCCCCGTACCGGCCGGGCGACCCGCGGGACGAACTGTGCCGTCTGGGCCCCGTCGTCAACGCCGCCCAGCACGCCCGGGTGCGCGGCTACATCGACAAGGGCGTCGCCGAAGGCGCCCGGCTGGTCGCGGGCGGGGCCCAACCACCGCACGACACCGGCTACTTCATCGCCCCGACCGTCTTCGCCGATGTCACCCCGGAGATGACGATCGCCCAGGAGGAGATCTTCGGCCCCGTGCTGTCCATCCTCAGGTACGAGGACGAGGACGACGCACTGCGGATCGCCAACGGCACCGTTTACGGCCTCGCCGGCGCGGTGTGGGCGGGCGAGGAGAGTGAGGCCGTCGCCTTCGCCCGGCGGATGGACACCGGCCAGGTCGACATCAACGGCGGCAGGTTCAACCCCCTCGCGCCCTTCGGGGGTTACAAGCAGTCGGGCGTCGGCCGGGAACTCGGCCGGCACGGACTCGCCGAGTACCTCCAGACCAAGTCCCTCCAGTTCTGAGCCGGGAGAGAAACCGATCGTGGTCCGCGCCGCCGTCCTGCCCGCCGTCGGAGCTCCGCTGGAGCTCACCGACATCGAACTCCCCGAGCCCGGCCCCGGCCGGGTGAGGATCCGCCTGGCCGCCGCCGGGGTCTGCCACTCCGACCTGTCCCTCAGCGACGGCACCATGAGGGTGCCGGTCCCCGCAGTCCTCGGCCACGAGGGCGCGGGCACCGTCCTGTCCGTCGGCGAGGGCGTCGGCCATGTCGCGCCGGGCGACGGTGTGGTCCTCAACTGGGCGCCGTCCTGCGGAGAGTGCCACCACTGCGGGCTCGGCGAAGTCTGGCTCTGCGCCTCGGCGTTGGCCGGCGCGGGCGCGATCCACGCCCGTGCGGCCGACGGGAGGGAACTCCATCCCGGCCTGAACGTCGCCACGTTCGCCGAGGAGACGGTCGTCGCCGCCAACTGCGTCCTGCCCGCCCCCGACGGCATCCCGCTGACCGACGCGGCGCTGCTCGGCTGCGCCGTCCTCACCGGATACGGCGCGGTGCACCACTCCGCGAAGGTGCGCGCGGGCGAGAGCGTCGTGGTCTTCGGCGTGGGCGGGGTCGGTCTGGCGGTGCTCCAGTCCGCCCGGATCGCCGGGGCGTCGACCATCGTCGCGGTCGATGTCTCCCCGGAAAAGGAGGAGTTGGCGCGGGCGGCCG
This sequence comes from Streptomyces camponoticapitis, assembly GCF_014646115.1. Lineage (GTDB taxonomy): Bacteria > Actinomycetota > Actinomycetes > Streptomycetales > Streptomycetaceae > Streptomyces > Streptomyces camponoticapitis. Next base: position 122,776 of record NZ_BMMV01000022.1, on the reverse strand, counting down.
GAGCCACGGACTATCTCGTCTCGTCCGCCACCACGGCCAAGGACGTCCGCAAGCTCACCGGAGGACGGGGGGCGGATGTCGCGGTCGAGTGCGTCGGCCGCGCCGTCACCATCCGTACGGCCTGGGAGTCCACCCGCCGGGGCGGCCGGACCACGGTCGTCGGCATCGGCGGCAAGGACCAGCAGGTCACGTTCAACGCGCTGGAGCTGTTCCACTGGGGCCGCACACTGTCCGGGTGCGTGTACGGCAACTGCGACCCCGTCCGCGATCTCCCTGCCATAGCCGAACACGTCCGGGCCGGGCGCCTTGACCTGGGCTCGCTGGTGACCGAGCGGATCGGTCTTGGCGGGATTCCGGCGGCTTTCGAGAACATGCTCGCCGGGCGCGGCGGCCGGGCCCTGATCGTCTTCTGAGAGCGCCGCGTCCGACAGCCGCCCCATTCCAGGAGCCCCAAGTCTCAGGCTTCCCGCGGCACTTGGCTCCGGCGCGGACGGGAGCGCGCCACCGCCACGCCCGCCAGGCAGAGCACACCGCCGGCGAGGGTGAGCGGCCCGGGTATCTCGTCCAGCAGCAGCCACGCCATCAGGACGACGATCGCCGGTACCGCGTACGTGGTGGCGCCCATCCGCGACGCGGTCGTACGGGCCAGGGCGTACGCCCAGGTCGTGAAGGCCAGCGCGGTCGGGAAGACGCCCAGATACACCATGTTGAGCGTCGCGGAGAGCGGCGCGTGCGCGGCGTCCCGCACGAGCTGCCAGCCGAAGGGCAGACAGCCGACCGCCCCGATCAGCGCGCCGTACGTCGTGACCTGCAACGGCGTCGCGTACGCCAGCGTGGGCTTCTGGGCGACGACCCCGCCCGCGTACGCCACCGCCGCCAGCAGGCAGAGGAGCACACCGAGTACGGAGGTGCTCCCGCCGCCGGCCATCGACAGACCGACGACCACGGCGCCGGCGAACGACACCGCCATGCCGGTGAGCAGTCGGGGCGCCAGATTCTCGCCCAGGAGACGGAAGGCGAGCAGCGCCATGAGCAGCGGCGCGATGTTCACGACGAGCGACGCGGTGCCCGCGTCGACAAGCTGCTCGCCCCAGTTGAGGACGACCGAGTAGCCGCCGAACCAGAGCAGTCCGGACACCGCGATGCCGGGCCAGGCGGCCCGTGGGGGCAGACCCTCACGGCGTATCAGCAGGATCGCGACCAGCACGAGTGAGCCGGTCAGCAGCCGTCCGAGCGCCAGCGCGCCGGGCGCGTACGCCTCGCCCGCGCTGCGGATGGAGACGAACGCCGACGCCCACAGGACGACGGTGACCCCGGCCGCAGCCAGGGCCAGCGGCTGCGCGCGGCCGGTGGCCGGAGTGGGCACACCGGGGGCGGCCGTCGATGCGGCCCGGCGCGCCTGGGCACGCGGAGGTGAGAATTTCGCCATGCGGGCGATGCTAAGCCCTTAACAGTTCGGCTGTCACCGAAGTATTGCCGCCTCGATCCCGAGAAGTTCGGCGAAGGCGTGCTCGCCGGTCGGTGTCACCCGCACCGCCCGCTCCGTACCGATGCGTACGCACCACTTCGATTCCAGGGCGAGCCGGCACAGACCCGCCCCCGCGACCCCGGCCAGATGGCGGCGGCGCTCCGTCCAGTCCAGGCACGAGCTGACCACCGGGCGCCGTCCGGCGCCCTCCAGCGCGATTCCCCGCTCGCGGAACCACCGCGTGCCCTCATCGGTGAGAGCGAAGCCCGCGTCCATCAGCAGCAGCCCGCGCCGTGCCAGGGCATCGGTGAGGGCCGCCCCGAGCCGGCCGGCGAAATGGTCGTAGCAGGTACGTCCGCGCGCCATGGCACCGCTCGCCCTCGACGCGCGCACGATGTGCGGGCTGTCGCGGCCCGGCATGACGTGCGCTGCCAGCGACTCGACCAGTTCGGCGGTGGTCGCGTCGGCCAGCCGTACGTAACGGTGGCGGCCCTGGCGCTCCTCGGTGACCAGCCGGGCGGCGATCAGCTTCCCGATGTGCTCGCTGGCGGTGGACGCGGCGACCCCCGCCTCCCGCGCCAGCTCGCCGGCCGTCCAGGCCCGCCCGTCCAGCAGGGACAGACAGAACACGGCGCGTGTCTCGTCGGCGAGCAGCGCGGCGAAGCCCGCGAGGAGCGAGCCGGGGGAGGCCGACGGGGCGGGAAGGCCGAAGGAGTCGCCGGAGGTGTTGGCGGGGGCGCTGGGGGTGGTGGTCTGCGGCATACCTCCAGGGTGCCTCAGATACGCTTCGGTGTGGCCCGAACTGTCTCGTACTGAGCGGCCAGCCCGTCGATCAGCGCCCTGAGCCCCGTCTCGAAGGCTCCTTCGTCCACCCGCTGCTGCCGCTCGGCCAGCAGATGGGCCTGGCCGAGGTGCGGATAGTCGGCGGGGTCGTACGCCGTCTCGTCGTCCACGAATCCCCGCGCGAACGAGCCGAGCGCCGATCCCGTGATGAAGTACCGCATCAGGGCCCCGATATGGGTGGCCTGGACCGGTGGCCACCCCGCCCTGACCATCGCGCCGAAGACCGTGTCCGCCACCCGCAGACCCGCCGGGCGGCGGCCCGGACCCTGGGCGAGTACGGGCACGATGTGCGGGTGCGCGGTGAGCGCGGCGCGGTAGGAGACGGCGTAGTCGTGCAGCGCGGTGCGCCAGTCCCGTACGTCGTCCGCGTCGAACATCGACAGGTCGACTTGCGCGCTGACGGAGTCCGCGACGGCGTCCAGGATCTCGTCCTTGTTGCGGAAGTGGTTGTAGAGGGACGGCCCGCTGACCCCCAGTTCGGCGGCCAGCCGGCGGGTGGAGACGGCCCCGAGCCCCTCGGCGTCCACGAGCGCGCTCGCGGTCGCGACGATGCGGTCTCTGCTGAGCAGCGGCTTGCGGGGTCGGGCCATGGCGCACATCGTATGGCTGTGGTCCGGTCCGGGGTGGGAGAGCGGTTCGGACGCAGACCTAAGCGCTTGCTCACCTTCGGGGTAGGGTGTGCGTTCTGCCGACCGGAAGGGGCGAGAGCGATGCGTACGGCGGAACGGACGGCCGACGGGGAGGGCATGCCGTGGGGTGAGGTCACCCCCGAGGCGGCCAGAAGGCTGCTCGTCGCCGCCGTGGAGGCATTCGCCGAACGCGGTTACCACGCCACCACCACCCGCGACATCGCGAGCCGCGCCGGCATGAGCCCGGCCGCCCTCTACATCCACTACAAGACAAAGGAAGAACTGCTCCACCGGATCAGCCGGATCGGCCACGACAAGGCCCTGAAGATCCTGACCGCCGCCGCGGACCGCGAGGGCACCGCGGCCGAACGGCTCACCGACGCGGTCCGCTCGTTCGTCGGCTGGCACGCGGCCCGCCACACCACGGCGCGTGTGGTCCAGTACGAACTCGACGCACTCGCCGACGAACACCGCGCCGAGATCGTCGAACTGCGCAGACGCAGCGACGCGACCGTGCGCCGGATCCTCCAGGACGGCGTGCGGGACGGGGAGTTCGACGTCCCCGACGTGCCGGGCACCACCCTGGCGGTGCTGTCGCTCTGCATCGACGTGGCGCGCTGGTTCAACGCGCAGGGGCGCCGGACGCCCGGCGAGGTCGGCACGCTCTACGCCGACCTCGTGCTCCGCATGGTGGTGGCGCGCGAGGGCCCGCCGCCGTCCGCCGGATCCGAAGGTCAGAAGTAGTAGCGGGAGACCGACTCCGCCACACACACCGGCTTCTCGGCGCCCTCGCGCTCCACCGTGACGAGGGCGGTGACCTGCACACCACCGCCCGCCTCGGCGACCTCCCTCAGCACGGCCGTCGCGCGCACCCGGGACCCCGCGGGCAGGGGAGAGGGGAAACGCACCTTGTTGGCGCCGTAGTTGATGCCCATCGTCACGTTCTCGACGGCCAGGATCTGCGGGAAGAGGACCGGCAGGAGCGACAGTGTCAGATAGCCGTGCGCGATGGTCGAGCCGAACGGTCCCTTCGCCGCCTGCTCCGGGTCCACATGGATCCACTGGTGGTCGCCGGTCGCCGCGGCGAACAGATCGATCCGCTCCTGGTCGACCTCCAGCCAGTCGCTGTGTCCCAACTGCTCGCCGACGGCCGCGTGCAGTTCCGCTGCGGAAGTGAAGATCCTCGGCTCAGCCATGTCTGTCGATCCCTGCCTCTCGGGCGCCGTCCGAAACGCCGTGTCAAGTCCCGTTCGCGCGGTGTCCAAGCGCTTGCTCAGCATGGTTGGGGCTTCCGGTCCTGTCAACGCGTGACACGGCGCCCCCGTAGGCTCGGTCGGGTGCCGCAGATTCCGGAGAAGATCCAAGAACTCACCGTCGGGCAGCTGTCAGCGCGCAGCGGCGCGGCGACCTCGGCCCTGCACTTCTACGAGGCGAAGGGACTGATCAGCAGCCGCAGGACCAGTGGCAACCAGCGCCGCTACAGCAGGGACATGCTCCGCCGTGTCGCCTTCGTACGCGCGGCCCAGCGCGTGGGCATCCCGCTCGCCACCATCAGGGACGCTCTCGCGGAGCTTCCCGAGGGGCGCACCCCGAACCACGACGACTGGGCACGGCTCTCGCAGGCGTGGCGCTCGGAACTCGACGAGCGCATCAAACAGCTCGGCCGGCTGCGCGACCATCTGACCGACTGCATCGGCTGCGGCTGTCTCTCGCTGGAGACATGCGTCCTGTCCAACCCGGACGACCGGTTCGGTGACCGGATGTCCGGTTCCCGGCTCCTGGCGGAGCGCAAGCGCGCGCCCAAGTAGCCGTCGTGTCGTCCCCGCGTACGTCCCGCTCACGGGTCCGTACGTCCTGACGGATCGGCGCGCCCTGACCGATCCGTATGCCGTCCGCCGCCGAACGTGCGCCGTCCCCTCAGAACGTCCGCCGTCCGCCGTCCCCGGCCTGTCCCGCCACCGCGGCGGGTCAGGCCACCGAGGCGAGCTCCCGCTGCCGTACGCGCTTCGCCCGCTCCATGGCCTCGGACGTGAGAACGGGCCGCGGCACGACAATGCCACAGCCCCTGCACACCGGTCCCGACCAGGGAGCCTGCGAGAGATCAGGCCGCCAGACGATCCCCTTCTCCGCGCACACCGGGCACGCGCCGCCCGGTCCCGACTCCAGTCCGGCGATCAGCCGGCGGAGCACCTCCGCCAGCGGCTCCGTCGGGTGCACGGCCGGGTCGTCGCACCGCGCCACGCCGTTGCCGCCCCAGGTCCGGCGGTGCCAGTCGTCGAACGTGCCCGGTCTTCTCAGTCCGTCGTGCTTCTCACGCTTACGGCGCTGGGCGAACTGCGCCTCGTAGGCCAGCCAGACGGCCCGCGCCTCTTCCAGTTCGTCGAGCGCGGCCATCAGCCGCACCGGATCGGGAGCTCTGTCCTCCGGCTCGATGTCATGCCGTTCACAGAGGTGGTCCCAGGTGGCTCGATGCCCATAAGGGGCGAATCGTTCAAGGCACTTACGCAGTGAATACCGGCGTAGTGCCAGATCACTTCGCGGATCACGCACCTGTCTCGCGAGACTCCGGAATCCGGCCATCGCCTGCCACCTCCGTCGGTTGCTGCATCGGCGTCATCCAATAGACGTACGCGTGCCCGATCCGGCTCCATCGAAAATCCGATGGCAGTCATCAGTTGAGTTTTCACCCTGATGACTGCCGCCGGAGGCGGTCCGATTGACGGCGGAGGGCCGGTCGTTCGGCCCGCGCGGGTCCGCCCGGCGGTGGAGGTACCGGGCCCGTGCCGCCCGGAACGCGGCGAGTTCACGCGCCGGGCGGGGTGAACACGGACCCGATCCGTGCCTGCCCTTCCCTGCGACATACCGACTGGTTAGTCTGTCTCGGTCGAGCGGTGTCTACCGCGGTGAATCCGAGAGGCAGGTCCGATGAGTTCGGTGCGGGGCGCGCGAGTGGTGGTCACAGGAGCCGGCGGCGGTATCGGTGCCGCGCTCGCCGGCAGATTCGCCGCCGGGGGCGCCCGCGTCGTCGTCAACGATCTCGATGCCGTCAAAGCGCACGCTGTGGCCGAGAGCGTCGGCGGCATCGCCGTACCCGGCGAGGCCTCCGCCGTGGTCGAGCAGGCGCGCGACGCGCTCGGCGGCGCCGTCGACATCTACTGCGCCAACGCGGGCTACGGCACGGCCGGTGACCCGTTCGCCGACGAGGAGATCTGGGCGTCGGCCTGGGACGTCAACGTCATGGCTCATGTCCGCGCCTCCCGGATCCTGCTGCCCGACTGGCTGGAGCGCGGCGAGGGCCGGTTCGTCTCCACCGTCTCCGCCGCCGGACTGCTCACGATGATCGGCGCCGCGCCGTACAGCGTCACCAAGCACGGCGCCCTCGCCTACGCGGAATGGCTCTCGCTGACCTACAGCCACCGGGGGATCAAGGTCCACGCGATCTGTCCGCAGGGAGTCCGTACGGACATGCTGACCGCGGCCGGATCGGCGGGCGAACTCGTCCTGGCCCCCACGGCGATCGAGCCCGGGGACGTCGCGGACGCGCTGTTCGACGCGATGGACGAGGACCGGTTCCTGGTGCTCCCGCACGCCGAGGTGGCCGACTACTACCGGGCCCGCTCCGGCGACACCGACCGCTGGCTGGCCGGCATGAACCAGATTCAGCGGAAATGGGAAGGTACCGGCCGGTGAGGGAGGTCCTGACGGAGCCACCCGGGGCCACGAATGGGAAGATCCTCGGGCGGGAGCGGCGTTCACGCCACGAGAGGGCGGCGGACACCACGGCATCGGACACCGCTCAGGACTGAGAAAGGCAGGTGGCGACAGTGGCCAGAAAGACGGACGGGAACGGCATCCCCGTACCCCAGCGGCTGCTGGCCGCCGCCACCCGGCTCTTCGCCGAGCAGGGTTACGGCAGCACGTCGGTCCAGGAGATCGTGGAGGCGGCGGGCGTCACCAAGGGCGCGCTCTACCACTACTTCGGCTCCAAGGAGGACCTCCTCCAGGAGGTGTACGCGCGGGTGCTCCGCCTCCAGCAGGAGCGGCTGGACGCCTTCGCCGACGCCGACGAGCCCGTGGAGCGGCGGCTGCGCGCGGCGGCGGCGGACGTGGTCGTGACCACCATCGACAATCTGGACGACGCGGCGATCTTCTTCCGCTCGATGCACCATCTGAGCCCGGAGAAGAACAAGCAGGTACGGGCCGAGCGGCGGCGCTACCACGAGCGGTTCCGCGCGCTGGTCGAAGAGGGCCAGCGCAGCGGGGTGTTCACCTCCGCCACACCGGCCGACCTGGTGGTGGACTACCACTTCGGGTCCGTCCACCATCTCTCCACCTGGTACCGGCCGGACGGGCCGCTCACCCCGCAGCAGGTCGCCGACCACCTCGCCGACCTGCTGCTGCGCGCGCTGCGCCCCTAGGGTCACTCACAGGTACTTCTTCAACTCCCGGCGCGCCAGGGACCGTTGGTGCACCTCGTCGGGCCCGTCCGCCAGCCGCAGGGTCCGCGCGGCGGCCCAGAGCTCCGCCAGCGGGTAGTCCTGGCTCACCCCGCCGGCGCCGTGCAATTGCACGGCGCTGTCGATGATGTCGACCACCGCGCGCGGTGTCGCGATCTTGATCGCCTGGATCTCCGTGTGCGCGCCCCGGTTGCCCACCGTGTCCATCAGCCAGGCCGTCTTGAGTACCAGGAGCCGCAGCTGCTCGACCGTCACCCGCGCGTCGGCGATCCAGTTCCGCACCACACCCTGCTGCGCGATGGGCTTCCCGAAGGCCGTGCGGGACACGGCCCGCCGGCACATCAGCTCGATGGCGCGCTCGGCCATCCCGATCAGCCGCATGCAGTGGTGGATCCGGCCGGGGCCGAGCCGGGCTTGCGCGATGGCGAAGCCGCCGCCCTCCTCGCCGATCAGATTGGCCGCCGGGACACGGACGTTGTCGAACACGACCTCGGCGTGGCCGCCGTGGGAGTGGTCCTCGTAGCCGTACACGCTCATCGCGCGTACGACGGTGAGGCCGGGGGTGTCGCGGGGGACGAGGATCATCGACTGCTGGCGGCGGGCGTCGGCGCCGTCCGGGTCGGTCTTGCCCATCACTATGAAGATCCGGCAGTCCGGGTTCATGGCCCCGGAGATGTACCACTTGCGGCCGTTGATCACGTAGTCGTCGCCGTCGCGCTCGATCCTGGTCCGGATGTTCGTCGCGTCCGACGAGGCGACCTCCGGCTCGGTCATCGCGAACGCCGAGCGGATCTCACCGTCGAGCAGCGGCTCCAGCCAGCGCTTCTTCTGCTCGTCGCTGCCGAACTGGGCGAGCACCTCCATGTTCCCGGTGTCGGGCGCCGCGCAGTTGAGTGCCGTCGGGGCCAACTGCGGGCTGCGGCCGGTGATTTCGGCGAGTGGCGCGTACTGGAGGTTGGTCAGCCCGGCGCCGTGCTCGGCGTCGGGGAGAAAGAGATTCCACAGGCCCTGCCTCCGGGCCTCGGCCTTCAGCTCCGGCACGATCGCCGGGGTGTCCCAGGGGTCGGCGAGTCGGGTGCGTTGTTCGTGGGCGATCGCCTCGGCGGGGAGGATGTGCTCGTCCATGAACGCCAGCAGCCTGGCGCGGAGTTCCTCGGTGCGGGCGTCGAATGCGAAGTCCATGGACGGGTCAGCCTTCCTGAAGGGTGGTGAGGCCGTGCTCGATGAAGACGGGGACGAGATCCCCGATGCGCTCGAAACCGCCGCCGACCGTGCTGCCCAGCGTGTAGCGGTAGTGGATGCCTTCGAGGATCACGGCGAGCTTGAACCAGGCGAAGGCCGTGTACCAGGCGATGGCCGAGGTGTCGCGGCCGGAACCGGCGGCGTAGCGCTCGACCAGTTCGGCCGGGGCGGGGTGGCCCGCCGCGCCGGCGGTCGTACTGATCGGGGAGCCGGTGATCTCCAGCGGCGCGCTGTACATCACCAGCAGACCGAGGTCGGTCAGCGGATCGCCGAGGGTGGACATCTCCCAGTCCAGCACGGCCTTGATCCGGTCGTCGTCACCGAGCAGCACGTTGTCGAGCCGGTAGTCCCCGTGGACCACGGTGGGCGCGGGTGAGCCGGGCATCGAGCGGCCCAGCGCGGCGTGCAACTCGTCGATGCCGGGCAGGTCCCGGTTGCGTGAGGCGTCCAACTGCTTTGCCCAGCGGCGCAGTTGGCGGTCGAGGAAGCCCTCGGGCCGGCCGAAGTCGGCGAGCCCCACCGCGCCGGGGTCGACCGCGTGCAGCTCGACGAGGGTGTCGACGAGACCCAGGACCGCGGTGCGGGTGCGCTCGGGGCCGAGCGGGGCGAGCTGTTCGGCCGTACGGTACGGGGTCCCCGCCACGTACTCCATCAGGTAGAAGGGCGCCCCGAGCACGTCCGGGTCCTCGCACAGCAGCAGCGGCTCGGGCACCGGTACGGCCGTCGGGTGCAGTGCGCTGATCACCCGGAACTCGCGCTTCATGTCGTGCGCCGTGGCGAGGACATGGCCGAGCGGCGGCCTGCGGACCACCCACTCGTGGGCGCCGTCGGTGACCAGATACGTCAGATTCGACCGCCCGCCCTCGATCAGCCGGGCGCTCAGCGGTCCGCCCACCAGCCCCGGGCGCTCGCGGTCGAGCCGGCCGCGCAGCTGCTCCGGGTCGAGTCCTGGCGGGGGACTGGCGCTCATCGGTCGTACCTCCATGGGCGGGCGTGGGCGGTCGAATGCCTTAGCCGTTCATGATGCCGACCAGTCGGTATGCCGTCCAGTGCGCAGGGGAAACCGTCCATGTCCGTGACGGGATCGACGCGCCGGGCCCGTGGGCGAGCCCGGCGGTGCGCGCCGGGTCAGTGATCGTCCCAGTGCCCCTCGTGGGCGGCGTGCCGATGGCCGTCGTGGACATAGTCCTGGTGGTCGCCGTGCGCGACGGCGGGGTGGCCGCAGCCTTCGCCGTGCTGGTGGGAATGGCCCTCGTGGACGACATGGGCGGCGGGCTCGCACTCGTCCCAGTGCTCCGCGTGCCGCCGGTGCAGATGCCCGTCGTGCGCGTAGTCGACGTGGTCGCCGTGCCGCACCTCGGTGTGGCCGCAGGTCGGGCTGTGGGAGTGCTCGTGCGTGGGGTGTTCCTGATGAAGAGCGGTCATGGTGTGCACCTTTGTTGTGTTTCCTCATGATTTTCCAGGCCGGATCGGACGCTATCAGCCCCGCTCGTCATGACCGCCGGGTCCGGTTCGCGTCCCGAAAACCGGATCGCGACCGCGCCGCGTACGAGGGAGACCTCCCGCACCGGCTCGGGCGCCCGGCCCCGCTCCGGTACGCGGGCGCGCTGCCGCACGGGCAACCGCTGAGCGCCGTTCCCTCAGAGCACGGTCACACCGAACGCCGCCAGGCAGATCACACACACCACCGCCGCGATCCCCGCACCCGTCGGCAGCCGGTGTGGCTCCGGCGTGTCGAGGGCCGTCATCCGGCGGTGCGCCACCCAGAGGAACGCGAGCCAGACGAGCGCGCTCGCCACCGCCGCCGCGACACCCGCGGCCGTCACCTCGTCACGCAGGACCTGCCGGCCCGCGAGCACCGCCACGACCGTGTACGTCAGGGTCGTACGGCGCCAGGCCAGCCGGGTCCGCTCGGGCTGGAGGCCCGGGTCCCGGGGCGCCTCGGCCGCCGGACTCCCCATCAGCGGGTCCCGCCCGCCACCACCACGACCAGCATGATCACGGCGACGGCCGCCACCGACAGTCCCAGCAGCGTCGGGAACGCGGTCACCGGCAGATCCTCGCCCCGGCGCATCGCCCGCTCGCTGCGCACCCACTGACTGATGGACCGCAGCGCGCTGAGCGCACCGATGGCGAAGAGCACCACCGCCAGCCCCACCCGCACACCCCAGCGCAGGTCCGGCAGGAACTGGTCGACGGCGAATCCGCCGCCCACCAGGGCGAGCGAGGTACGGATCCAGGCGAGGAAGGTGCGTTCGTTGGCGAGCGAGAAGCGGTAGTCGGGGGTCGTACCCTCGTCCCTGATCCGCCGCGGCGCGAACCACAGCCGCAGACTCCGCACAAGTTCGTTCACTCGTCGCACTGTAAGGGCTGCTCCGTAATCCCCGGCGGGCGGACGACCCCACATCTGAAACAGACCCTAGAACCCGGCGCCTCTCAGCCGTTCGTACGCCGCCACACCGTCCGGCGTCCACAGCCACCCGCCGTCGCCGCGTTCCGCCAGCCGTCGGTCCAGCTCGTCCTCGGTGAGGAACCCGTGCCAGTCGATCTCCTCTTCCTGCGGGGAGACCGGCAGCACGCACCGGACCTCGTAGACGCGAGACCACCAGCTCAGGGGGCCGTCCTCGGCCTCGTACAGGAACGAGAACAGCGGCCGGGGCCGCGGCAGGCCCGTGACCCCCAGCTCCTCCTCCGCCTCGCGCAGCGCCGCGTCGTCGTACGTCTCGCCCGCGCCGACCACGCCGCCCACGAACATGTCGTGGCGGGAGGGGAAGAGCAGCTTGGTCGCGGTTCTGCGATGGACGAAGACACGGTCATCGGCGTCCCGCGCGAGGACGAAGACGCAGCGGTGCCGCAGTCCTCGCGCGTACGCCTCGCCGCGCGGGGCCTGTCCGACGACGTGGTCGTCCTCGTCCACGATGTCGATGATCTCGTCAGCGGGGCTCATGCGGGACAGCCTGGCATGCACGGCCGGTTGACTCGTTACCGGCCCGTACGGAAGATCGGACCACCTCAGTCGCCCCGAGAAGGTGGGAACCCATGGCGTACGACGCTGACGTGATCGTGATCGGCGCGGGACTGGCCGGGCTGGTCGCCACCGCCGAACTCGTCGACGCCGGACGCTCGGTCATCCTGCTCGACCAGGAGCCCGAGGGTTCCATCGGCGGACAGGCGCACTGGTCCTTCGGCGGGATGTTCCTCGTGGACTCTCCCGAACAGCGGCGGCTGCGCGTCAAGGACAGCAGGGACCTGGCGCTCCAGGACTGGCTCGGCACGGCCGGCTTCGACCGCGACGAGGACCACTGGCCGCGCAGGTGGGCCGAGGCGTACGTGGACTTCGCCGCGGGTGAGAAGCGGTCCTGGCTGCGTGAGCGGGGCATACGCTTCTTCCCGGTCGTCGGCTGGGCCGAACGCGGCGGCTACGGCGCGAGCGGGCACGGCAACTCCGTGCCGCGCTTCCACATCACCTGGGGGACCGGTCCCGGCGTCGTCGAACCGTTCGAGCGGCGGGTCCGCGAGGGCGTCGCCAAGGGACTGGTGACATTCCGCTTCCGGCACCGGGTCACCGGACTCGGCGCGAGCGCCGGCGCCGTCGACACGGTGACCGGTGAGGTACTGGAGCCGAGCGACGCCGAACGCGGCACGGCCAGCGGCCGCGGCACGGTCGGTACGTTCGAACTCAGGGCGCAGGCCGTGATCGTGACCTCCGGCGGTATCGGCGGCAACCACGACCTTGTACGCGCCCAGTGGCCCGAACGCCTCGGCACCCCGCCCGGGAAGATGCTCTCCGGCGTGCCCGCCCATGTCGACGGCCTGATGCTCGGCATCACCGAGCGGGCCGGCGCCCACCACATCAACCGCGACCGGATGTGGCACTACACGGAGGGCATAGAGAACTGGAACCCGATCTGGGCCAGGCACGGCATCCGGATCCTGCCCGGCCCCTCGTCGCTCTGGCTCGACGCGCGCGGCAGACGGCTGCCGGTGCCGCTGTTCCCCGGCTTCGACACGCTCGGAACGCTGGACCACATCATGCACACCGGCCACGACTACACCTGGTTCGTCCTCAACCAGCGCATCGTCGGCAAGGAGTTCGCCCTCTCGGGCTCCGAGCAGAATCCCGACCTGACCGGGAAGTCCGTCCGCGACGTGATCAACCGGGCGCGCCAGGACGTGCCGGGACCGGTCAAGGCCTTCATGGACAACGGAGCGGACTTCATCGTCGAGAAGGATCTCGCCTCGCTCGTCCGGGGGATGAACGCGCTCACCGAGAAGCCGCTGATCGACGAGGCCGGGCTGCGCCGGGAGATCGTCGCCCGCGACCGGGAGGTCGCGAACCCGTTCACCAAGGACCTCCAGCTGACGGCCGTCCGAGGGGCGCGCGGCTATCTGGGCGACAAACTGATCCGTACGGTGGCGCCGCACCGCATCCTCGACCCCAAGGCCGGCCCGCTGATCGCCGTACGGCTGCACATCCTGACCCGCAAGTCACTCGGCGGGCTGGAGACGGACCTGTCGTCACGAGTGCTGCGGCAGGACGGCACACCGCTGGCCGGGGTGTACGCGGCGGGGGAGGCGGCCGGCTTCGGCGGGGGCGGGATGCACGGCTACCGCTCGCTCGAAGGGACGTTCCTCGGCGGCTGTGTCTTCTCCGGGCGCGCGGCCGGACGGGCGGCGGCGGAGGCCGTCGCCTGAGCGCGCCGGGCCTCGATCGCCGGGCAGGTCCTACCGGCGCTCCACGACCCGGAAACGTTCCGCCACCACCAGCGTCCCGTCGTGCACGGTGAACGAGGGGTCGCCCAGCGCCTCCCGCATCTCGTCGCTGTGCCAGAACGCCTCGTGGCCCGCGCGCCAGGCCTCCACCGAGTCGTACCCCTCGCCCTCGTCGAGCGCGTGCTGGAGATCGACCTGCCCCAGCGGCATCACCCGTACGTCCGTCAGCTCCAGCACGGCGATCTCGCGGCCGTCCGAGTCGATCAGCGCCGAGCGCTCGCCGACGGGCGGCAGTTCCTCCTTCTCCACCTCGTACTCGGCCAGCAGGCCCGTCGTCGAGACCTTCTCCCCGGACAGGACAGCGGCGACCAGCTGATCGCGCAGCGGCCCGGGGAAGGCCAGCAGAAAGGGCGGGAGGGATTCGGGGTGTTCCTGGGGCGTCTCCATGGCGTCAGTCTGCCGGACCTGACGAAACCATGACGGAATGCCGGGGCCCCTGGCTTCCGCGCCTCCGTGGTGTTCGAATCAATGGGTGACCACTCCAGACAACGACCGGGAGGGCACGCCCGTCGGGCGGCGCCTGGTGCTCTCCATGCTCGGCCTCGGCGCGGCGGGCGTCGTCACGGCGCCCTATCTCCAGCGGGGGCTCGAAGCCTTCCTGGGCTCGGTGGCCGACAGCGATCCGACGGGGCTGACCGGGCTGCTGCCCAACGGGGGCGGGTTCCGTTACTACTCGGTGGCCACCTCCGTACCCCGCAAGGACCGTGAGAACTACCGGCTCACCGTCGACGGGCTGGTCGACCGGCCCACCACGTACACGCTCGACGCCCTGCGGCAGCTCCCGCAGACCCGCATGGTCCGTGACGTCCAGTGCGTCACCGGGTGGCGCGTGCCGGAGACACCGTTCGAAGGCGTACGGCTGTCGCGGATCCTCGACGCCGCGGGGGTGCGGCCGGACGCCAAGGCGGTCCGCTTCACCTGCTTCGACGGTACGTACAGCGAGAGCCTGACCATGGAGCAGGCCAGGCGGCCCGACGTACTGGTGGCGCTGAGGATGCGGGACAAACCGGTCGAGCACGCGCACGGCGGTCCGGTACGGCTCTATGTGGCACCCATGTACTTCTACAAATCGGCGAAATGGCTCTCCGGGATCTCCGTCACCTCCGACGTCCGCCCCGGCTACTGGGAGGAGCGCGGCTATGACGTCGACGCCTGGGTCGGGCGGTCCAACGGCCGCACCGACACCCCGACGGTCTGACCGTCCGGACGTCCCGCGGCCCCGTCTGCGCCGGCGGTTCAGCCGCGCCGAGCGGCTGGTCCACCGGGCGACCGGCGTCCTGATGCTGGTGTGCGTGGTGACCGCGGCCTGCCTGTACGTGCCGCAGCTCGCCGAACTCGTCGGCCGCCGCTATCTGGTGGTCACCCTGCACGAGTGGTCGGGCCTGCTGCTGCCGGCGCCGTTCCTCGTGGGGCTCGCGTCCCCGTCCTTCCGCGCCGATCTGCGCCGGCTCAACCGCTTCGCGCCGCACGACAAGGAGTGGCTGCGGGCGGTGCGACGGCGCGGCTTCCGGCCGGAGTCGCGCCCGGCGGGCAAGTTCAACGCCGGGCAGAAGGTGTACGGCGGCTGGATCGCCGGAGCGGTCCTGGTCATGCTCGCGACGGGCCTGATGATGTGGTTCACCTGGCTGACGCCGCTGGTGTGGCGGACAAGCGCCACCTTCGTCCACGACTGGCTGTCGCTGGCCGTGGGGCTCGTGCTCGTCGGGCACATCGGGATGGCGTTCGCCGACCCGGAGGCGCGGCGCGGTATGCGGACCGGGTCGGTGGAACGGCCCTGGGCGGAGCGGGAGCACCCTCTGTGGAAGGAGGAGGAGTGACCCGCCCCGGCCCTCGCAGGGCAACGGGCACCCAACTCGCCTGCCTCGCAAGGTCGTTGAAAACAAGCTCAGTGCTGAGGCGCCCGGTGCCCGCCGAGCCTCTTTGTCAGTAGAGCTGATTGTCGGCCGATTCCACCGGTTGGGCCGGGTAGGCGTGGGCGCCGGCCGTCCTTGACCGGCTCACTCCTGACCCCTCAGACGATCAGCGAGAGCAGCATCACGAAGCCGAGACCGACGACGGAGATGATCGTCTCCATCACCGACCAGGTCTTGATCGTCTGGCCGACGTCCATCCCGAAGTACTCCTTCACCAGCCAGAATCCCGCGTCGTTGACATGGCTGAAGAAGAGCGAACCGGCGCCGATCGCCAGCACCAGCAGCGCGGCGTGGGACGTGGACATGTCGGCGGCGAGCGGCGCCGCGAGACCGGCGGCGGAGATCGTCGCGACGGTCGCCGAGCCGGTCGCCAGCCTGATCGCGACCGCGATCAGCCAGCCCAGCAGCAGCGCCGGGATCGACCAGTCCTCGGAGAAGTCCAGGATCATCTGGCCCACGCCCGCGTCGATCAGGGTCTGCTTGAAACCGCCGCCCGCGGCGACGATCAGCAGCACACCCGCGATGGGCCCGAAGGACTTCTCGATGGTCGAGGCGATCCGGTCCCTGGTGAATCCGGCGGCGCGCCCCAGCGTGAAGATGCCGACGAGCACGGCGGCGAGCAGCGCGATCAGCGGGGAGCCGATGACGTCGGCGACCTTCTGGACCTGGTTCTCGGGATCGTCCACGACGATGTCGACCAGTGCCTTGACCAGCATCAGGACGACCGGGAGCAGGACCGTCGCGACGGTGGCGCCGAAGCTCGGACGCCTGTCGCTCTCCTCCGACGGACGCTTCTCCAGCGTCTGGAGCATCCGCTCGGGCGGCTGGATGTCCACCCAGCGCGCGGCGTAGCGGGAGAACAGCGGACCGGCGATGATCACCGTCGGGACGGAGACGACCAGGCCCAGCGCCAGCGTCACGCCGAGGTCGGCGCCGATGGCGTCGATCGCCACGAGCGGGCCGGGGTGCGGCGGTATCAGTCCGTGCATGACGGAGAGGCCGGCCAGCGCCGGGATGCCGATCCGCATCAGGGAGAAGCCGCCGCGCTTGGCGACCAGCAGCACGACCGGGATCAGCAGCACGATGCCGACCTCGAAGAAGAGCGGCAGCCCGATCACCGAGGCGATGAGGACCATCGCCCAGGGCATGGCACGGCCGCTCGCCCGGCTGAGGATCGTGTCGACTATCTGGTCGGCGCCGCCCGAGTCCGCGAGCAGCTTGCCGAGTATCGCCCCGAGTGCGATCAGCACACCGACACCCGCGACGGTCGAGCCGAGACCGGCGGAGAAGCTGGTGATCGTGTCGCCGAGGGAGGCACCGGCGAAGGCGCCGAGTGCCAGGGTGCCGATGGTCAGGGCGAGGAAGGCGTGCAGTTTGAACTGGGTGATGAGCAGGACGATGACGGCAATACCGGCGAGAACGGCGATGCCCAGCTGCGTGTTGCCGGCCGAGGTGATCGGTTCTACGGCGTCCGCTGCCAGCGTCTCGACGCTGAGACTGGTCACGGGGGGATCCTTAGTATCGGGGAGTTGACTGGCTTGTCTGTCAGGTGAGTTCGGGCTCGTAGGGCCCGTGGGGACGGTCGAGTCCGGCCAGCGCGGCGACGCCCCGTCCGGTGATCTCCTCGGGGGTGCCGGCCACGTCGACCGTGACGCCCGCCTCGTCGTCGCCCAGTGGCTGCAACGTGGCGAACTGCGAATCCAGCAGGGCGGTGGGCATGAAGTGCCCCTTGCGGTCCGCCATCCGCCGTTCGATCAGGGCGCGTTCACCGGTGAGGTGCAGGAAGAGGACGTCGGGCGCCGCGGCCCGCAGCCGGTCGCGGTAGGCGCGCTTGAGCGCCGAACTGCTGACCACACCGCCGAGACCGGCCCGGCCGTGCGCCCAGCGCCCGATCGCGTCGAGCCAGGGCCGGCGGTCGTCGTCGTCCAGCGGGGTGCCCGCGGACATCTTGGCGATGTTCTCGGGTGGGTGGAAGTCGTCGCCCTCGGCGTACGGGACGCCCAGGGCGGCGGCCAGCAGGGGACCGACGGTCGTTTTGCCGGTACCTGCCACGCCCATCACCACGACGACGTGGGGGGTGTTCATCTGATGCCTCGCTGTCCTCGCATGCTCCGCTGCCTCCGCGATACTGAAACGCATATGTACGACGTATTCAAGATGTCGTCACTCACTTGTCATATTTTTTCTTCGCCCTGCCCGCCCCGTAGGCTTCCGTCATGACCACAGAAGGCCGGGGCCTGCATACCCATGTGCTCGACACCCTCGGTCTCGCCATCACGGGGGGCGAGTACCCCGAAGGCGGCGTCGTGCGCACCGACGAGGTCGCGCGGCGCTTCGATGTCTCGCGCACCGTCGTACGGGAAGTGGTCCGCGTCCTCGAATCGATGCACCTCGTCCAGTCCCGCCGGCGCGTCGGGGTGACGGTGCGGCCCGCCGCCGAATGGAACGTCTACGACCCGCGGGTCATCCGCTGGCGCCTCGCCGGCAACGACCGGCCGCGCCAGCTGCGTTCACTGACCGTGCTGCGCTCCGCGGTCGAGCCGGTCGCCGCCGGTCTCGCCGCCACCAACGCCACCCCCGAGCAGTGCGCCGCCCTCACCGAGCAGGCCCTCGGAATGGTCGCCACCTCGCGCGGACACCAACTCGAGGGCTATCTGCGGCACGACGTCGCCTTCCACCGGGTGGTCCTCGACGCGTCGGGCAACGAGATGTTCGCCCGGCTCGGGGACGTGGTCGCGGAGGTGCTCACCGGCCGTACGCGGCACGAGGTGATGTTCCACGACCCGGACCCGGCGGCCGTGACCCTCCATGTACAGGTCGCGGAAGCCGTACGGGAGCGGGACGCCGCCCGTGCCGAGGAGCTGACCCGGCAGATCGCCGTCGGCGCCCTCCAGGAACTCGACGTGCTGGCACCCTGACCGGGGCGCACCCGGGTGGCGCGATGACAGACTTGCCCCTTCAGGCTCGATGGAGAGGCAGGTCCTGACATGTCGCAGCAGGTGCAAGGCGTCGTGGCGCCCGGCAAGAACGAGCCGGTGCGGATCGAGACGATAGTGATCCCCGATCCCGGCCCCGGCGAGGCTGTGGTGAAGATCCAGGCGTGCGGCGTCTGCCACACCGATCTGCACTACAAACAGGGCGGGATCAACGACGACTACCCCTTCCTGCTCGGCCACGAGGCGTCGGGCGTGGTGGAGTCGGTGGGCGACGGCGTCACCGACGTCGCTCCCGGAGATTTCGTCATTCTCAACTGGCGCGCCGTCTGCGGCAGTTGTCGGGCGTGCCTGCGGGGCAGGCCCTGGTACTGCTTCAACACCCACAACGCCGAGCGGAAGATGACGCTGCTCGCCGGAGGCACGGAGCTCTCCCCGGCGCTCGGCATCGGCGCCTTCGCGGAGAAGACCCTGGTCGCCGCCGGACAGTGCACCAAGGTCGACCCGGCCGTCGCACCGGCCGTGGCCGGTCTGCTCGGCTGCGGTGTCATGGCCGGCATCGGTGCGGCGATCAACACCGGCGACGTCGGCCGGGGAGACTCCGTCGCCGTCATAGGCTGCGGCGGTGTCGGCGACGCGGCGATAGTCGGTTCGCGTCTCGCGGGGGCGGCGCGGATCATCGCCGTCGACATAGACGACCGCAAACTCGCCACGGCGAAGACGATGGGCGCCACCCACACCGTCAACTCCCGCACCACCGACCCCGTCGAGGCGATCCGCGAGCTGACCGGCGGTTTCGGGGCGGACGTCGTCATCGAGGCGGTCGGCCGCCCGGAGACGTACGAGCAGGCTTTCTACGCACGCGACTTGGCCGGTACGGTCGTCCTGGTCGGGGTCCCGACCCCGGAGATGCGGCTCGAACTGCCGCTGCTGGACGTCTTCGGGCGCGGCGGCTCCCTCAAGTCGTCCTGGTACGGCGACTGTCTGCCGTCCCGCGACTTCCCGATGCTGATCGATCTGCACCAGCAGGGCCGTATCGACCTGGGCGCGTTCGTCACCGAGACCATCGGACTCGGCGACGTCGAGAAGGCCTTCGCGCGTATGCACGAGGGCGACGTCCTGCGCTCGGTCGTGGTCTTCTGATGGCCGCCACCGACTCGGCCGCCGGCTCCGCCGCGTCCGGGGCCCGCGTCGACCACCTCGTCACCTCCGGCACGTTCTCGCTGGACGGCGGCACCTGGGACGTCGACAACAACGTCTGGATCGTCGGCGACGACACCGAGGCGATCGTCATCGACGCGGCCCACGACGCCACGGCCATCGAGACCGCCCTCGGCGGCCGGACGCTGCGCGCCATCGTCTGCACCCACGCCCACAACGACCACATCGACGCGGCCCCGGCGCTCGCCGCCGCCACCGGCGCCCCGGTCCTGCTGCACCCGGACGACCTGCCGCTGTGGAAGCAGACCCACCCGGACCGGCTCCCGGACGGCGAACTGGCCGACGGCCAGGGCCTGTCCGTCGCCGGCATCACCCTCACGGTGCTGCACACGCCCGGCCACGCGCCGGGCGCGGTCTGTCTGTACGCCCCCGAGCTGTCCACGGTCTTCACCGGCGACACGCTCTTCCAGGGTGGACCCGGCGCCACCGGCCGGTCCTTCTCGCACTTCCCGACGATCATCGAGTCGATCCGCGAACGGCTGCTGACGCTGCCACCCGGGACGGTGGTGCGTACCGGACACGGCGACTCGACCACGGTCGGCGACGAGGCGCCGCATCTGGACGAGTGGATCCGCGCCGGCGGCTGAACCCGCCGTGCGGGGCCGTGTCGTCGCCTCAGGCGACGCGGTCCCGCAGCGCGTCGGCGGTGGACCACCGCGCGATGTGGTGCCTGACCGTGCCGACCACGGCGGCGGGCTGGTCGTTGAGGTAGAAGTGACCGCCGGGGAAGACGTGCAGCTGGAAGTCCGCCTCCGTGTGGTCGGCCCACGCCCGCGCGTCCATGACCGGCACCTGAGGGTCGGAGTCGCCGATCAGCGCCACGACGGGATACGGCACCGTCGCCCCCGGCTCGCTCCGGTACGACATCACGGCCGCGTAGTCGTTGCGCAGGGCCGGCATGATCATGCGTACGACATCGTCGTCGCCGAGGACCTCCGAGTCCGTCCCGCTCATCCGGCGGACGTCGTCGAGGATGTTCTCGTCGGTGAAGAGCTGACGCGTCGTGATGCACCGGCAGCGCGGCGCGCACCGACCGGAGACGATCAGCCCGAGCACCTCCACGTCGGTGTCACGCAGCCGCCGCGCGACCTCGAACGCCACGGAAGCGCCCATGCTGTGACCGAAGAGGGTGATCGGCCGGTCCGCCCACTCCAGGAGCTCACGGGCCACCGCGTCCGCCAGCTTCGGAATGCTGGGTATGCCCTTCTCGTCGCGACGGTCCTGGCGGCCCGGATACTGGACGGCCAGCACATCGGTCTCGGGGGAGAGCGCCTTGGTCACCGGAAGGAAGAACGGCGCGGACCCTCCCGCGTGCGGGAGGCACACCAACTGGGTGCGCGCTTCCGGTGCCGGTCGAAAGCGTCGAATCCACGGCTTCGTTTCGCTGGGCGCGAGAGTCATGATGTTTTCGTCGCCTCATTCTGGGGGCACACGTCGACTGAGAATTGCATCGCAAACGTGCCAGCGAGCCCTCCCGCGGGCAACCCCTATTCTGCTCGCCCCCGGCCCCCACCAGGGAGTTCGGGGCAGATCTTAGGGGTGGCCCGACAGGGTCGTGGAATGCGAAAAGCCGACCGGGAAAAGGATCCCGATCGGCATTACGTCAACGATGGTGTCCGAGGGGGGACTTGAACCCCCACGCCCGATAAAGGGCACTAGCACCTCAAGCTAGCGCGTCTGCCATTCCGCCACCCGGACAAGGTGTCCGCCGGACGGCCGAAGGCCGTTCCGACGTGGAAAACCATAGCAAACATCGGGCACTGCCCGATCCACGCCCGGTGGGAGGATGGGACGACCACCGGCAACGACAGCGGGAGTGAGCAGCGTGAGCGAGTCGAACACGGGCGGGACGGTCTCGGGCGAGGACGAGGTAGTCGACCTCTGCCGCGATCTGATCCGGATCGACACCAGCAACTACGGGGACCACTCGGGCCCCGGCGAGCGGGCGGCAGCGGAGTACGTGGCGGAGAAGCTGGCGGAGGTGGGGCTCGAACCGGAGATCTTCGAGTCCCACAAGGGCCGTGCCTCCACCGTCGCCAGGATCGCCGGCGAGGACCCCTCCAGGCCCGCCCTGCTCATCCACGGCCACACCGATGTCGTCCCCGCCAACGCGGCCGACTGGACGCACGACCCGTTCGCCGGCGAGATCGCCGAAGGCTGCCTCTGGGGGCGCGGCGCGGTCGACATGAAGGACATGGACGCCATGACCCTCGCCGTGGTGCGGGACAGGCTCCGCAGCGGGCGCAAGCCCCCGCGCGACATCGTCCTCGCCTTCCTGGCCGACGAGGAGGCGGGCGGTACGTACGGAGCGCGGTATCTGGTCGACAACCACCCCGACCTCTTCGAGGGCGTCACCGAGGCGATCAGCGAGGTCGGCGGCTTCTCCTTCACCGTCAACGAGAACCTGCGGCTCTATCTGGTCGAGACGGCCCAGAAGGGCATGCACTGGATGCGGCTCACCGTGGAGGGCACGGCCGGGCACGGCTCGATGACCAACAACGACAACGCCATCACCGAACTCTGCGAGGCGGTGGCCCGGCTCGGCCGGCACGAATGGCCGGTGCGGATGACCAAGACCGTGCGGTCCTTCCTGGACGAGCTGTCCGACGCGCTCGGCGTCCCGCTCGACCCGGAGGACATGGAGGGCACGCTCGCCACGCTCGGCGGCATCGCGAAGATGATCGGCGCCACCCTGCGTAACTCCGCCGCCCCCACCATGCTCGGCGCGGGCTACAAGGTGAACGTCATCCCCGGCCAGGCGACCGCCCATGTCGACGGGCGCTTCCTGCCCGGCTACGAGGAGGAGTTCCTCGCCGACATCGACCGGATCATCGGCCCGCGCGTGAAGCGCGAGGACGTGCACGGCGACAAGGCCCTGGAGACCAGCTTCGACGGCAGGCTCGTGGACGCCATGCAGACCGCGCTCGTCGCGGAGGACCCGATCGCGCGGGCCGTCCCGTACATGCTGTCGGGCGGTACGGACGCCAAGTCCTTCGACGACCTCGGTATCCGGGGCTTCGGCTTCGCGCCGCTCAAGCTCCCGCCGGAGCTGGACTTCGCCGGGATGTTCCACGGCGTGGACGAGCGGGTGCCGCTGGACGGACTGCGCTTCGGTGTAAGGGTGTTGGACCGCTTCATCGACGCCAGCTGACCGGTATTCGCCAGCGCGTGCGCACTTGACTGAAAAGAGTGAAAGCGACCATAGGCTCGTAGCCCCGTCCACTCCTCCTCGTTACAGATGTGCGGTCCGAGGTTGGGACCGCATTTGCCAACAAGGAGGAATAATGATCAAGAAGGTCGTCGCCGCTGCGGCTGCCACCGGTGGTCTCGTGCTCGCGGGCGCGGGTATGGCCGTCGCCGACTCCGGTGCCCAGGGTGCCGCCGTGGGTTCCCCCGGTGTGCTCTCGGGCAACGTCATCCAGGCGCCCATCCACATTCCGGTGAATGTGTGCGGCAACACGGTCTCCGTGATCGGGCTGCTGAATCCCGCCTTCGGCAACACCTGCGTCAACGCGTGACGTTGTACCTCGAACCCGTAAGGGTCTGAGCCCAGCGGCCCCGGAGTGCGCACCCCGCACTCCGGGGCCGTCGTGTTTCAAACCCCAGGCGCGCTGTGCCGGGGGTATCCGGAAGGCAGAAGGCAGGAACAAGCTATGAGACAGGTCACGCGCAAAGGCCTGATCACCGTGGCGGCGGCCGGCGGCGTGTTCGCCATCGGCGGCGGCTACGCGCAAGCGGACGCGGGTGCCGAAGGAAGCGCGGCGAAGTCCCCGGGCGTGCTGTCCGGGAACAGCGTCCAGGTCCCGGTGCACGTCCCGGTCAACGCCTGCGGCAACACCGTCAACGTCGTCGGAGTGCTGAACCCCGCCATGGGCAACGCCTGCGTGAACGCGTCGGGCGGCGGTCGCGGCCCGGGCGGCGGCTCGCACGCCTCCGAGGGCGGCACCGGCGGGAACGGCGGCTCGCACGCAGGTTCCGGAGGCGGCGGCTCGCACGCCGAGGGCGGAACCGCCAACTCACCCGGTGTCGGCTCCGGCAACCTCATCCAGGTCCCGGTGCACGTCCCGGTCAACGTCTGCGGCAACAGCGTCGACATCGTCGGAGCACTGAACCCCGCAAGCGGCAACGAGTGCGTGAACGCGGACACCCCCGCCCCGCCGGCCGAGGAGACGCCCGAGACCCCGGGCAACCCCGAGCCCCCGACGGACCGCACCGTCCCGCCGTCCCCGAACCACCCGGAGGCGAAGACCGTCGCCCCGTCCACCGAGGTGCTCGCGCAGACCGGCGGCGACGGGCTCGGACTGATCGTTCCGGCCGGTGCCGTCCTGCTTCTCGCGGGCACGATCATCTACCGGCGCGCCCGCGCCGCCGCGTAGGACGGCGCGCGAGTACGCCACGTGTTCAACCCGGTACGGCACGGGGCGGGCCTCCCACACCACGGGGATCCGCCCCGTCACCGTCTACCAGGTGGCGCGTACCTGACGGATGATGCGTCTGCGCAGCCGCACTCTGCGACTGCCGTCCCGGTGCAGGCTCAGTCGGTCCATTTCCCAGTGTCCGTACTCGGCGTGGTCGGTCAGCAGGCGGGTCGCGTCGCTGCGGGACACCCCGCGCGGCACGTACACGTCGACAAATTCGTATTCCGGCATCGCATCTATTGTGCGGGCAGAGCCCCGGTACGGATAGCGTCTGCTCTATGTCTGATGCTGCGCAGCCCACGGCTGCCGAGGTACGTGCCGCCGCCGAGGCGGTCAAGGTCGCGCTGGACCGTCACCTCGCGGCGGTCGAACGCCGCACGGGTGAGGACGACCCGGCGGTTTCCGAGGCGTTCAACGCCCTTGCCACCGCGGCGGAGGCGTACGACGAGCGGCTCTACGACCTCTACGACGAGGTCACCCCGTTCGAGATCCCCGGCACGGACGACTCCCTGCCGCCGTACGCGGGGCCGGAGGAGCCGAACGCGCTCAGCGTGCTGATCCGCCGCGACTACGCGGTGGCGGAGCCACGGAGACTGCTCGCTCAGGCACAGCGCATCGCCGATGTCGACGGGGACGCCGAGACCGTGGCGGTCGTGGGCGCCAGTGTGCACGCCGCCGTGGGCGTGCTCTTCGGCGAGTACGAGCCGGACGAGATCGCGTCCCGGCACAAGGAGTTCGGCCTGGAGGAGGGCGACTCGACACTCTGGGTGTCGGCCGCCGACGACCTTCCGGAGCCCGGCGAATGGCTCGGCGCCCCCTTCGAACAGGCCGATCCGCAGCAGGTCGTCTGCCGCTTCGACGTCAGCTCGGTCTTCGACGACGAGGATTTCGACAGCGCCGGGATCCGGGGCCGGGACCCCCTCGGTGACCTGGAGGAACAGGACGCCTGACCCCGCTGTCCGACACGGCCGACGGCCCGCCCGCGAATCTCGTGTGCGGGCCGTCGGCCGTTCGGGCCACCCCAGGGGGCACCGGGTCACACCGCGGGCGTCAGCAGGCCCTCCAGGAGCGTCCGCAGCCGGGTGGTCCGCTCGGCGGCCGGTACCTCCGCCACCGCGTGCGCGAGCACCTGGTCGACGCCGTGGACCACGGACAGATGACGCTCGCCCCGGCCGAAGGCCGTGTAGACCCAGGGCCGGCTCAGGCCCTGCGCCGCGTCGCCGGGCAGGACCACGACGGCGGCCGGCCACCGCATCCCCGCCGCCTGGTGCGCGGTGAGCGCCCAGCCGTGCCGTACGACCGACTCGACCAGTTCCTTGGGCACCACGACGGGCACCCCGTCGCAGTCCAGCCGCAGTCCCTCCGCGTCCGCCGACACGACCGCGCCCGTCAGGGTCCGGCCCGGTGCGGGCACATAGGCGACCCGGTCGTCCGGGTCGAAGCCGCCGAACCGGCCGGGGCCGGGATTCAGCCGCTCCTTGAGCGCCACGTTCAGCGCGCGCGTCCCCACCGCGCCGCCGTGCCCGACCGTGATCACCTGCGTCTGCCCGGACGGCACCCCGATGGCGCGCGGCACCGAGTCGGCGACGAGCTGAACCGTACGGTGCACGGCCTCGCCCGCGTCGCGCACGGGCACGATCACGACCTCCTTGCCGGGCGCCTCGACCTGGTTCAGCTCGCCGATGCCGATGCCGGAGACCAGCTCGCCGAGCGGCCCGGGGTCGGGCGTGCGTGAGGCGATCTGCGGGCAGACCCTGGCTGCCAGCAGATCCGCGAAGACCCGGCCCGCGCCCGCAGACCAGAGCACCCCGGGGTCGCCGCCGAGGACCAGCCGCGCGCCGTCGGGCAGGGACTCCACCAGCGTCGTCGCGGTCTCCACGTCCAGTTGGGGCGCGTCCAGGACGACGAGGACGTCCAGGTCGAGCGCGCCGTCCGCGTCCCGTCCCGGCCCCTCCGCGCCGGACAGCAGCCCCGCGACGGTCACGGCGCCGGCGCCGAGGCGGCGCCGGCCGTTCTCGCTGTGCGCGGCGACGACCGGCCGCAGACCGAGCGCCCGCACGGCCTCGGCGAGGGCCACCGGCTCGGCGCGCGCGGCCTCGCCGCCGGTGTGCACCACCAGACCGTGCCCGGCGACCGCGCGGATCAGTTCACCCGCCGAGGGGGAGGGCGCCTGCGCCGCGGCCTCGTCCCAGGACGCCTCCTGGGTGGTCTTCACCAGCCGGGCCAAACCGTCGGCGAGGCTCTCCTCGGCGAGCGCGTACCGGTCGAGACCGAGCAGCACGGGCGCGGCCGGACCATCGGCGGCGCCCTCCGCACCCTCGCCGTCAGCCGTCCCGTCCTCGGCGTCCTCGCCGATGTCATCGGCGCCGTCCTGGAACACCAGCACGGCGCCCTCCGCGATCGCGTGCCGCAGGGCCTCGTCGGGGTCCGGCACGGACCGCTCGGCGAGCGCGGCCCGCACCGCCGGGAACGCGAGCGCCGTGTGCCCCTGGAGGGCGGCGCGCTCCAGCAGCCAGCCGACGAGGGCGGCGGACCGCCGCTCATCACCGGGACCGCAGCCGTCGCCGAGCAGCGCACGGGCGAAACCGTCGGCCTGTTCGGGCCGGACACCGGGGACGGACAGCAGCAGCCACGGGTCGGCGCGCAGCGCGTCACCGGCCCGCTCCCCGAGCACCGCGGTGACCTGCGGTGCCAGCGCCGCCGGCGCACCGCCATCGGCGAGCACGGCCCCTACGGCCGCCACGACCCCCGGAGCGGTCGTGGGGGCCGCCGGCGCGGCCCGGGCGGGCTCGGGAGCCCGAGGCCGGTTCTGAGCCGGTACGGCGGCGTCCACGGCGGCAGGTACGGCGCGCGCGGCGGCGGGCGCCACCGGAGCGGCCGGAGCCGCCTGACCGCTCTCCATGGCCCGTACGGCGGCGAGCAGATCCGCCGCCTGCCCGCTCAGCTTGGCGCCCGCCGGGACGGGGCCCTCCTTCTCGGCCTTGCGCTGTGCGATCCGGGCGCGCAGCTCACGCTGCGCGGCGATCTCGGCCTGGGCCTCCGACAACTGCGCGGCCTCGGCCTCGGCTGACTTCGCCTCGTCCTCGGCCCCCTCCCCGCCCGCGCCCTCGGCCCCGCCGCCGTCCGCGCCGCCGTCCGCGCCGGCGACCGGCTCGGCCGCGGACTCCTCCGCGACTGCGGTGTCGCGGTCCTCGGCGGGTGATCCGGGGGGTGCCCCCGGGGAAGGCACAGTCACAGGGTGCTCCAGTCCTGATCGGGATAGCGGTGCACGGGCGCCGACACATCGTCGAGCGCCCGGCAGATCTCGTCGGGAAGCCTAAGGCTCTCCACTGACAGCGCGGCCGTGAGCTGGTGCGCGTTGCGCGCCCCGATGATCGGGGCCACCACGCCGGGCCGGTCCCTGACCCACGCGAGGGCCACCTCCAGCGCTGTCGTCGCCAGTCCTTCCGCCGCGGTCACCACCGCGTCGACGATGCGGCTCGCGGGCTCGTCGAGATACGGCTCGACGAACGGCGCCAACTGCTCCGAGGCGCCACGGGAGTCGGCCGGCGTGGAGTGCCGGTACTTGCCCGTCAGCACGCCCCGGCCGAGCGGCGACGAGGGCAGCAGCCCGACGCCCAGATCGACGGCGGCCGGCAACACCTCGCGCTCCACGCCCCGTTGGAGCAGGGAGTACTCCATCTGCGTGCTGGCCAGCCGGGTCCGTACGCCGGGGGAGGCCAGCTGCCAGGTGGCCGCCTTGGCGAGCTGCCAGCCCGAGAAGTTGGACACCCCCGCGTATCTGGCCCGGCCGCTGCTCACTGCTATGTCGAGCGCCTGGAGCGTCTCCTCCAGGGGTGTCCCGGTGTCGAAGGCGTGGACCTGCCAAAGATCGACATGGTCCGTGCCCAGCCGCTCCAGCGAGGCGTCCAGGGCGGCGAGCAGATGCCCGCGCGAGCCGTCGAAGCGCCGGTACGGATCGGGCACACTGCCCGCCTTGGTGGCGATCACCAGATCCCGGCGCGGCACCAGTCTCTCCACGAGCTGTCCGAGCAGATATTCCGCCTCCCCGCCCCCGTACACGTCGGCGGTGTCGACGAGAGTGCCGCCCGCCTCCCAGAAAGCCTTCAACTGGTCGGCGGCGTCGTGCTCGTCGGTGTCCCGCCCCCAGGTCAGCGTGCCGAGCCCGATCCGGGACACTCGCAGGCCGGTACGGCCGAGATGCCTCTGCTCCATGACCGCTGAGATTACTGGCCGAGGCCCCACTCGCAGTGAGCCTGTGGACAACCCGCCCCCGGCCGAGGCCCGATGGCGGCCCTGACGAACGCCCGCACCACACGCTAGAGTCCCGCCACAGAGATGGTTACTGATCGGTAAGGGAGTGGTTATGCGGCTCGGCATCAATCTCGGCTACTGGGGCGCCGGCATGGACAGCGACAACCTCGCCGTCGCCCAGGAGGCCGACCGGCTCGGCTACGACGTCTGCTGGGCCGCCGAGGCGTACGGCTCCGACGTCCCCACGGTGCTGAGCTGGGTCGCCGCCCAGACGGAGAACATCGACATCGGTTCGGCGATCCTCCAGATCCCGGCCCGCCAGCCCGCGATGACGGCGATGACGGCCGCCACGCTGGACTCGCTCTCCGGCGGCCGGTTCCGTCTCGGCCTCGGGGTCTCCGGGCCGCAGGTCTCCGAGGGCTGGTACGGCGTCAAGTTCGACAAGCCGCTGGCCCGCACCCGTGAGTACGTCGAGATCGTCCGCCGCGCGATGTCCCGCGAGCGCCTCTCCTACGAAGGCGAGCACTGGACGCTGCCGCTGCCCGGCGGACCCGGAAAGGCCCTCAAGCTCACCGTCCACCCCGAGCGCGAGCACATCCCGCTCTACATCGCCGCGATCGGCCCCAAGAACCTTGAGCAGACAGGTGAGATCGCCGACGGCGCGCTGCTGATCTTCCCCTCGGCCGAGCATCTTGAGGAGACCGCGCTCAGGCATCTGCGCGCGGGCCGCGAGAAGGCCGGTCTGACCATGGACGGCTTCGACGTCTGCCCGACCCTGCCGATCGCGCTGGGCGACGACATCGAGGCGCTCGCGGACATGTTCCGCCCCTACACCGCGCTGTACGTGGGCGGTATGGGCAGCCGCAAGCAGAACTTCTACAACCAGCTCGCCCGGCGTATGGGATACGAGCGCGAGGCGGTCGAGATCCAGGACAGGTATCTGACCGGCGACAAGGAGGGCGCCGGGGCCGCCGTCCCGCACCAGCTGATCGACTCGACCACGCTGCTCGGCTCGGTGGAGCGGATCGCCGACCGGATGAAGGCGTACGACGCGGCCGGTGTCACGACGCTGACCCTGGCCCCCGCCGGCTTCACCCTCGACGAACGCCTCGCGGCCCTGCGCGCGGGCACCCAGGCCCTGGAACTGGCGGGTCTCGTCACCTGAGAGAGAAGGCGGAAGTCCGCAGCCGTGGTGGGGGCTCGGGGGGTCTTCCCCGCCACGGCCGTCGCAAAGGACAACGCCCCCGGCATCCACCGGGTTACGCATGCCCGTATACGTACGGACGTGCGCCCGCCCCTCCCTCGAACGGCCGATTCCGGTACCTGAGCTGTTGCCTGCTCCGCGGTGTCGCATTTGAATCCTTGTGCGGATGTCTGTGCGGACATCGGTATGGAGGTGGCATCCAATGCTCTCGGCCCGAGGCCTGTTCGAGGAAATCCTCGACAACGACGAGTCCTTTCAGCTCTTCTGCTCCATCGCGGCCAGCGGCGAGGCCCAGGGCGGCTGGGAGAACGGCCGTATCGCCGCCTTGGTGCCCGATGGAATGCGGGACCTCGCACCCAAGATCACGCGGCACGGCGCCGACGAGGACAAACACGGGCGGATCTTCCAGGCGATGCTGAAGAAGCGCGGTCTGGAGCCCGTCGACGTCCCGCCCGCCACCGACTACACGCTGCTGCTCGAACGGCGCGGTATCGGCCTCCCGCACGACAAACTGCGCCGCAACGACCCGCTGACGGAGCACGACATCGTCGTCTACCTCTCGCACAGCCGGGTCACCGAGCAGCGCGCCTCCGACCAGATGGAGTTGCTGCGGAAACACTTCGCGGACCACCCCGTCGTCGGCAAGGCCGTGCAGATGATCAGTGCCGACGAGGACAACCATCTGGCCTACTGCCACGAGGAGTTGCTGCGTCTCGCGCGCCAGGGCCACGGCCGCACCATCCACCGGGTGCTCCAGGAGAGCGCGCACGCCGAGATCCAGATCTACCGCGACGTGAGCATCGCCGTGATGGAGCACATGGGCCGCATCCTGCGCTGGCCCCGCCCCAAGGCGGCGCTGCTGACCGCGGGCATCCACGCCATGTACGGGGTGGAGCGGGCGGGCCGCTGGCGGCGGATGGTCAGCCTCAGCATGCCGGTGCGCCGCGACGCGCTGGGCGGTCCGGCGACCGCGCCCGCTTTCTGAGCCGTACGGCCCCGGAGCCGTGGAGCCCTGACCCGGCCGGCCCGCCGGCCGGATCAGAGCCAGCCGTTGCGCTTGAAGAGCCGGTGCAGGAAGGTCACCGCGCCCAGCATCACCGACAGCGCGGCCGGATAACCCCACACCTGCGCCAGCTCGGGCATGTGCTGGAAGTTCATGCCCCAGATCCCCGCGAGCAGCGTCGGCACGGCGGCCATCGCCGCCCAGGCGGAGATCTTGCGCATGTCGTCGTTCTGCCGGACGCCCATCTGCGCGAGATGGGCGTACAGGATGTCCGAGACCAGCCGGTCGAGGCCCTCCACCTGCTCGTTGACGCGCGTCAGATGATCGTCCACGTCCCGGAAGAACGGCTGCGACCTCTCCTTGACGAACGGCACCCCGGCGCGCGTGAGGCGCGAGATGGGCTCGGCCAGCGGCCCGGCCGCCCGGCGGAACTCCAGCACCTGCCGCTTGAAGGTGTAGATCCGCTCCGCCGTCGGCTGGCTGTCCGTCCTGCGGGCCCGGCCCGAACCGCCCTCGTTCGGCGAGAAGACCTGCGCCTCCAGCTCCTCCAGGTCGACCTGGAGCTCGTTGCCGACATCGATGTAGTGGTCGACCACCGCGTCACTCACCGCGTAGAGAACCGCGGTCGGACCGTGCCTGAGCACCTTGGGCTCCGACTCAAGGCGCATGCGTACGGCGTGCAGCGGCGCGCCCTCGCCGTGCCGGACGGTCACCACGAACGAGTCGCCGACGAAGACCATCAGCTCGCCGCTGGAGACGGTGTCCTGCTCGGAGTCGTACACGACCGGTTTGAGCACCATGAACAGCGAGTCGTCGTAGATCTCCAGCTTGGGCCGCTGATGGGCCTTGAGCGCGTCCTCGACGGCCAGCGGGTGCATGCCGAACTCGGTGCTGACGAGGTCGAACTCCTGCTCCGTCGGCTCATACAGCCCGACCCAGAGGAAGGCGTCCCCCTCGGCGCGCGCCTCGGCCAGCGCGTCGGACAGATCGGCGGGCCCGTCGGTGCGGCGCCCGTCGCGGTAGATGGCACGGTCGACGATCACCCCGTCCATATTCCCGGCCGAAGTGGTTCGACGCACGTCTGCCGCACCAGCGCCGCTCTCCCGGATCGGCCCGCTCCCCGCTCCCGGCCTCGCCGTCCGGGTGGCCGGCCCGCCTCTGCGCGCACCGTTTAGGCTGGCCGGCATGGCCACCCTGATCCTCGTACGGCACGGACGCTCCACCGCCAACACCTCGGGCGTCCTCGCCGGGCGGACGCCCGGCGTCGCGCTCGACGAGCAGGGCCTCGCGCAGGCCGCCGCCCTGCCGGGACGCCTCGCGGGCCTGCCGCTCGCCGCCGTCGTCAGCAGCCCGCTCCAGCGCTGTCTGGAGACGGTCCAGCCGCTCGTCGAGGCCCGCCCCGGTATCGGCACGCACCAGGAGGAGCGGATCAGCGAGTGCGACTACGGCGACTGGTCCGGGCGCAAACTCGCCGAGCTGGCCGACGACCCCCTGATGGCGGTCGTCCAGCAGCACCCCTCGTCCGCCGCCTTCCCCGGCGGTGAGTCGATGCGCGGCATGCAGGCACGCGCCGTCGACGCGGTACGGGACTGGAACGCCCGGGTCGAGGCCGAGCACGGCGAGGACGCCGTCTTCCTGATGTGCTCCCACGGAGACATCATCAAGTCCCTGGTCGCCGACGCGCTCGGCATGCATCTCGACCTCTTCCAGCGGATCCACGCCGACCCCTGCTCGGTCACCGCCATCCGGTACACCCGGCTGCGCCCCTTCCTGCTGCGGCTGGGGGAGACCGGTGACCTCGGTTCCCTGACCCCGCGTGAGAACGGCGCGGAGGGAAAGAAGGACAGCAGCGGTGAAGCCGTCGTGGGCGGCGGCACCGGCGCGGCGTGATCTCCGCGCGCAGTAGGGTGGACGGGCCGTCCGCGCCACCCCGGAGGTTCGCCCTCCGGGAGCCCCCGGCCCGCCCCATTCCGTCAATTCCCAAGGGAGACAGGACGTGTCCCGTCAGGTGTTCCTCTACGACCCGCCGGACCGCTTCGTGGCCGGTACGGTCGGGCTGCCTGGCCGCCGTACGTTCTTCCTCCAGGCATCCGCCTCGGGCCGCGTCACCAGCGTGGCCCTGGAGAAGACCCAGGTCGCCGCACTCGCCGAGCGCATAGATGAGCTGCTCGACGAGGTCGTGCGCCGTACGGGCGGCAACGCACCGGTGCCCGCCGTGGCCCCCACCGACGTCGCCGACGCCGCACCGCTCGACGCGCCCGTCGAGGAGGAGTTCCGGGTCGGCACCATGGCGCTGGCCTGGGACGGCGACGAACAGCGCATGATCGTCGAGGCCCAGGCCCTCGTCGAGCTCGACGCGGACACCGACGAAGACCTCGCGGACGCCGAGGAACGGCTGCTCCAGGACGAGGAGAACGGCCCGCCGATGCTCCGCGTCCGGCTCTCCGGCGCCCAGGCGAGGGCCTTCGCCAAACGTGCCCTGGACGTGGTCAACGCAGGCCGGCCGCCGTGCCCGCTGTGCAGTCTGCCGCTCGACCCGGAGGGACACGTATGCCCGCGCCAGAACGGATACCGCCGCGACGCATGAGCGTGACAGCGGTGGATCTGATCACCAAGGGCGAACTGACCGTACGGGGCCGGATCCGGGAGGCCTCCAACGCGGTGCTGTACTGCTCCGTGTCGTACGAGGGACAGGAAGCCTCCTGCGTCTACAAGCCCGTCGCCGGGGAGCAGCCGCTCTGGGACTTCCCCGACGGGACGCTCGCCCAGCGCGAGGTGGCCGCGTACGAGATCTCCGAGGTGACCGGCTGGGGTCTGGTACCGCCCACCGTGCTGCGTGACGGTCCGTACGGCGAAGGCATGTGCCAGCTCTGGATCGAGGCCGACGAGAGCGACACGGCGCCCCAACTCCTCGCCCTGGTCGAGGAGGAGGAGCCGGCGGAGGGCTGGAAGGCGATCGGCTTCGCCGAGGTCGGCGAGGGCCGCACCGCGCTGCTGGTGCACGCGGACGACCCACGGCTGCGGCGGCTCGCGGTGCTCGACGCGGTCATCAACAACGGCGACCGCAAGGGCGGCCATCTGCTGCCCGAGGCCGGGGGCCGGCTGTACGCGATCGACCACGGCGTCACCTTCAACGTGGACGACAAGCTGCGCACGCTTCTGTGGGGCTGGGCGGGGGAGCCGCTGCCCGCCGAGGCGGTGACCGTCCTGGACCGGCTGGCCGACGAGTTGGTCGAAGGCACCCCGCTCACCACCCGGTTGGCCGAACTCATCACACCGGCCGAGACCGAGGCCGTACGGTCCCGGGTCCAGGAGCTGCGCCGTACGGGAGTGCATCCGAAGCCGTCCGGGCAGTGGCCCGCGATCCCCTGGCCGCCGGTCTGATCCGGCCGCACAGGTACGTCCGGGCCGGTGTAGCGGCCATGCACCAACAGGCCGATCATGCAAGGGCGCGGAATCGGACAACAGCGCCGGTCCGGTTCGTAGCCGGAAGCAACGTCCGGTTACGCTCATGACATGCATGCCTGGCCCGCTTCCGACGTCCCCGCCCTGCCCGGCAAGGGCCGCGACCTCCGGATTCACGACACAGCGACCGGTGGCCCCGTCACCGTCGCCCCCGGACCCGTCGCCCGTATCTACGTCTGCGGCATCACGCCGTACGACGCGACGCACATCGGGCACGCCGCGACCTACAACGCGTTCGACCTCGTGCAGCGCGTCTGGCTCGACACCAAGCGGCAGATCCAGTACGTCCAGAACGTCACCGACATCGACGACCCGCTCCTCGAACGGGCGGCCCGCGACGGTGAGGACTGGACCGGGCTCGCGGAGCGTGAGACCGCCCTCTTCCGTGAGGACATGACGGCGCTGCGCATGCTGCCGCCGCAGCACTACATCGGAGCGGTGGAGGCGATACCGGGCATCGTGCCCCTCGTAGAGCGGCTCTGCGAGATCGGCGCCGCGTACGTACTGGAGGGCGACGTCTACTTCTCCGTCGAGGCCGACCCGCACTTCGGCGAGGTCTCCGGTCTCGACGCGGAAGCGATGCGGCTCCTCTCCGCCGAGCGCGGCGGCGACCCGGAACGCCCCGGCAAGAAGAACCCGCTCGACCCGATCCTCTGGCTGTCGGCCCGCGAGGGCGAGCCCAGCTGGGACGGCGGCAGCCTCGGCCACGGCCGGCCGGGCTGGCACATCGAGTGTGTGGCCATCGCCCTCGACCACCTCGGCATGGGCTTCGACGTCCAGGGCGGCGGCAGCGATCTGGCCTTCCCGCACCACGAGATGGGCGCCTCGCACGCACAGACGCTGACCGGCGTGCACCCGTTCGCCAAGACGTACGTGCACGCCGGGATGGTCGCGCTCGACGGCGAGAAGATGTCCAAGTCCAAGGGCAATCTGGTCTTCGTCTCCACCCTGCGTCACGAGGGCGTGGACCCGGCCGCGATCCGGCTCGCGCTGCTCGCGCACCACTACCGCTCCGACTGGGAGTGGACGGACGAGGTCCTCGAAACGGCGGTGGAGCGTCTGGCACGCTGGCGCGCCGCCGTGTCCCGTCCCGACGGCCCTCCGGCACAGGAACTGGTGGAAGAGGTCCGCGAGGCCCTGTCGAACGATCTGGACGCCCCGGCGGCACTGGCGGCGGTCGACCGCTGGGCCGCGCTCCAGGAGTCCACGGGGGGTACGGACGAAGGGGCGCCGGGAGTGGTGTCCCGCACGGTGGACGCGCTGCTGGGAGTGGCTCTCTAGGGCGTGCTGCGTGTGCCCGCCGCGGCGGGCACACGGTCCAGGGGCTGAGCGTGCCCACCGCGGCGCGCGCCAGGTACCCGGAGGCGCGGGCCATGTCCGCCGTCACGTCGTGGCCCGGCGCCTCGGGGGAGGGTGCGTTCACGCGCCCGTGATGTGCTGGTCCCCACCCGCCATGTACACCCGGGAGTTGTCGTGGGCCTCGGCCTTCATGACGACCGACCGGGTCCGGGCCTGTCCGCTCTCCGGGAGCGCCGGGGTGAGGTGCTCGTCCAGCAGGCGCTGGAGCTCGGCGGCGAGGCCGGGGGTTTCGCGCAGGAGGTCATGCGGATGCAGACGCCAGGCGCCGGTCAGTGTTTGCTCGGTGTCCTCGTCGTCGGCCTCTCGCGCGGCGAGCACCTGACCGCGCGGGACGTCGAGTTCGGCCCCGATCCGGTCGGCGCGCTCGGGGCGCGTCCTGCGCCACAGGCCGACCGTCGCGGCCCGGGCCTGCTGCCAGGCGTCCGTGGCCATGGCGCTCACGAGCGCGGTTCCCGCTGCCAGCACGATCGGGTCCATCATGAGCCCCCCCGCGGACGATGGTGTGCTGAGTGTGTGCCAGTGATCCGGGACTCACTGTGGATCGGGTTCGCGGAGGGTTCTGAGAACCCATCAGTTCGTGACGGAACCGAGGCCACGACGGCCGGGGCGGGCCGGGTCCCGGGCCTCGCGACCCGGGACCGCGCTCAGTCGTCCGAGGAATCCTCGTCGTTGCCGTTCGTGTCGCCGTTCCCCTTGCCCGGACCCGGCTCCCGGTCCGGGCCGGTGCCCGGCTCGGGTCCGGCGCCGGTGTCGGGGCCGGTGCGGGGAGGGCGTGGCGGGCGGCCGCGGCCGGGCCCCGACGTGTCGCGCAGATACGTCCCCGAGCCCTCGCCCGTCTCCGTGGCGTGCCCGCCGGGCGACTGGCCGGGACCGCCGTCACGCCGGCGCAGATACCGCTCGAACTCCCGCGCGATGGCCTCGCCCGACGCCTCCGGCAGCTCCGCGGTGTCGCGCGCCTCCTCCAGCGACTGGACGTACTCCGCCACCTCGCTGTCCTCGGCGGCCAGTTGGTCGACCCCCAGCTGCCACGCCCGCGCGTCCTCCGCCAGTTCGCCCAGCGGGATCCGCAGCCCGATCAGATCCTCCAGCCGGTTCAGCAGGGCCAGCGTCGCCTTCGGGTTGGGCGGCTGCGAGACGTAGTGCGGTACGGCGGCCCAGAGGCTCACCGCAGGCACACCCGCGTGCGTGCACGCCTCCTGGAGGATGCCGACGATGCCGGTCGGGCCCTCGTACCGGGTCTCCTCCAGGTCCATCGTCCTGGCCAGGTCCGCGTCCGAGGTCACGCCGCTGACCGGCACCGGGCGGGTGTGCGGGGTGTCGCCGAGCAGCGCGCCCAGGATCACCACCATCTCCACGCCCAGCTCATGGGCGAAGCCCAGGATCTCGTTGCAGAAGGAGCGCCAGCGCATGGACGGTTCGATCCCGCGGACCAGCACCAGGTCACGGGGTTTCTCGCCGCCGACCCGGACCACGGAGAGCCGGGTCGTGGGCCAGACGATCTTCCGCGCTCCGCCGTCCAGATAGACCGTGGGCCGGTTGACCTGGAAGTCGTAGTAGTCCTCGGCGTCCAGCGCCGCGAACACCTCGCCCTTCCACTCCCGGTCCAGATGTCCGACCGCGGTGGACGCCGCGTCGCCGGCGTCGTTCCAGCCCTCGAACGCGGCCACCATGACCGGGTCGATCAGCTCGGGTACCCCCTCGAGCTCGATCACCCAGGCCTCCTTCCGAAGTGTGCTCTGAACGTACGGACCAACCTTACGGCTTCTCAGCTACCGTCCCGCAGCCCCCATGCACGCGTGGGTGAACTTCCGCGTCGCTGGGCATGGCTGGGGATGCCGATCCGGGAATCAGAGAATTCATCCGAGCTGTAACCGTAAATTTCGTTCCGCCCCTGGACGTTTACCCCTCAACGACGCTATACATCGGATGACCGAAGAGGTCCGATGTTCTTCTCAGGGGGCGTGCAGTGAGTCAGACCGTCACAGAGTTCGGGGTACACGACATCCGCTTCCCCACCTCGGAACAGCTCGACGGCTCGGACGCCATGAACCCCGACCCCGACTACTCCGCGGCATATGTGGTCCTGCGCACCGACGAGGGCGCCGAGGGCCACGGTTTCTGCTTCACCATAGGCCGTGGCAACGACGTGCTCGCCGCCGCCATCGAGGCACTGCGGCCGTACGTGGTCGGCCGCCGGGCACCGCGTACCGCCGCCGATCTCGCCGCGCTCCACATCGAGCTCACCCATGACTCGCAGCTGCGCTGGCTCGGCCCGGAGAAGGGCGTCATGCACATGGCCGCGGGCGCGGTCATCAACGCCGCGTGGGACCTCGCCGCCAAGGCGGCGGGCCTGCCCGTCTGGGAGTTCCTGGCCGGCATGACGCCCGAGGAGCTCGTCTCGCTCGTCGACTTCCGCTATCTCACCGACGCCCTCACCCCGGCCGAGGCGCTGGAGATCCTGCGCGCCGCCGAGCCCGGCCGCGCCGAGCGCGCCGCCCGGCTGCGCGCCGAGGGCTACCCCGCGTACACCACCTCGCCCGGCTGGCTCGGCTACGACGACAACAAGCTCGTCACCCTCGCCGAACAGGCCGTCGCCGACGGATTCCAGCAGATCAAGCTCAAGGTGGGCGGCGACCTGGACGACGACGTACGGCGGATGAAGCTGGCCCGCGCGGCGGTCGGCCCCGACATCCGTATCGCCGTCGACGCCAACCAGCGCTGGGACGTGCCCGACGCGATCCGCTGGATGACCGCGCTGGCCCCGCACGAGCCGCACTGGATCGAGGAGCCCACCAGCCCCGACGACATCCTCGGCCACGCCGCCGTCCGGGCCGGCCAGCCGGTCAAGGTCGCCACCGGCGAACACGTCGCCAACCGCGTCGTGTTCAAGCAGCTGCTCCAGGCCGAGGCCGTCGACTTCGTCCAGATCGACGCCGCGCGCGTCGCCGGCGTCAACGAGAACCTGGCGATCCTGCTCCTCGCCGCCAAGTACGGCAAGCCGGTCTGCCCGCACGCGGGCGGGGTCGGACTGTGCGAACTGGTCCAGCATCTGGCCATGTTCGACTACGTTGCCGTCTCGGGCACCTGGGAGGACCGTGTGATCGAATACGTCGACCACCTCCACGAGCACTTCACCGACCCCGTGGTGATCGACTCCGGCCGCTACGTCGCGCCGGGCGCCCCGGGCTTCTCCGCGCGGATGCACCCGGAGTCGATGGCCGCGCACCGCTATCCGGAAGGGCCCGTCTGGCAGGCCCGCCGCACCACCGAGGAGGTCAACTCATGACCGCGGCACAGGACACAGGAGACTTCGCGGGCCTGGGCGCCCTCGTCACCGGCGGCGCGTCCGGCATCGGGGCGGCCATCGCGACCCTGCTGCTCGCGCGCGGCGCGCGCGTCGCCGTACTCGACCGGGACACCGCGTCGGCCCCCGCGGGCACTCTGGCGCTCAAGGCCGACGTGACCGACGACGACGCCGTCCGTGCGGCGGTCGACGCGGCCGCCGCCGAGTTCGGCGCCCTGCACACCGTGGTCTCCAACGCCGGGATCGGCGCCATCGGCACCGTCACCGACAACGACGACGCGGAATGGCTGCGGGTCCTCGACATCAACGTCCTCGGCATGGTCCGCACCGCGCGCCACGCCCTGCCCCATCTGCGGCGCGCCGCCACCGACCGGCCCGGCTGCGTCTCGATCACCCACACCTGCTCCATCGCCGCCACGGCGGGGCTGCCGCAGCGCGCCCTGTACAGCGCCAGCAAGGGCGCGGTGCAGTCGCTGACCCTCGCGATGGCCGCCGACCACATCCGTGAAGGCGTACGCGTCAACTGCGTCAACCCCGGTACCGCGGACACCCCCTGGGTCGGCCGCCTGCTCGACCAGGCACCCGACCCGGTGGCCGAACGCGCCGCCCTCGAAGCGCGCCAGCCCACGGGCCGGCTGGTCAGCGCGGACGAGGTCGCCGCGGCGGTCGCCTACCTCGCCAGCCCCGCCGCCGCCGCCGTCACGGGCACGGCGCTCGCGGTCGACGGCGGAATGCAGGGCCTTCGTCTGCGCCCCGCCACGCCCTGAGTTTGAGCCTGAGCCGACACTCATCCAAGGACGGAAAAACCATGCTGCGACACCCTGTGGGGCGATCCCCACGCACGGTACTGCGTACGAGCGCCGCGGCCTGTGCCGCGCTGCTCGCCGTCACGGCCCTCGCGGGCTGCAACCGTGACTCGGAGAGCGGAGACGGCGGTGGCGGCAAGGTCGGCATCGACCTGCCGCGCAGTGACAGCGACTTCTGGAACTCCTACCAGCAGTACATCGAGTCCGGCGTCAAGGACGAGGAGATCGACGCGCTGTCGCTGACCAACTCGCAGAACGACATCGGCAAGCTCGTCTCCAACGTCCAGGCATTCACCGACCAGGGTGCCAAGGCCGTGGTCATGGCCCCGCAGGACACCGGCGCGATAGCCGAGACGCTGGCCGAGCTGAACGAGAAGAAGATCCCCGTCGTCAGCGTCGACACCCGCCCCGACAAGGGCGACGTCTACATGGTCGTGCGGGCCGACAACCGCGCGTACGGCCAGAAGGCCTGCGAGTACCTCGGCGAGCAGCTGGGCGGCAAGGGCAAGGTCGCCGAGTTCCAGGGCGACCTCTCCTCCATCAACGGCCGTGACCGCTCGGAGGCGTTCAAGAGCTGCATGGACGAGAAGTTCCCCGACATCGAGGTGTTCGAGCTCGCCACCGAGTGGAAGGGTGAGGTGGCGTCGGCCAAGCTCCAGTCCACGCTCGCCGCGCACCCGGACCTGAACGGCATCTACATGCAGGCGGGCGGCGTCTTCCTGCAGCCCACCCTCGCCCTCCTGGAGCAGAAGAAGCTCCTCAAGCCGGCGGGGGAGAAGGGCCACATCACGATCATCTCCAACGACGGCATCCCGGAGGAGCTGGACGCGATCCGGGAGGGCAAGATCGACGCCACCGTCTCGCAGCCGGCCGACCTGTACGCCAAGTACGCGCTGTACTACGCGAAGGAGGCGCTGGCCGGGAAGACCCCCAAGGAGGGTCCGACCGACCACGACTCCAACATCATCAAGATCCCGAACGGTTACGAGGACCAGCTTCCCGCGCCCCTGGTGACCAAGGAGAACGTGGACGACAAGGCGCTGTGGGCCAACCAGCTGGAGAAGAAGAGCTAACCATGAACCAGGCCCAGGCACCTGCGGCCGGGGCGCCGGCAGCGGCGGCGCCCGCCGTCCACGCGGAGGGCATCGTCAAGCGCTTCGGTCCCACCGTGGCGCTCGACGGTGTCCGGCTGACCGTCGCGCCGGGCGAGTCCCACGCACTCGTCGGGCGCAACGGCGCCGGCAAGTCCACCCTCGTCAGCGTCCTCACCGGACTCCACGAGGCCGACGCGGGAAAGGTGAGCTTCGGCGGCGAACCGGCGCCCGCCTTCGGCGACATCTCGGCCTGGCAGTCCAAGGTCGCCTGCGTCTACCAGAAGTCGATGGTCGTACCCGACCTGACCGTCGCCGAGAATCTCTTCCTCAACAACTACGGCCTGGACAGGGAAGGTTCAGGGATCGGCGGGCGCCTGATCAGCTGGCGCCGGCTGCGTACCCGCGCCGAGGAGCTGCTCGCCGAGTACGGCGTCAGCGTCGACCCGAACGCGCGGGCCAAGGATCTCGCCGTCGAGCAGCGGCAGTTCGTGGAGATCGCCCGCGCCCTGTCGTTCGGCGCCCGGCTGATCATCCTGGACGAGCCCACCGCCCAGCTCGACGCCCGCGGCATCGACAGCCTCTTCGAGAAGCTCCGTGACCTCCAGAGCCAGGGGGTGGCGTTCCTCTTCATCTCGCACCACCTCCAGGAGGTGTACGAGCTGTGCAGCACCGTCACCGTCTACCGAGACGCCCGCCACGTCCTGACCGCGCCGGTCGCCGATCTGGCCAAGGCGGACCTGGTGACGGCAATGACGGGCGACGCGGCGAGCTCGGCGGCCGACTGGCACGCCGCGCACGCGGTGGCGCCGGACCTGACGGTGGCGCCCATCCTGACCACCGAACGGCTCGCCCTGGAGGGCGAGTTCGACCCGCTCGACCTGGAAGTGCGGCCCGGTGAGGTACTCGGCGTGGCCGGGGCCGCGGCCAGCGGCAACACCGCGCTGGGCGAGATCCTGGTCGGCATGCGGAAGGCGACGGCAGGCCGGATCGCGGTACGCGACCGGACGGTCAGACCGGGCAGTGTCCCGGACTCGCTGGACGCCGGGATCGGCTACATCCCCGAGGACCGGCACCTCCAGGGGCTCGTCCTGGACCGCAGTGTCGCCGAGAACGCCACACTCACGGTCGCCGACCAGCTCGGCCCGTGGGGGACCGTACTGCCCTCCCGTACGCGGGAGTTCGCCCGGTCGATGATCGCCTCGCTGGACATCAAGACGACGGGGCCCGAGCAGCCGGTCTCGGGCCTCTCCGGCGGCAATCAGCAGAAGGTGGTCGTCGCGCGGGCGCTGGCCCGCGCGCCCAGCGTGCTGGTGGCCCTGCGCCCCACGGCGGGCGTCGACGTCAAGTCGAAGGATTCGCTGCTCGGCGTCGTACGCCGGGTGGCCGACGAAGGAAACGCGGCCGTGATCATCTCCGACGAGCTGGATGATCTGCGGGTCTGCGATCGCGTACTGGCCCTGTTCCACGGGCGAGTGGTGGCAACGTTCGGGAGCGGGTGGACCGACCGGGAACTGGTCGCCGCCATGGAAGGTGTGGGGGAGAACCGATGACGGAGACGATACGTCCGCCGGCGCTCGACAAGGAGCGCACCGACGACCACCCGCTGAGCCGGCTGAAGCTCATCAGGTGGAGCGACTTCTCGCTCGTGCCGGTGATCCTGGTGCTGATGGTGATCGGCTTCATCGTCTCGCCGGTCTTCCTCACCTCCAACAACCTGATCAGTGTGGTCCAGCAGTCGTCCGAGCTGAGCCTGCTGGTGCTCGGCCAGGCACTGATTCTGATCTGTGGCCGGATGGACCTGTCGCTGGAGTCGACCATCGGCATCGCGCCGGTCATCGCCATGTGGATGGTGCTGCCGGGCGAGGGCGGCCGGTTCGCCGGTCTGGATCTGCTGCCCGTCTGGTCGGCCATCCCGCTGTGTCTGCTGGTCGGCCTGGTCGTCGGCGTGATCAACGGCTTCCTGATCCTGAAGCTGCGGGTCAACGGGTTCATCGCCACCCTCGGCATGCTCACGATGCTGCGCGGTCTCCAGATCGGTATCACCGAGGGCAAGTCGATCACCGATGTCCCGGAGTCCTTCCGCTACCTCGGCAAGACCGACTGGCTGGGGGCGCCCGCCGCCGTCTGGATCTGTCTGGCGCTCTTCGCGATCGGCGGCGCCTCGCTCGCCTGGCTGCGGCACGGGCGTTCGCTGTACGCCATCGGCGGCAACCCGGAGGCCGCGCGCGCCGCCGGTGTCCGGGTGGACCGGATCACCTGGATCGTGCTCGCCATCGGCGGTGTGCTCGCCGCCTTCGCCGGCGTCCTGTACACCGGCCACTACGGCTCCGTCGCGGCGACCCAGGGCAACGGCTGGATCTTCCAGGTCTTCGCGGCCGCCGTGATCGGCGGCATCAGCCTCAAGGGCGGGCGCGGCACGCTCTTCGGCGCGCTCACCGGTGTGCTGACGCTTCAGCTGGTGGTGAACGTGATGACGCTGGGCGGGGTGCCGGCGCTCTGGAACCAGTTCCTGAACGGCGCGATCATCATCGTCGCCCTTGTCATCTCGCGGTTCGCGAGCGGCGAGAAGCAGGACTGACCGGCCGGGGACACGGCCACGGGCCTGCGCCGGAACGGATATCCGTTCCGGCGCAGGCCCGTGGCCGTGTCCCCGGCCGTCAGAGCGTCGAACGCAGCCACTGCTCCACACTCGCGACATGCACCGTCGCCCACGACCTGGCCGCCTCGCCGTCCCGGTCCCGCAGCGCCGCCAGGATCGCCCGGTGCTCGTGCAACGTACGGCTGACCGCGTCCTCCTGGGTCAGCCCGCGCCAGACCCGGGCCCGCGTCGTCGGCCCCGAAAGACCGTCGAGCAGCGAGCAGAGCACCGAGTTGCCCGATGCCTGCACGATCCCGCGGTGGAACTCCAGGTCCGATGCCACCAGCTCCTCCACCGAAGGCTCCGGCCCGAGCGCGTCCAACTGCGCGCTCAGCGCGTCCAGTTCGGCGTCCTTGATCCGGGAGGCGGCCATCGCCGTCGCGGCCGGCTCCAGGATCCGCCGTACCGCCAGGAACTCCAGCACCGTGTCGTCACGGTGGAAGTCGACGACGAAACTCAGCGCCTCCAGAAGGAGCTGCGGATCGAGGCTGGTGACGTACGTCCCGTCGCCCTGCCGTACGTCGAGAATCCGGATCAGCGACAGTGCGCGGACCGCCTCGCGCAGAGAGTTGCGCGACAGGCCCAGTTCGGCGGCGAGCTCGCTCTCCTTGGGAAGGCGGTCCCCCGGGCGTAGCGCGCCCGAGACGATCATTCCCTTGATCTTCTCGATGGCCTCGTCGGTGACAGCCATGGGCGACCTCCATACATCCGATGTATCGGCCTCCATTATGCGTCTCCGCGAGCGCCCGGCGCCCCTTTCCCCTGGAGTTCTCCGCGAACGACGGCGCCGGGGACGGTCCTGCCGTCCCCGCCGCCGTTCCGGAACCTGATTCGAGGCGTGACCTCAGCTCTGCCGCTCGCCGAGCAACCGCTCGACGCGCGACCGGATCTCGTCGGTGGCGAGACCGCGGATCGTCAGCGTCGTACGGCGCCGCAGTACGTCGTCCGCGGTCTCCGCCCACTCGTGGTCGCGCGCGTACACGACCTGTGCCCAGATCTCCGGGGCGTCCGGGTGGATACGCTCGCCCAGCTCGGGATGCTCGTACGCCAGGCGCGCGATGTCGAACGCCAGCGACCCGTAGTGCCTGGCCAGATGGTAGGCGGTGTCGCGCGCCATACCGTCGCCGTTCGAGGCGCCGTCGATCAGCAGCCGGTGCGTGACCGCCTGCGGATTGGAGATGCCGGGCAGCGGCAGCATCTTCGGCAGCCGCGAGATGGGTTCGATGTCGGAGCCGAGGGGACGGCCCGGCAGGGTCTCCAGCTTCTCCAGCACCGTACGGCCGATATGGCGGAACGTCGTCCACTTTCCGCCGGCGACCGACAGCATCCCGCCGCTGCCCTCGGTGACGACCGTCTCCCGCTTGGCGGTGGAGGTGTCACCGGGACCGCCGGGCAGTACCCGAAGACCGGCGAACGAGTAGGTGATCAGCTCTCGCGAGAGCTGCTGGTCGCGCACGGACAGCGACGCCTCGTCCAGGATCTGGTGGATGTCCGCGTCGGTGACCGCCACGTCCGCCGGATCGCCCTCGTACGTCTCGTCCGTCGTGCCCAGCAGCAGCATGTCCTCCCAGGGGAGGGCGAAGGTGATACGGAACTTGTCGATCGGGGTCGCGAGCGCCGCGTTCCACGGGGCGGTGCGCCGCAGTACGAGGTGCGCGCCCTTGGAGAGCCGGATCGAGGGCTCGGACCTCGGGTCCTCCATCGTGCGCAGACGGTCCACCCAGGGGCCGGTGGCGTTCAGTACGAGCCGGGCGTCGACCCCGAACTCCGTACCGTCCAGACCGTCCTTGAGGTCGGCGCCCGTCACCCGCCCGCCGGAGAACCGCAACCCGGTGACCTGGGCGTGGTTGAGGACCGCCGCGCCCGACTCGACGGCGGCCCGGACCGTCATGACCGCCATCCGCGCGTCGTTCA
Source organism: Streptomyces camponoticapitis (assembly GCF_014646115.1). Lineage (GTDB taxonomy): Bacteria > Actinomycetota > Actinomycetes > Streptomycetales > Streptomycetaceae > Streptomyces > Streptomyces camponoticapitis. The sequence continues at coordinate 77,838 of NZ_BMMV01000022.1, read as the reverse complement.
TCTGGTCGTCGCCGTACACGGCCACGGCCCGCAGATTGTCCGTCCGCAGCTCGGGCACCGCACGCCGCGCCTTCGCCGGGCTCAGCAGATGCCCCACACCGTCGCCGAAGGCGGACAGCGCCGAGTAGGCGAAGACACCGGCACCCAGCTTGGCCGCGCTGTGCGGCCCGTTCTTGTAGACGGGCAGATAGAAGGTGAGCGGGTTCGCCAGATGCGGCGCCACCCGGCGGGAGACCGCGCGGCGCTCGAAGTGGTTCTCGGCGACCAGCTTCACCTCGCCGGTCTGCAGGTAGCGCAGACCGCCGTGGAGCAGCTTGGAGGAGGCGGAGGAGGTGGCGCCCGCGAAGTCGCCACCGTCCACCAGGGCCACCCGCAGTCCCGACTGGGAGGCATGCCAGGCCGTGGAGATGCCCAGGATGCCGCCGCCGATGACCAGCAGGTCGTAGGTGGCGCGGGACATTTGCTCCCGGGTCTCGGCGCGGCTCGGGAGGGAGCCGCCGGCCGGATGCGTGCCCAGGGCGGGACCGCTGTGAAGGGTGGTCATGGTGTCTCCTCGATCGGACGGGGGCTGGGGTCAGCTGTCCTCGTCGTCGTCCAGCCAGGCCTTGGTGCGCTCGACGGCCTTGAGCCAGTTCTTGTATTCGCGGGCGCGCCTCGACTGGTCCATGTCCGGAGTCCACTCGGCGGCCCGGCGCCAGTTGGCGCGCAGCGCGTCGGTGTCCGGCCAGAAGCCGACCGCGAGGCCCGCGGCGTAGGCGGCGCCCAGGACGGTGGTCTCCGCGACCATCGGGCGTACGACGGGCGCGTCGAGGACGTTGGCGAGCGTCTGCATCAGCAGGTTGTTGGCGGTCATACCGCCGTCGACCTTGAGGGACGTCAGCTCGACCTTGGAGTCCTTGGTCATGGCGTCGCTGATCTCGCGGGTCTGCCAGGCCGTGGCCTCCAGCACCGCTCGGGCGATGTGCGCCTTGGTGACATAGCCGGTGAGACCGGCGATCACGCCGCGGGCGGACGAGTCCCAGTGGGGTGCGAACAGCCCGGAGAAGGCGGGGACGAAGTACGCGCCGCCGTTGTCCTCGACCGAGGAGGCGAGCGTCTCGATCTCGGGCGCGGTGTTGATGAGGCCCATCTGGTCGCGCATCCACTGGACCAGGGCGCCCGTGACGGCGATGGAGCCCTCCAGGGCGTACACCGCGGGCTGGTCCCCGATGCGGTAACCGACGGTGGTCAGCAGGCCGTTGTAGGAGTTGATGGGCTTGTTGGCGGTGTTCATCAGCATGAACGTGCCGGTGCCGTACGTCGACTTGGCCTCGCCCTCGGCGAAACAGGTCTGGCCGAACAGGGCCGCCTGCTGGTCACCGAGCGCCGAGGCGACCGGGACGCCGTTCAGCGGGCCTCCCTTGGCCGTTCCGTACACCTCGGACGAGGAGCGGATCTTCGGGAGCATGGCCATCGGGACACCGATCGAGTTGCAGATCTTCGGGTCCCACTCCAGGGTGTCGAGCCGCATCAGCATCGTGCGGGACGCGTTGGTGACATCGGTGACGTGCACGCCGCCGTTGACGCCGCCGGTCAGATTCCAGATCACCCAGGAATCCATGGTGCCGAAGAGGATGTCGCCGCTTTCCGCGCGCTCGCGCAGGCCCTCGACGTTGTCCAGCAGCCAGCGGGCCTTCGGCCCGGCGAAGTAGGTCGCCAGCGGCAGTCCGGTGTCGCGCCGGAACCGGTCCTGGCCCACGTTGCGGCCCAGTTCCCGGACCAGCCCGCTGGTACGCGTGTCCTGCCAGACGATGGCGTTGTGGACGGGCTCACCGGTCTTCTTGTCCCAGAGCATGGTGGTCTCGCGCTGGTTGGTGATCCCGATCGCCAGGACGTCGGCCTTGGTGATGCCCGCCTTCTCGACGGCGTTCGCCAGGACTTCCTGGACGTTGACCCAGATCTCCTTGGCGTCGTGCTCGACCCAGCCCGGCTTCGGGAAGATCTGCCGGTGCTCCTTCTGGTCGACGGCGACGATGCGCGCGTCGACGTCGAAGACGATGCAGCGGGAGGACGTCGTGCCCTGGTCGATGGCGGCGATGAACGGTCCCGCTCCGCGGGAGGAAGTCCCGGTGCTCTGTGCGTCACTCACGGTGTCTGCTCCTGCTCGGTTCGGAGGGCGGAGGGAAGGGCGGGGCCTACTTGAGGGCCACGTTGAAGAAGCCGGCCGCGGCGGCGGCGCCGACCAGCGGGCCGACGACGGGGATCCAGGCGTACGTCCAGTCGGAGCCGCCCTTGTTGGGCAGCGGCAGCAGGAAGTGGACGATGCGGGGGCCGAGGTCACGCGCCGGGTTGATGGCGTATCCCGTGGGGCCACCGAGCGAGAGGCCGATGCCCACAACGACCAGTGCGACGATCAGCGCGCCCAGTGTGCCGAGGCCGTTGCCCTCGTTGTTCAGTCCCTGGGTGAGGATCGCGATCACCAGCACGAAGGTGGCGACGATCTCGGTGAGCAGGTTCTGCACGGTGTTCCGGATCTCGGGGCCGGTGGAGAAGATACCGAGGACCGGACCCGCCTTCGGCGCGGTCTTCTGGTCGACCAGACCCTCGATCCTCGGCTGCGCGGCGATGATGTCCGGGTCCGTCAGATGGGCCTTGAACTGGCCCATGTACGCCACCCACACCAGGAAGGCGCCGACGAGGGCGCCGAGCAGCTGGCTCGCCATGTAGAGGGGGACGTCCCCCCACGGAGTCGTGCCCGCGATCGCCAGACCGAGGGTGACGGCGGGGTTCAGATGCGCGCCCGAGACGCCCGTGGCGAGATAGGCACCGGTGAGGACGGCGAGGCCCCAGCCGAAGCTGATGGCGAGCCATCCCGCGTCATGGGACTTCGAGCGCTTGAGGACGACGCCCGCCACCACGCCTCCACCGAGCAGCAGCAGAAGGGCGGTACCAACCATCTCGCCGATGAAGATGTCGTAATGAGACACCCGAGACTCCTTCGTCCAGGGGAAGGCAGACCCGCGGCTCTCACCGATGGTCCGCGCCCTCGGTTAAGGGCATTGCCGGCCCTTGGCGTTGTCGTGCACACAGAATGAGCTGTCGATCAGTGTTCGACAATGCCGACCGCTGCACGGCAGTGTCATCCTGTGACGGATACGTCGTCAAGGGCTCCGTAGCCGGAACCTTGTTCTTCTCAGATCATCAGTCATCCGGTTCAGAACCGCCCGGCGCCGACATCCCTGGACACCGAACGGGCACATTCGCGCACCGCTGTGATCAGCTCCGGGCGGACTTCGCCGCTTTCGCACAGCCGTTCCACCGCACCGGTGAGAGCGATGGCTCCGACCGGCATTCGGCGCCTGTCATGGATCGGCGCGGCCACCGCGGCCACCCCTTCCCAGGTCTCCTCGACGTCCGTCGCCCACCCTCGCGACCTGGTGAGTTCGACAATCGCCTCGAATTGCTCCAGATCGGTGACGGTGCGCGCCGTGAGCTGTTCGCGGGCGCCTCTGACGGCCTCGCCACGGGCCACCGGGTCGTACGCGGCGAGCACCTTCCCGAGTGCCGTGGAGTGCAGTGGCTGCATCGCGCCCACCTCAAGGACCTGCCGGCTGTCGTCGGGCCTGAAGACGTGGTGCACGATCAGTACGCCCTCCAGGTGCAGCACCCCCAGATGCACGCTCTCGCCGCTGGACCGCGCCAGATCGTCCGTCCACACCAGGGCACGGGACCGCAGCTCATGGACGTCCAGATAGCTGTTTCCGAGCCGCAGCAGCTCGGCGCCCAGCTGGTAGCGGCCGGAGACCGGGTCCTGCTCCACGAAGCCCTCGGCCTGGAGCGTGCGGAGAATGCCGTGCGCCGTTCCCTTGGCCAGCCCGAGCGAGGAGGCGATGTCGGACAGTCCGAGCCTGCGCTCGCCGCCGGCCAGGAGCCGCAGCACCGCCGCCGCGCGCTGCAGCGACTGAATACTCTTCGCCATCGGCCGGCCTCCACTACGCAGTCGTTCGGCAATGCTGAACATTATGGGCCCATGCCGACTCCCCTCGAAGGTCACCGGATTCCTTCCCCGGGTGGGGACGCGCCAGTCCGCCCCGTGGTACGGAAACGCCGTAGGGAGCCGGGCACCGCTACCCTTGCCGGGTGCCCCTTCCATCCGAAGGCGCAAAGCCGACAGCCGTCGCATCCCCGGGAGTATGTCCATGGCCCCGTCCTCCAGCCTTTCCTCCGACAGCCGGACCCGAATCGAAGCGCTGCGCGAGGCGCTGGCCACCCGCGTCGTGGTGGCGGACGGCGCGATGGGCACGATGCTCCAGGCGCAGGACCCGACGATGGAGGACTTCCAGAACCTGGAAGGCTGCAACGAGATCCTCAATGTGACCCGCCCGGACATCGTGCGCTCGGTCCATGAGGAGTACTTCGCGGTCGGAGTCGACTGCGTGGAGACGAACACCTTCGGTACGAACTACGCCGCTCTGGCTGAGTACGACATTCCCGAGCGGGTCTTCGAACTCTCCGAGGCCGGCACGCGCATCGCCCGCGAGGTCGCCGACGAGTTCACGGTGTCGACGGGACAGCAGCGCTGGGTGCTGGGCTCGATGGGGCCGGGCACGAAGCTGCCGACGCTGGGTCACGTGGATTACGTGACGCTGCGCGACGCCTACCAGCGCAACGCCGAGGGCATGATCGCCGGCGGCGCCGACGCGCTGCTGGTGGAGACGACACAGGACCTGCTCCAGACGAAGGCGGCCGTGCTCGGCGCCCGACGGGCCCTCGACGCCACCGGCACGAACCTGCCGGTCATCTGCTCGGTGACCGTCGAGACGACGGGCACCATGCTGCTGGGCTCGGAGATCGGCGCCGCGCTGACCGCGCTGGAGCCGCTCGGCATCGACATGATCGGTCTGAACTGCGCCACCGGCCCCGCCGAGATGAGCGAACACCTGCGGTATCTGGCCCGCCACTCCCGTATCCCCCTCTCCTGCATGCCCAACGCCGGACTGCCCGTCCTCGGGAAGGACGGGGCGCACTACCCGCTGTCCGCGGGCGAGCTCGCGGACGCCCAGGAGAACTTCGTACGCGACTACGGGCTGTCGCTGGTGGGCGGTTGCTGCGGTACGACTCCGGAGCATCTGCGCCAGGTGGTGGAGCGGGTGCGCGGGGCGGGTATCACGGAGCGGGTGCCGGAGCCGGAGCCCGGGGTGGCCTCGCTCTACCAGAGCGTGCCGTTCCGGCAGGACACCTCGTATCTGGCCATCGGTGAGCGGACCAACGCCAACGGGTCGAAGAAGTTCCGCGAGGCGATGCTCGAAGGGCGCTGGGACGACTGCGTGGAGATGGCGCGCGGCCAGATCCGCGAGGGCGCGCACCTGCTCGACCTGTGTGTCGACTACGTCGGCCGGGACGGTGTCGCCGACATGGCCGAACTCGCCGGCCGGTTCGCCACCGCCTCCACGCTGCCGATCGTGCTGGACTCCACCGAACTGCCCGTGCTGCGCGCCGGGCTGGAGAAGCTCGGCGGGCGCGCGGTCATCAACTCCGTCAACTACGAGGACGGCGACGGGCCCGAGTCCCGCTTCGTGAAGGTCACCGAACTGGCGGTGGAGCACGGGGCGGCGCTGATCGCGCTCACCATCGACGAGGAGGGTCAGGCCCGTACCCCCGAGCACAAGGTCGCGATCGCCGAGCGGCTGATCGCCGATCTCACCGGCAACTGGGGCGTCCACGAGTCGGACATCCTCATCGACACGCTGACGTTCACGATCTGCACCGGTCAGGAGGAGTCGCGCAAGGACGGCATCGCGACGATCGAGGCGATCCGCCGGCTCAAGGAGCGTCACCCCGAGGTGCAGACCACCCTCGGCCTGTCCAACATCTCCTTCGGCCTCAACCCGGCCGCCCGTATCGTCCTCAACTCGGTGTTCCTGGACGAGTGCGTGAAGGCCGGACTGGACTCGGCGATCGTCCACGCGTCGAAGATCCTGCCGATCGCCCGCCTGGAGGAGGAGCAGGTCAAGGTCGCGCTCGACCTGATCTACGACCGCCGTGAGGAAGGCTACGACCCGCTCCAGAGGCTGATGGAGCTGTTCGAGGGCGTCAACACCAAGTCCATGAAGGACGGCCGGGCCGAGGAACTGCTGGCACTGCCCCTCAACGAGCGCCTGGAGCGGCGCATCATCGACGGCGAGAAGAACGGCCTGGAGGACGACCTCACCGAGGCCCTGCGGACACGTCCCGCGCTGGAGATCGTCAACGACACCCTGCTGAACGGCATGAAGGTCGTCGGTGAGCTGTTCGGCTCCGGTCAGATGCAGCTGCCGTTCGTGCTCCAGTCCGCCGAGGTGATGAAGACGGCGGTGGCGTACCTGGAGCCCCACATGGAGAAGGTCGCCGACGGCGAGGACGCTGTGGGCAAGGGCACGATCGTGCTGGCCACGGTGCGCGGCGACGTGCACGACATCGGCAAGAACCTCGTCGACATCATCCTCTCCAACAACGGCTACACCGTGGTCAATCTCGGTATCAAGCAGCCCGTCTCCGCGATCCTCGAAGCCGCCGAGGAGCACCGGGCCGACGTGATCGGGATGTCGGGGCTGCTGGTGAAGTCCACGGTGATCATGAAGGAGAACCTCCAGGAGCTGAACCAGCGCAAGATGGCGGCCGACTTCCCCGTCATCCTCGGCGGCGCCGCCCTCACCCGCGCGTACGTGGAGCAGGACCTGCACGAGATCTACGAGGGCGAGGTCCGCTACGCCCGCGACGCGTTCGAGGGCCTTCGGCTGATGGACGCGCTGATCGGCATCAAGCGCGGCGTCCCCGGAGCCGTACTGCCCGAACTCAAGCAGCGCCGCGTCAAGCCCGCCGCCACGGCGGTGGTGGAGGAGCGTCCGGAGGAAGGCACGGCCCGCTCGGACGTGTCGGTCACCAACCCCGTTCCGGAGCCGCCGTTCTGGGGCACCCGCGTCATCAAGGGCATCCAGCTCAAGGAGTACGCGTCCTGGCTGGACGAGGGCGCGCTGTTCAAGGGGCAGTGGGGGCTGAAGGAGTCCCGCAAGGGCGGACCCTCCTACGAGGAGCTGGTCGAGTCCGAGGGCCGGCCGCGGCTGCGGGGCTGGCTGGAGAAGCTCCACACGGACAACCTGCTCGAAGCGGCCGTGGTCTACGGCTACTTCCCCTGCGTCTCCAAGGGCGACGACCTCATCCTGCTCGGTGAGGACGGCTCGGAGCGCACCCGCTTCACCTTCCCCCGGCAGCGGCGCGGGCGGCGGCTCTGCCTCGCCGACTTCTTCCGCCCCGAGGAGTCCGGCGAGACCGACGTGGTCGGACTCCAGGTCGTCACGGTCGGCTCGAAGATCGGCGGCGCGACGGCCGAGCTGTTCGAGAAGAACGCCTACCGGGACTATCTCGAACTCCACGGTCTCTCCGTCCAGCTCGCCGAGGCCCTCGCCGAGTACTGGCACGCCCGGGTCCGCTCGGAACTGGGCTTCGCGGGCGAGGACCCGTCCGAGGTCGAGGACATGTTCGCGCTGAAGTACCGGGGCGCCCGCTTCTCACTCGGCTACGGGGCCTGCCCCAACCTGGAGGACCGCGCCAAGATCGCCGGCCTGCTGGAGCCCGGCCGGATCGGCGTCGAGCTCTCCGAGGAGTTCCAGCTCCACCCCGAGCAGTCCACCGACGCCATCGTCATCCACCACCCCGAGGCGAAGTACTTCAACGCGCGCTAGGTCATGGCCGAGGCGGTGACCGAGGCCGCCGTCCAGGGGCGCGCGGATCGCGCGTCCACCGCGCCACAGGGCGCGACAAGCCGCTGACCGCGCGCTTCGCGAGGACGAGCCGTACACTGGTCGGTCCAGTGCAGGCCGGTTGCCGGACCCGACGGGAATCCCGTCAGGAAAGGCGACCGGCCTTCTCGTCCCTCTCGGAGGTGTGCCGGATGACCAGTACGGTTCCCGCGTCCATGACCCGCACGGCCGAAGGGTCCGCCCTTCAGGCCGTTCTTCTCGACATGGACGGCACCCTGGTCGACACCGAGGGCTTCTGGTGGGACACGGAGGTCGCGGTCTTCAAGGACCTCGGCCACCCCCTGGACGACGCCTGGCGGGACGTCGTCGTCGGCGGTCCGATGACCAGGAGCGCCGGCTATCTCATCGAGGCCACCGGCGCCGACATCACGCTCGCCGAGCTGACCGTGCTGCTCAACGACCGCTTCGAGGAGCGCATCGGCACCGATGTGCCGCTGATGCCCGGAGCCGCCAGGCTCCTCGCGGAGCTGGCCCGGCACGGCGTCCCCACGGCCCTGGTCTCCGCGTCCCACCGGCGCATCATTGACCGGGTGCTGGAGTCCGTGGGACGCCACCACTTCTCGCTCACCGTGGCCGGTGACGAGGTGCTGAACACCAAGCCGCACCCCGACCCGTATCTGCTCGCCGCGCGCGGGCTGAGCGCCGCCCCTTCCAGATGCGCCGTCATCGAGGACACGGCGACCGGTGTGGCGTCGGCCGAGGCGGCGGGCTGCCGGGTGGTCGCGGTGCCCTCCGTCGCGCCCATCGCGGCCGCCGCGGGACGGGTGATCGTGGAGTCTCTCGAACAGGTCGATCTGGTATTTCTGCGCGGTCTGATTACGCATCAACACTGATACCGATACAGACCGTGGCCCCTGAAACTATCGATAATCGGGGGCTTTGTGTTCGTAATTTCGGACACGCTTGTCGATCACCGTGGGCGTGATCATGAAGCCCTGGCGGGCGTCTGAGTGATGTTGGTCACTCGCCGTGTCCCCGCCCGGGGTGGGTCTGCCCGTTCAGCACCCCTGGTCTGCCCGTTCACCGTGCCGTTACGGGCGCCCATGTGTCCGGTTTTATGGAGTGATGTGTGAATGATTCTGGCGTCCTGATACCGCTTCACGGCAATCTCTGATCACTTTGCGATTACGCCCGAAGTGGGCCCGGTTCAGGACGTCCACACCCGCCGACTAACCTCATCGCGAGAACTTCGCCACACGTTCGCCGCCTCAATGGTGTGATCCGACGGTCAATCACGTCGCGAAATTCTCAACCACCGTTGTATCGCAAGGTGTTCGGATGAGGGAGTACGTCCAGGATGATGCGCAAGAGTCTCGTGCTGCCGGTTGTGGCCGGTCTGCTCGCCCCGGTGCTCGTCGCCTGCGGCGGCTCGGACGGCTCGTCCGGTGACGGTGAAGCCATAGTCGTGGGCACCACCGACCAGTTCACCGCCACCGAGGAGTCCCCGGCGCCCCTGGACCCGGCGTTCGCGTACGACACTGGCTCCTGGAACATCCTGCGCCAGTCCCTCCAGACGCTGATGCACGTCCCGCGCGGCGGCGGCGCCCCGGTTCCCGAGGCCGCGTCGAGCTGCCGGTTCTCGGACAACCAGAACGAGAGCTACCGCTGCGAGCTGCGCGACGGGCTGAAGTTCGCCGGCGGCGCCGACATCACCTCGGAGGACGTGAAGTTCTCCATCGAGCGTGTCATCGACATCAACTCCGAGGCCGGCGCGGTGGGCCTGCTCAAGAACATCGACACGATCGAGACACCCAGCGACACCGAGGTCATCTTCCACCTCAAGACCCCCGACGCGACGTTCCCGTACAAGCTCTCGACGCCCGTCGCCGGCATCGTCGACCCCGAGTCGTACGAGGGCAAGACGCTCCGCGACGGCTTCGGCGTGAACGGCTCGGGCCCGTACAAGTTCGACGCCGAGGTGAAGGACGGCAAGATCGTCAAGGCGGTCTTCACCAAGAACGACTCGTACAAGGGCGACCTCAAGCTCCGCAACAGCAAGGTCGAACTGCGCTCCTACCCCGACGCCGCGGCCATGGGCAAGGCCCTGGACTCCGGTGAGATCGACGTGATGGCCCGCACCATGGCGCCCGGTCAGATCGAGGAGATGACCGCGAAGCCCAAGGACAGCGTCGAGCTCACCGAGATGCCGGGTCTGGAGATCCGCTACCTCGCCTTCGACACCGACGAGCCGGTGGGCAAGGAGAAGGCCGTACGCCAGGCCGTCGCCTCCCTCGTGGACCGCGGCCAGATCGCCTCCGAGGTGTACGGCGCCACGGCCGAGCCGCTCTACTCGCTCATCCCGGCGACCATCACGGCCCACACCAACTCGTTCTTCAACAAGTACGGGGAGCCGAACCGGGCCGAGGCCGCGAAGTTCCTCGAAGACGCCGGTGTGGAGACGCCGGTGAAGTTCACCATGCACTACACCACCGACCACTACGGCGAGGCCACCGCCAAGGAGTTCGAGATGCTCAAGGAGCAGCTCAACTCCAGCGGACTCTTCCAGGTCGACACCAAGGGCGCCGTGTGGTCCAAGTTCCGCCCCGCCCAGACGCGCGGTGAGTACACCGTCTACGGCATGGGCTGGTTCCCCGACTTCCCGGACCCGGACAACTACATCGCGCCCTTCCTCGACGAGGACAACTTCCTCAACGCGCCGTACGCGAACCCGAAGGTGATCAAGGAACTGATCCCGCAGTCGCGCAGCGAGGCCGAGCGCAGCGCCGCGGCCAGTGCCTTCTCCGAGATGCAGGACATCGTGGCCGAGGACGTACCGGTGCTGCCGCTCTGGCAGGGCAAGCAGTACGTCGCCGCCGCCGACGACATCTCCGGTGTCGAGTGGGCCCTCAACCCCTCGGGCGAACTGCTGCTCTGGGAGCTGGGCACCGGCAGCGCGGTCTGACCGGCCCGACAGCCGTCATACGAGAGGTCCCCGGCATCGCACCGATGCCGGGGACCTCTCGTTCTCGTACCTCTCCCGTACGTCCTCGCGGGCCGCCGGCCTACTGGGCGCCGGGACGGACCAGACCGCTCTCGTACGCGTACACGGCCGCCTGGACGCGGTCGCGCAGGCTCAGCTTCGTGAGCACATGACCCACATGCGTCTTGACCGTCGTCTCGCTCACGAAGAGGTCCGCGGCGATCTCCGCGTTGGACAGCCCGCGTGCCACCAGCTTGAGGACCTCCACCTCGCGCTCGGTCAGCGTGTGCAGGGTGTCCGGCACCTGCTCCTCGCCGGACGGCAGATGGTCCGCGTACTTGTCGAGCAGCCTGCGGGTGATGCTCGGCGCCAGCATCGCCTCACCGGCGGCCACCACCCGGATCGCCTGCACCAACTCGTTGGCGGGCGCGTCCTTGAGCAGAAAGCCGCTGGCCCCGGCGCGCAGCGCCTCCACCACGTACTCGTCCAGGTCGAAGGTGGTCAGCACCAGCACCTTCGCCGGGCCGTCCTTTCCGGGACCGGTGATCTGACGGGTCGCCTCGACGCCGTCCATCCGCGGCATCCGGATGTCCATCAGTACGACATCGGGCTGGAGCGCCCGGACCTGGTCGATCGCCTGGAGGCCGTCCCCGGCCTCGCCGACGACGGCGATGTCCTGCTCGGCCTCCAGGATCATCCGGAAGCCGGTGCGCAGGAGTGGCTGGTCGTCGACCAGTAGGACGCGGATGGCCACGGGATCTCCTTCGGTGGGACTGATCCCGGTCCATTCTGCCCTGAGCGCCCGGCCGCGACCCCAGCGGGCACACGCCGCCGGCTCTGGGGGGCTCTCGCCGATCCTGCCGGACTCGCGGTCCCTGGCACGCCCGCCCGCCGCGTTGTCGTCGGTCGCACGCGCCGACGAGACACCAGCCGCTACCGCGGCGGGCGCCCCCTGCTCCGGCCTGATCGACAAGACACCGCCTAGACCCCCTGGGCCGGCCCGGGAGCGGCCGATCCGGGAGCGGGAAGCCCCTCGGGAGCGCCGGCCGCCTCGGGAGCGGGCAGCGGGCCGGCGCCCTGCGGCGGCACCGTCAGCGGATACACCGGCGGGGTGCCCCCGAACTCCGGGCACACCGACCGGTGGTCGCACCAGCCGCACAGCTTCGTCGGCCGCGGCCGCCAGTCGCCCGTCTCCGTGGCCTGCCTGATCGCCTCCCAGAGCGCCAGGAGCTTGCGCTCCACGCGCTCCAGGTCGGCCTCGACCGGGTCGTACGTCAGCACGTCGCCGCTGCCCAGATAGACCAGCTGGAGCCGGCGCGGCACCACCCGCTTGAGCCGCCAGATCACCAGCGCGTAGAACTTCATCTGGAACAGCGCGCCCTCCGAGTACTCCGGCCGCGGCGCCTTCCCCGTCTTGTAGTCGACGATGCGCACCTCGCCCGACGGCGCCACATCGACCCGGTCGATCACCCCGCGCAGCCGCAGCCCAGACTCCAGCTCCGTCTCCACGAACAGCTCGCGCTCGGCCGGCTCCAGCCGCGTCGGATCCTCCAGCGAGAACCACCGCTCGACCAGCCGCTCGGCCTCCGAGAGCCAGCCCGTCAGCCGCTCGCCCCCCTCGTCCCCGGCGAACAGCTCGCCCAGCTCCGGTCTCGACTCCAGCAGCCGGTCCCACTGCCCGGGAACCATCGACCTCGCCCGCGGAGCCGTACGCTCGACAGCGGGGTCGTCGAACAGCCTCTCCAGCACCGCGTGCACCAGCGTCCCCCGGGTCGCCGCCTCACTCGGCTTCTCCGGCAGCTTGTCGATCACCCGGAACCGGTACAGCAGGGGGCACTGCATGAAGTCGCTCGCACGCGACGGCGACAGCGAAGTGGGCTGCTGACTCGTACTCATGACGCAGACCCTACGGCCCGCCACTGACAGCGAGCGGAATACCATCGACGCAAGACCCTCGCGAACAGCATGATCGAGCGAGCGACGGTGCCGCAACGAAGGGACGACGTGAAAAAGGACGACGAGAGCGGCGAGAGCAGGAGGCCGCGGTCCGGTCCTGAGGACGCGCCCCCCGGCGGCAAGCGGAAGCGGCCCGAAGACCCCGGCGGCGGGATCCTGATGGGCCGTCCCTTCGGCGTGCCCGTGTACGTCGCCCCCAGCTGGTTCCTGGTGGCAGCCCTCATCACCTGGGTCTTCGGCGGCCAGCTCGACCGGGTGCTGCCCGAGCTCGGCGGTGTCCGCTATCTCGTCGCGCTCTTCTTCGCCGTCGCCTTCTACGCCTCCGTACTGGTCCACGAACTGGCCCACACGGTCGTCGCGCTGCGCTACAAACTCCCCGTCCGCCGTATCCAGCTCCAGTTCTTCGGCGGCGTCTCCGAGATCGAGAAGGAGTCGGAGACGCCCGGCCGCGAATTCATGCTGGCCTTCGTCGGCCCCCTGCTCTCACTGGTCCTCGCGGGCTTCTTCTACCTCACGATGATGGCCGTGGAGCCCGGCACCGTGCCCGGTGTCCTGCTCGCCGGCCTGATGATCTCCAACCTCATCGTCGCCGCCTTCAATCTGCTGCCCGGTCTGCCGCTCGACGGCGGCCGGATGCTGCGGGCCGTCGTCTGGAAGATCACCGGCAAGCCCATGGCGGGCACCGTCGCCGCCGCCTGGGTCGGCAGGGCACTCGCGGTCGCCGTGCTGATCGGCCTGCCGCTGCTCACCCACACCGGTGCGCTCGGCAACTCCACGAAGGACGTCGGGGGCGTCGAGACCGTCACCGACGCGCTCCTCGCGGCCATCCTCGCCGCGATCATCTGGACCGGCGCCGGCAACAGCCTGCGGATGGCCCGCCTGCGCGAACACCTGCCCGACCTGCGGGCCCGCGCCCTCACCCGGCGCGCCGTCCCCGTCGAGTCGGCCACCCCGCTCTCCGAGGCGCTGCGCCGTGCCAACGAGGCCGGAGCCCGCGCGCTGGTCGTCGTCGACGGCCAGGGCGAACCGACCGCACTCGTCCGCGAGGCGGCCATCGTCGGCGTCCCGACCCACCGCCGCCCCTGGGTCGCCGTGAGCGGCCTCGCCCAGGACCTCACCGACGGGATGAAGGTCCCCGCCGAACTCGCCGGAGAGGCGCTCCTCGACCGTCTCAGGGCCAACCCCGCCACCGAGTACCTGGTCGTCGAGGAGAGCGGAGAGATCTACGGAGTCCTGTCGACGGCCGACGTGGAACGCGCCTTCGTCGCCGCGATGGCCAGGCCCGACAGCAAATGAAGCCGGGTCAAGCCAGGTGAGGAAGGCCCAAACGGAGCAGGTAGTCTGACCGCATGTCCGAACCGACCGGTGCCGCCCGTCGTCGCGGCCCCTTCAAGGTCGGGGACCAGGTCCAGCTCACCGACCCCAAGGGACGCCACTACACCTTCACGCTCGAAGCGGGGAAGAATTTCCACACCCACAAGGGTTCCTTCCCCCATGACGAGCTGATCGGTGCTCCCGAGGGCAGTGTTGTCCGCACCACGGGAAACGTCGCCTACCTCGCGCTGCGCCCCCTGCTCCCCGACTACGTCCTGTCCATGCCCCGCGGCGCCGCCGTGGTCTACCCCAAGGACGCGGGCCAGATCCTGGCCTTCGCCGACATCTTCCCCGGAGCTCGCATCGTCGAGGCCGGAGTGGGATCGGGCTCGCTCAGCAGCTTCCTGCTGCGCGCCATCGGCGATCAGGGCATGCTGCACTCCTACGAGCGCCGCGAGGACTTCGCGGACATCGCCCGGCAGAACGTGGAGCGCTACTTCGGCGGCCCGCACCCGGCCTGGCAGCTCACGGTCGGCGACCTCCAGGACAATCTCGTCGACACCGAGGTGGACAGGGTCGTCCTCGACATGCTCGCGCCCTGGGAGTGCGTCGAGCCGGTGTCGAAGGCGCTCGTGCCCGGCGGCATCCTCTGCGCGTACGTCGCCACCACCACCCAGCTCGCCCGCACGGTCGAGACGATCCGGGAGCACGGCTCGTTCAACGAGCCCGCCGCCTGGGAGTCGATGGTCCGCAACTGGCACGTCGAGGGACTCGCCGTACGCCCGGACCACCGCATGATCGGCCACACCGGCTTCCTGATCACCGCCCGCCGTCTCGCCGACGGCGTGGAGCCGCCCCTGCGCCGCCGCCGCCCCTCCAAGGGCGCGTACGGCGAGGACTACGACGGCCCGGGAAGCGGCAGCGGCTCCCGAGGCTGAGCCCGCGTCACCTTCGAGACCGCGGGTCGCGTCCGGCAGACCGGACCGCGCGAGGGGCGCAACACGACAGCGCCGCCGCCGAGTTCACGTCCGTCCGACGCGAACTCGGCGGCGGCGTCTTTACGTTGGCCTTACGGACCCCGCTGTTCCGCCGCACTGTGACGTGTGGCACCATTCACGCCACCCCCACCGGCACCGCCTTCACAGGAGTCACCGCGTGCAGATCTCCGACGTCCCGGACCTCGCGCACACCCAGCCGCGTCCGGTGCACTGGCTCGCCACGGCCACCGCGATGGCCGCCGTGGTGGCCCTCGCCGGTCTGCTCCAGCCCGATGCCGCCACGGCCGGCCAGCCGGGTTCCGAGCCCACCGGACGCACCGCTCCGAACGCCGCCCCGCTGCCCGCCCCGGACACCGCGGCCGTGGACTTCCCGCTGGAGTGCGGTGGCGCGAAAGCGCTGGTCACGAAGGAAGCCGTCGGAGACCTCGACGGCGACGCCAATCCGGAGACCGTGGCCGCCGCCCGCTGCGACGCCGGCTCCGGCACCCCGCCGACCGGGGTGTACGTCCTCACGGGGACGAAGGACGCCGGGGCCCCCCGTATCGTCGCGACGCTGGTGGACCCGGCCGACCGGCAGAGCGTGGCGGACCTGGAGATACGCGACGGCGTCGTCCGGGCCAGGCTGCTCGGCTACTCGGGGCCCGACGTACCGGGCTGCTGCCCCGACGAGGAGCGGAGCCCGTCCTGGGAGTGGGAGAACGGCGCCTTCGTACGGAGCGAGGACGGCCGCAGCGAGTCGCGGAGCGTCTGACCGGCCCACCTCGTGCGGCCTTAACGTCGGCAGCGCCGACGGCGTAACCTCGGAATCATGAGCCCCGGGGGAGGCTCACTCCGCGTCGGGGCCGTACACCTCGACACTGTCCGAAACGCGCCGTACATGAATACAGTCACCCGGGCATTCCTTCGCCGAGTCGACGACATCCTTGAGGATGGGCAGCGGCACCCGCGTGGTGGCGCCGGGGGACTGGAGGAGTTCGTCGTCGGCGCTCTTCACATATGCGAGGCCGTCGATGTCGAGCTCGAAGACGTCGGGCGCGTACTGGGCACAGATCCCGTCGCCCGTGCAGAGGTCCTGGTCGATCCAGACTTCGAGCGGCTCGGCGCCCTCGGTGACGGCGTCTGTCGGAACCTGCTGCTGCACGGTCATATCTCCTGCCGTTTCCTGCGTGGGGTGAGGCAATCTCGGGCAAGTCGCGCCAGCCCGGACGGGTGTTGAACACTTCGACGATACAACCGGCCGCTTTCCGATGTTGAAGGGTGGGTATTCCCCTGGCGTGAGGGAGAGCGCAAGGGTGAAGATCGGACACGCCCCGACAGTCTTTGTGATCTAGGGGTTTTAATCACCACCTACCCAGGTAGGGTCAGGAAGCGTCCAGCTCCCCTTGGAGGAGGTGAGGACCGTGGCAGCCCACGACGACGACATCAACCGCGGCATCCGGCCCGGGCGGGGGTCTGAAGACCCGGCCGGCCAGGTTGCCTATCTCGAGCAGGAAATCGCCGTCCTGCGACGTAAGCTCGCCGACTCTCCGCGTCATACGAGGATTCTCGAAGAGCGGATCGTCGAACTGCAGACGAACCTGGCAGGTGTGTCCGCCCAGAATGAGCGGCTCGCCAATACGCTGCGTGAGGCCCGCGACCAGATCGTGGCCCTCAAGGAAGAGGTCGACCGGCTCGCACAGCCGCCGGCCGGCTTCGGTGTCTTTCTGCATGCGAACGAGGACGGCACGGCGGACATCTTCACCGGGGGCCGCAAGCTCCGGGTGAACGTCAGCCCCGGCGTCGAGCTCGAAGAGCTCCGGCGCGGCCAGGAAGTCATGCTCAACGAGGCCCTCAATGTGGTCGAGGCCATGGAGTTCGAGCGGGCCGGGGACATCGTCACCCTCAAGGAGATCCTTGAGGACGGCGAGCGCGCCCTGGTCGTCGGGCACACCGACGAGGAACGGGTGGTGCGGCTCGCCGAGCCGCTGCTGGACATCACGATCCGCGCCGGCGACGCCCTCCTTCTCGAACCGCGCTCC
This sequence comes from Streptomyces camponoticapitis, assembly GCF_014646115.1. GTDB lineage: Bacteria > Actinomycetota > Actinomycetes > Streptomycetales > Streptomycetaceae > Streptomyces > Streptomyces camponoticapitis. The sequence continues at coordinate 60,854 of NZ_BMMV01000022.1, read as the reverse complement.
GGCTATGTCTACGAAGTGGTTCCCAAGAGCGAGGTCGAGGAACTCGTCCTCGAAGAGGTCCCGGACGTCGACTACAGCAAGATCGGCGGTCTGGGCGGCCAGATCGAGATGATCCGCGACGCGGTCGAGCTTCCGTACCTCTACCCGGACCTCTTCAAGGAGCACGAACTGCGCCCGCCGAAGGGCATCCTGCTCTACGGTCCGCCCGGCTGCGGCAAGACGCTCATCGCCAAGGCGGTGGCCAACTCCCTTGCCAAGAAGGTCGCCGAGGTCAGCGGCCGGCCCGCGGGGAAGAGCTACTTCCTCAACATCAAGGGCCCCGAGCTCCTCAACAAGTACGTCGGCGAGACCGAGCGGCACATCCGCCTGGTCTTCCAGCGCGCCCGTGAGAAGGCCAGCGAGGGCACGCCCGTCATCGTCTTCTTCGACGAGATGGAGTCCCTCTTCCGCACCCGCGGGTCCGGTGTCAGCTCGGACGTGGAGAACACCATCGTCCCGCAGCTGCTCGCCGAGATCGACGGTGTGGAGGGCCTGGAGAACGTCATCGTGATCGGCGCCTCCAACCGTGAGGACATGATCGACCCCGCGATCCTGCGGCCCGGCCGGCTCGATGTGAAGATCAAGATCGAGCGTCCGGACGCGGAGGCGGCGAAGGACATCTTCGCGAAGTACCTGCGCTCCTCGCTGCCCCTGCACGAGGACGACCTGTCCGAGCACAAGGGCTCGCCCGAGTCCACGGTCCAGGGCATGATCCAGTCGGTCGTCGAGCGGATGTACACCGAGTCCGAGGAGAACCGCTTCCTTGAGGTCACGTACGCCAACGGCGACAAGGAAGTCCTCTACTTCAAGGACTTCAACTCCGGCGCGATGATCCAGAACATCGTCGACCGGGCCAAGAAGATGGCGATCAAGGACTTCCTCGACGAGAACCAGCGAGGACTCCGCGTCGCCCATCTGCTCCAGGCCTGCGTGGACGAATTCAAGGAGAACGAGGACCTGCCGAACACCACCAACCCGGACGACTGGGCCCGTATCTCCGGCAAGAAGGGCGAGCGGATCGTGTTCATCCGCACCCTCGTCACCGGAAAGCAGGGCGCCGACACCGGACGCTCCATCGACACGGTGGCGAACACCGGGCAGTACCTGTAAGGCACAGACCGGCTGCGGATGTCCGGACGGGCATCCGCAGCCGGTTGCTTTCCCCGTACCTTTCACCACACCAGGGCAATGACGGAAACGATCTCCCCACCAGTGCAAAGGCGTTCTAGGCTCTTCGGTACCGCCGCGTCGCGCAGTGCGGGGACGGGCACCGCACACGCACCGGAGAGACAGCGGTACTTGAGCGCCGTTCCCGAAGGGGAGCGCCGCCGGGCAAGGAGGGCCGCATGACCGTACGGCGAGTAATGGGCATCGAGACGGAGTACGGCATCTCCGTCCCCGGCCAACCGAACGCCAATGCCATGCTCACCTCGTCCCAGATCGTCAATGCCTACGCGGCGGCGATGCACAGGGCGCGCCGCGCCCGCTGGGACTTCGAGGAGGAGAACCCGCTGCGGGACGCACGAGGCTTCGACCTCGCCCGCGAGGCCGCCGAGTCCAGCCAGCTCACCGACGAGGACATCGGGCTGGCCAATGTGATCCTCACCAACGGCGCGCGGCTGTACGTCGACCACGCGCACCCGGAGTACAGCTCACCGGAGATCACCAACCCCCGCGACGCCGTCCTGTGGGACAAGGCCGGTGAGCGCATCATGGCCGAGGCCGCGGAGCGCGCCGGGCAGCTCCCGGGCGCCCAGCCGATCCTTCTGTACAAGAACAACACCGACAACAAGGGCGCCTCGTACGGCACGCACGAGAACTACCTGATGAAGCGGGAGACCCCGTTCTCGGACATCGTGCGCCACCTGACGCCGTTCTTCGTCTCGCGGCAGGTCGTCACCGGCGCCGGCCGGGTGGGCATCGGCCAGGACGGCCACGAGCACGGCTTCCAGATCAGCCAGCGCGCGGACTACTTCGAGGTCGAGGTCGGGCTGGAGACCACCCTCAAACGGCCCATCATCAACACCAGGGACGAGCCTCACTCGGACGCCGAGAAGTACCGCAGGCTCCATGTGATCATCGGCGACGCGAATCTCTCGGAGATCTCCACCTATCTCAAGCTGGGGACGACCTCCCTGGTCCTGTCCATGATCGAGGACGGGTTCATCAATGTCGACCTGGCGGTGGACCAGCCGGTCCGTACGCTCCACCAGGTCTCGCACGACCCGTCCCTGGGGCGTCTGGTCACTCTCCGTAGCGGTCGGACACTCACCGCCGTACAGCTCCAGATGGAGTACTTCGAGCTGGCGCGCAAATACGTCGAGGAGCGTTACGGCGTCGACGCCGACGAGCAGACCCGGGACGTCCTCGGCCGGTGGGAGGACACGCTCAACCGGCTGGAGAACGACCCGATGAGCCTGTCGGGCGAACTGGACTGGGTGACCAAGAAGGAGATCCTGGAGGGCTACCGCCGCCGGGACGGCCTGGAGTGGGACGCGGCGCGGCTGCATCTGGTGGATCTCCAGTACTCGGACGTACGCCCTGAGAAGGGCCTGTACAACCGTCTGGTGGCCCGCGGCAAGATGGACCGGCTCCTGGACGAACCGGACGTCGAGAGGGCCGAGACGAAGCCTCCTGAGGACACCAGGGCCTACTTCCGGGGCCGCTGTCTGGAGCAGTACGCGGACGACGTGGCCGCGGCCTCCTGGGACTCGGTCATCTTCGATCTGCCCGGCCGGGACTCGCTCCAGCGGGTGCCGACCCTGGAGCCGCTGCGGGGCACCCGCAACCACGTGAAAGAGCTCCTGGACCGGTGCCGTACGGCCGAAGACCTCGTTCGAGTGCTCTCGGGCGGCTGAAACGGTCCCTGTCCGGGAATCATGGAGGTGGCCCCCGGACGTTGTACGAACTGCGGGGCCGATGTCGGACCCTGCTTGTAGGGTCGGATCTTGTAGGTCACATCGAGCGGGGCGAACCGAGCGGGGTGAGGTATATGGCGGCCAAGGACACCGACGGCGGACAGCAGAAGGCCACGCGTTCCACCGAGGACGTCGAGGAGACGACCGAGGACGCACAGCAGTCCGAGGACCTCAAGGAGCGCCAGGAGAAGCTGTCCGACGACGTGGACTCCGTGCTGGACGAGATCGACGACGTACTGGAGGAGAACGCCGAGGACTTCGTGCGTTCCTTCGTCCAAAAGGGCGGAGAGTAAAGCCAGTTGTCCGTCCCGGTGCCGTCGGCGAAAGCCGGTCGCACCGGGGCGGATGAGCGGCGAGGACACGGGTAATGTCCGTGCACAGTTCGAAAGATCGGCCCGGCCCCCAGTGGCGGGCCGCCGCCAATCCGGAAGGAAACGCGTGGAAGCCAACCCTCGTACTACCGGGCGTCTGCCGGCTGCCTTCCTGACGCCCGGGTCGGCCTCGTTCATGGACTTCCTGTCGGCCCACTCGCCGGAGATCCTGCCCGGCAACCGGGTGCTGCCGCCCGTCCAGGGCGCGATCGAGGCGCCGCACGGTACGACGATCGTCGCCGTCACCTTCGAGGGCGGGGTGATCCTCGCCGGTGACCGGCGGGCCACCATGGGCAACATGATCGCGCAGCGCGACATCGAGAAGGTCTTCCCGGCCGACGAGTACTCGGCCGTGGGTATCGCGGGCACGGCGGGTCTCGCCGTGGAGATGGTCAAACTCTTCCAGCTGGAGCTGGAGCACTTCGAGAAGGTCGAAGGCGCGCAGCTCTCGTTCGAGGGCAAGGCCAACCGGCTCTCCACCATGATCCGCGGCAATCTCGCCATGGCCATGCAGGGCCTGGCCGTCGTCCCGCTCTTCGTCGGCTGGGACGTCGACCGCGGCAAGGGCCGCATCTTCTCCTACGACGTCACCGGCGGCCGTTCCGAGGAGCACGGGTACGCGGCCACGGGATCGGGCTCGCTCTTCGCGCGCGGCGCGATGAAGAAGCTCTTCCGCGAGGGGCTGACGGAGGAACAGGCCATCACCCTGGTCATCCAGGCGCTCTACGACGCGGCGGACGACGACTCGGCCACCGGCGGCCCGGACGTGGCCCGCAAGATCTATCCCCTCGTCAACATCATGAGTGACGAGGGTTTCCGCAGGGTCACCGAGGAGGAGTCCTCCCAGGTCGCCCGCTCCATCATCGAGCGCCGGCTGGAGCAGCCCGACGGCCCGCGCGCCGAGCTGCTCTGACGCCCGGCCTCTTCTGATAAGACATGTCACTGACAGGAAGGGACGGATAGCCGGTGTCGACGCCGTTCTATGTCTCACCCCAGCAGGCCATGGCCGACCGGGCGGAGTACGCCCGCAAGGGCATCGCCCGCGGTCGCAGTCTGGTTGTGCTGCAGTACGCCGACGGCATCGTCTTCGTCGGTGAGAACCCGTCCCGCGCGCTGCACAAGTTCAGCGAGATCTACGACCGGATCGGTTTCGCCGCCGCCGGCAAGTACAACGAGTACGAGAATCTGCGCATCGGCGGCGTCCGCTACGCGGATCTGCGCGGATACACCTACGACCGCGACGACGTGACGGCCCGTGGGCTGGCCAACGTCTACGCGCAGACGCTCGGCACGATCTTCTCCAGCGCCGGCGAGAAGCCGTACGAGGTGGAGCTGGTCGTCGCCGAGGTGGGCCCGACGGCCGACGGGGACCAGATCTACCGGCTGCCGCACGACGGATCGATCGTGGACGAGCACGGCTCGGTGGCCGTCGGCGGCAACTCCGAGGGGATCAGCACCTTCCTGGACCAGCAGCACCGGGACGGGATGACGCTCGCCGAGGTGCTGAAGCTGGCCGTGCAGGCGCTGTCCCGTGACACGAACGGGGGCGAGCGCGAGATCCCCGCCGAGCGGCTGGAGGTGGCGGTCCTGGACCGCACCAGGCCGCAGCAGCGGAAGTTCAAGCGCGTCGTCGGGCGTCAGCTCGCCCGGCTGCTGGAGGCGGACGGCGCGGCGTCCACGCCGACGGACGCTCCCTCGGACACCGAGGAGACGGAGGCGTCCGGCGACTCCGACGAGTGAGTGACGCGATTCCTCCGGTGCTCCGTACCGCCCGTGCGGTCCGGGGCACCGGTCTGTCCGGTCACCTTGCCGCGTGGCCGCCGGTCCGCCTCTCTCAGGCGGGCGGGGGCGCCGTCGAGCCGCGGATCACCAGGGACACCGGCAGGACGGTGTTCTCGGGCTCGCGTCCGTCGAGGATGGCCAGCAGCGCCGACATCCCGTGCTCGCCGACCCGCTCGGCGGGCAGCCTGACGGTGGTCAGCTCCGGCTCCAGCGCCGTCGCGAGACCCGAGTCGTCGAAGCCGGTGACGGAGATGTCGTCCGGCACCCGCAGACCGAGTTTCCGGGCGGCCTTGACGGCGCCCGCCGCGAGCACGTCACTGTCGCAGATCAGCGCCGTGGGCCTGGGCCCCGGGCCGCGGAGGGCCCGCTCGGCCGCCTCCCGCGCCGCGTGCACCTCCAGGGCCGACCGCACGGTGCGTACGACCGCCCCGGGCACCCCGCGTACCGCCTCGGCCAGCGTGTCGGCCCGCACGGTGAACGTCCAGGAGGTCACGGCCGAGGCCAGATGGATGATCCGGCGGTGGCCCAGCCCGAGCAGATGGCCGGTCACCTGGCGCATGGCGTCCGCGATGTCGAGATTCACCTGCGCCGCGGCGCCGGACCCGGCCGGGTCGCTGTCGAGCATCACCAGCGGCAGATCGGTGCCCCGGATCGTGGCGAGCGCCTCGGTGGCCATGGACGAGGCGATCACGCCGTCCAGCGCCGCCCGCGCCGAGGCGAACGGGTCCCTGGCCGGCCCGACGCCCTCCGGCGACGGATACAGGACGACCCCGAAGCTGTGCTCGGCGGCGACCGACGCCGCGCCGGTGTAGACCCGGGCGAAGAACTCGTGGGTGAGCGCCGGCACCACCAGCAGCGCGGTCCTGGTCCGGCCGAGACGGAGATTGCGGGCAGCGAGGTTGGGCCGGTAGCCCAGCTCGCGCGCCGTGTCGCGGACGAGCCCGGCCGTGCGCTCGGAGACCCGGCCGGGCCACTTGTCGCCCAGCACGAGGGAGACCGTCGCCTGCGACACCCCGGCGGCGCGCGCCACGTCCCTGCTGGTCGGCCTCGGGGACCTCGCGGCCGTGCCGGGCCCGGACCCGTCCGTACGGGGCGGCTCTGCCATGGGTGTCGTCCTCCGCGGTGACTGCTGCCGCCCGAAAGCCGGTGGACCCGCGGGCTCCCGACATGGTACGTATGACTCCGCACGTTATACGTAAAACTTCGGGCCGTGCCCGGCCGACCGGGGGAGAGAAGGGGGAGCCATGGCCACCGGCTACGTGGAGATTCTCAGGGCACCGCACGCCGCACGGTTGCTCGCGGGCACGCTCGTCGGACGGCTGCCCAGCGCCACCGGCCACATCGCGATCGTCCTGTTCACCCGCGACGCGGGCGGCAGCTACACCCTCGCGGGCGTCCTGGCGGCCGTCTACGGGCTGTCCACCGCGATCGGCCAGCCGCTGCTCGGCCGCGCCGTCGACCTGGTCGGCCAGCCGCGCGTCCAGCTCCCCGCGGCCCTCGTCTCCGCCCTCGGCATGGTCTTCCTCGCCGCCACCGGCATCGACCCGCTGCCCCTCGCCTACGCGGCGGTGGTCGTCGCCGGCTTCTTCACCCCGCCGCTCGAAGGGGGTCTGCGGGCCCTGTGGCCCAGCGTGCTCGGCCGGGAGGACCGTGTGCACCGGGCGTACGCCATGGACGCCGTGGCGCAGGAAGTGATGTTCACGGCCGGCCCTCTCTTCGTCACCCTCCTGGTCGCCCTCTGGTCCCCGGGCGCCGCCCTCCTGGTCATCAACGCCATAGGCGTCCTCGGCGCGCTCACGGTCGTGCTCTCCAAACCCTCGCGCGCCTGGCGCTCGGTGCCCCGGGAGGCCCACTGGCTGGGCGCCCTGCGCTCACCCGGGCTCCTCGCGCTCCTCGCCGCCTTCCTCTTCGTCGGCCTGGCGCTCGGCTCCATCACCGTCGCCGGCGTCGCGTACGCGGACGACCAGGGCCGTGAGTCGGTGTACGGCTGGCTGATGGCCGCCCTCGGCCTCGGCGCGCTGGTGGGCGGCCTCGCGTACGGAGCCAGGGAGTGGACCGGCACCCCCGAACGCAGGCTCCTGTGGATCACCGCCCTGCTCGCGGTCGGCTACCTCCCACTGATGCTCACCCCCGGCGTCGTGGCCATGACCGGGCTCGCCGCCCTCTCCGGGGTCTTCCTGGCGCCCGCGCTGGCCTGTGCCTTCATCGTCGTCGACCGGCACGCCCCGCGCGGCACCGTCACGGAGGCGTTCTCCTGGCTCGTCACCACCTTCGGCGTCGGCGCCGCGTTCGGTACGGGAGTGGCCGGCCCGGCGGTCGAACTCGCCGGGACTTCCGCGAGTTTCGCCGTCGCGGGGGCGGGCGGCGGAGCCGCGCTGCTGGTTCTGCTGGCCACCCGGAAGGTCCTCGCGGCTCCCCTCGACGACGCCGGGACCGGCCCCATTGGGGAAGCCGGTTACGAAAATGATCGCAACGGTGCGGCCCAACACGGTTTCAGCTCAGGCCATCAGGCGTAATGTTCAGACATGGACCGCCGCATTTTCGGGCTGGAGAACGAGTACGGCGTCACGTGCACCTTCAGGGGACAGCGCCGGCTGTCCCCTGACGAAGTGGCGCGCTACCTCTTCCGCCGTGTTGTGTCATGGGGCCGCAGCAGCAACGTCTTCCTGCGGAACGGCGCCCGCCTCTACCTCGACGTGGGATCGCATCCGGAATACGCGACACCCGAATGCGACAACGTGACCGAACTGGTCACGCACGACAAGGCGGGCGAGCGCATTCTCGAAGGCCTGCTCGTCGACGCCGAACGCCGCCTGCACGAGGAGGGAATCGCGGGCGACGTCTATCTGTTCAAGAACAACACCGATTCGGCGGGAAACTCCTACGGCTGCCACGAGAATTATCTCGTCGCCCGCCACGGGGAATTCTCCCGGCTCGCGGACATCCTCATCCCGTTCCTCGTCACCCGGCAGCTGCTCTGCGGCGCCGGCAAGGTGCTGCAGACCCCGCGTGGCGCGGTCTACTGCGTCAGTCAGCGCGCCGAGCACATCTGGGAGGGTGTCAGCTCCGCCACCACCCGCTCCCGTCCGATCATCAACACCCGGGACGAACCGCACGCCGACGCGGAGCGCTACCGCCGGCTGCATGTCATCGTCGGCGACTCGAACATGTCCGAGACGACCATGCTCCTGAAGGTCGGCGCCACGGATCTCGTGCTGCGCATGATCGAGGCGGGCACGGTCATGCGTGACCTCACCCTGGAGAACCCGATCCGGGCGATCCGCGAGGTCAGCCACGACATCACCGGCCAGCGCAAGGTGCGCCTGGCCAGCGGGCGCGAGGCGTCCGCCATCGAGGTCCAGCGGGAGTACTACGAGAAGGCCGTGGACTTCGTCGACCGCCGGGGCATCCGCACCGGCACCGTGGAGCAGGTCCTGGAGCTCTGGGGCCGTACGCTCGACGCGATCGAGGCCGAGGACCTGGACCGGATCGACACCGAGATCGACTGGGTCATGAAGTACAAGCTCCTCGAGCGCTACCGGGCGAAGCACAACATGACCATGTCCCACCCCAGGGTCGCCCAGATAGACCTCGCCTACCACGACATCCACCGCCGTCGCGGGCTCTACTACCTCCTGGAGAAGCGCGGCCAGGCGGCCCGGATCTGCAACGACATGAAGATCTTCGAGGGCAAGTCCGTGCCCCCGCAGACCACCCGTGCACGGCTGCGCGGAGACTTCATCCGCCGGGCCCAGGAGCAGCGGCGGGACTTCACCGTCGACTGGGTCCATCTCAAGCTCAACGACCAGGCGCAGCGGACCGTGCTGTGCAAGGACCCGTTCCGCTCCGTGGACGACCGCGTCGAAAAGCTGATCGCCGGTATGTGACAGTTCGATCACCGGATTCGGCCGTCCGGAACGCCACTCGGGCCCCGTACGTTCCTCGTGCGGGGCCCTTGGCACGCCCTAGAGTGTCGAGGACCCAAACCTTCCGTCTGAGATCTGAGGAATTCGTGCGCCGACTTGCCGGCCTCGTCGTCATCCCCCTACTGCTGCTTTCCCTGGCGGCGTGCGGTGACGACGGAGGCTCCGACTCCACCTCGTCCAAGAACGGGTTTCCCGAGATCACAGCGGGTGCCAAGTTCGGTGAGAAGCCGACCCTCGGGAAGGGCGAGGGAACACCGCCGAAGGAGCTGCAGACCGACGTCGTCAGCGAGGGTGACGGCGCGAAGCTCAAGAAGGGCGACGCGATCCAGGTCAACTACCTGGGCCAGTCGTGGGACTCGACCAAGCCCTTCGACAACAGCTACGACCGCAAGGCCCCCTTCGACCTGACGCTCGGCGCCGGAATGGTCATCCAGGGCTGGGACAAGGGCCTGGAGGGCCAGAAGGTCGGCAGCCGTGTCGAGCTGGTCATTCCGCCGGAGCTCGGTTACGGGGCACAGGGCCAGGGCGACATCAAGCCCAACTCCACCCTCGTCTTCGTCGTCGACATCGTGAAGGCGACCCAGGTCCCGACCACCGCCAAGGGCACCGAGGTCCCCCAGGACAACGCCGACCTGCCCAAGGTCGGGGTCAACGCCGACGGCAAGGCCCCCACGGTCAAGATCCCGAAGACGGACCCGCCGAAGAAACTCGTCTCCAACTACGTGCTGGAGAGCAAGGGCGAGGTCGTCAAGGCCACCGACTCGGTCGTGCTGAACTACGAAGCGCTGCTGTGGAAGGACGCCAAGACCTTCGACAGCACGTACAAGAACGGCAAGACCGTCACGTTCCCGCTGCCGCAGCTCACCCTCAAGGGTCTGAAGGACGGCGTCGTGGGCAAGAAGGTCGGCAGCCGGGTGCTGGTCGTGATCCCGCCGGCCGAGGCGTTCGGTGACAAGGAGCAGCAGGGCATCCCCAAGAACTCCACGCTGGTGTTCGCCGTGGACATCCTGGCGAAGGTGTAAGACTGTCCCGGTTGCCCCGTTCATCATTTAGAGGAGCAGTTCAGTGAGCATCGAGAAGCCCGAGATCGACTTCCCGGGTGGCGAGCCGCCGGCCGACCTGGAGATCAAGGACATCTGGGAGGGCGATGGCGCCGTGGCCAAGGCGGGCGACACCGTCTCCGTCCACTACGTGGGCGTGGCCTTCTCCACCGGCGAGGAATTCGACGCCTCCTGGAACCGCGGTACGCCGCTGTCGTTCCAGCTCGGTCTCGGACAGGTCATCTCCGGCTGGGACCAGGGTGTCCAGGGCATGAAGGTCGGCGGGCGTCGTCAGCTGACGATTCCCTCGCACCTCGCGTACGGCGAGCGTGGCGCGGGCGGCGGTGCCATCGCCCCGGGCGAGACGCTGATCTTCGTCTGCGATCTCGTCTCCGTCTGATCGACGCGTCCGGTCGTGGTCTCCGACCGACGTTGTCGGCGGAATGACGCACCTGTCCGATCACATACGGACACACCGAGGGCCCATGCTGTCCGGCGTGGGCCCTCGGCTTTTGCCGCGGGACCGCCGGGCGGTACGGTCGACGCGCGGATCCGGCACTATCAGATGAGGTGTAGGGCGTCGATGGCCATTGCCAAGGCCGAGCGGTTGATGAATCTCGCGCTGTGCCTGCTCGGCACCCGGCGCCCGCTCAGCAAGCGCGAGCTGCGCGAGTCCATCGAGGCATATCTGGAAGCCGGCTCCGACGACTCCTTCAACCGGATGTTCGAGCGGGACAAGGATGATCTGCGCGAACTCGGTCTGGTCATCGAGACGGTGGAGAATCTGGACGGCGAGACCGGCTATCTCGCCCGCCGGGACAGCAACCGGCTCCCCGCCATCACCCTGGACGCCGAGGAGGCCGCCGCGCTCGGTCTCGCCGCCAAGGTCTGGCAGCAGGCCAGGCTCGCGGGCGCCGCCAGCGGCGCGCTCCAGAAGCTGCGGGCAGCGGGCATGCCGGAGGCCGAGGACTCGTACGAGGCGCACCACAGCGCCCTGGAGCCGCGCATCCCCGTCCACGAGGCCGCGTTCGAGCCGCTGATGCTCGCCTGCCGCGACCGCAGGCCCGTGGTCTTCGACTACCGCAAGGCCAACGCCGCCAAGCCCGAGCAGCGCCAGGTCGAGCCATGGACCCTGGAGTGCTGGCGGGGCCACTGGTATCTGGCCGGCTGGGACCGGGAGCGCAGGGCGGAGCGGGTCTTCCGGCTCTCCCGGATCAGCGGACGGGTCCGTTCCAGGACGGGGCAGTTCACCGCGCCCGTACCCGACGTGGTCACCGTGCGCGAGACGGTCGAGACCTGGGCCGGGGAGACGGCCACGCGCTCGGCCCTGATCCGGCTCCGTTCCGAGAGCGGGTATCCGCTGCGCGCCAGGGCGGTGTCCTCCCGGGAACTGGGCGACGGCTGGGACGAGTTGGAGATCCCGTACGGCCACGGCCTGGACGCCTGGCTGGTGGAGTTCGGCCCCGACGTGGTCGTGCTGGAGCCCGCGGACCTGCGGGCCGACGTCGTGGACCGGCTGCGCGCCGTGGCCAAGGCCTGAGGGGACTTCGAACACACCATGGCAGCCAACGCCATCGACCAGACCCGCCGGATGCTCTCCCTGGTGACGTATCTGCGCGAGCGCCCGGGCGCGCACGTCCAGGACGTCGCCCGCGCCTTCGGGATCACCGAGGACGAGCTCATCTCGGACCTCGACGTGCTGCCCATGTGCGGGACGAGTTTCCGCGGGGGCGACCTCCTCGACATCGACACCGACGGCGACCGCATCTGGTGGCACAACCCGGACGACGTCGCCGAGCCGCTGCGGCTCGCCGCGGACGAGGCCACCGCGCTGCTGGTGGCCGCCCGCGCCGTCGCCACGCTGCCGGGGCTGCGGGAGAGCGACCGGCAGGCGCTGCTGCGGGCCACCGCCAAGCTGGAGGCCGCCGCCGGTGAGGCGGCGGGTGCCAGCTCCCGGCTCTCGGTCACCTTCGAGTCCGAGGGCGGCGTCTTCGCCGACGTGGACCGGGCCATCTCCGAGCGGCGCCGGCTCTGGCTGCGCTACTACTCCCCGGCGCGGGACGAGCTGACCGAGCGTGAGGTGGACCCGATCAGGCTGTTCGCCGTGGGCCACACGTACATGGAGGCCTGGTGCCGGCTCTCCGAGGCGCGGCGTACGTTCCGGCTCGACCGGGTCGCCGAGATCAGGCTGCTCGACGAGCCTGCCGCGCCGCCGGAGCTGGAGCTGCGTGACCTGTCCGAGGGGCTGGTGCAGCCGGCTGCCGAGGATCCCGAGGTGGTGGTCGAGGTCGGCCCCGGCGGGCGCTGGGTCGCCGAGTACTACCCGCACGACAGCGCCGAGGAACTGCCCGACGGCGGATTGCGGATCACGCTGCGTACGCCGGCGCCCGCCTCGCTGCGGCGGCTCGCGCTGCGTCTGGGCAGGGACGGGCGGATCACCTCGCCGCCGGAGCTCGCGGAGAGCGCGCGGCTGGCGGCGGGCGAGGCATTGGCGGCGTACGACGCGGGCGACTACCGACACAACTAGGGGATTTGGGGGATATGTCCGTGATGGCTGGTTTCTCGGCTTCGGCATCCATGGTGCCGGTCCTCTTCCGGGCCGCCTGCCCCGAGTGCCGGGCCCGCTTCGAACTCTCGGCCGGCGCGCTGCGGCTCGCGATCGGCGCCGGCCGCCGTACGACCTTCTACTCGTTCACCTGCCCCGAGTGCGAGACGGCGGTGCGCAAACCCGCCGGTGAACGCATCGTCGAACTGCTACTGGGTGCCGGCGTACGGACCCTGCGCCTGCATTCGACCCTCTAGGGGAAAGGCTTCCTCGCGTGTTCTGGCCCATGCTCGCCATCGCCCTCGGCTTCTGCGGACTGACCGTGCTCGGCGTCCTCGCGGTCCGTGTCTTCGTCGAGGCCCGGCGCCTCGGCCACCAGGTCGCCTCCACCACACGGCGGATCAACCAGGCGGCCGAGGAGCTGGAGATGGCCGCCACCCATCTCGCGAAGACCGGCGATGCCATCCGATAAATGAATGCACCCTCCCTCCATCACCAGTTCGGGCGGTAGGGTGACGAAGCGGTCTCGGACTGGAGGCGGGGGCCGTCGTAGGGAGTACGCACAGGCATTGCCCTGCGTTTACCCCTGCGGGTTACGATCGCTGCCAGCACGGTGGTCAGACAACTGTCCGGCTGTCGTCCAAGACTCCTGTCGCCTCGGTGAAGAAGGTAATCGCTATGGGTAGGCTCGGCCCCACCGAGATCATCCTCATTCTTGTCGTCATCATCCTGCTCTTCGGCGCCAAGAAGCTGCCCGACATGGCCCGTTCACTCGGCAAGTCGGCGCGCATCCTCAAGAGCGAGGCGAAGGCGATGAAGTCCGACGACAACAAGAGCGGCACCGCTCCCACGGACCCGCCGACCGCCTCCGCCGACCCGGACCAGCCCGCGCCCCGGACGATCCAGGCCGCGCCCGGCGATGTCACCAACTCGCGCCCCGTCGCCGAGCCGACCGACTCGACCAAGCGCTGATCCGACCCCTGGGCCGATGCACGCACCGGGCACGGTGACGGCCTGCCGCACGAGATGAGGACGTGGGTTGCCCAAGTCTGCCCGCACAGAAGAGAAGGATCCCGAGGGGCGCATGCCGCTCGTGGAGCATCTTCGTGAGCTGCGCAACCGGCTGTCGAAAGGGATCCTCGCGATCATCGTCGTGTCGATCGTGGCGGCGGTCTACAGCGAGCCGATCATGACGTTCTTCGCCGAGACCGTGCCCGCGTGCAAGGACGGCTTCGAGGACAGCGACGGCGGCAACTGCGCGCTCGTCTCCTTCAACACGATCACCGCGCCGTTCACCACCACGATCCGGGTCAGCCTCACGGCCGGCATCATCGGCGCCAGCCCGGTCTGGCTCTACCAGCTCTGGGCCTTCATCGCCCCCGGTCTGCACAAGAACGAGAAGAAGTACACATACGGGTTCGTCGCGACCGCCGTGCCCCTCTTCGCGGCCGGTGCCTACCTGGCGTACGTGATCCTCCCGATCAGCCTCAAGGTGCTGCTCAGCCTGACGCCGACGGGCTCGTCGAACATCCTCTCCCTCGAAGAGGTCATCGACTTCACCACCCGCATGGTGCTGGTCTTCGGCCTCGCCTTCGAGCTGCCGCTCATCCTGGTCATGCTCAACATGACCGGTGTCGTGACCGGCCGCCGGATGGCCGGATGGTGGCGGGCCGTCGTGATGGGCGTCTTCGTCTTCGGCGCCGTCGTCACCCCGACCACGGACCCCGTCGGCATGCTCGCGCTGGCCGGGCCGATCGTCGTCCTCTACTTCGGAGCGGTCGCCTTCTCCCTGCTGAACGACCGGCGCAGGCGCCGCAACAACCCCGACGCCGGGCTGGACGACGACGAGGCGTCCGATCTTGACCACACCCCGGAGAGCGTCGGCAGCGTCGAACCCGTCTCGTCGGTTGCCGCGCTGCCCGAGCAGGACAGCAACCGTACGGCCCGGGTGAACGGTTACGACGACGTCACCTGATCCGTGACCGCCGAGATCAGCCTCTTCGTCAATCCCACCGCGGGCCGCGGCAGGGGCGCCCGTGCCGCCCAGCCGGCCGCCCGCGCGCTCCGGGACGCCGGATACTCCGTCCGTACGGTGCTCGGTGGCGACGCGGACGACGCGCTGCGGCGCGCACGGGAGGCCGTCGCGGCCGGAACCGGCGCCCTGATCGCCGTCGGCGGGGACGGTCTGGTCTCCCTCGCCCTCCAGGCCGTGGCCGGTACGGACACCCCGCTCGGCGTCGTCGCCGCCGGCACGGGCAACGACTTCGGCCGGGCGCTCGGCCTGCCGCTCCGGGACCCCGCCGAGGCGGGCCGGATCGCGGCCGACGCGCTCAAGAACGACGGCATCCGGGAGCTGGACCTGGGGCGGGTCGGGGACCGCTGGTTCGGGACCGTCCTGGCCTCCGGTTTCGACTCCCGGGTCAACGACCGCGGCAACCGTATGCGCCGGCCGAACGGCCGTCTCAAGTACGACCTGGCGATGGTGGCCGAACTGGCCGCCTTCAGGCCCGTCCCGTACCGCATGACCCTGGACGACGGCATCGAGCGGGAGATCGAGGCCACCCTGATCGCCGTCGGGAACGGCCCCTCCTACGGAGGCGGCATGCGGATCTGCGCGGACGCCGCCATGGACGACGGGCTCTTCGACGTGACGGTCGTCGGGGACTGCGGGCGCGCCACGCTGCTGAAGGTCTTCCCGAAGGTCTACCGGGGCACACACCTCAGCCACCCCAAGGTCACCGTCCACCGCACCGCGAGGATCATCCTTGCCGCGCCCGGCCTCACCGGCTACGCCGACGGGGAGCCGCTCGGCCCGCTGCCGCTGACCGCCGAGTGCGTCGCCGGGGCCGTACGGGTGCTCGGCCGCTGCCCGGTGCCGGGCCGCGCAGGGGCCGCGCTCCCTCGCCAGTAAAGATCGCGCTGACTGTCAGAGGTGACGGGTAGGCTCGTGAGCAAGATGACAGAGGACCTCACACCGGCCGAGCGTTACGCCGCCGCTCGGACCCGGGCAGCCGAGCAGGCCACCGCACTCGCTCCGTTCCGCGAGATGTACGACTTCGGCCTCGATCCGTTCCAGATCGAGGCGTGCCGGGCGCTGGAGTCCGGCAAGGGCGTCCTGGTCGCCGCGCCGACCGGCTCCGGCAAGACGATCGTCGGCGAGTTCGCCGTGCACCTGGCCCTCGCCGAGGGGCGCAAGTGCTTCTACACCACTCCCATCAAGGCACTGTCCAACCAGAAGTACGCGGACCTGGTGAAACGCTACGGCGCGGACAAGGTCGGGCTGCTCACCGGCGACAACAGCGTCAATTCCGACGCCCCGGTGGTCGTCATGACCACCGAGGTCCTGCGCAACATGCTCTACGCGGGCTCCCAGTCGCTGTCCGGGCTCGGCTATGTCGTGATGGACGAGGTGCACTACCTCTCCGACCGCTTCCGGGGCGCCGTCTGGGAAGAGGTGATCATCCACCTCCCCGAGTCCGTGACCCTGGTGTCGCTGTCGGCGACGGTCTCGAACGCCGAGGAGTTCGGTGACTGGCTGGACACCGTCCGTGGCAGCACCGAGGTGATCGTCTCCGAGCACCGCCCCGTGCCGCTGTGGCAGCACGTCTTCGCGGGCCGCCGGATGTACGACCTTTTCGAGGAGAGCACCGACCACGGCGGCCGGGGCGGGGCCCGCCGCGAGGTCAACCCCGACCTCGTCCGGCTGGCCCGGATGGAGAACCAGAAAACGTACAACCCGCGCGACCGCCGTCGCGGCAAGATGGTCCGGGAGGCGGACCGGGAGCGCGAGCGCCGGCAGCGGAGCCGGATCTGGACGCCGGGCAGGCCCGAGGTGATCGAGCGGCTCGACGCCGAGGACCTGCTGCCCGCCATCACCTTCATCTTCAGCCGGGCCGGCTGCGAGGCCGCCGTACAGCAGTGCCTGCACGCCGGGCTGCGGCTCAACGACGACAGCAGGCGCGCACGGGTCCGCGAGATCGTGGAGGAGCGCACCGCGTCCATCCCCACCGAGGACCTGCATGTGCTGGGGTACTACGAGTGGCTGGAGGGCCTGGAGCGGGGCATCGCCGCGCATCACGCCGGCATGCTGCCCACATTCAAGGAAGTCGTCGAGGAGCTGTTCGTCCGAGGTCTGGTCAAGGCCGTGTTCGCCACGGAGACCCTGGCGCTCGGCATCAACATGCCGGCCAGGTCCGTCGTCCTGGAGAAGCTCGTCAAGTGGAACGGCGAGCAGCACGCCGACATCACGCCCGGTGAGTACACCCAGCTGACCGGGCGCGCCGGACGCCGTGGCATCGATGTCGAGGGCCACGCGGTGGTGCTCTGGCAGCGGGGCATGGACCCGGGCGCGCTCGCGGGCCTCGCGGGCACCCGCACGTATCCGCTGCGCTCCAGCTTCCGGCCGTCGTACAACATGGCGGTCAATCTGGTGCAGCAGTTCGGCCGTCACCGCTCGCGCGAGCTGCTGGAGACCTCGTTCGCGCAGTTCCAGGCGGACAAGTCGGTGGTGGGGATCTCCCGGCAGGTCCAGAAGAACGAAGAGGGGATGGAGGGCTACCGGGAGGGCATGACCTGCCACTTGGGGAACTTCGAGGAGTACGCGCGGCTGCGCCGCGACCTCAAGGACCGCGAGACGGAGCTGGCCAAGCAGGGCGCCGTGCAGCGGCGGGCCGCCGCGGCCTCCTCGCTGGAGAAGCTCAAGCCCGGCGATGTCATCCATGTCCCGACCGGCAAGTTCGCCGGGCTCGCGCTGGTGCTCGACCCCGGGCTGCCCGCCGGGCGGGCCAACGGACACCGGGGCGTGGAGTATCACGACGGCCCGAGGCCGCTGGTCCTGACCGCCGAGCGGCAGGTCAAGCGGCTCGCCTCGATGGACTTCCCGGTGCCGGTCGAGGCGTTGGAGCGGATGCGGATCCCGAAGAGCTTCAACCAGCGCTCGCCGCAGTCGCGTCGCGATCTGGCGTCCGCGCTGCGCTCCAAGGCCGGTCACATCGTGCCGGAGCGGCACCGCAAGGGGCGGGCGCCGGCCGCCGACGACCGCGAGATCTCCCGGCTGCGCACGGAGCTGCGCGCGCACCCGTGCCACGGCTGCGACGAGCGCGAGGACCACGCGCGCTGGGCCGAGCGCTACCACCGGCTGCAGCGGGACACCCGGCAGCTGGAGCGGCGGATCGAGGGCCGGACGAACACCATCGCCCGCACCTTCGACCGTATCGTCGCCCTCCTCACCGAGATGGACTATCTGCGCGCCGACGAGGTCACGGGCAACGGCAGGCGGCTCGCGCGGCTCTACGGCGAACTGGACCTGCTGGCCAGCGAATGCCTGCGCGAGGGTGTCTGGGAGGGGCTCTCCCCGGCGGAACTGGCCGCGTGCGTCTCGGCGTTGGTCTTCGAGGCGCGCCAGTCGGACGACGCGGTGGCGCCCCGGCTGCCCAGCGGCGCGGCGAAGGCCGCGCTCGGCGAGATGGTCCGTATCTGGGGCCGGCTCGACGCGCTGGAGGAGGACTTCAAGATCAACCAGGCGGAGGGCGTCGGCCAGCGCGAGCCCGACCTCGGCTTCGCCTGGCCCGTGCACATGTGGGCGTCGGGCAAGGGACTCGACGAGGTGCTGCGCGACGCCGAGATGCCGGCGGGCGACTTCGTCCGCTGGTGCAAGCAGGTGATCGACGTCCTCGGGCAGATCGCCGCCGCGGCGCCCCGCGAGAACAGCACGGTCGCGAAGAACGCCCGCAAGGCGGTCGACGCGGTGCTGCGCGGGGTGGTGGCGTACAGCTCGGTGGGGTGACGGCGGTCCACGAAGGGCCCGGACACCTGGTGTCCGGGCCCTTCGGCCGTGGGGAGCCCGACAACTCCCCTGGATATGGGGCTACTTCGGCATCAGTACCGTGTCGATGATGTGCACCGTCGCGTTGGCCGTCGGGACGTCGCCGCAGACCACCGCGGCCGCGTCGTTCACCTTGTAGGAGTCGTCGGAGCCCGACGTGGTGAGGGTGCTCTTCTGGAGGGTGGGGTAAGTGCCGCTCACCAGCTGCCGCTTCGCCAGCTTCTCGCCCACCACGTGGTAGGTGAGGATCTTGGTGAGCATGGCCTTGTCGGCGAGGACCGCGTCCAGGTCGGCCTTCGGGAGCTTGGCGAAGGCGTCGTTGGTGGGGGCGAACACCGTGATGTTCTGGGCGGTGTTGAGGGTGTCGACCAGGCCCGCCTTCTGGACCGCGGTGACGAGGGTGGAGAGCTCCGGGTTGTTGGACGCGGCCGTCGCGACGGGGGCCCGGCCCATGCCGTCGAAGCTGCCGGGACCCGTCTTCGGCACCGAGGCGCAGGCCGGACCGAACGGTGCGTCCGTGGTGTCGCCCGCCGAGGCGTCGGGCGTCTCGTCCGCCTTGTCCTCGGCGGCGGACGAGGACTCCGCCTTGGTGTCCTTCTCGTCGCTCGAACACGACGTCAGCGCCAGCGGCAGGGCGACGGCGGCGACAACGGTGACGGCGGCACGCTGGAAACGGGTGATCTTCATGTCAATCTCCTTGAAAAGTGGTGCTGTTGATACGGGGGCGGAGAGGGCTCAGTCGACGGCGACCACCACCGAGTGCCGGCCGGTCGCGCCGTCGGGTACGGTCCCGGCGCGCTTGTCCGTCTGGGTGTCGCCGTCCCGGTCGGTCGCGCGGACTTCGAGGGTGTGGTCGCCGGAGGTGGCGGCCCACATCCACGTCCACTGCCGCCAGGTGTCCTCGCTGTCCTCGGCGGCGAGCTCGGCCCGGTTCCACTCGCCGCCGTCGACGCGTACCTCGACCCGGTCGATGCCGCGGTGCTGTGCCCACGCCACTCCGGCGACGGGCACCGGGCCCGCCTTCGGCGAGGCGAAGGGGCGCGGAGTGTCGATCCGGGACTGGGTCTTGACAGGCGCCTCGCGGGACCAGGAGCGCTTGACCCAGTAGGCGTCGTAGTCGGCGAACGTGGTCAGTTCGAGGTCTTCCAGCCATTTGCACGCCGACACGTATCCGTACAGGCCGGGGACGACCATCCGGACCGGGAAGCCGTGGTCGAACGGCAGGGGTTCGCCGTTCATGCCCACCGCGAGCAGCGCGTCACGTCCGTCCATGACCACCTCGACCGGGGTGCCGATGGTCATGCCGTCCACCGAGCGGGACACCAACTGGTCGGCGGGACCGCCCCTCGACGGGGGTCGCACGCCCGCCTCGGCCAGCAGACCGGCCAGCGGGACGCCGATCCAGCGGGCGTTGCCGACGTACGGGCCGCCGACCTCGTTGGAGACACAGGTCAGCGTGATGTCCCGCTCGACCAGGTCCCGTTGGAGGAGATCCCGGAAGCTGACGGTGAGCGGGCGGGCGACGCCTTGGCCGTGGATACGCAGACGCCAGCTGTCGGCGTCGACCCGCGGCACCACCAGGGCGGTGTCCACCCGGTAGAAGTCCTTGTCGGGTGTGGTGAAGGGCGCCAGGCCGCGGACGTTCAGTGCCGCTCCCGCGGGTGTGCGCGGGGCCGGTGAGGAGGGGGCGGGCAGGACGATCGTCCGCCGGGAGGCCGCCGCCTCGGCCGCCCCCGACGCGTTCAGCCGCCGGCCGAGGACGCCCGCTCCGGCCGATGCCACCGCGGCGGCCGTCGCCGCGACGACGAATCCGCGACGGTCGAAGCCTCCCGCGCTCGTCACCGGTTCCGCCGTGGTCCCGTCCCTTCCCCGATCCCTGGGGGAGGACGGGCGGAAGGCGAGCCGGCCGGACAGCAGATACAGCACACCGCAGGCCACCAGACCACCCACGACCGAGGGCAGCGCGTCGGCGAGGCGGCCGTCGGGCCGTTCCACCGCCGCCAGTGCCCCGATCGCTCCGAAGACCAGGACCGCCGCGGGGCCGACCCCGCGGTACCGCAGCGAGGCCACTCCGACCGCCATGGCGAAGAGCGCCAGGAGGGCCAGGATGCCCAGTCGCAGCACCAGCTTGTCATCGGTCCCGAAGTTCCGGACGGCGAAGTCCTTCACCGCTGCGGGTGTGCGGGCGATGACCGCACCGCCCACCGCGGTGACCGGCCCCGCCTCAGGCCGTACGGCCGCCGAGACCAACTCGGCGACGCAGAGCGCCACCAGCCCGGCGATCAGCCCGCCGAGGGCGGCCAGCGCGCCGCGCACCACTCGTACGCCACGCGGCAGTTGGCCGCTCTCGCCGCTCTCGCCGCTCGGGTCTCTCCGGTCTTCGCTCACACCCGGCATTCGGTGCGGGACGCGGGCCGGATTGGTCCGAATGCCGGGGGATCGACGGGACCGCCCGGCGGATCAGGCCGGGAGATCCATCAGCGCCACCGGGTCGGAGGTCGGCCGCGCGGAGCCGCCCGCCGGTTCGACCGTGATGCCCAGGCCCGACGCCGCCCCGACGGAACCCGCCATCAGCACCGGGGCGGTGGGGGCGGAGGAGGGGATGAGCCCCGCGTCGCGCATCGTGCCGCCGTCGTCGAACCAGAGCTGGTACACCTTGCCGCCGGGCGGTTTCGGCAGGCCCGAAGCGATGAAGGCCGCCTTGTCCCGCGTGCGCGACACGACGACCGTGCCGGTCGCTCCCTCGGTCAGCCCGCCCGTACGGATCTGGGCGTCCGGCGCCGCGAGTACCGCGGCCAGCGCCTCGGACGCCCGCCGCGATTCCGACGCCCCCGCACGGGCGTCCTCGGCCTCCTGGTGCTGCCACACGGCGATTCCGCCGAAGGCGGCGGCCGCGGCGAGGCAGGCGGCCAGCGCGAAGCGTGACAGCGCGCGTCCCCTGGCGCCGCCGCCTCCGGCGCCCCGGGCCTCCCGCGCGACCCTGGGCGGCTCCTGGCGTTCGGTGGCGATCCGCCGCAGCACCAGATCCCTGAGCTCGGGGGGTGGTGTCACGGACACGGCGAGCCCCAGCCGCGTGGTGGTGGCGGTCAGTTCGCGGACCTCCCGCTCACAGGCCGGGCACTGCTCCAGATGCCTCTCGAACTCGGCGCGCTCGTCGGGCGCCAGGGCGTGCAGCGCGTAGGCGCCGGTCAACGTGTGAAGTTCGGCCGTGCCGCTCATGCGCTCACCCCCAGGCAGTCGCGCAGCCGGATGAGTCCGTCGCGCAGTCGTGTCTTGACCGTGCCGAGCGGCACGGAGAGCAGTTCGGCCACTTCCCGGTAGGCGAGCCCCTGGTAGTACGCCAACGTGACCGACTGGCGCTGGAGTTCGGTGAGGGTACGTACACAGCGCCGTACCTGTTCACGTTCCAGCCGGGACTCGACCTGCTCCGTGACCTCGTCGAAGGCCGGTGTCCGGTTCAGCCGTGCCGCCCGTTGCTCGCGGTCACTGGCCGCCTGCGCCGAGCGGACCCGGTCCACCGCGCGCCGGTGCGCGAGAGTGAGCACCCAGGTCATGCCGCTGCCGCGGGACGCCTGGAAGCGCGGGGCGCTGCGCCAGACCTCCAGCAGGACCTCCTGGGTCACCTCCTCGGACTGGGCGGGATCGCGCAGGACGGAGCGGACGAGCCCGAGCACGGGCCCGCAGACCAGGTCGTACACCTGCGCGAACGCCTCCTGGTCGCCCCGGGCGACCTGGCCCAGCAGTTCCTGCAGGTCCGGCCCGGCGGGAGCGGGACCGCCGATATGCACGGCTTGTTTCACGCGGCTGATCCTCCACGGTGCGAGTGGGTGTGCGCGGGCATGCGATCCCGGCGCACCGGACGGCTTCCCCTTCTCTTCGGAGCCGGTCCCGCGACGGATTGGTCCGGTCGCCCACCCGGTCGCTCCGCGTCCCGCTCGCTCGCACCGAAGCCGTCCGGGACGTACGGATCGACGGCCCCCCAGGGTCGGCGTCCGGGCCGCGACGGCCCCGCCGTACCCGCCCCCTGCAGTCCGTGATCATCCTGCTGCTCGGCTGCCCGGATCTTCCGGTCGTACCAGAAGTCCGTCGTCAGACCGTCGGGGTCTCCTGCTCGCGCTCCACCTGCTGGTTCCACTCGCGCTTGACCGCCCGCCACGCCTCGTCGTTCTGGCCCAGCCGCCAGTAGCCCGAGATCGACAGCCGCTCCCGCGGGATCTGCCGGTCGTGCCGCAGATGACGGCGCAGCTCCTTCACGAAACCGGCCTCGCCGTGCACGAAGGCGTGCACGTCACCGGCGGGGAAGTCCAGCGCCCGTACGGCCGCGATCAGCGCCTCGCCGACCGGACGGCCCCCGCGGTGCAGCCAGACGATCTCCGCGCCGGCCGGAGCGGCGATCTTCTGCTCCTCCTCCGGGCCCTCGATCTCCACGAAGACATGGATCCTGGCGCCCTCGGGAGCCTGCTCGACCGACGCGGCGATCGCGGGAAGCGCGCTCTCGTCACCGACGAACAGATGCCAGTCGGCGGCCGGGTCCGGGGCGTACGACCCGCCGGGGCCCAGGAACCGCACCGTCTCGCCGGGCCGGGCGGCGGCCGCCCAGGGGCCCGCCAGGCCCTCGTCGCCGTGCACCACGAAGTCGATCGTGATCTCCCCGGCGGACGGGTTCCACTCGCGCACCGTGTACGTACGGGTGGTGGGCCACTGTTCGCGCGGGAAGTCCTCGCGGATCCGGTCGATGTCGAACGGCTCGGGATAGCTGACACCCTCGGCCGCGAACAGCAGCTTGACGTAGTGGTCGGTGAACTCGCCCGCCCGGAGCCCGGCGGGTCCGTCGCCGCCGAGGACCAGGCGGACCATGTGCGGCGTGATGCGCTGGGTGCGTATCACCCGCGCCTCGTGGACCTTCGGTGACTTGCGGGCCGGCTGTGCTGCCACGGCGTCTCCCTCGACTCATGCGGCACGCGACCGCCGCTCGGCGGTCGTGCGGTGCTTAGGTATGCCTAAGTTAACACTCCGCCGCCGACGGGCGCGCGTATAAGCGTCCCTCCGTCACTTCCCGAGCGTGGTGAGCAGCCGGTGCATGGCGTTGTTCAGACCCCACCGCGCGGCCAGCGCCTCCACCAGCTCCGGGTCGAGCGGCTCGGAGGGCAGCGCCGGGTCGAAGTCCGGCAGCGGTACGTCCCCGGCGACCCGCACCACCTTGGGCGCGACCGCCACATAGGCCCTGGCCTCGTCCAGCCGCTTGCGCTGCGAGGGGGTGAGCCCGGACCGCGGATCGTCCACCGCCGCCATGATCCCCGCCAGATCGCCGTACGCGTCGAGCAGCTTGGCCGCCGTCTTCTCGCCGATTCCGGGCACACCCGGCAGCCCGTCGCTCGGGTCACCGCGCAGCAGCGCCAGATCGACATAGCCCGGTCCGTCGACCCCGTACTTCTCGCGCAGCCACGCCTCGTCCGTCACCTGGAGCGAGCCCACACCCTTCAGCGGATACAGCACCCGCACCTGGCGCGCGTCGTCCACCAGTTGATACAGGTCACGGTCGCCGGTGATCACATCCACCGGGCCGGAGGCGCGGCCGGTGAGGGTGCCGATGACATCGTCCGCCTCGTAACCCGCCACGCCGACCCGGGCGATCCCCAGCGCGTCCAGGACCGCCTCGATGATCGGCACCTGCGGGGCGAGCGTGTCCGGGGTCTCCTCCTCGTCGGGCCCCTCCGGCCTCTCCACCGCCACGCGATGCGCCTTGTACGACGGGATCAGATCCACCCGCCACTGCGGCCGCCAGTCGTCGTCCCAGCAGGCCACGAGGTCGTCCGGGTGATGGTCCTGGACGAGCCGGGCGATGAAGTCGAGCAGTCCCCGGACCGCGTTGACGGGTGTGCCGTCGGGGGCACGCACCGAGTCGGGGACCCCGAAATAGGCCCGGAAGTAGAGGGAAGCGGTGTCGAGGAGCATCAGGCGTCGCGTCACACCCCGATGATGCCGCATGTCACTGACAGCGCCGGGACGGTGGACCGGTCCCGCCCGGCCCCGACGCCCGTACCGGTCTGACCTGCGTGGCTCTGCGCCGAGTGGTGTGGACCACATAAATGTTTGGGTCATGAGGACCAGGGCAGGCGCGCATGCGGAGCGGACCCGGACACGGACTCCCGAAGACCGTCGGCCGGACACCACGGGCAGACCCCGTGCCGCTCCACGGCCCGCCGGCGGGGGTGGCGGGCCGTTTCTCATTTCGACGGCGTGAGGTATATGTGTCCAGGCTGCAGGCGGAACACCTGTACAAGGTATTCGGCGCACGACCCGATGAAGCGGTGAAGAAGCTCGAAAGCGGCACGGACCGCGAGGAGTTGCGCGCCGAAGGTACGACCGCAGCGGTGATCGACGCCTCGTTCTCCGTCGACCCCGGTCAGATATTCGTCGTGATGGGACTCTCCGGATCCGGCAAGTCCACCTTGCTGCGCATGCTCAACGGACTCCTGGAGCCGACGGCCGGGCGGGTGCTCTTCGACGGCCAGGATCTGACCGCCCTGAGCGCGGCCGAGCTGCGCACGGTGCGCTCCACCAAGATCAGCATGGTCTTCCAGCACTTCGCGCTCTTCCCGCACCGCAGCGTGCTGGAGAACGCGGGATACGGACTGGAGGTCCAGGGTGTCCCACGTGCCGCACGGAACAAGCGCGCCACCGAGGCGCTGGAGCTCGCGGGCCTGGCCGGCTGGGAGAAGGCCTGGCCCGACGAGCTGTCCGGCGGTATGCAGCAGCGTGTGGGCCTGGCCCGCGCACTGGCCACCGACGCGGATCTGCTGCTCATGGACGAGTCCTTCAGCGCGCTCGACCCGCTGATCCGCCGTGACATGCAGGACCAGCTCCTGGAACTCCAGAAGCGGCTGAAGAAGACCATCGTCTTCATCACCCACGACCTCAACGAGGCCATGCGGCTCGGCGACCGGATCGCCGTGATGCGCGACGGCGAGATCGTCCAGATGGGCACCGCCGAGGACATCCTCGTCACCCCGGCCAACGACTACGTTGCCTCCTTCACCCAGGACGTCGACCGCTCGCGCGTCCTGACCGCCGGCGCGATCATGGCGGACTCCGACACCGCCCACGGCCTCCGTACGGAGGGCGGCCAGGAACTGCGTACGGACGAGGACGTGCTCGCGGCGGCGCCCGCCACCGTGACCGCGAGCACCCCGATCATCGAGCTGTTCACCCCCTGCTCGACCAGCTCGGTCCCGGTGGCCGTGGTCGACGAGGAGGGGCGGCTCGTCGGGGTCGTGCCGCGCGCCAGGCTGCTCGCCGTACTCGGCGAGCCGATGACGCCCGCCGAGGCGCCGGCGTCCGTGGCCGCGGACGCCTCGGCGCCCGTCACCGGCGGCGCCCCGGCACTGTCCCTCGGTAAGGAGGCGGCCAGTGCCTAGGCTCCCGCTCGGCGAGTGGGTCGACAGCGGGGTCGACTTCCTCCAGCGCCATCTCTCCTGGCTGTTCGATGCCATCAGCTCGCTCGTCACCGGTATGTACGACGCCGTCGACGCGGTGCTGAGCGGCCCCGAACCGCTTGTCCTCGCCGGCATCATGGCCGTGCTCGCCTGGTGGCTGCGCGGACTGCTCGCCGCCGTTCTCGCCTTCGCCGGGTTCGCGCTCATCGACTCGATCGAGCTGTGGGAACTCGCGATGTCGACGCTCTCGCTGGTGCTCGTCGCCACGATCGTCATCCTGGTCGTCGCGGTGCCGCTCGGTGTCTGGGCCTCCCGCTCGGCCACCGTCAGCGCCGTCATCCGGCCCGTGCTCGACTTCATGCAGACGATGCCCGCGATGGTCTATCTGATCCCCGGCATCATCTTCTTCGGCGTCGGCGTGGTGCCCGGCATCATCGCCACGATCATCTTCGCCCTGCCGCCCGGCGTCCGTATGACCGAGCTGGGCATCCGGCAGGTCGACGCCGAACTGGTCGAGGCCGCCGAGGCGTTCGGCACCAGCCCGCGCAACACCCTGTTGCGCGTCCAGCTCCCGCTCGCGCTCCCCACGATCATGGCCGGTATCAACCAGGTGATCATGCTCGGCCTCTCGATGGTCGTCATCGCGGGCATGGTCGGCGGCGGCGGCCTCGGCGGCGCCGTCTACCGCGCCATCGGCAACGTCGACATCGGCCTCGGCTTCGAGGCGGGCGTCTCCATCGTCATCCTGGCGATGTACCTCGACCGGATGACCGGCGCGCTCGGCCGGCACGTCTCACCGGTGGGCCGCCGCGCGCTGGCCAAGGCGCGTGCGCTGAGCGGTTCGTTCAAGATCTGGGACCACCGTCCGCGTCCCTCGGTCGCCGTCGTCGGCGTGGTCGTACTGGCGCTCGTCGCCGGCGGCATGAGCATCTTCGGCGGCGACAAGAGCTCGACGGTCGCTAGCGGAGGCGATGTCGGCCAGGGCAAGAAGATCAGCATGGGCTACATCCCCTGGGACGAGGGAATCGCCTCCACCTTCCTCTGGAAGGAGCTGTTGGAGCAGCGCGGCTACGAGGTCGAGGCCACCCAGTACGAGGCCGGGGCGCTCTACACCGGCCAGGCGAACGGCCAGATCGACATCCAGACCGACTCCTGGCTGCCGACCACCCACGCCACCTACTGGGCCAAGTACCAGGACAAGCTGGAGGACATGGGCTCCTGGTACGGCGAGACGTCCCTGGAGCTGTCCGTGCCCGGTTACGTGAAGGGCGTGGACTCCCTGGCGGATCTCAAGGGCAAGGCGGACCAGTTCAAGGGCCGGATCATCGGCATCGAGCCCAGCGCGGGCGAGATGGGCATCCTCAAGGACAAGGTTCTGGGGGAGTACGGCCTCGAAGGCGAGTACAAGGTCGTCGACGGCTCCACACCCGGCATGCTGGCCGAGCTGAAGCGCGCGTACGAGAAGAAGGAACCGGTCGTCGTCACGCTCTGGTCCCCGCACTGGGCGTACAACACCTACGACCTGAAGAAGCTCAAGGACCCCAAGGGGACCTGGGGCAAGGGCGACGGCGTGCACACTCTGGCCCGCAAGGGCTTCTCCGCCGACAACCCGAGCGTCGCCAAGTGGCTCAAGAACTTCGAGATGACCGAGGATCAGCTCACCAGTCTCGAGGCGGAGATCCAGGGCGCCGGCAAGGGCAAGGAGCAGGACGCCGTACGCGCCTGGCTGAAGGACAACCCCGGGCTGGCCGACAAGTGGACCCCCGTCTCCGGTGTCAGCAAGGGCGCGAACGGCAAGGACGAGCGTGAACGGCCCATCGAGGTCGCCTGGTTCCCCTGGGAGGAGGACATCGCGGCCACGTATCTGTGGAAGGCGGTGCTGGAGGACCGGGGCTACAAGATGAACCTCAAGCAGTTCGAGGTCGGTCCGATGTACACCGCGCTCTCCCGGGGGCAGATCGACGTCCAGTTCGACGGCTGGCTGCCCAACACC
This sequence comes from Streptomyces camponoticapitis, assembly GCF_014646115.1. Lineage (GTDB taxonomy): Bacteria > Actinomycetota > Actinomycetes > Streptomycetales > Streptomycetaceae > Streptomyces > Streptomyces camponoticapitis. The sequence goes on along the minus strand of NZ_BMMV01000022.1, from coordinate 32,980 downwards.
CAGAAGAAGTACTGGGACAAGTACGGCGACAAACTCTCCGACCTCGGTTCCTGGTACGGGCCGACGTCCCTGGAGATCGCCGTGCCCAGTTACGTCAAGGGCGTCGACTCGCTGGAGGATCTGAAGGGCCGTCAGGACGAGTTCAAGGGCCGGATCGTCGGTATCGAGCCAGGCACCGAGACCATGAACATCCTCAAGAACGACGTCCTGCCGGGCTACGGACTGGACGGCGACTACAAGGTCGTCGACAGCTCGACGCCGGGCATGCTGGCCGAACTGGAGCGGGCGTACGGCAAGAAGGAGCCGATCGCGGTCATGCTCTGGACCCCGCACTGGGCCTACAACGAGTACAAGCTGACCAAGCTGAAGGATCCCGAGAAGGCGTTCGGCGAGGGCGACGAGATCCGCACCGTGGCCAACAAGGACTTCCCCAAGAACTACCCGCAGCTGACCAAGTGGTTCAAGAACTTCAAGCTGAGCGAGCAGCAGCTCGCCGGTCTGGAGAACGAGATCCAGAAGCGCGGCACAGGACATGAGGAAGAGGCGGTCAAGGCCTGGATGGACAAGAACCCGGGCATCGCGGACCAGATCGCGCCGCAGTGAGCCGCCGGTCGTAGAAGGTTCGCCGTAGGCGAAGTGGCGGACGGCGGTGGCGGAAAGTAGCGGGCGGGCACTGTGAGAGACCGTGCCCGCCCGCTGTTTTTCCGCGCCATCGCGCTCCGGGGGTGCGGTCGGCGCTGAGCGTCGTACGTTGGAGCTGTGGCCCTACGGGTCGGTAACCGGATCGGGACGGATCGGCGGCGGGTGAGACAGACCGCCCTTACGCGGCCGTCAACTCTGAGAAGATGACGATCCGGCCGGAGGGAGCCCAGACATGGACGACAAGGAAGCGCTCAGGGTGGGCGCTGCCGTCCGAAGGCGGCGCAGGTCCCTCGGGCTGACGCTGGCGGCCGTCGCCGACCGCAGCGGGCTGTCCGTTCCCTTCCTCAGCCAGATCGAGAACGAACGCGCACGGCCGAGCGCCCGCTCGCTGGAGCGGGTCGCCGAAGCCCTGGAGACCACCACCGCCGCGCTGCACGCCGCCGCGGACTCGGCGCGCACCGTCGACGTCGTCCGGGCGCACGACGGCGGCCCCGGCGTGCGCAGGGTGGCGCGCGGCGGACACCAGCTGCATGCCAAGGAGTACACCGGCGAGCAGGACACCGGGCGCGAGTACCAGCACCGCAACGACGAGGTCATGTACATCGCCGACGGTGCGGCGGAGGTCGAGGCCGAAGGGCGGGCCTACCGTTTGGAGCGGGGCGACACGCTGTACCTCTCCGGAGGCGTCAGGCACCGCTGGCGCGCCACCGAGCCCGGCACCCGCATCCTGGTCGTCGCGGTCGCCGAGCACATCGACGCGACGTTCGACACCCGGCGCTGAGTGGCCGGCCCCGCCGTGCGGACAGGCCCCGGGAGCCGCCGGATCGTCTCGCTCGTCCCCTCGCTCACCGAGGCCGTCGCGGTCACCGGGCCCGGACTGCTGGTGGGTGCCACCGACTGGTGCGTCCACCCCGCCGGTCTCGATGTCGTGCGCGTCGGCGGGACCAAGAATCCCGACATCGCCGCGATCGTGGCGCTCCGCCCCGACCTCGTCGTCGCCAACGAGGAGGAGAACCGCGAGCCCGATCTGGCGGCCTTGCGGGCGGCGGGCATCGAGGTCCTCGTCACCGAGGTGCGCGACCTCGACCAGGCATTCGCGGAGCTGGAGCGGATGCTCGTGAGCGGCTGCGGGCTCACGGTGCCGCGCTGGCTGGACGAGGCCCGCGACGCCTGGGCGGAGGTGCCCCCTCCGTACGGAGGAGGGCGCCGGGCGGTCGTACCGATCTGGCGCAGGCCGTGGATGGTGCTCGGGCGGGACACCTTCGCCGGCGATCTGCTCGCCAGGCTCGGCGTGCACAACGTCTACGGCGACCGGGCCGAGCGCTACCCCCGTGTCCCGCTGGACGAGCTGCGGGCCTCGGGGGCCGATCTGGTCGTCCTGCCCGACGAGCCGTACCGCTTCACCGCCGAGGACGGCCCCGAGGCCTTCCCGGGGCTGCCGGCGGCGCTGGTCGACGGACGGTACCTCACCTGGTACGGACCGTCACTGGCCGGGGCGCCGGCGGCGCTGCGAGCAGCACTCCGCTGACCAGACCGTGGACCGTACGGGTCAGGGCGACCGCCCACGCGGCTGTCAGCACGGTGAACAGGCCGAACGCAAGCCAGGTCAGGGCGGTCAGACCGGTGGCACGGGCCAGCCCGGCGGCGCCGGTCGCACAGGTGCCGACCGGGAAGGTGAAGGCCCACCACGTCATCGAGAAGGGCATCCCGCGCCGTACGGCACGTACGACCATCGCGACCGCCAGGGCCAGCCACAGCAGGGCGAAGCCCAGCACCGGGACGCCGTACAGCACCGCGAACGCGTCCAGCGCCGAGAGGTGCGGGGACGAGGCGCCCAGCGCGCCGGGCGCCTCGTCGGCGAGATGGCCGACCGCCGTCGTGGACTGCCCGAGCGGCCCGAGTACGAGGAAGAGCGCCGGCGTCAGGGCGACGGGCAGGGGACCGAGGACCACCAGACGGCCGAAGATCAGCGGCAGCAGGGTGAGCGTGGCGAGCAGGCTCAGGCCGAACAGCGCGTAACAGCCAAGCAGCAGCGCCTCGCGCCACTGCCCGGCGGGCAGATACGGGATCAGCGCCGGGCCGAGGGCCGCCGACACCATGGGTGCCACCACCGGCAGCAGCCACACCGGGGACGCGTCGGCGGGCCGTACGCGGTGGCGGACCACCATCAGATACGGGATGCCCACCGCCGCCGCCAGGCCGGCGAGCGTGCCGGCCGAGAAGAGCACGGCGTCCACGGCCACGGCCGCGCGCTCGCCGATGGCATGACGGCCCACGGCGAGGGTGGCCCCGCCGACCGCGAGCAGGGCCATCGCGAGGCATCCGTGGAAAGGTGCCACGGCGGGGTCGAGCAGCTGGGCCCGTGCCCGGTCCCGGTGGTGGATCCAGTGCCCGGCGCGGGCGGCCAGGACGAGCAGGAGCATCAGCGCCGACAGCGCCCACACGGCGACGCCGAAGGCGCGCGGCGCGGCGGCGGGGGACGGGCCCCAGGGGAGTGCGGCGCCCGCGCTCGCGACGATCGCGGTCCCCATCACACTCGCGTACCAGTTGGGTCCGACATGGCGCAGCGCCGGGAAGCGCCGGTGGTCCTTCCGCGCGGTCGGCTTCATCCGCGCGTTCACCATGGTGGGGACGGCGGGGGCGGTCGGAGCGAGGCTGGGCATACCCGCACCCTCCTCGCTCCGTGCCCTCCCCACCAGGCCCCTTCATGCTATGAGGCCATAACCTGCGTATATGACCGATGAGCCTGCTCCGACCCTCGCCCACCGGGTGCCCGAGCTGGGCGCACTGGAACTGCTCATCGCGGTCGCCCGGCACGGCAGCATGGGCGGGGCCGCCCGGGAGCTGGGCATCAGCCAGCCGGCGGCGAGCAGCCGGATACGGTCCGTCGAACGGCAGCTCGGCGTCAGCCTCTTCGACCGGTCGCCCAGCGGCTCCCGGCTCACCGGCGCCGGCGCGCTCGTCACGGACTGGGCGCGTCGGATCATGGAGGCGGCCGAGGCGTTCGACGCGGGCGCGCAGGCGCTGCGTGACCGGCGCGACTCACGGCTGCGGGTCGCGGCGAGCATGACCATCGCGGAGTACCTGCTGCCCGGCTGGCTCATCGCGCTGCGCACGGCCCGGCCGGACACGGCCGTCTCGCTCCTGGCGGGAAACTCGGGCGCCGTCGCCGCGCGGCTGATCGGCGGCGAGGCGGACATCGGCTTCGTGGAGGGCCTGGCCGTGCCCGGCGGGCTGGACGGCACCGTGATCGGACGCGACCGGCTGGTGGTCGTGGTGGCGCCGGCGCACCCGTGGGGCGACCGGCGTACGGCTCTGACCCCCGCCGAACTGGCCGCCGCCCCGCTGATCCTCCGTGAGGAGGGCTCGGGCACCCGGCAGGTGCTCGACGCGGCGCTCGCCTCCTACGGAGGTCCCGCCGAGCCGCTGCTCGAACTTTCCTCGACGACGGCGGTCAAGGCGGCGGTGGTGAGCGGAGCCGGGCCCTCGGTGCTCAGCGAACTCGCCGTGAGGGAGGAGCTGGCATCGCGCCGGCTGACGGAGGTGGAGGTGGCGGGCATCCGGTTGCGGCGCGAGCTGCGTGCCGTCTGGCCCATGGGGCACCGCCCGAGCGGACCGGCCCGCGACCTGCTGGGGCTGACACGCATGGCCCCGGGGTGACCTCGTGACGGCCACGGCCACGGCCACGGCCACGCCCCGGAGGACCGGGGCGCGGCCGTGCGCGGCGGGGACCGTCAGCGCTGGTGGCGCCAGGGGCCGGTGATGGCCAGCTGGATGCCGGGGCTCTGGATGCTCGCGTACAGCGTCCTGCCGTCGGGCGAGAAGACCACACCGGCGAACTCGCTGTACTCGGGTTCCTCGGCGGTGCCTTCGTTCAGTTCGTTGCGGGCGATCGGGTACGTCCTGCCCTCGTCCGTCGCGCCGAACAGATGCTGGACGCCCTCGCCGTCCTCGGCCAGGATCACACCGCCGTACGGGGAGACCGTGATGTTGTCCGGGCCGTCGAGGGCGCCGTCCTTCGACGGGTCCTGGTTGACGCCCAGGATCAGCTTCAGGGTCAGCTTGCGGCGGGCCGGGTCGTAGAACCACACCTGGCCGTCGTGCTGTACGGGACTCTCCTCACGCGCGTAGGAGGAGACGACGTACGCGCCGCCGTCGGCCCACCACATGCCCTCCAGCTTGCGGGCCCGCGTGACCTGAGTGTCCGTGAACTGCTCGCGCACCGGCACGGTCCTGGCGTCGCGGTCGGGCACGGTCACCCAGTCGACGCCGTAGACGGTGCCGGCCTTCGTGGCGCGGGAGAGGTCGTCGACGAATTCGCCCCGGGAGTCGAAGCACTTGAAGGCCTCCAGCACTCCGGCGGTGTCGGAGAGCCCGCGAAGCTTGCCCCGGCCGTGACGGAAGCCCTTCGGCGGTGTCCAGCGGTACAGCAGGCCGTTCGGCTCGTCGGCGTCCTCGGTCAGATACAGGTGGCCGCGCCTGGTGTCGACGACGACGGCCTCGTGGTCGTACCGGCCGAGCGCCTTGACGGGCCTGGGGTGCTGGTTGGCGCGACGGTCGTACGGGTCCACCTCGAAGACATAACCGTGGTCCTTGGTCATGCCGTCCTCACCGGCCCTGGTGGTGTCCTCCTCGCAGGTCAGCCAGGTGCCCCAGGGGGTGCGCCCGCCCGCGCAGTTCTCCTGGGTGCCGGCGATCCCGACCCACTCGGCGACGCGTTCGCCGTGCTTGGAGACCTCGACGACGGTGCAGCCGCCGGGGGCTGCGGGGTCGTACACGAGCCCCGGCGTGAGAGGTACGGGGAAGTCGACCTCGGCCCGGTCGCCGCCGAGTTCGTGGTTGGTGACCAGGAGTGTGGAGCCGCGGGTGCCCGGGAAGGTGGCCGTGCCGTCGTGGCTGTTCGGCGTGGGCTCGCCACTGTCGAGCCTGGTGACACCGGCGTGGGTGATGACCTTGTACGAGAACCCGGCGGGCAGCGCGACCAGCCCGTTCGGGTCGTCGATCAGGGGGCCGTACCCGGTCCCGCCGCCCAGGGCCTGGGAGGAGCGGGCCTCCCGCTCCTGGTCCCCGGCCGCGGCGGCGTCCGCGTTCTCGTCCGCGTAGGCGTACGCGCCGGCGGTGGAGAGGACACCGGCGGTACCGACGAGGGTGAGCCCCGCGCCGGCTGAGGTCTTGGAGAAGTCTCTACGGGTGATGGGCACGTTCATCTCCTGGGGGTGCGCGGTAGGACGGCCGAGGTGACCCGAGCCCGGGTCACGGTTCCCTCCGTCCGCGAACGGCGGGTGAACGGGACGCCATCAACGCATGCTGTCTCACCGGCCGGGCTGTCGTGCGCCCACCCGCCCCCACTCGCGCGCCGCTGTCACCAGCGCCGCCATCACGCGCACGTCCTCGCCCATCTCGGGATGCCACTGGATCCCCAGCACCCAGCGCCCGTCCTCCAGTTCCACGGCCTCCACGGTCCCGTCGCCCGCGTACGCCGACACGATCAGCCCCTCGCCCAGCCGGTCCACGGCCTGGTGGTGCGAGGACGGTACGTCCGACTCCTCCGGCACGACGGCTCCGTACCGCGTCCCCGGCACCGGCTTCACCGGGTGCTCGCCGAAGACGCCGAGCGTCGCGGCCGTGTGGCCCTCCAGATGCTGCATGAGCGTCCCGCCGAGGGCGACGTTCAGCAGCTGCATGCCCCGGCAGATCCCGAGCAGTGGCGTCCCGGACGCCAACGCCGCCTCGATCAGGGCCAGTTCCCACTCGTCCCGCTCCCGGGCGGGCGGCCCCGTACGGGGGTCGGGCTCGGCGCCGTACCGTACGGGCTCCACATCCGGACCGCCCGCGACGACCAGCCCGTCGAGCCGGGCGACCACGGAGGCGGCGGTGGCCGACTCGTCCGGCGGGAGCATGACGGCCACGCCGCCCGCGCGCTGGACGAGCCGGGGATATCCCATGGGCAGCAGAGCCGCGGGCAGATCCCAGACGCCCCACTTGGCCGACGTCTCCAGATACGTGCTGACGCCGATGAGCGGCTTCACTGAACGTTCCTCCGTGGTGGTGCTGTGCTGTGGCGCTGTTCTGTGGTGGTGCTGTGCCGGGTGCGGCCGGTCGGACGCGGGCCGCCGGAAGTGATCCGTCGTACGGGCTCCTCAGTCCCGTTCCAGTTCGGCCTCCGCCGCCGCGAGCGCGGCGAACTCCTCCTCGGGCGCGGCGGCGACCAGTCGGTGCCGACTGTAGAAGGCGAAGTAGGCGAGTGCCACGACATAGACGCCGAGCGCGATGAACGCGGCGTCCTTGTCCACCAGGAACGTCGCCACCAGCGCCGACAGAGCCAGGACGAAGGCCACTCCGGAGGTCAGCATGCCGCCCGGTGTCCGGTACGGACGGTGCAGACCGGGCTCGCGGCGCCGCAGCACCAGATGGGACAGGGCCATCAGGGCGTAGGAGATGGTCGCGCCGAAGACGGCGACGTTCAGCATCCGCCCGCCGTTGCCGCTGCCCGCGGCGAGGGCGAAGCCGATCGCGCCCGGGATCAGCAGACCGAGGTAGGGCGCCTTGCGGCTGCTGGTCAGGGAGAGGAAGCGGGGCAGATAGCCGGCGCGGGAGAGCGCGAACAGCTGCCGGGAACCGGCGTAGATGAGGGAGAAGAAGGACGCGACGAGACCGGCGAGGCCCGCGTAGTTGACGAACCGGCTGAGCGCGGTGGGTTCACCGTCGCCCTGGAGCGCGACGACCAGCGGGTTGCCCGCCTCCTGGACGGCGGCCGAGCCCCGGGCCCCGGTGGCGGCGAAGAACGTGATCAGGGCCAGCAGGGCGAGGACGGCCATGGAGATCGACAGCGCCCGTGGCATCGAGCGCACCGGGTCCTTGGCCTCCTCGGCGGCCAGCGGCACACCCTCGACACCGAGGAAGAACCACATACCGAAGGGGAACGCGGCCCAGATGCCCAGCAGGCCGTACGGCAGCCAGGAGTTGGAGCCGAAGGCGTCCTCCTGGACGGGGATGTCGTTGAGGTTGCCGCTGTCGAAGTCGGCGAAGGCGCCCACGGCGAAGATCAGCAGCGCGGCGACGGCGATGGCCGTCACGACCAGACTGAAGCGCAGCGCCTCCCCGACGCCCCAGAGGTGGATGCCGATGAAGATGGCGAAGCAGGCGAGATAGACCGGCCAGCCCGCGTCCAGACCGAAGAGGTTCAGCGACTCGACGTAGTCACCGATGAAGATGGAGATCGCGGCAGGCGCCAGGATGTACTCGATGAGGATGGCCGTGCCGGTCAGGAAGCCGCCCCAGGTGCCGAGCGCACGGCGGGCGAAGCCGTAACCGCCGCCCGCCGTCGGCAGGATGGCGGAGAGTTCGGCGAGCGAGAAGACGAGACAGGCGTACATGGCGCCCATCAGGAGGGTCGCGATGGCGAGTCCGCCGAAACCGCCCTCGGAGAGTCCGATGTTCCAGCCGGAGAAGTCCCCGGATACGACATAGGCGACGCCGAGGCCGGTCAGCAGCAGCCAGCCGGCGCTCCCGCGCTTCAGTGTGCGGCGCCGCAGATAGTCCGCGTCGGTCGCGGGACCGCCCGGTGCGGCGCCGTCGGTCGCGGCGGCGTCCGGTGCCGGGCCGGAGGGCCGTGACGGATCGGCTGGTGGGATACGGGAGTCCGTGCCTTCGGCCATGAGCCGCTCCTGCCTCGGGTTCCTGCCTCGGGTCAAAGGTGTGAGGCCATACCATTGCGGCCTCCTGCGCCCGGGCGCAAGCCCTCTGCGTTAAGGGGCTGTTACGGCCGCACGGCGCGGCGGCCGGGGCCCGCGAGGCCCATCCCCCTCGCTACCCGCTCTCAGCTGAGGAAACCCCGCAGCAGCGCCGCCGTACCGCCGCAGTGCTCGCGCATCGCCTCGCGCGCCGCGTCCGCGTCGCCGTCCAGGACCGCCTCCACCAGCGCGGTGTGCTGCTGCTGCGAGTGCTCCAAGTTCCGGACCAGCAGCGGAATGCAGTCCAGCAGATCGTTGACCGTCGCGCGGACCGACACATAACTCTCGGTCAGCCGCGCCGAGCCGGACAGCTCCGCGAGCGTCAGATGCAGCAGGGTGTCGCGGCGGCGGTAGTCGCCCAGCGGGGCGTCGTGCGTGGCGGCGAGCGCCGTACGCAGCCGGGCCGCCCCCTCCTCGGTCAGACCGTGCGCCGCGCACAGCCCCGCCGCGCCGACCTCGAGCACCTCGCGGAAGCGCAGCACGTCCTCTATGTCGACCCCCGAGACCCGGCGGCGCAGCTCCTCCTCGGCCCCCTGCGGCGGGGTGTCGGGCCGGCGCCGGACGAACGTGCCGCCGTAGCGCCCACGCCGGCTCTCCACCAGCCCCTCGTCGGCCAGCACCTTCAGCACCTCGCGCAGCGTGACCCGGCTGATCCGCAGCCGCTCCGCCAGATCCCGCTCCGCGGGCAGCCGTTCGCCGCCGGCGACGAGGCCGAGGCGCAGCACCTGCATGATCTGCTCCAGCGCCTCCTCGAATCCGTTGCCCGCGCGTACGGGGCGCAGGACGGGCGTGAGCCGATCGGCCGGCCCACCCTTCTTCGCCGCGTCCTTCTTCGCCACGTCGCCGTTTCCCCTTCCCAATCAATGGTCTTGAGGAATACCTTAAGGTCCCCGGCTGGCCGATGGAGGATTGTCCCGTGGCAGACCGCACCCCCCCGCTCTCCGTCGAGGAGCTCCGCGCCCTGGTGGCGAGCGGCGAGATCGACACCGTTGTCCTGGCTTTCCCCGACATGCAGGGCAGACTCCAGGGCAAGCGGTTCGCCGCGCCGTTCTTCCTCGAAGACGTACTGGAACACGGCACCGAGGGCTGCAACTACCTCCTCGCCGTCGACGTCGAGCTGAACACCGTCGACGGCTACGCGATGTCCTCCTGGGACCACGGCTACGGCGACTTCGCCATGCGTCCCGACCTCGCGACACTGCGCCGCGTCCCCTGGAACGAGGGCACGGCGATGCTCATCGCCGACCTCGCCTGGAACGACGGCTCGCCGGTCGTCGCCGCACCCCGCCAGATCCTGCGCCGCCAGCTGGAGCGCCTCGCCGAGCGCGGCTACACCGCGCACGTCGGCACCGAACTCGAATTCATCGTCTTCAAGGACACCTTCGAGCAGGCCTGGGACAGCGGCTACCGCGGCCTCACGCCCGCGAACCAGTACAACATCGACTACTCCGTCCTCGGCACCGGCCGTATCGAGCCGCTGCTGCGCCGGATCCGCAACGACATGACCGCCGCCGGGCTGACCGTCGAATCGGCCAAGGGCGAGTGCAATCCGGGCCAGCACGAGATCGTCTTCCGTTACGACGAGGCCCTGCTCACCTGCGACCAGCACGCCATCTACAAGACCGGTGCCAAGGAGATCGCCTCGCAGGAGGGCGTCTCGCTCACCTTCATGGCCAAGTACAACGAGCGTGAGGGCAACTCCTGTCACATCCATCTCTCGCTCCAGTCCGCCGACGAACCCGGCACGAACGTCATGGCGGGCGACGATGCCCACGGCATGTCACCCGTGATGCGCCACTTCCTGGCCGGCCAGCTCGCCGCGCTGCGTGACTTCTCCGTCCTGTACGCGCCGAACATCAACTCCTACAAGCGCTTCGCGCCCGGCTCCTTCGCCCCGACCGCCGTCGCGTGGGGCAACGACAACCGCACCTGCTCCCTGCGGGTCGTCGGCCACGGCCGCTCCATGCGCTTCGAGAACCGGCTGCCCGGCGGCGACGTCAACCCCCACCTGGCTGTCGCGGGCCTGGTCGCGGCGGGCCTCTACGGCATCGAGCACGAGCTGGAACTCCCCGAGCCCTGCGCCGGGAACGCCTACACCTCCGAGTACGAGCAGGTCCCCACCACCCTGCGCGAGGCCGCCGACCTCTGGGAGCACAGCCCCATCGCCAAGGCCGCCTTCGGGGACGAGGTCGTCGCCCACTACCTCAATCTGGCGCGTGTCGAACTGGCCGCGTTCGACGCAGCCGTGACCGACTGGGAGCTCCGCCGCTCCTTCGAACGCATGTGAGGAAACGAGCCGTGCCCGACCAGCCGCCCCACGCACACCAGATCCTCGACCCGGCGACCGAGGAGGTCGTCGCCACCGTCCCCGCGACCGGCGCGTCCGAGGTCGACGCGGCCGTCGTACGGGCCGCCGCCGCCCAGCACCGATGGGGGAGCGCCGCCCCCGCCGACCGCGCGCGCCTGCTGCGCCGATTCGCCGCCGTGGTCGACGACCACCTCGAAGAACTCGCCCGGCTGGAGGTCAGGGAGGCCGGCCACACCCTCGGCAACGCGCGCTGGGAGGCGGGCAACGTCCGCGACCTCCTCGACTACGCCGCCGGGGGAGTGGAGCGCCTGACGGGTCGTCAGATTCCGGTCGCCGGCGGGCTCGACATCACCCTCCTCGAACCGCTCGGTGTCGTCGGCGTCATCGCCCCCTGGAACTTCCCCATGCCCATCGCCGCCTGGGGCACCGCACCGGCACTGGCGGCAGGCAACGCCGTACTCCTCAAGCCCGCCGAGACCACCCCGCTGACCGCGCTCCGGCTGGCCGAACTCGCCCTGGAGGCGGGCCTTCCCGAGCATCTGTTCCAGGTCCTTCCGGGCGCCGGGGAAGTCGCGGGCCGGGCGCTGGTCGAGCACCCGGGCGTGGCGAAGATCGTCTTCACCGGCTCCACCCGGGTCGGCAAGGAGATCATGGCCAGTGGCGCGCGGCTCGTGAAGCGCGTGACCCTCGAACTGGGCGGCAAGAGCCCCAACATCGTCTTCGCCGACGCCGACGTGGAGCGGGCGGCGGCGCAGGCGCCCATGGCCTTCCTCGACAACGCGGGACAGGACTGCTGCGCCCGTACCCGCATCCTCGTCCAGCGCACCGCGTACGACCGGTTCCTCGAACTCCTCGCCCCCGCCGTGCGGTCGGTCGTCGTCGGCGACCCGTCGAACGAGAAGACCCAGATGGGCCCGCTGATCTCGCGCACCCAACTGGACCGCGTGCGCGGGTACGTCCCCGAGGGCCGGGAGGCGGCGATCCGGGGCAGCGCCCCCGACGGGCCGGGCTTCTGGTTCCCGCCGACCGTCCTCACCGACGTCCCGGCCGACGACCCCGCCCTGACCGAGGAGATCTTCGGCCCCGTCGCCGTCGTGATCCCGTTCGACGACGAGGAGGACGCGATCCGCCTCGCCAACGACACCGAGTACGGGCTCTCCGGCTCCCTCTGGACCCGCGACATCGGCCGCGCGCTGCGCGTCTCGCGCGCCGTCGCCGCCGGCAATCTGTCCGTCAACTCGCACAGCAGCGTGCGCTACTCGACCCCCTTCGGGGGTTACAAGCAGTCCGGCGTCGGCCGTGAGCTGGGCCCCGACGCACTCACCGCGTTCACCGAGACCAAGAACATCTTCATCAGTACGGAGGCCTGACCCATGCCCGACGAGACCAACCAGAGCGCCGAGGCGCCCGTCTGCCGCCGGCTGGTCGGCCGTACCGCCGTCATCACCGGCGCCGGCAGCGGCATCGGTCTCGCCACCGCGCGCCGCCTCGCCTCCGAGGGCGCGCACGTCGTCTGCGGCGACATCGACGCGGCGGCGGGCAAGGCGGTGGCCGACGAGGTGGGCGGCATCTTCGTACAGGTCGACGTCACCGACGCGGAACAGGTCGACGCCCTCTTCAAGAAGGCGTTCGACACCTACGGCAGCATCGACATCGCCTTCAACAACGCGGGCATCTCGCCGCCGGAGGACGACTCGATCCTCACCACCGGCATCGACGCCTGGCGCCGGGTCCAGGAGGTCAACCTCACCTCCGTTTACCTGTGCTGCAAGGCCGTTCTCCCCTACATGAGGCAGCAGCGGCGCGGCTCGATCATCAACACCGCGTCGTTCGTGGCGACCATGGGCGCGGCCACCAGCCAGATCTCGTACACCGCCTCCAAAGGAGGCGTGCTCGCCATGTCACGTGAGCTGGGCGTGCAGTTCGCCCGCGAAGGGATCCGGGTCAACGCGCTCTGCCCGGGCCCGGTCAACACCCCCCTGCTGCGCGAGCTGTTCGCGAGCGACCCCGAGCGGGCCGCACGGCGGCTGGTGCACATTCCGGGCGGGCGGTTCGCCGAGGCGGACGAGATCGCCGCGGCGGTGGCGTTCCTCGCGAGCGACGACGCGTCGTTCGTCAACGCCACGGATTTCATGGTCGACGGCGGAATCGGCGGAGCGTACGTGACACCGCTCTAGGCTGGCGGGATGAGTATGACGACCCCGCCCGGCTGGTACGTGGACCAGAGTGTGCCCGGCACCGAGCGCTGGTGGGACGGGAACGCCTGGACCGCGCACACCCGGCCGCTCGGCGGCGCCGTTCCTCCCGGCCCGTACCAGCAGCCGCCGTCGTACCAGCAGGGGTACCAACAGCCGTACCAGCAACCGCCGAACGGCGGCACCGGCGGCGGTCGGGGCGGGCGTGCCCGGGCCGTCGTCGCCGTGACCGCCGCGCTCGTCGTCGCCGCGATCCTCGCCGGTGTCACGCTGCTCGGCGACGACGGGACGAAGACCGAGCCCCGCTCCGCTCCGACCACCGGCGAGCCCGCGGCCGGCCCGACGGCCGGCCCCGGCGAGAGCCCCGCGGCCGAGCCGAGTGCCGACCCCGACGTCCTGGTCGATCAGCTCAACGGGATCACCCTGCCCATCCCGGACGACTGGGAGAAGTCGGACAGCTTCGTGGACCGCTCGGTCACCATGACGACCGTGGACGAGTACGAGTGCCCCGGCCGGACGAACCGCTACTGCCGGTACGGCCGGGTCATGTCCTTCACCGCCACCCAGACCGACGCGGACTCTCCCGAGGCCCTCGCCAAGGAGGACATCCAGGAGGCGTCCGACGCCCTGTACGACGAGGACACCATCGGCACGCCCCTCTACGGGAACGTCACCTCGCACACCGTCGTGAAGTCCGAGGCCGTCTCCGTCACCGGACGCGACGGGTACCTGGTGCGCTGGAGGGTCACGACGGGCAAGGGACCGGGCGGTTACGTCCAGTCGCTGGCCTTTCCCTCCGCCATCGGCGCGGGGTCGCTCGTGATCGTCCGGTTCGCCTTCGACGCGGGGCCGAAGGGACCGGCCGTCAGCGGGATGGACACGATCACCAAGGGCATCCGGACGATCGGCGACAGCACGGGCGGCGTCGGCAGCTCCATCGGACCCTCCTGAGCCCCTCCCGAGCCCTCCCCGAGTCCCACCTCGCGCAGGTGGTGCTTCAGAGGAACGTACGGCCCTCGCCCCGGTACGTCGGTACCGACGCCGTCACCCGGTCACCCTCGATCAGCAGCAACTCGTCGAAGCGCTCGCACAGTTCACCGGCCTTCGCGTGCCGGAACCACACCCGGTCGCCGATCAGCAGATCGTCGGCGGCCGAGCCCAGCAACGGGGTCTGCACCTCGCCGGCGCCCTCCTGGGGGTCGTACCGCAACCCCTCCGGCAGATACGGCTCCGGCAGCCGGTCCCGGCCCGCCGCGCCCGACGCCGGATAGCCGCCGCCGAGCACGGTGACCACGCCGACACCCGGCCTGCGCACCACCGGCTGCGCGAAGAGCGCGGCCGGACGGCCCCTGAACGACGTGTAGTTGTCGAACAGCCGCGGTACGTACAGCCCCGACCCGGCGGCGATCTCCGTCACCGAGTCCTCGGCCGCCGTGTGCTGCACACTGCCCGTGCCGCCGCCGTTGACGAACTCCAGCTCCGGCGCCACCAGTCGCACCGCGCGCACCACCGCCCTGCGCCGCTCGGCCAGCTCCTTGCGGGCGGCGGACTGCATCAGCCGCACCGCGCGCGAGCGCAGCGGCCGGCCCGCGACCGAGTCACCGACACCGGCGACATGACCCTCGTACGCCATCAGCCCCACCAGCCGGAAACCGGGCCTGCGGACGACCGACCTGGCCAGCTCGGCCAGTTGGGCCGGCTCACGCAGCGGTGAGCGGCGGGCCCCGATCCGGACCCGCCCGCCGAACATCCGCAGCGCCGTGTCCAGCTCCAGACAGACCCGGATCTCCTCCGTGCCGCCCGCCCGCGAGAGGTCGACGAGGTCCAGCTGCGCGGGATCGTCGATCATCACCGTCACGGCCGCGGCGAGCTTCGGATCGGCGGCGAGCTCCGCGAACGAGCCCCGGTCCGCCGACGGATAGCCGAGCAGCACGTCCTCGAAACCGGCACGCGCCAGCCACAGCGACTCGGCCAGCGTGAACGACATGACGCCCGCGAAGCCGTCGCGCGCCAGGACCCGCTCCAGCAGCGCGCGGCAGCGCACCGATTTGCTGGCGACCCTGATCGGTTTGCCCGCCGCCCGGCGGACGAGATCGTCCGCGTTGGCGTCGAAGGCTTCGAGATCGACCACGGCGAGCGGGGCGTCCAGATGTGCGGTGGCCCGGTCGTACCGGGCCCGGTCGGCGGCGCGGGGAGTCATCTTCCGAGCTTGCCAGACGGGCTTACCCGACGGTAGGGGGATGTTCTGGTCAGATCCGCCCCGACCTGCGGACCTGTTCCCGCGCGGCGCTCTCCAGCCCGTAGAGTGACGCCCACGCGGCGACGAACGGGCCTGCCCCGTCCGGTGATCCGCCGTGGACAAGGCCGTGATCACAGGGGGGCGGATGAGTACCGAAGCGCGGCGCGCGCCCTTGCCGCCCCGCCCCGCCGGCCCACCGCCACCGTCGGGACCCCCGCTCGCGCGGCCCGTCCACGGCCGCGACGAAGCGCCCGGATCCGACCGCGCCGAGAAGCCCCGCGCGAATGAACCCCGCGCCGAGACGACGCGGCCCGATCCGGCCGCCGGGAGCGCGGGCACCAGGCCTCCCGAACGGCCCACGGAGGCGCCGGGCGCAACGCCCGACGGGGCATCCGGCCGGTCGTCCGGTGGGAAGCCCGGCATACCCCCGCGCCCGGCCGGACCGCCCGCACAGCGCACGGCCCCGTGGCGTACAACCCCGCGATCCACCGTGCCGCCCGACGAGGACACGGCCCGCCTTCGCGCGGTCCCCCCGGCCCCGCCCGCCGGCGCCGTACCGCCCCGGCCCACCCGGCCGCCCGCGACACCGCCACCGCCGTCGGCCCCGGCATCCGCGTCCTCGGGCAGGTCCACCCCGCTCCCGCCGCCGCCACCCGGTTACACGTTCTCTCCCGAGCCGTCGCGGCGCCCGGCCGAGCCGCCCGCCCCGCAGCACCGCGGGCCCGCCGGCCCCGTCGACCTCACCCGGCCCCCGGCCGGTGGCCGACCGCTCCCGCCGCCGCCCTACCGCTGGCCGGTGGAGCCTCCCGCGGCCCCCGCCGAGACGACCGCCCGGCTGCGTCCCGTGCCCTCCCGCCACCCCGGCAGGACGGCCGGCGCGATCGTCTGTGTGGTCCTCGGCCTCGGTCTGATCGGCGGCGCCGTCACCGGTACCTGGCTGACCGGGGACTCGTCCGCCGACCCCGCCCCGGGCGCCGGTTACGCGCCGCTCCGTACGCTCTGGCACAGCACCCCTGTCGACACCTTCTTCCCGCGCACCATCAAGGGCGGCGGCGCAGGCCCGGGCGGCGCCGACCGGAGCTGGACCAGGGTCGCCGTGGCACCCGACAGCGGCTGCGGCGGAGCCCTCGATCCGCTCCTCCTGAAGACGCTGCGTCCGGTGGGCTGCGAGAGGGTCCTGCGGGCGACCTACGTGGACGCGACCAGCAGCACTCTCACCACCGTCGGCATGGTCTTCACGGAGGCCGAACCGGCGGGCATGGAGGCGCTGGACGCCCGGTTCACCGACGAGAAACTCGGTGAACGCACCGACCTGATGCCCCGTACCTACCCGGTGAAGGGCACCCTGGCCGCGGGCTTCGGCGACGGGCAGCGCGCGAGCTGGACGGTGAACGTCCTCACCGAGGCCCCCGTCGTCGTGTACGCCGTCTCCGGCTTCGCCGACGGACGCCCTGTCACCGACCCGCAGCCGGTCGCCAAGGCCACCGCCGACGGCGCGAAGACGGCGGCCGCCCAGGCCGGGCTCGGCCATGACGCCAAGGGATTGGCCGACCGGGTCGAGCGCGGTCTGCGTACGACAGCCAGCAAGGCGACGGAGAAGCCCGAATGACCACGCCCAGGCCCACGCCCCCGCCGCCGACGCGCGCGACACCGGCAGCGCGCACGAGGCGACCGGCCCAGCGCCGGCGACACCGCCTCGCCGCCACCCTGGCTGCCGCCTCCTTCCTCCTCGCGGTCCCGGCGACGCCCGCGCACGCGGACGTCATACGCGCCCAGCAGTGGGCCCTCGAAGCGATGCACACCGACGAGGCCTGGCGCACCACCAAGGGCGACGGCATCACCGTCGCCGTGCTCGACACCGGCGTCGACCCCACCCACCCCGACCTCGCCGGGCAGGTGCTGACCGGCAAGGACCTCATCGGCTTCGGCGCCGGGAGCGGCGACCGGGCCTGGGCGCGGCACGGCACGGCCATGGCGGGCATCATCGCGGGCCGGGGACACGGCCCGGGCCGCGAGGACGGTGTCCTCGGGATCGCCCCCCGGGCGAAGATCCTGCCGGTCCGCGTGATCCTCGAAGGCACCGACCCGGACCGGGCCAAGGCCCGCAAGTCGCGCGGCGGTTCACTCGCCGACGGCATCCGCTGGGCCGCCGACAACGGCGCGGACGTCATCAACCTCTCCCTCGGCGACGACAGCGAGTCGGCCCACCCGGAGCCGGGCGAGGACGCCGCCGTCCAGTACGCCCTGTCCAAAGGCGTGGCCGTGGTCGCCTCGGCGGGCAACGGCGGCGAGAAGGGCGACCGCATCTCCTACCCGGCCGCCTATCCCGGCGTGATCGCCGTGACGGCCGTCGACCGCTACGGCACCCACGCCGCGTTCTCCACCCGCCGCTGGTACGCCACCGTCAGCGCGCCCGGTGTCGACGTCGTCATAGCGGACCCCGACCGGCACTACTACGAGGGCTGGGGCACCAGCGCCGCCGCCGCCTTCGTCTCCGGCGCCGTCGCCCTCGTACGCGCGGCCCACCCCGAACTGCGGCCCGCCCAGATCAAGAAGCTGCTCGCCGACACCGCGCGCGACGCCCCGGACAACGGCCGCGACGACTCGACCGGCTACGGCATCGTCGATCCCGCCGCGGCGATCGAGGCGGGCGTCGGGCTGACCACCACGACGGCCGACTCGAAGGACAAGGCGGCCGGCTACACCAAGCGGTACTTCGGCCGCGGTCCCCACAACGCCTCGGGGGAGTCCGAGCCCGCCGCCTGGCTCGCCCCGCTCGCGGGCGGCCTCGGCGCGCTCCTGCTGGCCGGCGCCGTGGTGCTCTGGCGCGGCGGACCGGTCAGCGGACGCCGCCGGCCGCGCTGACGGCCTCGCCGACGGCGGCCCGCGCCGCCGCCTCGACCAGGGTGATGCCGGCGTCCTTCGTGGGATGACCGCCCGACAGGACGGCCACGAGGACGTCGCGGTCGTCGGCGGTGACCCGGCCCACCGAGTTGACGACCCACAGGCCGTCGGGGCCCAGCGGCATCCAGCCGTTCTTCAGCGCCGGCGCGCCGCCCGCCGCCGAGACACCCCACGCCTGGTCAGGCACCACATGGGTCATCAGGTCCGCCACGAAGGCGCGCGAGCGTTCGCTGAGCGGTGTCGCCCCCGCGCCGAACACTGCCTCCAGCAGGGCCAGTTGATCCGTCGCGGTGGTTCGCGTGAGGCCCCAGGACTCGTTCACCGCCGACTCGCGCAGACCGAGGCGCCGGTGGGCCGCGTCCAGTCCCTCGGAGCCGCCGGCCACCCTCAGCAGTTCGGTGGCGGCGTCGTTGTCACTGCGCTCGATCATGCCGGCGGCCGACGCGTGCTCCTGGGGAGTCGGTTCACGGTCCGTGTCCTGCGTGTGCAGCAGGAGCGCGGCGAGGATGCCGAGCTTGACGACGCTGGCGGTGGGATGAGTGGGGGCCGGGGCGTGCCGGTACGCCGTGGTGCGCCCGGTGGCCGGGTCGCGGACGGCGACGTCGTACGTGACGTTCGCGTCGGTGGTGACGACGAGCGGATCGCCCGCAGCGCGCATGTGTCCCCCTCGGTCGGACGTTGATTCTGCCCGGTGCCCGCGACGGGCGTCGAGGGCGCGCCCACTAGGCTCGGCCCGTGGCTCTCAAGAACATTCCCGACTCCGGTTTCTCCGACGACGACGGCACCGCCGACCCCGTCCTCACGGAGGCCCTCGCCGCCTGGTCCGGCGACCGGACAGCCGAGCCGCGCGTCCTCGCCGCCCTCAAGGGCGCCCGGCTGCTCGTCCCGGTCGTCGCCGTCCTCGGCGAGACCGAGACGGACGAGGGGGGGCTGCGGCGCGAGAAGAACAGCGACATGGCGGTCCCCACGCTCCAGGCCGGTGGCCGGCGCGCCCTGCCGGCCTTCACCTCGACCGACGCACTGGCCCGCTGGGACCCGGGGGCACGCCCCGTCGCCGTACCGCTGCACCAGGCGCTGAGCGCGGCGGCGCACGAGAAGGCCGACACGGTCGTCATCGACCTGGCGGGGCCCGTGCCGTACGAACTCGCCGGGCCGGCCCTGTTCGCGCTCGCCGAGGGCCGGACGAGCACCGACCCGCTCGACGATCCCGCCGTCGTCACCGCGGTCAAGGAGGTGGCCGCCGCCGAGCCCTCCGTACTGAGGGCGCATCTCGGCCCCGGCGAGGCGGACGGCATCCTCGCGCTCGTCCTGCTGCCGGACGCCGCCCCGGGGGACGTGGTCGGGCGGATCGCCTCCGCGCTGGCGGCGCACGACGTGCTGAGGGCCCGCCTGGTGCGCGGCCTCGACCTGGCACTGCTGCCGGCCGGTGCCTCGCCCCCGGGCGAGCCCCTGTTCGTACGCGAACTCCCGCGCGATCAGCCGTAGACAGGTCCCGTGTACTTCTCGCCCGGACCCTGGCCCGGCTCGTCCGGGACCAGCGACGCCTCGCGGAAGGCCAGCTGGAGCGACTTCAGCCCGTCCCGCAGCGGCGCCGCGTGGAAGGAGCTGATCTCCGTCGCGCTCGCGTCCATCAGCCCGGCCAGCGCGTGCACCAGCTTGCGGGCCTCGTCCAGGTCCTTGTGCTCGTCGCCGTCCTCCGTGAGACCGAGCTTCACCGCCGCGGCGCTCATCAGATTGACGGCGACGGTCACGATCACCTCGACGGCCGGCACCTCCGCGATGTCCCGGGTCATGGCGTCGAAGTCGGCTGGTTCCCGGTGAGGGGTCGTGTCGCTCATTCGGCACACGATATGCCCAGGCGCAGGAAGAGGGGACAGCCGGTTACCTCACCCGGCCGGGAGCTGCTAACCTTGTGTAACGACCGGTCGGACATGTGTGTGCCCGACCCACAAGTGGAGGCTCCGTTCTCCCACCTGGCCGCCCTCACGGGTGGCGGGTCACCGGTCAGGTGGTCACCATCGTTCCGTACGGACGATGGAACCGCCCGATGCGCCCCGCGGTTCGACGCGGCGGTGTTCCGGTATTCATGGAGCTCCCGCCTGTGTCCCGTCCGGGGCATTTTTCGTTTCCCCTCACGGTTGGTCTGACGAAACAGACGTTACGTGGCTGTCTGCCAGGCAGTCGCGTGGTGCTACCGAGGAGGATCCATCAGCGCTGAGCCCCGCATTAACGACCGGATTCGTGTTCCCGAGGTCCGCCTTGTCGGCCCCAGCGGCGAGCAGGTCGGCATCGTGCCGCTTGCGAAGGCCCTGGAGCTCGCACAGGAGTACGACCTGGACCTGGTCGAGGTCGCGGCGACCGCCCGTCCGCCCGTGTGCAAGCTCATGGATTACGGGAAGTTCAAGTACGAGTCGGCCATGAAGGCCCGTGAGGCGCGCAAGAACCAGGCGCACACGGTCATCAAGGAGATGAAGCTCCGGCCGAAGATCGACCCGCACGACTACGACACCAAAAAGGGTCACGTCGTCCGGTTCCTCAAGCAGGGTGACAAGGTCAAGATCACGATCATGTTCCGTGGTCGCGAGCAGTCCCGCCCCGAACTGGGCTTCAGGCTGCTCCAGCGTCTCGCTTCGGACGTCGAGGAGCTCGGCTTCATCGAGTCGAACCCGAAGCAGGACGGCCGGAACATGATCATGGTTCTGGGCCCGCACAAGAAGAAGACCGAAGCCATGGCCGAGGCCCGCGAGGCCCAGGCGGCCCGCAAGGCGGAGCGCCAGGGTTACGCGACCGACGACCACGTGGACGAGTCTCCGGACGCCGCGAAGGCTCGTGCGGAGGCCAACGCCGAGGCTCCGGCCGAATCGCCCTCCGAGGCGTGACACAGGGGCCGCCGGCCAGGCGCCCCCCGAGTCCCGCCCGGATTCCATACACAGCAATCTGACGCTCCCGCCGCCGGTCCGACCGACCGGCGGGGAGTGCCA
This sequence comes from Streptomyces camponoticapitis, assembly GCF_014646115.1. Taxonomy (GTDB): domain Bacteria; phylum Actinomycetota; class Actinomycetes; order Streptomycetales; family Streptomycetaceae; genus Streptomyces; species Streptomyces camponoticapitis. The sequence continues at coordinate 11,978 of NZ_BMMV01000022.1, read as the reverse complement.
CTGATGAGGAGAACGGCGCTATGCCGAAGAACAAGACGCACAGCGGTGCGAAGAAGCGCTTTCGCGTGACCGGCTCCGGCAAGATCCTTCGCCAGCGTGCGGGCCGTCGCCACTACCTGGAGCACAAGCCGTCCACCCTGACGCGCCGTCTCGCCGGCACGGTGGAACTGGCGCCGGGTGACGCCGCGAAGGCCAAGAAGCTTCTCGGCCTGTAGGCCCGAGCCCCGCCGCGGGGCGGGGCCCGGCCGCATACCGACCACGCCGTTCTCGGGTCACGTCAACGCCCGTGACCCAGCTACAAGGAGTTAACAAGTGGCACGCGTCAAGCGGGCAGTCAATGCCCACAAGAAGCGCCGGGCGATCCTCGAGCAGGCCAAGGGTTACCGCGGCCAGCGTTCGCGCCTGTACCGCAAGGCCAAGGAGCAGGTAACCCACTCCCTGGTCTACAACTACAACGACCGCAAGAAGCGCAAGGGCGACTTCCGCCGGCTGTGGATCCAGCGGATCAACGCCGCGGCCCGCCAGAACGGGATGACGTACAACCGCCTCATCCAGGGTCTCAACGCCGCCAACATCGAGGTGGACCGCAAGATCCTGGCCGAGCTCGCGGTCAACGACGCCAACGCGTTCGCCGCGCTCGTCGAGGTCGCCCAGAAGGCGCTCCCGAGCGACGTCAACGCCCCGAAGGCCGCCGCCTGATCCCCTGCCGGATCACGGAGCAGAGCACTTCCCCGCCGGACCCGCAGGCACATCGCCTGCGGGTCCGGCGCGTTCCACCCGTACACCGGAGTACGTACGCCTCACCCCAGCCACGCGCGCGTACGTCCGCACGAGAAGCGAGCCGCCGCCCATGGGCACCCCCGAGCTGATCTCTCCGCGTTCCCCGCGTGTCACCGCCGCCCGGCGCCTGGCCAGACGGGCCTTCCGCGGCAAGGAACGCCGGTTCATCGCCGAGGGCCCGCAGGCCGTACGGGAGGCGGTCGAGCACCGGGGGACGGACGGTGTGCCGACGCTGATCGAGCTGTTCACCACCGTCGAGGCGGCCGAGCGGTACGCCGGCATCGTCGAGGCCGCCCACGCCGCCGGGGCGCAGGTGCACTACGCGGACCCCGCCGTCGTCGCCGACGTCTCCCAGACCGTCACCCCGCAGGGGCTGCTCGGCGTCTGCCGCTTCCTGGACTCGCCCTTCGAGTCGGTCCTGCGGGCGCGGCCCCGACTCGTCGCCGTCCTCGCGCACGTACGCGACCCGGGCAACGCGGGCACCGTGCTGCGCTGCGCCGACGCGGCGGGAGCCGACGCCGTCGTCCTCACCGACGCGTCCGTCGACCTCTACAACCCCAAGTCGGTCCGGGCGTCGGTCGGTTCGCTCTTCCATCTGCCGGTCGCCGTCGGTGTCCCCGTCGAGGAGGCCGTGGCGGGCCTGCGGGGGGCGGGAGTCCGTGTCCTCGCCGCGGACGGGGCGGGCGACGACGACCTGGACGACGAGCTCGACGCGGGCACCATGGGCGGTCCGACGGCCTGGATCTTCGGCAACGAGGCATGGGGGCTGCCGGCCGAGACGCGGGCGCTTGCGGACGCCGTCGTACGCGTTCCGATCCACGGCAGGGCCGAGAGTCTGAACCTGGCGACCGCCGCGGCCGTATGTCTCTACGCCTCGGCCCGGGCACAGCGTGTCCGCACTGTGAGCTGAGGGGGTCCGCGCAGTCACCTTGAGCGATGAGAGCGAGTAGGGTGACCGGAAACTCGGGGGCCCACTGTGCTCTTCGGAAGAGGTGGGATGCGGGCATGACGGTCGGGGCGAGCGGGTCGGCCATCACACGGGGACCCGTCAGGCCTGGTCCCGGCGGCACCGGTCCCCCGGACCTCGCACGGGACGTGGGCGACCTCGGCCAGGAGGACCCCGGCCAGGACTTCGGCCAGGATTTCGGGATCGATCCCGACGACCTCCCGGACGGTCTCGTCGTCGCCGACGAGACGGGCCGGGTGATCTGCTTCAACGCCGCCGCCGCCCGGATCACCGCCGTCGTCGCGGTCGAGGCCGTCGGCAGCTCCCTGGAGCGCGCGCTGCCCCTCGAAGACCTCGAAGGGCGCCGCTGGTGGGCTCTCACCGATCCGTACGGCGGTCTCCTCACCCGCTACGGCCAGCCCGAACGCAATCTGCTGCTCCCGGGCGGCCGTGAGGTGCTGGTCTCCGCCCGCTACGTCCGCGCGTATCCCCAGGGGCCCGTCCGCAGGCTCGTCGTCAGTATCCGAGGCACCGAGGCCCGGCGCCGTACCGAACGAAGCCACGCCGAGCTGATCGCGACCGTGGCGCACGAGCTGCGCTCCCCGCTCACCTCGGTGAAGGGCTTCACCGCGACGCTGCTCGCCAAGTGGGAACGGTTCACCGACGACCAGAAGCGGCTGATGCTGGAGACCGTCGACGCCGACGCGAACCGGGTCACCAGACTCATCGCCGAGCTGCTCGACATCTCGCGGATCGACTCCGGACGCCTGGAGGTGCGCCGCCAGCCGGTCGACATCGGCACCGCCGTCGGCCGTCACATCCAGTCCATCACCGCTTCCGGACAGTCCCCGGACCGTTTCCTCGTACGGATCCAGCAACCGCTGCCCGCGCTCTGGGCGGATCCCGACAAGATCGACCAGATACTCGGCAACCTGCTGGAAAACGCGGTGCGCCACGGCGCGGGAACCGTCACCATCGAGGTGGCACCCGCCCAGGTCAAACATGTCGAGTACGCGCACGCGGAACACGCGAACGCGGAGCACACCCACGCCGACGGCGGCGCGAAAGGAACAGCGGTCACCGTGAGCGACGAAGGCCCCGGCATCCCCGAGGAGTCGATGGGCCGTGTCTTCACCCGTTTCTGGCGGGGGAGCAAGCGCGGTGGCACGGGCCTGGGCCTGTACATCGTCAAGGGCATCGTCGAGGCGCACGGCGGGACGATCACCGTCGGCCGCGGGCCCGGCGGCGGGGCTCAGTTCCGATTTATCCTGCCCGTCGGCGCCCCGGCCTACCTCGCCTGAGCAGGCCCTCACCGCCGACGGGCTTCTTCACTCCGTACGGCCTTTAGACTCGACCCCTGGCACCTTTGCGTCCTCGGGCAATCGAGCGGGGTCGTTTTCGCCTGGATCCTGTCCGGTCGGTCTTCGTGGGCCCGCGAAGCCTGGCACCGCACCTCGCTGCGTTGCCGGAGTCGTCCAAGTACGTCCAGTACGAGGACGATCCTCCGCCTTGCGATGCACGGCACCAGGCAACGCGGGCTGACCCACGAAGACCGACCGGACAGGATCCAACCAACCGGAAGCACGGGAAGAGATGTCCGCACCCAACAAGTCGTACGACCCAGTCGAGGTCGAGGCGCTGAAACCGGAAGAGATCGAGCGCATGCGGGACGAGGCGCTCGCCGCCTTCGCCGCCGCGGGCGACCTCGACGCGCTCGCTCACGCGAAGACGGCGCACGCCGGCGGCACCTCGCCCCTGTCGCTCGCCAACCGTGAGATCGGCGCGCTGCCCCCGCAGGCCAAGGCCGAGGCGGGCAAGCGTGTCGGCCAGGCACGCGCGGCCGTGAACAAGGCGCTCGCCGCCCGGCAGGTGGAGCTGGAGGCCGAGCGTGACGCGCGGGTGCTGGTCGAGGAGGCGGTGGACGTCACCCTGCCCTACGACCGCGTCCCGGCCGGCGCCAGGCACCCGCTCACCACACTGATGGAGCGCATCGCCGACATCTTCACGGCCATGGGCTACGCGGTGGCGGACGGCCCCGAGGTCGAGGCGGAGTGGTTCAACTTCGACGCCCTGAACTTCGTGCCCGACCACCCGGCGCGCCAGATGCAGGACACCTTCTTCGTCCAGGACCGGGACGGCAAGGCCGGCGACGAGTCCGGAGTGGTGCTGCGTACGCACACCTCGCCGGTCCAGGCGCGCGCGATGCTCGACCGTGAGCCGCCCGTCTATGTCATCTGCCCGGGCCGCGTCTACCGCACCGACGAGCTGGACGCCACCCACACCCCGGTCTTCCACCAGGTCGAGCTGCTCGCCGTGGACGAGGGCCTGACCATGGCCGACCTCAAGGGCACCCTCGACCACATGGTCCAGGAGCTCTTCGGCGGTGAGGGCATGAAGACCCGGCTGCGGCCGAACTTCTTCCCCTTCACCGAGCCGTCCGCCGAGATGGACATGGTCTGCTACGTCTGCCGCGGCGAGTCCGTCGGCAACCCGGACCGGCCCTGCCGCACCTGCGGCAGCGAGGGCTGGATCGAGCTGGGCGGCTGCGGCATGGTCAACCCGAAGGTGCTCGTCGCCTGCGGGGTGGACCCCGAGAAGTACAGCGGATTCGCCTTCGGGTTCGGCATCGAGCGGATGCTGATGTTCCGCCACAACGTCGAAGACATGCGAGACATGGTCGAGGGTGACGTCCGGTTCACCCGGCCGTTCGGGATGGAGATCTGATGCGCGTCCCGCTTTCCTGGCTGCGGGAGTACGTCGACCTGCCGGCCACCGAGACCGGCCGCGACGTGCAGGCCAGGCTCGTCCCCGCCGGTCTTGAGGTCGAGACGGTCGAGCAGCTCGGCGCCGGCCTCAAGGGCCCGATCGTCGTCGGCAAGGTCCTCACCGTCGAGGAGCTGACGGAGTTCAAGAAGCCCATCCGCTTCTGCACCCTCGACGTCGGGGACGCCAACGGCACCGGCGAACCGCAGGAAGTCATCTGCGGCGCGCGGAACTTCGCCGTCGGCGACAAGGTCGTGGTGGTCCTGCCCGGCGCCGTGCTGGCCGGCGGTTTCGAGATCTCCGCGCGCAAGACGTACGGCCGGACCTCGCACGGCATGATCTGCTCCAGCGCCGAGCTCGGCATGGGCGACGACGGCAGCGGCGGCATCGTCGTCCTGCCGCCGGAGTATGAGGTGGGCACCGACGCGATCGAGCTGCTCCAGCTCATCGACGAGGTCCTCGACATCGCCGTCACACCCGACCGCGGCTACTGCCTGTCGATGCGTGGCATCGCCCGCGAGACCGCCACCGCGTACGGGCTCCCGCTGCGCGACCCGGCGCTGCTCGACGTGCCCGCGCCGAACTCCTACGGCCACCGTGTGGAGATCGCCGACTCCGTCGGCTGCGACCACTTCACCGCCCGGACGGTCACCGGCCTCGACCCCGAGGCGCGCTCGCCGATCTGGCTCAAGCGCAGGCTCCAGAAGGCCGGGATGCGGCCGATCTCGCTGGCCGTCGACATCACCAACTACGTGATGCTGGAGATCGGCCAGCCGCTGCACGCGTACGACCGTAAGCGGGTCGAGGGCGCGATCGGTGTCCGGCGTGCCGAGCAGGGCGAGGTACTGACCACGCTCGACGGCGTCAAGCGCGTCCTGGACGCGGCCGACCTCGTCATCACCGACGACCGCGGTCCCATCGGCCTCGCCGGTGTGATGGGCGGCGCCGACACCGAGATCGCCGACGGCGAGATCGCGCCGAGTCCGCTCTCCTCGTCCGCCGCCGCTCGCGCGGCGCGCGGCACCACCGAGGTCGTCATCGAGGCGGCGCACTTCGAGCCGATCTCCATCGCCCGTACCGCGCGCCGGCACAAGCTGGCCTCCGAGGCGTCCAGGCGCTTCGAGCGCGGCGTCGACCCGCACGCCGCCCCGGCGGCGGCGCAGCGGACCGTCGATCTGCTCGTGCTGCTCGCGGGCGGCTCGGCGGAGGCCGGTGTCACCGAGGTCGTCGCACCGTCCGGCCCGCACACCATCACGATGGCCGCCGACCACCCCGACCGGGTGGCCGGGCTCGCGTACGGCAGGGAGACCGTCGTCCGCAGGCTCCAGCAGGTCGGCTGCGACGTCCAGGGACAGGACGAGCTGATCGTCACCGTCCCGAGCTGGCGTCCCGACCTGCGCGAGATCAACGACCTCGCCGAAGAGGTCATCCGGCTGGAGGGGTACGAGAATCTGCCCTCCACGCTGCCCAGGCCGCCGGCCGGTCGCGGGCTCACCGAGCGGCAGCGGCTGTACCGCAGGGTCGGCCGCGCGCTGGCGGGCGCGGGCTATGTCGAGGTGCTGAACTACCCGTTCATCGGTACGGCGCAGCTCGACCAGCTCGGACTGGACGCCGACGACGACCGTCGCCGTACGGTCGACCTCGTCAACCCGCTCGTCGACACCGAGCCCGCGATGCGCACGACCCTGCTGCCGGGCCTCTTCGGCGCGCTGCGCCGTAACGACGGCCGCGGCTCGCACGATCTGGCGCTGTACGAGTCGGGCCTGGTCTTCCGCCCCACGGGCGAGGAGAAGGTACCGGCCAGGCTGCCCGTCGACCGGCGCCCCACCCCGGAACAGCTCGCGTCGCTCGACGCCGCGCTGCCCCGGCAGCCGCGCCACGCGGCCGTGGTCCTCGCCGGTGCGCGTGAGCAGGCCGGCTGGTGGGGCGCGGGCCGCCCCGCCGACTGGGCCGACGCGGTCGAGGCGGCGCGTACGGTCGCCGCCGAGGCAGGCGCGGAGCTGACGGTGGAGTCCGGCCAGTACGCGCCGTGGCACCCCGGCCGCTGCGCGGCGCTGTACGTCACGGTGGACGGCGAGCGGACCCTGGTCGGCCACGCCGGTGAGGTGCACCCGCGCGTCATCAAGGCGTACGGCCTGCCGGAGCGCACCTGCGCCATGGAGCTCGAACTGGACCTCGTGGAGCGGGCGGGCACGGGCCCGCTGCGGGCGCCGCGGATCTCGACCTTCCCGGTCGCCACCCAGGACGTGGCCCTGGTCGTGGCCGAGGACGTGCCGGCCGCCCATGTGGAGCGGGCGCTTCGCGAGGGCGCGGGTGAACTGCTCGAATCGCTCCGGCTGTTCGACGTGTTCACCGGTGAGCAGCTGGGCGAGGGGCGCAAGTCCCTGGCGTACGCGCTCCGCTTCCGCGCCGCGGACCGGACACTGACCGTGGACGAGGCGTCCGCCGCGCGCGACAGCGCGGTGGCGCTGGCTGCCGAGCGTACGGGCGCGGTGCTGCGGGGGGCGTGAGCCCGCGCGGCACGGAAACGGCCGAACGACCGAGGGGCGCGTCCGGATTCAGGTCCGGTCGCGCCCCTCGGCCGTTCTCTCTCGGTGAGGTGGGACTCACACGGATACCGGCGCAGGCCGGGGGGACGAACACTGCGCCGTATCCGCCTCGCAACCGCTGACGCGGCCGGTGCGCCGCCCGCCCCGCCGCGGAGTCGGGCAGGTTGGCGGGGCGGACGACGCGAGGTGGGCCGCCGTACCGCACGAGGGGGAGTGCGGCGGCCCGGCCGCTCTTTGCGAGGCGACCAGTCAACAGCGGCGGCGCCGGGCGTGACAGGGCGCACAATGGCCAGATCCGGGCATTACGTTCACACCCCGTGCGATGTCCCGCTCCATTACGCTGTGGCCTCCGAGCTCCGGAGGGGCCATATGCAGCCCAACACCCTGCTGGATTCCCTGATCGACGAGGCGGGCATGTCCCACGCCGGGTTCGCCGCCCGGGTCAACCGGGCGGGACAGACGTGCGGGCTCGGCCTCCGGTACGAACACACGTCTGTGCTGCGGTGGTTGAGGGGCCAGCGGCCACGGGGCCAGGTGCCCGAGCTGATCTGTCAGGTGCTGGGGGAACGCCTGGGGCGCACCCTCACGCTCGACGACATCGGCCTGGGCGTGAGCCCCGGGACACCGGGCCGCGACGCCACCCTCTCGGTCTTCGTGGAGCGGGCCACCGCGCTGTGGCGCTCCGACCAGCAGCAGCGCGGTCACGTCGTGGCCGCGCCCGCCATCACCGGTACGCACGCCGTGATGCCGGTCTGGGAGTGGGAGAACCCGCCGGGGGACGCGGACGTCTCGCGCGTCGGGCCGGGCCGCGTCGGCCCGGCCGACGTCGAACTCCTGCGGACGGCCAGGGCGCACTACGAGCTGATGTACCGCAGGGCGGGCGGACTCGCCACCCACGCGCGGATCGTGGGCTTCCTCAACGCCGAGACGGCGCCCCTGCTGCGCGGCGGCTACAGCGACGCGACGGGCCGCCAACTGCACCGCGCCACCGGTGGGTTGGTGGCGGTGGCCGGTATCTGCGCGTACGACTCCGACGCGCAGGGGCTCGCTCAGCGCTACTTCCACCAGGCGCTGCGGCTGGCGAAGGCCAGCGGGGACACCGGACTCGGCGCGTACGCCGTCGCGCTGCTCGTCAACCAGTCGCTGTTCATGGGGGAGTACCGGCAGGCGGTGGCCTTCGCCGAGGCGGCGCTGCGTACGGCGGGGCGGGCGATCACACCGGCACTGGCCGCCGATCTGTACGCGATGCAGGCCAAGTCGTACGCCCTGCTCGGCGACGGGAGCGGGGCGCGGGCGTGCATCGGGCGGGCGGAGGCGGAGGCGGGGCGGATCAGACCGGGGCAGGAGCCGGACGAGACCGGCTATGTCGAACCGGGCCTGGTCAACGTGCAGGTCGCGGAGGCGCTGCTGAGCCTCGGCGAACTGACGGCCGCGCGGACGCACGCCACGGAGGCGGTGGGCGCGCCGGCGCACGACCGGGGGCGGGTGCACCGGCTCGCGATGCTCAGCCAGATCGAGCTGCGGCAGGGCGAACCGGACCGGGCGGCCCGTACGGCGAGGGAGATGGCCGAGCGTGCCCGGGGAATGGAGTCGCTGCGGCTCAGGGACCGGATGGGCATGGTGCGGCTGGGGCTGCTGGAGAGCGGCTCGGCGGAGGCGACGGAAGCGGCCGGATTCATCGCACGGGCCTTGCGCGTTCCCCTGTGAGGACGTGACTGCTGCGATATTGCCAACTCCCAACCGGAAGGTGGCAAAACCGTGCAGTGGGCGAACTTAAGCGAACAGACTGTGTATGAAAATCGCTGGTTCCAGGTCAATCTGGCGGACGTCGAACTCCCCAACGGCCGGCACCTGGACCACTTCCTCATCCGGCTCCGCCCGGTGGCGGTGGCGACGGCGGTCAACGAGGCCAACGAGGTGCTGATGCTCTGGAGGCACCGCTTCATCACCGACAGCTGGGGCTGGGAACTCGCCGCCGGAGTGGTCGAGGACGGCGAGTCCGTCGAGGGGGCGGCGGCGCGGGAGATGGAGGAGGAGACGGGGTGGCGGCCCGGCCGCCTCCGGCATCTGCTCACCGTCGAGCCGTCCAACGGACTGACCGACGCCAGGCACCATCTCTACTGGTCGGACGCGGCGACCTACACCGGGTATCCGCAGGACGACTTCGAATCCTCCCGCCGGGAGTGGGTCCCGCTGGGGCTCGTTCCCGAGATGATCGCGCGAGGTGAGGTGCCGGCCGCCAACATGGCGGCCGGACTGCTGATGCTCCATCATCTGCGCCTGGGAGGCGGCGGCTAGCGCCTGGCGGACCGGGCTTCCGTCGTCGGCGGCCGGGGGACCCGGCCGGACGGGTGGAAGCCCGTACTCAGCCGTACGGGTAGAAGCCCGAGCCCGACTTGCGGCCGAGGCGCCCCGCGTCCACCATGCGCTGAAGCAGCGGGGGAGCGGCGTACAGCGGCTCCTTGTACTCCGCGTACATCGAGTCGGCGACCGACGCGACCGTGTCCAGGCCGATCAGATCGGCGAGCTTGAGCGGGCCCATCGGGTGGGCGCAGCCCATCTCCATGCCGTTGTCGATGTCCTCGCGGCTCGCGATACCGGACTCGAACATCCGGATGGCCGAGAGGAGATAAGGAATAAGCAGGGCGTTCACCACGAAACCGGACCGGTCCTGGGCGCGGATCGCGTGCTTGCCCAGCACGTCCTGGACGACGGCCTCGGCGCGCTTGACCGTGTCGTCGGACGTCGTCAGTGCCGGGATCAGCTCGACCAGCTGCTGGACCGGTGCCGGGTTGAAGAAGTGGATGCCGATCACCTGGTCGGGACGGGACGTCGCGACGGCCAGCTTGACCAGCGGGATGGAGGAGGTGTTGGACGACAGGATCGCGTCGGCGCGGGTCACGACCTGATCCAGGACCTGGAAGATCTCCGTCTTGACCTGCTCGTTCTCGACGACGGCCTCGATCACCAGATCACGGTCGGCGAACTCCCCGAGGTCGGTGGTGAAACTGAGCCTGCCGAGCGTCGCGTCGCGCTCCTCCTCGGTGATCTTGCCGCGTTCGGCGGCCTTCGAGAGGGAGTTGAAGAGGCGGGTGCGCCCTATCTCCAGGGCCTCGCCGGTGGTCTCGGCGACCATCACCGCAAGGCCGCTGCGCGCGCACACCTCCGCGATGCCTGCGCCCATCTGGCCGCAGCCCACCACTCCGACGCGTTCGATGTCGGTCACATCGTGCCTTTCCCTGGTCCCAGTCCTGCCGGGCCCCGTGTGATTCCGGTGCCCGTCCCGGCCCCCGACGTTACTCCGCGCAGGTGTGTGCACGGCGGGCCGGGGCGGGCATGCTGTGCGGCAACATCCGACCGAGATAACCGACGAGGGGTCAATAAATGCGGCAAATCGGTAGAAGAGGGTTCGTGGCGGCAACGGCCGGCGCGCTCACGTCGCTGGCGGTGGCGGGCGAGGCCGTCGCCGCGACCGCGGCCAACGGGGCGGCGGCGGGCGCGGAGGGCGCCGCCGGGTCCGGTGGCCGGCACAGCACACACACCGAACTGCGCGGAATGTGGCTCGCCACGGTCGTCAACCGCGACTGGCCGTCGAAGCCCGGACTGCCGGCGGCCGAACAGCGCGCGGAACTCCTGAAGTTCCTGGACACCGCCGTCGACCGGAAGCTGAACACCGTCGTCTTCCAGGTGCGGCCGACCGCCGACGCGCTGTGGCCCTCGCCGTTCGAGCCGTGGGCCGAGTGTCTGACCGGCGTACAGGGCAAGGACCCGGGCTGGGACCCACTGGGTACGGCCGTGAAGGAGGCCCACAAGCGGGGTCTCGAACTGCACGCCTGGTTCAACCCGTACCGCGTGGCCAACCACACGGACCCGTCGAGGCTCATCCCGAGCCACCCGGCGCGCAAGCACCCGGACTGGGTCCTTCCGTACGGCGGGAAGCTGTACTACAACCCGGGCATCCCGGAGGTCAGGAAATTCGTCCAGGACGCGATGCTCGACGCCGTACGGCGCTACGACATCGACGCGGTGCACTGGGACGACTACTTCTATCCGTACCCGGTCGCCGGCCAGGTCTTCGAGGACGACGCGCAGTACGCGAAGTACGGCGCGGGCTTCCCCGACAAGGCCTCCTGGCGGCGCGACAACACCGACCGGCTGGTGCGCGAGACGGCCGAGCGGATCAAGAAGATCAAGAAGCACGTCGCCTTCGGCATCAGCCCGTTCGGGGTGTGGCGCAACATCGCCACCGACCCGACCGGCTCCGACACCAAGGCGGGCGTGCAGACCTACGACGATCTGTACGCCGACACCCGGAAGTGGGTCAAGGAGGGCTGGATCGACTACATCACCCCGCAGATCTACTGGAACATCGGCTTCGCCGCGGCCGACTACGCGAAGCTCGTCCCCTGGTGGAGCGAGGTGGTGAAGGGCACGGGCGTCGACCTGTACATCGGCGAGGCCCTCTACAAGGCGGGGGACCCCGCCCAGCCCGCGCCGTGGCAGGACGTGGCGGAGGTCTCCCGTCATCTGACCTTCGCGAAGCAGTACCCGGAAGTGCGCGGGCACTGCTACTTCTCCGCGCTGGAGTGCGTCAACGACAAGAACGGCGCGTTCGCGAGGGCGGTGGCCGACCACTACAAGTCACGGGTTCGGCCGCCCCGGCAGGGCTGATCCACGAAGACCGGCCAGGAGGACGCGCCGCAGGACACGCCCTAGGGCGTGTTTTGAAAGTGGCGTCGTCCGCCCGCAGGGCGGGGCTCACGGCGTCTGGTGCGTGCGATCGCAAGGGGGAGGATCGCTCTCGTACCGGGCGTACTCGGGCGACCCGACAACGCGGCGAGCGTGCGTGCCAGGTGCCGTGAGCCAGACGGGACTTTCAAAACACGCCCTAGGCTTGTTCTTTATCTACCAAGATCTTCCGGGCTTGCCGATGGCCCTGA
>NZ_BMMV01000021.1:157277-158261 GCF_014646115.1 Streptomyces camponoticapitis | reverse complement strand
CGCTTCACCGACCCGGCCACCTACCAGGGCGCCGCCGCCGCCCTCCGCGAAGCCACCCGCGACGACGAGGCACTCGCGCTCCAGATCCCCAGCGGCGGCAGCCAGCGCGAACTGCGCTCCATCCTCGACTGGCTGGACTCGGCCGACATCGAGGCCGACGAGCTGACCGTCCACACCCCCGACCTCGACGACGTGTTCTTCGCCCTGACCGGCCCCGCCAACATCCCCAACCAGACCAAGGAGGATGTCCGATGAGCTCCCTTCCCTCGCCGTCCGCGACTCGACCACGATGCTGCGCCGGAACCTCCTGCACGCCCGGCGCTACCCCTCCCTCACCCTGAACCTGCTCCTCACGCCGATCATGATGTTGCTGCTCTTCGTCTACGTCTTCGGCGACGTGATGAGCGCCGGCATCGGTGGCGGGGGCGCGGACCGCGCCGACTACATCGCCTACATCGTCCCGGGCTTGCTGCTGATGACCATCGGCAGCACCGTGATCGGGGCTGCGGTATACGTCTCCATGGATATGACGGAGGGCCTCATCGCCCGTTTCCGTACGATGGCGATCCACCGGCCTTCGGTACTGATCGGGCACGTCGTCGGCAGCGTGCTGCAATCAGTTATGAGCGTGGTCCTCGTCGGCGCTGTCGGCGTGGCCATCGGATTCCGCTCCACGGACGCGAACGCCCTGGAATGGCTCGCGGCGTTCGGACTCATCGTGCTGTTCGCCCTGGCACTCACCTGGATCGCGGTCGGCATGGGCCTGGCCAGCCCGAACCCGGAGGCGGCCGGCAACATGGCCATGCCCCTGATCCTGCTCCCGCTCATCTCCAGCGCCTTCATCCCAGCCGAGACCATGCCGGGCTGGTTCCAGCCGATCGCCCAGTACCAGCCCTTCACCCCCGCCATCGAAACCCTGCGCGGCCTGCTCCTCGGCACCGAGATCGGCCACAACGGATGGCTCGCGATCGCCTGGTGCGTCGG
>NZ_BMMV01000021.1:0-157135 GCF_014646115.1 Streptomyces camponoticapitis | reverse complement strand
GGGCGGGGGCGTCCTGGACGACGGCTTGATATGGCATCCAATCGGGATCCCTGCGGTATGGGATCTCGACCAACGGATCGAGAGCAATGTCTGGGAGTCCGAGGACGGTCCGAGCCGGGTCGATCTCTGCGACCGAGGACACGTCGCACTGTCTCTTCCTGATCACCCTGGATGTCCAGAGCCGGAGTCACCTCGCCGGTCCGGAGGTCGACCACCTCGTCAAACCGCCTGTAGTCGTTGACCACCGCGGCGAACACACCGTCGTGGGAGGCAGGTAGACGCCGCCGGAGCGGCGGTGACCAGTTCACGTTGGGCCTTCGGGTTCCGGAACGGGTCGAACGGCGGTTCCGGGTGGGCGCCCAGATCGCGTGCTCGAATTCTGTGTCGGGCATGGCCGTCCGCATCGGCATCACGCGTAGGTCGAGGCCTGATGGTCGGGTTCGATGTCGTCGCCTAGATCGAGGAGCCGTCGTCGTCCGAGGATGCGACGTCAATCGGGAAGTTCGCCACCAGGGCCAACTCGTCCATTCCCAGAGACCTTCCGTCCCCGCTCCGGGCCTCGATCACGACCGGCTCTCCGGTGGTGCGCTCGACGAGCGTGAGCGGGCCCTTCCCCTCAGGCTGCAGATGCCTGCTTCCCCACTGCATGAGTCCGAAGACCACGGGAAGGAGGTCGCGCCCCATCGCGGTGAGGCAGTATTCGCTGCGGGTGCGCTTGCCCGCTTCCCGGTAGGGCTGTTTGGCCAAAATCCCGAGTTCGGTGAGGCGCTTCAGCCGCGACGCCACGATCGCGTCCGTGCTGTGCGTGCGGCGTACGAAGTCGTCGAAGCGCCGCGTACCGTACAGCGCCTCCCTGAGGACGAGCATGGTGGAGCGCGCACCGAGCACCTCCATCGCCATGGCGATGGAGCAGTTGTCGATCCGCCACCTGCCGCGGTCGGCGAGCGCGCCTTCGAGGCTGACCGACATCCGCCCTCCCCTGACTATCCGATCTGGTAGCTGGATGCTAGCTTCTGACTTCTACATCATCAAGTCAGCTGGGGCCAGGCCGTCGGACGCTGACGCCTGAAAGGAAGCCGTCATGAGCAATACCGACGACGACGTCTACCGCACCGCAGCCGAGCAGGCCGAACTCCTCGACCGTCGCGACGTGTCGGCGGTCGAGCTGGCCGAACAGGCGATCAACCGCATCGAGAGGCTCGACGGGGAGATCAACGCGGTCGTGGTGAGGGACTTCGATCGCGCACTCGCGGCAGCCCGCGCCGCCGACGCCGCGCGAGGCCGGGGCGAGCGCGGGCCGCTGCTCGGTATCCCGGTGACAGTGAAGGAATCCTTCAACGTCGCCGGACTGCCGACCACCTGGGGCATCCCGCCGTTCGCGGACTTCGTCCCCGCCGAGGACGCCGTCGCGGTGCATCGGCTGAAGGTGGCAGGCGCGGTGGTCCTCGGCAAGACGAACGTGCCCGTCGGTCTGGGAGACCTACAGACCTACAACCCGATCTACGGCACCACCAGCAATCCCTGGGACCCCACCCGGACGCCGGGAGGGTCGTCGGGAGGCTCCGCGGCCGCCCTTGCCGTCGGCTTCGGGACGGTCTCGATCGGCTCCGACATCGCGGGATCCCTTCGCGTGCCCGCGCACTTCACCGGCGTCTACGCGCACAAGTCCACTTTCGGGTTGCTGCCGTCACGGGGCCACGTCGCGCCGCCCAGCCTTCCGCTCGACTACAGCCGCGACCTCAGCGTGATCGGCCCGATGGCACGTGGTGCGCGGGATCTCGCCGTCGTGTTCAACGTCCTGTCCGGTGTGGACGTCGACAGCGGACACCGGCAGGTCATGAGCGACCTGGCCACCTGCAGGGTGCTGGTTCTCGACGACCACCCGCTCATCCCGACCTCGGGCGAGGTGCGTGCGGCCCTGGCCGAGCTGGCAAAGGGACTGCGTACTGACGGCGTGCGGGTGAGCCGACACAGCGATCTCCTTCCCGACCAGGTCGAGGCGGCCCGGGTGTATATGCGTCTGCTGCTCGCGTCGATCGCCTCGTCCTATCCGCCGGCGGCCTACGAGGAGGCCCGCATTCGGGCGACCGGCGTCGACCCCGGGGACACGGGACTCGCCGCCGAACGAGCACGTGGCGCCGCGCTGAGCTACCGCGCGTGGATTGAGACGGACGCGGTCCGCGCCCGTCATCGGGAGGAGTGGTCCAGGCTCTTCTCCGAGTTCGACTTCGTCCTCTGCCCGCCGTCGCCGACAACCACGTTCCCGCACGACCACAGCGCCGATCAGTGGTCGCGTACGATCTCGATCGACGGCGGAACGTACAGCTACCCCGACCAACTCGTCTGGTCCGGGATCGCGAGTGCCCCCGGCCTGCCCGCGACCATCGCGCCGATCGCGCGCTCCCGCGACGGGCTACCGATCGGCGTCCAGATCATCGGCCCCCTTCGCCAGGATCTCAGCTGCATCCGCTTTGCCGAGTTGCTTGAACAGCGCTACGGAAGCTTCGAGCCCCCGCCACTGAACTGAGCTCGCGCAGGCGGTCCTCGCGCGTGGAGAACATCCCGGCCGACTGTCGCGTTCCGCCGGAAAGGCCGATCCGGGACAGGCCGCTAGCTACGGGATGCGATCGCCGCGCGCACGTCCTGGGCGAAGCCGGCCACAGTGTAGTCGGGGCCGACGCCGTCCACCAGGATCAAGTCGCTGATGGAGTTGTCGGTCCGCAGTGGCCGGATCGCCCGGTACGCGGGGGAGTCGTACCAGTTCCGGGCGTCCTCCATGCTCGGGAACTCCATCAGCACCACCGTGCCCGGCCAGGCGCCCTCGACCACCTCCCCCTCGCCCTGCGCCAGCCATCTGCCGCCGAACGGCCTGGCGGTCTCCTCGACGTGCTCCAGGTACGTCAGACCCTGCTCGTTCGGCACGCCGCCGGGGATGCGCAGGTGGTTGATCAGGTAGGTGCTCATCTTGCCCTCCGGTCGGTCACCGCGGGTGACGCGGCGCGGGATCCAAATCCCCGTATGAAATCACTCAAAGCGTATTGATTCTCATGCTGGTGGTTGCTCTGTGTAGCATCGCGTCGCCCTCCTCCTGTGTGCATGAGAATGAGATATATCGGATATTAGGTGCATTCATCGCAGTGCTATGGGATCCCCCGAGTGTCGCGAGCCTCGGACTGCTCCCACCTGCGGAGCTGACAGGCGCGGAACGAGGAAAGTAGGTACGACATGCGTGCCGAGACTTCGGCGGCGGCAGCGGCAGTGCTGCGGGAGCTGGCGGACCGGTTCGGTCCCGGCCTGATCTCCGTACCCGACCCGCCCGCGGTCCCGGCACCCGTCATCTGGAACGGCGCGGTGAGGAACCGCCCGGCCCTCGTGCTGGCGGCCCGTACGCCGAACGAGGTGCAGGAGGCCGTGCGTGCCGCCTTCCCGTCACGGTGTGCCGCTCTCCGTGCTGGCCGGCGGCCACGACTGGGCGGGTCGGGCGATCCGCCCGGACGGGCTGGTCATCGACCTGTCCGGCATGCGGGAGGTCTCGGTGGACGCCGTCTCCGAGGTGGCCACGCTCCAGGGCGGTGCGACCGCCCACGACGTGGTGACCGCGGCACTGCCCCATGGACTGGTCGCGGTCACCGGCACCGTACGCACCGTGGACATGGCCGAGCTGACCCTCGGTGGCGGCTACGGACCGCTCAGCGGGCGCTTCGGGCTCGCGCTGGACAACCTCGTGGGTGCGGATGTGGTTCTCGCCGACGGCCGCCTCGTGCGCGCCGACGCGGAGCACGACGCCGAACTGCTGTGGGCGCTGCGCGGCGGCGGCGGCAATTTCGGCGTGGCCGTCGCTCTCGATCTGCGCCTGCACCCGGTGCGTGAGCTGCTGGCCGGGCTGGTCATCTACCCGTGGGACCAGGCGACGCAGGTGTGGCAGCGCCTCGGCCGCCTCCTTGCCGACGCGCCCGATGAGCTCACCCTGCAGAGCGGTGCGATCAACGGCCCGGAGGGGCGTCCCGTGCTCTTCCTCGCCCCCGTGTGGAGCGGCCCCGACCACGCGGCGGGCCGGCGGGCCCTGGAGGAGTTGCAGCAGTTGGGCGCCCCACTGCCCGCGCAGCTGGCGGCCGTCGACCAGGAGGGGTTGCTGGCCCTGAACGACGAGTGGGCGGCCACCACCGGCAAGCACTTCGCCATCCGCACCCGCACCCTGCCCGACCTCGGTCCGGATGCCGTCGCGATCCTCGTCGAGGCCGGCGGCGGCATGACCTCACCCTTGACCGGCCTGCTCGTGCACCACTTCCACGGCGCCGCCACTCGCGTCCCCCAGGAGGACACCGCCTTCGGTATCCGACGCCCGCACTACATGGTCGAGATCATCGCCGGCTGGGAGCCCGACGACTCCGAGGCGTCCCTGCACCGCGCCTGGGCCGACACCACCTCTGCCGCCCTGGCCCGCCACGCCCTGCCCGGCGGCTATCGCAACCTCCTCGCCCCCGACGCCCACGACCAGGTCCCGCACTCCTACGGCGGCGACGCCGCGCGCCTCCTGGCCGCTAAGCGCCGCTACGACCCGGACAACGTCTTCACCTCCATCCCGCTGCCGAACACAGGCCGCGCCTGACAAGGCCCGTCGCTCACTCGCGCCGGGAGTGCCGCGCGGTGACACGGAGAGGCCCGACATGGCGTGATCAATATGTCGAAAAGGTGGCATACCGGGCATAGTGGCTGTGTCGGATCAGGGGTCCGAACTTGCTGCGGCCCGGCGGCTATGGGCCCTGTCGCGTCCATCTCGATCGGATGAAGAGGTCAACGATGCCCGCCTATGGATTTCTCGTGGAGTTCGAAGCCAACCCGGGAAAGGAGGAGGAAGTCGCCCAGTTCCTCATCGATGCCAAGGCCCTGGTCGACGCGGAACCGGGGACGCTCACCTGGTTCTCGTTCCGTCTCGGGCCTCGCTCTTTCCGTATCTTCGACGCCTTCGAAACAGAAGATGACCGCGAGGTGCACCTGCAGGGCAGGGTGCGGCAAGGCATCGAGGCCAACGCTGAGTTGTTCAGCGTGCCGCCGTCCATTACCCCTGTGGACGTCCTCGCGGCCAAGCTCCCCGTTTAACGGCCACACCGGTGCGACCCCGACCGAGACTGGCCGGCCCACGGCGTCGAGTCCTCCACTCGGTCAGCGCGGCGGACCCATGACGACGTTGCCGTACTTGTCGGCGATCTCGGGGTTGGGCGTCACCCGGAAGCCAGGTGGGCGAGGGGTGGACTTGTCCCGGCCGGTCTCCCGGAACATCCCCTCGATACCAGCCGGCGTGTTGATCACCAGCAGGTCGGCCTTCTGGGAGGTGATGCGGTACCCGTGCGGGATTTTCTTGGGCAGGAACACCACGCCGCCTTCGGCGAGTTCGTACTCCTGGTCGTCGCACCAGACCAAGGCGGTGCCCTTGATGAGCAGGAAGACCTCGTCCTCATTGAGGTGCTTGTGGTACGGCGGAGCTTCGCCCCGGCCGACGTCGAAGCGTCCGACCATGAGTTGGCCGTTGGTGGCCCGGCCGTCCAGCAGCATCGCCAGCGTGCCGCCGTCCAGCCACTCGAGTTGTTGTTGCTGTTCGGGTTGTGCGATGTAGGCCCCCCTCATGGAGGGTTCCGTTCGCGCGCGGCCACGCACGTACTGGCGCGGCGTCAGAGATGCGGGCGCTCGTCACAAGTGTCGGTGCCAACCTACGTCCAGACGAAATGCTGCCGTTGACTTGAGCCCGCTCGCCGACCAACGGCTGCGGGAGTGGTCGTTGATCAGCGCGGTCACTCCGGACGCCGCTGGAGTGCCGTGGCCGTACGGACCTTGGCGGCCCAGCCGGCCGGGAGCAGCGCGCCCAGTGCGGCGATCACGATCCCGGACGCCCATCAAGCACGCGCACGGCGCCGAGGCGTCCGTCGTGATCGGTTACGCCGACGGCTGGCCGTCCTAGCCGACGACCCGAGCCTGGTGCTTATGGGTTTCGGGATGATCCTCGCCGCCGATGGGCCCGAGGAGGCGGTGCCAGGGGATTCCGGTCAGCAAGAGTGAGAGCCGCTGCCATTCCGGGGGGAGACATCGGACGAACGCCGCGGCGTCGGCGCGGTGCAGGGTGTACCAGAAAGTCGGGACTGGGTTCGTGCCGGGCGCGCACGTGACCCCGGGGGAGGGGGCTGAGGCCCCGGAGGAGCGCGCCGGTCGGCGCTGGACCGGTCCTCGGCTTCCAGAAAGCAGACGAGCCCACACCGGGCAAGAACCGAATGCCCAGCGCAGACGAGCGTGAGGCCGACCACCGTCAAGCGCCAGGCTCATGCAGCCGTCCAGGGAGATGGCGCTTGGCGCGGCACTGCCGGGTGGCGCACGGTCGCCGGGCCTAGTTCACTTGGAGTGACACCTCTTGGTGCATGGATCGAGGCTCGATCATGAATGAGACAGGCACACTGCGTCACCGCCTCCAAGGAATGCGTGAGGAAGCCGCCGTGACACAGGCGAGAGCCGAGCGGACCGGTGATCCTGAAGAGCGCGGGCGGCTCGAGCGGAAAGCTCGGAAGCTGGAGTTCGACTGTGAACAGGAGAGCATGATGGCCGCCGGGGACATCTACCCCCCGGAATAGCCAGGCGCGCGCCCCCACACAGGGGCGAGCCCGGCGCCTACGCCCACTCCGAGCCTTCCCGAGGCCGCTCTTTCGTCGCGGGTTCGCTGATTGCTGTCGCGGTGCGACCGAGTTCACGCCGCGGCGTCGGCGCGGTGCAGCGTGAACCAGAAAGTCGGGACTGGGTTCGTGCCCGGTGTCACGTCGGCCAGCCGCCATCCTGCGAACCTGGCGCTGAGTTCGTCGGCGGTGACCCCGGAGATCGGGTCGTCGAATGCCTCGGGCCCGTAGCCGAACATCAGCAGTTGTGCGCCGGGGGCGGCACGCTTCGTGAGGCCGGCCGCGTAGGCGTCGCGGCGGTGCGGTGGAATCCCGCAGTAGCAGCTGAGGTCGAAGAACAGGTCGTACGGGCCGGGCACGCCCACCTCGTCGAGTCGAGTGGTGTCCCCGCACAGCACGGTGACGTCCGCTCCGGCCGCGGCGGTCTTCTCCCTCGCCTGCCGGACCGCGCGGTCCACCAGGTCGACGGCCGTCACCCGCCAGCCGTGCCGGGCCAGGTACACCGCGTTGGTTCCGGTGCCGCAGCCGAGTTCGAGGGCCTGGCCTGGCATCAGCGCACCGGGTCCCTCCACCAAAGCCACCAGCTCGGGCGGTGTGATGCCGCTGTCCCACGGTGGCGTGCCATCCCGGTAGAAGTCCTCCAACTCGCGGCGCACGGCGGCCTCCTGGTCGAGCTCCACAGCCGTCCGAGTGTCCCTCATCGTCGCCTCCATGAAGTTAGAGTTTGTCTCTAGTGACTAACTCTAGAGATAGACTCCCGGCATGGATACGGTCAAGGGATCCGACGGACAGAACGCCGGGCGCCCCGACAAACGGGCCGAACGCTCGCGGCGTACTCGCGAGAAGATCGTCGCCGCGGCGCGGGAACTGTTCGTCGCGCAGGGGTACGGCGCGACAAGCCTTCAGGAGGTCGCGGATCGCGCGGGTGTTGCCGTCCAGACCGTGTACTTCGTGTTCCGAAACAAACGCGCGCTGTTCAAGGACGTCGTTGACACGTCCATCGCGGGCGACGTCGAACCGGTCGCCACGATGGAGCGCGACTGGTTCCGCGCCGCGTGCGCCGAGCCCACCGCGGCCGGGCAACTGCGCGCCCACGTACGGGGTGTACGTGACATTCTCGGCCGGGTCGCCCCGATCATGCCCTTGATCGCGGCCGCCGCAGCCACGGACCCGGAGATCGCCGCGCAGTGGCCCGCCGGCCCCGACCCTCGGTACACCGTCCAGCACGCTGCGGCGAAGGCACTGACCTCCAAGCCCGATGCCCGCCCCGACGTCGGCACCGCCCGCGCGGCCGACCTGCTGTACGGGCTGCTCAGCCCGGAGCTGTACCTGATCTTTGTCCGCGACCGGGGCTGGTCCCCAGACGCCTGGGAGGAGTGGGCCTGCGCGGCGCTGACCGCCCACCTCTGCACTGACCACGAGTAGGCCCCCGCCCCCCTCGGCGCGGGCAGGCGAAGCGAAATGACGCAACAAGTGGCAGATCCCCGGAGCGGCTGGACCCGCCGGAACCGCGAACGTTCCGCCGGCATGCGCCTCGGCGAGGAGGCCAGAGACCCCGCGCCTCGCCGACATGTTCGCCGCAGCCGTCACACTCCGGCCGAGCCTCCGGGTCGTAGCCCTTGGTGCATCAGACTTGCCGCGTACACCACGACAGAGATTCCGGCGGCGGGTACGGTCCACCAGGGGATGCCGATCCACACCGCCGGGAGCCCCACCGCGAAGCAGGTGAAGACGCTGGTGATGAGAAGCCACCTGCCGTACGGATTCCAAGTGAACGGCTCGTAGTCACGAGGTCCGGCAAGGCGTGCCACGCCGAACACGAACGCCTGAGCCGCGACAAGCGCGGCGAGCGTACCGACCGCCGCGTTCATCTGAAGCTCGTCACGGGGTGCGACGGCGCTGCTCTGTCGTACCCCGTCCTTGCTGAGCACCACGATGTCGCGGCGCCAGACGGTGGCGATGACCCGGTCGCCCGGCTCCAACATCTCAAGGAGCGGTCCTGGATCACCGAAGTCCACGACTCCGCGCCAGGATTCCTCGTCCTCCAGAGTCGCCTTGTAGGAGGACGGCTTCCCGTTCTCGACGACCGTCTTCACGACGGTGAAACGCCAACTGCTCAGGCAGTCGTTCGCTGCCTGAACCCCCGTCGCGCGAGCGGGACATGGCTCCGCCGCCCGGTAGTCACGATAGCGATCCCTGTCGGAGGGCAGCCACGCGGCGAACGCGAAGTAGCAGAGCACCGCCGGTATCAGAGACAGAAGGATCAGCAGTACGCCCACGAACCGCGCCCTACCGGGCGACCCCCGGTCGGCGCCGCCCTTGCTCGGCGGTCTGCCCATGCCGTGAGGCCACTCCCGCGCTGTTGTCATCGCCCACCCCCTCTGCCAAGCCTGCATCAGCCTCGGGCTGCAATACACAGAGGTCATCGGCAAGTTGTGGGAGGGGTCGGCTTCCGTATCCCGGCAAACCCAGAGCCACTTCAAGGTCTCCCGGTCGCCTGCTTGGCCACGGCCGACGTGTGAGGCGACTTGTCGATCCGGCGCGGCAGCGTCTCTCCTCACCCACGGTCCTGGGTGTCCGACTCGGCACGCCAATTCGCGGCTCCCCTCGAAGGGCCAGGTCGCGCGACTCTGCCACCCATATGAAACAGGGGGCGCCCTCGGGCGGCCGCCCCTCTGCCATGATCGGCCTGTAGGCCCGGATCGCCGGCCTGAGGTCGGGCGATCCGGGAGGGGGCAGTGGTGCTTTGACCAGATAGGTTCATCGGTTTGGGGTCAGGCTGCGCCGGTGAGGGGGCGTCCGCCCCAGCGGATGGCTTTCGCGCTGCGGATGCGGGCGCGTTCCTTACGTTCGGCGGCGAGGACATCGCGGTGACGGGGGTTGGCGTTGCGCCGGCGCAGGTAGCGGTGCAGCTCACGGATCTGCACGGTGTGGTTGGGGTGGTTCGAGTTGGCCAGGGCGGATTCCCAGCGGGCCGAATTCATCCAAGGTGAACACCCGGTCGGGGAAGTGCTCCAGCACGAATGCGATCCAGTCGAGTTTGGCTTCGCGTTGAGGATCGGTGAACTCCTTCCACGTCTTGTTGCGTTGGAAGGTGACGCTGCGTCGGGCGAGCAGGCAGCGCAGGGCCTCGCGGCCGATGCGGGTGACGCAGCCGTGGGCTTTTCACGGGTAGGCGGCGAGTTTGTCAGGGCTGAGCAGGCGGGGACGGTCTCCCGTCCACTGAGGGTCAAGTGCGGCCAGGCGTATCTCGTTGAAGCGGTGGATGACGTCGCGCACCGCGCCCTCGTCCGCCTGCAGGAGTTGGGCGATGACGACCGGTACGCGGTTGCCGTCGGCGGAGGCCAGCAGCATCATCGCGCGCCGGTAGCGCACCGAACTGGTGCTGCCCCGTCGCACGACCTGCTGCAGCCGCTGCCCCTCCTGATCGGTCGGTCTTCGCACGCGTACCGGCCGTCCGGCCCTCGACTCGCGGCTGACCTAGCATCTCGTGCCATGAACGAAGCCGAGAACGTCTTGGAGTGGCTGCAGGCCTGGTACTCCGCACAGTGCAACGAGGACTGGGAGCACGAGTGCGGTGTCAAGATCGAGACGCTCGACAACCCCGGCTGGTCGGTCCGCATCGACCTGGAGGACACCTCTCTGGAGGGATACGACTTCCCCCGCCAAGACCTCAAACGCAGCAGGAATGACTGGGTCATGGCCCGGACCTGCGACATGACCTTCGACGCCGCATGCGGACCAGGCAACCTCACCGAGGTACTCGTCCTCTTCCGCAGGTGGGCGATGGAGAACACCCCCAACGAACGGTAGGACGGACCCAACCCGATACCCCTTCAGCCCCGGACACCACCCCAAGCCGGTGAACCTATGCGGTCAGACCAGTAGGTCGTCGTTACAAGCACTGTCAGCAGTCGTAGGCGTAGTCAGGAGTGCTGTCGTGATGAGAGAGGCCGGGGAGCCTTGACGGACACGGTTCCGCCGGCCTGACGGGGCGTCAGTCTGCCCAGACCTCGGCTTCGTCGGCCGGGACGGTGGTGGCGAGTCCCAGTTCCTTGCGGGCGGCGACCGACTTGCTCGGGTCGATGCCCGTGAACGCCGCGTCGTAGCTGATGTAGAACGCGTCGATTCCGGCGGCGTTCGCGGCCTTCTTCCAGTCCCCCGCAGCTTTGGTCAGCGTCGTGCGGAGCTTGCCGACCTCTGTGCCCTCGATGCCGTCCAGGCCCTCGACGTGTGTGTCGAGGGCGGCCGTGACGGCCTTGGCCTGCGCCTTGTAGCCGGCGAGGTCCTCCTCGACGCTGGCCTTCTCGGGCTGGTGTGTCCACAGGGCCTCGTAGAGCGCGTTCGAACCCTTGAGGTACGTGTTCTGCTCGGGCTTGAATGACTTCGCGGTGTCCAGCGGGCCGTTGACGGTGCCCTTTTCCACGATATACGTGCAGCTCACCGCCCGGTCACCTGTCGCCCAGCTCTCCTCTGTCGGGGTGTAGTAGAAGAGGGCGACACCCTTGGGGAGCCCCCAGGTGTCCGGGGCGTACTTCTGCGCCTCGACCAGGCAGCGGTCGTCCGCGATCCTAGAGAGCCCGTCGTCACCGGGGTACTCCTCGTCCTTGTCGATGGCGAACTCGCCGACGACCTGGCCCTTGTGAGCCTCGTCGCAGGGCACGATCTCGACGGTGAAGGCCATCCCCTCGACCTTGCCGGCCGAGTTGAAGCAGTCGCTGATGTCCAGCGAGAACACCGAGCGCTGGCGGGCCACCGTCTTCGCGCCCTCCTTGGCGCTGTCGACGGCGTCGGAGACGTCCGAGCACCCCACCGCGCCGATCGCGAGGAGTGCGGCAACGGCGGATATGCCGCGAGTGGGGCGATATGGGGTACGAGTCGTCATGACGTTTACATCCTCTTATGTGATCTTTATGGGAGTCGCGCGCAGCGTATGCCATTCCTGTGGCCCGGTTGCGCGAAGGTCCTCACCTCACCACGGCATCTTTGACTCGCGACGGGCCCGGAGGGTTGTATCCGGACTGCTCGCAGGCGGGAGTTGGGAGGGCCCGGCGGAACTTCTCTGGACTCACGCGATGTTGAGGGATGGGCGGACTGCCGGTGGCTCCTGACCGTCCCACGGCAGAGGCCGAACTCCCTGTGGCGCGCGCCCGGTACGCGCGGTCGAGCACCGACGGCATCGTGCTCGCCATCGCCTGCCGCGGCACCCCGCACGGCGGGTTCAGATGCCGAGCTCCTGGAGGCCGCGAGGTCCGTCATGGGCAACACCGCCACCGACTGGGAGGACTGCGGGATGTGGGAGATGGATGGAGGACCGCCAGGGCAGGCTCAGGTTCCTGTGCCTGCAGGACGCTGAAGCGTTCGCGCGACTCACAAGACTGGAGACTTCCCGTGGGTGGGGGTCGTTCAACTCGTGTGCGCACAAGGATCGTGCAGCGCATCGTGTGGCATCGGCGCTCCGCGCGAAGGCTCACCGCAGGCATAACGCCGAGCTTCCCGCGTCGTGTCGGGGGAGCGCACGTCTGAGGCGGAGAGCGACATGGCAGGGTGAGCCCCCGCGGGGCGTCCTGGGCATGAGTTCGTCGACCCGGATGTGATCGGACAGGGCGTCGCGACCGGCGTACCCGGCCTGGAACAACTCGTGGCGTCGGCAATGGCTTCTTACGAAGAACGGCCGAGTATCTGGTGCTCTCGGGGGGTGCCCCTATGTGTCTTGGTGAAGATGGGGGCTGGTTCGGGCGTCTGAAACGATGTGCCTGTGCATGCTGATGATCAGGTTGGTGAGGGTGTTTCTGCGGAGCTCGCGGTGTTTCTGCGAAACGTTGACGACGGCCGTCCGGTGAAGGTCGTTCCTTCGGTGTGCGGTGGATGCGGCGAGCGCGTGTTCTTCGTGCTCGTTTGACGATGTCGAGGGCGGAGCCGAGCGGGTGTGCGCTGGTTGCGGCCACCGCGCGTTCATCGCGGATAGCGAGGAGTTCTGGGAGGACGCTGATCCTGGCGAGGCCGGCTGTCCGTGCGGGGGCGAGGAATTCGAGACGGCAGTCGCGTTCTCGCTCGCCGGCGACGGGTCGGTCCGCTGGGTGACCGTTGGGCTGCGGTGCCGGAAGGACGGTGCCGTGGGTGTCTATGCCGACTGGAAGATCGACTACAGCCCCACGGATCACCTCCTGACCAAGGTCTAGGTCTGCGGAGCGATCGCGAGAACAGGCCGCGGCCCGTACAAGGTTCCGTCGCGGAGCATCGCGAACAGGGCGTTGGCTCTGCGTCGGGCGAGGCAGAGCGGGGCCCGGGTGATGAACGCGTCCCTCGCATCCGTCTTCGCCTCGCCCGGGTAGAGGCCGACGATCTGCCGCATCGTCAGACTCGGCAGACAGGCGACCGGGTTGCCCATGTCCCGGGCGACCGCCAGCGGCAGAGCCCCGATCGAAACCGACCGGTCGACCACGACCAGCACCGTCCCGTGCCTGGCCTGGTGTTTCGCGAACAGCTCGCGGAGCTTGGGTTCGGTGTTGCTGGCCCCGAAGGCTGGAAGCTCCATTGTGGAACCACGAAAAGGGAAACAGGGGGCGATCGCGCAGGTCGAGGTGACGGGCCGACCGCTCGGGTCCAGCAGGGGCGCAGTCATCGTGCGGGCACGAAGGCCGCATGTGCTGGGCAGCCGATTCCAGGAAGCCCGAACAAACCCCTTGCCCAATGGTCAAGAAGTGTTGACCATTGGGGCTATGCCTACCGACGATCTCCCCGAGACACTCCACGTCACCACTGACGAGCAACTGCGCGCCGTTTCCAATCTCACGCGTCACCGGATCATGGCCGTGCTCCGCTTCGAGCCCACGACGATCACGCAGGTCGCCGAACGACTGGGCCTCGCGAAGGGGAGTTCCAGCTACCACGTACGGATGCTGGAACGGGCCGGCCTGGTGAAGGTGGTGCGAACTCGGAAGGTCCGAGGGGTCACTGAGCGGTACTACGCCATGGCCGCGCGGGCGATCGTGCTGCCGGATCCGGGCGAGGGAGGCCCGGATGTGCTGATGCGGCACACGGTGGCGGACCTGGAGGCAGCTCCGGTGGATGGCGAGCGGCACGTGCGGATGGCGCATCTGCGGCTCACCGATGAGCAGTTCACGGAGTTGGGGGCGCGGCTTGAGGCGCTGGCGGACGAGTACCGGGAACTGTCCGATCCGTCGTTGCCGGACGCGTCCCTCGTCTTCGCTCTGTTCCACCCGGCATCGGGGGAGCAGGCCGAGGCGGACGCCAAGTGACCTCAGACGTCCGGAAGTTGCCGACCGGGTTCGGGCGTCTGTGGACTGCGCAGACGGTGTCTTCGCTCGGTGACGGGGTGTCGCATGCCGCACTGCCGCTGCTCGCATTGACGTTGACGCGGGATCCGATGGCGCTCGCCGTCGTCACGGCCGCCGGAACGCTGCCGTGGCTGCTCTTCGGGGTGCTCGGCGGTGCGCTGGTGGACCGCTGGGACCGTCGGCGCACGATGTGGGCCACGGACGCGGCGCGTGCGGTGCTGCTCGCGATACCCGCGGCAGCGGCCGCGCTCGACGTGCTGAGCATCCCCCTGCTCGCGGCCGTCGCCTTCCTCCTCGGCCTCGGGGGACTCTTCTTCGACACGGCCGCCACGGCCTATCTACCCGATCTGCTCGGCCGCGACCCCGCGCTCCTGGAGCGCGCCAACTCCCGTCTGCGCGGAGCCCAGACCGCCGCGTCGGGCTTCGCCGGGCCGCCTGCGGGCAGTGCCCTGCTCGCGCTCGGGCGGGCGGTTCCGCTGCTCGCCGACGCCGTCTCGTTCGCTCTCTCCGCACTGCTCGTACGGTCGCTGCCGGCCGCACCCCGGCCCGTACCGCAAGGCCCGTGAGTCGCTGCTGCGGCAGGCGCGGGCCGGCGCCTCGTACGTATTCCGGGATCAGGTGCTGCTCGGGCTCGCGCTGCGTCCGGCAGTCGGGAACATCGCCTTCCTCGCCGTGGAGACCGTACTCGCCCTCTTCGCGCACGATCGTCTCGGCATCGACACCTTCGGCTTCGGCCTGCTCCTCACGGCGGAGGCCACCGGCGGTCTGGTAGGCGCGGGCATCGCCTCCTTCCTCGGCCGACGACTCGGCACCGGCACCGCGCTTACCTGCACGGCCGCCGTCGAGGGATTCGCCATCCTGGGCCTTGCCGCCGCTCCGAATCCGTACGTCGCCGGTCTCGCGCTCGCTGTCTGCGGAGCTGGCATGGGCGCCACGATGGTGCTCGGCCCCTCCCTCCGACAGGCGATCGTCCCCGCCCACCTGATGGGCCGGGTCGCCTCAACCTCCCGGATGCTCGCCATGTGCGCCGCCCCGTTCGGCGCCTTCCTCGGCGGCTGGCTGGCCACCGCCTACGACGTACGCACCCCGCTCTACGCCGCCGCCGGCCTCCTCCTCACCATGACCACCGTCACCGCGACCATGACCAGCAACCGCCGGGTTGAGGCGGCGCTGCGCGCCGCCGTCCCGGCCGATGATCCGGATCACCCGAAATCCCGGGACCCCGTCCAGGAAGGTGTCATTCAGTAGCCGTTCTGATCCCCGATTCGGAGCAGCCTCGGGCCCTGCCCCGGCGCGGTGTTCAAGGCCAACGGGCGGGCCGGGGAGTCGCCTTTGCCTGGCACTCAAGACTTGCCGAAGTCCTCAACGGCGCGAAGTGAGGCTTCCGCTATTCGACTCAAGGGGCAACAACTATGCGCATCCGAAGGGCACTTGCCGTCGCCACCCCCACTGCCGCACTCGGCACCGGACTCACCACTGCCACGGCCTGAGCCCACATCAGGGATGCCGTGGACGACAGTTACCGGGGTGCAGCACCTGACTACTGCGCTTCGGCTCATCACGTCGGTACAGCTCCCGCCGTAATCGCAGCTAGCTGAGAAGACGCCATATCGACACACCATCCCGGAGCCGAAGGGCCAGCGAGCGAACTGCCAACGCCGTAGCGGCCAGGGCGGTAGACACGGAACCGTCACCGCAGCAACCATCCACCTACGGCTCCGCTCCTGATCCGGAGGACAGAATGGCACCCTGATCGGGAGCGGAACGCTCAGCGCGCGTCGAATGCCGCCTGCAGCGCGTCCTCTGTGGGAGCTATGACAACCGCGTTTCCCTGAAGCTCCGCAGGCAGGTGACGACGCTCCCTCTCGTGGAAGATCAGTGCCCCACCCTCCTGAGGGACGATCGAGGCTCCGAGTTCTGCCGCCAGTCGGCCGAGCACACCGAGCATCGCGCCACGGGCGAAGTGCGTCGCCGTCACGCACGGCATCCCGCTTTCGCCATGGGACTCGTGATACAGGTCCGCTTCGCCCCCGTCCTTCGCGCGGAGCCGGGAGAAGCCCTCTCCCGGACCACCCGCCACGACGTACGGCTCCGTCACACGCCGGAACCGTCCGGCGTCCAACGCGACAACCCCGCTGTCTACAAACCGAAGCAGGAAGATGCTGTAACTCACGGGCACACTCTGCCATCGTCATGATCCACCGGACAGGCCCCAGGTCTCACCGACGAACAGATGCGCCGACTGTGGCAGTTCGGCTCTCATCCGCGTGAAGGGCTCAACTGAATTGCCGGGTCGCTACCCCGGATGTCTCAGGCGGCACTGAGCCGCGACACGTTCGCCCCGACGATTCGGGAGCCGAGGAGCAATAGGGCCCGCGGCCCTCTGCGCACCACAGATAATCTGTGCGAATGAAGCGTTATCAGCGGGCCGCCGGCGCGATCGCCGGCTCAGCGGTGGGTGACGCGCTGGGTGGCCCCTTCGAGTTCGGTCCCCCTGGAGCGTTCTCCGCGCGGTTTCCCTCGTCCGGTGCCGGTGCCGGTGCCGGTGCCGGTGCCGGTGCCGTTGACGAGATGTGCGGAGGTGGTGGCTGGGACCCCGGCGAGGCGACCGACGACACGCAGATGGCCATCCTGGTCGCGGAGTCGCTGCTGGAGCGGGGCGGACTGGATCTGCCGGACATCTTCTCCCGCTTCCAGCGCTGGGCAGCATCAGACCCCAAGGACATCGGCCTGCAGACCGAAGACGTCCTGACCAACGGCATGCCCTGGGATCTTGCCGCCGCGATCCATTTTCAGGTCAACCAACGAGCAGCGGGAAACGGCTCGTTGATGCGGGCATCGACCTCCGCCGTCCACTTCGCGTCCGCCGGCCAAGAAGCCACCATGGACGCGGCCCGCCGCATCGCCGCGCTCACCCACGGTGACCGCACGGCCTGGGAAGGCACCGCGCTCTTCCACGAACTCATCCGTGTCGCGTTGGAGGACACCGACCCCCTCACCGCGCTACCGGACATCCTGGCTCATGTCCATCCCGACCATCGCGGCCGCTACGCCACGGTCCTCTCGCCTGACTGGCACCCCGATCAGGCAACCGAGTTCAACGGTGCCGTCTGGCCGTGCCTGGGCTCCGCCGTCTGGGCCCTGCGCACCACCGCAAGCTTCGAAGACGCGATACGCGCGGCCATCGACCTCGGCGGTGACACGGACACCGTCGCCGCGGTGACCGGAGGCCTGGCGGGGGCGTACTACGGGCTGGATGCAATCCCCGCCCGCTGGACCCAGCCGCTCCACGTCCCGCTCCCGGGCTTCGACGGACGGGTGCTGCACCTGGGAGATCTGCTCCACCTTGCGCACCGCCTCGGAGGATGAACCTGGTGCTGTCCCGTGATGGTGCTCTCCATCAACTCCAGCCCTCAGCCGCAGTTGCCTGACCAGGGATCCGTGCACCATTCCGGACCCCAAGCGCGGGCGCCTTCTCTACGCCTTCCACGCGGACTGCCTCCCCGCGAGACGCCTGTGGCGCCTTGCCCGTGAACACCAGTCGGTCGAGTCCGGTGGAACTCAGTAGCTCTTCGGGGCCAGCTCTGCATACGTTCGGCCGCATGGCTGACGACTGCTTCGGACATCCGCGCCTCGCCGCGATCTACGATCCGCTCGACCCAGACCGCAGCGATCTCGATGCCTACCTCCGCATTGCGGAAGAGTTCGGGGCACACCAAGTTCTGGACATCGGCTGCGGCACAGGGGTGTTCGCACTTCTCCTGGCCGGCCGCGGGATCGAGGTCGTCGGCATCGATCCCGCCCAGGCATCCATCGACGTCGCCCGGGCCAAACCGAGCAGTGAGCGAGTGCGCTGGATCTGCGGTGACGTGACAGCCCTCCCGCCGCTGCGGGTGGGTCTCGCGACGATGACAGCGAACGTCGCCCAGGCCATTGTTGATCCGGACGCCTGGCAGGAGACACTGCAGGGGGCCCACGAAGCACTACGCCCCGGTGGGCACCTGGTCTTCGAGACCCGCGATCCGGCCAGTCGCGCCTGGGAAGAGTGGACCCGCGAGAACTCCCACCGCGTGACGGAGATCCCGGGCGTCGGCTCCGTGGAGAGCTGGGTCCAGCTGACCGAGGTGAACTGGCCCCTGGTGACCTTCCGCTGGACCTACGTCTTCGCAGCGGACGGACAGGTGCTGACCTCGGATTCGACGCTGCGCTTCCGAGGGCGCGAAGAGGTCGAGACGGACCTGGTCGCACATGGCTACATGGTCCAAGACGTGCGCGCCGCGCCTGACCGGCCGGGCAGAGAGTTCGTCTTCCTCGCACGCCGCCCCTGATCCCAACCATCCACGTGGATGGGGGCGTCGGCCGGGCGGTGGGGCAGCCAGAGCGGAAAAGCAGGTGCCGGCGCTGGGGCACGCAGCCAGGGTCTCCGTATGTCGACCGACGTGAGTGGGATGATCGAATGTCGTCCGGGAGCCCGTCTGGGGGGTTCCGACGACGAGGACGCCGTGTGGCAGACCGCCCTCGACCTGTTCCTGCTGAACAGGGGCAACGCCTATGACGGCCTCGCCTCTCTCTTCGGACCGGAACTCTTTCGGCTTCCGTCCCCTGGCGGAGGGCCGCGGCTTCCCGGACAACGCGTCGGATGGATTGCGTGGCGATTTCGCCGCGTTCGGCGGTCCTGGGGATGTCTACGGGACCACCTGGCTGACCTGGGCCGAGCTGGCCGCCGTCGACTGGGCGGAGACAGACGCCTCCGGCACGCCAAGCCGTGCCTCGGCCGCAGGGGTCGACAGCGACTGGGGCCGGGTCTGGAGCGTCATGGGCATCCTCAGCGAAGTCCACGGAGCGGAGAACGTACACCTCGTCGTCTGGTTCCACTGACTCAACACCACGACTGAGCCGCTCTACTTGGCCAGACGGGCCAAGTAGAGCGGCCGGCCACGTGCGGGCCACCCGACGGCACCAGCACCAGCATCGGCCCTCGTCGGCGCGAACGCGACGGCCGGTCACCGAAGCAGTCGGAACCTGGAGCCGATTCGCCCCCGGCGACCATGAAAGGCGCAGATGACTGACAATGCCTGGATGACCCGACCCAGAATCCGTGTCGCCGCGTACGTGATCCGGGACCGCGCTGTCCCCGAAGTTCTGGTGTTCGACCACATCGGTATGCCCGAGGCCGGTACTCAAGTCCCCGCGGGTGGAGTCGGATCGGGCGAGCAACTGGAAGAAGCAGTCCTTCGAGAGGTCGCCGAGGAGACCGGTCTGCTGACCGCCACGGTCGTCCGACAGATCGCCGTGGAGGACAAGCCTCATCCCGAGACAGGTCAGCCACGACGGACCACGTTCTTCTTCCTTCGGGCATCAGTGGAAACCCCGGATGCGTGGGACCACCGCGTCACCGGCGGCGGAGAAGACGTCGGACTCACCTTCGCCTGCCGGTTCCTCCCTCTTCCCCTGAAGAAACCGCTGGCCGACGACCAAGACGTATGGCTCGGCCACCTCGATCCGCGCTGGGCCACCGTGACCGGCCACAGTCAGTAATCAGAATCCGGCCCCATCCGCTAAATACGCGATGCCTCAACGTGCGGGCACCCTGAGCGCCCGCACTTGGCCACCCGCCAACTGAGCCGCTGAGAGCTCCAAGCCGGAGCTGCGAGGCAGGCAAGCTGGGGTTTGAGTCCATCGGGCCGGCGCGTACCTACGACCCAGTCCTCTACGTCGGGCAGGCCCCGAGACCGCGCCATCCCACTTGATGACGCTGCGCGGCTTGATTACTACCGGTCGCTTACCCGCTAAGTACTAACCAGCGTGTCGGTGGGCTGTGACGATGCCGGGGCGCTTCAGCGCAGCGCGGATGTGTCAGGCCGGGGTGTCCCGGAGTTCTGGGAGGCGTTCGATCGCGACCAGGGCGACGTCGTCTTCCAGCGTCCCCCTGGCGTAGTCGAGAAGGTCTGTTGTCAGGCGCTGGAGCAGTTCGTCGGCGTCGCTCCAGCGCAGGGCGGCGAACCGGTCGAAGGCGGGGTAGAAGACACCGTTGGGACCGCGGGCCTCCAGCAGGCCGTCGGTGTGCAGGAGGAGAGCGTCCCCGGCCGCCAGATTGAAGGTGTCGAGCCGGTAGTCCTTCGCGGTGCCGCCCAGGCCCAGTGGTGGTGCGGGTCGCGGCGAGCGCAGGAGCTCTGTGTGGCCTTGTTGTGATCGCCGCATGGGTGGTGGGTGACCACAGCTGATGAGATGTACTTCGTGGCTGTCGTCGGGGATCTCCAGGACCAGGGCGGTGATGAAGCGTTCGTCGCTGTCGCTTTCCGGCGTGCGAATCTCCTCGAAGTGTCGGCGGACGCTCTGCTCAAGCGTGGCGACGAGGTCCGGCAGAGTCGTCTCCCGGTGCGCGGCCTCCCGGAATGCGCTCAGGACCGCAGCCGCGTCGTCAACCGCCGGCAGGCCGTGCCCCCGGACGTCGCCGATAATCAGACGGACCGAGTGGGGAGTGCGCGTAGCGGCGTACAGGTCGCCGCCGATCTGCGCTTGTGCCGCCGCGGAGTGGTAGACGGAGGCGATTCGGAGTTCCCCGATGCGGCGGGGGAGGGGCCGCAACACAGCGTGCTGCGCGGCTTCGGATACTGATCTCACCTGACTGAGAGCCTTGGAATCCAGATCTCGCAAGTGCCAGACCAAGAGGACAAGGCCTCCCACCACGAGGATGTCGACGACGTGGATGGGGAGGGTCGCTGTGTGCAGCAGTCCGTCGCGTATGTCCAGACCTACCGCGGCGACGCATGCGACTGCCGTGATCAGGGCGGTTGTCCGGGGGGTGGTGAGTCCGGCGGTCAGCGCGGGGACGGCGACCAGCAGCGATGCCGTGTGGATCTCCATGGGAACGATGAACCCGACCGCCGTCACGATGCACAGCACGGTGAGAGGCAGCAGGACTGGCGCTCGTGGAAGCAGCCGCGTAACAGCCGACACTCTTACCAGCTCAGCCGGCCGTGTGCGGTCCCGCCCCGGCGGGGGCTCCTGGGGGAAAACAGTTGACTCGCCAAGGCGACACCTCAATTCGCCGCTGACCGGAAACAGGAAAGCCAGTGACCATGTGCGGTGTGTGGCGGGCCCTGCCCGTCGGCACCGCAGTGCGGGAACGTCGTCCGACCTCCGCTTCCTTTCCTCCTGAAAGCGTACAAGCAGTCCGCTTCTAGGGCAGTCGCAGCAAGGGGCGTCCAGCGCCGGTGACCGTCTGTCCCCGGCCGGAGGGGCGGGGCAGAGAGTGGCGTCCGAGGCCGGTCCCGTCGGGGGGCGGGCCAGCGTGGTTGTTGATCAGTTGATTATCGGCGGCTACAGGCTGGCTCTCAGACGCTCAACGAGTTGGCTGGCAGCTTCCTCACCGCCCCGCGGAGCCTCCGGCCACTCGTCAACGCGTGTCCACCAATATTGCCGGGGAGTGCCGGGGTAGCGCGGCAGGAGGTGAACATGCAGGTGCGACACCTGATCTCCGATGACAGCCGCGTAGACGTGTTCAGCACCGGCGACGTCTCGAAGGGCCCGGGCGGCCGCGGAATTCCAACGCCCCACGTGCCCGGCCTCCTCACAGTGAGATCCGCAAGCCCGGCTGCGTGCCGACGCGGTTCCACCAGCAGGTGTCCCAGGTAGACCTCATCCGACTGTCCAGGAGCCCGCGGGGACATGTGCGAGATCACCACGAGGTCGTTCTCGTGGACCGGTCCTCCAGGCATCAGTGTGGAATCCCTGTGCTTCTGGCAGACGAAGCAGTCGCCCGCCGGTTGATCCTCACCCGTCATGGCCGCAATGGTGGCCGACCTTGCCGCTTCCGCCTACTCGAACAGCCAGACGTATCGACGACGCGCGCGCCGGCCAAGGCCCGGAAACACGCACTCATCCGTCGTTCCTGAAGCGCCGTCTGTACAGCGTCGTGAATCGGCGTGCCGTCGTGCGTCTCGTCCGTGGCCTCACCGGTCGGCCCCGGACGGGCTCAGGCCGGACGCCGGTCGTCCCGCGGTGTCTGGTCAACGGCCGCGGAACGTTGCAGCACCTCGCGCTGTGGCCCCACCGTGTAGACGGGGTCCTTCGCCGAGGCGATCCCCGCGGCGAAGACGCCGAAGCGGGTGCACGCCGAGCCCGCGAGCAGCATCGCACCCGAACCGACAGCCGCGGCACGGCTCCGGTGTCCGAGGAATGCGGCGCAGGCCGCTCCACCGACCGTGAGTACCCGCGCTGTTGTCAGCAAGGTGCCCGCGCGCCCGGTGCGGTAGGTCTCCGCGACCATTCCGAGACCCCGCTCGGCCATCGTCATCGACACGACCTCGCCGACGGCGGCGAGGCCCGCCGCCCATCGCGCAGGTGTGTTCTCGCGGGTCGGTGCCACGGCGAGGGCCATACCGGACGCGGCCGCTGTCGCGGACGCGGCGAACACGTACGGTAGCTGGCGGTACACCCCGTGCCAGGCGGGCACGGCGGTGTCGGCCGCCAGCACGGCCGTGTAAGTGGCGACGCCGGTCCCGAGGAACGCGGCGCCGACCGTGGCGGCCGCGCCCGCCAGCGGCAGGCGGCCCGTGACGGCGCTCGCCGCGGCCGCGCCCGCGAAGGCGCCGTACCCCGTGAGGAGCCAGGAGCCGACGCTCATGGGAGAGGTCGGTTTGAACACCCTCAGCATGTGGTGGAAGCGCGCGGGCCGACCGAGGTCGTTGACGAGAGCGGCGGCTGACACGGACAGGGCGCCGATCGAGGAGAGTTTCATGGCCTTCGCGGTTGTGGTGCGGCCGGTCACGTGGGCGCCCGCCGCCAGGACCGAGCCGGCGCCGGCCAGACCTCCGAAGAAGAAGTACCCGGCGATGTCGCGGGCCGACCAGGGCGGAGTCTTGATGATCGGGCGCCCGTAATACGAGTCGAATTCCGCGCGGGGAACCATGGGTTCCTCGCCCTTTCGGCGCCGGCGGCCCCTCTGCTGGAAGGCTCCGGGAGCGGCGTCGCGGCCGGGGCGTGCCCCGCGGACTCCGTCCCGGGTGACATCGGAACCGGTCATCGGCGGGACTTCCTTCCGGTCAGCGCCGATGCGGCGAACGAGCACGCCACGCCTCCGGCGATTGTCAGTGCGGCGAACGCGGCGTGCTTCCACATCTCGGGCAGGTCGCGGGTGGTGACGACGGGGTTGGGCGGCAGCCCGTACACCTCGGGCTCGTCGAGCAGCAGGAAGAAGGCTCCGTCGCCGCCCACACCGTCCTCGGGGTCGGCCCCGTACAGCCGTGCGTCGGTGACGCCGGCCTCGTGCAGCTGGTCGACGCGCAGGGCCGCGCGTTCCCTCAGCTCGTCGAGAGGGCCGAATTGGATGGAATCAGTGGGGCAGGCCTTGGCGCACGCAGGCTCCTGCCCCGCGCCGAGGCGGTCGTAGCACATGGTGCACTTGAACACCCGTCCGTCGTTGGGGCGCTGTTCGATCACGCCGTAGGGGCAGGCAGGCACGCAGTAGCCGCAGCCGTTGCAGATGTCCTCCTGGACGACGACCGTGCCGAACTCGGTGCGGAAGAGCGAGCCGGTGGGGCAGACGTCCAGACAGGCGGCGTGGGTGCAGTGCTTACAGACGTCTGAGGACATCAGCCAGCGCACACCTCCACCGGCGTCACCCCGCGCCTCGCCGGGGATGGACGGTGCGGTGTCCGTGCCCGTGGCCGGCGCCCCCGCGGCGAACAGGGGCAGTTCGGTACGGCCGTCGGGCACGGGCACCGGGACCTGCTGTTCGACGAAGGCCACGTGGCGCCAGGAGGAGGCGCCGAGCGCCACAGTGTTGTCGTAGCTCATCCCGGCCAGCGCGATGCCGTCCTCGGGGATCGCGTTCCACTCCTTGCAGGCCACCTCGCACGCCTTGCAGCCGATGCACACGGAGGTATCGGTGAAGAACCCGACGCGGGGAGGCGCGTCGTCGTGGCCCGCGTCCCGCGCGGGATCCGGTTCGACGCCGCTGAGAAGGTGGCCCGACGGGCCGGTCGTACGGGTCACTTGACGGTCTCCGTTCCGGTGTCATCGGTGCTGCGGGCCCGGACCCGGTGCTCCTCCGCCAGCGTCGGCAGGTCGGCTCCTCGCGGCATGCGGCCCGTGACGAGGTCCGTGGTCAGGGCTCTGTCCTCCTGGATGCGCACGTCGGGGTCGAGCGACATCGTTACGGGTTCGTTCGCGGTGCCCCCGACTCGACGAGCCGACGGTGGACGGACCGGCTCCCGGCCGGCTCGCGGACACCATTCAGCAACTCAAGTACCTGATTGCCCCGCTTCGACAAGACTCGCCCGAAGGTCCCCCCACCGCAACGCCGAACCACTGTGTGAGGCGGGGCCATTGAGGTGACGCTCCTGAGAGGAAGGGCCGGTGTGGTGGCACTGTGGTCCATATGGCCGCTCTATGAGTGACCAATCCAGGAACCCTTGGAGAGGTAAGCGAGGAAGGCCGATAGCGGTGTTCTGGTGGGAATTCCAAAATCTGTGAATTGCGCTGCCCGGCGTCGCGTGCTTCGATCAAAAAAGAGCTGTGATCCGTAAAATTCGATGCGGCACGTAAAGAGGAGCAGCATCACCAACCGAGGGCGGGAAGGCCGCGGGCACCGGCCGGTCGCCGAACGGTTCGCGGAGAGGTCGTGACATGGGCGTACGGACCTGGATCGATTCATGGCCGGTGTACCGACAGCTGAAAGGCAACGATCCGCTCGGCCGCGGGGCCGCCGTCAAGAGTCCGCTCAGCTCGGAGCGGAAGGCACGTCTGGACACGGCGGACAGGGTGGTGAAGTCGATCTGCCCGTACTGCGCCGTCGGCTGCGGTCAGGACGTCTACGTACAGGACGGCAAGGTCACCCAGATCGAAGGGGATCCCGATTCCCCTGTCTCACGCGGCCGGCTGTGTCCCAAGGGGTCGGCGAGCCTGCAGCTGACCACCGGGTCGGCCCGGGAACACCAGGTCCTCTACCGCCGCCCGAACAGTACTGAATGGGAGCACCTGGAGCTCGACACGGCGATGGACATGATCGCTGACCGAGTGGTGAAGGCGAGGCGCGAGGGCTGGGAGTGGGAAGACATCCACGGGGCACGCACCCGGCGCACCATGGGGTTCGCCAGCCTCGGCGGGGCAACGCTCGACAACGAGGAGAACTACCTGATCAAGAAGCTGTTCACCGCTCTCGGCGCGGTGCAGATCGAGAATCAGGCGCGCGTTTGACACTCCGCCACCGTCCCCGGTCTGGGGACTTCGTTCGGCCGCGGCGGGGCCACAACCTTCCAGCAGGACCTGCAGAACTCCGACCTGATCGTCATTCAGGGCTCGAACATGGCCGAGTGCCATCCGGTTGGGTTCCAGTGGGTGATGGAGGCCAAGGCGCGCGGCGCCAAGGTCATCCACGTCGATCCGCGTTTCACCAGGACCAGCGCTCTGGCCGATCTGCATGTGCCGCTGCGGGCCGGCAGCGACATCGCGTTCCTCGGCGGAATCATCAACTATGTCCTGCAGAACGACCGGTACTTCCGTGACTACGTCGTCGCGTACACCAACGCGCCAACCATCCTCAGTGAGGATTTCCAGGACACCGAGGATCTGGACGGTGTCTTCTCCGGGCTGGACACGGACAATCGGACATACGACAAGAGCACCTGGCAGTACGAAGGTTCACCGGACGTACGGGCGACGTCGGGTGAAAGGGACAGGGCGCCCATGGACGGCAACCGGACCGTCACCGAGGCGGGGCGTGGTGAGGCCACCGGTTCCGGGGGTGCCACCCTTGAGGAGTGCGACCAGGAGCGCGACGTCACGCTCAACCACCCCCGCTGCGTGTTCCAGGTACTCAAGCGGCACTTCTCCCGGTACACCCCGGAGATGGTGGAACAGATCTGCGGTGTGAAGCAGGACGCATTCCTGACGGTCTGTGAGATGTTCGCCGACAACTCGGGCCGGGAACGTACGACCGCCCTCGCGTACGCACTCGGATGGACGCAGCACACGGTGGGAGTGCAGTACGTGCGTACGGCGGCGATCCTGCAGACCCTGCTGGGCAATATCGGCCGGCCGGGCGGCGGAATCATGGCGCTGCGGGGCCATGCCTCGATCCAGGGCTCGACAGACATTCCCACGCTGTTCGATCTGCTGCCGGGCTACATCCACATGCCGCACGCGCACACGGACGAGAACCTCGACGCGTTCGTCGCGGTGCAGCAGACCCGGAAGGGCTACTGGGGTGCCACCCGCTCCTACGTGGTCAGCCTGCTCAAGGCGTACTGGGGCGACAACGCGACCGAGGAGAACGACTTCCGCTACGACTACCTGCCGCGGCTCACGGGCTCGCACAGTACCTACGACACGGTCAGGGCACAGATCGAGGGGAAGTGCAAAGGCTTCTTCCTGCTGGGCCAGAACCCGGCGGTGGGTTCCGCCAACGCGAAGATGCAGCGGCTGGGCATGGCCAACCTCGACTGGCTGGTCGTCCGGGACTTCTCCCTGATCGAGTCCGCCACGTGGTGGAAGGACGGCCCGGAGATCGAGACCGGTGAGATGCGTACGGAGGACATCGGCACCGAGGTGTTCTTCCTGCCCGCCGCCGCCCACACTGAGAAGTCCGGCAGTTTCACCAATACGCAGCGGATGCTGCAGTGGCATCACCAGGCGGTCGAGCCGGAGGGCGACGCACGCAGCGAACTGTGGTTCATGTACCACCTGGGCCGGATCATCCGGCGCAAACTCGCCGACTCCACCGACGAGATGGACCGTCCACTGCTCGATCTGACCTGGGACTACCCGACCCAGGGGGAGTTGCTCGAACCGGATGCCGAGGCAGTGCTCGCGGAGATCAACGGCCACGACTCCGAAGGCCGGCCGCTCTCCTCCTACCAGCAACTCTCCAGCGACGGTTCCACGTCCTGCGGCTGCTGGATCTACTGTGGTGTGTATGCCGGGGGAGTCAATCAGGCGGCTCGCCGTAAGCCCGGCAGTGAACAGGACTGGGTGGCCAACGAGTGGGCTTGGGCCTGGCCCGCCAACCGACGGGTCCTCTACAACCGCGCGTCGGCGGATCCGGACGGCAAGCCGTGGAGCGAACGCAAAGCACTGGTGTGGTGGGACCGGGACCGGGAGGTGTGGACGGGTCACGACACCCCGGACTTCGCTGTCGACAAGCCGCCGTGGTTCCAGCCGGCTGAAGGCGCGACCGGTGCGGACGCGCTTTCGGGGACGGACGCCTTCATCATGCAGTCGGACGGAAAGGCCTGGCTGTACGCTCCCGCCGGACTGGTCGACGGTCCGCTGCCCACCCACTACGAGCCGCAGGAGTCGCCGTTCCCGAACGCGCTCTACGGACAGCAACGCAACCCCGTAAGGCAGTTGCTCCCCTCGGGTGTCGACAACCGCTATCACCCGTCGGGTGCGGAACAAGGCGCGGACGTCTTCCCGTACGTGGTGACCACCTATCGGCTCACCGAGCACCACACCGCCGGTGGGATGTCACGGTGGCAGCCCTACCTGGCGGAACTCCAGCCGGAGTTCTTCTGTGAGGTTTCCCCCGAACTCGCCGCCGAGCGTGAACTGGAGGCCAACGGCTGGGCCACCATCGTCAGCGCGCGGGGAGTGGTGGAGGCCAGAGTGCTGGTCACGGAGCGGATGACTCCGCTCCTGGTACAGGGCCGTACGCTGCACCAGATCGGCCTCCCCTGGCACTGGGGACCCAACGGATACGCCGTCGGGGACGCCGCGAACGAGTTGACACACATGTCGCTCGACCCGAACGTTCACATCCAGGAGAGCAAGGCCATCACCGTCGACATCCGGCCCGGCAGGCGCCCGCGTGGCCCGGCCGCCGCCGACTTCGTCCGGTCCTACCGCACCCGGGCGGGTATCGACGAGCACACCGGACGCGCGCAGTGAACGCGGATGGCAGACGCACGGCCGGCGCGCCGCACGCGGCAGTCGCCGACCATCAGCGGATCACGAGTGTGTGTTCGGCGGGCGCCACCAGTTCCCCGATGACCGGTGCGCCGGGAATCTCACCGGCCACCAGCAGGCCGCCCGAGGTCTGCGCGTCCGCCAGGAGCAGCCGGGTGTCCTCAGCCGCGGTGCCGAAGTCGGTGTGTGGCGACACCCATTCCAAGTTGCGGCGAGTCCCGCCACTGACGAAACCCTCACGGACGGCGCTCCACGCGCCGTCCAGGTAAGGTACGGCCGCCGCGTCGATGACAGCACTGACCCCCGAGGCCCTGGCCAGCTTGTACAGGTGACCGAGCAGCCCGAAGCCGGTGACATCGGTCGCGCAGGCCGCACCAGCTTCCACGGCGGCCTCCGCAGCGGCCCGGTTGAGTTCCACCATGGTCGCCACCGCCTGTTCGAAGTTCTCGCCGGTGGCCTTGTGCCGGTTGTTGAGCACGCCGAGGCCGAGCGGCTTGGTGAGTGACAGCGGCGTCCCCGGCGTCCCGCGGTCGTTGCGCAGCAGCCGCGCCGGGTCGGCGATGCCCGTGACCGCCATCCCGTACTTGGGTTCCGGGTCATCGACACTGTGGCCGCCTCCCACATGGCAGCCCGCCTGCGCAGCGATGTCCAGACCACCGCGCAGGACCTCCCTGGCGAGCTCGAAGGGGAGCGTCTCGCGCGGCCAGGCCAGCAGGTTGACCGCCACGACCGGCTGGCCGCCCATCGCGTAGACATCGGACAGCGCGTTGGCGGCGGCGATGCGGCCCCAGTCGTAGGGATCGTCCACCACCGGGGTGAAGAAGTCCGCCGTGGCCAGCAAGGCGGTGCCGCCCGGTCCCGGGCCCGGCAGCCTGACCGCGGCCGCGTCGTCACCCGTCTCCATTCCGACCAGCAGTTCGGTCGCGTGACCGGCACCGGCCCGGGTGCCGGTGAGGCCGGCGACGATGTCCTCCAACTCACCGGGCGGGATTTTGCAGGCGCATCCACCTCCGTGCGCGTACTGCGTCAGGCGGACGCCGGGGGCGACTTGTTGGGCGGATGTCATACCACTCCTGTTCTGTGGGAAACCTGCCGAGGGGCTCGCGGCCGCGCTTTCGAGCCGGACGCCCAAGGATCGGTATTCTGCCGTTTTGTCGATTCCTACGTGGGCGGCAAGGAGGCGTGTGGGTGCCTGGTGGCCCTCCCGGTCTTCAAAACCGAGGTGTCCGAGGATCTCGGGCAGGCGGGTTCGATTCCCGTCCGCCTCCGCTTCCGTTGTCCGCGTCCGCCCGGTGTCTGCGGTGTGTCTGATCGACGCGTTCGGTCCAGCCGCACCGGTCCAGGTGCTCCATCAGGGGAACGGCGACACGGCGTGTCGTGTCAAGCGCCCGACGGGCCTCGCTGAGCGTGAACGGCTGCTGCAGACCGGCGAGGATCCCGGCCGCGTCGGCGTCCGCCGTGGGCAGCAGCACGATTCCTTCCGCGACCTTGAGCAGTTCACCGGCCGCCGCCGCGGCGGCCATCTCCCTCACGCCCAGGCCGAGTTCGGTGAGCCGGGCGGCCTCCGGGGCACGGAAGGGCGAGCGGGCAAGGTCCTTACGGACCGCGTCGACCGCCGATCGTACTGCGGGGGGCAACTCCGGCCGGCGGACCGTGCCGTGGATCCTGCCGTCACGCTGCGTCAAAGTGGGTGCGCCGACCGACGCCACCAGGGCGTCGACGAGCAGCCTGTCGGGCAGCTTGAGGAGCCTGCGGGCCTCCTCGGTCGGCAGGCAGGGGTCCAGCGGATGGGCCTCGGCATGCTCCTCCACGGCGGCGACGAGTCGGGTACGCAGCCTGTCCCACAGGACCGGGTCGACGAGCCAATCCCCTGCCACGGGCCGGATTTCGGCAGGCGCGCCCATCGCTTCGAGGTCGCCGGCCCGTACCAGGCCGCGGCGACGCAGTTCGCCGGCGGGGTCAGGGAGGCCGGAAGTCCCTTCCAACTCGCGTGCCCTCGCTGCCGCCGCCCCGCGACGCCTCAACCGCGGTGTGCGTACGTCCAGCACGGTGATCCCGAACGGGGGCCGGTGCCCGCCGGGATCACGTAGCAGAGCCGCGTCGCCGAGCCGGAGGGGCAGCTCTCTGGCGAGGGTCAGCCTCGCGGTGTCGTGGCCCAAGGGGCGCACCGTGACGGCTACCGCGGCGGAGCCGACATGCAGGGTCAGCTGACGCGGCAGGTCGTGGGCGCCGTCGCCGTGCGTCCGTACGTCGACCACACCGGTGGTCAACCAGCGGCCCGGTGTCAGCAGTGCGTCGCCGCGCCGGACGGCCCCCGCGCCGGGCCCGTGGACATTGACCGCGACCCGGGCGACGCCGGCCACCTCCGTGCGGTCCTCCCGCAGGGCCTGCATCCCCCGGACGCGCAGTGCCTGCCCGTTCGCCGCGGTGAGGCGGTCACCAAGGCGGATCGTGCCCTCGCCGAGCGTCCCGGTGACCACCGTTCCGTGGCCCCGTACCGTGAAAGCGCGGTCCACCCACAGACGCACGTCCGCCGCCGGGTCGGCAGCGGGCAACGAGCCCGCCAAGCGGAGGAGTGCCGAGCGGAGTTCGTCGATGCCCCTGCCGGTGACCGCGCTGACGGCGACCGCTTCGACCGTGCCCAGTGAACTGGCGGCGATCCGCCGCACCGCGTCGGCGCTCACCGGTCCGGGATCAGCCAGATCACCGCGCGTTACCGCCAGAACCCCGTGGCGGACGCCGAGGGCGTCCAGCACGCTCAGATGTTCCTGCGACTGTGCCTGCCAGCCTTGATCCGCGGCGACCACGAAAAGGACCGCGGGTACCGGACCGA
Organism: Streptomyces camponoticapitis; assembly: GCF_014646115.1. Lineage (GTDB taxonomy): Bacteria > Actinomycetota > Actinomycetes > Streptomycetales > Streptomycetaceae > Streptomyces > Streptomyces camponoticapitis. Next base: position 126,437 of record NZ_BMMV01000021.1, on the reverse strand, counting down.
CACCGGCGAGCATGTTCGCGACGAGTCTTTCGTGCCCCGGTACGTCGACGAACGCCATCGGTTCACCCTCGGGGACGGGCCGGAACCAGACGAAACCCAGATCGAGCGTCAGTCCCCGGCGGCGCTCCTCCTCCCAGCGGTCGGGTTCCATGCCGGTGAGCGTCCTGACCAACGTGGATTTCCCGTGATCGATGTGTCCGGCCGTGGCGATGACATGCATCCTCGTCATCTCCCTGCCGCGGCGTGAACCGCACCGGCGAGGGCGGTATCCGATTCGGCCGGCACCGCACGCAGGTCGAGCAGACAGCGTCCGCCGTCGAGCCGGCCCACCACGGCGGGTGATACGGCACGCAACCTGTCCGCGTAGTGTGCGGGCAGTGACACAGCGGCGCTGTCCAGCACCACGCCGGGGGCCGACCCGCCGCCAACTGTCGCCTCGCTGTCCACCGCTTGGGCATCGATGCCCGCGTCGCGCAGCCCGGCGGAGAGTCGTTCGGCACGTTCGATCAGACTGGTGATGTCGCAGTGCAGGGCCGTATACGTGGGTGTCCGTGGGCCCCGCAGCGTGGCCTCCAGTGCGGCGAGTGTCAGTTTGTCCACGCGCAGAGCCCGGGCGAGCGGGTGCCGGGCCATGCGCAGGACGAGATCCTCCTGCCCCAGGACCAGGCCGCACTGGGGCCCGCCGAGGAGCTTGTCACCGCTGGCGGTGACCATGGACGCGCCCGCTCTGAGCCAGCTCTCCGCATCGGGCTCCTCGGGAAGCATCGGTTCCGGGGCCAGGAGTCCGGAACCGATGTCCGCGACCACGGGGACACCGAGGCCGACCAGTTCCTCCACACCCGTCGCGCGAGTGAAGCCCGTGATGCGGAAGTTGGAGGGGTGGACCTTCAGCACGAACCCGGTGCGGGGCCCCACCGCCTTCGCGTAGTCGTCGAGCGTGGTCCGGTTCGTGGTCCCGACTTCTCGCAGGCGGGCCCCGGTGGACACCAGGAGGTCCGGCAGCCTGAAGCCGTCTCCGATCTCCACCATCTCGCCGCGACTGACGATGATCTCCTTGCCAGCGGCGAGTGCCGTAGCCGCCAGTACCAGCGCGGCCGCACCGTTGTTCACCACATGCGCCGCACCGGCCGCGGGGACCTTCTCCCTCAGGGCGGCCAGCACGGTGCGACCGCGACGGCCGCGCTTCCCACTGTCCAAGTCCAGTTCCACATCGGTCGGTCCGCACGCGCAGACGACGGCCGAGCGGGCCGCCGCCGACAAGGAGGCACGGCCGAGGTTCGTGTGGAGCAGCACTCCGGTGGCGTTGATCACGGACCGCAGTCCTCCCGCGGTCAACGGCAGAGCGGCCACGGCCGCGTCGACCACGGCCCCGGTGGGAATCTCGCCCGCCCGTGCCTGCTGCTGGGCCGCCCTTACCGCGGACTTCACCAGAGGGCGTCCCAGACGTTCCGAAGCCTCCACGAGTCTTGGATCCGCCAGGACGACATCGGTGCGGGCCACCCAGTTCCGGTGCCCGGCAGGGATTCCCCTGGGCACCTCGGTGGTCACCTTGTCACGGCTCATCGCCGACCCTTCTGCTGGCACTCGCCGTCATCCTCAAGATCTTTCGTTGCGAAAACACGTACGCCGGTTTCCGGAAGCACCGCACTCGCCTCGGAGGCACCCCGCACGACGCGACGCTGTCCCCTTCGCGCGCGGGTGAGAGCCACCGCTGACCGGATCACATGAAGTTACGGGTGTGCAGGGCGGAGAGTTCGGCCGCCTCGTCGGCGGGGAACCCCAGCCGGATCAGCAGGCGTTGCCGCGCGTGGTCCATCGTGGTCAGCAACTCGCCGACCTGAGCGTGCCCCCGGGCCACGGCGGCCGGGTCCCAACTGCCCGCGGCCAGCACGACGAGCGAGTCGAGCACGTCCTGGTTGAGCCCCGCCGTGTCCCGCAGCACGTCGTGGCGGCGCTCGACGGCGCCGCGCAGCCGGCCGCGCAACCCTGGGTCCACGGACGCCTGGTGCTGCAGGTGGGCGACGCCGAAGGCGACATGGCGGGCCTCGTCCTGGTGGGCGAGGCGCACCACTGTACGGGTCACCGGATCGGGCGCGTGGCGTTCGAGGAACGCCAGCAGGTTGAGGAAGCTCCCTTCGCCGAGCACCGAGAGCAGGAACGAGGCAAGCGCGAAATCCGGTTCGGCGAGGAGCGTGGTCAGGGAGGCACGCCCACCGGCCGAGGAAGTGCCCAGCCGCCCTGTTTTCAACAGCGCCCTGCGGGTGAAGACCTCAACGTGGCGGGCCTCGTCCGCGGCCTGCACGGCGAGCAGTTGGACAACTTCCCGGAAGTGCGGGTGGATGCGTGCCAGCAACCGCGCCGGCACCACCAGGGCCGCCTGCTCGTTCTCCACCAGATACGTCATCACCTGCACCACCGCCTCCTCCACGGCGGCAGGCAGTTCGAAGGCGGCGTCCCAGGGCACGGCGACGGCGGGGTCCCACTGGGCCGACGCCGCGTGCGCGTACAGCTTCGGGGCGATGTCGGCCCACACCAGGTCCCGTTCGGCCAGGTCGAACCCCGGAGCCGGGGCACCGTCCTCGACGAGTGCCCCCCGGGCGGCGAGCCCCCAGCCCGGCTCGGGGTTTCTGACGATCTCGTGCGGCGAGGGACCACCGGCGCGCCGGGCGCCGGCCCAGCGGTCGAGGCCGGCGGGCCCGCGGACGATCACCGCTCGTACCGGGGTGTCCCGATCCCCTCCGGGTTGCACGAGATGGCCCCTGCCGCGGCACCACGCCCTCAGATGGGTCACAAGGGCGGGGTGGTTCCCGGTCACCTCAAGAGGCTCCCCGGGCCGCAGACCGGAGAGCACCCGCTGCACCAGGAGGTGGGCGCCCTGATCGAAACCGAGGTGCGCCAGGTCGACAGCGGCCGGTGCGCCGGCTGGACGGTTCACGGCCGGTAGCCCTCGGCGGTCACCCGGCCGGCCGCGTCGTAGAAGCCCACTTCACCGACGGCGGCCTCCAGCGCCGCGAACCCCTCAGTCCTGCCGTGAACCCAGACGTTGAGGCCTTCGAGGTCGAACAGCCGCCGCACCTCCGGGTCGTCGGGCGACATGCCGAGCAGCAGTTCGCCGAAGCGCTCGGTGATCGACGCGGGCGCGGAGTCGTTGACGGCCATGACGCAGTGGTCGTAAGGGGCGGTCTCCGCGAGGATCCGTGTGCTGCCGGGCGGCAGCGTGCCTTCTTTGCCGAACAGCAGGTGGTTCGCGTCGAGGAGGCAGGCGGCCGCCGCCCGTCCCGACATCAGGGCCCGGACGGCGTCGCGTTCGCCGCCGACGTGGTCGCCGTGCAGCCCGACTCCCACGTCATGGCCCAGGATCTCGATGTCATCCCCTGGCCTCAGGCCCTCGGAGCGCAGCAGCGACAGCGGAATGAGGGTGGCCTGCGGTGAGTCCACGGCGCCGACCGCCACGCTCTCCCCCTTGAGGTCGCCCGGCCGGTGGTAGGGCGCCTCCGACCGTACGACGACCACGGACCGCAGGTCGCGGTCGGTGTCCCGGGCGACGACCGGGTGCAGCCGCACGCCTTCCGCCGCGGCCAGCCGGCCGGCCCGGATCCAGGCGAGCGGGGAGTTCCACGCCGCGTGGATCCGCCCCGCGACGAGGTCCTCCACCTGTCGCTCGTAGTGCGAATACAGCACGAAGTCGAAGGGCAGTCCGTGAGTGGTCAGCCACGAGCGGAAGCCCGTCCAGATGGTGACCGTTTTCGGGTCGTAGGCGACGGCCCCCATCAGCAGCGTCATGAGGCCGCCCCGAACAACCGCATGCCAAGACTCGCCCGGCCGGTGAAGTCGTAGAGCGCCTCGGTGGTGGGAGCCATGACGCGGGCCGCCAGCGCGTCCCGGAAGCGCCGCTCGATGCCCAGCCCGCGGCGGAAGGCGGCACCGCCGCACAGTCGCATGACCCCGTCCGCGACGTCCGCCGCCGCCTCCGCGGCAACCGCCTTGACCTGCAGGACGCGCAGCATGGCGTCCGGCCGGCCGGTCTCCAGCGCGCCGATCGTGTCCGCCAGGAACACCCGCGCGGTGTCGGCGCGGGTCCGCAGCCTGGCGTACGCGTCGCGTACCGGCTGCCTGTCCGCCAAGGTCTGTTCCAGGTGCTCCAGCCGTACACCCAGCAGATGGTCCCTGGCCTGCCCGAGGAGCGCCTCGCACACGCCCGCGCAGAAGGCCGCGTTCAGCACCAGGAACCGGGGCAGCGCCGTGGCCAGGGCGATGTCCAGGCCCTCGCCGTCCGCCCCGAGCATGGCCGAGGCGGGCACGTGCACGGACTCGCCGCTGACCGGGCTCGACGCGTTGCCGCGAAGGCCGAAGCCGTCGAACGCGTCCTTGACCGACAGTCCGGGCGTGCCGGCCGGCACGTGCCACAGGGTCATGGGTCCGTCGGCTGCCAGCGGCCGGCTCGACCACACGTAGCTGTCGGCGTGGCCGGCGGCGGTCACCCAGCTCTTCTCGGCGTCCAGGCGGACGAGACCGGCTCCGTCCTGCGCTGCCGTTCCCACAGGAACCCAGAAGTTGCTGCGGGAGCCCGCCTCGGAGAAGGCCAGGGTGGACAGGTGCTCCCCGCGGGCGACGGCCCCGCGGACGTCCAGGTCGCCGTGTGCCTCGATCACGGCCGCGGCCGAGTAGTGCATGAGCACCACCATCGCGGTGGAGGAACACGCCCCGGCCAGTCGCTCGACAACCTGTGCCGCGACCGCGAGCGACGCCTGGGCGCCCCCGACCTCGGCGGCACTCGTAAGACCCAGGACGCCCGCGCGGGCCAGCGCCGCCATCCCTTCGGCGGGAAAGGCGCCCAGCCGGTCGACGTCTTCCGACCGGGGCGCGATCGTGTCCTCGATCGCCCGTTTCAGCGCGTCGAGGACGTCGTCCGCGGAAACGACGTGCGGAGGGGTGGTCCGGTTGGCGGACACAGAGGTCATGGGTACTTCCTCGGGGACGACGCGGTCGGGGAGTTGCCGCTGCGACGGTAGACGCAGGCCCCGCACCTGTGGAGATACTCACAACACCCTTCACCTGAAGGGGTACCCACGGTTGCGCCGACGGAGTGACGGCCGCGCTGTCGGCCGGTCCTCCGGGCTACCCCTGGCGCACCGGGGCCGTCGTCGCCCTGATGACCAGTTCGGGGTCGAAGAGCAGCTCGCCCGTCGGCACGTCACGGTTGCTGACCAGGGCCAAGACGCCCCGGCCCACCTCCAGGGCGAGTCCGGAAGCGGGCTGGCGGACCGTGGTGAGCGGTGGGTCGGTGAACTCCGTGATCATCGAGCCGTCGTAGCCCACCACCGACACGTCGTCCGGCACCGAGCGCCCCAGCCGCCGGATACCGCGGACAGCGCCGAGGGCCATGTAGTCGCTGGCGGCGACGATCGCCGTTGCGCCGAGTTGGAGCAGCGCCCCGGCCGCCGCCTGGCCGCCCTCGACCGTGTACGACTGCCGGATCACCCAACGCCCCGGATTCTCGATGCCCCGCTTGGTCATGGAGCTGAGGAAGCCCTGGACGCGCCGGTCCGCGGGGTGGTTGCCGGCCGGACCGGACGCCATACCGATGTCACGGTGGCCCAGGCGATAGAGGTGGTCGACGGCCAGTTCGGCGGCGAGGGTGTCGTCCGTGGAGTAGACGGGAGCCGGGACACCGTCGGCGAAGACACCGTTGATGCCGACGTAGGGGATGCGCCGGGCGCGCAGAATCTCGTACGTCTCCGTGTCCGCGCCCTCGACGGTGTTCGACGCCGACAGGAAGACGACCGCGGCGACGCCCTTGTCCGCCAGCGCGGTGATGAACTCGCGCTCCTGCACTCCGCCGGGGAAGGCGGGGCACAGAACGGTCTTCAGCCCGTGCGGCGCGAGCGCCGACTCCAGCCGCTCGGCGACGTCCGCGAAGAACGGGTTGGACACGAACTCCGTGACGACGGCGACCAGTTGCCCCTGGGTGGGCCGCTCGTAGCCGAGTTCGGCCATGGCCTGCTCGACCGCGTCCCTGGTCCTCTTCGCGACCCCCTGCCGCCGGTTGATGACCCGGCTGACGGTCGCCTCGCTGACCTGGGCACGGGCTGCGACCTCGGTGATCCCGACCTTCATCCCGCGCCTTCCGTGATGTGCAGTTTGACCAGTCCCATACGCGGGACCGGCAGCGTGTGCGGGCCGGTCGCCAGGCTCGTCCGGCTCCGGTCGATCATACGGCCGGAGGGGTGATGGGCGGTCAGTTCCACGGTGACGCGCGGCCCGGTGTTCTCCACCCGGAGCTGGTCCGCGGACGTGCCGTTCACCAGGACCAACTCGCCGCAGGCCGACAGGTCCACGGGCACCACGCGCGTGCTGTGCACGTCAATGACGCGTATCCCCTCGCCGGTCGCGTCCACGAGCGTGTAGAGATCGTCCGGGCGGCCCGGCTCGACGGTCCCGTCCAGCAGCGCACCGCGCAGCCGTCGCCACTCGGCGAGCCAGAAGGCCACCGATTGGCGCTGCTCTCCGGAGATCCGGTCGAGGCGTACGGAGAGCTGCGGCACCGAGTGCAGGGCGCCGATCAACTGCCGGGCGGCGGCCTCGACGGGGGCGTCCCGGTGCCACATCAGCATGTCGGACTGGACGGCGCCGCCGATGGCGAGCAGCGAGGTGTCCAGGGTCCGGACCCGATTGGCCGTGGCGTCGGCCGGACAGTCGAAGGAGCGCAGCATGTTGCCGAAGGGAGCCATGCCGGGCCCGGTGTACGGCTGGCGCAGCTCGATGAGCGGGTCGGGGAGCAACTCCTCAAGGGCCGCCCGGACATCGGTGAGCAGCGCGGTCATGGCCACGCCCACGTCGGACGTGTCCGCCGTGTCGGGGCAGGGGTGGCCGCCGCCCGCCGCGTACACCATGGCCTGGTCGAGAAAGTCGATCTTGAGTCCGTCGAGTCCGTGATCGGCGACGACACGCGTGCACAACTGGACGACGTGGCGCCGCACTTCGGGCACGCGGGGGTCGAGGACGTAGGCGCCGGGTGTGCTGCCGGGAGCGGGCGCGTGGGGCGCCCACCGGCCGAAGCAGTCGGCGTCCGGCCCGAGCAGCAGCGGCGCGAGCCACACCATGTAGCGCAGTCCGCCGGCCCGGACGCGGGCCACATGGCCGGCGAAGTCGGGGAACTTGGCGCGGTCGGGCCGCCAGTCGCCGCACCCCGCGTAGCCGCGTCCGCTGCCCAGCTCCTGCCAGCCGTCGTCGAGAATCAGGACTCCGCAGCCGGCTTCGGCCGCGAGCACCGCCTGGGTCTCGACGGACTCGGCGTCGACGTCCTGGTTGAAGGCGTACCAGGTCGAGTACACGGGCGTACGGGCCGAGTCCGGCACGGCCATCGGGGTGATCTCACGGGCGAACCAGCCCCGCAGGGCCCTCATCGCGACCGCCACCGATTCGGCCCGGGGCACGAACAGCAGGCGGTGCGCCTCGTCCGAGGGGGGCAGGCTGAGATGGACGACATGGGTGTCGTGCTCCTCGGAGACCCCGAACCGCATCGACACCTCCGGTACCGGATCGACCGCCGCGAAGGCCAGCATGGTGGTGCCCACGTGGTCGTACAGGCAGCCCGCGGCGTGTCCGCTGACCAGCGACACCCGCGCTCGGCCGGCCCAGTCGGCGAGCAGGGTACGCTGCCAGCCGCCGTCCGGATGCCAGTACCCGGCGGCGTCACCCAGGGGCACGGAGAGCCGTATCTCCACCGGTGCGCCGTCGGCGCGTACGGACAACATCCGCAGGCCGCCCGGGAGTTCGGTCAGGTCCCAGGCGGGGTCCTGGCCAGGGGAGTCCGGGGCGACGACCGCGATCCGTACGTCGTCGAGGAGCGGCAGGTACGGCGCGGGGGCCAGTTCGGCCGTGGTGACGGCCCCGGCGTCCGGCACTGTGCCGCCGGGCCGTGTCAGGGGCTCCCGCAGACCTGAGGTCTGGACGGACTGCACACTTACTCCTTCACGGCGCCGGCGAGGAGACCGGAGACGAAGTGACGCTGAAGCGCGAGGAAGACGATGGCCATGGGGATCGCGGCGATGGAGGTGCCGGCGAGGATCGCTCCGTAGTCCGTGTTGTCGATCCCCTGCAAGGAGGCGAGGGCGACGGGGATGGTGAAGGAGGCGCCGTCCCGCAGCACGATCAGCGGCCAGACGAAGTCGTTCCACTGGTAGAGGAAGAGGAAGATCGCCAGCGCGGCGAGGCCGGGCTTCATCGGCGGGAGGACGACTTTCCAGAAGAGCCGCAGTTCACCGCAGCCGTCCATCCGGCCCGAGTCGAGGAGTTCGTCGGGCAGCGCCGCCATCGACTGGCGCATCAGGAAGATCCCGAAGGGCAGCGCGAGGTTGGGCATGATCACGGCCTGGTAGGTGTCCAGCCACTGGAGCTGCGCCATCATCTTGAACAGCGGGACGAGCGTGACCTGACTGGGGATGACCAGGCCGAGCATGAGGAGTCCGAAGAGCGCCTCGCGGCCCTTGAAGCGGTACTTGGCGAAGGCGTACCCGGCCAGTGTGCAGACCGCCGCCGCGCACACCGTGTAGAGCGTGGCGATCAGCAGGGAGTTCAGGATGACCCGGCCGAACCCCGCGGACTCCTGGAGCGCGGAGAGGTTGTCCCCCAGGTGCCCGCCGGGCAGCAGGGGCGGCGGACTGTCGAAGATGTCGTCGGAGCTGTGGGTGGAGGCGATCATCAGCCAGTAGAAGGGGATCGCGACGGCGGCGAGGACGATGGCGAGCGAGGACGTGAGCAGAATGCTTCTGCCGCGGGTCCGGTCTCCGGCTGTTCCGGCCGTTCCGGCCGTTCTGGCTGTCTTCGGAGCGGTCGTGGTCACGGCTTGTCTCCCAGCACACGGAACTGGATCACGCCGAGGATTCCGATCAGCACGGCGAGCGCGTAGGCGATGGCCGACGCGTAGCCGAAGTCGAAGTATGTGAAGGCGTTCTGGTACAGGTACACACCGATGGTGAGGGTGGCGTTGTCGGGCCCGCCGCCGGTGAGGATGTAGGGCTCGTCGAAGATCTGGAGGGTGCCGATCGTGGACAGCACCGTGGTGAGCAGGAGGGCGGGCCGCAGCCCCGGCAGCGTCACGTGCCGGAAGGACGCCCAGGCCCCGGCTCCGTCGACGGACGCGGCGTCGTACAGCTCGCCGGGAATCGTCTGGAGCCTGGCCAGCAGGATCACCGCGTTGTAGCCGGTGTAGTGCCAGGTCAGCGCGAGGCCGAGGGAAAGCTTCGCCCACAGCGGGTCGGTCAGCCACGGTACGGCGTCAACGCCGATCCCGGAGAGCAGCCAGTTGAGCAGCCCGTACTCCTTGTTGAGGAGCACGGAGAAGATGAGTCCGTACGCCACGAGACCGGTGACCATGGGCATGAAGAAGCCGAGCCGGAAGACGGAACGCCCGCGAAGCAGGGTCGAGTTGAGGGCGACGGCGAGCCCGGTGGCGAGCGCCAGCATCAGGGGGACCTGGACGACGAGGATGACCGCGGTGTTCTTCAGCGCGGTCCAGAAGAGCGGGTCGTCCAGCAGCCGGGTGTAGTTGTCGGCGCCGACGTAGGTGTCGACCCCGTCAACCGTCTTGTGGAGGCTGAGGACGAAGGACCAGGCGATGGGGTACAGCTTGAACGTCGCGAAGAGCGCGATCGCCGGGAGTACGAAGAGGTACGGGGCGAGTCGCCGGCCCTGCCACGGGCGTCGCGCGGTCCTCGCCGGGGCGGTGGGCGGGCCGTCCTTGTCCACCTCGGTGAGCGTGGCGGTCATCGCACGACCTTGCGCCCGGTCTGCTTGGCCAGTTGGCCGGCGGCGGCCTTCAGCACCGTGGCCGGGTCCGCGCCCTTGAGCAGCACTTTCGTCTGGGCGTCGGTGACGACCTTGAGCGCGCGGGCGTAGTCCGAGGTGTAGTTGAAGGCCGGTGACGGTGCCCGCAGGGCCTCGTAGAAGATCTCGCCCTTCTTCTGGCCACTGAAGAACGTCGACGGGGCGTGGAAGACCTCGTCGTCGTACGCCTTCATCAGGGCGGGCGCTATGCCCTGGTTCTTGTAGATCTTGACCTGGGAGGCGGGGCGCGTCAGTACGTACTCGATGAAGGTCCAGGCGGCGGCCTGGTTCTTGCTGCTGCCGGCGACGGCGAGGTGGGTGGAGTTGACGGTGGCGGCGTTGGTGCCGCCGCGGCGTACGGCCGGAGGCAGGCGGACCTTCCATTTGCCGGACTCCTCGGGCACCAGGTCCTCGATGACCCCGCCGAACCAGGTGGGCCAGGGAAGCACGGCGGCGGTCCCCTTCTTGACCGAGGTCTCCAGCGCCGTCCAGCCGCCCGCGAGATCGCTGACCAGGCCCGCGTCGTTCATCGTCTTGATGATCGTCATGGCCCGGACGGCCTCGGGGGAATCGAGGGTGATGTCCCCGTCCGAGTTGAAGTAGAACGTTCCCTCGAGCTGCAGCAGCAGCTGGAAGAAGTTGGCCGCGTCCGCCTCGGAGGCGGGCTTGTCGATGCCGAGCAGATGGGTGCCGGTCTTCTCCTTGATCTTCTTCCCGGCCTCGATGGCGTCGTCCCAGGTCCCCAGGGCGTCCGCGTCGACCCCGGCCTCCTCGAAGATGTCGGCGCGGTAGTAGAAGCCCGCCGAGTTGGCCTCCCAGGGCAGGGCGCTGACCTTGCCGCCCTTGCCCGAGACGGTCTCCCAAAGGCCCCGCGCGAAGGCGTCCTTGTACCTGTCGGCGCCCAGTTCACCAAGGTCCGCCAGGCCGTTGGGGAACTTCTCGACGTAGCCCGGGAGGTAGTCGACACCGATGTGCAGGACATCGGCGAGGCCGCTGCCGCCGGCTCCCATCGCAGTGGTGATCTTGTCCCAGATCGCCGGGTTGCCGATGTCCTGGACCGTGACCTCGATGTCCGGGAACTTCTTGTTGAACTCCGGGACGAGCGCCTTCATCTGCGCGGCGGGACCCTGCCAACTCCACACCGTGATCGCGCCCTTGTCCTTGGCGCCGGCGGATCCCGCGGCGCCGGTGTCGCCCGAGCCCGAGCAGGCGGTCAGGCCGGTGAGACCGGCACCGGCGGCAAGCGCGCCGCCCATTCGCAGCACTCTCCGACGTTCCATGTCCATGGCTGACCCACTCCTGCTCACGCACCGTTGACGAACCGACAGGCCGGGACGCTAGCAAGGTGCTTGCTTGACTTGCAATGGTCCGATGAAAACTTTCTGTCGTCCCAAACAACTCATCGCGTCAGATTCATTGCAAGCATTCAGTCGCCATTGCTAGCGTGCCGCCCGCCACGTCAACGAAGCCCGGGAGTACCGCCGATGAGACCTGCCCGACTGTCGCTTCTGTCCGCGCTCGCCCTGCTGGCGTCCCTGACGCCGCTCACCCTGGGACAGGCCTCGGCCACTCCCGCCTCTCCCGACGCCGGCACGCGCCACCCACCGGCTGGGGTCCCGGCTCTGCTGGAGATCGCCGACCCCGGCCTCGAACAGGGCGGCCACGGCTGGAAGTTCAGCACCGGCACGGGCATCGCGACCAACAACCCGCACGGCGGCTCACGGCTCCTCTACCTCGACGCGGGGGCGGGCGGGAAGGCCTCCCAGACGGTGACCGCCAACGGCCGCGGGATGTACGACATATCGGCCTGGATCGCGACGGGCGGGCCCGGCGGCCGGTATGTCGCACGCGTCAACGGCACCGAGGTGGCCGCCAAGGCCCTGCCCAGCACCTCCTCGTACCGCCGCCAGACCCTCGGCCGGATCGCCCTCGACCGGGGTGACAGGCTGGAGATCGCCTTCGAGTCCGGCGACGGCTGGATCAACGCCGACGACCTGATGGTGTCCCCCTCGTCGCCCGCGGACCCGCACGTCAGCTCCTCCGACCCGAAGATCGTCGAAATGTTCGACTGGTCGAAGCGCAAGGCCAACAGCTGGGTCCAACTGCCGGGCACCGAGGGCCCGCTCAACGTGGACGAGAACAACCTGCACGGCACCGGCTCCGGCGTCTACGCCCCGTCCTACTGGGCGGGCTACGCCAACCGCAGCGGCTATTACTCCCGCGACATGGCCCACCAGTTGGCCGGCGCGAGCGTGCTGGGTCTCGGCGCCGAGAACAAGGCGATGCTCCGCGCGTACGCCGAGTCCGCCACCGCCGAGCACAAGTACTACCCGGTGTGGGCGCTCAACTTCGACGCCACGACATACCTGTCCATCGACTACAAGGCGCCCGACGACTTCGTACGTGAGGTGCCCGCCACCTTCGAACTCGTACAGAAGGCCGCCGAGGCCTACCGCTGGAGCGGCGACCGCGCGTACGTCAACGACCCCGTTCTGTGGAACTTCTACCGCCACGCCACGAACGAGTTCGTCGAGCTGCACGACGGTCTGAAGGACAACGGGCCGGTGAAGGTCGCCGAGGGCACGGGCAAGGGCATCTTCGAGGGCGCCGCCAGCTACAACGAGCAGAGCGACGAGCCGCTGGCCGAGGCGGGCGACGCGATCGGCTCCCAGTACCAGGCCTATCTGGCGATGGCGTCGCTCGCCCGTGGCAAGGGCGACCGCGCTCTGGCCGCGGCGTACGACAAGAAGGCGAAAACCCTCAAGGACTACTTCAACTCGACCTGGAGCGGGACGGGTTCGGGCAGAGACATGGTGCGGGGCTACACCACCGACGGAGCGCCGCTCACCGGCTGGGGCAAGGAGAACAGCTGGTTCATGCCGATGAAGAAGATCATCGAGCCGGGGGCCCGCAACGACGCGTATCTCGACTACATCGACGCGCAGGCGTCGGGCGCGGGCAAGCCCGCCAACATCGAGGCGATCTCGTATCTGGCCGACACCTTCTTCCAGAACAACCGTCAGGACACCGCCTGGAACTGGATGTCGTACGTCTACGACCAGAAGGACATCCAGCACGTCAACGCCAAGCAGGGCACCAACGGCGACTATCCCGAGATTTCCTTCACCCTCCTCGGCCAGACGGTGGAGGGGCTGATGGGTATCACGCCCGACGCGCCGGAACGCACCCTCACGACGGTGTCGAGGCTGCCCTCCGGCATGGACTGGCTGAAGATCGACGACCTGGCCGTCGGCGGCAATACCTTCGGTGCCCGGCACGACGGGGCGACGAAGTCCAGCCTCACCAACTCCTCCGGCCCTTCGGCCTATTCGTGGGAGGCGCGCTTCCCCGGCACGTACTCCACGGTCAAGGTGAACGGGCGCGAGCGGAAGGCGAGGACCAAGGTCGTGGACGGGGTGACGTACACCTACGCGACCGTGTCGGTGGGCCGCGGACGGACCGTGACGGTCGAGGTCCGCTGAGCCGCGGTCCGCGCCGCGGGCGGGCCGGTCGTCCGTTGTGATGGCACCGCTGGTTCCGGGCCTCGCGCCGCGAGGCCCGGATTGCGATCGTCGGGGCCACGCCCGAGCCGGTGCCGTCAGGCGCAGCCCGCGGCGTGCTCCCGGTGCCCGCCGGTCCGGACATCGAGTACCTGACGCTCGACATCACCGGCCCCCTCGCAAGTCGCCGATGCCGCCGACGGATCACGCTTCCAGATGGCTCAGATTTGAGGAACAAGCTATCCGCTGCATCTGAAGGTACCGGCGCTACTCGGTTGCCCGGTCGAGTGACTAGACTTTTTACTATGTCCAATATTTTCAGGAAATATTTCGAAGTCCGCTGGGACGATGTCGACCTCAACGGCCATCTGCGCAGCACGAGGTACTTGGAGTACGCGACCACCGCTCGCCTCGGGCTTCTGATGGACGCGGGGTGGGATGTTCATGCCTTGCAGAAGAAGGGCGTTGCCGCTGTTCTGCACGGTGAGGACGTCAGATATCTGCACGAGGTCTTCCTGGCTGAGCAGGTCGCCGTGTCATGTCAGGTCGTGGGACTGAGCACGGACGGTGCGCGGTGGCGGATGGGGCACTCGGTGTCCCGAGAAGGTGGCGAAGAAGTCGCCGTCGTGCGTTCGCTCGGCGCCCGGATCGACATTCGCACCCGGAAGGTCACCCCACCCCCGCCCGGGCCCCGGGCCGCTGTCGAGGCCGCCCGATCGGATGACTGCGAAGTCATCGGCGCCTGACCTGGATGCCCTAAATTCCGGCATCCACTGAATCGGACGCCTACCTCTCCGACGTCGAAGCTGATCAAGCCGTCGGCATAGGGCCGCGAAGAGCGCACACGACGGTTCCACGTGCCGGCTGTCCGGGCCAGAAGCATCTCCGTCGCCACCAGTCCGCTCAGGCCCGCGGCTCCTCCCTTGGGCGGTGCGTACTGCACGTCACCGTCCGCCGTGATGTCCAGTCGCACCTAGGAACTCAGCCGGGCCGTCGAGAGCTCGGACAGCCGATCCCGCTCAGGCTGACCGATCCACCCGTAGAGCGTCGTGTTGACCAGATCTTGAACCAGACGGAGACCTCCCGGCGCGGGAGCTACGCCTGGGCGCACGCATCGAACAGCGCATCACCGGGCCGGCGGCCCGGCCCTCCGGGCACCGTCCACCCGCACAGGTGCCGTCGCCAGGTCGGTCAACCGGTCGGTGTCGGGCGCGCGGGGGTGGCGAGAAGCGCGTCGATGCCCAGGTCGAGGGCAGCTTCGAGGTGTGTGAGTGAGCCCGTGGACATCAGGATCGAGACGCCGCCCTGAATGCCGGCGAGCAGGGCGGCCGCGGCACGGTCTGCGTCGAGGCCGGGGGAGATCTCGCCGCGGTCCTGCATGGCCCGGATGCCGACGGTGAGGTGGGTCTGCCAAGAGGCGAGCAGTTCCCTGGTGACGGCCTGCGCGCCGGGGGTGGCGCGGGTGAGCTGTGCCGTGAGCGTGCCGAGCGGGCACTGCTGCCCCTGTCGGCGGTAGCGGTCGACGACCGCGTCGCGCCAGTTGTACCAGGCCCGCCGGGAGGTGAGTTCGCCGAGGTGGGGCTGCTGGTCGGACAGGACGCGGCCGGCCTCGTGCCGGGCCACGGCGAGCAGGAGCTCTTCCTTGCCGCCGGGGAAGTAGTGGAAGAGCTGGCTCTTGCTGGTGGCCGTGCGGGCGCGTATGTCGTCCAGGGTCGTCTCCGTCACGCCGCGCGCACGGATCTCCTGCGCGGCTCCCTCGATCACGCGTTGCCGGGTGGCCGCGCCCTTGGCGGTCAGTCGCGGTGTCATGCCTCCATCCTGCCATTTTCTGGACTTGCGGGTCCATTTTTAGGGTGGCACGTTTGCCTTCCCCAGCCCGTTCAGCGCGGAAAGGCAGTGCATCATGACCCAACGACTCACCGGGCGGACGGCCCTGGTCACCGGTTCCACCACCGGCCTCGGCGCCGCCATCGCGGAGGCTCTGGCCGCCGAGGGCGCGTTTGTCGTCGTCAGCGGACGCGACGCGCGCCGGGGCGGTGACGTGGTGGCGCGCATCGAGAAGGACGGCGGTGCGGCGGCATTCGTCACGGCGGACCTGTCCGCGGGCGCCGAGGTGATCGGCCGCTTCGCCACCGACACGATCACCGCGGCCGGCGGACGGATCGACGTGCTCGTCAACAACGCGGCGCTCCTGCTCACGCCCACCCCGACCGCCGAGGTGACGCAGGAGACCGTCGACGAGGCGCTGGCCGTGAGCGTGCGATCGCTGTTCCTCCTCACCGGCCTTCTGGCACCGCCCATGGCCGAGCGCGGCCGAGGAGCTGTCGTCAACCTGGGTTCCATCAACGGCATGCGGGGCGCGGCACAGTCGGCGCTCTACAGCATGACCAAAGCGGCCGTGCACTCGCTCACCACATCGTGGGCCGCGGAATACGGTCCGCACGGTGTGCGCGTCAACACCGTCGCTCCGGGCCCCACCCTGACGGAGAAGGTGGCTGCGATGGAGGAGCACCTGGCCCCGATCATCGCGCGCATGCCCTCCCGCCGCGCCGGCACCCCGGCGGAGGTGGCCGCCGCCGTCGTATTCCTCGCGAGCGACGAGGCCTCCCAGATCCACGGCGCGACCCTCGCCATCGACGGCGGCTTCACCGCGGTGTAGGCACACGACGGTACGTACGGCAGGCACGGAGTCGTACCCTTCACCTGACCGCGCACCGGCTGCCCCCAGTCACGATGTGCAGCCCGGCGCCCGGAATGCGTGGGTGGCGTCCGGCGTTTTCATCTACGTGAGTCCTCCGGCCCCGGTTGATCCTGCCTCCGTCCGCGCACGGCTTTCGGCGCGGCGTACGGACACGGCTGCTCGGATCCAAGCGCTCGAACGTGATTTCGACGCGATCGTCGAGGCGAACGCGCTGGTGGCGGTGGACGACGAGCACGACCCGGACGGGTCGAGCACCGCCTTTGAGCGGGCCCATGTCGCCTCCCTGCTCGCCCAGGCGCAACAGCAGCTGCTCGGCGTGGACCAGGCGCTGGAGCGACTGGAGCGGGGTGACTACGGGCGGTGCGAGAGCTGCGGCGAGGCGATCCCCGACGAGCGGCTGGAGGTACGGCCCTCGGCTCGTACCTGTGTGCGCTGCGCCGAGGCCCGGCCCCGCTGAGCAGTCGCTGACGACACCATCTAATCGGCTGAGCCCGTTCTCCGTGCCGGACCTGTGCATGTTCATGGTCCATTGGTCACGTGGCCGCGGTTCGCGCCCGGTGTCTGCGGACGGCATCGCGGTTGGCGCAGCGCTGCGAGCAGTAGCGCTGACGTCCGGTGCGCGAGGTGTCGGCGAAGGCGGTGTCGCACCCGGTCACCTCGCAGCGCCGCAGTCGGTGCATGCCCCGGCCCGTGAGATGCAGTGCGGTGCCGACCGCGAACAGCGTGAACAGGACTGACCCGAGGGGCTGTTCGGCGTCCCGGTAGTGCAGATGCCAGCCGGTGCCGGAGTGGGAGGTCAGCCGTGGGTAGGCGGCGGCTTCGGCCAGCATCCGGTTCAGAAGGCCCGCGCGTTCCTGCTCGTCGGCGGCGTCGACGATCATCTCCCAGATGTCCAGAGCCGCCCGGGCACGGTTCAGGTCGTCCGCTGTGACCGGTCGCTCCAACGTGAGCCCGGCGGTGCGGCAGCTTTCTGCCAGCTCATCCGTGCTCCCGGGCCGGCGGTTGGCCAGGGCCGCGGCGAGGTTCACCGCGTCCTCGCCGTAAGGGTTGAGGTGCATAAGACCATTACAACAGGGTGGTCCGCATGACACACCGTGCCGCCCGACAGCAGGGATCCGCGTCCCGCGATCCGTGGCGCTATCGCTGGACCGTGCTGGCCGTCGCCACCTTCACCCAGGCCGCATCCGGGTTCTTCGTGGGCGGCCTCGGAGCGCTCGGCGTCCACCTTCAGCGCGCACTCGGCCTGAGCACCGCACAGTTGGGGCTGCTGGTCTCGGCCGCCCAGTTCGTACCGCTCGCCGGGCTGCTGGTGGCCGGCGAGCTGCTGGACCGCTACAGCGAGCGCTGGGTTGTCGGGGTCGGGGCGGGTGTGGTCGCGGTGGCTCTGTGCGCGGGGAGCCTGGCGCCGGGATACGCGACGCTGCTGGTCGCGTTGCTGCTGGTGGGCGTTGGCTACAGCACCGTCCAGCCGGGCGGGAGCAAGTCGGTGGCGTCCTGGTTCAGCACGTCACAACGGGGCTTCGCGATGGGTGTCCGGCAGGCCGGGCTGCCGCTGGGGGCGGCGCTCGCCTCCGCCGTACTCCCGTTCGTCGCCGAGGAGTTCGGGTGGCGGGCCACCCTGCTGACCGGCGGCTGCGTCGCACTGCTCGGAGCCGGACTCTTCATGGGCTGCTACCGCCGACCGCCCGCGGTGCCCGCCCCGGCGGACAAGGGACCGTCCGATCCGCTCGCCGCGCAGCTCCGAGCCCGGCTGCGTATGCTCCGCGAACCGGCCATGGTGAAGATCATGCTGTCGGGGACCAGCCTGATCTCGGTCCAGTACGGCGTGAGCATCCTGACGGTGCTCCACCTCCACCGGACGTCATCGGTCGGCGCCGGAGCGGCGGCCCTGATCCTGGTGGCGTCCCAGGGCGCGGGCGTCGCGGGCCGGATCTGCCTGGCCGCCTGGAGCGACCGGAGCAGGTACGGCCGGTATGTCGTCGTGCTGGTCTGCATGGCCGCCGTGATCGCCGCACTGTCGGTGCTGACGACCCCGGCGGGACGGTCACCGGCCGTCGCTTCCGCCGTCTTCATCTGGCTCGGCTTCTTCGGCTTCGGCTGGTACGGCCCCTGGGTCGCCTACGTCACCGAAACGGCCCCGCAGGGCAAGACCGGCTTCGCCCTCGGCCTGGCCATGTCCGTCAACCAGATCGCCATCGTCACGATGCCACCCGTACTCGGACTGCTCGTCGACCTCACCACCAGCTTCACACCGGCCTGGGCACTTCTGTGCCTGCTGACGACCGTCGCCCTGACGATCACGGCCCACACGGAACGCCGCCGCGTCCGCTGACCGCGCTTCGACGGCTGCTCCCAACCTCCCGCGGGTCCGGGTATGCCGAGGTGTCGGTTTAACCCGAGCGGGGAGCGCCGCTCGGAGCAGACGATCCGGAGTGCTCTGCGGACCATCTGCTCACCAGGGCGGGTCGTGGTCAGCCAGTCGAGACGAGTTCGCGGACGGCAGGCGCGACTTCGGCGGCGAAGCGGCGAAGGAAGTCGGGCGACTGAACCCGGTACAGGAAGAACGTGTCGATCTGTCCTGCCAGTACAAGCTCGGCCAGCTGCTGGGCCCATACAGCGGGCGCCCCCTGCAGGAAGCCGGGGCCGGTACCGAACTCGCCCTCGATGTTGTAGCCGCGACGGATGCTCTGGGGTGACTGGCCGGCGGCCTCCGCGGCGTCATCGATGATCTTGTTCGCGCCGGGCAACGCCTCGGGGGGAAGGAAGGGCGAACTGGGGATCCATCCGTCGCCGATGGCACCTACGAGCCGGAGCAGGCGAGGTTGGTAGGCGCCGAACCAGATACCGATGGGGTGCACTGGTACGGGGCCGGGCCGAGCGCCGCCGAGCCTGTAGTGCGTGCCCTGGAATTGGACATCCTCTTTGGATGTCCACAGGGCACGGATGATGTGGGTGGCCTCCTCCAGCGCCTCGATGGACTGCCCGGCGGTGCGCTGGGGGCCACCCTCCGCCACGATGGACTCCCACATCTGCTGCGCTCCGGTACCGAGCCCCAGCTCGAACCGGCCGCCGCTGAGGATGTCCAGGGTGGCGGCGGTACGGGCGATCATCGCGGGCGGCCGAAGCGGCAGATTGAACAGATTGGGCATTACCGTGATCCGCTGTGTCCTGGCCACCATGGCCGACAGCAGCGCGACCGTGTCCAGACGCTCGGGCCAGTACGGGTGGTCGGACAAAGTGACGACGTCGTAGCCGAGTTGGTCCATGAGCTCGGCCCAGCCGACGACATCCTGCGGGCGGTCGGCTGCCGGTTCCAGCAGCGCGCCGAACCTCACCCCTGCCATCACGCCACCGCCCCGCGAGCGCCGATCCGAGCCGGAGCGGCGGTGCCGTACACCCGTCGCGCGTGTGCCGCGTAGGACTCCGAAGCCAGGTCCCCGATCACGCCGCTGATCTCGGGCGGCATCTGGGCGATGATGTCCCGCACTGTTTCGGGATCGGCCTCGTACGCCATCATCCCGAAGATCAGCGGAATCTGCTCCGGCGCGACGTCCCCGGCGCTGTCGGCGATCATCTGGCCCCACTCGGCCGCCGTGATGTGGTTCTCGATCAGGGGAAGCGCGAGGTCCTCCTCGACGGCGAGGTGTTCGACGAGACGCTCGTTCAGGCGGGTCATGGCGGCGGCGACGGTCTCACCTTGCGCCGCATCGGCGGTGCTCCGCCACCGCGCCAGTCCGGCGCGGACCTCGTCCAGCAGCGTGTCGATGGCCCCGTGCTGCTCCTCCATCACCCTGACCACCGCGTCGGCTTCTGTCCCCACCCGCTCGGCCAGCCGTGGCCACAGGTGTTTGTCCTCGGCGACGTGGTGGTGGTGGAGGCTGTTGTCGACGACCTGGAAGTGGTCGGCCACGATCGCGGCGCGCTCGACATCGCCGCCTGGAACCTCACAAATCAGAGTCGGAGCGAGTCCGATCTCACGCCGGAACATGGTGTGCGCCATATACATGTCACGGACGTCTGCCATGGCTGTGTTGGTCATGGTTCGCTTTCCTGGGTCTTCCCTGCACGATTTCTTCAGTCGTAACTCTACGGGCCGCACCGCGGCGCGCAAAAGAAAAGTACGGAATGCGAATTCGATTATCCACGAAGCGTACGCAGCGGCTTTATTCCAAATTTCTCCTCGTGCGCGGCGGCGAATCTGCCCGGGTGCGCGAAGCCCCAACTACGGGCGATCGAGGCCACCGAGTCGACATATGGGTCGGCGCTGCGGAGTTCTTCGTGCGCCCGGCGCAGGCGGACATCGCGCAGGTACTCCATCGGCGACATGCCCAGGTGCTGCCGGAACGCCTTCTGCAGGGTGCGCGCGCTGACGCCGCAGCGCTCGGCGAGAACCGACATCGTCAGCGGCTTCCCCGCGTCCGCCTCGATGACGTCGATCGCGGTGCGGACCGCTGTCGGCCGCGCCGCCGCCACTGGCGCGGTGAGCGCCTCCGTGTGCGAGTGGGTCGCCGCAAGCAGGAAGCCGTTGACCAGGCTCTCCGCCAGCGGGCCCGCGACCAGCGGCTGAGCCAGCAGATCGTCCGGAGCGCTCGCGAGCTGTCGGTTGACCGAGAAGAGCAGGTCGGCCCAGCCGCGACCGTAGCCATCGGCGGTGTCCATGACCGGGCTGAAGCTGGCTCGGCTCGACACGCGGTCGCCGATGAGTCTGGCCAGAGCGGTCTCCAGCGCCGGCGCGTCGATGCGGATACACAACGCTCGGTAACCCGCCGGCCAGCGGCCGAAGAACGACCCGGCACCAGGCTGGTACACCGCCGATGAGGTGCGGCTCACCTGAGTGTGCGCACCGCGATGCCGCGATTCGAACCGTCCCAGAATCGGCAGTTGCACATAGAATCCGGTGCCGATGTCCTCACACTTGAGCCGCAGCTCGTCCTGGAACGTCACCTCGCCGATGTGGACAGGACCGAGATCAGCGGATCGGTACGTCGACACCGTTACCTCGTCCTGCGGCACGGAATCGATCGTCAAAGAGTCCACGAGCA
This sequence comes from Streptomyces camponoticapitis, assembly GCF_014646115.1. Lineage (GTDB taxonomy): Bacteria > Actinomycetota > Actinomycetes > Streptomycetales > Streptomycetaceae > Streptomyces > Streptomyces camponoticapitis. The sequence continues at coordinate 105,366 of NZ_BMMV01000021.1, read as the reverse complement.
TCCGATTCCTCCGAAACCGGTTTCTTCTGACAGGTTGATTTTTAAGCCTACTGCAATACGGACTTGCGGCTTGCGGCAGCGGACCGGAGTATCCGGAAGAAGCCCCTGCGTCACCGCGCGGTGCCGTGTCATAGGCGTTCGGCGTGCCTCAGTGGCTCTTCCCTCCCTCGATCGAGGCAGCGCCGACTCCCTCTCCCGCCGGCTCGACGGCCGGGCCGACGCCCGACTCGCGGATCATGAGGAACCTCGGACGCGCTGAACCACACCACCGCGCTCGACCAGTCGGCCCGGAACACCGGCCGCATCCCAAGCGGGCCCTTGTGCCGCGAACAAGGCTCCTTCGTAAGGAAGTTGTGCCAAAGGAGGTGGTCCGGTGAAGCCGCGTCGGCCACCGTGGGCCGGTTGATCCCAACTCTGCGCGAAGCGTTGACGGCTACGGTGCTCAACCCTATGTTCCCGTTCGAAGTTACGAGCGCTATTCGAAATATCGAACGTCATGCGCAGGGATGACGCATGCCGCTCGATGTCCCGGAACCGTGAAGACACAGAAATGGGCCTCGATGCAACAGACCTCACCGGGCCGCAGAAGCGTCCTCACCGGACTCGGCGCCCTTGCCGCGGCAGGGAGCCTGGGTGTCGGAGCCTTTGGCTGTGCCGCTCCCACAGGTGCCGGAGCCGGGGGCACCCGGCTGCGGTACTGGCACCTCTTCGGCGGTGGCGACGGCGTCAACATGCAGGCGATGCTGGACGCCTACAGCACGTCCCACCCCGGGATCGAACTTGAGGCGTCCACTCTCCAGTGGGGCCCGCCGTACTACACCAAGCTTGGCATGGCGGGCGCCGGCGGGCGCGCGCCCGAGGTGGCCGTACTGCACTTGGCCCGGCTGCCCGGCTTCGCGCCCCGACGGCTGCTCGACCCGTTCGACCTCGGCATGCTCGCCGACCACGGCATCTCGGCCGAGGACTTCCCCGAGGATCTCTGGCGGCGTGGCACGGTCGACGGCAGGCAGTACGCCGTCCCGCTCGACACCCACCCAATGGTGCTCTACCACAACACCGAAATCTGCGAGAAGGCCGGACTCCTCGACAGCGACGGAAAGCTCAAACCCATCCAGGGGGTGAAGGAATTCACCGATGCCCTGCGTGCCGCCAAGAAGGTCACCGGGCAGCCGGGTCTGGTCACCGAGACACTCGGCAGCGACACCATCGGGCCCTGGCGGCTGTTCGCGACCTTCTACTCGCAGACCGGCGGGACGGTTCTGTCTCCCGATGCCGACCGGATCACCATCGACGACACCAAGGCGCTCGAAGTCCTCACCTACATGCGGGCGTTGACGGCCGACGGCCTGGCGGTGCGCCGAGTCAACTACAACGGCGGGATCGGTGTGTTCAGCGCCGGCAGGACCGGTTTCCTCATCAACGGCGAGTGGGAGGTCAGCACATTCAAGACCACCGGGCTCCCCTTCTCCATGAGCCGGATACCCAATCTCTTCGGCCGCGCCAGCGTCTTTGCCGATTCCCACACCTTTGTACTGCCGCACCAGAGCGGTCGTGGGGGAGCGAGCAACGCGGCAGCCCACGCCTTCGTCGCCTGGATGCTCAGACACAGCGTCGACTGGGCAAAGGGCGGACACGTACCCGCCTATCTGCCCGCCCTTGAGGAGCCCGATTATCTGGCGCTCCAGCCGCAGTCCGCGTACCGGTCCGTCATCGACGATGTCGCCCTCGACCCCGAAGCCTGGTTCTCCGGCTCCGCCTCCGCGCTGGAGCTCGAACTCGGGGCCGTCTTCTCCGGGGTGCTCACCGGGTCACGAACGCCCGAGAACGCACTCGCCGAGACCAGGAAACGGCTCCGGAGACTGATCGACACCCCGCCCCCCTTCGGAGCCGCCGTATGACCACGACCGCTCCCGCCGCCGACGCCGCGACGACGCCTGCGGCCGCCTGGCCCGCCCCGGTGAGAACCGTCCGGCGCCGCTGGACCGAGCACGGGCTGATCTTCATCCTGCCGTTCCTGATCGTCTACGCGTTCTTCCTGGTCTGGCCGCTGCTGTGGGGCGTCAAAATGAGCCTCGGCAACGACGACGTCGCCGGCACCCGCTCCGACTTCATCGGCTTCGACAACTATGCCGAGGCGCTGGGAGATCCCGCTGTCTGGTCCTCGCTGTGGAACACCGTCTGGTTCACCCTTCTCAGCACCGTGCCCCTGGTCGTCATCGGCCTGGTGCTCGCCCTCCTCGCCCACCATCTGCGGGTGGTCAGCTGGCTGTGGCGCCTCAGCTGGTTCGCGCCCTTCGTGCTCCCGTCCGGCGTCGTCTGCCTGATGTGGCTGTGGGTCATCTACCCCTCCGACTTCGGATTCGCCGACCAACTGCTCGCCGCTGTGGGCCTCGACCCCGGCATCGGCTGGCTCACCGACACCCGTTACGCGATGATCTCCATCGTCATCACCACCATCTGGTGGACCGTCGGCTTCAACTTCCTGCTTTACCTTGCCGCGCTCCAGTCCATTCCCCAGCACCTCTACGAGGCGGCCGAGATCGACGGCGCCGGAGCACGACACCGCCTGTGGCACATCACCCTGCCTCTGCTGCGCCGCACCACCGGTGTGGTGGTCGTGCTCCAACTGCTCGCCTCGCTGAAGATCTTCGACCAGATCTACATCATGACCGGCGGCGGCCCCGACGACTCCACACGCCCGATCCTCCAGTACGTCTACCAGGCCGGCTTCACCAACTACCGGATCGGCTACGCGTCAGCTGTCTCGTACATCTTCTTCGCCCTGATCGTGACCGTCTCGCTGATCCACCTGCGGCTCACCCGCCGCTCCCGTGAGGAGGCCGCGAAGTGAGTACCGTCTCGGAAAGCCGTCGCCCGCGCTGGACACCCGGCCGGATCACCATGCTTGTCTGCGCACTCGCGCTTGTCCTGCTGTGGGTGCTGCCACTCGCCTGGGCGCTGGCCACCTCGCTCAAGCCGGAGGCCGAGACGGCCCGGACGCCGCTCAGATGGATCGGCTCGGAGATCACCTTCGACGCGTACGAGAAGGTGTGGGAATCGGGCGACCTGGGCCGCTGGCTGTTCAATACGGCCTACATCTCGGTGATGACCACCGTGCTGACCGTGCTGCTGTGCGCCATGGCCGCTTACGGCTTCTCTCGTACCGAGTTCCGTGGCCGCAGGCTGCTGTACGGGCTCGTCCTCGCCGGGATCATGGTGCCGCCGCAGGTGCTGATGGCCCCCCTGTTCGCCGAGATGGTCTCGCTCGGTCTGGTCGACACCTACTGGGGCGTGATCCTGCCTCAGATCGCCGTGCCCGCCATGGTCTTCATTCTGGTCAAGTTCTTCGAGGGGGTGCCTCGCGAACTGGAGGAGGCGGCCTATGTGGACGGCGCGGGCCGCTGGCGGGTGTTCTGGCAGATCGTCATGCCGCTCTCCCGCCCTGTCCTCGCCGCAGTGGCGATCTTCACCTTCATCCAGACCTGGAACAACTTCCTCTGGCCGTTCCTCGTCACCACCGACCCCAACGGCATGACACTCCCCGTCGGACTCGTCAACGTGCAGTCCAGCTACGGCGTCCGCTACGCCCAGATGATGGCCTCGGTCATCCTCGGAGGACTGCCGCTGCTCGTCGTCTTCGCCCTGTTCCAGCGGCAGATCGTGCGCGGTGTCGCCCACACGGGCCTCGCCGGCCAGTGAGCCCGCTTGCCGAGTCTTCTCGCCGCCGGAGCCTCCTCTCCCGAAAGGTACGCATGACAGGCAACGACGCCCCCGCCCGCTTCACCCTCGACCCTGCCTTCGGCGTCGGGAAGGTGGATCCACGCCTGTTCGGATCGTTCGTCGAGCACCTCGGCCGCTGTGTCTACACCGGAATCTTCGAACCGGGACACCCCGCCGCCGATGAGGCCGGACTGCGGCAGGATGTCCTCGGCCTCGTCCGCGAACTGGGGGTCACCGCGATCCGCTACCCCGGCGGCAACTTCGTCTCCGGCTACAAGTGGGAGGACGGCGTCGGCCCGGTGGAGGACCGGCCACGCCGCCTCGATCTCGCCTGGCGGTCGACCGAGACCAACTGCTTCGGCCTCGGCGAGTTCATCGACTTCGTCACGAAGGCCGGCGGCGAACCCATGATGGCGCTCAATCTGGGGACGCGCGGAGTCGCGGAAGCCCTCGAACTGCAGGAGTACGCCAACCACCCCGGCGGCACCGCGCTGTCCGACCGCCGCGTCGCGCACGGTGCCAAGGACCCGTACGGCATCCGGCTGTGGTGCCTGGGCAACGAGCTGGACGGCCCCTGGCAGACCGGCCACAAGACGGCCGAGGAGTACGGGCGGCTGGCCGCCGAGACCGCACGCGCGATGCGGCAGATCGAACCCGGTGCCGAACTCGTCGCCTGCGGCAGCTCCGGCCGGTCCATGCCCACCTTTGCCGAGTGGGAGGCCACCGTCCTGACGCAGACGTACGACCTCGTCGACCACATCTCGCTGCACGCCTATTACCAGGAGCACGACGGCGACCGCGACTCGTTCCTCGCGTCCGCCGTCGACATGGAGTCGTTCATCGAGAGCGTCGTGGCCACCTGCGACCACATCGGCGCCCGGCTCAGGTCGAAGAAGCGGATCGGTCTCTCCTTCGACGAATGGAACGTCTGGTACCAGACCCGCCACCACGAGCAGCCGTCCCCCGACTGGGCCGAGGCGCCCAGGCTGCTGGAGGACAACTACACGGTCACCGACGCCGTCGTCTTCGGCTCGCTGCTCATCGCGCTGCTGCGGCACGCCGACCGGGTGAGAATCGCCTGCCTCGCCCAACTGGTCAATGTGATCGCCCCGATCATGACGGAGCCGGGTGGCCCGGCCTGGAAGCAGACCACGTTCTATCCCTTCGCGCAGGCCTCCCGGTACGGGCGCGGACGGGTGCTCCAGGTCAATGTCACCGGCCCGACGCACGAGACAGCCCGCTACGGCACGGTGCCCCTGCTCCACGCCACGGCGACGGTGGACGAAGAGACCGGCACGGTGACGGTCTTCGCCGTCAACCGGAGCCTGGAGAACACGCTGCCGCTTGAGGTCGGTCTGCGGGGGGTGGCGGCCGGCCGGGTCCTCGGACACAGCGTGCTGGCCGACGCGGACCCGGAGGCAACCAACACGCTGGCCGATCCCGAGCGGGTCGTACCACATGAAGGAAAGGGGACGACACTGTCCGACGGCACGCTCCACGCCATGCTGGAACCGATGTCGTGGAACGTCATCAGGCTTGCCTGACAGGCCCGTTGGCCGGCCCGGAAACGTTCGGAGCCGGAGCCGACACCATTCCCGCGTTCGGCAACGGCACCACCCTGCCCCCCGCCCCTCGGGCGCACCGCGAGCTGGATCACGACGGGGGCGAGCACGTACGTGCTCGCCCCCGTCCGGGCCGCTGTGCGCGGCGGACCGGACCGCTCAGGAACCGATCCGCGACCGCTGCGTGCCCATGGTGGTTACGGTCACCCGGACGAGGCCGGCAGGACCTCGATGGTCTTCGAGGTCGTGATCGGCGCGAGCGAGCTGTCGTCGGTGTAGGCACGCATCGAGTCGTTCGTCACCGACACGGTCACCGTGCCACGGCGCAGCGCGGTGAGCGTCCGGGTCTGCGGGTCGAGGATCGCGACCTTGCCCTTGTCGCGGGCCCGGTCGATGGCCTGCTTCCCGCTGCCGATCACCAGGTTGGACGAGCCGCTCCAGTGGACCGACATCGGGTATCGCAGCGGCACCACACGGCTGCCCGTCCCCACGCCCTGCGGCTGCACGATGCTGCCCGAGAGCTGCGCGGTCCTGCCGGCCTTCACCGAAGCCGGGGTGTTGAGCGTGATGGACTGCGCGAAGGCGCGCACATCGGCCTCGAGCCACTGCTGGTTCGCGCTTCGGTCGGCGTCGACGGACCAGTTGACCCACCCCGTGAAGCCACCGCGGTCCGGCGTGCCATACGGGTCCTTGCCCGACGACGGCAGCACCGTGTACGGGACGCCCTCAAGGCGGTGGACGTCGGCGATCTGGGCGTGGGATCCGGCCATCGCCGCGCCCTTGCCCGTGGAGCCGCGGAAGTCCGTGAGCATCTGCTCGACGAGCGCGGCCTCGTCGCGGTCGCCGAGCTGGCTGGACTTCGTCTCGGCGGGGTCGTCCACCGGGTGGTGGGCGAACACCATGACGTTGTGCACCGAGCGGTCGTTCTTCGCGTCGGCGAGTGCCTTCTGGAACATCGGGAGCTGGTCCCACGCCGTCCCGCGCAGCGACCCGACGGAGCTGGCGAGCAGGATGAACCGCGTGCCCTTGTGGTCGAACGTCCGGTACGGCCGGCCGAACTCCTCGGTGAAGTTCGTCAGGTCCTGCTGGACGTTGTTGAGGCCGTAGGACTCGTGGTTGCCCGGTACGTAATAGCAGGGGACCGAGCCGGACTTCGGGTTCGGCGTGCTGTTCGCCGCCGGCTCCTGGCCGACCGGTACGAGGTCGCACCCGGCGTCGGTGAGTACCTTGCGGGCGAGGGAGAGGTCCTGCGGCAGCCCGCGGTCGGTGATGTCACCGTTGAGGACGACCAAGTCCGGATTGGTCTTGCGGATCCGCTGGATGGCGGCCGTCGCGACCTCGGTCAACGCCGGGTTGTCGGCGGTGAACTGCACGTCCGACAGCGTGGCGAACTTCCACGTGTCGTGGCCCTGGGGCAGCGAGCCGTCGTCGGAGACGAGCGGGTCGGGCCGCGGGCCGGGCTGGTCGGGCTGGTCGGGCTGGTCGATCGACGTCGGGACGTCGGCCTCGACGCGGTCAAGGACGAACGTGCCCGCCTTCTGTTGCGCGGCGCTGGTGTTGATGCCCTGGAAGCCCGAGACCGCGATCGGGAACTTCGTGTTCGCGGGCAGCGTGAACGACGCGTTCTGCCAGTCGTCGCTCGCGATCAGACCGGTGCCGTACGAGCCGTTGCTCTTGCCGTCCGCGTCGACGTAGCTGATGTAGGTGAGACCGTTCGGCACGCTGATGCTCGACTTGAGCCGCACCCGCAGGCGAAGCGGTTGGCCGGGCACGGTGATGCGTCCGGCCGCCGACTTCGCCGCGATGCCCACGTTGCGCATCGCGTTGAAGTCGATCCGCAGACCGTCGGGGTCCGCCGAGAACGTCGTGGCCGCCGTGCTGTTGTTGACCCAGTGGGCGAGCACATCGTCGTCGAAGTCGTAGACCGTCTTCGTCTGCACGCCGACCGTGACCGGGAGCTGGACCGACTTGCCGCCGACCGAGACCTTGAGGACCGTGCCCGCGTCGGTGAGCGGGGTGATCTTCAGCTTGCCGTCCACGGACTTGATGTCGAGGACGCTGTGGTCGTAGTCGAGGACGAGGTCCTGCGGGTCGATCGGAGCCGTGTAGCCCTGGGCGTCGCGGCCGGTCACGGAGACGCTGACAGCGTTGTCGGGCGTCGCGTCGGCGATCGACAGGCGCTGGGACGACATCTCCACGCTGTTGACCGCGCCGAGGACGGAGACCTTCTCCTCCGCCTTGTCGTTACGCACATGCGCACGGACCGTGATCGTGCGATCCGCATGGGCCGGGGCCGTGAGCATGCCGCCCTTGACGGGTGCTCCGCTCGCGGTCCACCGCACGGACTTCGGGTCGACCGACACCGGCGTCTCGTGGTTGTCGACGCCCTCCGCGACAAGGCGGCGGTGCAGTCCCGGAAAGACCTTCACGCCACCGTCGGCCGACGCCGCACCCGGCGCGGGCCTGACGAGGAGCTGGTCCAGCTTGCCGTCCCCCTTCGAGACGAACACCCCCACGCCGTTCGGGTCGTTGCGCTCCTGACCGTCGGACGGGACGTTGCGGACGGTCGCGGCGTCCCCGCCGAGCGCGCGGGCGACCATCGTCGTGGAGCCGCCACCGTCGAGGTTGACCGCGGTCTCCACGCCCATCGCGACGAGGTCACGCGCCTCCTTGTCGATCCCGACGCCGCCCTTGCCGGTGCCGCCCGGGCCGTCCCAGGTGGCCAGAACGAGCGTCTTGCCGCCGTTCTTGAAACCGAGCGCGGTGCGCGGGGCGACCGAGGTGTCCAGACCGCTGACGACCTTGCCACCGGAGACGATGGTGCCGCCGTGGCCGAGCGCGAACTTCAACGTCCTGGCTGCGCTGTCGGCGAGATCGTAGTCGAGCTTCACCGGGTCGCCGGGCTCCAGCGCGCGCAGCGCGGTCGCCGAGGCGCCGCGCCCGACAAGCACGAAGCTGTCGTCCGCGATCGTCCCCGAGCCCGCGGGACCGTTCGGCGTGACCGACACGACCGAGCCGTTCTTGACCAGCACCTCGGCGATCTGGTCGGCGGCCACGCCCGTCAGGCCGCGGTTGCGGCTGTAGTCGCCCCACGCCGAGGTGAACGCGATCAGACCGTCCGCGGGGACCCCGGCGCCGTTCGCGGCGTTGAGGGACAGCACCTTGTGGTCCGCACCCGCGAAGTTGGCGTTCGCGTCGACAGAGAGGTCCACGAGCCGGGCGACGCCGTCCTTGGTGACGCCCACGTGCTGACGGCCGCTGATGTCGGCGGACTTGATCAGCTTTCCGCTCTGGACCTCGCCGCCGAGCGCCGCGTTGGAGTTGCCGATGTCGAAGAACTCGCCGTTGACGCCCGCGACGGCACCGGCCTTGTTGGCGGCCTCGCTCAGTGGCCCGCCGGACGCGACGGGGCCGGAGGTCAGCAGATCCGTGCCGACCGCGCGCTTGGACAGGTCGACGGTCAGGAACTGCGCGTCGTACCAGCCCTTCTGGTCAAGGGCCTTCACGTGCTGGAGGTCGATGCCCGGGCCGATCCTCTCGGACGTGTTGGTCAAGGGGATTCCGCCGGTGACGGGCGCACCGGTGTGCGGCGCACCGGTGACGGGCGCAACGGCGGTCCCAGCACCGGTCACGGGCACACCGGTGACCGGATCGATGTTGGCCGGAGCAACGACGACCGGCCCGACTGGGCCGCTGTCCGCGTACGCCACGGCAGGTGCGGAGGCCATTGCGGTCGCTGTGGCGAGCACGAGCAGCCATGGTCCCGTACGCCGATGGTTCAAGACCATCAATCTCATTGGTACCTCGGGGTCAAGAGAGGAAGCAGGGGAAACCCCCCTGTTGCGCTGATTTCGATCAGGACGCGCACTCGATCACAAAGGTCCACCAATACGTGCGAATGACGCCGTCGCGAGCCTTTGGTGAACACTGACTGCACGTTGCATCTTGCTGCGGGAGCTGTGGCGCACCGATGTGATCGCGGGGTTCGACCTCGTAAACTGTGCCGCTGCACGACGCTGTGCGGCGACGAGTAGCCGCTGGGGGGGTGGTTCGCCTGTCGTACGGGGTGTGCAGCCGGCCGCCGACGGGACGCGTGCCGGGCCCCAGCCGCGCCTCTCACGGCAACGACATCCAGGAGTACGCGTGCAGGACCAGCCGACTCTCAATACCGTGGCCTCAGGGTTTCATAGCAGGGGAGACGATGTGACTCAGGGAACGCTCGGATACGCCTTGGGCGGCCTGCATCACGTGCAGTTGGCGATCCCACCAGGGGCTGAGGAACTCTGCCGCGATTTTTGGGGACGCGTTCTCGGCATGAGAGAGCTCAAGAAGCCGCAGGAGCTTGCGGCTCGCGGTGGGTGCTGGTTCCGGGGTGGCGACCTGGAGGTCCACTTGGGAGTTGAAGAGGACTTTCGTCCGAGCAGGAAAGCGCATCCGGGGATCCTTGTGACCTCGCTCCACGCGCTCGCCGAGCGGTTGCAGGACAACGGACTGAGTGTCACCTGGGATGACAGCTTCCCTGGGCACGATCGGTTCTACACGTTCGACAAGCTTGGCAACCGGCTTGAGTTTCTTGAACCGGTCCGAGGTCGCTGACGTAAGTATCACCGACCGTCGCGCGTGGCGCGCCGGTCGATTGGCCGGGGCCTGCCTGAATCGGCGGGCATCGGTTCAACAGACCGACGGCGCGTCAGGCTGGACCAGCAGATGACGCCTCCCGCGGAGGCCGTAGCCCAGAGTGTTCATGCCCACTCGGTCTCGGTGATGTGATCTCCCGGCGTGCCGGCCGACCGCTTGACGGCGCGGTCGACAACGAGCCCGCCCACCTACCCCGAGGGCCGGATCACAACCGTCGGGCCGACCGCCGCGCTGATCGAGCCCAACTTCAACCAGGCATGCGCAGCTACCGCGCGACCTCCACGACGATGGCGTCATCCAGACGGCCGAACTCTCCGTCGGCCCGTGTGCCCGCGCCTACGGAATTGCCCGAATCCACGAAGACGCCTGCTTCTCTGAACCAAACAGCTGGCAGTTGGGTTTTCGCCGGGATAAAGATGCACCATGCGCTACGCCCACACCGACCCCGAGCTCATGGACCTGGTCCGAAGGTTCGTCACGCCCGGTCGGCGGTACCTGCGGCTGGGTGGAAGCTCGCTGCGGTTGAACGGGCCTGAGCGCGACCTGTTCGTGAGGGAACTGGTCCAGGCTGCCGGGGAGATCACTTCCGCTGAGCTCAGCATCCTTTTCGAAGGTGGTTGGCGAGAGCGTAAGACTGCCTCCTGGCTGGTTGCTGTAGCCGGGAGGACCGAGTTCCGGGGCCGCATCGGCGAACTACTGCTGGCCACCGGAGGCCCCTACGGCGGGGCCCACTGCATCACGCTTGCCACCTTCGGCACGAGCGCGGACGCCGATCTGCTCTGCGGATACCTTGATCGCTACTTGCCTCAACCCGACCTCGCCTACGACCAGACCTTTGCCCTCAGCACGCTGCTCCACCTTGATGCCGTCCTTGGGTCCGAGCGAGCGTCCCCATACCTTGCCGCCGGTGGCCTGTGGCAGCTGTGGACCGATGCCACGCCGAACATGGCGCGGGATCCGCACGAGTACCGGCAGGTCGTGGACCAGCTCTGTTCCTTCGCCGGCGAGTGCGCCGAACTCTTTGCCAGAACGGAGACCAGGCACTGAACTTCCTTGCCAGACCGCTGGACGCCGCCCGCTTCGAACCTCTCGGTAGAGTCCGGGCAATGACAGGAAACCGGGGCCGCTGGCCAAAGATCGACCAGGACGGTGGTATCGAGGACGCGACGCTCCTCATCCTGGAGTGGCTGGGGGAGCAGGGCGTGAATGCCATGATCAGGGTGGATGCCGAGAGGGTGGCTGACAACGCGCCGGCTTGGACGTTCGCCGCCAGTGGGGGTCCCTTGGACCATGCCATGCGTGCTGATGGGAGGACTGTGGGGCAATGCATGTCCACAGCTCTGTCCCAGCTGCGCAAGGCCGGGCTGTCGGTTCCGTTTTGATCTTCGTCTTCGCTCGCCTCCGGCGAGGACGTGTCCGAGGAGATGCCCCTTCTGTGGTGGATGGACTGGGGTACCTGGTGACCACCGTTCCGGGCGTGCCGCCCCCCCTCGCAGACGCCCCTGCGCTACCTCCCGTCCAAGGCGCGCAACGCGAGGTGGGTGCGTTCGCGGAGCAATGTTCTCGCGGGGCAACTGGTGGTTGGGTTTGGGCGGGCGGAGGTCGCCGTGCAGGAAACAGCGTGGAGGGCGGCGAGCGGACGGCGAAGTCGTCCTTGAACTCGTCGCCGCTGCCCTCTAACCGGTAGCGGGCAGCGCTTTCGGCGGATGAGTGAAACGGGTATTCGTCGCAGTCCTTGCCCGCCGCTGGGGCGCCGGGGGCTGACGCTCCGGCAGTGATGCTCCGGTAAATCAGAAGCGTGGGCCGTCCCCATTCGGGGGCGGCCCTGCGGTCCCTTCAACGCGGTTCAAGCGGCGGTGGTCCGCCAGATCTGCACCAGACAAAACTGGTCCTTCCCGCCCAGAGCGGCTTCATGGCCGGCAGGCGTAGGCAGGACGTCGGAACAATCCTGCAGAGGGGAAGCGAAAGGACCAGTTTCCGGGTTGAACACCCACTGCCACCGCATCCGGTGCGTGCCCGGCGACGGCAACACCAGCGGAATCTCGCTGAGCCCGCCGTCGACGGTCTGCAGACCAAGCTCGCCTTCGGGAAGGTCCACCTGGAGCTCCTCATGCCCCGCCCACTGACCGGGCGGCGGAGCCAGTGCGGTGGTCCACGACTCCAGACGTATCGCCGTCGTGGTCACCTGAGAGGGCACCTGTAGATACACCAGGCCCGGCCCCGGAAGCAGCCACTTCGATCTGTCCGCATCATCATCGAACGTCTCAGCCCCCATGGTCGTGTCGACCAGCCCGAACAGGCGATAACTCGGGGAGACCGTCGTCTCGCAAGCATCCAGCAACCTACTCAAGTGGCGCCTCTCTCACCGACACCGACACCGATATCGGGCGCCCATGGTGCCCTACTGATCATTTCGGGGGGCTTGGCCGTGAGGTCAGGCGGCTGCCGGTAGGCAGGCGCGCAGCAGTTCCTCGCATGGCACAACGAGCTGACACCGCGTCGCCTCCCCGGCTGCGACCTCTGACTTCCGTGGCGTTGTCCTCATCGTCATGACAGCCACTTGACAGTCTCGGTCCGCCCCGAATGGCCCGACGCACCATTGCCAGCCCGGACTTCAGCAGGCCGGAGTTCGGAGGCTCGGTACGCCGCTCGAAGTGACACGTTCGTGCCGCCCGGCGGTCCGGTGCTGTCGGGACGGGACGGATATGACTCCGACGCGTCACCAGAGAGCGGTGCGGTCAGCCGTCCTGGTCCGCCTTCATGAGGAGCCTGATCTGCTCGCGTGTCCATCCCGTGATACGGGCGACTTCCGCTTGGTCGCCGCGCTTGGGGTTTTGACGCATCGCGGCGACGGCTTCGGCGCGAAGGTCGGTCCGGGCAGCGTCCAGCGCGGCTTCGGCCTCGCGGTAGCGGTGGGCTGCGAGTTCGAGCTTGGCGGTGTCCATGTCCCCATCCTGTCAGCCTTTTGGCCAAGTCGCTAGGCCAAGCCCAACCTCAAAGGCGTATGGGTGCGGAACTCAGCGGAGACGGTCTTGGCGCAGCAGCGGTGGACCAACCCATCCTCGCCGCCCCCTGGCCCAGTGCGGGCACGACGAGGACCCGGCCGTCGACCCGGTCGGCTGCCCCGGCATGTGCGAACGTTGACCTCAGTCACGCGGTCTCTTACCGCTCTCGTCGCCGTCGTCGCCCACCCCGCCCCCTTCAGCGGCGCCACGGCCGTGAGCGAGGACCGGGTTCGGATCGGCTCGGTGCAGGGCGTGTTCGAAGGCTATGGGCGCCATTCCTGCTGGTAGGCGGGGTGCTTGGCGTATGACTGGCCAAGGACTCGCAGCGCGTATGCCAGACCGTCCGAGCGGGAGTCCGGGGCATCCAGGGCCGTGTAGTCGTTCGCCAGTTGCTCAATCAGGTCGAGCATGGGGAGATGGCTGTCGAGAAGAGCCTCGCCACCCATGGTGCCGGCCACGTAGGCGTAGGCGTGGTTGTCTTCCATGATGCGCGCGACGAGGAACTCCACAAGATCGTCCATGTGGCCATCCTCGCGGGGGAGGTGCTTCGGTGGTCAAGCAGCTGTCCAGATGTGGATGGCGGCGAGGTGGAGTGCGGCCTGTAGGCGGCCCCCCCCGACCCTGACCCGCACGGCAGTTGGTCGAAGCGCGTGACCTGGGACCGGGCGGCGGAGAAGGCCACCCGTATCGCCGTCAACTCGGTCGGCTTCCCATCCTCCGCACAGAACCTGACCACCGCCGGCACCTACATCGCGATGACCTCCCGACTCCTCGAACCCACCCCCCTCGCCCTCGGAGTCCTCGCCATCCGCGGACGCATCAAACGCTGAACCGCCCGCCCCGGCAAGGCACTCATCGTCACTTCTGCCTCCTCCGGTGACCCGTACTCCCGGAGGAGACGGTCAACTCGGCCGAGCCGTCGCCCACATCAGCAGTTGAGACGGGCGAGTACGAGGTTGGGGTCCACGGCAGTGGTGTAGGCGGCGCTCAGGACGTACACGGTGTTGCCGTGGAGCGCGACGGATGTGGGGTTCTGGAGCCCGTCGGCGGCGGTCAGGACCGTGGCGTGGCCGCCACCCGGCTGGACGAGCGCCACCTCGTTGGGACCGTTGAGGGTGGCCAGGACGCGGTCGCCACGGCCGGTGAAGGCGAAGTCGTCGATGCCGGTCAGGCCGGTGGCGCGGGTCTGTACGCGACCGGCGCGTCCGCCGGGGAGGACGGGGATGCGCAGGAGGGTGCCCTTGTCGAGGTTGGTGGCCCAGACCGCGCCGCCGTGGAGCTTGAGGCCGTTGGCGCCGAGGAATCCGCCCGAGGCCAGTTCGGGGGCGGTGGACCACGCGGTGGGGGTGCCGCCGCTGGTGGGAACGCTCCAGATGGTGCCGAGGACGGAGTCCGTCATGTAGAGGGTCCGGGTACGGGGGTCGAGGGCCAGACCGTTGGGGAGGCCGGTGGCGGGCAGCGCGGCGATGCGCTGCGGTTCGCCCCCGGGGCGCAGGCGCCACAGGCCCGTGAGGTCGTCGGTACCGGTGGCGTACAGGACGTACAGGGTGCCGTCGTGGGCCCGGACGATACCGGTGGTCAGGGCGAAGCCCAGGACCGGCGTGTGGACACCGCCGTCGGCCGGCGCGGGCAGTGTGGCCAGGATCCGGGTGGCGCCGCCGGGGGTGACCCGGGCGATCTGGCGGGCGGCGGCGAAGGTGACGTACGCGGTACCGCCGGGGGACAGGGCGATGTTCTCCGGCATCCGGCCCTGGGCGAGGTCGAAGTGTGCGGCGATCCGTGCGTTGTCCAGTGTGGCGGGGGAGTTGGCGGCGGAGGTGGTCGTCGCCGGGGCGGCGAGGGCCGACGTGGGAGCCGGAACGCTCGCCACGAAGGCGAGGGCGATCGAGGTGGTGACCGCGGCGGTGGAGAGGTTCTTCAGCATGATGCCTTCGCTGTTTTCGGGCATGCGGCAGCGGTACGCCGACGCATGAGGGGTGTTGGGCGGCTCCCGCCCCGGACGGGGCGGGGCTTGGGCGATCGGGTCAGCTGTCGCTGACGTGGGTGTTCGGTCGCGAGGGGGTGGCGGGAGCGGTGGCCTCGGCCGTGACCTCGGCGGCCGCCTGCGCGAGCAGGGCCAGGGCCGTAGCTGAGGGGGAGTCGGCCACGGTGGTGGCGACCACGATGTTCGGGCCGGGACCGAGGCCGAGGGTCTGCTGGGTGACAGTCAGTGTTCCCACGAGCGGGTGCCGCAGCTCGTAGTCGGCGACATCGCAGGGCTTGACGCGGTGGTCGGCCCACATCGAGGCGAAGTTCTCGCTCTTCGCGCTCAACTCACCCACCAGCGTGTGCAGCGCGGAGTCCTCCGGGTACCGGCCCGCGACCATCCGCAGATTCCCCACCACCGCCCGCGCCTTGCTCGGCCAGTCCGCGTAGAGCTCACGGGTATGGGCGTCGAGGAAGACGAGCCTGGCCATGTTGGGCCGCCGGTCCGGCAGGCCGGGGGCGCCGGGGTCCAGATGTCCGGCGAACAGCGCGTGGCCGAGCCGGTTCCACGCGAGGACGTCCGAGCGCCGGCCGACCACGATCGCGGGCACGTCGGCCAGTGCGTTCAGCAACTGACCGGTCGCCCCCGTCACTCGCTCCGGCGCGGGCCGCCGGCCCCTGCCGCGAGGCCCGGCCGGCCGGGCCAGGTCGTGCAGGTGCAGACGCTCGGACTCGTCAAGCCGCAGAGCCCGGGCGATCGCGTCCAGCACCTCCGGCGAGGCGTTCATCGAATGCCCCTGTTCCAGCCGGGCATAGTACGAGGCACTCACCCCGGCCAGCAGCGCCAGTTCCTCACGCCGCAACCCCGGCACCCGGCGGCGCTCCCCGTAGGTGGGCACCTCGGCGTCGTCGGGGCTCAGCTGGGAGCGCCGTGTCCGGAGGAACTCCCCGAGCCGCGTTTTTCCGTTCATGGCTCCGAGTATGTTCGGCCCCGGACAACCCAGCCTCTCCCTGCCGGGGAGAGGCACCGCCGGGAGCGGCTACCGGCCTCCTCCTTGGGACGGCGCCGCCATTGACGACCCTGGGGACCGCTCTGGTCGGTGAACCGGGCTCCAGTGCTCGGCGGCATCCGTCAGCCAGGACCCCTCGGGGCGATCCCAGATCAGGCAGCCCCATACGACGCCGGGTACATCGGAGCCCATCAGGTTCGCAGGCCCCACGGTCAGCGTGCGGTGAACGCTCTCCAGATAGACGGCCATCGACGGGTAATCAGGCGTGCCGGCAGGGTTGTCCTGGAAGGACCACGTCCCGACACCATGGGCGCCGATGTAGAAGCCCTGCAGTGGTGCGTCCTCGTCGTCCCCTGTGAGCCAGGGAACCACCTCGGCGCCCCAGAAGTCCTCCGTCCCAGGCGCGGGAAGGCGCGGCCCCAACGCCTTGGCCGGCGAGAGAAGCAGCCCGTCCGGGAAGAACTGCCCGGAGAAGATCTCGCCCTGCTCGTCCGCCTCGATGTCCTGGTGCTCCACACCACCGCACAGTCGCCACAGCGCGCCCAGCTCCACGGGCAGCCCGAACCCGAGGTGCTGCCTGAGCTGGGAGTCGGCGGTGGCGATCTCTTCTTCCGTCGCGGGCGGCAGGAGGGAGGCGTACGAAGTGGGGGCATGCTCGGCAAGCCAGTCGGTGACAGCTCGCCAAGCCACTGCGACGCGCTCGGCTTCCTCTTCCCCATGTGATCGAACAGGCACGCGGTGACCGTACACGAGGCCAACGATGCACGTCCTTGCTTCCCGAAGTTGCGAAGCGCGATCACAGTTGGGGCGCCGGCTGCGGGGAAGCGCCTGGTCACGGGCTTGCGTGCACAGTCTGGCCGAAGGGGAGGAGCGCAAGGAACAGGGGCTCCCCGGCCTTGCCTTGGAGGCTGCGACAGGTTCCGCGTAGCGGCCCGAAGGAGTGTGCCGACTACTGCTTGAGGCCTCTATGGGAGCGCGGCAGCGCCCAACTGAGCTGGCTCACCGGGCTCGTTCGGCATGAAGCCGGTGGACGCGGATGAGGCACAAGGCGGCGGCCGGATCCAACCTGCACCACGGGACGACGGGTAGGCGCCGAATACCTGGTACTTACTCGAACAGGTAACGGTTGGCCCGGCTCCAGGCGACTCGTTGAGCCAGGTCGTCGAGGTAGCCGTCGGCGACCCAGCGGGCCTGTGGTTGAAGTCCCCGCGCGGCGAGCCTGCGGACCTGCTCGATTCCGGTCTCCTGGACGTCGATGACCGCGCCGGCCAGGCCGTCGGTGGAGGTCAGGCCGTAGGCGCCGGCGAACAGCTCCAGGCGGTGGCGTCGGTCGGGTGGCTCGGGATACCGCAGCCAGCGGAGGCACTCGGCGTCATCCCGGAAGGGGGCGACGTACTCCAGCGCGTAGGCGATGTCGTGCAGCCGGTCCGCCGGCCGGGCATAGTCCCAGTCCAGGATGCCGACGGGGTCCTTCCGTTGCCAGACGATGTTCCACGGGCCGAAGTCACCGTGACAGACCACCTCGCCGTCGCGTGGCCCGCTCTTCTCGGTGCACCAGGTCAGCCCTTCACGCAAACGAAAGCCGGCGACCGCGTCGTGATATTGCCGCAGAAGGCGCGCGAAGGTGATCAGGCCGGTGTCGTCGACCACCTGGGCCCAGCCCTGCGGCCCTGACTCACCATCCAGATAGGTGAGGACCTCACGTCCTTGCTCATCGAGCCCCCGCACCCGTGGCGAGTAAGGGAAGCCGACACCCTCCAGATACCGAAGCAGCTCGTGGATCGCCGGAGTCCACGGGTGTACGGGCCGTCGGACCGTGTTGCCGACGCGCACCACCCTGCGATGAGGATCGTCCTGCAACACGCGCTCTTCAGCCACGTGCGCAGTATCCCTCAGGGGTTCAGGAACAGGTACGGGGATTGTTTTTTAGCGTCCGCTCGGGTGGGGGCAGTTGGACCCTGGCGGACTGCTGAAGTCCGGTGCGACAGCGGTGCGGCGTTGGTGTGATCATGTACTCCCCGGGATCCTGGTCGTGCTGGACTCCGGATACGACGCCCTGCGGATCGCTCACCTGCTGGCCGGCCTGCCGGTGCAGATCCTCGGTCGGCTCCGCTCCGACCGCGTGATGCGCCGCCCGACACCGCCACGGTCCTACGATCCCAAGGGCGTCCGACCGCCCAAGCACGGCGGCGAGTTCGTCTTCGGCGAGCGCGTCACCTGGGGGATCGAGCAGCCCGTCACGGTCACCGACACCCGCCTCTACGGGAAGGCGACCGCGCAAGCGTGGGATCGGCCGCACCCCAGGCTGACCCGGCGGGCCGCCTGGCTCGACCACGACGGGCCATGACCCCTCATCGAGGGCACCGTCATCCGCCTGGCCGTCGAGCACCTGCCCTCCGGAGGGATCGACAAGCCGGTCTGGCTGTGGTGGTCGGGCACCGGCGCCACCCGGCCCGGCGGGGGCCAGGACTACACGAACCTGCGGTTCGCTGTCCGCGTACTTGTCCATGTGCTCCAGCGCGTACGGAGCTGCGTGCACCACTGATTGGTGTCAGCAAAGCCGCTCTCATGGACCGTTCCACTCGCCGTAGTCTCGTGTCGTGGCCGACGAGCACGAGGCGACTGATGCCTTCAAGAACCGATGCACGAATGCGGCGCGGACGCTGGAGTCCTGCATCAGCTACTTCATCGAGCGCGTTTCGTTGGACGAGTCCAACGAGGACCGCAAGGACAACACACCGGACATATGGCTGTGCGAGGGGCCGCGGACGCCCGATGTGGTGGTCTCGCTGTCCAATCTCTACTCGGTTCGCCCGTGGGAACCCCGACTGGGTTTCTCCTTCATCGATGGGATCTCCCTCGTCCATCTACCGAAGCTGCCGTTGCCCTGGCCCACCGAGGCGGTCGGCCGACTCGATCGCTCCGAGAACCTGCCCGAACTGGTCTGGCTGAGGATCGCGGGTCCGATCGAAGTCGATGCTGTGGCCGCGACCGTGACCGTTTACCAGGCACAGAGCGATGATGCGGCCTCTGTGCTCCAGTGAGAGCCTGAAGCCGTTCGACGCTCAGGCAACAGCCAAAGTTTGTTGAGACGATTGGTCAAGCGCTCAGGCGACGTCGGTTTCCCGTTCGATGGCGGCGAGGCGGTTTTTGAGCCGGTAGCTGGGGCCGTTGATGGAGATCAGGTCGCAGTGGTGCAGGAGGCGGTCGAGGATGGCCGTGGCCAGGACCTCGTCACCGAACACCTGCCCCCATTCGCTGAAGGTTTTGTTCGAGGTCAGGATGATCGAGCCCTTTCGTAGCGCTTTGAGATCACCTGGAAGACCAGGTTGGCCTCAGCTCGTTCGAGGGGCTGGTAGTCCACTTCGTCGACCACGAGGAGAGCCGGTCGGAGGTAGCTGCCGAGCTTGCTGGTCAGGCGCCCGGCGGCCTCGGTGGTCCTCAGGTTGCGGACCATGTCGTCGACGCTGGTGAAGTAGATCGAGTATCCGGCCCGGCAGGCCGCGACCGCGAGAGCGACGGCGATGTGTGTCTTGCCCACTCCCTGCGGCCCGAGCAGAGCTGCGTTGGCCTTAGCCTCGATGAAGGAGAGAGTGGCGAGGTCCTTGACCTTGCGTGGGTCGAGCTCGGGCTGGAACGAGAAGTCGTAATCGTCCAGCGTTTTGTGGTGCCGAAGCTTCGAGATCCGCAGGCGGCGCGGATGCGGCGATCTTCACGGACCGCGAGCTCTTCGGAGAGAACCCGGTCGATGAAGTCGAGGTAGCCCATTTTGGCCTCGTCATCGCTCAAGACGTTTCCCTCGTGCTCGGCTTGGTGGTGAAGGGGCGGGTGCCGGTCAGCTCGTCATAGACCGACAGAGGCCGGCGGCCGACCTCGACCTGGGGGACCGCGGTCCGGTTCAGCAGGGCCGCCAGCGGCCCGGATTCGGGGCCTGTGTTCTGCCAGCGGGTCTGGGGCAGGCCCCCATCGCCGGCTGTGACGCGGCGGCCGGATCCCGTGGGCAGACCGTCCCAGTGCTTCTCATCCACGATGCGGGCTCCCCGGCCGACCGCCCGCAGATGGGTGGCCAGCAGGGTCTCGCCACTGTGACCGGGGACGGTGGCATGCAGCATGATCTGGGACTTCGTGGCCCTGACCTCGACCATCTGGCGAGGGCGGACCCTGCGGGCCGGCACCGAACGGCAGGTACCAGTTCCTCACCCCGGCGGAGGGAACCATCACCTACTCAGCGCCGGCACGGGCCATGAGCAGCGGCTGGAAGAAGCCTGTCTCCTGCGGCATTCGCCACCCGAGGCCGATGAAGCCGGCCTCGGCCGCGAGGCCGGACAGCCGGTCCCGGCCGAGTGCCCAGTAGGTGGTCCGGCGGACCTCGACGTGCCATTTTCCGTCTACCGGGCGGAGTTGGAAGTGCTCCAGGTCGTAATGCTCGCCGTCGTCATGCCAGTGCCAGAGCTGGAAGGTGACGGTCCGTTCCTCGCCGTCGGTGTCGTCGGCGACCCGGTGGACTTGCGGAGGTGTCGAAGCCGGGCGGTCACGCAGCAGGTCGTCGTAGGGACGTGTACTGACCAGCAGTTGGCCGCCGGGACACAGCACGCGGCGCATCTAGGTCAGGGCGGCGTGTGCGCATCCTGCTCGGTGAGCAGATGAGGCAGCGAGTTGTCGGCGCAGACGACGGTGTCGAACCGGCCATCGGGAAAGGAGAGACGTCGCATGTCGGCGGCGGCCGTACGCAGGCTCAGGCCCCGGCGGGCGGCCTCACGGGCAGCGCGGGCGGCGGCGCGGGGACTGATGTCGGTCCCGGTGACGCGGTGCCCGCGCAGCGCCAGGCCGATGGCCTGCGTGCCGATGCCGCAGGAACAGTCGAGCACTTTCCGCGTGACCCCGGTCGATCAGGGCGTCCAGGGCGTCCCCCTGCCGACGGATGCTCGCGTCCCAGTCCGAGTAGATCAGGTGGTAGTCGTCGGCGAGTTCGTCGTAGAAGCGCGCCACCGATGTCTCGGGCATGGCCAGAGATTACCGCGCCTGTCTCTCCCGGGGCGTCGGTCATCCCCGTGATCGGCGCGAACGACAGCCAGCCGCTCTTGGCACGTCCGGTACCAAGAGGGGAGCACGCAGACGACCGCCCGCGACACCTCCCATGCCCACGCTGAGCTCGAACGGTTGCTGCCGCTGACAGCTTCGGACCGCGAGCCGGCGCTCCCACACGAGGAGCCACCTTCTGCCACTGTTCCGATGCCGGTCAGTGCCCGTGGTGCGTGAACGCCGCCCAGATCTGCGGGGCGTCGAGAGGCAGTCCGGAGTCCGGCTTCACCAGGTGGGTGAGTGCGGGCGGCACGGTGCGGTGCGGGTCGAGCATCCACAGTTGGGCGGCTCGCAGGGCGTCGGCGGGTGATCCGACCGCTTCCGGGTTCGTGGGAAGTCCCCGGCCGATGAGGTAGTGGTGGAACATGTACATCACCAACGACGTCCGGACGTCGTCGGAGATCGCCCAGAGGGAGCCGACCACTGATGCCGCGCCGGCCGTGAGGAACGCGGTGGACAGGGTCAGCGCCTCGTCGTAATCAGCAAGGGCCAGGTCACTGGTGCAGTTCGCGAGGACCAACAGGCCACCCGGAGCGCGGGCGTCGCGGCCATGGGCGAACGACTGGATCTCCGCGAGGGTCAGCGTCTGGGGCGGGCGCGCCGCGGGGTGCAACTCGAGACTCGACCGCGCGGGCGTCGCCCGCGCGACGGCATGGCAGTTGATGTGGCAGACGGCCGCCCCGGCATCGCCCCGGCCCGGCAGGAACGATCTCACCTCGGCGGCTGAAGCCGCCCGGGGCGGCGGCCGGGTGCCGGGGCCGTCGGGCTCGGGCACATCGTCGACCGGACCGACGACAGTGGCCCTCGGATAGAGTGCCGCGATCTGTCGCGCCTCGGCGTGCATCGCCCGGGTACCTCCGGGATCGGCGATGACGACCTGCGTTCTGTCCCAGGGCAGTCGGGAGCGTGCCGCCACGTCCACGAGTTGGCGGGATGTGGAGCAGTGGGAGATCACCGCGTTCTCACAGGCGTACACGGGGCCGGCTGGACCGTCGGACAACCTCGCCGCGTGCCAGGGCACCATCCCCAGTACGCCGACCGGCGACAGCACCAGCCGCGGCAGCCGGTGGGGGCGACCGGACCGGAGGTGGTCGAGCAGCGGGGTCATGGCCACCTCACCGGCCCGACGCACTCTGTACCCGCTTTCTGCTGCGACGGTGCGACTCCCACATCACGGGCGGATCGTGCTCCGCGGGTATGACGACCGGCTCGGCCGTCGCCGCGGTGAACTCCCGGAGCGCCTCGCCGTAGGCGGCCGCCGGGCCGTCGTCCGGGACGGCCAGTCCCGGCAGTCTCAACCGCTCCACCGCGCCGGTCGCCGTCACGATGACGGCGTCGCCCGCGCCGTCGGTGCCCGGGATCAGATGGACGAGGGCGTCGGCGCGCAGGGTCCGCAGAGCCCGTCCGATCTCGGCTGGCACCGGGGCGGACAGGATGCGCCGTTCGGCCGGGCCGCCTTCCAACGCCTGCAGTACGCGCAGCCGTAGACCGTCGGGAACGGTCGCAGGGGCCCCGGACGGTGTTCCCGTCGTTCCCCCGGCGTGGTCCTCCTGCCGCCATTCACGGGCGAGTCGGGCGTGGCCGGCCTGCTCCAGGAGGTCGGGCACGGTGGCAGCCACGGTCGCGGCGTTCAGTACGAGTCCGCGTCCCAGCTCCAGTGCCTCCAGGGCCGCTTCCGTGCAGCCGTCCGCGAGGCACCAGTCGACCAGGCGCATCATGTCGTCACCGGCCGCACGGGCCGAGTCGAGGGCCGCTTCGGTGCCGGTCTGGAGCAGTACCGCCCGTCCGTGCGCGGCCAGGACCGATTTGGCAGCCTCGCGCGACTGCCGACGACGGTCCGTGTCCTGCGGACCGTAAGCCCGCAGAGCCTCGGCCAGCGCACGGGTGAGGAGCACGCTGAACGGGTCCCCCGGCAGGGAGTGCACCGCTGTGCGCGCGTCCTGGAGGAGTCCCACCGACCGGTCGAGGTCGGCCTTGTCGTGGCTCCGCCGGAAGCGGGTGAGCAGCAGACGTCCCAGGCCGTACCGGCAGCGGGCGCGGGCTCCGTGGAAGCTCCGGCCCGCCTCGTTCACGGCCGCGGTCAGCAGGTCGATTCCCTGGTCGAGGGAGGACCCGGCGGAGTTCCCGTGCCCGTCCAGTACGTCGGAGTGCGCGCAGAGCACGGCGGCGGCGCGGAGGAGCAGGGGCGCGTGGTGGGCGCTGCCGGGCGAACAGAGGGCGGCCGCCCGTACGACGTCTTCCACAGCCGCGCGCAGCGCGGTGACATCACCCTCTCGGGCCGCCCGGTCGGCGTGGTAGAGGCCCGACTCGCTGATCACCGCAGGCAGGAGCGGGTGGTCGGCGGGCAACGCGGACGCCGCTTCGGCGAGTTCCCCGACCGCCCGGCCGGCCTCCTCACCGAGCGACACCGGAACCACCCGCCCATCCCGCCGTTCGGCCAGTAGTCCGATCAGCCCGGAGGACGCGAGGAGTTCGGCGGAGTAACCGCCGCGATCCTGCCGGGTGACGGCAGTGACTATCCCTTCACCGCCCCGGTCGGCCGAGTCATCGAGGTCGTCTCACAGCCCGCCCGTCTGAATTCGCCCAATCCGAACGGCCTGCGATTTTTCCCGTCTGCCTTCTGATCGATGTGTCCGGCTCGATGTCCGGGCCCCCGATGGCCGCGATGAACACGGCCCTGCCCACCATGCAGAGAGCGATTCTGGACGACCCGCTGACCGGCGAGATCGCCCGCGTCGCGGTGGTGACGTTCTCCGACTCGGCCTCCTGCGTCCTGACGCTCAGTGATATGGCCCACGCACGGATGCCCGCTCTCTCCCCTCAGGGCGGAACCAACTTCGCCGAGGGATTCAGGGTCGCCCGCGAGGCTCTCGTCGACGGCATCGGCGGCCTGGGACGGGGTGTCCGCTACCACCGGCCGGTGGTCTTCTTCCTCAGCGACGGCCAGCACAACGCCGGCAAGGACTGGAAGGGCGACTTCGACCGGCTGCGCAGCCGGGAGGACAAGTACGGCGCGGAGGTGGTCAGTTTCGGCTTCGGCCAGGCCAACCGGGAGGCCATCGCTCAAGTCTCCACCCAGCACGCCTTCTTCGCCACGGACGTGGATCCGGCGGTGGCGGTCAAGGAGATTCTGAACACCGTGCTCCTGAGCATCAAGACCACCTCCGGTTCGTTCCAGGCAGGTGGCGCGGCGGGCCTGAGCGTGCCGCAATCCACCGGCCTGACACCGCTCCCTGTCCACGAGAACTGACGGGCACGATCATGGTCCGCAAGTGGTGGCCCCGGAGTACCCGGGCCGAGCCGGTGGCCCCCGCCACCACGGACCGGCCGGGCACGTCCCGGCCGGACGCCCCCCGGTCACCGGACGCCCCCCGGTCACCGGACGCGCGACTGCCCGCCCAGGCGGGCGCCGTGCCCGCGGCGCGCGCACCCCAACCGGAGGCGGCGCCCACGCCCGAACAGGGTCTCGGCTACGCGGAGTTGCCCACGGCCGCGCCCCGCGGGGGACAGCTGACCGGCCTGCCCGCGCCCAGACTCACCGACGTGCCCACCAGCCTGCCCGGCCTGCGCGCGGACGGCGGACTGCTGGGTGATTGCTGGATCGCCGCGGCCAGTACGACCGGTACCTCGCACCTGGTGCACGGCACATCGGGCCAGGACGTCTACCGCTACACCACCACCAAGGACGGTTCCGGGCTGATCCTCATCGTCTGCGACGGTCTCGGCTCCCGGCCGGCCACCGCACAGATCGGCGCGAGCCTGCTCGCCTCGTACCTCAGCGAGGCCGCCTCCCACATCACCGGACGTCAGATGGCCCTGGCTCCCCAGGATGTACTGCGCGACGTCCTCGCCACGGGGAGTGCCGCGGTGCAGCGCCATCGTGTCGCGGTTCTGGGGGCCCTGACCGACTCGGATCTCGCGTCCACGGTCGCACTGTGCTGGCTCCCGCTGCCCGGTGGCAGCGGTCCCGGGCACGCCGTACGGGTCGGGGACTGCAACGTCTTCACCCTTTCCGAGCGCACGTATGCCACCGCGTTCCCGGCGGACGAGGGGCCGGCCAACCTGGTCACGGGATACCTGCCGTACGACGACGTGCCCCGGGTGGCCCAGTACGCCCAGGTCGGGCCGGCCGGGGTGGACGCCGTGATCGTCACCACCGACGGGCTGGCCATCGATCTGTTCGACTCACCCTCGACACGGGAATGGCTGGCCTCGCGCTGGTCGGTGCCCTGCGGCGCTGCCCGCATGCTCGACTCGCTGCGCTACCGCCGTCGGGGCTCCCACGACGACCGCACCGCCCTGGTCGCCTGGCCCTCGGCCCCCGCGTACCCCACTGACGAGCCCTGAGGAACGGTCATGCGTCACGTCATAGGCGGCACAGGCCGTCGGTACTCCGTCGAAGACACCGAGTTGAACAGCGGCGGACAGGCCAAGCTCTACCGCTGCCGTGACGACAAGGGCCTGATACGTGTCTACAAGCAGTACCTGAGGCCACTGCACGACACCGGCGACATCGCCCAGCTGGTGCGCGTCCAGCGCATGGGCCACGGCATCGTGGCCCATGCGGAGGGCGCACGCTCGCTGGGCGGGACGGCGCCCTCCTCGGTGAACTGGCCCATCGACCTCATCCGTCCCGGACACGAAGTCGACGGCGTCGTCCTGCCTCTGATCCCGGCTGACTTCATGCGTGACGGCAAGCGCCCCCGGACGCTCGACTTCCTGTCGCTCGCCCGGGCGAACCCGCCGCGGGCAGCGGTGCGGGTGGGGGTGCTGGTCCGGGTCTGCGACATCTTCGCCTACCTCGAATCCGAGCGGCTGCTGCACGGCGATGTCTCCGCGAAGAACGTGGTCTGGCGGCCGTCACCGCCGCACGCGTACCTGATCGACAGCGACGGGATGCGCTCCTTCTCACCCGCGCCGACGAAGGGTGTCTGCACCCCCGGGTGGGAGGACCCTCGCCTCCAGGCCAAGGCCCTCGCCGCCCACGACCGGTACAGCGACCGTTACGCGCTGGCGTTGGCCCTGTACAAGTGCCTCTTCCTCAACCCCGGTGGTCCGTGTTTCGTCAACGGGTCCTGGTCCGGAGTCTCCGGCATTCCGCGCGCTCTCGACCCGCGGCTGCGGAGATTGTTCGCCCGCGCGCTCGACGAACCGCTCGCCACGGTCGAACGGCCCACAGCGGTGGAGTGGCGGCAGGTCCTGACGTCGGTCTTCCTGGACAGCGGCAACAACTACCGGCGCGCGCCACTGGACGTGCTGGAGGCTCACGCCAAGCAGTACCGGGACGCGCACGCCCGGCAGGGCAGGGCAGCGGGCACTGCCACCGCGGGCCGTGCGCCCGCGCTCGTGGCCGCCGCCCGGCCGGCACCCGCACCCACGTCGGCACCCGCACCGGCACCCCGGGTGCCGGCGCGGGCCCGCACAACGCGGAAGCCCGCCCGGCGGCTCCTCGGGGTACTGGCGTTCCTGGCACTGGCCGCCGCGGCACTCGCCGTCCAGCACGAACTCGACGGGCGGTCCCCGGCGCAGCAGCCGAGCGCCGGCACCCCGTGCCCGGCGGAGATCGCGGCGCGCATCCCCGACGGCAGCGGCGCGGTCATGCTCAACCACTACGTCACCGACCTCCACGACATCACCTTGTGCCGTGCGGCGGACAACACCGTGTACTACCACGGAGGACTGCTGGACCGTCCGGACGCGGGCACCATCACCATCCCGGCCACCGAGACGAGCACCGGCTACCGGGCGCCCACAGGTGACTATCTCTACGAGATCGACGGATCACGGGTCCTGGTCACGCTGCCGTCGGGGACGACGAAGTCCTACCGTCTGACAGACGTGACCGATCAGGGCTGAGGTATCGGGGCCGAGACGACCCCGCCCGCGCGCCGGGCCGCTCAGTCGGCCAGGTCCGCCCTCAACCCGGCGCGCAGCTCGCCGAGTTCACTCCAGAGCCCCGCGATGTGGAGTTTGACGTCGTCGACGGTCTCACCCGTGCGGGCCATGCCGTGGTTGATCCGCATCAGCACACCGTAGATGGCGTTCAGCGACCGGTTCGTCGAGCGCACGCTCTCCAGCAGCGGTTCGGGCAGGGTCAGCTGAAGTTGGGAATAGCAGTCACGGTAGGCAGCCCTGGTCTCCTCCAGGTCCGCCGACGCACCGACGCCGGTCTCGGCCCCGGCCCCCCGGCCCAGCGCGTGCGCATGGTCGGAGAGCGCCGTCAGATACTGACGTGCGGAGGTGTTGAGCGCCGCGTACTCGGACCGGCGGGCCCCGAGAAGCTCCTGGCGCTCCTGAAGGCACCGTTCCTCCAACTGCCGCCGTCCCGCCTCGCGCCGTTCCTCCCGGCGGGAGCGGTCGATCCGGCTCTGCGTGAGCAGAGCGGTCACGGTCGTCATCGCGGCTCCGACCACCGTCACCAGAAGTGCCGTCGCCGTCGCGTCCACACTGCCTCCCGCATCCGCACGGTTGTCTCCCCTGCCGGGCGCCGGGCGCCCGCGCGCGCGTGATGCGCACTCTCCTTCATTCAAGCCCGTCGGTCCGTCCGGCGCCGGACGGAAGCCGGCTGCTTTCCGGGCCGGTGCGGGGCAGTTCCGGGGCGGCGCGCAGTATCCGGACCGCCAGGCTCAGCCGGCTACGGCCGGGCGGTGATCCGTGAGTGCATCGAGCACGACGCGCGCCACGTCCGGCCGCCGGATCGCCATATGCACGTCCCAGAAGGGCTGTTCCGCCAGAGCGGAACCGATGGCGGTGAGCATCGCACCCAGACTCGCCACCGGTTCCAGCCCGGCGCGGCCCGCACCCAGCAGGGGCAGGCACAGCGAGCGCAAGGGCGGATCGAAACCGTTCCGCTCCGCCGCCGCCTCCTCGAAGATCTGCCGGACCGCCTTGGTGACGACGGCGGGTGTCGTGTCGTAGCCGCCGTCCGTCCTGGGCAGCGCCACGGCGGCGTGATAGATCCTGCGGACGCCCTGGGAGGTGAGCTCTCCGGCCGAGGTCGCGGCCACGGTGCCGGGGGCGACAGGCAGACCGGGACAGCCGAACCGCACCAGCCAGTCGTGCAGTTCACGGGCCAGTACGTCGTCCAGGATCCCGCCCGCCTCGCTCTGCCGGGCCGCGGCGCGGCGCAGTGCGCCGGACGTGGTCGACCGGTAGGTCCGGGACATCTCCAGGTAGGTGTTCTCGGACGATACGAGGATGTCGACGCCGGTAACGAATTCGATCGGGGTCGTGTGCAGCGTGATGTGCGCGGTCGTACCGGCCACAGCGACGGGCAGGGAGACCGGGCCGAGGGGCAGCGGCCGGGCGGAGGCGACCGACGCCGTATGTCCGGCGGATATCGCGTCGGGCGCGGGGGCGCGTGTCAGACACAGAGCCAGCACAGCTTCCGCCGTCTCCTCGATCACCACCTTCTCGTGATGCTTGCGGAACCGTTCGGTGCCCACCCGGAACGCGTCGGCCGCCCGGCGCCGTCGGTCCTGGGCCGCCCACTCCCTGGCCCCGTGCGCCAACCCGAAGGTGTACTGCGCGGCGATCTGCAGCGCGCCACCGCCCAGCGTCTCGACGGCGTCACGTAACAATGCCTCCACCGAGGCAGGCAGAATCTCACCGTCGTCGCCACCACTGTGTACGGCCGACGCCGCGTGCAGCGCCGGGAGTTCGAGCTTCCGCAGGCCCACGAGCCCATGGGCACGCACCATGCCCAACTCGGCGACGATTTCGGGCAGTGTGGCCGCGGTGGGAGAGAGAACCATGCGCTCAGCATGGTGCCGCCCGGCGCGCACCAGCAACCGGAATGGGCCGATGAATCCGAATGCGCCTGCTTTTTCGGAGAAGGGCCACGGAGAAGGGCCACGGAGGAGCGCCTGACGAGGTGTCGCACGGTGAACGCTATCGGCGCGACACGTTCAGAACGGTCGGAACGACACCCGCTCGGGCTCGGGCGCCCTCACCGCCGGCCCTCCAGACTATCGCCGAGAGCAACCCCAGACACCCGAACGTGAAGTGGCGGGACGCCAGTTCACCAGGTTCTGTTCGCACCGCCGGCTGGGCCCAGGCGCACCCGGTGACGCCGGAGGTCGACCTCGGCGACCTCCACTGGGATCAGCTCGCCTTCATCGACGAGCTGATCCGGGGTCTCGACCGGCTCGTCGGTCAGGTCTGAGAGGTGAAGGAATCCCACAACGTCGGAAGCGAGCCGCACGAACACACCGAAAGGCACGATCTTGGTGATCGGCCCGGTGAGGACCCGGCCGACCTGATCCGCGAAGCGAATGAGTGGATCCTCCCGCAGAGCCTTCAACGAAAGCGTGACCTGTCCGGTGCGCGTCTCGGCGACGATCACCTCGGCGGTGATCCGCCGGCCGGCTTCGACTGCCTCGGAAGGGTGATTGATCCACCCCCACGTCAGGTCCGGCACCCGGATGAAGCCGGTGCACAGGCCGTCCGGTTCGCCATCGACGTGAACGAAGACCCCGAAGTTGTGGACCCCGGAGACTGTCCCAGCGACGACCTGGCCTCGCTCAAACGCCAGTAGAAAGGACCGCAAGGCCGGTATCTCGCACGCCCTGGCGGAGAGGTGAAGCTGACCTTCGCGCCAACGCCCGATCTCCTCGGCATTGACCTCCTGGCCGACCTCGAACAGCTCCGACGGATGCTCCATCCGACGCATCGACGCCTCATGCCGAGGAATCCGACCGACCTCGGCATTCTCCCCTTCAGTATCTGTGGGCCGCACCAAGACGTCCGCTCCGTCGAACCCGATGACCTTCACCGTTCTCACAGCACCCGGCCGGAGTTGGTCGATCAAGAACTGCTTGCGAGGGTCAGGGGCCGGCTCGGACATGGAGGTGACCCTAGTCGGCGCCGACCGCACTGGCTCTCAACATCTAGCGGGCCCTAACGGACCGTCGGGGACGCGAAACCGAAGCTGCCGTGGTCGCGCATCCGGTAGTTGTCTCCCTCGATTCTGATGATCTCGGAATGGTGGACGAGGCGGTCGATTACGGCCGAGGCCACCGCGGTGTTGCCGAGGACAAGGTCCCACCCGCTGAGGGGCTTGTCGCTGGTGACGATCAGCGAGCCGCGTTCGTAGCGGTGCGCGACGAGACAGAAGAAGAGCTGGGCCTCTTCGGCCTGCAGGGGGAAGTAGCCCAGTGCGTCGACGATCAGCAGGGGGTATCGGTCCAGCCCTGCCAGTTCCTCGGTGAGGCGGCCTGCGGCCTTGGCCTCGGCGAGTCGGGCGGCCCATTCGGCAACGGTGGCGAACACCACCTGGTGGCCGGCCTGGCAGGCGCGCGTGCCGAAGGCGACGGCGAGGTGGGTCTTGCCGGTGCCGGGTGGACCGAGGAGGACCACGTTCTCCTTGGCGGTGATGAAGTCCAGCTTGCCGAGCATTGCCACGGCCTCCCGGTCAAGTGACCGGGGGTAGTTGTGGTCGAAGTCCTCCAGCGCCTTGGGGGCGGGGAAGCCTGCCGCCCGGATACGGGACTCGGCGCCCGAACCACCACACGACGCAGCCGAAGCCGAAGCCGACGTCACTGCCGGGGCGGAAGGCGCCGCCCGCCCTGCTGACGTGGCGTCGTCGTGCCACCCGGCGGACTGCTTCGGGATCAGGCGCAGGTTCCCTTCTCCGTGACTGTCCGCATGGCCACCGCACCCGTGACTGCTCTTCCGCGACTCCAGCATGGGTCCCGACATATACGCCAGAATCCCGGCGGACAGGATCAAGGCCATGTGGATCACGGTTCCCCACAGTAGCGCGTGCCGGGAGGTGTGGTGCACGTCGACGAACATCTGCAGCAGATGGACGGACGAAATGCCCACGATGGCGGTGGCCAGCTTGACCTTGAGCACGTTCGAGTTGACGTGCGAGAGCCATTCCGGCTGGTCCCGATGGCCCTGGAGGTTGATGCGCGAGACGAAGGTCTCGTAGCCGCCGACGATCGTCATGATCAGCAGATTGGCGATCATCACGACGTCGACCAGTTTGAGGACGGCGAGCATGACGTACGTCTCGTCGGCGTGACCGTTGATGACATGAACGATTAATTTCCACAGCTCGTTGAAGAACTTGTAGACATAGACTCCCTGCGCGGCGACCAGGCCGAAGTAGAGCGGGGCCTGGAGCCAGCGGGTGGCGAAGAGGGCGTATCCGAGCGCGGCGGGCGCGAAACTCGCGACCTCCTTCGGGTCGCGGAACGAGCCCCGCGCCGGAGCCAGGGACGAACAGCTGTGGTCGTTGGCGGGCGTGTCATGACTGGGCAACGGCATCTCCAAACCATCAGCTGGTTCGCGTAGTTGGCGGACGGCAACGGCTGGGCGAAAGGCCAGGTCCGGCGGTTGCAGCGTCGCCCCGTGGGGCGTCCGCGGTGACGTCGAACTGCTGCCGTAGCCGGCACCAGTGGTCGACATGCCCACGATGGTGACAGGGTCCCAACCAGCCCCACGAGGTCAACTTGCGGTCAGCGACGTGAGAAAACCCTTTCTCCCGGCCCCGACGCGACGTGCGGAGCGCAGGAAACCTGCACACGGGTGGACCGAGGAGCGTCCACCGTCTGCCCCGGTCCGGCGACGGAGCCCTGACTGTTTGCGGGCCATGTCCCATCGGGGATCGGGCCGGCGTGGCAGTGCATCAGCCGGCATTGAATGGATCGTCCTGCCGAGTCAGGGCGAACCGGTTGCCGCGCCGGCCGGTGAGGTCGTAGCCCCGGGCGCCGTTGCGGGAACACAGGAGTTCCCCAGGACGTCCCTCACCCGCTGTGGCTGGTAGGGGGCTAACCCCCTCCTGTGATGGGTGGCTGCCTCATGGTCCTTCCGGGGCGTCAGCGACAGAGTTCTCCTTGTCGGACAGCGACAGGGTGAGAAGCCGGACGGTTCTTCATCATCAGGCCCGTTGGGGCCGACCCTACGTTCGGGAGTTCACATCATGGGTGCACACACGTTGTCGACGCGCGGCGGTCTGCGAGCGGCACTGGCGTTGACGCTTGCCACGGCCATGACCGCGACAGTCGCGGCTACGGCCTCCGCCACCCCAACCGGCGCGGAGCGAGTTGGTCCGGGCGTCGACACGACGCCGCAGGCCAAGCAGCTGGCCGAGCTGTCCCAGCGGGCCGCGGACACCGGTTCCTTGGGTGTGATCGTGCGGGTCGACCAAGGCAAGGGTCCGACCGTGGAGATCGCCCGACAGTCCGCCTGGACCAGGGCCGACCACATACTCAAGGCCAATGACCAGTTCCGGGTGGCTTCCAACACCAAGACCATGACGGCCACCCTGATCCTGCAACTGGTCGCCGAGGGGAAGGTCGACCTCGCCGACCCGGTCGAGGACTGGCTGCCCGGCGTGGTCCCGGGTGGGCGGGCGATCACCATCAAGATGCTTCTCAACCACACCAGTGGCCTGGACGACTTCCTCCTCCACCCCGACTTCCTGCCCTCACTGCTCGGTCTGGACGAACGCCAGTGGACGCCCGAGCAACTGCTGGCTCTGACCACCGCCCAGACCGCCCCGGGTGAGCAGTGGTCCTACAGCAACGCCAACTACCAGGCACTCGCGCTGGTATTGGAGAAGGCCACCGGGCAACACCTCGGCGAACTCGTCGAACAGCGGATCACCCGGCCACTGGGCATGACGCACACGTACCTGGCCACCGACGCCGGCTGGCGACCCGGCCCCGGCCACGCGACCGGATACGAGCCCGACGCCGAGCACCTTGCCCCGATCCTGCCTCCCGGCACACCCGAGGGAATCGGGTTCGCCGGACCGGAGCGGAACGACCACGTCAACACCACCGACCTCGATGCGAGTTCCTGGACCGGCGCTGCCGGCGGCATGGTGTCCACCGCCCGGGACTGGGACCGCTTCCTGGGCGCCCTGATGTCGGGCAAACTGCTGCCTTCTGCCCAGATGAAGCAGATGCGTACCACCGTCGCGGAGGACCCGGCGGACCCGGAGGGCGACCGTTACGGACTGGGCCTGATGGAAGTACGCACCCCCTGCGGGACTGTGTGGGGCCACACCGGCGGCCTCCCCGGCTACTCCAGCGAGATCTACACCGACCGCACCGGCCGCCGCAGCGTTACCGTCCTCAACACCACCAACTTCGGCGTCCAACTGCCCGCAGCCGCGACCGCGAACAAGACCCTGGTCGACGCCGCAGCCTGCGCCATGCTCGGCAAGCCCCTCCCCACCGCGCCAACCCGCTGAGCAGCCCCTCCCACCCCTGCGACAGCCTCGCCACCACCGAGACCACGGATCCCGGGGGAACCGCAGGAGACTCTGGACAAGGAATGAACCGTCAGTCCCAAGAACTGGTTCCGACCGCGGATGGAGTGGGCCAGTTGGACGCCCGGGAACCGTTCCGCAGGATTCGGCGTGAGTCCTGACGTGCTGAGGACCGGTGGCGGGCGACTCAAGGGGGACCGGTGGGACCGGTGAGAGTTCGGATGCGGGCGATGGTGACTGTGGTGGTGTCGGTCTCTGTGGCCCTGGTCGGGTGTGGCCCGGAGAAACCGAAGGAGTACACGGGCGCGGAGCCATCGGAGGCGTCCGCGACCGCCGCCGCCCAGTTCGCGCCGCTGGTACGGCTCCACAAGAAGGAGTCGCTGCTGCCGATGGACGCGACGCGGTTCATCGAGCGGTCGGTGCTGCGCTTCGACCACGACGGCCTGTGCCGTGACGAGGAGCCGGTGGCCGATGCCGTCGACCCACGGCGGTTGGGTCTGCGCACCAGCGCCGAGCAGCGCTACCGGCACCAGGCTGTCGAGCCGGGCGAACCGTCGTCGCAGCCGCTGAGTTGCCCCGGGCACGCGGCCGACAAGGAGCGGGCCGCGACCGAAGTCGGCGCGGGCTTCTATCTCGACCCGCCCGAGGAGGTACGCAAGGGGGAGGGCCCCGGCGCTGCCGCCTACTGGGAGTATCACAAGCACAAGACCGACCCGGCGCGCTCGGCGTACGTGTACTGGTTCTTCTACGGCTACAACAAGCTGACCGTGGGCAACAGGCACGAAGGCGACTGGGAACGCGTCGCGGTCCAGCTGCGCGACGGCAAGCCGCAGGCCGTGACGTTCGCGAAACACGGCAGCGATCCGTGCCGCGTGAAGTGGGCGGATCTGAACCAGAGCGACGGGCATCCGACGGTGTACTCGGCGCTTGGTTCACACGGTTCCTACCCGACCGCCGGGTACCACCGGGTGTCCGTCACGTTCGACCGGACATCGGAGGGCGGCGCCGAGTGGCGCACGTGGGACAAGGTCCGCCCCGTCGAGGGTGAGCCCTGGTGGGGATACGGCGGGTGGTGGGGCGCGCAGGAACACGTGGACGGGTTCAACGGCCCGATGGGCCCGTACCCGAACCGTCAACTGCCCGGCATCTTCACTGACGAACCTTGCGGGGGCGCGGACAAGCCTCCGTCGGACCCGCCCGCCGGTGAGAAGCCTCCGGCGGACCCGCCTGGGGAGCAGCCCGCGCCCAGGACGAAGGAGGGGGCGATCCAGCGGTACGAGGAGTACCTCCATGCTGTGGGCCGCGAGGACATCGACACGGTCTGCGAAGTGGCCGGGCCCGCGGCGAAACAGGCCGAGGACCAGGGGTTCGGCCCGTGCACGGCGACCTTCCTGATCACGTTCCAGATGATCTCGCCCGCGCGGAAGAAGGCCCTGCGGACCGCGACGGTCGACCCGCAGCGCGTCGTCGAGCTGGCCCCCGACAGGTTCGAGATGCCGGCCGCGTCGATCAGGTCCTCCGAGACGTTCTCCGAGAGTGACCTGGGGGACAGCACCATGGGGTACATGAAGGACGAGTGGTACGTCGTCGACTGACGAGTTCTGTTCCGCGCCCGCAACTCGTGTAGCCCCATGAGCGTTCACGCCCTCCATCCGTTCCGAAACGTTGGAGGACTACGGCTGGACGAATCCCGTAGGCCCTGCGGCATGGACCTGTCGGCGTAGGCGATCCCGCTCTGGACGTGTGGCAAGACATCAAGACGCTTGCCCGCACTGACGCCCCGGTAGCGGAGAAGTTACTCGAACGGACTTCCGTGTACCGGGGCGTGCAAAGATTGGTGAATGGTGCGTGTGGGTGAGTTCTTCCTTGCCGGAGACGATGAGTCTGCGGTGCGGGTGGGCCCGCGTAAGAGTCACGATTTTGCTGCCGTGCCATGCGACGGCATCTATCCAGATGACGCGGTTCGGAGGTGGGAGAACCTGCTGACGGGCGCGGAGAGCCCGGTCCGGGACGTGGTGCCGATGGCCAACGACGGTTTCACCGTTTTCGCCGTTCCGGAGCCGCTGGTCACAGCTTTGGTCAGTGCACGCGCGGATCAACTCCGAGCCGCGGCCGCTGCGTGGGCTGAGTTCGACTCCGAGCCGGACGACAAGATCTCACTGGACGGCGCGGTGCACCTTCTTGAGGGGCTATCAGCCCTAGCCAGAAGTCGTGCGGCCAAAAGGCTGAGCCTGTACTGCTGGTACTTCGCGCCCTGACCTACTCGACCGGGCCATTGGCTGCAGTGATCGGCATGATGCGTGGGTGAGCATCACCATGAAGTTCTTGATGGCGCCGGACGACACGTCAGCAGGTCTGGCCCTCCGGACAGGGCCGGGACGGGCATTCGAGTCGCTCTTCTTCGGCCACTTCGATCCCGAAGAGGCCGTGGTCGAGTGGGAATACCGTCTGGCGGGCTGCGGCGCCAGGGAACTCGTCGAAGCCGGAGAGCCTCGCACGGTTTGAACGGGGTGCAGTCCGCCCGCTGACCTGGAGTGACGATCAGGGACAGTGGGCGGCAGCGGCCGTCCGCGCTCAGGTGGAGCTTGCTGGTGAACCCGCCCCGCGAGCGGCCCAAGCCCTCGCCTCC
Organism: Streptomyces camponoticapitis; assembly: GCF_014646115.1. Taxonomy (GTDB): domain Bacteria; phylum Actinomycetota; class Actinomycetes; order Streptomycetales; family Streptomycetaceae; genus Streptomyces; species Streptomyces camponoticapitis. The sequence continues at coordinate 69,532 of NZ_BMMV01000021.1, read as the reverse complement.
CTCACCACCTCGGCCAGGCGGGCTACGAGACTCTTCCTCCGCGTCTCGTCCTGGTGTTCCATCCCTTCGGCCCTTTTGAACCTGGGGCGGGAGGCGGGGTTGGTGCGGGCGTCGGCAGCATGCTGATGCGCGCGGACGATGGTGGAGGCGACCGAGATGTCCCAGTCAGTCTCACCTGCTGCATCGCCGCGGCCTGGACCTGCTGGAGCAGACGTTCCCTGGTGCCGTCGGCCGACCACAGGCGGTGGCGTTCGTAGACGGCCGGCCGCAAGGTCAGCTGGGGTCAGGTCGGCACCTCCGCGGCACTGGGCTGCCTGGGCGGCATGATCAAACTGCCGGGCTGCCGCAACAGCTTCACGGCGGACACCCCGGTCCTTCTGGCGGACGGCACCCGCAAACCGATCAAGGACATCCAGATCGGCGACCAGGTCCTCGCCACCGACCCGGAGACGGGCGAATCCGGACCCCGCCCGGTAACGGCGCTCACCAAGGGCACGGGCGACAAACAACTGGTCGACATAACCCTCGACACGGGTAGGACCAGCACGGTCACCGCCACCGACGGCCACCCCTTCTGGGTCCCCGCCCTCGGTCGCTGCATCGAAGCCGACAAACTCACCACCGGCCAATGGCTCCAGACCAGCACCGGCACCTGGACCCAAATCACCGCCGTCACTCACCACACCAAGTCAACGACCGTCTACAACCTCACCGTCAACGACCTCCACACATACCATGTGCTGGCGGGTGACACGCCGGTCCTGGTTCACAACTGTGGTGTATACGGAGAGCTCGACGAATATGGTCGGGCCACAGGGGTTTACGCGACACTTACCCGAGACAGTATCGGCGGCACTACCAACCCCAGCTTGAATCCGGTCGGATGGGTTGGCGGAATGGGCTACAACAGATCTCACCTCTGGGGCGCGCAGCTTGGTGGATCGAACAGTGACCGACGGAATTTTGTCACCATGCATCAGTATGCCAACCACCCGGTGATGCGTCGTATAGAGAACCAAGTTCGAACAGATCGTGCAGTATACTGTCACCCCCATTTATGCAGATCATGCAGGACTTGGTCCTGCGAACCCGTATCCACTTGGCGTGACCATTCGGGCCGATGGGTCAGGAGGACTTAACATCTTGCAGATAATTCTGAACAGGCCGAGATCATGAACGCTTTTGTCGAGCGATTGCGGACGAAGGAGGCTGTGATGTCAGACGAGTGGGGGTGGCTGAAGGATCAGCCGCCGTCCAGCCAAGTGCCTGAGCCTCTACGTGCCCCGACGGCCTCGCCTGCCCTCAACCTCGGCATACAGGTGATTGGCAGCAACATCGTTGGTAACGACGTGGTCGAACTCGCCGCTCAATACATGGCCGAGCATGCTCGGCTCGAACTATGGATTGGAGGTCACGAGCCGCCCTTGGGCTTTCGGCAACAGTTTGAGCGAGGTCGGGTCTCTTTTGAGGGAATGCTTGTGGCCTACGGGGCGTGGATCGCGTTCGAAACCGCCTACCAGGCCTCCGGGAGGAAGGTCGACCATGTGCACGACGAGCGGGAGAATCTGAAGATGGCCCTAAGCAGAGCCACTGATGCCCTCATGCGTGCCCGGATCGGATAACTGAGCGGGGCGGGGTTCTTTCCTGTCAGTTCATTCCTTGCGCTTCAACGATCGCATGGGACCTCACTCTGATTGGTCGTCCGATGGCCAAGTCAGAGGGCAGTCTGTCGGCAGGTGGGTAGGTCGTCGGCTTGGATGCGCTGAAGTCCGGCGGCAGATGCGGGTCGTACCTGCTTTGAAGTCGGGGGCTTCCTTTGAGGGCCGGGCAGTTCGCCGACATACGGGAAGCGGAGTGCTCGACGTTGGGTCGCGCACGATCGGGGGGACAGATCATGAGGACGGGATCGTCCGTCAGAACGAGCATTACCTGAGTGGGGAGGTGTTGTGAGGCGGAGGGCGTTGGCGGTTTCCGGGGCAGCGGTTGGGCTGGGGCTGGTAGGTACGGGTGTGGTTGTGATGCGCGGGGCAGGTGGAGGGTTGGAGACCGGAGGGCGCTTCGGTGCGGAAGCCGATACCGCTACGTCGTGGGGTTTGGGCTGGGAGCCTCGTTGTTCGAGGGCGCCGCAGTTCCCGGGCCTCGGCAGTTGAAGCTGATGCCCTCCTTCGCGGGCGACCTGCCCGATCCGATGCATTCACACGAGGACGTCCTCGTGCGGGTGACGGGTGAGGATGTCGTGGCGGTGCGAAACGCCGTGGCTGATGTCAAGGCCATTGCCCTGAAGGCCGGTTGGACGGTTCGTTGGGGGATTGACGGGTTCCGGTCGGAGAATCGCGTCGAGGGTGGCCGTGGGCTTGCCCGTAACCCCTTCCACTTCACGGAGGGGTTCGGGAATCCGGCGTCGGAGCGGGAGGTCGCCGACCGGGCCTTGGTGCGGGAGGGTCAGGGTGAGCCGGACTGGGCTGTTGGCGGGAGTTATCAGGTCGTGAGGGTTGTCCGGTTCGCGACGGAGCTGTGGGACAAGGATTCCGTGGGGGAGCAGGAGCGGATCATGGGCCGTCGGCGTGACGGGAAGTGGCTGGACGGGGCGCCCGTCGGTGAGGAGCCGAACTTCGCCGCCGACCCCAGGGGCCGGCAGACGCCACTCGACTCACACGTACGACTCGCCGCCCCCGACCGCCGCAACCCGCCCCTGCTCGTGCGCCGCAGTTACAGCTACGACCGGGGCAACGGCGATACCGGAATCATTTTCTTCTGCTTGCAGCGTGACTTGGCCAAAGGCTTCGAGGCGGTCCAGAAGCGCTTGGAGGGTGAGGCGTTGGCGAAGTACGTGCTGACCACCGGCGGTGGCTACTTTTCTTGTCCCCCCGCCCGGCGACGGCTGGATCGACGCCCTCAGCTAGAGGTCGTCCGCGAACGCGGATGGCACGGTGGTGCGTTACGACGACAGCAAGGGCTATAACGACCCCGCGTCGGGTCGTTTCATGTCCCAGGACCCGATCGGCTACGCGGGCGGCACCAACCTCTGCCAGTACGCGCTGAGTTCCCCGACGACGTACACGGACCACACGGGCAACTCCCCGATGCCGGCGGGCTGCGTGATCGGTGGCCTGAGCGAGGCGGGCCCCACCCGGTAAACGGCTCTGATCGTGGCGCGGGCGACAAACAACTGCTCGACAACACCCTCGCCACAGGTAAGGCCAGCACCCTCACGGGAACCGACGGCCACCCCTTCTGGGTGCCGGCCCTGGGCCGCTGGATCGAAGCCGACGAACTCACCACTGGTCAATGGATCCAGACCAGCACCGGCACCTGGACCGAGACCTCAACCGTTACCCACCACTCAAAGCGGACGACGGTCTACAACCTCACCGTCGGCGACATCCACACTTACTGTGCACTAGCGGGGGCGACAGAAACGAGACGCCCGCCGTCTCCAGAAGAGCATCGACCAGCGGATGGCCGACCAGCGGATACTCCAGTTGCCGGCCGAGGACGGCTTCAGAGCACGCGGTACGAGGCCTTCGAGAACGACCTCGCCCGGTACGCGGTCTCCGTACTGCGCGCATGGATGTACGCCGGGTACATCTTCTCCATGGCCGTCGGCTGCGGCTTCGGTCTCAACCCCCACGAACTCGACCTGGAACGTCTCACCTCGGGCAGTGACCTGCGGGAGGAGCTCGCCACCATGACCGTCGCACTGGCCATGCCCCGCTTCCGCCGGCGCGCCTTCCTCGAAGGCGGCTGGACCTTCCAAGGCGGCGCGGGCATCACCACGTACTTCATGGGCGCCTGCCTCTACGACTTCCCCAACGAGTTCCGCAGGCACCGCACCCGCGAGGCCAACGACCGCAAAGCCCAGCGGATGCCGACCTTCCACACTGAGGTCACGCCCGGCGTGGAGGACGAGGTGATCGGCAGAGACCGGCTGCGCCGCGCCGTCGCCCCGCCCTCTCGGCCGGAAGGGACGGGGCAGGCTTTTAATCGGATGTGCCTGCGGCGCAGGGTTGTTAGGTTCGTCGTGTGCCGAAGCTGAATCAGATCATCGCAGTGGAAAAGGGCGTCAAGTCCAAGGCCCTCCAGGAGCTCACCCAGGCTCACCAGGACGTGCAGAAGCCCGCCCTGCTGGCCGGCATCTCTCGGACCTACCAGCCCAAGGATGAGGAGGGCGAGCAGTTGCCACCCGAGTCCACGCGCGTGCAGATCAAGGCCGAGGACGCTCTGGGGGCGACCGCCGGGACGCTGACGCGGCTCTTCGACGTGACCGCGACGAAGGACTGGGCGAACCGGTCCGCAGTCGCGGACGTGGTCGTCGACGGTACGGTGCTGTTGCCTCAGGTGCCCGTTCCGTACCTGTTGTTCCTGGAGAAGCAACTCACCGACCTACATACCTTCGTGCGCAAGCTGCCGGTGCTCGACGCCTCCGAGTCGTGGAACCTGGACCCCTCGACGGACTCGTGGAAGACGGACCCGGTGCGGACGATCCGCACGAAGAAGGTTCCGCGCAACCACGTGAAGGCCGAGGCCACGGAGAAGCACCCGGCGCAGGTCGAGGTGTACTACGAGGACGTCCCGGTCGGTTACTGGACCACGGTGAAGTTCTCCGGCGCGCTGCCCGCCCGGCGGGTCAACGAGCTCCTCGACCGCGTCGAGAAGCTCCAGCAGTCCGTCAAGTTCGCCCGCGAGGAGGCGAACAACACCGAGGTCACCGACCAGCGGGTCGGCGATGCGGTATTCGGCTACCTCTTCCGGTAGCCCCCCACATACGCCCTCCGTCGCGAGCGGAGGGTGCGCGATGAGCGCAAGCTGAAACTGATGTTGAAGCTGATCAAGGGGTGTCAGTTGGGGGTTCGAATCCCTCTCCCCGCACCACGTGCGGGGGTGGCCCAAGTCTGGCAGAGGCGGCCCCGTGAAACTCAGATTCTCGCTCCAGTCTCAGTATTCGCCGCCGAACACCGGATCGACCGAGCGTGGGCGAACATCGTCGGATGGGGGTTCAAGTCCCCCCGGCGCCTCTCTCGTGGCGCTGTAGTTCAAAGGCAGAACACGTCGATCTCAACATGACCCGCGGTTCTTAAACGCCGTCGGTGTGCGCAAATGGGTGGCAAGTTGGAGCCCGGGAGCTGGACATGCTTCCGGGCTCCGTCACGTTCCGGCCCGTGGCCTGTGCCCGGGAAGGTTCACCGGGTTGAGTGGTCAGGCCGGGGTGGGTAGATCTTCAATTCGACTACCCCCGACATCCCGCCGTATAGCCGGGAAGTCCTGCCGAAGGAAGTATGCTCGATAAAGGAGGGTCTATGGCACTTGGTAGTAACGCCCTCTGGGGTTCTGAGCCTAAAGTCCGCGACTCTCTGGAAGCTGCAGGCTGGCGTTGTGGGCGTCGGGTCGAAATTTCTCACTGGGTTGACTTACTGGGAGTTCGAGGGTTCAAGCTGAATGCGATGGCCCTCCGGATTTGGGAGGAGTTCGGGGGGCTTGAGATACTGAGTTCACCAGTCCGTGATCCCCAGTCCTCGCTCCATATTGATCCGGTCGATGCCTGTATTGACGCCGGATCTGAATCGCAAAGGTTGGCGGATGCGTACGATGTCGACTTTTCTCCACTCGGGATGTGGTCGATTCAATATCGCACCTGGATCGCGGAATCGGGGAGAGTGCTGGCGGTTGGTCCTGGGATTATTTGGGAGCTGGGCAAGTCTTTTCCGGACGCTTTGCACTTCGTGGTGAACGGGGGACGGCCCGATCGTGTCGTGAGTGGCGGTCGCCGCACCGATTAGAGGCCGCCGGTGCGTGTGTACCGAAAGCGGGTGGATCACGATGGTTCGTCGCTCGTCAGAGCAATCACTACCTGGAGTGGGGATGTGCTGTGCGACGAAGGTCGTTGGTGGTTCCCCAATCGGCGGTCGGGCTGGGGCTCGCTGCCGAATCCGCCCCCGCTGGTGCGGCGTAGTTACAGTTACGACCGCGGCGAAGGGGACACAGGCATCATTTTCTCCTGCTTTCAGCGAGACCTTGCCGAAGGCTTTGGAGCGGTCCAGAAGCGCTTGGAGGGTGAGGCGCTGTCAAAGTACGTGCTGACCACTGACGGTGGCTACTTCGGCCGAGTTGGCCAACGAGGAAGACTCGTGGCCCGTCGGCGCCGAACTGCCAGTGCCGGGTCATCGAGCGGTGAGGACGTGCGCCCACGGCTCATCGATGTCGGCCAGACCCAGCACGGCGACCACGTTGTCGAGCATTCCGGCGCCGAACCAGAGCCGCACGGCCTGGTCGTCGCCCAGCAATTGCCGAACGGTGTCAACCTGCTTGGCATAGCACCGGCGCACGGCCTGCTCCACCAGCGGCTCGCCGACGGCACAGTTCGCGTGCATGAGGAAACGGAGAATGTTTCGGTCCGCGACGAGCGCGGCGTAGGCGCCGCGCGCCGCGTCCAGCGCCGCCTCGGGCGCCGGCCCGGCCCCACCCGACGCCGGCGAGTGAGCGACCAGCGTGTCGGTCATGACCACGGACACGTGGTCGACGACCGCGGCGAACAGTGCTTCCTTGTTCGGGTACAGGCGATAGAGATACGGCTGAGAGACGCCGACCCAGTCTGCGATCTCGTGCGTCGTCGTACCGTAGAAACCCTTTTGCGCAAAGCAGTCGACCGCCGCGGCCACGATGGCCCGACGGCGTTCGTCGCTCTTCGTGCTCGTACCGGCGGCAGGCATGGGCGTCAGTCAAACACGGCTCCCCTCAGCCTCCAAAAGTCACGCCGCGGTCGGAGTCGGACGGAGTGTCGCGGGGCGTGAGCGCCTCGATCGCCACCAGCGGGTTCCAGTAGTCCAGGTAGTGGGTGATGCGCGCGTCGTCATCGGTCCGGACGACGGAGATGCACGTCTGCTCGTATGGCTTGCCGGTCGGCAGCGCCGTGCCCTTCGAGCGGAATTCGGCGATCACCAGACTCGGATCGACCGTCTCGTGGAACACCAGGTCGACGAACTCCACGTCAAAGGTCTCGGGAAAGTTGCTCATGTGCGCGCGCAGTGCGTCTCGCCCCGTTACCCGCTGGGGCACGCCGACCGGCGCGTACGGGAACTCGAGCGCCGCGTCCGGGGCGAACAGCTTCACCCACTCCTCGGTGTCTCCGGCAGCGGTGAGGCGCAGGTGCTCCGCCACGGCGTGCTGGGCTGCGGCGCGGCGGGCGGCGTCGTCTTCCTTGACTGTCATCTTCACTCCTACGTTAGTGGTCGACCTATAACCTACCACCGTGAGCGGATGTGCGTGGTCGAGCAGGAGGTGACGCACGGATGCCGTTCGTCAGGTCCCCGCGCTCTCGTCGGCACGGGAGCCGGCATCGCGCTAGGTCTGACGGGCGAAGAGGCAGCCGCCTCGATGGCCGGCACGACCGTCAGGGTCTCCTGGAAGTAGGAGTACCGGCTCTTGATGTAGCCCGCGGCGTTGTCCGAGTCGTCGGCGTCGGCGATGTATTCATACTGATCCGCAGGCTTCCTGCCTCCGGTGGTGTAACTGCGCTCCCAGGCAGCCCTGGTGTTCTGGGCCGACGGGGGCGGGGGGGGCCGCGGGTCGGCTTCAGACCGAGGGCTTCGAGGCTGCCGTCCCTGGCAAAGATCTCCTGCACCTTGACCGGGTCGGCAATGATCTTACGATCAGTGATCGTGTAGGAATCGCCCGGCTGGAGCGAGGTGGGCTGCCCGGCGGTAGCCGTTTCGACGACGAAACTGGGTCCAGGGTGACCCGTTGAGGTTGTAGTGGTGCCGTCGAAGGCGTTCGTGCGGAAACTGGTAGGTCTTGCCGTCCTGGAGTTGGCCGGCGGGGACAGGGACGCCGGCGGGTTTGCTCGGGTTGGTGAAGGCGGACCGGAGCAGGCCTTCGCCGGAGAGGGCGCCGCGCTGCTGGTCGGTTCCGTCGGAGGGGCGGTAGTTGGAGGTGACGGACGGACACCCTTGGCTGATTGGCCGTGTTGTCCGCGGAGTTGACGCGCTTCCACGCCTTGGTGTCGTCGGTCGCGGCGCGCAGGCCCACGCGGCCTTCGCGGACGCCCAGGTTGTTGGGCGTTCGTGTTCGAGAACGAATATGCGGCAGTCGCCGACGTCATCGATCTGCTGCTGCAAGAGTGGGCGTTCGCTGCGGGAATTGATCTTCATGGCATCGTTCACTTTCAGCAGCAGCGTTTGTCCGCCGGTTTGGGAGGCGATGGGGTGATCTGAGCCTCCGCGGATGTGCACGGGAAAAGACGGCGCTCAGGACGTCCGGGGCATGATCGGGGGACGATCGCGAATCTGCGGAGCGAGGGGGCACTGCGATGGTGATCAGAGGGCTGCACCCGGAGAGGGCGGCCCGGCTTGAGGCGCTTGTGGATGAGTGCCGACCGCTGCTTATGAGTGCTGGTGGGATGGCTGTCGTGCAGAGGCTGCTGAGTGAGCGCCGAGTCGAGGTGCTCGACGCGGTGGTGATCACGCGCGAGCTACTGGGGGCCGGCCCCACGGCACTCGGGGAGGCGAAGACCATCGTCTTGACGAGTCCGGGCAGAGGCCGCGAGCTTCGAGTGCACGGGCAGTTCGTGGATGACCTGGAGCAAAGCGGCGGTCTCGACCGGTGATGAGCGGTGTCTGCGCCTTCTGCCTGAGTGTGCGTCATCCGCCTGCACATGTGTGTATCTGTGGCTGCTCTACCCGTGCTGCGCCCTCATCAGGGAGGCTGGAACTCTTGAGACGGCGAGGGGGCGGCATGCTGATTGAGACGGTATTCCGGAGTGATGACGTATCGGCGGCGGACCGGTTCGACTGCTGGCGTGAACTGATCAGTCAGACGCATGCTCCGCTGGAACTGCACAGTGACCACCGGGCGGATTTCCGGGCTTCTCAGCGCTTGCTGGACCTCGGTGCCGTGTCGGTGTGGCCGACGACGTTCCAGCCGGTGTGTTTTCGGCGGACACCCAAACTGATCCGGCGGTCCGATCCCGAGGGACTTCACCTCTCCCTGCCGTTGAACGGGGCACTGCGCGTTGCCCGGGGTGATGAGGAGGCCGTGTACGGTCCAGACAGTCTGTGCGTCGTCGACACCTCGCGCCCCGTCGACGTGCATGGAGGCGACGGCTCAAGCCTTCACACAGGAATTGGGCTGGAAGTCCCCAAAGCACTGCTGTCACTGCCCCGGACCCAGCTCGACAAGGCAGCCAGCCTGCGGTTGCCAACGCAGGAGGGCTTCGGCGCCCTGCTGGCGCAGTTGCTCACCCAGCTGGCGCGAGGCGCCGATTCTTACCAGCCCGCCGACGCGCCGCGGCTCGGGACAGTGGTTGTTGATCTGCTGTCCGCACTCTTCGCCCACACCCTGGAAGCCGACAACTTACTCCTCCCGGAGACTCGCCGGCGGACCCTCGTGTTACGCATCCGTGCCTTCGTCCAGCAGCACCTGCACGATCCGCACCTGAACCCGCCCATGATCGCTGCGGCGCACCACATCTCCGCCAGTTACTTGCACCGCCTCTTCGAGGGCGAAGAGGAGACGGTCGGGGCCTGGATCCGCCTCCAGCGCCTGCAACGCGCCCGCCGCGACCTCGCGGAGCCCAGCCTGCGCGCCGTCCCCATCCACGCCGTCGCCGCCAGCTGCGGCTTCACCGACGCCGCCGTCTTCTCCCGCGCCTTCCGCTCGGCTTACGGCGTGCCTCCGAGCAGCTTCCGCAGCCAGGTCCACTTCGAGTAGACGCAATGCGAAGCACTTGTCGACTCCCTGCCAACGACGTCTCCGGCCTCGGTTCGCCAGTCTGATGGCATCTCAGATTCGCACCGTCGGCCGAGGGGCGAGGTGGGCGGGCGCTGCCGCTTGTCGAAAAGCGTACGTGCCGCAAGACCCCCCGAACGGCGAACACATGTCACCCGGACCGGCCGGATTCCCGGCGGCCACCACCAGGGGAGATTCACCATGCTGAAGCCGCACATGCCACGCATGTCGGCTACCTCCTGGCGGAGGCCGTCCGAGAAGGCGGAGACGGAGTGCATCGCGATCACGTACGAGCCGAACCGGGCGAACGGCTGACGCCCCATCACCGACGACATGTTCACGATGCGCTGGCTCGCTGCCGGCTCATGACGGGAAGGACGTGCTGTGTCACGGGGATCGTCCCGAAGAGGCTCGCTGGTGGCACTTCGGGAAGTCAGATCGGTCGGTACCGTCAGCGCCTGCGAGCCGAGGGCGCGGACCTTGTCCTCCACCTGGGCGAGCCCGCCCTTCGGGGAAGCGAGCAACACCGCTGCCCGGAGAGCCCGGGTGGGCGGCTGCCGTCACGGGGCAGACTCGCTGTCATATCGCCGGTCCGGAAAGAGCTCGGTGTTCTACTCGCTGAACGTGGTTACGGGAAGCGCCTTGTCCACCCGAGCGGCGGCCAGGTCGTCGTGGCGGATGGTGAAACTCCCGTAGTAATACTCGTCGGCCACGGGAAAGCGGGCGAGCGACATCCATTCGCTCGTCAGCCGGTGCGTCTCCTTCTCCACATGGGAAGACCACTTCGCCATCGGGATGACGATCTCGCCAGCCTTCTCGAGCCCCGCGAGGGTCTGCTCCGCAATGCTCGTGATCACCTCATCTTCGGCGTACCCGCCGATGCGGGCGCTGGCGAGCCCTTCGCCAGGCCAGAGGTCGTAGGCGAGAGCACAGAGTTCGTTCAGATGCGGGACGTCACGCTCCAGGTCACGAACCAACTGCTGATGGAAAGGCGACAAGTCCTCCCAGTCTTCCTCCTCGTCTTCGTCCGTCCCGAACCAACGGGGGAGCTCGGCGAGGAGCGAGGCGCTGACGTCGTACTGCCTGCCGGTGAATCCGGAGTGGGGGGACTCCGCGACCGCGGTATCAGTGCCGTTCGGTACATACACGACTCGCGCGTACTTCCCGGTGTCGTCCAGGTGATCATCCTCGTGGTTCAGGAAGACGAGAAGCGTCCCGTCTGCGGGCACCTCGAAGCCGTCGACTCTCGGCAGCGCCCCGCAGTCGACGGAGAAGACGAACGGCAACGGGCTGTCGTCGGCGGAGGGCCAGCTCATGCCCACCGGCAGCCGGGGCACCCCACCGAACTGCCCGACCGAACCATCACCGGAAACCCCGCTCAACCCGATCGACAGACGGAGGTGCCGGCTGAACCTGCTGATCTCGTCGTCCGGGAAGCCCAGCTCAAGCGCGGCACGACGAAACTGCCCCTGATGATCCATGCCTGACATGATGACCTCCCTCCAACCTGGCCGCCCCGGCGGGGTGTTGGTGGGCAGACGACCTACCCCACAGCCAGCCACCGACGACCAGCACGAGCCCTCCCAAAGCCCGTCCAACCAGCCCTTGACCAGCGGTTCCAAGCTTGGCTTATGTGGTGTTCGCGGGTACTGCGGCGTTTATGGCGACGTTTCTTTCCAGCTGGTTCGGTACGCCGTACACGGCGTCGGTATGCGCGATGGTAGTGACGCTGGTCGCGATCGGTCGCTGTTGTCATCGTCGAGGACGGTGTGATCGCGGTGTCGGTCGCGGTCTGGTGCTCGGGTCGTTGGGACCGTTCGGCCCGCCCGTATTGCTGCGGGCGGGCCGGGAAGGGCTTACTCGTTCTCCTTGAAGACCCGGGAGACTTTGCAGGCGCCGCCGCCATGCCAGCACAGCACCATGTCGTGGGCGGTGTTGCTTCGGACGTCTTGGTTCCCGCCGTCGCAGCCGCTGTCACCGCCATCGTCCCAGCTATCTATCACGACGATCTGGCCAGTGAGGTGGTTAAGGGCCCGCAGGGTTCCGGTGACGCCATGGCCGTCAGCCCGAGTGTCGCATACGGTGAAGATGTCGCCGCTGTCGGTGAATGTCATGGTCCCACGGCTGTTCGGAAGCTGGATGCCGAGGTTGGCAGCCGAAGCTGGAGCCGACGCGAAACCGACCATCATGGCGGCGGCCGCACCGACCACGACTCCACGCTTGAGCATTGTTCTGGCCACCTGATCGGCACTCGTCAGACTCGTCGCTAAACGCATAACGGTCTCTCCTTCTTTCTAGAATTCGGAGGCGAAGCCCCAGCAATGCCGCAGGCCAGAGCATCTCGGTAGCCGAGATGCTCTCGCGGAATCAGAGTGCCCCGGCTCGGGGCAGAAGTCTTTGACGCAGAGTCGCGGAACACTTGACCCTGCGTTCAGAGCCGACCGGGGGCGGACTCGTCGACCAGGGCACCCGTCGAGGCCGCCTGTCGCCTCGTCATCCTCGAAGACCAACAGAACTCCGCAATTCGCCCTCCACGCCACGCAGCAAGGCCGACGCCCGCCGCCGCGCCGTAGCGGACCGGCCGCAGACCGAGCACCCGGAGCAGCAGGACGACGTGGTCGGTCCCGCCGACCGGCAGCTGCGTCATCCAGAGCATCGGCCCGCAGACGTGGCCCGTGGACGGCTCCGCGTCGCGGGCCCCGGGGGTGCGCCCGGACCTGATGGACGGCCGTCGTCTGCTGGCCACGTGCAAGCTGGAGTGCGCGCCCCGGGACGCCGACAACGTCGCCGCCACCAGGGCGGAGGGCATCGAGACGAGTGGAGCGACATCGAGGCCGCCGACCTCGCCGACCGGTTCCTCGCACTGGCCGGCGGGAACGAGGCGGACGAAGCCAAGTCGGGCCCGCACCGCACCCTTTTGGGCACGCGACTGGCGGAGATCATCCTCGCGCGCCTGGAGCGCGAAGCCGCGAGCCACCGCGGCGACCGCCACCCCGGCCCGCTGCGCGCCGCGCGCCTCCGCCCAGGCTGCTGCCCGGCGAGGCGATGAGTTGTCTGCCCGCCCGGCTCCGACCGCCCGCCCGCCCGCCCGGCTCCGCCCGCCCGCCTGACGGGGCCGGGCGGCCGACGTGTGCCGTGCGCACCGGCGGCCAACAGGTACTGGTTCTCAGGGCGTTGACCGGTCTCCCGCTCCCGTGGCCTCGGCGACGGACAAAGCCGTCGGCCCACCCTGATTTGTGCGCGGAGTGACAAGGAGTGTGCGTGCTACGACAAGGGCTCCCGGAGGCGAGTTAGGGAGGCTTCTCACGTGGAGGTTGGGCTCGGTCTTCGAGACCTGACCTAGATCCGCAGGAGAACAACCGGAGGAAACATGCGACGTTTCACCGCCGTCACGGTTGCCGGAGCCGCCGCTACGATCGTGATCGGCCTCGCGGCCGCTCCGGCGTCGGCACAGGCGCCCAGCAGTCATTCCCAGGGCCAGGTCGGGACCCTCGGTTTCAGTGAGTGCACGGATATCCTCAGCTCGGTCGGCTACACCGTGACCAAGGCCAGGGCGGGGTGGTGCGCCGTTGGGACGATTGGCACCCCGACCGCGTGGGCCTCTTGCAGCGCTGGACTCGCCACGACGTGGGTGATCCCGGCGATCGCTGGAGCGGCCTGTACAGGGGCTCTCGTTCCCTGAGAACGGCGGAGATGAGCCCTGTACGGCCCGGGTGTCGGCGGCCGGGGCGCCGGAGGCCATCGACGGGGGATCGGAGGCGGAGGGTGCCCGGTCGGTGGTGAAGGAGCGGACGGCTGCCGTCTCCGACACCCGTACCCGACGTTCGTAGGCCGCCGGTCTGTTGAGGCCGTACTCACGGGGTGCCGGTGTCTCCATGCGACTCTGCGGTCGAGGTCTTGCACGGGGTGCCAGATGGGGGCGGCCGGCCCGTGGTGGAGGAGGTCGGTGAGTGGTGTGGCCAGGGCCGGGACGTGGCTCGGGAAGAAGCCGACGGCGCGGTCGGTGGTGGGGGCGTGCAGGGCTCTGATGCGGTTGTTCATGCCGGTGGGGCCGGTGGCGTGACGGGACGAACAGGAGCCGGGGGAAGAGCGGGTAGCGTCGGCGCCACGTCTCCGGTTCCTCGGAGGTGAGGAGCCGACACCGTCCCGGTGCGGACTCCGGGCTGCACATCCGCCGGCCGGAGTGCAACGCTTCCCCAGGTAAACGCGTTCGGGAGGTTTGCTCACAGCCTTACGCGCAGCGGCATGAGGTGAGCACGTCGCTCACGCTGAAGCGTTGTTGGGCGGCGCGAGGAGCATCTCCTGGTGCTGCAGCGCCAGTCGTAGGAGTCCTGCAGCGGGTGACGACAGTTTCCATGCGCGGAGACCGGAGACATTGGCCTCGGTGAATGGCAGCCCTACGACCTTGCCGGGTGTCCGGTGCCCACTGATCACGTGGCCTTCGTCGCTCTCCTCCACGGCCCCGGCGAAGATTGTGTCGAAGGCATCGGCCTCGAAGACTGCCACGGTCAGTACGCATACGGCGAGGTGTAGGGGTTCGAGTGCCATGCCAAAGCACCAGATTCGCAGAGAACCGTCATTCAGCGCGTCGTCAAGCAGGCTGTAAGGAGGCTGGGTGTAGTCGACCTCGGTGCCGCTGTCGCCCTTCGCTTCCGGGGCGCCGAGCAGTTCCTCGTTGTATTCGCGCATGATCACACGCCACAGGGACAGGTCCCGCCGATGCGCGAGAGGTGACAGCGAGGCTGGCTGGATCATCCCGCCGGGCACCGGCCCGTACGTGTCTTCCACTGTGGCGACCTTGCCTGTGCCTCGCTTCAGCAGGAAGAAGGACGCATGTCCGTCAGGGGTACGACGCAGAGTCAGGGTGCCGACGGAGGGGAGCACCTTTCGCTTCTCCAGCCGCAATGGGTCGTCAGCGAGGAAGTTGCGCATGGGCAGTCGCCGCCAGTGCGGCAGCCGTCCTGGTTCCCGTTGAGTTGTCGCGGCTAGTTCGTGGGCGACAGCCTCGTTCTGATCGATGAGTTCGAAGTACTGGCTGGCGCCGAAGCCCAGGTGTGGCCCGTCGGGGTGCGACCAGTCGGCCTGGACCAGCCGGAAGCACTGGTTGTCCTCGTAGAGAGCCGGCCGGGCAAGATCGCCCATGGCCGAGGAGTATCGCTCGTACGAACGTGATCTGGTTTCTTTCGGCAGGTAGCGTCGTGCCGCTCGGAGCAGTGCGGGGTCGGTCGGTGGCAAGTTCTCCCGCCAGGTGAGTGTGACTTCCTGTAGCCGAACCGGCTGCGGCGGGCGCATCACTGGTTCCCACAGCAGAGTTGAGCTCCCGATCCGTTCCAGGGTGGGGCGCGCGCGGACGTGAATGTCGGCAGCTAGCTCGGAGAGTTCGCTGTAGCGTGCGCGCATGTCCTTCCGCTCATTGACGAACGACCGTCGTGACTCGCTCGCGCTTTCGGGATCGAGCGCCCTCCGTGCGTAGTGAAGGCCAACGCCGGCGAGTACCAACCCCGCCAACCCTTGCCACAGCTCAAGATCCATGCGCTTCCCCCAACCAACTCACGCTATCGGACGTGGCTTACCCCACCGTCCGGCCCCCGTACCGCTCACTCACAACTCAATAGGAGGCCGGGTTCCGGGACCGACACCGGTGGATTCGGCATCGAACTCACCCCCTGGAGCGCCACCGAGAGCTACCTCGCCCGCTGACGACACCCGGGCGCGCCCTCCACAGGGTCTCCGGCACCGGGGACAGGAGTACGCGAAGACGAAGGGCAGGGCGTCAGCCGGTGGCGGAGCCACGACCACCGGGACCTGAGTGCAAGCAGCAATGTCAGTGGTGGCTGCTACGGTCCGGCGACCTGATGTCGTTGGAATGCGGCGGTATGACCCCCGATCCTGAACCCATGGCTGATCCATCGTCTTTTCCCTCCCGCTCGGGGACCGGACAGCACCGACGGCGCAACCTGCCCCCGCTCCGCCGTGGTGGCACCGCTCAGCCGTCGTCTGGATGGCCGTCGGCTCGATTGCTGCTGTGGTCGTTGCGGTCGGCGCCATCCTCGAGATGACCTGAGCCCTCCGCGCGCGGGATACGCCGTCTACGTCATGGACGTCCGCGGCCTTCGGCCGCTCCGACCTGCCACCCGCGATGACCCAGGACCCCGCTGCCCATCCGCCCCAGGTGAGGTCCAACGAGGCGGTCGCCGACATCGACGCCGCCGTCGCGGTGACCAGGACTTCTGGTCCCGCCCGGAGGACAGCGAGCGGCTGGCGCTGCATCTGACCGGGGCGGGCGCCGTACGCGTACGGACCCTGCGCGGGGCGTCGCACTACCCGCACCTGGAACGGGAACGGTACGGGCGGGGCCAACTGCTCGCCGAGGTCAGGGACTTCCTCGGCCCGTGAGACACGGCCGCCTGGGCGACCTGGGGCGAGGCCGGGCGAAGGCCGGGTAGGTGTGCACACGGTCACTCAGGCGACTGCGACGGGCGGCTTCGAGTGTGGCAGCCGCGGAGGCGAAGCGACGGGGATCCAGGCCGGTTCGCTCACGGTGTCATCCGGTGATCTGGTTCGGTGACGGGTTCGGCGCTCAAGGCGCGAATGGGTCTGAGGCGTAGTCGAGCGGATCTGAGTCGGGGAAGACGATTTCCGCACGGACAGGCCAGTCGCTCTCGTGCGGCTTGGACCGTGCAAGGCGCGGGTTGAGTGGCTGGAAGTGGTGGACGCCGCTATTCCGGCGGGCGAGCGTCACGCCGTCCTCGCCGAGGAGTGCACCGATCGACAAAATCATTACAAATGATATAAGACTGGCGGACAGGACGGTGAGAGGTCTATTTCCCTCTTCACCGATCGTCACCGTAAGCACGATAAGCATGGCAACCACTGCTGGCGCGATAAGCGCGGTAGCGAGCAACCACCGCTGGCGTGCCTTCGCGCGGCTCTCACTTTGTAACCGGAACCCGACCATGTCACCGCAGCTGGCGCACCGCAGGTACCCGAGCCGGGCCCCCTCGGGTGGTCGGTCGACCCAAGCGGTTTGAATCCGGTAGTGGTGGTAGGTGGCTGAACTGGTGTGCTCACTATGGGTGATGTGGATCAGCCGCATGCCGACCCTGGGTCCGATCTGCTGCACTCGGTCCTCCGTCCGCGCTGACTTGGCCTGACTAAGCCGATGGTAGTGACTGAACTTGGCGCGAGTCGCGAAGATCGAGGACCGACAGATGCCGCGTCCACCGACAGCACCGCGATGTCCGCGATCGCCAGGAACAACAGCGTCTTCAGCCGGAGTGCAACGTTTTCCAAGGCCTTGGACCGACATTTGCGCGCGACTTCGTACGACGTCCGGAGACACTCAGCCGTCACTCACCGTGGCCACTGCACGAAAGCTGAGCCAGAAGCCCGAGATATGACGGCGCTTAGAACTCCAGCTGTAGATCGCGATCTTGGTGTGCTGAATCTCGTCCGAGCTCAGGTGCGGCTTCGGGCGATCGTAATGTCGATGGCGTGGGCGTTTGCGCCTGGGGAGTCCACCGCGACCTGGACTCGGTGCTCGCCGCGGTCTCCCACCCGGTGTACGAAGCGGGTCAGTTGCTCGACGTCGCCGATTGCGAGGCGGCCGTCCGGCAGTAGTAGTGAACCATCGAAGACCGTGTCGAACGTCGGGTCGGCTCCATCGGCGTCCTCAGGTTGCGGCTGGACGAAGAGACGCACCTTGATGAGTCCCCTCTGCGGCCGGACTCGCACCGCTACGTGGGTGTCGCAGCTGGCCGCCGGTGCGTCCGCCAGGGCAAGGGAGAGCGGCACCCGAGCTTCGCCATCAAGCCGGAGGTGGCCCCCCGCATGATCGCCCGGTTCTCGGACGCCGGCCACCAGGCCGCGTGGGTTGCTGGCGATGAGGTCTACGGCGGTAACCGGATGCCGCCTATGACACTGGAGCAGCGCGGCGTCGGGGGTCGGGCAAGCGGGAGAGTTGGAGGGCTCAATTCGCAGCCCGCCCACACGAACACATCGGCCCCGGCTTGTGATGGCCGGGACCGAGGTTCTCAACGGTGATTCATCGGTGGTCGTGATCTGTGGGCGGTGGCCGCCACCCTGTGCTGCCAGGGCGGACGCGGGGTCAGGAGCGCTCTGACACGTCCTCGCACAGTGCTGTGTCCAGGAGTTCGAGAAGCTGGCTGTCCGGCCTGTTGAGCTGGAACAGTACGTTGGTCACGACGGATGCGTGCCGGCCGTCCTTCGTGACCAGGGTCTGCGAGAAGTAGCCGGGTACCGCGCCGTTGTGGCCCCAGGCCACGGTGTCGCAGGACAGCTTGTACTTGCCGAGACCAAGGCCGACGCCACCGCCGGTGCCGGGCTCGGCTTCCCACACCTTCTCCATCTCGGCCAGGCTCGCGGCTGAGACGACCCTGCCCGCGGTCAGTGCCTGGTAGAAGGAGGTGAGGTCCTCGAGCGTCGAGATCATCGCCCCCATGCTGCTGTAAAGGGACGGGTCGTAGGTGAGGGCCGGGGTCCAGAGGTAGAAGGTTCCGACCCGTACGCCGTGGTAGCCGTTGGCTGCCGGAGTGGGCAGGGTGCGGTTGCCGGGGGCGGGGAAGACGGTTCGGCTCAGGCCGAGCGGTTCGATGACGCGGCTGGTGATGGCCTCGTGAACCGGTTTCCCTGTCATCCTCTCGATGAGCATGCCGAGGACAAGATAGTTGTTGTTGGAGTACGTGAAGCCGGCGCCGGGAGCGGAGACGGGAGCACGGCTCAGCCCCTTGCGCACCGACTCAGCCAGGTCGTATGTACCGTCCGGATTGGGTATGGGCGCCACGATGGCGGGATCCGGGTTGTATACCGCGAGGCCGCTGGTGTGTTGGAGTAGATGGCGCACGGTGATACGGGTGCCGTCGTAGCCGTTGCCTGTGACGACACCCGGCAGGTAGTCAGCGATGGGCGCGTCCAGCGAGACCGTGCCCTCGTCGACCAGTTGCAGCACCACCGCGGCGGTGAAGGTCTTGGTCTGGCTGCCGATGCGGAAGTGCTCATCTGACTTGATGGGCCGGTCGGTATTGATGGTGCCCGTGCCGGCGGACAGCGTCCAGGATTCGTCGCCGTCTCCGGCGTGGATCGCCGCACCCGGGCCTGCGGCCGCGTGGAATGCCGTAAGCGCCGCGAGCGTGGCGGGGTGGTCTTCCTCGGCTGTCCGAGCGTGCGCCGCCGGGCTCCACAGCGTCAGCATCGTCGCGCATGCGGCGCCGATGGCCACGGTGTGTTTCGTCCTGTTGCGTTGAACCGTCATGCTGTTTTCTCCTCGGTGATGGTCGCTGAGGTGTCAGTTGGTTGTTGCTGCTTCGAAGGCGGCTTCCAGGCGTGGGATGTAGTCGGCGAACGCAGGGGCCCAGCAGGCGTAGTTGTGGCCGCCGTCGCAACTGGGGGAGAGGGATGCCCCGTTGCCGTAGTTGACGAGGCGGCTGGGAATGCCGAGCTGGTCCAGACGAGCCTCGACGGTGTCGGCGGCCGTGGCGGTGTTGGTGTCGATCACGCCCTGGTCGCCGGTATAGAGCGTGACCTTCGTGTCGGCGAGCTTGGACAGGCTGGCCGAAGCCGCGGGATCGTAGGCGTTCCAGATGCGGTCGGCGCCCAGGATGGGATACGGGGAGCCGAAGATGGCGTCGCTGTCGACGTACGGGCCGTAGCCGGTGCACGTACCGGTGCCGGAGGAGCTGGAGGAGTTGCCCACCGCGCACCAGGCGCCCGTCAGGTTGAGCTCCGTTGCCAGGACGGCCGCGCGGATCTCCGCCATGCCGAAGTCGATCCCGCCGGACAGCGAGGCGGTGTGGCCGAACAGGTCGGGACGGGCTTGGGCGTAGTGCAGCGCGCCGGATCCGCCCATGGACAGACCGGCGACTGCCCGGTGAGCGCGGTCGGGAACGGTGCGCAGGTTGGCATCGATGAAGGGGACGACCTGCTTGAGGTGGAAGGTCTCCCAATTGGCGCTTCCCACCGCGGTGTTCTGCACCAGCCAGTTCGCGTACCAGCCCTTGAGGCCCCCGTCCGGGACGACGGTGATCATGTCGTCGGAGCGCAGGGCAGGGGCGGCGGCCGCGTCGTCCACGCTGCCGCCTCCCCCGTGCAAGAAGTACGTCACGGGCCAGCGCTTGTCCGGGTCAGCAGCGTATTCGCCGGGCAGGAAGATGCGGATCTTGTGCGGGCCAGACACCTGCGGTGTGGTCACGGTGATCGTGAAGTCGCTGGTGGAGCGCACCTCGGTCGCGTCGGGGACCTGTGTCAGGCCGAAACCGTCGGTGAAATCGGGGATCACGGGTGTGTCGGCCCGGGCGACCGGTCCGGTGAGACCGGCAAGCGCCAAGGCCGCGAGTATCGAGCCTGTGGAGCGAAGGCAGCGAGGCAGTGTGGATCCCATCCGGGCGTCTCCTTCGTGTGACGTGCCCGGCGAGGGCGCCGGCTCGGCAACGATGCTGTTTTCACGGCTGAGGGAACAGGCCAGGAGACCGGTCATATATGACCGGTCGTCACGCTGGGCTCTGGGCCCCTGTACTCGCGCGGTCCGAGACGGCCGAAGCGCGGATGCCCTCCCGGCGGGAGGGGCGATGCCGGTGCGGCCCAGGCGAGTAAGAGCGCGAGCAGTGGATCGTGCGCTCGCGCGTCGGCCTACCGGTGCTCGCTGAGGGGTGGCGTCGAGGTATGTGCCCTCGCGCGTGGGGCCGTCCGTCAGCTCAGGGTCCACCGGACCCGGTGCCGTGGGCCGGCTCCATGTTGATGCCGCCGACCCCGGCCAGGGGCTGGGCCCCCGCGCTACAGCCGTTGGGTCAGCGGTTGGGGGGCCGGACAAATGCCGGGCCGCTGACCGGTGCCGTACCCCGAACGTGAGCCCGCGCGCCTGGGCCGGAGCGATGCGGGCGGTGCGGGCGCACCGCCCCCACGCCGGTGGAGGGTGCGGATGCGGTGTACGGATGGGTGTACGCAGCTGCGTACGCATGGAAGCGCGCAGCGATGCGTACGTGCGCTGCCTCGATCCGGGTGAGAGGGCGCGGCTTGCTCACATGTTCTGGCCGTGGCGATCCACGAGGGCGGTGAGGAGTCGGGCCAACTGCTCGCGTTCCGGCGGGGTCAGTGGCGCGAGCACCTCGTTTTCCACCCCGGCAAGCAGTTTGTCCAGCTTCAGTAGATGCCGGTGCCCCTGCTTGGTGACAGCGATGACGTTCTGCCGGCGATCGGCGGGGTTGGGGGAGCGTTCCACCAGTCCGCGATCGGCCAGCTCGTTGATCACCGAAACCATGTCGCTGCGGTAGATCCCCGTACGGCGACTCAGCTCCGCCTGGCTCGCGGGTCCGAACTCGTCCAGCGTGGCGAGCACCGCGTAATGCCACTTGCGGGCGCCCGCGCGCACCAACTCCTCGTTCACCAGACGATCCGACTGGATCGCGGCCAGTGACAGAAGCCGGGTCCCCAGATTCCGCAGCCGCGCGGCCGTGGCCAGGCGGTCGGTCGAGCTCGCCATGTCGGGCGTGCTGTTGCTCATGCCGCGATCGTACGTTGCGTTAGTCCCACGAACAAACTATCGTCGCCGACAAGAGGAACGTTAGTGTGACAAACGATTTGGTGTGCCGAAACGTCGGCCGTCCGAACGCTTGGACGCCAAATGAAGCCCCTGGAGTTGAGATCATGATCAAGCCGTTCCGCATCGACATCCCCCAGGCCGACCTCGACGACCTGACCGATCGACTCTCCCGCACCCGCTGGCCCAACGAGGTCGCAGACGCCGGATGGGACTACGGCTTCCCGCTGGCGCGGCTCAAGGAGCTGGCCGAGTACTGGCGCACCGGCTACGACTGGCGGAAGCACGAGGCCAAGCTCAACGAGCTTGCGCACTTCACCACCGAGATCGACGGCCAGAACATCCACTTCGTCCATGTCCGGTCTTCGAAACCGGACGCACTCGCGCTGATCCTCACTCACGGCTGGCCCGGTTCGTTCCTGGAGTTCCTCGACGTGATCGAACCACTGTCGCGCGACTTCCACCTGGTGATCCCGTCCATCCCCGGTTACGGCTTCTCCGGACCGACACACGAGCGCGGCTGGGATATGGTCCGGGTCGCGCGGGCCTGGGCCGAGCTCATGCGCCGTCTCGGGTACGAGCGCTACGGAGCGCAGGGCGGCGACTTCGGCTCGGGCATCTCGACGGCGCTCGGCGCGGTGGCACCCGAGCAAGTCGTCGGGGTGCACGTCAACTACCTGCCGACCCGGCCGGCCCCGGACACCGACATCGAACTGTCCGAAACGGATGAAGCCCGGCTGGACAAGGTCAGGCAGCTGATGGCGAACCGTCCGCCGTACCAGGCTCTGCAGGCCCTCACCCCGCAGACCATCGGCTACGCGCTGACCGACTCGCCGGTCGGCCAGCTGGCCTGGATCGCCGAGCGCTTCGCACAGTGGACCGACCCCCGCTCGCCAATCAGTGACGAGCGCATGCTCACCGACATCTCGCTCTACTGGCTGACAGCCACCGCGGCTTCCTCGGCGCGGCTGCACCACGAGGCTCCGCGGCGGATCGAGCCGTGCCCGGTACCAGTTGGCGTGGCGGTGTTCGCGCACGACATCACGCAGTCGGTGCGACCGCTGGCCGAGCGACTGTACGACATCAGGCATTGGTCGGAGTTCGAGCGAGGCGGCCACTTCGCCGCCATGGAGGTGCCGGACCTGCTCGCGGAGGACGTCAGGGACTTCTTCCTCCCCTATGTCAAGGACGACCACCGGGTCGCCACCCGCTAGGAGACACTGCTGGCCGCGAACTCCCGGACACTCGGAGCTCACGGCCAACAGGCCGTTCGCCTCCGATGTCTGGCCCGGCGCGCTCGGCGAGCAGGCATCGCAACTCGCCGTTGCCCGGCGGTGGAACAGCACGCTCGCTACCGCTGGGGGCCGACCGAGGTCGCAGATCGGATCGAAAGGTCACCGAGGCACTGGACCCTGCCCGGGTGTCACGACGAGGGCCAGAGGGCGGCCCTGGCCGGACGCTGTCGGGAGGTTTCGCCACGGGATACCGGTGCGGTATCGGTAGGCGAACGCCTCCGCGATACGGCGGTGGTCGGCCCACGTTCGGCCTCGCCGGCCGGCTCCGCTCGGTGACAACGGGTGGATGAGGTCCCGCTGCTGGTCGGTCAGCCGTGCGTGACGGGGCATCGAGATCAGACCGAGGATGTGCCGCCTACCTCGGGCTGGTGGACCGGACTGGCTCAGTCGATCGTCTTGATCACCCGGGCGGGGACTCCCGCGACCAGGGTGCGGGCAGGAACATCACGACTGACCACCGCTCCGGCAGCGACCACCGCTCCGGCACCGATGGTCACTCCCTGCAAGATCACCGCAGACGTCCCGATCCAGACGTCGTCCTCGATGACGATCGGGGCGAAGGAGAGATACTCGCGACGCTCGGCGAGCGGCAGAGGGTGCCCCCCGCTGATCAGGCTGACCTTCGGGGCGATCATGACACCGTCGCCGATGCGGATCCCGCCCTTGTCCATGAAGGTGCATCCCTGGTTGACGAAGACGTTCTCTCCGAACGTCGTGTTCAGCCCGTACTCGGTGAAGAACGGCGGGTAGATCGTCACCGACTCCGGGAGCGGGCCACCGAACACAACAGAAAGTAGTTCTGCTCGGCCTTTGCTGTCGCTGAATGGCAGCACGTTCAGCCGGGACGTCGCGTCGGTCACCTCTACGATTCGCTCCGCGTGCCGCGCGAACTCGGGCGTCTGGACATACATGATCTGCTCTGTGTGGGTTGACATGCGACGATCCCACCACCTGAAGAGCGAGTGATCAAACAACCGCCCGACCCACCGGACACAACTGTTCGTTGTGGAAGTAGGTTGAAGACGTGGATGTTGAAGCTCTGCGGACGTTCGTGGCCGTCGCCGAGACCGGCCAGTTCCAGATAGCGGCGGACGAACTCGGGATCAGCCAGCAGGCGGTCTCCAAGCGGATCGCGACCCTTGAGAGGCACGTCAAGGTCACGCTCCTGGTACGAACCTCGCGAGGCTCCCGGCTGAACCTGGACGGGCAGCTCTTCCTGCCGCACGCCAAGAAGGTCCTCGCAGCCTTCGAGGAGGCCGAGCAGGCCGTACGGCCGGGGAGCCGGCCCCTGCGCGTCGACGTCCTCAACCGGCGCATCGCTCCGGCCCAGGCCGTCTACCAGTTCTACCGCTCCCACCCCGAGATGAGCCTGGACGCGGTCACACTGAACAACGAGAACGCCGCCCAGGCCGCCCAAGCGGTGCTCGAAGGAACCGTCGACGCGTCGTTCCGTGCCCTGCCGGTGGATCAGGTTCCAGCCGGGATCAGCGCCGAACGACTCCTGGACGCACCCCTGGAGCTCTTGGTCGGGCCCGGCCACCCCTTGGCGAACGCGCCTTGGGCCAGGCCTGCGGACCTGGCCGGCCACCGCATCTGGATCCCCGGGATCAGGCCAGGCACGGAGTGGGCGGAGTTCTACCAGGCGCTGTCCGAGGCCTTTGGTCTGAGCATCGACGCGCTCGGCCCCAACTTCGGTGACGAGGCACTGATGGACGCGCTGGCCGACTCGGCCTCGCTGGCCACCCTCGTCGGCAGTGGTGACCGGTACCTGTGGCCCCAGACCCACGACCTGAGGCGCATCCCGTTGCGCGAACCGACCCCGGTGTACACGCACGTGCTGTTGTCCCGGGCCGGGGACCAGCACCCCGTGCTGTCCGCGCTACGCGACCATCTGCGTACTTCGGGGCCGCGCACCCCGGACGACGTATGGGTGCCGGACTGGATAAACCGCTGATCAGGCGAGCTCGCCTGTGCAGTGTTCCGCCGCTGCCTCCAGTGCGGCGGTCAGCATCCGCCGAGCACTCTGGCGGACGATCTCGTCGACCAGGAAACCGGCCTCGGTGGTGCCGTCTTCGTTGACTGCGCTGACCACGAGCACGCCGTGACGCCTCGTCATAACGCGGTCTTACGCGGTGACTTGACGATCACTCACTCGGGAAGGTAGGCCTTTCGCCGTGTCCTCCGGAGGAGCTGATCCACAAAGCCGTGAGCATTGCTTCATCCCCCGCTAGGGTGAAGCGCACCCCCGATCGCAGCCGCGTGTCCGTGCTGCGTCCCCCCTCAGAATCCTTCCCCCCAACCGTCGAACCCGAGCCTCTTCCCCGATCGCGGGCGCCCATTGCCTGTGCCGTTGCACCAACGCTTGGCTTCACAAGCTTGGTGACGATGCAACAGGCACGAACAGCTGCATCCGACGACAACTGCCCCCCACGCGCGGGCGGTTCACGTCGGAAAGGAGAAAGCGTGAGTTGCTTACACGCGACCATATGCCCCCTTTTCCCCCACCTCAGGTCGAGTCTGCAGGGCTGGCGGGACTCCTATTGCGACAGCGAACACGAGTGGCGCAACTGTGCGCGCTACAAGGTGTCGCTCACCGCTGAACACGTGCCGATTGCCCTGCTGCCCAACGGAAAAACGGCACGCTACATCGACTTCACGGATTCCGCCGCGTCCCCCTCCAATCCGTCCATGTCGACCACCTCCGTTCGACAGTCGCCCGACCTCGCGGGCCGGCCCGGCTCACGGGAGCACGGCTCCGAAGGCGCCTGGAGCCGGTTCGTCAAGTGGATGAAAGGCTCCGCATGAATGCCTACTGGCCCTGGTGGGCGGGGGCCCTTGGGCTTGCCGCTCTGACCATCGGTTACACCCTCGCCACCGATCGGTCCTTCGGCGTCTCGGGCGCGTGGGACCGCGTGCTGCACTGGCGGCGCGAACGCGAACACGAGAAGGCGGAGGAGAAGTTCACCGACGAACGCGCTCTCACCGCGGCACTCGTCGAGGCCAGCGCTGACCATTTCGCCGCCCTCCCGGCCGAACCAGCCCCACGGCATCAGTCACCTGTGGCACCTGTGGAACCGTCGGCGGCTGCGGACCCGGTGGTCACGCGTCGGCGCCCGGCCCCGCTGGTCACTCAGGCCGCCCTGCTGATATCGATTTTCCTCGGTGGTCTGATCGCTTCCCTCGCCTCCGGACGGTTCGAACTCCGCCTCGACATGGGGCCGGGCTTCCGGGACCTGGTCACGGCCAGCCCGGTCGGCATGATCGCCCTGCTGTTCACGGGAGGCGTGCTGGTCGGCTTCGGCACCCGACTTGCCGGTGGTTGCAGTTCCGGCCACGGGCTCAACGGCTGTGGCCGGCGCGACCCCGTCAGCATTGTGGCGACGGCGACGTTCTTCGGCACCGCCGTCGCCGTGTCCTTCCTCCTGTGGAAGGTGATCTGATGCGTACCCGGGGCGGAATCCTGCTGGCCAACATCGTCACCGGGTTGGCGCTCGGCTTCACCGTCACCAGCATCGGCTTCGGTGACTACATCGAGCTGAGCCGCATGTTCACTTTCCAGGACCTGCGGATGCTCCTGTCGTTCGGCGGAGCAGTCGTGATCATCGTCTGCGTGTTCGCTCTGCTCAAGGTCCGTCGCACCCCAGGGCGCATACACGCCGGAGTGATCCCCGGCGCAGTACTGTTCGGAACGGGCTGGGCGATCTCCGGTGGCTGCCCGGCGATCCCGATCATCCAGGTGGCCAGCGGTTATCTGCCCGCACTGGTCACGATCGTCGGCATCGTTGTCGGCGTCCGGCTGTGCCGCTGGGTCAGGGGCCGTTACCTTCACATCGACAGCGGCTCGTGCGAACTGTGAGACCCGGCCGGGGCGTAGCCGCCCGGACATGACCGAACTGGGCAGTTCGGGCGGCACGCCAGCGCGTGGTCATCGTTGTCGACAGCAGGTCCACCCCTTCAACGTCCGATCAGAGCTGGACAACGAAAAACCTGGGTGCGGCAGGGCGTGATGCCCTGAGCATGGACAGTCACGCTGAACGGGGACCCGTCGGGCACCTTCTCCGTGTTTGCCCTGCGTAGCCCGTCATCGCGGTGGTGGGCAGGTCGGTTGTGCGGGTTGGTGTGCGGCGCGTCTACCGCATCGCTGGTGTCCTGGTCAGCGGTGCGCTGGCGAGCGGCGCGACGGTGCCGGCCGCAGCCCCCGGCCAGTTCCGTCCAGCTGACAGCCTGCTCCACCGGCGCGGGGGAGTCCCTGCGGAAGGCCGTGCCTGGTGCGGCCGCCCGGCCCGTGGTTACGAGGCCTGGTGGACCCGTTCGGCGCTGCCCTTCTTGATGGTCACCTCGACGTTCAGGTTGCCGTTCTTCGCGGCGGCGTCGAGGTCGTCCGGGGTGCACTTCTCGGCTTCCGGCGTTTCGGGATCTCCGCAGATGTCGCCGCCGATGATCTCGGTGTCCACGGCGACCCAGAAGGCACGTTCGCCGACCAGCAGCTTGCCGGGCGCCAGGAAGGTCAGTAGGCCGCTGAACGTGCCGTCGGCACCGGGGGCATCGGGATCGTCGACGGGACCGTTGTCGGTACCACTGCCGGCGGCGGCATTGGCGTCGTCACCCGAACCCGAACCGGAGCTGGCACTCGTGTCGGGGCTGGAGCTGCTGCTCCCGGAACCGTCGGCGGCGGTGTCGGAGTCGCATGTGGGGTGCCCTTTCGGCGGTGTTCCTTGTTGATCTCAGCTGATCAAACGCCATACACAGCAGGCTGGTTCGGCCGCCCCCACCTCGTGACACAGTCAAGATGAATCGCCGGTATCCCTTACGAGGCGGTGCGGCGGTGCGGTCGCCGCCCGGTACCGAGATCGGGCTGGCGTTGTCCATAGGGCTGCGGTCGCGGGAGTTCACAAATCTGACACCGCCTGTGCCTTCGCTGCCGGGCAACAACTCGGCCTACGCCTCCAACGGCTGCCGCGTCTGCGGCGAGAGGGCCGTGGTGCGGGTTCGTTGCATCCGCTACGTGCCGGCCTCCGGGCGTTACTGCCGAGGGCGGACGCTCCCGCGGGCAGAACCTGTCGCCGGGGGCTTTGTGCGGGAGCAGACCGGACACGGTTCGCCACGTTTCCGCCTGGCCGGGTCGGTCGCGCGGATCGCCGGGACCTGTCATCGCTCGGCTTCCGCGGCCTCGGACAGGGTCACGCCCGTCACTCGACAGGCCCGCTTGATTCCTCCTGCTTGACGCATGCCGATATCGGAATACGATAGGAGCCATGGCACGAGCAGCGACGACTTCGGACGTCTTCAACGCGATCGCCGAGCCGCAGCGCCGGGAGATCCTGGTACTGCTGCGGGCAGGTGAGCGGCCGGTGACCGAGTTGGCCCAGGAGCTGGGGATGACCCAGCCGGGGGCGTCGAAACACCTGCGGGTGCTCCGGGAGGTCGGGCTGGTGCGGGATCGCAGGGTGGGCAAGCAGCGCCTGTACGGCCTTGACGCCCGAGGGCTGAGGCCGGTCCACGAGTGGGCCGGCGGGTTCGAGCGGTTCTGGAGCGAGAGCTTCGACCGGCTGGACGCGTACGTGCAGGACCTGAAGCAGACAGGGAAAGCGGAGTAGCTGATGAGCACGACAGAACGAGGAACGCCGGGGCAGTCGGCGACAGCCGACCGTGAGATCGTCATCTCCCGGAACATCGACGCCCCGCGGGAGCTGGTGTTCGAGGCGTTCACCGAGGTGCGGCACCTGTCGCAGTGGTGGGGGCCGGAGGGGTTCACCACCACCACGCGGGCGTTCGAGTTCCGCGTCGGCGGGGAGTGGGACTTTGTGATGCACGGACCGGACGGGACGGACTACCAGGAGTGGATCACCTGGACCGAGCTCGCCCCGCCGGAGCGGATCGCGCTGCTCCACGGTGAGACCCGCGACGACCCGAACGCTTTCGAGTCGGTCCTGACGTTCGAGGCCGACGGTGCGGCGACCCGGATCGAGATGCGCACGGTGTTCCCCACCAAGGAGTCGCGCGACGAGGCGGTCGAGAAGTACCACGCGATCGAGGGCGGTCGGCAGACCCTTGGCAACCTGGATGCGTACGTCATCGGGATCGTCCGGAAGGGAGCGGAGGGCTGATGGCAGGGAAGGTGTTCTTCAGCGTGTCGATGTCACTGGACGGTTTCATCGCGCCGGGGTCCCCCGAGGAATTGATGGGGCGGCAGTGGATGGAACTGCAGCGGTGGATCTTCCCGTTGCGGTTCTTCCGGCAGAATCTGAAGCTCGGCGAGGGCGGCGAGGAGGGGCGCGACAACGACATCGTGCGGGAGACGTTCGAGCGCACCGGCGCGAGCGTGATGGGCAAGCGCATGTTCGACGCCGGCGAGCAGATGTGGCCGGAGGAGGCGCCGTTCCACACGCCTGTCTTTGTCGTGACGCACGAGAAGCGAGACCCCTGGGAGCGGCCGGGCGGGACCACGTTCCATTTCGTCAACGACGGCATCGGGACCGCGCTCGACCGGGCCCGTGAGGCCGCCGGCGACCGGGACGTCCGTATCGCGGGCGGCGGCGCGACGCTTTTGGAGTACGTGAACGCCGGCCTGATCGACGAGTTCTCGATCGCGCTGTCACCCGTGCTGTTCGGCGCCGGGATCCGCCTGTTCGAGGGCGTGGACGCCAGCCGCGTGGCCCTGGAGCAGGTCCGCGCGGAGCGCTCCCCGAGGGTGACGCATGTGACCTACGCCGTCCGGCAGCGGTGACCGCCCCGAACCCGGCGCTCTCCCGACGAGGGCAGCTCCCCGTGGACAATCCGGTCCAGCGCGGCCACCGACCGGTTCCGCGTGCCCACCGACACGGCATTCGGCCCCGCGGCCCACAACCGCAACGCTGTTCGTCCGATCTGCCTGCCTACAAGCGGGCGCGGTCGCGGATGGTCTCGGACCGGGGCGGAGGCTATGACCTGATCGCCGATCCGCGTACGACGAACCGAGCACACCTGGAGGGCGGCGCGCTGCTGAGCCGGGTCGGTGCAGGCGAGGGGCAGCCGTTCATCACAGTGATCACCCTGCGCCACTGCTGAGACGTAGGGGGGCAGCTCGTACAAGTGGGGAGCTGTTGGCGTGGAACGGGAGGGAGTTGTCGTTCGCGGCGCTGCCCGCGTACGACGCCGCGTTCGATGTCCGCGAGTCTGACGGAGACAGGTCGCTGATGGCCCGTCCATACATCGAGCGCAGAGCGGTCCCGGCGCGTGATGCAGGGCCTCGACGACGTTTTTGCAGCTCAGTGGCTCGGATATGGAATGTGGCGGCTGCGACAGGTGTGGTGCGGGCGTGCCCGCATGCGCAGGACTCGGCCGGAGTCTGCGAAAGCTGCCGATGCTCAGGTGAGGGCCGGTTGGGCCTGGGCTGAGGGCCTTGTTCCACCGCGGGTCGGCGGGGATCATGGCCGCGTGCAGCGTCAAGAGGAACTCTCTGAACTACTCGCACGCGCCGGCCTCACGGTCGTCGAGGACGTGCGCCCGGGTGGCCTGTTTCCGCCGGAGGCCGGCTGGCGGATCGCGCGGGGGATCGCGGCGCCGGACGGAGTGGTCTGTGACGCACTCGATGCCGCGTGGTGGCACCGTCTTTGCGATCTCGACGGTGAGTTCCTGGTGGCGGTCCTCGGACAGCGGATCGGCGGCAACGACTCCTGGTGGACCCGGGTCCGGCACACCGGGAGCGGCGTGCCGGAATTGACCGGCGGCTCGGGGTTCCTGGCGCTCTCCCTCGACGGGCAGGTGCTGCTGGCGGAGGTGCCCGTCGAGGGCGGGCCTCGGGTGACGGCCCTCGACCGACTGCCGGAGCAGCTGGAGGAGGCCGCCGCGGCCGCCGGGCACGAGACGGAGGTCGAGCGCGGCATGGTGTGGGCGGCGGTGCCCGGCCGACGTGCGTGGCCTCTGCACTGGGCGGAGGGGATCGGGGCAAACCCGGCCGCGCCGGACGAACTGCTGATCCGGCTGCTGGATGTGGAGGAGGGCTTCCTGCACGGATGCGACCGGCCCGCCGTCCTCGAAGCCGCCGTGGCACACCCCGATCCGCGGGTGCGGTCAAGGCCCGCCGACACCTTCCGGCCCAAGCTCACGTCCGATCAGTGGGTACGCCTGGTCCGCGCCGAGCCATCGCCGGACCGACGCGTCCTCTGGGCGGAGCACGCCCGCATCTGGGGCGCCGAACTTCCAGAGGACCTGTACGACGACCTCCTCGCCAGCCCGTCCCGCGCGCGAGCCGCCGAACTCCCGGGGCTCCCCGCACAGCACCTCCCTGGCCTCGCGGCCGACGCCGACCCCCGGGTGCGGGCGGCGGCCTGTGCCCGGTGGGAGGACCTCGCTGCGCCGCTGCGGGAGCGATTGTTGGCCGACACCGACAACGCGGTGCGAACGGTCGCGCTGCTCGCCCACCACACCGGCGTACCCATGCCTCGCGAGGTTTTCGCCGCCCTGCCCGACCCGCGGCCGGCGCTCGAACGGTGCCGCCTCGCGCCCGAGCTCGAGGCGGAGCTGGTCGGGGACGGGGACGCGGAAGTACGTCGGGCGCTGGCCGCCAACCCGGTCCTGGGCACACACGGCGTCGCCGTGCTGGCGCAGGACCCGCGGGACGACATCCGCTCCGCGGTGGCGCTGCGCCCCGACCTCACCGAGGAGCAACGTGCCGCGGTTCGCCACGACTTCGACCGGACGTCGATGTCGCACACTCTGCCCTGGGTCGAAGACCTGCACGGTGACGCCGACGCGATGCGTCATCTCGCCGCGTCGTCCCACCCGCTGGTCCGCCGCAGTGTGGCCAGAGCCCGGCACCTCCCGCTGGACGTCGTGGCGCGCCTGGCGCGGGACGATGACCGGGTGGTCCGCCTGTTCCTCGCCGAATCGTGCGAGGAGGCTCCGGCCGACATGCTGCTGGAGGTCTGGCGCTGGTGGGACGGCAGCCTCAGCCGGCCCGACCGGCCCCGCAGTCACCCCAACTTCCCCCGTACGGGCCTGCTGCGCTATATCGCCGACCCCAGTGGGAGGATGCGCCGCCTGGCCCTGGACGATCCGGAGTCGACACCGGTCGACGTCGCACGTCTGGCCCGGGATCCCGAAGCCGAGGTGCGCCGGCGCGCGGCTGAGGACCCCCGGCTGTCACCGGCCGACGCGGTGCGGCTGCTGAACGACCCGGAGGCCAACGTACGCGGCACCGCGATGCGCAATCCGCGGCTGCCGGCCCGCGTCCTGGCCGGACTGCTCCACGACCGCGACACGGCACGCACAGCGGTCACCAACCCGGCGATCCCGGTCCCTGTCCTGCACCGCATCCTCACCGTGGCCGCGGCAGCAGTGGCGGCCCCGCGCTGAACGCCGACACCTGCATGGAGTCTGTGCCGGTTCGACGCTGAACTCCGGCACACCTGGAGCGTGTCTCCTCGGTACCAGAGCGGTGGGGTGTCGTGCGAGGGTGATGGCATGGGGAACCCTGCCAGTCGCTTCCGCTCTGTCGGGGTCTGGCTCGCGCTGAAGCCATCTGCCTTTGCCGCGTGTCGTGAGGCGGACGCGCCGGCCGTGGAGCACGCCTTGGCGAAGAGGGCCACGCTCTGCGGCATCCGCAAGGAACAGGTGACGGTGTATCGGCACCTGTTTGTCGCCAGAGGGGCCAAGCAGTGTTCGGAGTGCAAGGCAAAGGCTAGGGCGGCTGACGCGGCTGCCTCGATGTGAGCCATGGCCGCCCGCTTGTGGGCGTATCCAGCTCAAGACGGAGTGCGGCTCGGTAGGCGATGGCCAGCTCGTCGGTTCGCACGGAGCCTCGCCACTGCTTGAGCCGGTTGATGCACCGTTCAACGGTGTGGCGCTGCTTGTTCAGCGGCCCCACCCGGGCGGCTGGAATCGGCCCTCACTTGAGCGTCGGCAGCTTTCTCACGCTCTGGCAAGACCCTGCCCACGCCAGCACGGTTGACAGGTCGAGCGGCGTCGAGCTCTTGCTGGCCATCGCAGAGCAGTTCGCCGAGCTCGTTCTCCAGTTGGTGAATCCCGGCAACAGCCATGATCTTGCCCGTTATTGAAACGCAGCAAGCGTCAACCCCGCTCGTACGTGGGGTTTTCCGTCGTTGTCAAGATCTTGTCGGAGCTCTTCGGGACGTGGAACCATGTGCCACCGCGGCGGGGAAGGCAAGCGGGGACCGGGGGGTGGCGGCCATGACGGGTTGGAGTACTCCTGCCTCCTTCGACCAGGAGCGCGTGTGGCTCGCGAGCCAGCTGGACCCTGAATCCCCGGCGTTCAATGTCCCCACCGTCGTGCCACTGTCCGGCCTCGCCCTCGGCGCCGGGGGCGTGGCGGCGGCCCTGCACACCGTCGTACGGCGCCACGAGGCCCTGCGCACATCCCTGGCGGAGGCGGAGGACGGCACGCTCCACCAGACCGTCCACGAGCGCGTCGACCTGACCGTGGACGAGGAGGACCTGCGGTCCCTGGACCGGACGGCGGCCGGCCGCCGGAGCGAGGAACTTCTCACCGAACTGGCCTCGGCCCCCTTCGACCTGACACGGGCCCCGCTGTTCCGCACCCGGCTGGTCCGCCTCTCAGAGGTGGAACGGTCGCTGCTGGTGGTCGTCCACCACAGCGCGTTCGACGCCGCGTCGGTGGCCCTGCTGGACCAGGAAGTCATCGAGCTGTGCCGGGCCGCCTCGGAAGGCCGGCCCGCCGAGCTCCCGCCGCTGCCGGTGCAGTACGCCGACTACGCCGCCTGGCAGCGCTCCCGTTACGACAACGGTGAGTTCGAGCCCGACCTCGCCTACTGGCGGGAGCGGCTGGCCGGGCTCCCGCCGGTGCACGCCCTGCGGCTGGACCGGCGGCGCCCCCCGGTCCAGAGCACCACCGGTGACACCGTGCGGTTCGCCGTGCCCGAGGAGGTCGGTGACGCGGTGACCGCGCTCGCGCGGGCCGGCGGCACCACGCCGTTCACCGTGCTGCTCGCGGCGTTCACGGCCCTGCTGGCGCGTACCTCGGGCAGCGCGGACGTGGTGGTGGGCGTTCCCGTGTCCGGACGCGTCCTGCCCGAAGTGGTGCCGCTGATCGGCATGTTCGTCAACACCGTGGTGCTGCGCACCGACGCGTCCGGGAACCCGACCTTCGGCGAGCTGCTGGCCCGTACCCGCGACGCGGTGGCCGACGCGCTGGAACACTCCCAGTTGCCGTTCCAGAAGCTGGTCGAGGAGCTGTCACCGCCACGAGACCCCGGTGTCTCCCCGCTCGCCCAGATCGGGTTCAACTACCTGCCCGACTCCGGGAACGAACTGGTCGACACCGGCACCGCCAAGGACGAGATCGCCCTGGAACTGGGCCCCAGGGACGGGCGGCTGAGCTTCCGCACCGACCTCTTCGACCGCCGCACGGCCCAGGCCCTGGCCGAGCGCTACGTCAAGATCCTGGCCACCGCATCGCCCGAGACCAGGCTGGCGGACCTGCCGCCGGCCGACGCGGCCGAACGTACGGCGTTGCTCGCCCTGGCGACCGGCCCGGTACGGCCCGTCGGCCCCATCGAGGGGCCCGCCGAACTGGTGACCCGGTGGGCCGCCAACGCGGGCGACCGCACCGCCGTGACCGACGGCGTCACGGACCTCGGCTACGCCGAACTCGACCGGCGGGCCGACCGCCTCGCCCGGCTCCTCGTCGCACGCGGCGCCGGTCCGGACACTGTCGTCGCGCTGGCGCTGCCCCGGTCGGCCGGGCTGATCGTGGCGGCGTTGGGCGTGGCCAGGGCGGGGGCCGCGTTCCTCTGGGTGGATCCCGGTCTGCCGCCGGTCCGGCAGACCCGGCTGGTGACCGGCGCGGAGGCGCTGCTCGCCGTCACGGGAGCGGGGTACGGCGAGGCACTGCCGCCCGGCCTGCCGGTGCTGGACCTCGAACTCGACCCGGACGCTCCGGACGACGGGGGCCGCGGCACGGTCCTGGGTCCGCCGCACCCCGACGACCCGGACGGCGCGCTCCCCGCCCCGCCGCACCCCGACCACCTCTCCTACGTGCTCCACACCTCGGGCTCCACCGGAACCCCCAAGCCGGTCGCCGTCACCCGGCGCGGCACACACACCACCGTCCGCGCCCAACTGGACCGCTTCGCCCTCGACACCGAGAGCCGGATGGCACAGCTCGCCCCCTGGAGCTTCGACGCCGCGATGTCCGAATGGCTCACCGCCATGGCGGCCGGCGCCACCCTCGTACTGCCGCCCCCGGGGGAGCCCCTGGTCGGCGAGGAACTGGCGCGCTGGATCGACACGGCCAGGCTGACACACGTACAGCTCACGCCCGCCGTCCTCGCCACCGTGCCGGAAGGCACCCTGACCGGGGTGCGCACCCTGGTCGTCGGCGGCGAGTCCTGCCCGCCGGAACTCGTGACCCGCTGGTCGCCCGGCCGGCTGATGATCAACGCGTACGGGCCCACCGAGGCCGGCGACACGGTGACGCTCGCCGACTGCCGGCCGGACGGCTCCGGCGCGCGGGTGCCGATCGGCACCCCGGTCGTGAACGCGGCGGTCCATGTGCTCGACGCCGCGCTGCGGCCGGTCCCGCCCGCTACGCCCGGCGAGTTGTACGCCGCCGGCCCCGGCGTCGCACGGGGCTACCTCGGCCGCCCGGCGGACACCGCGGAGCGTTTCGTGGCCTGCCCGTTCGGACCGCCGGGCGCCCGCATGTACCGCACCGGCGACCTGGCGCGCTGGACCGCCGACGGAGAGCTGGAATTCCTCGGCCGGGTCGACCGGCAGGTGCAGGTGCACGGCGTCCGGATCGAACCGGCCGAGGTCGAGGCCGCGCTGGCCGACTGCCCCGGCGTCGGCCAGGTCGCCGTGCTCGCGGTGGGCGAACCGCCGCGGCTGGTGGCCTACGCCGCACCGGGAGCGGGCCGTGAACTGCCGTCGCCGGCCGACATGATCGACTGGCTCGGCGGAGTGCTGCCCCGGACCCTCGTCCCCTCGGCCGTCGTCCCGCTGGCCGCGCTGCCGCTCAACCGGCACGGGAAGGTCGACCGGCAGGCACTGCCCGACCCGGGAGCGCCGCGCCGGGCCGCGCCCCGGAAACCGGGCACCGCACGCGAACGGATACTCTGCGCCGCCGTCGCCGAGACCCTGCGCCTGGACTCCGTGGGCCCGGACGACGACTTCTTCGGCATCGGCGGCGACAGCATCTCCTCGATCCAACTGGTGGCCCGCGCACGGGCCGCGGGGCTACGGCTCACCGCCCGGCAGATCTTCGAGCACCGGACGGCGGCGGCACTGGCGGTGGTCGCCTCCGCCCCGCGCACCGAGGACGAGGCGGAGGCGCCGGACGGCCCGCTGGAGATCTGGCCCATCGCCGCCTGGCTGCGCGAACGCGTGGCGCCCCTGGACGGCTTCGCCCAGTCGACCGTGCTCGGCACCCCCGCCGGCACCACCGCCGAACAGTTGCTCACGGCGATCGGCGCGCTGCTCGACCGGCACGAGGCACTGCGGCTCCGGTTGCTGGGGCCCGACTGGACACTGGAGATCGCCCCGCGCGGCGCCGTGTCCCCGGCCGACTGCTGGCGCCGCGTCGACGCGCGAGGGCTGGCCCCGGAGGCCCTGCGTACCGCCATCCACACCGAACGCGCCCACGACGGGGGCGGATTCGACCTCGCGGCCGGTGTGGTGCTGCGCGCGGTGTGGTTCGACGCCGGGCCACGGGAGCCCGGCCATCTGCTGCTGACCGTCCACCATCTGGCCGTCGACGGATACTCCTGGCAGGTGCTGGTAACCGACCTGACAGCCGCCGTCGGCTCCGCGGCGGCCGGGGAACCGGTACGGCTGCCCGCGGTCGGCACGTCGCCGCGCCGGTGGGCGCGGCTCCTCCATGAGCAGGCCGGCGGAGCGCGACGCCGGGCCGAACTGCCGTACTGGCTGGGAGTCACGGCCCCGACCTCGGCCCCCGCGCTCGCCCGGCGGCCGCTGGATCCGGCCCGTGACACCTACGGCCGGGCCCGGGTCAGTACCACCCTCGTACCGGCGGAGTTGACGGCCGAACTGCTGACGACGGTCCCGGCCGCGTTCGGCGGCACCGTCCAGGACCTGCTGCTGACCGCGCTGGCCATGGCCGTCGCCGAGCACCGCCGGGATCACGGAGAAAACGGCGAACACGACGACGGCACCTTGCTGGTCGATGTCGAGGGCCACGGCCGCGAGGAGATCGCCGAAGGCGTCGATCTCACCCGCACCGTTGGCTGGTTCACCAGCATGTATCCGGTGCGGCTACGGCTCGGCGAGCAGGACCCGGCCGAGCTGTACGACGGCGGTCCCGCGACCGGCCGCGCCGTGAAGCGAGTCAAGGAGCAACTGCGCTCGGCGCCCGACGGCGGTCTCGGCTACGGCATGCTGCGCCATCTCCACCCCGACACGGCCGCCTCCCTCGCGGACCGTGCCGCCGCCGAGATTCTCTTCAACTACCTGGGCCGGTTCGACGGGCCGGCGGGCAACGGGGCCTGGAACCCGACGGTGGAGTCGGGAGAACTCGCCGGCGGGACCCACCCGGACATGGCCATGCCGCATGTCATGGAGCTCAACGCCATGGTGGTCGGCGGCCCTTCAGGGCCCGTCCTGGCGGCGACCTGGTCCTGGGCCCCCGGCGCGCTCGACGACGCGACCGCCGCCGAACTGGCCGACGGCTGGCAGCGGGCGCTCCACGCGCTGAGCACACACGTGCGCGCCCACGGCGGCGGGCGAACCCCGTCCGACTTCCCGCTCGCCCGGCTGGACCAGGACGAGGTCGACCTGGTGACACGTGAGCAGCCGGGCGTTCGGGACATTCTGCCGCTCAGCCCGCTCCAGGAGGGCCTGCTCTTCCACAGCGGTTACGACGACGGCCCCGACCTCTACACGATGCAGCTCTACGTCGACCTGGTGGGCCCGGTGGACCCCGCCGCCGTCCGCCGGGCCGGCCGGCTTATGCTGCGGCGGCACCCGAACCTGCGGGCCGCGTTCCGCTGGGGAGGACTGCGCCGCCCCGTCCAGGTGATCACGGACCAGGACGACTTCGCCTGGCGGGAGACCGATCTCAGCGCCCTGGACGAGAGCGACCGCCGGGCGGCGTTGGCCCGGCTCCAGGCCGCCGACCGCGACCAGCGGTTCGACCTCACCCGGGCACCGCTGATACGGATGGCCCTCGTCCGGCTCGAACCGGACCGGCACCGGCTGCTGGTGACACACCACCACACGCTGATCGACGGCTGGTCCACCCCGATGTTCGTACGGGAACTCCTCACGCTGGCCGCCGACGGGGGCGACGCGGGCGCACTCCCGCCGGTACGCCCGTACCGCGACTTCCTCGACTGGCTCGACCGCCAGGACACGACGGCCTCCCTCGCGGTCTGGGGCCGGGCGCTGGCGGAGCTGGACGGCCCCACCCTGGTGGCCGGCGACCCCGGCACCCGGCATCTGGCGGTCCGCCCACGGGAGTTGACGGCCGAACTGGACACGGCCACCACCGCCGCCCTCACGGCGGCGCTCCGCGAGCACGGACTGACCCTGCACACCGTCGTGCTCGGCGTCTGGGCCACGGTGCTGGCCCGCCTGACCGGCCGCGACGACGTGGTGTTCGGCGCCACTGTGTCGGGCCGGCCCGGCGAACTCGACGGATCCGCGGACATGCTCGGTCTGTTCATCAACACAGTGCCGGTCCGGATCCGGCTCCGCCCGGCCGACACCGTCGCCCGGCTCCTCCAGGACATCGCCGCCGGCCAGGCGGAACTGCTCGCCCACCACCACGTACCGCTCAGCGAGATCCAGCGGACAACCGGGCACGACGCGCTCTTCGACACCGCCGTTGTGGTGGAGAACTACCCGGCAGGCGCGGACGAGGACACCGGGCCGGCCGGCGCCCCGCGGATCGCCGGGACGGGCGGCTACGACGCCACGCACTACACGCTCGACCTGACCGTGGTGCCGAACGAACGGCTCTGGATCGTGCTGCGCCACCGCCCCGACACCTTCGGGCAGGACGCGGCGGCGGCCGTCCTCGACCAGGTGGCGGAACTGCTGCGCACCGTCGTGGCCGAACCGGAGGCTCCGGTCGGTCGGTTGCGGGCGCCGGCCGGTGCCGAGCGGTCCCGCCGGCTCGCCGTGGACGCGGCCCGGCCGTGGCCCGGCACTCCTCCGTTGCCCGCGGAGGGCCTGCTGCCGGGTCTGTTCGAGGCGCGGGCCGCCGCCTGCGCCGAGCGCACCGCCGTCGCCGACGGCGACCGCTCCTACAGCTACGCCGAACTCAACGCGCGGGCCAACCGGCTGGCCCGGCTGCTGGTCGCCCGCGGAGCCGGGCCCGAGCAGGTGGTGGCCGTGGCGGTGCCGCGCTCCGTGGACGCGGTCGTCGCGGTGCTGGCGGTGGCGAAGACCGGCGCCGCGTTCCTCCCCGTCGACCTGGACTATCCGGCCCGGCGGGTGGCGGTCATGTTCGCCGACGCGCGGCCGTGCCTGGCGGTGGCCACCGCCGCGACGGCCGGGGCGCTGCCCGACGGGGTCGCGCCGCTGCTGCTCGACGAGGCGTTCACCGAACCGGGCGGCGCCGGCCTGGCGGACGCGGACCTCGACGGCCTCACCGACGGCGACGTCGCTCACACCGGCACCGGCACCGGCACCGGCACGGACACCGGCGTCGACACCGACCTCACCGACCTCACCGACGCCGACCGTCTCGGCCCGCTGCGGCCGGATCATCCGGCCTACGTGCTGTTCACCTCCGGCTCGACCGGAAGGCCCAAGGCGGTCGCCGTCACCCACGCGGGGGTGGCCAACATGGCCGCCGTCCAGATCGACCGGTTCGGCGTGGACGCCGGCTGCCGGATGGCGCAGCTCGCGTCCTGGAGCTTCGACGCGGCCATGTCCGAGCTGTGCACCGCCCTGCTCTCCGGAGCCACACTGGTCCTGCCCCCGCCCGGCACCGTGCCGGCCGGTGAACCCCTCGCGCGCTGGATCGAGCGGAGCAAGCTCAGCCACGTCCAGTTGACGCCCACCGTCCTCGGCACCCTGCCCGACGACGCGCTGGACGGCGTCGGCACGCTGGTGGTTGGCGGCGAGGCGTGCCCCGGGGAGCTGGCGGAGCGCTGGTCCGCCGGGCGCCGGATGATCAACACGTACGGGCCGACCGAGGCGGCCGACACGGTCACCCTCGCCGACGGCGGCCCCGCCGAGGGCGCCGCCGTCGCCCCCATCGGCCGCCCCGTGCCGCGCGTCGGGGCGTATGTGCTCGACGCCACCCTGGAGCCGGTCGCCGACGGCGCCACCGGGGAGCTGTACGTCACCGGCGCCGGGCTGGCCCGTGGTTACCTCGGCCGGCCCGCGCTCACGGCGGAACGGTTCCTCGCCTGCCCGTTCGGGGAGCCCGGCGAGCGTATGTACCGCACCGGTGACCTGGTCCGCCGCCGGGCCGACGGCCAACTGGAGTTCCTGGGGCGCGCGGACCATCAGGTGAAGATTCGTGGCGTGCGCGTGGAGCTCGCCGAGATCGAGGCCGCCGTCACCGCGCTCTCCGCGGTGGCACGGGCGGCCGTGGTCGTCCGCGAGGACCGGCCCGGTGACGCCCGCCTGGTGGCCTACGCGGTACCGGCGCCCGGCGCCCGGCTGGACGGGGCGGCAGCGCGGCGGAGCCTGGCCCTGACGCTGCCCCGGGCCTTCGTGCCGGCCGTCGTGGTGGCGCTCCCCGAGCTGCCCGTCACCCCCAACGGCAAACTCGATCGCAAGGCGCTGCCCGCGCCACCACCCGCCGTGGCCGGTACCCGGGCCGCCCGCACCCCGGCCGAACAGGTGCTGTGCGAACTCTTCGCCGATGTGCTGGGCGCCCAAGTGGTCGGCGCCGACGACGACTTCTTCGACCTCGGCGGTCACTCCCTGCTGGCCACCCTGCTGACCGGCCGGGTACGGGACGCCCTCGGGGCGGACGTCGAAACCCGGACGCTCTTCGAGCACCCCACTCCGGCCGCCCTGGCGGCGGAGTTGGCCGGCCGCGAGGGCGGGCCGGTGCGCCCCCGGCCGGAGCCCGCCGCCCGGCCGGAGCGGCTGCCGCTCTCGTACGGGCAGCAACGGTTCTGGTTCTTCAACGAGTTGGCCGGCGGCGCCGTCAACAACAGCATGCCGCTGGCCCTGAGGCTGCCCGGCGACGCGGACGCCACGGCCCTGCGGCGCGCCCTCGACGACGTCGTGGCCCGGCACGAAAGCCTGCGCACGGTGTTCCCCACCGGGCCCGACGGCATCCCGTACCAGCACGTGTCGGCCGACGGCCGTGCACCGCTCACCACCGTCGAATGCGCCCCGGAGGAGATTCCCGCCGCGATGGCGGCGGCGCTCGGCCGTGGCTTCGACCTGGCGGCGGAGACCCCGCTGCGCGCCCACCTGTTCACCGCAGGCCCCGGCGAATCCGTTGTGCTGCTCGTCCTGCACCACATCGCCGGCGACGGCTGGTCGCTGGGTGTCCTCGCCGACGACCTGCGCACCGCGTACGAAGCCCGGCGGGCGGGCGGCGCCCCCGCCTGGCAGCCGCTGCCGGTCCAGTACGCCGACGTCACCCTGTGGCAGCGTGCCCTGCTCGGCGCGCCGGACCGGCCCGACAGCCGGCACTCCCGCCAACTGGAGTACTGGCGCCGTACGCTCGCCGGCCTGCCCGACCACACCCCGATCCCGACCGACCGGCCACGCA
The DNA here is from genome assembly GCF_014646115.1 of Streptomyces camponoticapitis. Classification (GTDB taxonomy): domain Bacteria; phylum Actinomycetota; class Actinomycetes; order Streptomycetales; family Streptomycetaceae; genus Streptomyces; species Streptomyces camponoticapitis. Next base: position 28,305 of record NZ_BMMV01000021.1, on the reverse strand, counting down.
CCGCCGCGACCGGCGACCACGGCGGCACCGTCACCCTCAGCCTCGACGCAGACCTGCACGCGCGCCTGCTGGGTGTCGCCCGGCGCACCGGGACCACCCTGTTCATGATGGCGCAGACGGCGCTGAGCGCCCTGCTGACCCGGCTCGGCGCGGGCACCGACATCCCGATCGGAACACCCGTGTCCGGCCGCGGCGACCCGTCCCTGGACCGGCTCGTCGGCTGCTTCGTCAACTTCCTGGTGCTGCGGACCGACACCGGCGGCGATCCGACGTTCCGCCGGCTGCTGGAGCTGGTGCGGGAGGCGGACCTGACCGCCTACGCGCACGCGGACCTGCCGTTCGAGTCCCTGGTCGAAGCGCTCAATCCGGCCCGGACACCGGGCCGCCACCCGCTCTTCCAGGTGGTGCTTTCACTCCAGACGGCCACGGCGACAGCCACAGCGACGGCTGCGACCGGCGGCTTCGAGGAGCTGCCGGTCGAACCGCCCACCGCCCAGTTCGACCTCTTCTTCGAGATCACCGAGCGGCGCGGACCCGACGGGGCACCCCAGGGCCTGGACTGCCACCTCGGTTACCGGGGCGATCTGTACGACCGGGACACCGCGCGGGCGTTCCACCGCTGGTTCGGGACGCTGCTGAGCGCCATGGGCGCCGACATCGACCAGCCCGTCAGCCGACCGCGACTGCTCGCCGCCGCCGAGCGCCGGCGTCTGCTCCACGACTGGAACGCGACCGGGGCTCCGGCCGCCCCGGACGTGGTGACCGCGTTCCAGCGGCAGGTCCGGCGTACCCCGGAGGCCGACGCCGTCATCGGCGAGACCGGCACGCTCAGCTACACCGCCCTCGACCGGCGGTCCAACCGGCTCGCGCACCATCTGATCGGCCGGGGCGCCGGACCGGGCGCGCTGGTCGCCCTGCCGCTGCCGAGGACCGAGGAGTTCCTGGTCGCCGTGCTCGCGGTGCTCAAGGCCGGAGCGGCGTACCTGCCGCTGGACCCCGACCACCCCGCCGACCGCCTGCGCCACGTACTGGCCGACGCCGCACCCGATCTGGTGCTGGAGGCTGTCCCGGACGACGGCGCCCTGGCCGGGTCCGGCTGTCCGGACACCACCCCCGGTGGTACGGCCCGGCCGCCGTCCGCGTCCGACCCGGCGTACGTCATCTACACCTCGGCGACCACCGGTCCGCCCAAGGGCGTCGTCATCGGCCGGGGGGCCCTCGCCAATCTGCTGGCCGCTCTGCGCGGCATCCTGCGGCTGGCACCCGGCGACCGGATGCTGTCGGTGACCACCGCGGCCTTCGACATGTCGGTGCCTGAGCTCTACGGTCCGCTGCTGAGCGGCGCCGCCGTCGTCATCGCGAGTCCCTCGACGGTCCGCGACCCGGTGGCCCTGGCCCGGCGGTGCGCGCAGACCTCGGTCACCGTCGTACACGCCACGCCCTCGCTCTGGCAGTCCCTGGCCGAAGCCGCCCCGGAACTCCTGCCCGTGGTGCGGAAGTTCACCGGCGCCGAGGCGCTGCCCGCCGGGCTGGCCGGCCGGCTCTGCGGCCCCGGCGGCGAACTCACCAACCTGTACGGCCCGACGGAGACCACCGTCTGGTCCACCGCGGCCGGCCTCTCCGGCCCGGTGGACGGCCAGCCGATCGGCACGCCGCTGGCCAACACCCGGGCCTACGTGCTCGACGAACGGCTGCGGCCGGTCCCGCCCGGGGTGACCGGGGAGCTGTACCTCGCCGGCGCCGGGCTCGCGAACGGCTATCTGCGCCGGCCCGCACCGACCGCCGAACGGTTCACGGCCTGCCCGTGGGGACCGCCCGGCGAACGCATGTACCGCACCGGCGACCTGGCCCGCTGGACGTCCGGGGGGCAACTGGAGTACTTCGGCCGGGCCGACCAGCAGATCAAGCTCCGCGGGTTCCGGATCGAGCCGGGCGAGGTCGAAGCGGCCCTGGTCTCCCATCCGGCTGTGGCACGGGCGGCGGTCGTCGCACGCGAGGACCGGCCCGGCGACCGGCGGCTGGTGGCCTACGTCGTGACGGAGGCGGGCGGTGACATCGCCCCGGCGGCGCTGCGCGCGCACGCGGGCCGCACCCTGCCCCCCTACATGCTGCCGAACGCGATCGTCACGCTCCCGGCGCTGCCGCTCACACCGAACGGCAAGCTCGACCGCCGGGCGCTCCCCGCACCGTCGTCCGCCCGCGCGGGCCTCGCCGCCCGCAGCCACCGCGAGGAGCTGCTGTGCCAGCTCTTCGCCGAGGTTCTCGGCGTGCCACGCGTCGGCGTCGACGACAACTTCTTCGACCTCGGCGGCCATTCGCTGCTGGCCGCCGCGCTGGCCGGCCGGATCCGGTCCGAACTGGGCGCCGAACTCGGCCTCGGCCTGCTCTTCGAGAACCCGACGGCGGGCGGTCTCGCCGCGCGGCTGGACAGCGGCGGCGGACGCGGGCTGGGTGTGCTGCTGCCGATCCGCACCACGGGAAGCCTGGCGCCACTGTTCTGCGTGGCGCCGGTCGCCGGTCTCGCCTGGTGCTACACGGGCCTGCTGCGGCATCTGGACCCCGAACGGCCGATCTACGGGCTCCAGTCCCGGCTCGCGACTGACGGCTGCCCGTTGCCCGGCTCGCTCGCCGAGGCGGCAACCGACCACTTGGAGCAGATCCGTTCCGTACAGCCCACCGGCCCCTACCATCTGCTCGGCTGGTCGTACGGCGGTCTGGTGGCGCACGAGCTGGCCGTGCGGCTGCGGCAGGAGGGGACGCCGGTCGGGCTGCTCGCCCTGCTCGACGCCTATCCGCCGGACGACGGCGAACTGGGGGTCTGCGTCGACCCGGTGGCCGCGCTGCACCGCCTGCTGGGCCCGGAGACCGGCGCCGACCTGGCCGCCGAGCTGGCCGGGGTGGTGGCCAACAACGCCCGGCTGGTCGGCGCGCACCGCCCCGGACTCTTCGACGGGGACATCGACCTGTTCCACGCGACGGAAGAAGCCGGCACGGCCCGGCCGGCGGACTGGGCCGCTCACACCACCGGTGAGCTGCGGGTGCACCGGGTCGCCTGCGCGCACGACGACATGACCCGGCCCGAGCACCTGGCCCGGATCGGCGCCGAACTCGACACCCGGCTGAGACCACGGCCCTGAAGGAGTGCGGAACACCATGACCAATCCGTTCGACGACGCCGAGGGCCGCTTCCTGGTCCTGGTCAACGACGAGGGCCAGCACTCGCTCTGGCCCTCCTTCGCCGAGGTGCCCGCGGGCTGGACGGTGGCGCACCCGGAGGACAGCCGCCAGGCGTGCCTGGACTACGTCGAGACGCACTGGACCGACATGCGGCCCCGGAGCCTGGTCCGGTCGATGGAGGAGGCCGCCGGGCCGACGCCGTGATCCACGCCCGGGGTCCGCGTCAGCCCGCGCGTCGCCGCGGGCGCGTGCTCCCGGAATCCCGTCCGGTGCGGCACGCGGTGGTCGGCTCCCGGGCGGCGCGGTCGCAGGGGATTCGCCGGCCGCCGGGGACGCCCGTCGTCCCACCCGCAGCATCCACTGACACAGGAGCCGGTGACCACCTTGTCCGACCATCTCGTCCCTCTGCCCGGCACCTCGTGGAGCGTGTGGCGGCACAGCCTGCTGCGCTCCGCCGGGTTCCCCGCCGACGGCATCGCCGCGTTCAGCGCTCCGGAGCTGGCCCGGACCGTGGACCGGTACCTGGAAGGTGCCGATGAGGCCGCCCGGGTCGACACCGAGTTCGACGCCGCGATGACGGGGCTTGGCAGGGCCGTGCACGACGTGTGCGCCGACCCGCTGTTCCGCCAGGCGGTCACCTGGCAGAACCCCGGAGCGCTCAGCTCCGTGGCTGGGGTCCTTCGCGACGGGCCCGGCGCGCGGCGGAACGAACGGCGCCGCCGCCGGGAGGAGATCGTCGCCAAGTACTGGCAGCGGTACTGCACCAAGAACGACACGATCGGCTTCTTCGGCCCCATGAGCTGGTCGACGGTGGACAACGGCGGTCCACGGCTGGAGATCCGGCACGGGCCCGCGCTCGTCCGGAAGAGCGCGGTGCACTTCGAGTGGTGGGCGCTGGACGCGCTGGCGGCGCACCTCGCCACCGACGAACGTCTCCGTCCCTGGCTGCCCGTCGCCAGACAGCCGCAGCTACGGCTCGACGGCCGCCGGCTGGTATGGCCGAACCGGCCCACGCAGGATCTGCCGGCCGGCGCCGCCGAACTGGTGGCCCGCTGCGACGGGCGGCAGCGGGCCGGCGAACTGGCGGCCGGGCTGATCGCGTCCGGCGTCTTCCGCCGCCCCGCCGACGTGTACGCCCAGCTCGACGAACTCACCGCCGCCGGGGTGCTGCGGCTCGGTTTCGACCTGCCGATGGACCTCGGCGCCGAACGGCTGCTGCGCGAGCTGCTGGACGGCATCGGCGACGCGGGGGCCCGCGCGTGGGCGCTGAGGACGATGTACCGGCTGTGCGACGCCCGCGACGCGGTGGCCGCCGCCGACGGACCGGACGAACTCGCCGCCGCCATGGCCGCGTTGGAGGACACCTTCACCGCCATCACCGGCCAGGACTCCCGGCGGCGGCCCGGCGAGACGTACGCCGGCCGCACACTGTGCCACCTGGACAGCGTCCGCGACCTGGACGTCGCCGTCGGCGGGGACGTACTGGCCCGGCTGGCCGGCCTCGCCCCGCTGCTCCAGTCGGCGCGCTGGCTGTCGGCCCGGATCGCGGCGGTGTACGCGGCGGCGCTCACCGAGCTGTACCGGGAGCTGGCCGCCGACGCGGGCGGTACGGAGGTGCCGCTGCGGGAGCTGTGGTTCATGGCCCAGGCGCTGGTCTTCGGCGACGAGCGGCCCGCCGACCCGGTGGTCGCCGACTTCCTGAGCCGCTGGACGGCGGTGCTCGGGCTGGACGACGTACGCCCCGATACCCCCGAACTCCGTTTCACGGCGGAGGAGTTGGGTGCCCGGATCGCCGAGGCGTTCCCCGCCGACCGGCCGGGCTGGTCCGAGGCACGGGTGCACAGCCCGGACGTGCATCTGTGTGCCACCGACGCCGACGCGCTGGCCCGTGGCGACTACACCCTGGTGCTCGGCGAACTGCACATCGCCTCAGCCGCGTTCGACACACAGTTCTTCGCGCTCGGGCACCCCGAACCGGAAGCGCTGCGCGAGGCCCTGGCCACCGACCTGCCGGACAGCCGGGTCCGTCTGCTGCTGCCGCACGACTGGCCGAGGCACTGCTCCCGCAACGCGTACTGGATGCACGGACCGCACGATGTGGAACTGGGCTTCGTCCCGGCCCCTGGCGCGGACCCCGACCGGCTCGTACCGGTCACGGCCCTGACGGTCGCGGATACCCCGGACGGGCTCGTGGCCCGCGCGGAGGACGGTCGGCGGTGGCCGATCCTGGAGGTCTTCGCGAACATGCTGGGCCTCCAGGCGTTCGACACCTGGAAACTGGCCGGCGCCGGCGGCCACACACCGCGGATCACGGTGGACGACCTGGTGCTCGTCCGCCGCACCTGGCGGTCCACGGTCGGCGCCGGCGGGCTGGCCGACGTCACCGGAGAGCAACAGCGGTACGTGGCGGCCCGCCGCTGGCGACAGGCGGCGGACATGCCCGAGCAGGTCTACGTACGGGTCGCCACCGACATCAAGCCGCAGTTCGTCGACTTCACCAGCCCGGTGTACGTGCGCCTGCTCTGCACCATGCTGCGCGGGGCGCGCGCCAAGGGCGGTGACGACGTCGAGGTGATCGTCACCGAGGCGCTGCCCACGGCGGAGCACGCCTGGCTGGCGGACGGGCAGGGCCGGCGGTACTCCTCCGAGCTGCGGCTCCAGATCATCGATCCGGAGCCGCCCGGCCGGGCTTGACCGACCGCCCGGCCCGCCCCGCCCCGCCCGCCCCCGATCAGCTCGGGCGCGGGCGCGGGAGGACCGGGATCGTCGTGGCCTCCTGAGCGGAGGGCGCGGTCGTCGGCTCCGGCCGCGCCGCCCGCAGTTCGGCGATGCGCGTGGCCATGCCCGCGACCGTGGGGGAGTCGAACAGCGTCCTCATCGGCAGCCGTACCCCGGTGGCCTTGCGGATCTGCGCGACCAGTTGCACGGCCACCAGTGAATTCCCGCCCAGCTCGAAGAAGTCGTCGTCCTCGGCGATGTCCTCCTCGCCGAGGACCGCCGACCACACCCGGCCGACGGTGGCCGCCAGGTCGTCACCGCCGGCCGGGGCCCGGCCGGACGGTTCGGCGACGAGCGGTTCGGGCGTCTCGCCGCGTAGCACGGCCAGGGCCCGTTCGGCCCGTGCCGCGCTGCCGCGCAGCATGGCGTCGTACCGCCCCGGGGTGATCAGCACGTGTGCGGCCGGCGCCGCGGCCACCACCCGGTGGAGCGCCGCCAGACCGTCGGCGGGCATGATCGCCCAGGGGTCGACGGTCCCGGCGTCCGGTGCGGCGGCGGCTTCCCGTACCGCGTTTTCCCCCGTCGTGGTTCGCGGCAACGTGGTTCCCGGCCCCGTGGCGACCGCCGCGCGTATCGCGTCCTGTTCGACGGCGCGCAGCATGAAGTCGGCCACCGTGACGAGCGGCCGCCCGTCGTCGTCGGTGACGGTGAAGTCCCAGGAGACGAGTGCGGCGGTGTCGTCGTGCGCGCCGTCGCGCCACCGGTGCACCCACACCGCGGAGTTCAGCGGGGCGTGGACGCGCACCCGGCCGTAGCCGATCGGCAGCCGGGCGCCCTCGCCGCCCGGCCCGACCGGCATGGTCGCCACGTCCAGCAGTGCGGGATGCAGCGGCCACTCGGCGCCGTCCGCCCCGGCCGGGACCAGGCGGACCAGTTCCTCGTCGGTGCCGATCCACGCCTCGCGCAGGCAGTGCCAGCGCGGCCCGAACGTCAGGACCCGGCTGCCGCCGAGCTGCTTGTCGAAGCGCTCGACCTCCGCCGCCGACTCGTCGCACCGCCGGCGGACCGCCGCGAGGTCGACCCGTGCGGCACCGTCCGGCCGGACCCACGCGGCGTGTCCGCGGGTGTGGGAGCGCACGGCGCCGTCGCGCACGCTGGAGACGGTGAACTCCACCCCGTCGGCGTCCGGCCGCAGGGCGACACGGATCTCCGTCCGCGTACCGTCGGGGGCGGTGATCGGCTCGGTGAACGCGACGTCGGTCAGCTCCAGTTCGCTCTCCCCGTCCGGCGCGGGCCGCCAGGCCGTCACTGCCGCGCGGATCAGTTCGAGCTGGCCGGTCCCGGGCACCACGGGCACCCCGCCGATGCGGTGCTCGTCGAGCAGCCAGTGCTGTTCGGCCGAGACGGTGCCGTGGCAGTAGGCGGGGGCGCCGCCGGATGCCGGCACCAGCTCCGTCAGCACCGGGTGGGTGATCGGCACGGCGCCGGTCCGGCCGGGCGACGCGGCGGGCGCGGCCGAGAGGCCGGGCAGATCGCGTGCGGTGGAGCGGGCGGCCATCCCGATCCGGGCCCAGGCCCCCCAGCCGAGCGACAGCACCGGGGCCGACCAGCCGTGCGCCGAGGCGGCGTAGGCGTCCAGGAAGGCGTTGGCGCCGGTGTAGTCCGTGTCGCCGATGCCGCCGACGACGGAGGACACCGAGGAGAACAGCACCACCGTGTCCAGCGGAAGGTCCCCGAACACGGCCCGCAGTGCCAGTGTTCCGGCCACCTTCGGCGCGAGCACCGCACGGGCGGCGTCGAGCGTCTTGACCTCCAGCATGCCGTCACCCGGCAGCCCCGCCGAGTGGATGATGCCGTCCAGCCGCCCGAACCGGGCGAGCACCTCTTCGCGGACCCGCCGCAGCGCGGCCGGATCGCACACGTCGGCGGCCACCGTCAGCACCTCGCCACCCGCCGCCTCCATCCGTTCCACGGCGGCGACCGCCGTGGAGCCACGGCCCGGGGTGCCGCGCAGCGCGGTCCACCCGTCCCGTGGCGGCAGTCCGGAGCGGCCGAGCAGGACCAGCCGGGCCCGGAAGCGGCGGGCCAGATCCTCGGCGACCGCCAGTCCGAGGCCGTCGTAGCCTCCGGTGATCAGATAGACGCCGCCCGTACGCCAGGGGCCCGTCCCGCCGCCCGGCAGCTGCACCTGCTCGAAGCCGCGAACCCAGAGGCGGCCGCCGCGCAGTGCCAGCGGCCGGTCCCGGTCGCTTCCGGGGTCCCGCCACAGCGCGGCGACCAGCCGGTCCGCGGTCCCGCTACCGGGCTGCCCGCGGTCGAGGTCGAGGTGGCGGGCGGTGACGGCGGGCAGTTCCCGGTTGACGGCGAGCACGGCCCCGGCCACGGTCGCGTGCTCGGGGCGGTGCGCGTCGTCCCCGACGACGTCGTGCACCCCGGCGGTGACCACATCGAGGTGTACGGGGAGGTCGGCGGCCTCGGCGGCGAGGGCCCGTGCCAGGCAGACCAGGCTGAGGTAGCCGTGCCGCTGGGCCGACCAGGCAGCCGTGACGGGGTCCTCATCGATCTCGGAGGCCGTCGACCAGGCGTGTACGATCCGGGCGCCCTCGGTGAGGATCCCGTCGGCCAGCAGGGCCCGTACCAGGGCGAGGTAGTCGTCCGGCTCGTCGGGGCGCACGGTGTGCCCGTCGGCGCCGTCGCGGGCGTAGCCGCTGCCGGGGCGCACCCGTGTCACCGCCGTCCCGGCTCGCGTCAGCGCGGCGGCCAGGCCGTCGGTGCTGTCCTCCGACGCGTCGAAGAGTACGCAGGAGGGAGCCGGCCGGGCCCCGGGCGTGGGGGCCAGTCGCCGCCAGACCGGTACCTGGAACCACTTGTCCGGCTCGGCAGGGACCCGGTCCTCGGCAGCCGTACCGGTGGTGACCTCGGCCTTCGCGGGCGCGGTCGGCGCCGGATCAGGCTCGACCCAGCAGCGGACCCGTTCGTACGGGTAGGCCGGCAGCGGCACCCGCGCCGCCCGCTGCCCGAACGCCCCGGGGTCCAGCGAGAATCCACGGGTCCAGAGAGTGCCGGCGGCGGTGTAGCAGACGGTCGCGTCGTCGGCTGACTCGGTCGGTCCGGGCAGGCTGGGCAGCACCAGCGCGTCACGGCCGGTCTGCATCCGCACCAGTCCGGCGAGCTGCCGGCCCGGTCCGCACTCCACGAACGCCCACTCGCCGTCGGCCAGCAGAGTGCCGACGCAGTCGCCGAAGCGGACGGTGCCGCGCAGGTGCCGCGCCCAGTACGCCGGGTCGGCGGCGTCCTCGGCCGTGAACCACGTACCGGTGACGTTGGACAGGAAGGGCAGCCGAGGGGCCCGCCGCTCCACGGCGGCCACGGCGGCGGTGAACTCGGCGACGATCGGGTCCATCATCGGGGAGTGGAAGGCGTGCGAGGTGCGCAGCTCGCGGCTGCGGATCCCGTCGGCCTTCAGCTTGGCGGCGAACTCCGCCACCGCGTCGGCCGGACCGGCCACCACGCACACGGCCGGCCCGTTCACGGTGGCCACCGACAGCCCGGCGGGCAGCCCCGGCGCGACCTGCTCGGCCGGCTGCTGCACGGCGAGCATCGCGCCGGCCGGCAGACTGTCCATCAGCCGTCCGCGCAGCGCCACCAGGCGGAGCGCGTCCGGGAGTTCGAACACCCCGGCGAGGGTGGCGGCGGCGTACTCGCCGATGGAGTGGCCGACCATCGCGTCCGGCGAGTGGCCCCACGAGCGCCAGAGCATGGCGAGCGCGAACTCCACCGTGAAAAGCGCCGGCTGGGTGTGGACGGTACGGCGCAACTGCCGCTCGGCGGCCTCCCGTTCGGCCCGCGCGGCCTCGGTGTCCGGGCCGCTGCCGTCGGCGAGCAGCAACTGCCTCAGGTCCAGGCCCAGTTCGGGGGCGAGAAGTTCGGCGCAGGTGTCGACGGCGTCGCGGAAGACGGGCTCGGTGCGGTAGAGCGCCGCGCCCATGCCGGCGTACTGGGCGCCCTGCCCGGGGAAGAGCCAGGCCAGCCGTGGGCGCTCCTGCGCGGCCTCACCCGCCGGGCGGCGCTTGCCCGCCCTGAGCGCGGCCACCGCGGACGCGCTGTCGGCGGCGACGACCGCCGTACGGTGCCGGTGCTCGGGCCGGCCGACCCGCAGCGTGTGTGCCACGTCGGCGACGGCCAGTTCGGGCCGGTCGGCCAGGTGCGCGGCGAGCTCTTCCACCGCGGTGGTCAGGGCCTCGGGGGTGCGCGCGGACACCTGCAGCAGGTGCGCGGACCGGTCGGAGGGGGTGCCCGCGGAGCTCGGGGCCTCCTCCAGGACGACGTGCGCGTTGGTGCCGCCGATACCGAACGAGCTGACCCCGGCCCGGAGCGGCGTGCCGTCGCTCTCCCAGGTGGCCAGCGTGGCGTTGACGTAGAACGGGCTGGTCCGGAAGTCGATGGCGGGGTTGGGTGATTCGTAGCCGACGCTGGGCGGGATCATCCGGTGGCGCAGGGCCAGCGCCGTCTTGATCAGTCCGGCGGCCCCGGCGGCCTGGCTCAGATGGCCCATGTTGGACTTGAGCGAGCTGAGACCGCACCAGCCCCGCTCGTCGGTCCCCCTGCCGTACGCCTGCGACAGCGCGCTCACCTCGATCGGGTCGCCGAGGCGGGTGGCCGTGCCGTGCGCCTCGACGTGGCTCACCGTTCGGGGGTCGACCCCCGCCACGGACAGGGCCGTCGACACCACGGCGGCCTGTCCCGGCACGCTGGGCGCGGTGAAGCCCACCTTGCCGGCGCCGTCGTTGTTGACCGCGCTGCCCCGGATCACCGCGTGCACGTGATCGCCGTCGGCCAGCGCGTCGGACAGCCGCTTGAGCAGCACCATGGCGCCCCCGGAGGCCCATACGGTGCCCGTCGCGGCGGCGTCGAAGGGGCGGCAGCGGCCGTCGGCCGAGTCGACCCCGCCCTCGGTGTGGAGGTAGCCGTGGTTGAGCGGCAGCTCGATGGACGCGCCGCCGGCCAGGGCCAGATCGCATTCGCCGCCGCGCAGCGACTCACAGGCGGTGTGCACGGCGACCAGCGAGGTGGAGCAGGCCGTGTGCACGCTGACGCTCGGTCCGCGCAGGTCGAGGTGGTACGAGGTGGTGGTCGTGACGTAGTCGGCCAGGTTGGCGTTGGACAGGGCCATCGAGCCGTCCAGGGCTTCGGACACGGCGCGGTTGGCGCCGAGGTGCCGCCAGTAGTACCGGGTCGGTCCGACCCCGCCGTAGACGCCGATGTCCCCGTCGAAGCGCCTCGGGTCGTAACCGCCGTCCTGCAGCGCGGTGTTCGCCAGCTCCAGGAAGAGCCGGATCTGCGGATCGGCCAGCTCCGCCTCACGGCGGGTCATGCCGAAGTAGCCGTAGTCGAACGACTCGAGGTGGTCCAGGGAGGACACCACCGGCACGTACGACGCGTCGTCCGCCAACGCGGGCGACACTCCCGCGGCGAGCAGTTCGGCGCGCGGCACGGTGCGGGTCGACACCACACCGTCGACCAGGTTGCGCCACAGGGTGTCGACGTCGGGCGCGCCGGGGAGGCGGCACGCCATACCCACGATCGCGATCGGTTCGACGTCGTCGCCGCCGGGGGTGTCCTGCGGGGTCGTCATTTCTGCCTCTCCGAGTACGGAAGCCGGGCGGTGCTGATCAGTTGGGCCCGCGCCGACGGGCGGCGCGGGACAGGGCGCGGCCGCGGCGCGCCCGGCCCCGGTCCGCGCCCCGGTCCGCACCGGCCGCCGGTGCGGCACCGTCGAGATGGGCGGCGAGCGCGCGGGCGTTCGGGTGGTGGAACAGGTCCACGACCCTCAGCTGTCGGCCGAGTACCTCCTCCAGCCGCTGCCGCACGGTGACGAGCAGGAGTGACGTGCCACCGGCATCGAAGAAGTTGTCGGTGGCCGCGATGTCGTCGCGCTCCAGGACCTGCCGCCAGACGGCCAGCAGGGCCGCCTCGGTGGCTCCGCCCGGTGCGGGGAGCGCCGGGAGGGCCGGTGGCCCGGCCGGCGCGGGCCCCGCGGTCGCGTCCTCGAACAGATCGGCGTACGGGGCGAGACCGGTCTCCCCGGCCGGGCGGTCCGGCGCTTCGAGGAAACGTTCCAGCAGATGGACGTAGGCGGCGAGCAGCCGCTCCGCGCGGGTGGTGGTGAAACGGTCGGTGTTGTGGACGAGTTCGATCCGGTAGCGCCCGTCGGCCTCGGCGGCGTAGACGGTCAGGTCGAACGGCGCCCCGGGCACCGGTACGGGCTCCGCCGTGACATCGAGTCCGGGCAGTTCGAGCTGTGGCTGCGGGAAGTTGTAGGCGTTGAACAGGACCTGGACCAGCGGCTGGCGCGACGCGTCGCGGGGCAGCCGCAATGCCTCCACCAGCCGCTCGACCGGTGCCTCGGGGTGGGCCAACGCGTCGAGCAACTCCTCCCGGGTGCCTCGCACCTCGTCCCGGAAGCTCCGGTCGCCGGCCGGGCGCAACCGAAGCGGCACCACCTCGATGAAGAAGCCCACCAGATCAAGGAACGCGGGGTGCCGGCGGTCCACCGCGGGTGTGCCGACGACCAGGTCGTCGCGCCCGGCGAGCCGACCGGCGAGCTGGCCGAGGACGGCCAGCAGTACCGCAGAAGGCGTGGCCCCGCAGTCACGGGCCAGCGCGTGCACCGCCGCGGTGGTCCCGGCCCCGAGAAGCGTCTCCACGCGCCCGCCCCGGAAGGTCTGTTCGGAAGGACGGGGCCGGTCGCCGGGGAGTTCCAGCACGGGCGGTACGCCCTCCAGATGCTCCAGCCACCAGCCCAGATCGCTCTCCGCGCGACGGTCCGCCCGGTCCGCCCGCCAGGCCACGTAGTCGGCGAACGAGGCCGCCGCCGGTGGCAGCGGCGCCGCGCCCCGGGCGTACGCCGCGCCCAGGTCGTGCAGGAACAGCCCCTGCGACCAGCCGTCGAAGACGGCGTGGTGGGCGGTGAAGGCCAGCACGTGCTCGTCCTCGCCCACCAGGAACAGACGGGCCCGCCAGAGCCGGTCGGCGGCCAGGTCGAAGCGGGCCCCGGCAACCTCCGTGAGCGACGCCGCCAGGGCGTCGGCCCGCTCCGCCGGCTGCAGCGCCGTCAGATCGGTGACGGGCAGGGGGACATCACCGGCGGGGTCGATCACCACGGCCGGAGCCCCGTCGACGGTGGGTATCCGCCAGCGCAGCACCTCGTGCCGCCGGGCCACCTCGGCCAGGGCGGACGCGAGCACCGCAGGGTCCAGCGGGCCACGCAGCCGCTGTGCCAGCGCGATGTTGTACGCCCCGCTCTCCACCGTGAGCTGGTCGAGGAACCAGAGCCGTCGTTGCGCGGCCGACAGCGCCGGCGGGTTGCCGCGCGTCAGCTCCGGACCGGTCGGCGCGGCGGTGACCAGGGCGGCGGCGAGACCGTCGACCGTACGGGCGCGCAGGACGTCCTCGATCCGTACGTCCCGGTCCAGGTCGGCCCGCAACCGGGCGACCAGTCGCATCGCGCCGAGGGAGTGGCCGCCGGCGTCGAAGAAGGTGTCCTCACCGGAGCGCACCGGTACGCCCAGCACGTCGGCCCAGGCACGGGCGACCACGGCCGCCTCCTCGCTCTCCGGCTGCCAGCCGCCGCCGGGTTCCGCCGTGGCCGGTGACATCAGTTCGTGCAGCGCCGCCCGGTCCGTCTTGCCGGACGTGTTGCGCGGCAGCGCGTCGAGCCGGACGAAACGCGCGGGCACCATGGCTGCCGGCAGCAACTGGGCGCAGTGCTCGCGCAGGGCCGCGTCGGACGGAGCGCGCGCGGGCGTCAGGAACGCGGTCAGCACCGGGCCGGCCGTGGTCGGGACCAGGTCGACGAACGCCTGACGGACCCCGGGGTGGCCGGCCAGGGTAGCCTCCACCTCCCCGGGCTCGACGCGGTGACCGCGGACCTTGAGCTGCCGGTCGGCGCGGCAGAGGTAGCGCAGGGCTCCATCCGGTTCCCAGGCCGCCAGGTCGCCCGTCCGGTAGAGCCGCCCGCCCGACCCCGAGAAGGGGTCGGCGACGAACCGCTGCGCGGTCAGCCCCGGCCGTCCGAGATAGCCACGGGCGAGACCGGCGCCGCCGACCAGCAGCTCGCCCGCCGTGCCGACCGGCACCGGGCGCAGCGCCTCGTCCACCACGTACACCCGCAGGTTCGGCAGCGGGCGGCCCATCGGGACCGGCCGGGTCCAGTCGCCGACGGCGTCCTGGGCGGTGGCCTCGACGGTGGTCTCGGTCGGGCCGTAGGCGTTGACGAAGCGCAGCCTCGGCGCCTCGGCGGTGCCCGCCCAGCGCCGTACCTGATCGGGCGCCACCGGTTCGGCGGTGGCCACGAGCACCCGCAGTTCGGGGAAATCGGCCGGGTCCAGCAGGGGCAGCATCGACACCGGTGGGGCGGCCCAGGTGACCCGGTGAGCGGCGGCGAAGCGGCCGAGCCGGTCCGGGGAGCGGCGGTCGGCCTCCGGCACCAGGGCGACGGTGCCGCCGACGGCCAGCGTGGTGAAGATCTCCAGGACGCTCACGTCGAAGCCGAAGGAGGCGGTGGCCAGGGCTGTCGTGTCCCTACCGATCCCGAGTCGGTGTGCGGAGGCCGTCAAAAACGCCGTCACGCTGCGATGGGTGACCACCACGCCCTTCGGGGCGCCGGTCGACCCGGAGGTGTACATCACGTACGCCGGGTTGTCCGGCGACAGCGTTTTCAAGGACGGGTGGTCCGGTGGGACCGGGCCGTCGGCCGGGGACGCCTGGTCCGGTCCCGGTTCGGCCGGGGCGTCCGCGCCGAGGGCCGGCGCGTTCACGAACAGCCGGTCCGGCGCGGCGTCGGCGAGCAACGCGCGGCCCTCGGCGTCGACGACCGTCAGCTCCACACCGGCGTCGTCGAGTACGGCCCGCAGCCGGTCGCGCGGGTGCGTCGGGTCCAGCGGCACATAGGCACCGCCCGCGAGCATGACGCCCAGCATCGCCGCGACGGTGTGCGGCCGGCGCCGCCCGCACACCCCGACCGTGGCCTCGGGGCCGACGCCGAGGCCACGCAGCGTCCGGGCGAGTCCGCCGGCCGAGGCGACCAGTTCGGCGTAGGTCACCGTACGGCGGCCCTGCCGCACCGCGATCGCGCCGGGGCGCCGCTGTGCCGCCGCCAGGACTGCCGCCGGCACGGTCGGCGCTTCCGCCGCGAGCGATTCCCCCCTGCCCCAGTCTTCGGGCACGGCCTCAGTCATCGGTGCCCCCCTTGGTGTGCGGTGGCACGAGCGGATCAAGGATCTGCATGCGCAGCTCCGAGTAGTAGGTGCGGCCCGCGGCGTCCGGCACCCAGGTGTCCTCGGGGAGCGGCAGCGCCTCCGTGACCACCACCTCGACGTCGGCTCCGCCGTCCAGCCAGGCGCCGCGCATCATGGAGACGAGCGAGAGCACCAGCGGCGGGCTGGTCAGATCCGCGTAGGTGGGCTTGAGTTCGGTGCCGAGGCGGATGAACACCCGGTCCGGCAGACCGAGTTCCGCCGCCCAGCGCCGGGCCGCGAGATACCGCTGTGCGTAGCCCTTGGCGGTGGCCAAACCGGTCGACCCGACCGTGCACCGCCAGGTCTCGCGCTCCACGACAAGCCGGTCGATCGTCACCCGAGGGGTGTGCGCGCCGGCCGCGACCAGCTTGAACGCGTCGGCCGTGTGCATGGACAGGAAGTCGGCGAACACCTCCAGCAGCGGCCACTCCTGTCCGTCGGTGTGCCGGGCCACCAGGTCGCCGTCCCGCTCGGTCACCGTCAGCGCGGTGACCGGTAGCAGCCGGGAGTGCTCGGCGCCGGGTGCCGGAACGAAGCCGAGCTGCCAGTTGTCCGGCGACCACAGCAGGTCGGCGACCCGGGCGGTCATCCGGGGGAAGTCGTCGGGCAGCAGCAGTTGCACCCGGTTCGTCCCGAGATCCCGGTCGATCGCGGCCCGCAGGGCGCCCGGCCGGGGGTGGGCACGGCTGAACACACCGGTGCAGAGCGTCAGATAGGCCGCGTGCAGCTCGCCGAGTACCACCGTGTAGTCACCGGCGGCCAGCTTCTTCACGCTGGGTGCGACGATCTGCAGGTCGGGGCTGTGGATACGGGCGGTGGACCAGCCGGGCCCCGGCGCGTCGAACAGGTCGGCGGCGCGGGCGGACAGCTCCTCCGAGCGCAGTCGCACCCGGTGGGTGCCCGGTGCCGGCTCCGTACCGCCCGTCAGCTCGGCCCACCGGTCGGCGAAGGCGGCCACCACGTCGTCGACCGGCCGTCGGGCGGTGCCGAAGAAGAGGCCGTGGGCGAGATAGCGCAGATCGCCCAGCGGCACGTCCCGGGTGCCGAGGTCGGCGCACAGCTCGGCGTAGACCTCCCGCAGCGCCTGCCGGTACGCGGACGCCAGGGTGTGGCTGAGCCAGCGCGCCGCCGTGAGAAGTACGTGGAGTGCGGGCGCCAGCTCCGCCAGCAGCGGCCGGCCGAACGAGAGCTCCAGGTCGCGGTCGGTGTCCTCGTGGCACAGCGTGCGTCCCGCGTACGTCTGCCCGGCCCTGCGACGGCTGTCCAGCCCGGTCAGCTCGGTGAAGACCTCGTCCAGCCGGACCGTCGCGGCGTGCACGGCGGCGGAGTCGCCCGCCGCGACGGCCAGTTCGGCGCGGGCGGCGTCCAGCCGGCCGAACTCCTCGCGGGCGGCCTCGCGGGCGGCCGGATCGCCGATCGCTTCGATGGCCGCGGCCAGGATCGGTTCGGCGGTGAGATTCAGCGGCAGGTCGATGCCCCAGCGCAGCACGCCGCGCTCGCTGAGCCGCTCCAGCAGCATGAACCCGTCCGCGTCGCGGCGGACGGGATTGCCGTCGTCCGCGACGAGTTCGGCCACCAGGGCGGCCGCCGGGCGCGGCATGGACAGCCGGGAGAGCAGCGCCGCCTCGGCGCGGGTGAGCTCCGTGGCCGGGGCCACCGGGCGGTGCAGCATCCCTTCTCGTACGGAGAGTTGGGGCTGCAGCGCCACCGGCAGATGCGGCCGGAAGCGCGGGTCGGAGGCCAGCCGGTCGGCGAACGCCGCCAGCGCCCACCACTCGAAGTACACCTGACGCCCGGTCATCAGGGCGGGGCCCGGTCGGGCCGTCACCACGGCGTCGTCGTCGGTCAGCCGGCCCCAGCACACCGGGCCGAAGAAGCCGATGCTGTCGTTCTTGGCGCAGTAGCGCTGCCAGTAGCGGGCCACCACCACCTGTCGGCGGCGGGTCTTGCGGTCCGGCGGGGCGTTGGGGCCGGACGCGCGCAGCCCGTCCAGGGACGCCAGCAGGCCGGGGTTCTGCCAGGTGATCGCCTCGCGGAAGAGCGGATCGCCCGCTATCTCGTACAGCCGGGCGCCGACGGCGGAGGCGGCCTTCCCGAAGGCCGCGCGGTAGGCGTCCTCGTCGATGTCTCCCGCGAGGCGGGCCTCGGCGGCGGAGGCGGCCGAGGCGGAGGCGAACAGGTTCAGTCCCTCGGCGGGGAACCCGGTGGAGCGCAGGACGGTGTCGCGCCACACCCGCCAGGGGGTTCCGGGCAGTTCGGCCAGCTCGACCGGCTCCTCGCCACTGCCGTACACGGCCGGCGCGGACAACGGCGAAACCCTCAAGCCAAGCTCCCCCCGGAAAACGCCCCACCGGTGCACGGTAGTTGGCCGCCGACACCACACCGCCGCAGGAACACCGGCCGGAAAGGGCTTAGTTGATCTCGTACTGAGTGGGCATGCTAGCCACGGCGTCGGTGCTTGGGAAGGGTTCGAATACCTTGTCGCGGAGCCCTCTCACCCGGGCGATCAGGCGTTACTATCCAGCGGTGCCGATACCGAAGATCACTTTTGTGACCGCGAGACCGCACGCGCCGGCCCGGACGCGATGACGGTGCCCAGGGTCGTGGTGGTCGGCAGCGGGTCTCTGGCCGCCTCCGTCTGCGCCGCCCTGGCGACAACCGCCGGCCCGCCGCTGCGGGTGGTCGTGGCCGCCCGCGGGGACAGCGCCGGAGAATTGTGCCAACTGGCGTCCACACGAGCCGCGTTGGCCGGTCGCGACGTGCGCTTCCGGGCCTTGACGACCGGGCCGGACATGCGGGCCGCGCTGCCCGAGCTGATCCGTCAGGAGGCGCCGGACGGCGTGCTGCTGTGCGCTTCCCACCAGTCGCCGTGGGAGCGCCGTGCGGCGCCCTCAGCCTGGACCGCGCTCGTCGGACGCGCCGGCTTCGGGGTGACGCTCCCGCTTCAGGCGGATCTCGCCGTGGTGGCCGGCCGCGCGGCGGCCGAGTGCGGCTCCTGGTTCGTCAACGCCTGTTTCCCGGACGCGGTCAACCCGGTGCTGGCCGCCCTGAGGGTGCCGGTGCTGTGCGGCATCGGCAACGTCGCGCTGCTGGCCGCGAGTCTGCAGGCCCGGCTCGGGCTGCCCGACCAGCGCCGGCTGCGGCTGGTCGGCCACCATCTGCATCTGAACCCGCCCGGCCCGGCGGGCGAGGCGCTCGGCTGGCTGGACGACGAGCCGCTGAACGGGGTCACCGAGGCGCTGGCCGGTCAGCGGGCCTGCGACCGCTCGGCCCTCAACCAGGTGACCGGACAGGCGGGGGCCATGCTGATCGACGCGCTGGCGAACCGCACCGAACTGGACACCAGCCTGCCGGGCGTGGCCGGGCTGCCCGGCGGCTACCCCGTGAGGATCAGCGACGGCCGCGTCACCCTGCGGCTGCCGGCCGGACTGAGCCGGGCCGAGGCGGTCGCCGCCAACCAGCGGTGGTCGTACGCCGACGGGATCGTCGTCGAGGGCGGGCGGGTCAGCTTCGCCCCGCCCGCGGCGGCGGCGCTCAGGGAGGCCGAACCGGGGTGGGAGAACGCGGACTTCCCGGCCGACCGGACCCCGGAGGTCTGCCGCAGACTGCTCGCGCTGCGCGAGCGCCTGCGCCGTACACCGGCGGGGGTCTCCGCCGGACCGGAAGGGAACGGTGGGGCCAGGTGACCGCGACGACTCCGCACGACCGGCGGCCGGATCCGGAACCGGAGGGGACATCGTCTCTTCCGGGATCGGACGCGGTACCGCCTCCTCCGTACCCCGCCGTGGCACCGCCGGTACCCTTCGCCGACCTGCACCGCCCGGGGAACGGGTACCGGCCGCTCGGCGACCATGGGACGATCCCGGCCGCGTTCGCCGCACAGGCCGCCCGGCGGCCCGACGCCGTGGCGGTGGTCGGCGAGGGCGAACCGTGGACGTACCGCATGCTCGCGGACGCCGCCAACCGGACGGCCGCCGCACTCCGCGCCGCCGGCCTCCGGCACGGTGACCGCGTCGGCATCCTGCTGGACCACTCGCCCGAGACCGTGGCCGCGATCCTCGGCGTTCTGTTCGCCGGCGGCTGCTACGTACCGCTGAACCCGGCCCATCCCGTACCCCGCCTGGCGCAGCTCGTCGCGCTCGCCGGCATCGACATCGTGATAGCGGACGGCGCCTGCCCGGCGGACCGGCTCCGGGCCGAATCGCTGCGCGTGGTGCCGCCGCCGGCGCCGACCCGCACCGCCGGACCGCAGGCCCTCCCCGACGAGCAGCCGACCGGCCCCGCCGACCGCTCGGTCCAGCCCGACGACCTGGCCTATCTGCTCTGCACCTCCGGGTCCACGGGTCGGCCCAAGGGCGTGCCGCAGACGCACCGCAACGTGCTGCACGGAGTCGCCAACCACCTCGCGAACTTCCGCATCACACCCGCGGACGGGCTGAGCGTGGTGTCCTCCTTCAGTTTCGACATGGCGGTGACCGACACCTTCGCGGCGCTGCTCGCCGGGGCGACCGCCGTCGTCGTGGATGTGCGGCGGCACGGCCCGGCCCATCTCGCACAGGCCCTGGCCGACCGGGGCGTGACCGTCTTCCACTCCACACCGACGGTGTACCGCTACCTGGTCGACGCGCTCGGGGGACGACGCCTGGACACGGTCCGCGCGGTGGTGCTCGGCGGCGAAACCGTGACCCGGCACGACGCGTTGCTCTGCCGCGCGCACTTCGCGCCGGACTGCGTGTTCGTCAACGGGTACGGGGCCACCGAGGCCAGCTTCGCCGTTCAGGACCACCTACCGCCGGACGCCGTGCTGGAGCACGACGTCCTGCCCATCGGCTACCCGCTGGCCGGCTACGTCGTCTCGCTCCTCGGCCCCGCGGGCGAACCCTCCTCCGACGAAGGGGAGATCGTCATCCACAGCCCGTACGTCGCACCCGGCTACTGGCAGGCGCCCGAGCTGACCGCCGACCGGTTCGGCCGCGACGGAGGCACCGGAGGCACCGGAGGCGGCATGTCGAGCTACCGCACCGGCGATCTGGGCCGCCGGCTGCCGGACGGCAGGCTGGCATATCTGGGCAGGCTGGACCGCCAGGTGAAGATCCGCGGCATCCGCGTCGAACTCGGCGAGGTCGAGTACCACCTCGCGGCACTGCCCGGCGTGCTGCGAGCGGTGGCCGTCGCCCGGACCGACGGCTCCGGCCGCACCGAACTGCTGGGTCATGTGCAGCCCGTCGCGGGCACCACGCTCGACCCCGGGGAACTGCGCCGCCGGCTGTCGGCCCGGGTGCCCGAGCATCTGGTGCCCCGCCTGCTGACCGTCCTCGACGCTCTCCCGCTGACCAGCACCGGCAAGGTGGACACCCGGGCACTTCCCGCCCCGCGGGCACCCCGGCCAGCGGCACAGGGCCCGGCGCCGCGTACCGCCACCGAGGAGGCGATAGCCCGGGCGTGGTGCACGGCCCTCGAAACACCGGCAGTCGTCACCGACGCCAACTTCTTCGACCTGGGCGGCAATTCGCTCCTGCTCGCCGATGTGCATCGGCTGCTGCGGGACAGCCTCGGTGTACCAGTGCCGCTGCTGGACATGTTCCGCCATCCGACCGTCGCCGCGCTGGCCCGCCACCTCGACGGCGACGCCACTCCCGACTCCCTTCCCGACGCCGTTCGCCCCACTGCGCCCGCCCTGCGCCGGGTCTCCGAACGGGCCGCGCGCCGGACCCGCCGTGAAGGGAAGGGGCGGTAGTGAGCGAGTACGACGACCGCATCGCCGTCGTCGGCCTCGCCGGCCGGTTCCCCGGCGCGGACAGCGTGCCGGAACTCTGGCGGCTGCTGCGCGACGGCGTCGACGCCGTCCACGACTACACCGAGGCCGAACTGCGGCAACTCGGCATCGGCCCAGGGCTACTGGAGGACCCGGCGCTGGTGCGCTCGGGCGGGGTGCTGCCCGGCGGGGCGCTCGACGGCATCGCCGGGTTCGACGCGGAACTGTTCGGCTTCGACGCCCGTGACGCCGCGCTGCTCGACCCGCAGCACCGGTTGTTCCTCGAGTCGGCCTGGGAGGCGCTGGAGGACGCCGGCTGCGATCCGTCGCGGCACGACGGCGATGTCGGGGTCTTCACCGGCATCTCCACCAACCGGTACTTCCTCTTCCACCTGCTCGGCAACCCCGCGGCCTCGGAGGGCGGCCCGGACGACTGGGAGGCGCAGCTCGCCACCCGGCCCGGCGCCGACTACCTGCCCGCGCAGGTGGCGTACCGCCTCGGCCTGCGCGGGCCGGCCATGGCCGTCCAGACCGCGTGCTCCAGCTCGCTCACGGCCGTCTGCGTCGCGGCGCAGAGCCTCGTCGACTACGGCTGCGACCTCGCCGTCGCCGGCGGTGCGAGCGTCTCGCTGCCGCGCCACCGGCACACGCCCGAGGGGCTGGTCTCACCGGACGGGCGCTGCCGGGCCTTCGACGCGGCGGCCGCCGGCACCGGGTACGGCACCGGTGCCGCCGCGGTGGTCCTCAAGCGCTACGCCGATGTCGACCCGGACCGCGACCGCGTGCACGCCGTGCTGTGCGGCTGGGCGGTGAACAACGACGGCGCCCACCGCGCCGGTTTCGCGGCGCCGGGGGAGGACGGGCAGGCCGCGGTGGTCGCCGAGGCACTCGCCCGCGCCGAGGTGAGCCCGCACGAGCTCGGCTATCTGGAGGCGCACGGCAGCGCCACGGTCCTCGGCGACGCCATAGAACTCGCCGCCCTGCACCAGGTCTGGCGGGCGGCCGGCGCGTCCCCCGCCGGGTCCTGCGCGCTCGGCACCGTCAAGGCCAACATCGGCAACCTCGACGCGGCGTCGGGCATCGCCGGACTGGTGGCCGCCGTCCGCGCCGTCGGCGAGGGCAGCGTCCCCGCCCATGTGCAGTTCCGCGAGCCCCACCCGGAACTCGGGCTCGAAACCGGGCCGTTCACCGTGCCGCGGACGCTGCGGCCCTGGCCGCACGGAGGCAGCCGACTGGCCGGGGTGAGCTCGTTCGGGCTGGGCGGCAGTAACGCACACGTGGTGCTGGAGCAGGCCGACCCGCCCGCTCCGGCACCGGCGGCCGGCTGGCAGCTGCTGCCGCTCTCCGCGCACACCCCGGCGGCCCTCTCCGAGGCCTGCCGACGGCTGGCCGGGCACCTGGAGACCGCCGGCCCCGGCCTGCGCCTGGCAGATGTCGCCTACACCCTGGCCGCGGGCCGCCGGGTCCTGCCGTACCGGGCGGCGATCGCCGCCCGCGAGCCCGCCGAGGCGGCCGCGACGCTGCGCCGGGCCGCGGCGGGACCGCAGGCCGGGCCACCGCTGCCGGACGAGGCCGGACCGGAGCTGCACGCGGTCGCCGACTCCTGGCTGCGCGGTGAGGACACCGACTGGACGAGTTACCTCAAGGACCGCCCGGGACGGGTCTGCACGCTGCCCGCCTACCCGTTCCGGCGCCGGCGGCACTGGATCGATCCGCCGGCCCGTCGGGCAGCAGACCGGGGAGGACCCGCATGACCACCGCACTCGTCGCCGAGCGCAACCTGATCCTCGACTACTACGAACGGTTGCCGCAGGCCGTCGCGGCCCTGGTCGACGACCCGGCGCCGGTCACCGGACCCGGCGCGTTCTCCCCCGGCTTCGCGCTGCCGGAACCGGACGCCGCCGTCCGCGGCTTCTTCGAGCCGGCCCGCGCACAGTGGCGGGAACTGGGCACGTACGCCGGCCACCGGCTGGTCCTGCTGGACCTGGCCGGCAACCCCGGCACACACACCACCAAGACCTTCCCCTCCCTGCTGATCGTCGCCCGCGCCGTGGAGTACATCCGCCGTACGGGCGAAACGGTCATGATCTTCACGCCCACCTCGGCGAACAAGGGGACAGCGCTGCGCGACGCCGTCGCGCGGGCACTGGCCGCCGGGCTGGCCACACCCGACCAGCTGCGGATCGCCACGCTGGCCCCGGCCTCCGGCCGGTCCAAGCTACGGGCCGGAAGCCTGACCGACGACGCTGAACTGCGGGCCCGCAACCCGTTGATGGTGTACGACGGCGAGCGAGCCGAGGACGTCAAGGCGCTGGCCCGGCAGTTCACCGACGCGTACGCGGCGGACCTCAAACGGCGCCATGGCGTGAACCTCTGGTTCTCGCTGGACCTGCGCAACTACCTCGTGGCCGACACCGCACGGGCCTTTTTCGAGCAGGACGTGGATCCGACCGACGCCGCCGGGCCGCGGCTGCACGCACACGCCGTGTCGAGCGCGTTCGGACTGCTCGGGTACCACGCGGGCCGGGACGTGCTGGAGGCCGCCGGCGCGGCACGTGCGGCGAGCCGCCCGGCGAGCCTCCTCGTCCAGCACCTGGGGACCCCGGACATGGTGCTCAGCCTGCGCAGGGGCAGCTTCGACCGGACCGGACTGCCGGGCTACGACCGCGACGGCGACGGACTGTGGCGGCAGAAGGCCGACCCGCACTTCCCGGGCGTCGCCGACGAGGTGGACGAGATCCTCGACCCGACCTTCTACACCCACCGCCCGGCCACCTCACCGGCGATGAACGCCATCATCGCGAGGCACGGCGGCGACGGCATCGTGGTATCGCGCCGCGAGTGCCTCGAACGCTACCCGGAGCTGCGAGAACTGCTCGCGGACCACCCCCGTCCGCTGCCGGACGATCCACGGGCGCTCCGCGAGTGGTCGCTGGTCATGGCGCTGACCGGCGTATGCAACGCCGTCGACCGCGGGCTGGTCGACCCGGGCCGCGACGTGGTGGTCCACGGTTCCGGCTGGTACACCGACGACGACGTGCGGACACCGGCGGAATCGGCGCTCGTGCCGGTGTCGACGGTGGAGGACATCACGGCCGCGCTGATGTGAGGACGACCAGCCGGGGGCGGTGCCACGTTCCGGCGACCTCGTCATGCTCGGCGTCGGGTCGCGCTCGTTCGCCGGGGCCCGCTTCGGCTGGCTCCGGGGCCGGGTCGGGCGCAGGCTGGAGATGGAGGGTGTCATGCGGTGCACGGCACAGGGGGCGACTTGGAGGTGGTTCATCATGTCCACGCTCGTGGGATGGCACGTCGAACTGCAATTCACCGAGGAGGGCAACCGCACCACCGCTGCGGCACTGGTCAGACTCGCCGACGGCTCTGAGCTGAGGGGCCGCGGCTACGCGTTGCGTCACCCGACCGACCCGGAGCAACTGCGGGTGGGCGAGGAGATCGCGGGCTCGCGTGCCCTGGCAGACCTGGCCTCGCAGCTTCTGCAGAAGGCGCACGCGGAGATCGACGAGACGACGGGCCGCCACTCGCACCCGATCAACCACTGAGGACCGGCCCGCCGCGAGGGCCCGTCTCCGGTGCCCGATCCTGGGGACCGTGCCTGGTGGAGAACCTCCTCGTCCCGCATCCCCTACGTCCTTGGCGCCGTGCGACCGGCCGCATCGGCGACCTGATTCGGCGTCGCGATCAGCGGGGGAGTGGATTCCGGGGAGGAAGACCAGCCGGACGGGTCGGCACACGGCACGGGCCGCCTCGTTCTCCGACGCTGACGGCTGGGAACTGTCTCTTGGCTCCGACCGTGAGATCGTCGTGCTCGTGATCGAGTCCTGGGTGATCAATGACGACAGCCCTGTGCCTGTGTCGTCCGCGGTGGTGCTGGAGGCTCTGCGGTCGAGGGTCGACAGCGGCCGCCTCGAGACCTGGCTGACCAGTTCGTCCGGGCGGTCGATGATCTTCGTGACAAATACCGAGCGCGCGATGGTGATGCTGCTCGAAGAAGAGGGCGATCCCGGCGAACATGCCGTGGATCCCGGGGCTCCGGGATCGAGTGACGGATTCGTCCTGTCCAACGGGCAGGACGACGAGTACCCGGATGAGGACACCGTCCCCATCCATGAGGCGCTGAGGCTCGTGGAGCAGATCGTCGGCACGGGATCCTGGCCGACGGACGCGCGTTGGGTGGTCGATCGCTGAGGCGGCGATGAGATCGCCACCGGTTTCGGGGCCCCGCAGGGTCGCGGGCTGGTGTACGCGCAGCAGTCCGCCCGGGTGTTCAAGCCATCTTTCGCCGCCGCCCAGGAAGGCGAAGGCCACGGAAACGGCGTCGGCGACCGGCGTGGACAGCGGACGACGCCGCCAACGAATGCAAGTACACGGGCCGAAGCCGGCGCCGCGAACGGGAGACCACGGGGCGAGCGCTTGGCTCCGCCCAGACAGCCGGCGAGACGGCGAGCGAGAAGCGCATAGCCGCCGAGTCCGCCGAGCGCCGCAAGGACTCGATCGCTTCGCGCAGCCAAAGCCCTTGAGGCCGCGGACTGGGCCAGACAGGCGGCGACGGAGGCCCGTACCGCTGCCAAAGCCGAGGCCCGTACCCGCGGTGAACGCACGCGCCGCCTCGGCCAACGCCAGAACCGCCGAAGCGCCGAAGCGGCGAAGGAGGCTCAGCCGCCCTCTCTGAAGGCACATCAGGAAGCATTGGACGCGAAGGACGAGGCGACCAAGACAGCCTCCTTATCGGCAAAGACCGCGGGATTCGCGGTCGCCGCCACCAAGTCGGCGACCGCCGCGCGTGACTCCGTGGCCAGATCGCCAAGCCGATCGCCGAACAGCAGGCGGCGGCAGCCACCTCCAAGTGGGCCGAAGCCGCCACGGCCGCACCTGCGGCGAGCTCCGCCGCGGCGGCGAAGAAGGAAGCCGCTGGAAACGGAGCGTCGACAACCGCGCCGGCCCCCTTCTACTGAGGCAACTGCCTGGGAATGATGGGCTCATGGTCTTACGGGTGCGGTGGAGCGACGTGGGGATCATCGGCGGAGCGATCACGGTGTACTGGATCCCCGACGAGACAGACTTCGACTGGCGCGACGGCTACAACCACGTGACGAGAGCGCTGGGCCATCACCTGACCATCGACCGGAACGTGCACCTTCCGCGCACATCGGAGGAGACCGCGAACTGGGCAGCGGCCGCGGCGGCTTTCGTGGACGAGGCCGCCGCGGCGGGACACGAACTTGACCGCTACCGGCAACTGGTACAGCGATGGCGGCGCTGGCCCCTGCTGGTGCGTCGGCGTGCACAGGCCCGTTACGACCGAGCCGAGGAGCGATACCTAGATCGGGTGGGCGCGGCGGCAGCGGTCTACCAGCCGGTCCATGACCTGATCGAACTGCGGCTTGAGCAGGAGCGCGGTGCCCGGCAGGAGAAACAGCGGCGGGCCGCCGACGAACAGCAGCGGGCCCACCGGACTGCTCTGGCCCGGTTCCTGGCGTGGCGGTGGCGTCAGGAGCTGGCCAACCGCCCGCTGAACGGTGGCTCGACGCTGCGTCAGCGGGCCGCCGACGGTGACGACCCGCCCGTACTCCCGCCGCAGACGGCCGCTGCCGTCGGAGACGTCGGCGCCTGGTGGGCGCGGCTGCGCGCGGCCGCCGACAACGAGCGGGCCCTCGCCGACGCCGTACGAGAGGTGTTCGAGGCGGTCACCGCCACGGCCCAAGCGCTGGAGAGGAGAGGCACGCCGGGTATGACAGCCGTGGCAGGGTCCGGCGTGGTGCTCAACGGCTGGTGGGTCGACTTCTCCTGGCCGGCGCTGCCCGGCCCCGCGGTCATGGGCACACCGCGGGGCGTTCCCGTGGGCCACCTCGGAGCCGGTGAGTGGGACTGCCCGTGGTTTCTGCCCGACCGGGTGTTCCTGGCACGGTCGTGGTCCGGCGATTACCAGCTCGCGGAACTGGGCACCCAGAGGTTCTACGACCACTGGACCCGGGAGAAGTGGTCCACCTCGGACATCGAAGAGTTCGCCGCAGAGCTGATGCCCACCCAGTGGTGGTACGAGGGGCCCGGGCTCTGGCGGACTGGCACCCTTCTGAGTATCCCCTTCACCGAGTATGCCGACCCAGGCGCCTACGCGCGCTGCGTTCACGCCGTGGCCTCTCACGCCGTGGCCGCGTTCCGGGCTCTGGTGCCCGCGGCGGACGCTACGGGGGGATGACGACGAGAAGACCCGATGGGTGGGAGCGGACCGCCACGATGACGGAGGCCACGGCCGCTCTGTGCACGAGGTTGAATTCGATGCTGCGGGACCGATGATTTTTCCGCCGAGCCGCTGTCCCATCTGCATCAGAAGTACGGCACCTCCACGTGAAGCGGAGAGAAAAGCATGGCACCAACTCGCCAGTCGGCGGCCACCGTGAAGTCGACGGTCGTCTCGAGCGACGGCACCCCCACTGCGTTTGAGCGGTCTGGCAGCGGGCCTACGGTAATCCTGGTGTCCTCGGCGCTGGCCGACCGCTCCGACACCAAGAACTCGCCGGCCTCCTCGCCCCGCACTTCACCGTCGTCAACTATGACCGTCGCGGCCGGGGTGCCAGCGGCAACAACACCGACTACACGGTGCGGCGCGAGATCGATGACATCGCGGCGCTGATCGAGCATTCAGGCGGTTCTGCCTCGGTGTTCGGCAGTTCGTCCGGTGCGGTACTCGCCCTGCGCGCCGCCGCTACCGGCCTGAACATCGAGCGGCTCGCGCTCTACGAGCCGCCCTTCGCCGTAGCCCCCTGCGACTTCGGACCACCGCAGGACTCTTCGCACGGCATATCGCTGGTCTGATCGCCGAGAACCGGCGCAGCGAGGCGGTCAAGACCTTCATGACCAAGGCCCAAGGTATGCCCGCGTTCATGGTCGGATCGATGCGGCTGATGCCCGGAGTGTGGTCGAACCTCAAAGAAATGGCCCATACCCTGCCCTACGACATCGCGGTCATGGGCGACACCCAGCAGGGCAAACCCCTCACCGCCGAGATGTGGTCGCCCGCGACTGCACCGACCCTCGTCATGACCGGCTCCAAGAGCCCGGACGGCTTCCAGAGCGCCGCGCGAGCGGTCACGGAGGTGCTGCCCGACGCCGACCATCACACGCTCCAGGGGCTCAATCACGGGGCGGTGGTCATGGCACCAAAGAAACTCGCGCCGATGCTCATCGAGTTCCTTCAAGGCTGAGCTTGTTCTTGATCTTCTGGCTTCGAACGGCGTCCAGAACTTGATCACTCAGGCGGGGGGCGCCGGACCTAGGGCCTGTCCGCAAAGTCATGGGAGCCAGAGTTGTAGGCAGGCGAGGGTGACCATGGCTTGGTAG
>NZ_BMMV01000020.1 GCF_014646115.1 Streptomyces camponoticapitis | reverse complement strand
CCGGCACGCACGAGCAACACGGACAGCGATTTCGCCACGATTGGCGATGAGCACCTTGCGCACGATGGCTCCCTCCTGGAAACAAGCTGAGTTTAGGGACTGCCGACACGACTCATCGACCCGTCCCCAGTGGTGAGCTTGCCCACACGCAGTGTGATCCGAGGCCCGCTCAAGTCGCGAAATCCCTTGTGACGCAAGGGTACGCCGGGACTCTTAGCCGCACAGTAATCGCCGTAAGTGGCCAAGGTCTCTGTCAGAGCGCCCCGGCGCGTCTCACGATTCTTTGTTGAGTTTCCACTAACGCCTACCGGATTCTTTGCCTCTGTCCGGGCCCTTGTCCGGAGGTTTACCGGTGAGTAGCCTTCCCGATGCCGTTCGTACTTCGGGTAACAGGGGAAGAGGTGGGTGCCATGGTGCGCAGACCGGTGGCCTGGGTGGCCGCGATCGTGCTGCTCGTGGAAGCTGTCGCCTTCGTTTTCGTCAACGGTCTGATGGCCACCGTCGTCGACAACCAGCAGATGTCACTCGCCGGCCTCGACCCGGACGCCATGTCAACCGGAGCCTGGTCGGCGGGCGGTGCGCTCGGACTCTATCTGCTCGTGTGCGCGGGCCTGCTGGTGCGCGCCGGGACGACGGACCGCGGATTCGGCCGGGTCGCGAAGCCGGTCCTGATCGGCTGCGCGGTCCTGCACGGGGTGCTCGGCGCGCTGGCGGTGGGCCTCGTGGGCTGGACGGCGTTCCTCTTCATGATGGTTGTGCTGGGGCTGCTCGTACTGACGCTCGTCGCGTACGGAGAGCCGCGGGAACCGGCCGCCAAGGCCCCCGACGCCCCCGGCACCGCCCCGGCCGAGACCGGCCCGTCGGCCGCCTGAACGCTCCCGCGGCCGGGCGCCGATCACCCGGGTCTCACGCCCAGAGATCGGTGATCGTGACGCCGTGCTCCGCCAGCAGCGTGCGCAGCAGCGGCATCGAGAGCCCGAGCACATTCCCGTGGTTGCCGTCGATCGAGTCGACGAACGGCGCCGAGCGGCCGTCCAGGGTGAACGCCCCCGCCACGTACAGGGGTTCACCCGTCGCGACGTACGCCGCGATCTCCGCGTCCGTCGGCTCCCCGAAACGGACCGTGGTCGAGCCGGTCTCGGAGACGCTGCGGCCGGTCAGGGTGTCGATGACGCAGTGCCCTGTTCGGAGTACCCCCGACCGGCCGCGCATCTCCTTCCAGCGCGCGGTGGCCTCCTCGGCGTCTGCGGGCTTGCCGTGGGCCTCGCCGTCCAGCTCAAGCACCGAGTCGCAGCCGACGACCAGCGCGCCCGCGGCCTCCGGCCGGGCGGCCACGGCGGCGGCCTTGGTCTCCGCCAGCACCCGCGCAAGGGCGGCGGGCGTGGGAGCGGACAGCGCGTCCTCGTCGACCCCGCTGACGATGACTTCGGGCGCGAGGCCGGCCTGCTCAAGAAGCCCCAGGCGGGCGGGCGACGCGGAGGCGAGGACGAGGCGACGGCGCTGATCGGTCATGACGAGAAGGGTAGTCACCTGGCGGTGGTGCCCGGTTCGCGGGCCGTTTCCGTCGTCGGGCCGGTCGTCGGGCCACCGGCCGGGCGCATCTCGGCGCGCGTGGTCAGAAGGTCGCCGTGGCGTCGGTCGAGCAGCCGCTCATGGGCGGGCGTGAAGCAGCTCCGCCACTGGCCCACCATCAGCTCCTCGTCCTCGCGGGGAGGTTGGGCGGAGGCGGCGGCCGCCGCCGCGGACGGGGGCAGTCCGGTGATCGCGAGGAGCCGCGCGACGGCACGCTCGCGGCCCTCCGCCGTACCGCCGTGGGCAGGGCCGGCCAGGTCCTCGTGGGTGATCACCGTCACCGCCGGGTGGTGCAGCAGCCACTGGCAGCGCCGGGCCTCCTCCATCCCCGGGAACCCCGGGTCCGTCAGGGCGAAGGTGATCTTCGCGTCCATCGTGGGCAGCGCGGCGACGATGTCGCGGTAGATGAGCTGGTGCGGGCGGTGTCCGTCGGGGGTGTCCGGCCGGGCGAGCGAGCGGATCTGACTGACGATCCGGTCCCGGACGTCGCGGTGGTGGAAGACGATCGGCGGACGTCCGCTCTTCTGCCAGGTGCGCAGGAACCCGGCGTCCGCACGCTGGAGGTCGAGGCCCTCGACGTACCAGCAGCCACGGCCGGGCAGCAGGCCGGGCAGTTCCCGCTCCTCCACCCTGGCCAGCCGGCTTTCGAGTCCCGGGTCGACGGACGAGGCGACGGCGACCGGCTGGCCCAGCCGCATCCACCACACCCGCCACAGGGCGCCGGCCGCCTCCCGGAAGGCCGCCTCCAGCACGCCGCGCTCCTCGCCGCCGCGCTTGAGCAGCAGTTCGGCCTCGTCCGGGCCGTGAGCGGCCGTCAGCAGCGGGCGCATCGCCACGATCTCGGGGGTACCGGCCGACCCGCCGCCGACCACCGGAGTGGCGCTCATCGAGCCGTACGACAGATAGCCGAGGGCGGACGTGAGGTCGGCCAGCAGCGGGGTGCCGCTGCCGGGCGGTGAGACGACGATCACCTGGGACTCGGTCATGGACTTCTCCGGGAGGGCGGCTCACGCCCGGCCTCACGCCCGGAGGCGGTGCCGGGCCCGTACGCCCCGCTCAACGACGCGACCTCTGTCCGGGCA
The DNA here is from genome assembly GCF_014646115.1 of Streptomyces camponoticapitis. GTDB lineage: Bacteria > Actinomycetota > Actinomycetes > Streptomycetales > Streptomycetaceae > Streptomyces > Streptomyces camponoticapitis. Next base: position 157,770 of record NZ_BMMV01000020.1, on the reverse strand, counting down.
CGCGCGCCGCATCCCGGTGGCGGCGTCAGCGGACGCCGGAGACGATCATGGCCAGGACCATGGCCAGCGCGAGGACGATGCCGGCGCGGCGCATCATCGCCTGCATGTCCCGCATCTCCTGGGGAGGTTCGTTCTCAGGGTCCGACCAGAGCATGCATTCGATCCTGCGGGCGCGGCGGCGAGAACGCCTGAGTATCCGTACTCAACCGTCCCCGCTCCACGAAATGGCCGGGGCGCGGGCGCCGGACAGGCCCTAGCCCGGCCAGTACGTGCGTGCCCATGCCCGGGGGCCCGGGCGGCGGGTCTCGCGGCGTGCGATGCGGGCCGGATCCGACCACCCCGGCGGGGGCGGCGGGCCGACCGGCCCGGCCCCCTCCGCGGCCGCCGCGCGTGCCCGGACCACCGCGAGTGCGGCGGCCAGCTCCTCGGGGGTCGGGTTGCCTCGTACGACCTTGATCATTGCGGCCTCCTACGGTCCTACAGAGGGATGTTGCCGTGCTTCTTCGGGGGCAGGCTCTCCCGCTTCGTACGCAGCTGCCGCAGGCCCTTCACCAGATGCGCCCGCGTCTCGTGCGGCAGGATGATCGCGTCGACATAGCCGCGTTCGGCCGCGACGTACGGGTTCAGCAGCGCGTCCTCGTACTCCGCGATCAGACCGGCACGCGTCGCGTCCTGGTCCTCGGCGGCGGCGATCGTCCGCCGGTGCAGGATGTTGACCGCGCCCTGCGCCCCCATGACCGCGATCTGCGCCGTGGGCCAGGCCAGATTCAGGTCGGCGCCCAGGTGCTTGGACCCCATGACGTCGTACGCGCCGCCGAACGCCTTCCGGGTGATCACCGTGATCAGCGGGACGGTCGCCTCCGCATACGCGTAGATCAGCTTGGCGCCGCGCCGGATGATGCCGCCGTACTCCTGGTCGACACCGGGCAGGAAGCCCGGCACGTCCACGAACGTGATGACCGGGATGTTGAACGCGTCGCAGGTGCGCACGAACCGCGCCGCCTTCTCCGAGGCGTTGATGTCCAGACAACCCGCGAACTGCATCGGCTGGTTGGCGACGATGCCGACCGGATAGCCCTCGACCCGTCCGAAGCCGGTGATGATGTTCGGCGCGAACAGCGCCTGGGTCTCCAGGAATTCGGAGTCGTCCAGCACATGCTCGATGGCGCTGTGCATGTCGTACGGCTGGTTCGCGGAGTCCGGGATGAGGGTGTCCAGCTCCCGGTCCTCGGCGGTGGGCGCCACTTCCGCGACCTCGGGGAAGGCGGGCGGCTCGGAGAGGTTGTTCGACGGCAGGTACGACAGGAGCGACTTCACGTACTCGACGGCGTCCTTCTCGTCACCCGCCATGTGATGCGCCACGCCGGACGTCGTGTTGTGCGTACGCGCGCCGCCCAGCTCCTCGAAACCGACGTCCTCACCGGTGACCGTCTTGATCACGTCCGGTCCGGTGATGAACATGTGCGAGGTCTGGTCGACCATCACGGTGAAATCGGTGATCGCGGGGGAGTAGACGGCGCCGCCGGCGCACGGCCCCACGATGAGGCTGATCTGCGGGACGACACCCGACGCGTGCACGTTGCGGCGGAAGATCTCGGCGAACAGGCCGAGCGCGACCACGCCCTCCTGGATACGGGCGCCGCCGCCGTCGTTGATGCCGATGATCGGACAGCCGGTCTTCAGCGCGAAGTCCATGACCTTGACGATCTTCTCGCCGTAGACCTCGCCGAGGGAACCGCCGAAGATCGTGAAGTCCTGCGAGTAGACGCAGACCGGGCGGCCGTCGACCGTGCCGTAACCGGTCACGACACCGTCCCCGTACGGACGGTTCTTCTCGATGCCGAAATTGGTGGAACGGTGCCGGGCGAACTCGTCCAGCTCGACGAACGACCCCTCGTCCATAAGGAGGTCGATCCGTTCGCGGGCCGTCAGCTTGCCCTTGGCGTGCTGCTTCTCCACCGCCCGCGCGGAGCCCGCGTTCGTGGCCTCCTCGATACGGCGCTGGAGATCCGCGATCTTTCCCGCGGTGGTGTGGCTGTTCTCTGTTCCGCGGGCGGTTTCCGGCTCGGACATGGGGATGCGGCTCCCTGCGGGTCTGCGGATCTGTCTGCTGCGTCTCGGCGTGTGGCTACTGATCCGTAGAGTATCGGCGGCCCTGCCCTTCGGCAGTGCGTCGTTGGCCACACCCCGTCCCCGGCCGGACCTAGGCTGACGCGCATGACCGAGCACAATGCCGCGGGCAGCCGCTGGAGCGACCTCGAACGCCCGCCCCTGAACACCACCGCCCTGCGCCGGGGGCTGATCGTGCCGGGGAGCCTGTGGGCCTCGCTCGACGTCGTCACCGCGACCGGGTCCACCAACTCCGACCTCGCCGCCCGCGCGGACAGCCTCCCGGAAGGCGCGGTGCTCGTCGCCGAGGAGCAGACCCGGGGGCGGGGGCGGCTGGACCGTAACTGGTCGGCGCCCGCCCGGTCCGGACTGTTCGTCTCCGTACTGCTGCGGCCGGGACCGGACGTACCCGTGGAGCGCTGGGGCTGGCTGCCGCTGCTCACCGGCGTCGCCGTCGCCACTGCCGTCGCGCGTACGGCGGGTGTCGACACGGCGCTGAAATGGCCCAACGACCTGCTGGTGACGGTCGGCGGCAAGGAAGGCGACGACAGCGCCAAGGAGGAGCGCAAGGCGGGCGGGATCCTGGCGGAGCGCGCGGGGGACGACGCCGTGATCGTCGGCATCGGCCTGAACGTCACCCTCACCGAGTCGGAGCTGCCCGTCCCCGGCGCCGGCTCGCTCGCGCTCGCGAACGCGGTGTCCGTCGACCGCGATCCCCTGCTGCGGGCGGTGCTGCGCGGCATGGAGCGGTGGTACGGCGCGTGGCGGGACGCCGCGGGGGACCCGGGCGAGTCGGGTCTCCAGGAGGCGTACGTGGCGGGCTGCGCGACGCTCGGGCGCCCGGTGCGGGCGGAGCTGCCGGGGGAGCGGCAGGTGGTCGGTGACGCCGTCGCGATCGACGGGGACGGGCGGCTGGTGATCGCGACGGAGGGCGGCGGACGGGAGGCGGTGGGCGCGGGGGACGTGGTACATCTACGCGCGTCGTAGCGGCCGGGATCGCGGCGGCCACCGGGGGCGCCCCGGGGCGGTCAGGCCCGCCTGCCGCGACTACCCGCAACGGCGACCCCGACAGCCCCGACCTGCCGTATCGTTGAGGCGACCCACGACAGATCGGCAGGGCAGTGCGCAGGGAACGGGCAGGAGGCGGCTGGTGACGGTCGACGACACGACCTCCGGTGGTGGGGACGAAAAGCCGCCGTCGGACTCCTCCGGTCACCCCACTCCGCACCACGCCGTGGACCACACGGCCGAGCCCACCGACGACCCTCTCGCCATCAGGCTCGAACAGCTGATTCTCGGGGCCGAGCGCCGCTACACCCCCTTCCAGGCCGCCCGCACCGCGGGCGTCTCGATGGACCTCGCGTCCCGCTTCTGGCGGGCCATGGGCTTCGCGGACATCGGGCAGGCACGTGCCCTCACCGAGGCCGACGTCCTCGCGCTGCGCCGCCTCGCCGGTCTCGTCGAGGCCGGGCTGCTGAGCGAGCCGATGGCGATCCAGGTCGCCCGGTCCACCGGGCAGACGACCGCCCGGCTGGCGGAGTGGCAGATCGACTCCTTCCTCGCCGGGCTCACCGAACCGCCCGAGCCCGGGATGACGCGGACCGAGGTTACGTATCCCCTGGTCGAGCTGTTGCTCCCGGAGCTGGAGGAGTTCCTGGTGTACGTGTGGCGGCGCCAGCTCGCCGCCGCCACCGGACGTGTCGTCCAGGCCGCCGACGACGAGGAGATGGTCGACCGCCGTCTCGCGGTCGGCTTCGCGGACCTCGTCGGGTTCACCCGGCTGACCCGCCGTCTTGAGGAGGAGGAGCTGGGCGAGCTGGTCGAGGCGTTCGAGACGACCTGCGCCGACCTGGTCGCCGCGCACGGCGGCCGGCTCATCAAGACCCTCGGCGACGAAGTGCTGTACGCCGCCGACGACGCGGGCACGGCCACCGAGATCGCGCTGCGGCTCATCGAGACCATGACGCACGACGAGTCGATGCCGGCGCTGCGCGTGGGCATCGCGTTCGGCACCGTCACCACCCGGATGGGTGATGTCTTCGGCAACACGGTGAACCTCGCGAGCCGGCTCACCTCGATAGCTCCCAAGGACGCCGTCCTGGTCGACGGCGCGCTCGCCGAGGAGCTGATCCGGACGGGCGACACCCCCGCGTCCGAGGCCGAGGCGGCGGAGCAGGCCGCCGAGGCCGAGAAGGCCGGTGAGGAGCCGCCCTCGTACCGCTTCGCCATACAGCCGATGTGGCAGCGGCCGGTGCGGGGCCTGGGCGTCGTGGAGCCGTGGCTCCTCACGCGACGGCCCAAGCCGGAGGCCTGACTCCCCGCCGTACGGGCGCCGCCTATGATCCCGGTCAACGATCGTTGACCGGGAAGCGGGTGGGCGCGGTGGGCACAGAGGACGAGCGGCGGTTCGGGGAGTTCGTCGCGGTACGTCGGCACGGTCATGTGGCGGAGCTGGTGCTCGACCGGCCCAAGGCGATGAACGCGGTCTCGACCGAGATGGCGCGCTCCATCGGCGCGGCCTGCGCGGCGCTCGGCGCCGACCGGGACGTACGGGTCACCGTCCTCACCTCGACCCACGCCCGCGCCTTCTGCGTCGGCGCGGATCTCAAGGAGCGGAACTCGCTGAGCGACGCCGAACTGGTACGGCAGCGGCCGACCGCCCGCGCCGCGTACACCGGCGTCCTGGAACTCCCGATGCCCACCATCGCCGCCGTGCACGGCTTCGCCCTCGGCGGCGGGTTCGAGCTGGCGCTCTCCTGCGATCTGATCGTCGCCGACGCCACGGCCGTCGTCGGGCTGCCCGAGGTGTCGGTCGGCGTGATCCCCGGCGGCGGCGGTACGCAACTGCTGCCGCGCCGCGTCGGAGCCGCCCGCGCTGCCGAACTGATCTTCACCGCACGGCGGTTGGAGGCCCCGGAGGCGCACGCGCTCGGCCTGGTCGACCAGCTGGTGGGGGAGGCGGCCGACCGCGACGAGGCGCTGGCGCTGGCGTCCCGTATCGCCGCGAACTCGCCGGTGGGGCTGCGGGCGGCGAAGCGGGCCCTGCGGCTCGGGCACGGGCTCGACCTGCGGGCCGGTCTGGAGGTCGAGGACGCGGCATGGCGGTCGGTGGCCTTCTCCGGGGACCGTACGGAGGGTGTTGCCGCGTTCAACGAGAAGCGGAAGCCGGAGTGGCCCGGCGAGTAGGGCCGCCCCGCCGCACGCAGAGTGACGATTTCTCGCTCCGAGTAATCAATTCGCCCCAAAGCACCCTAAGGTGGGGTGATGGGAGAGGACGTACGGCTACGGGCCGTGGTGGAGCTCGCGCAGGCCATGGCTTCGGCGCACACCCCCCACGAATCCTGGCGGGCCGCCGCGCTCGGCGCGCGCGAGGCTCTGGCCGGCAGCTTCGCCGCGCTGTCCGTGTGGGAGCGGGACCTCGGGCAGCTCAAGGTCCTCGTGAACGCGGGGGACCTGGCCGAGGGGGAGGAGGAGTTCCCCGAGGACGAGTCGTATCCGGTGCACCGGTTCCCCGAGATCGCGGAGTTCCTGCACGAACGGTGGGCGGGGGGTGGTGAGCCCAACGCGTGGGTCGAGACGATCGACGGGCCGGCCGCCACGGCCGCCGGCGGCGAGCCGGGCTACTGCCACCAGCGCGTCGCCGCGCTGCGCAGGCGCGGCCGGGGGTGCTGCGTCGTCGCGCCGATCGTGCTGCACGGGCGGGCGTGGGGGGAGCTGTACGTGGCGAGGCCGCTCGGGACGCCGGTCTTCGGGCGCGCCGACGCGGACTTCGCGACCGTCATCGCGTCCGTCGTGGCGTCGGGGATCGCGCAGACGGAGCGGCTCGAAGAGGTCCGGCGGCTGGCCTTCACCGATCCGCTGACGGGGCTCGCCAACCGCCGCGCGGTGGACATGCGCCTCGACGAGGCGATCGCGCTGCACCGCGACGACGGGTCGGTCGTCAGCCTCGTCGTCTGCGACCTCAACGGCCTCAAGCGCGTGAACGACACCCATGGGCACGCGGTCGGTGACCGGCTGCTGGAACGATTCGGCTCGCTGCTCTCCGTCTGCGGGGCGCGGCTGCCGGGTGCGTTGGCGGCGCGGCTGGGGGGCGACGAGTTCTGTCTGCTGACGGTGGGGCCGGCGGCGGACGACGTGGTCGAGGTCGCCGATGAACTCTGCCGCCGGGCGGCGGAGTTGGAACTGGGGGAGGGGGTGGCGTGCGGGATCGCGTCGACGGGGGATCCGATCGGGCCGCTGAGATCGGCGCGGCGGCTGTTCCGGTTGGCGGACGCGGCGCAGTACCGGGCGAAGGCGGCGCGGTCGGTGGGGCCGGTGGTGGCGGGGCGGGACGGAGGGGTGGTGCGGCTGGCGGACGAGCCGCCACCGAGGACACCGGCGGCGGGGGAGCGTCGCCGGTTCCGTGGCATGCCGCGGGTGCCTCCCGGCGGGGGTGCCTGAGGGTTCGCGGGGTCGCCTGCGGCGCGGACCGGGTTGCGGTGGTTGCCGGGTGCCGCTCCGGGGTCATGCCCGGACGGCGTGATTTACGTCGCGTGCAGGGCTCGTTGGACCCGGGGGAACCAGCATTCCCACGCGCCACAAATCAGCCCAAGTGTCCGGACACGACCCCTGCGCGTCCCCCTTCCAACCCGCGGGCCGGTACGGGGCAGTAACAGCGCCCCCCCGGCAACGAGACAGCAACCAAGACCCGCAACCGCGCCGGATGGCGACCCCGCGCCGGAGACCACCCCGTAGTGACACGTTGAGTTTCAGTACGTACGCTCCTGAATATGAATATGCGCACAGTCGTCGTGGGGACCTCCGGCACCACCGCCGAAGACGTCGTCGCCGTCGCCCGCGGCAACGCCCCCGTCGAGCTCTCCGCCGACGCCCTCTCCGCGCTCGCCGCCGCCCGCGAGATCGTCGACTCCCTCGCCGCGAAGCCCGAGCCCGTGTACGGCGTCTCCACCGGGTTCGGCGCCCTCGCCAGCCGGCACATCGGCCCGGAGCTCCGCGCGCAGTTGCAGCGGAACATCGTGCGGTCGCACGCCGCCGGTATGGGCCCGCGCGTCGAGCGCGAGGTCGTGCGGGCGTTGATGTTCCTGCGGCTCAAGACCCTCGCGTCCGGTCGTACCGGCGTACGCCCCGAGGTCGCGCAGACCATGGCGGACGTGCTGAACGCGGGGATCACGCCCGTCGTGCACGAGTACGGCTCCCTGGGGTGCTCCGGCGACCTCGCGCCGCTCTCGCACTGCGCGCTGACGCTGATGGGCGAGGGCGAAGCGGAGGGCCCGGACGGCGTCCTGCGGCCCGCCGCCGAGTTGCTCGCCGAGCACGGCATCGTGCCTGTGGAGCTGCGGGAGAAGGAGGGGCTCGCGCTGCTCAACGGGACCGACGGCATGCTCGGGATGCTGGTCATGGCCCTCGCCGACCTAGAGCGCCTCTACACCTCCGCCGACATCACGGCCGCGCTGAGCCTGGAGGCCCTGCTCGGCACGGCGAAGGTCCTCGCCCCCGAGCTGCACGCCATCCGCCCGCACCCCGGCCAGGGCGTCAGCGCCGACAACATGCTGCGGGTGCTCGCCGGGTCCGGGCTGACCGGGCACTTCCAGCAGGACGCCGCTCCCCGGGTGCAGGACGCGTACTCGGTGCGCTGCGCCCCGCAGGTGGCCGGCGCGGGCCGCGACACCCTGGCGTACGCCCGGATCGTGGCCGACCGTGAGCTGGCGTCCGCCGTCGACAACCCGGTGGTGCTGCCGGACGGCCGCGTGGAGTCCAACGGCAACTTCCACGGCGCCCCGGTCGCGTACGTGCTGGACTTCCTGGCGATCGTCGCCGCCGATCTCGGCTCCATCGCCGAGCGCCGCACGGACCGGCTGCTCGACAAGAACCGTTCGCACGGACTGCCCGCGTTCCTCGCGGACGACCCCGGTGTCGACTCGGGCCTGATGATCGCGCAGTACACGCAGGCCGCGCTGGTCAGCGAGATGAAGAGGCTGGCCGTCCCGGCGTCGGTGGACTCCATCCCGTCGTCGGCGATGCAGGAGGACCATGTGTCGATGGGCTGGTCGGCGGCGCGCAAGCTCCGTACGGCCGTTGATCATCTGACCCGGATCATCGCCGTCGAGATGTACGCGGCGACCCGCGCGATCGAGCTGCGTGCGGGCCTGGTGCCCGCGCCCGCGTCGCAGGCCGCCATCGAGGCGGTGCGGGCGGCGGGGATCGAGGGGCCGGGGCCCGACCGGTTCCTGTCGCCGGATCTCGCCTTGGCCGATACCTTCCTGCGGGAGGGTCGGCTGGTGGCCGCGGTGGAGCCGGTGACCGGTCCACTGGTCTGAGTCGTACGGAGGGGGCCGCCCGGCAGCCGGGCGGCCCCCTTCCGCGTACTACGGCGTGGAGTCCACGCCGCTTCCCGGGTCGGCGAGGGCGAGCCTCGATTCCTCGTGGGTGGTGGAGGCTGACCGCTGCTGAGGGCTCCGCTCGTTCGTGGCGTTCGCCGAGGGGACGAACCACAGAGCGCAGAGCAGGATTCCGGCGGCTATGGCCGTGAGCAGCGGTCGGCGTACGACAGACAAATCGATCTCCCTTGGGAAAACGCCGAATTGGCTGGGTGCGCCGATGCTAGTGAAAGCAGCGGGTCGCGGGAAAGTCGACCGGGTCCGGAGGCCTACTCTCCGGTTATGAGTACTCCTGAGACATCCCGCTATGTCCGGCTGCACCTCGAACTCGTGCTGGAGATCACTGATCCGGAAGAGCTGACCGAGGCCGCCCTGACCCGGATCGCGACGGACGATTCGATGCCGGACGAAGAACGTACGCATGCCCGCGCGGCGGTGCGGGAAGACGAGGCTGAGGCGCTCGCGTACCTGGTGGAGCCGGCGGACATGGTCGGCGAGGTGCCCGGGGTGGAGCTGGCCCAGGGCTCGTGGAGCAGTGAGCTGATCGACTACGACCCCGAGAGCGTGGAATGGGACGTGGACGAGGAGGACCTCGACGACGGCGATAATGAGGGCGGAGATGGCGCGAACGGTGCGGCGACCGGGCGCCCGGGCGGGTTGTAGCTCACGCGCGTGACACCCTTGGCCCCGGGACGCCGTCGAACGCGGACCGGGGCTTACAAGTGCGCCGCGTGTGTACATCCCGGAGTGCGAGTGGCGTTGCACACATCTTCGTTCGCGGTGGAACCGGACGAACCGGTATGGGTGTTCTTAAAGGTCATAGGGCAGGGATCGGCGACGATGGAGAAGCGTGTGATGACGAACGGCAAGCGGCGCAAGGGCCTCGCGGCCGCGTCCGCACTGCTCGGCGGGGTGCTGGTGCTCTCGGCCTGCAGCGGTGGCGACGACGGGGACGACCCCGGAGCCGAACGTTCGAAAGATTCGCAGGCGCAGGTGGACGAGGCGGCGGCGAAGGACACGTCCGAGGCCCAGATAGCCATCTCGCCCAAGAACGGCGCCGACGACGCGAGCATCAACAACGCCGCGAAGGTCACCGTCAAGAAGGGCACGCTCACGACGGTCGAGATGACCACCGCCGACGGGACCGCCGTGAAGGGCACGATGGCGGCCGACGCGAAGAGCTGGAAGCCGGACGGCCAGCTGGAACGCTCCACCACATACAAGATCACCGCCACGGCGAAGGACTCCAAGGACCGAGAGGCCCACGAGAACTCGTCGTTCACGACCGTCTCGCCGGACAACAGCTTCATCGGAAACTTCACGCCCGAGGACGGCTCGACCGTCGGCGTCGGAATGCCGGTCTCGCTCAACTTCGACAAGGGGATCACCAACAAGGCCGCCGTCCAGGGCGGGATCACCGTCACGTCGAGCAGTGGCCAGGAGGTCGTCGGCCACTGGTTCAACTCGCAGCGCCTGGACTTCCGCCCCGAGCAGTACTGGCAGGGCGGCTCGACCGTCACGCTGAAGCTGGCGCTCGACGGCGTCGAGGGCGCGGACGGGGTCTTCGGAGTCCAGCAGAAGACGGTCACCTTCAAGATCGGCCGTAACCAGGTCTCCACGGTCGACACCAAGGCCAAGACCATGACCATTCAGCAGGACGGCAAGACGATCAAGACGATCCCGATCTCCGCCGGCTCCCCGGAGAACCCGACGTACAACGGTCAGATGGTGATCTCCGAGAAGTTCAAGGAGACCCGGATGAACGGTGCGACGGTCGGCTTCACCGACGACGACGGCAAGGGTGAGTACGACATCAAGGACGTGCCGCACGCGATGCGGCTGTCCACGTCGGGCACCTTCATCCACGGCAACTACTGGGGCGACGACTCGATCTTCGGCTCGTCCAACACCAGCCACGGCTGTGTCGGTCTGAACGACGCCAAGGGCGCGAACGACCCCAACCAGCCGGCCGCCTGGTTCTACGACAACTCGATCGTCGGTGACGTGGTCATCGTCAAGAACTCCCCGGACAAGACCATCCAGCCCGACAACGGCCTCAACGGCTGGAACCTGAGCTGGGCGGACTGGAAGGCCGGCGCCGCCGCCTGAGTCCCACCGCGTACGCCCACGGCGGCGGCACCCCGACCGGGTGCCGCCGCCGTGGTGTGTTGTCGGGGGCTAGGGAGATCGGTGGTGCCTCACAGGCAACCAACGGCGCGGAAAACGGGTCTCACTGACCGGGAAGGCCGTACAACTCGGGGGCGCGGGCCGGGTAGTGCGCGTAGGTTCGGATCATGCTGATGACTCTGGGGACCCCGCCGTCGGAGGCGGAGACAGACGCCTGGCATGACGTGATCGCGGCTGCCCATCTCCAGGACGTGCCCGCGTCCGTACCGGAACCCGGCCGCACCGAGACCGCCGGGAAGCTGCGTGTGCGGTCGCCCCACGCCCGGATGCTCCATCTGGTGTGGGCCGCTCCCGACGGGTCCTACGACGGCGTGGCCGCGCTGCTCCTGTTCACCGAGGAGAGCAACCGGCACACGGCCTTCCTCGACGCCCTGGTCGTCCGCCCCGAGGCCCGGCGGCGCGGTGTGGGCGCTCAGCTGTGGAGCGCGATACGGGCCGAACTGGCCGCCGACGGGCGCAGTTCGGTCTCCACCATGCTCGAAGTGGGCGGCGCCGGCGAGGCGTTCGTCGACGGGCTCGGCTTCGGCAAGGCGCTGCCGCTGGCCTGGTACGTCCAGCGGGTCCGGGAGGCGGACGCCCAACTGCCGGAGGCGCGGCTGCCCGACGGCTACCGCTTCGAGGACTGGGACGGCGTCGTCCCGGACGCGCTCGCCGACGAGTTCGCGCGGGCGCACGACGTGATGCGGGACGCGCCCGCGGGCGGCGTGGACGAGCGGACGCCGCGGTGGGACGCGGAGCGGGTACGGGGCGCCGCCCGGCTCGTTGACGACCGGGGCGGCATCATCCTCACCTCGGTGGTGCTCGCCGAGGCGGACGGCGCGGGCGAGGGTGTGGACCGGGTCGCCGCGTACACCGAACTGGTCCTGCGCGACCCGTCGCACACCCGGGCGCTCCAGTACGACACGGTGGTCGTCCCGGAGCACCGCGGGCGCGGACTGGGGCGGGCGGTCAAACGCCACATGCTGGGCACGCTCGCCGAACGCCACCCCGGAGTGCGGGAGATCAGCACCAGCGTCGCCGACGACAACGCGCCGATGCTGGCGGTGAACGCGGCGCTCGGGTACCGGCGCGAGCGGCCGGCCGCGATATTCCAGGCCAAGCTTTAGGCTTTGTCCGGCGGACAGGGCCCAGAGCCTCGGTGTCAGTTGCCCGGCACCACCCTGCCCGCCGTCAACTCCAGGCGTGCGCCCGCGAATTCGCTTCGGAAGCGGCGGTCGTGCGAGACGACCACCACGGCGCCCTCGTAACCGACGAGCGCCCGTTCCAGCTCCTCCACCAGGCTCAGCGCCACATGGTTCGTCGGCTCGTCCAGGATCAGCAGATCGGCGGGGCGCGTCAGCAGCCTGGCCAGTTCGAGCCGGCGCCGCTGGCCCACGGAGAGCCCGGCCACGGGCACGGACAGATCCTCCTCGCGGAAGAGCCCGAGAGCCAGCAGCTCGTCGGTGTGCTCCTCGGGCAGCCCTCGCCGTCCCGCCGCGAACGCGCCGAGGAGCGAGAGCGGCGACGCCGCCCAGGCGGTGGCCAACTCCTGCGCCAGGTAGCCGACTTCGGCCGTACGGTGCGCGGTGCCCTCATCCGGCGTGAGATCTCCCGCCAGCACCCGCAGCAGCGTGGTCTTGCCCGCGCCGTTGGGCCCGTCGACCAGCAGCCGCGTCCCCGCCTTCACCTGGAGGGAGTCCAGCCGCAGCCGGTCCCCGACCACGACGCCGGTCAGCTCGGCCAGCACGCCGTCGGCCCCGGTGGTCGCCGGGGCGGCGGTGAAGGCGAGCGGCTCCGGAGGGGCGGGCACCGGCTCCCGCTCCAGCCGCTCCAGCCGTACCCGCGCCGCCCTGACCTGGCCCGACAGCTTCGCCTCGTGCGAGCGACGGTGCTTGCCGAAGCCCTGCCGGGGGTCCTTCCCGGTCGACGCGAGCCGCTGGCCGGCGGCGGTGACCAGTTCCCTCGTGCGGGCCAGATCGTCCAGCCACTCCTGGTGGTCCTGCTCCCAGCGGCGCCGGGCGGCGGCCTTGGCCGTGCGGTAGCCGGTCCAGCCGTCGCCGTACCGCGTCACGGCACGGGTGTCCCGGTCGACCTCCAGGATCGTCGTCGCGACGCGCTCCAGGAACGCGCGGTCGTGGGTGACGGCGACCACCGTGCCCCGGTGCGACCGGAGTCGCTCCTCCAGATAGGTGGTGGCCCGCAGATCGAGATGGTTGGTCGGCTCGTCGAGCAGCAGCAGCTCTGGGGCTGCCGCGAGGACGCAGGCGAGCGCCACGCGGGACCGCTCACCGCCGGAGAGCGACCCGAGCGGGCGCTCCCGGCCGACATGGGCGAGCCCCAGTCCGTGCAGTGCGGCGTCGACGCGGGCGTCCGCCCCGTAACCGCCCCGCTCCTCGTAGGCGGTCAACAGATCGCCGTACGTGGTCAGTTCGGCCTCCGTGGCGTCGGCGAGCGCGGCCTCGGCGGCGCGGATACGGCGTTCGAGCTCCCGCAGGTCGGCGAGAGCGGTGTCGACCGCGGCCTGGACGGTGCGGCGGGGATCGAGCCCGAAGGTCTGGGCGAGATACCCGACACCGCCGGGGAAGAGGACGGTGACCTCCCCGCCGTCCGCCGCCTCGGCCCCGGCCAGCAGCCGGAGCAGGGTGGACTTCCCGGAGCCGTTCTCCCCGATGACACCGGCCTTCTCGCCGGGCCGTACGGAGAGCGACACCTGATCGAGGACGGTCCGGTCGCCGTACGACTTGGAGACGTCCTTCATCGACAACTGGGCGCGTTCGCGCATGCTTCTTCCCTGAAAGTGACATGCCCTCGGTGGGGCTGGGGTGATGTCGTACGGGCAGCGGGGGACGCCCCGGCGGTCCTGAGGAGGACCTGCGCCGGGGTGTCCGCGCCCGGAATCAGCGGAAGTAGTAGTACGAGTACGAACCCATACGGGCCACCGTAGCGAAGGGCGCGAGAGGGCGCGCTTCGATTTTTCGACTTCCTAGGGCGTGTCCGCAAAGTAGCGCCGTCCGCCCGCAGGGCGGGGCCCGGGGCGTCTGGTGCGGTGCATCGCAAGGCGGAGAATCGGCCTCGTACCGGGCGTACTCGGCCGACTTCGACAACGCGGCGAGGCGCCGTACCAGACGCGCTGGGCCAGGCGGGACTTTGCGGACACGCCCTAGAGCCTCGCGGCCAGTTCGAAGGCGTGCGCCGACACCCAGGTGTACGCGGCCCGCACCTCGTCCACCACGCCCCGGTCGCGCAGCGCCCTCATCGCGGGATCGCCGGCCTCCGCCGCCTCGTCGATGCCGCGCCAGGACCGGTCCTGCCACCAGAGGATCGTCCGGACGATGCCGTCCCGGTCGTCCAGACCGTACGCGTCGCAGACCAGCGTGATCCGGCGGGCGGCGTCGCCCACGTCCGGCACACGCGGGCCGAGGTCCAGATACTGCCAGCAGAGGTGCGCGACGTCGTGGACACGGTCGCCGGGAGCGGCCAGATCCCAGTCGAGAAGGGTCACCGGCAGCCCGTCGGCACAGACCGTGTTCCTGGGCGACAGGTCGTTGTGGCACACGACCTCACGCCCACCGGCGAGCGGCGTTCCGGCCGTCAGGTCGTGAAACTCCCGCACAAGCTCGGAGACCCGCACCAGCCGCGCGTCGGAGACGGGCAGATCCACCTCCCCCTCGATGTGCCCGAACACCTCGCGCCCCTGCTCGTCCACCCCCTGGAACCGCGGCGCACCGCCCCAGCCCCGCTCCTCGAAGAACCCGAGCAACTCAACGATGTACGCGGCGCGTTGGGCCGACGGCATGGGGGAGCGCCGCACGGTGTCACCGACCCGTACGACCTGATTGATGAACCCACCGGGCAGAGGAGTCTCGTCCATACCCCCACGATGCCAGGCCCCGCTGAACCGCGACGAACGAACGGTCACCGCTCAGACGCCCTTGCTGATACGGGCGCGGGCCTCGGTGCCGCGCACGGCCGTGGCGCGGGTCGTCGCGAAGAACGCCGCCGGGTCGCGGCGGGTGCGCCAGGGGAGGGCGTTCACATAGCCGTCGATCCGGCGGAACGCCTCCAGGGCCTCCTCGTGCCTGGACTGGCGGGTCAGGAAGTACGCCAGCAGGTGGTGTACCTCGGGCAGGCGGGGGTGGTCCGGGGGCGCCGCCTCCGTGTCCGCCAGAGCCGCGTCGACCAGGGCCGTCAGGCCGGGCGCCGCGTAGTCGCGGGGCGCCGCGGTCGCGTCGTGGTGGTCGAACCAGGCGATCAGCGGGAACGCCGTCATCAGCGTGCCCAGCGGCGCGTCCGCCGTCGCCTGGGCCGCGAACTCCCCGGCCAGCTCCGCCGAGCCGTGCCACCGCTCGCTCCAGTACTGGATCGCCGCCTCGTGCGCCCCGTACAGCGGCGCCGACGTGGGGTGCGGGGTGCGGGCCGTGATCTCCGCCCACAGCTCGCGCATCTGCTCGGGGCCGTAACCGACACCCAGCGCCGTACGGATCTCGATGATGTACGGCGTCGGATCCTCCGGGCCCAGGGCCGCCGCGCGGGCGGTGTCGGCACGGGCGCCCGGCAGCAGTTCGTGGAAGCTGTCCGCCTGCTCCGGCGTCGTGTGCCTGGCGTACGGCGAGCCCCGCAGCAGCCATGCGCGCGAGACCGTCGCCGACGCCTGGACCAGCTCCGCGTCCGCGTCGGGGGAGCCGCCGGAGCGCGTCGCGCGCCAGGCCCGCAGCCAGGAGTCGTCCCGGGCCGCCGCCTCGCCCAGCGCGCGGGCGTAGAGCGAGCGGCGCTCCCAGTCCCGGTCCCTGCCCGTCCTGGCCAGCAGCTCCGCCGCCGGCTCCCAGCGGCCCGCACGCGCCTCGGTCAGGGCGTGCTCCAGAGCGGCGTCCGGTCCCGCGAGTTCGGTGTTCTGCCGGTCCCTGGGCAGCAGCCCCAGCTCCGCCTCCGTACCCACGAGTGAGGAGACGCTCCGGCGGGCCTTCAGCCAGAACCAGATGCCGAACGCGAAGAGGACGAAGGGCAGAACGCGTGCCATCGGATGGCCCCCAGAGGTACGGAGAACAGGTGAAGAGACGGTGTGGGGGATCTGCGGAGTATGCACCACCGCAGGTCAGCGCGGCAATGGTGCCTCGAAGACCGGGCCGGGGCCCAAGAGCCCCGGCGCCCCGTACATCCCGCCCCTACCGCGGCAGTGTCGCCGGGTTCCCGCCGTTGGCCTCGTACCCGGCCACCGCCAGCGCCCGGTACACCGCGTACTGCGCCGCCGGGTCCTCGTCGAGCGTCCACGGCAGCGCCCCGACGTAGCCGTCCACCTGTACGAGCTGGTGCATCGCCTCCGACCACCGCCCGCCGCCCACCAGGAAGAGGATCAGCAGATGCCGTAC
This sequence comes from Streptomyces camponoticapitis, assembly GCF_014646115.1. GTDB lineage: Bacteria > Actinomycetota > Actinomycetes > Streptomycetales > Streptomycetaceae > Streptomyces > Streptomyces camponoticapitis. Next base: position 141,752 of record NZ_BMMV01000020.1, on the reverse strand, counting down.
GTGCGCGAGCATCGGGTCGTCGGGGCGCGCCGCGTGCACCGCGAAGAGCGCGCCCTCCATCGCCTTCGACACCACCGCGCTGCTGAAGAAGTCCCGTACGAGCGTGAGGTCCTCCATGTGCTCGTACACCGCGAACAGCGGCAGCGCCGCCAGCAGCGAGCCCCGCGGAGCGCGCGCGGCAGACGCGGTGGCGAACCGGTCCGCCTCCTCGCGTGAGCCGTGCCACTTCTCGCACCAGTAGTGCAGCGCCGCGAGATGCGCGCCCATGTGGTCCGGCGCGCGGTCGATGACCTTCGCCCACAGCTGGTCGAACCGCTCGTGCGGATAGCCGAGCCCACGGGCCACGGCCAGCTCCACGATGTACGGCACGGGGTCGCCCGGCGCCAGCAGCGCCGCCTCGCCGCAGACCGACCGGGCCTCCTCCAGGATGATCCGGAAGTCGTCCGTGCCCGCCGCCGACGAACGCCACGCCTGCTGCACCAGGAACTCGGCGTGCACCTGCGCGCCGCCCGCGTCCTTCGGCGACTCCGCGCGCCACGCCCGCAGCCACGCCCCGCCGGCGCCGGGCTTCCGCTGGAGCTCCAGCGACGCCGCGCCCGCGAAGGCCTGCACGCGCTGCCAGCGCACCTCGCCCTCCTTGGCCGTTCCGGCGAGCAACTGCGCCGCCGCCCGCCAGTCCTGGGTGCGCTGCACGACGTCCAGTACGTCCAGAAGGTCCTGGTCCGGCCCCGGAAGGCGGACATCGAGCTCCTCCTGCCGGACGAATTCGTAGGCGTCCGGGTCGGCGGCGTCGGGCGAACCGGGCGCGACCTGGCGGATGCCGCCGCCCCTGCGCCGCACGACCGGGGCCACGACGGCCGCCACCATGCCCGCCGCGATCAGGAACCAGAGAATCTCCATACGCCCCATTGTCCCGGACGCCGGGCGTGCTCCGGGTCCGGCCCCGGGACCGCTACCCTCGGGGCTCATGAGCGACGAGCACAGCTTCGAGACCATCGCCATCCACGCGGGGAACACCCCGGATTCCCTCACCGGCGCGGTCGTTCCCCCCATCTATCAGGTGTCCACGTACAAGCAGGACGGAGTGGGCGGACTGCGCGGCGGCTACGAGTACAGCCGCAGCGCCAACCCCACGCGCTCCGCGCTGGAGGAGAACCTGGCGGCCCTGGAGGGCGGCCGGCGCGGGTTCGCCTTCGCCTCCGGCCTGGCCGCCGAGGACTGCCTGCTCCGTACGCTGCTGTCGCCGGGCGACCATGTGGTGATCCCCAACGACGCGTACGGCGGCACCTTCCGGCTCTTCGCGAAGGTCGTCTCCCGCTGGGGCGTGGAGTGGTCGGTGGCCGACACCTCGGACCCGGCGGCGGTACGGGCCGCGCTGCGCCCCCGTACGAAGGCGATCTGGGTCGAGACCCCGTCCAACCCGCTCCTCGGCATCAGCGACATCGTGGCGCTCGCCGAGGTCGCCCGCACCGCCGGCGCGAAGCTCGTCGTGGACAACACCTTCGCGAGCCCCTACCTCCAGCAGCCGCTCGCCCTCGGCGCCGACGTCGTCGTGCACTCGACCACCAAGTACATGGGCGGTCACTCGGACGTCGTCGGCGGCGCGCTGATCACCGCCGACGACACGCTGGGCGAGGAGATCTCCTTCCACCAGAACGCGATGGGCGCGATCTCCGGTCCCTTCGACGCGTGGCTCGTGCTGCGCGGCGTGAAGACGCTCGCCGTTCGGATGGACCGGCACAGCGAGAACGCGACGCGCGTCGCCGAGATGCTCGTGCGGCACCCGAAGGTCTCGAAGGTCTACTACCCGGGCCTGCACGACCACCCCGGCCACGAGGTCGCGGCCAAGCAGATGAAGTCCTTCGGCGGCATGGTGTCCTTCCAGGTCGCGGCCGGTGAGCAGGCGGCGATCGAGGTCTGCGGCCGGACGAAGGTCTTCACGCTCGGGGAGTCCCTCGGCGGTGTCGAGTCGCTGATCGAGCACCCGGGTCGGATGACGCACGCCTCGGCGGCGGGCTCCGCGCTGGAGGTGCCGGAGGATCTGATCAGGCTGTCGGTCGGTATCGAGTCCGCCGACGATCTGCTGACGGACCTTCAGCAGGCTCTCGCCTGAACGGAGTTGTGGCGGTGTGACGGCACCCGGCCGTCACCAGCCCTCCAGCGGCGGGGTCGTCTCGGACGGCGGGACCGACCACGGTTCCACGACCGAAGCCCACACCGTGAAGACGATCGCGGCCACCGTGACGAGCAGCCAGAACACCAGGCGCGCGGTGCGCCTGCGGTTCATCAGGCGGGTGCCGAGGGCGGTCGCGCGGGCCGTCAGATCGGCGGGGACCGGCGGATGCGGCAGATCGAGCATCCGCCGGACCTCGTCCTCCTTACGGCTGTGGCCGCTCATCGCGCGCCCTGCCGGGAGAGCAGTGACAGCGGCCAGTGCGGAGCCGGGCGGGGCGGCGGCGCGGGCTGCCGCATCGCGACGACCGCCCGCGCGCAGATCGCCCGCACCCGCTCGACCGGCAGCCCGATCAGCGCCGCCGTCTGCTCCTCGGCGACCCCTTCGTACAGCCGCAGCACCAGAATGAGCCGCTCCTGAGGGGTGAGCCTGCCGAGCACGCCCTCGCCCGTCCGCGGCTGCCGCCAGGCGCCCCGCGCGTACCGGGCGGCGATCTCCTGGCGTGCGCGGTCGTACGGGTCCTCGTCGCGCAGCCGGTCCCAGTCCGCGTAGGTACGGGCCAGGGCGGCCGTCAGCAGTTGCTCCGCGCGGGGTTTGGCGTCGGCTGGCTCACCCGTCAGCAGCATGGCGGCATGCAGCAGTCGGCCTGCCGCGCCCGCGACGAACGCCTCGAACTCCTGGGCGCGACGGCGGTCCGTATCCGGCTGCCATCGCTCTCGCACACCTCATATGAGGACAGACCCGGGCCGAAATCAAGAGGCCGGCGGTGGCTCCGTACCGTCGGGTTCGTCCACCGGGACCCGGTGCGCGACCGGTTCGGCCGACGCGGGGCCCGACTGCCGTGCCGACAGGGCGGTGTTGAACCGGGTGAGGAGCGTGCAGAACGATTCCCGTTCCTCCTCCGTCCAGCCGTCCGTGACCTGCGACATCAGCTCGCGGCGCGAGGAGCGGACCTCGTCGAGGCGGCCCAGCCCGCGGGCCGAGAGCTCAAGGACGACGGCGCGGCCGTCCTCCGGGTGTGACGTGCGCTTGACCAGGCCGGTGTCGACGAGCGGCGCGACCTGGCGGGTGACGGTGGAGGAGTCGATCCCCATCCCCGCGGCCAGCGCCTTGACGCCCATCGGGCCTTCCAGATCGAGCCGGTTGAGCAGCAGATAGGCGGCACGGTCCATGGAGTTGCGCACCTGGCCGACGCCGCCGAGGCGGGTCTGTTCCGCCCGTCGGGCGAAGACGGCCACCTGGTGCTGGAGCGCGTCGAGAAGTGCGGCGTCGTCCGATGCGGCGACGGGTTCGGTACCGACGGAAGGTGCCGGTGCGGTCTCTAAAGGTGCGGAGCCGGATGGGTCGGAACCGGAGGGTTCGGAGCCGGAGCCCGGGGAGGCCGACACAGCGGAAGTCATGTCCTGAGTAGGGGGCATGGCTGGGGCTCTCTCGTGCGGTGGTCGGTTGGTGGGGGACAGAGTACGCGGCTCCGCCCCTAGCCGTACCTGCCCCGCGTAAACCGGTGGACGGCCCTGGTGCCGAGCCGCCGGACGGGTGATGAGCTGCGAGACTGGCGGTCATGACCTTCGGTACGTCGCGTTCCTCCGGATCGTTCAGTTCCGCCACTCCGCGCGGCTCGGTGCCCGCGCTGATCCTCGACGACATCCGCGGGGCCCGGAAGATGCTCGGCGGGGTGGCCCGGACGACCCCGATGGAGGGCAGCAGACACCTGACGGGCCTGGTCGGCTCCCCGGTCCACCTCAAGTGCGAGAACCTCCAGCGGACGGGGTCGTTCAAGCTGCGCGGCGCGTACGTGCGGATCGCCGGTCTCTCGCCGGAGGAGCGCGCCGCCGGTGTCGTCGCCGCCAGCGCGGGCAACCACGCCCAGGGCGTCGCGCTCGCGTCGACCCTGCTCGGCGTGCGCTCCACGGTGTTCATGCCGCTCGCGGCGCCGCTGCCGAAGGTCGCGGCGACCCGTGAGTACGGCGCCGAGGTGCGGCTCCACGGCCAGGTCGTGGACGAGACCCTGGCCGCCGCGGAGGAGTACGCGCGGGAGACCGGCGCGGTCTTCATCCACCCCTTCGACCACCCGGACATCATCGCCGGACAGGGCACGGTGGGCCTGGAGATCCTGGAGCAGTGCCCCGAGGTCCGGACGATCCTCGTCGGTCTCGGCGGCGGCGGACTGGCCGCCGGTATCGCCCTCGCGGTGAAGGGCGTACGGCCGGACGTCAAGGTGATCGGTGTGCAGGCGGCCGGCGCCGCCGCGTTCCCGCCCTCGCTGCGGGCCGGGCGGCCGATGTCGATCGACGAGCAGCAGACGATGGCGGACGGCATCAAGGTGGGCCGGCCCGGCGAGATCACGTTCCCGATGATCAGGGACCTCGTCGACGAGGTGCGTACGGTCTCCGAGGACGAGCTGTCCGCCGCGCTGCTGCTCTGTCTGGAGCGGGCGAAGCTGGTGGTGGAGCCGGCCGGGGCGAGCCCGGTCGCCGCGCTGCTGAGCACGCCGCGGGCGTTCTCCGGGCCGGTGGTCGCCGTGCTGTCCGGGGGCAATGTGGACCCCTTGCTGATGCAGCGGATCCTGCGCCACGGGATGGCGGCGTCCGGCCGCTATCTGGGGCTGCGAGTGCGGATCACCGACCGGCCGGGCGCGCTCGCGACGCTGCTGGGGGTGCTGTCGCTGGCCGACGCGAACGTCCTGGACGTGAGCCACGTACGGACCGATCCGCGGCTCGGCCTGACCGAGGCGGACGTGGAGCTGCATCTGGAGACCAAGGGGCCCGAGCACTGCGTGGCCGTGGCGGCTGCACTGCGCGAGGCGGGCTACACGGTCCTCGGCTAGGGCGTGTTTTGAAAGTCCCGTCTGGCTCACGGCGCCTGGCACGCACGCTCGCCGCGTTGTCGGGTCGCCCGAGTACGCCCGGGCCATCCACAACGCCGACCCTCCGCCTTGCGATCGCACGCACCAGACGCCGTGAGCCCCGCCCTGCGGGCGGACGACGCCACTTTCAAAACACGCCCCAGGGGCTGTCGTTTCCCGGACGACTCCCGGGGGTCGCCGAGCCGTCTCCCGGCGGCCTCCGGCGCGCCTCCCCGTCGCCTTTACATGGAGCTTACTTAAAAGCCTTGCCTGTCGCGATGTATCGCGTTAGCGTCAGGGCCTGCTTCTGTCGGCTTAAGCTCTTCGCTAGCGCGGATTGCACCATTTGCTCGCATCTGACACAACTCCGGGAGTGCCCCTATGCCAGGCGCCATCTATGCCGAAGGCCTGGTCAAGACGTTCGGCGACGTAAGAGCGCTGGACGGCGTCGATCTCGATGTCCCCGAAGGCACGGTCCTCGGCCTGCTCGGCCCCAACGGCGCGGGAAAGACCACCGCGGTCCGTGTGCTGACGACCCTGCTCCAGCCCGACAGCGGCAGGGCCGTCGTCGCGGGCATCGACGTGGTCAAGAACCCCAACGAGGTCCGCAGGAACATCGGCCTCTCCGGCCAGTTCGCCGCGGTCGACGAGTATCTGACCGGCCGCGAGAACCTGCGGATGGTCGGCCAGCTCTACCAGCAGAGCGCCCGCGCCGCGAAGGCCAGGGCCGTCGAACTCCTCGAACGCTTCAACCTCACCGACGCGGCCGACCGCACCACCAAGACCTACTCGGGCGGTATGCGCAGGCGCCTCGACCTCGCGGCGGCGCTCGTCGTCTCCCCGCCGGTGATGTTCATGGACGAGCCGACGACCGGCCTCGACCCGCGCAACCGCCAGCAGCTGTGGGGAATCATCGAGGAACTGGTCGCGGGCGGTACGACACTGCTGCTCACCACCCAGTATCTGGAAGAGGCCGACCACCTGGCGCACGACATCTGCGTCATCGACCACGGCCAGGTCATCGCGCGCGGCACCGCCGACGAACTCAAGGCACGTACGGGCGGCGAACGCGTCGAGGTCGTCGTCCACGAGCGCGACCAGATCACCCCGACCCGCGATGTGCTGGCCGGCTTCGGCAAGGGCGAGGTGATGGTCGCCGAGCACACCCGCAAGCTCACCGTCCCGGTCACCGGCGGAGCGAAACTGCTCGCCGAGATCATCAGGGAACTCGACACGCGGGGTGTCGAGATCGACGACATCGGGCTGCGCCGTCCCACCCTCGACGACGTCTTCATCTCGCTCACCGGCCACGCGGCCGAGGAGGCCCGCGAGAACGGCGAAGGCGGCGGCCCGGCTTCCGGCGAACGGCCGGACGCTCCCGCGGACCCGGCCACGGCCGCGACGGCCGCCCCGGCCACGGACGACACCACCACGGACCCGAAGGAGAGCGCCAAGTGAGCGCCGTAACCGAGGCTTCGCCCAAGGCCCTCGCTCCGCCCCCGCGCGGTGGCGTCATCCAGTCGATCCGCGACTCGCTGGTCATCGCCCGCAGGAACCTGATCCGGATGACCAGGATTCCGGAGGTGGTTCTTTTCGGGATCATTCAGCCGGTGATGTTCGTGATCCTCTTCACGTACGTCTTCGGCGGTTCCATCCGCGTCGGCAACAGCACGAGCGCCGAGGTGTACAAGAACTTCCTGATGGCGGGCATCTTCGCGCAGACCGTCACCTTCGCCACCGCCGGATCGGCCGCCGGCATCGCCGACGACATGCAGAAGGGCCTTGTCGACCGGTTCCGCTCGCTTCCGATGGCCCGCGGCGCCGTCCTCACCGGCCGCACCGTGGCCGACCTCGTACAGACGGCGATCACGCTCGTCGTCCTGGCGATCGTCGCGCTGATCGTGGGCTGGCGCCCCGGCTTCGCGGAGCCCACCAACATCGGCAAGATCCTGGGCGCCTTCGGCCTGCTGCTTCTGCTCGGGTACGCGTTCACCTGGATCGGCGCGCTGATCGGGCTGTCCGTACGCACCCCGGAGGCGGCGACCTCGGGCGGGATCATCTGGCTGTTCCCGGTCACCTTCATCTCGAACGCCTTCGTCGACTCCAGCCAGATGACGCCCTGGCTGCGGCACATCGCCGACTGGAACCCCTTCAGCGCGACCGTGCAGGCGTGCCGCCAACTGTTCGGCGATCCGGGCCTGTCCCAGTCCGGCGCCTGGCCCATGCAGCAACCGGTGTGGGCGACGCTGATCTACTCAGTGCTGATCATCGGCATCTTCCGCACACTGGCTGTGCGCAAATACCGTGGCGCGGCCGGCTGACCCGTCCCCTCGGCGCCCGCCCGGCGACGAGCGACAGAAGCGCCAACCTGATCCACCGGCCCCGTCGGGGCCGGTGGATCAGCGCTTCTAGCCCTGATACGGCTTCGCGGCCAGGATCTTCACCGAGGCCTTCTTGCCGTTCGGCAGCTCGTACTCCGCGTCCTCGCCGACCTTCTTGCCGTTCACACCCGTGCCGAGCGGCGACTGCGGTGAGTACGTCTCGATGTCGGAGCTCGCGTACTCGCGCGAGGCCATGAGGAACGTCAGGGTGTCGTCCTCGTCGCCGTCGAAGGCGATCGTCACGACCATCCCGGGCTCGACGATCCCGTTGTCGGCCGGAGCCTCGCCCACCTTGGCGTTCTGCAGGAGCTGGGTCAGCTGGCGCACCCGCAGCTCCTGCTTGCCCTGCTCCTCCTTGGCCGCGTGGTACCCGCCGTTCTCCTTCAGGTCCCCCTCCTCGCGGGCGGCCTCGATCTTCTGGGCGATCTCGACGCGCGCGGGACCAGACAGGTGATCCAGCTCGGCCTTGAGCTGGTTGTACGCCGCCTGGGTGAGCCAGGTGACGTTCTCGCTGGTCTGGGTCACAGGTGCTCCTCGTAGGTACTGGGAATACAAAGCAACGCCCTACCCAGAAGGATTGTGCCTTCTCGGGTGGGCGAAACCACGAGCCTAACAATTCCACGGCGTCAGGGCAGGACGAAAGGCATCAGAATCACATCAACGCAGGTCAGCGACGTGAACCGGGAGGGGCGCCGGGGAGGGTCAGAGCAGAATCGGGCGCCTGCGGATGTGGACCGGAGCTTGTCAGCTGTCGTCGGACGTACAGCCGACGAGCTCCGCGCTCGTCGCGCTCGCGGTCGTACGGACGGTCACGACCCGGTCGATCCGGGTCTCGGGACCGTCGACGCGGACGTCCTTGCGGCCCACCTCGGAGCCGTCCTCGGCGCGCGAACGGAGGGTGCAGGTGCCGGTCGCGTCCTTGTCCTTGCGGACCTCCAGATGCACCTCGACCGCGGAGGCCGATACCCGCTTGAATTTGATGAGCTCGCCCGAGACACTCTGGCCTGCCACATAGTCGTAACCGAACCAGCCGACGAGCGCGAGAAGGCCGACGCCGAGCACCGAGCCGACGATCCTGAGCCCGCGGTCCGCACGCTCGTCCGACGAGCGGCCGTAGCGGCCCTCGGGAAGAACCGGTGGGCGTACCGCCGTCATGAAGGTTCCTCTCCGGAATTTTCCGTCCCTGGATTCCGTCACTATAGAAGCCGCCCGTTGCGACATATCACTGAGGACCGAGTCTTGACTGACCAGCTGCGATTGATGGCCGTGCACGCCCACCCCGACGACGAGTCGAGCAAGGGCGCGGCGACCATGGCCAAGTACGTATCCGAGGGGGTGGACGTGCTGGTCGTGACCTGCACCGGAGGCGAGCGCGGCTCCATCCTCAACCCGAAGCTCCAGGGTGACGCCTATATCGAGGAGCACATCCACGAGGTACGCAAGAAGGAGATGGACGAGGCTCGCGAGATCCTCGGCATCAGACAGCAGTGGCTCGGTTACGTCGACTCGGGGCTGCCCGAGGGCGACCCGCTGCCGCCGCTCCCCGAGGGCTGCTTCGCCCTGGAGGATGTCGACGAGGCGGCCGGCCGGCTGGTGCGGATGATCCGGGAGCAGCGGCCGCAGGTCGTCACCACGTACGACGAGAACGGGGGCTACCCGCACCCCGACCACATCATGACCCACAAGATCTCGATGGTGGCTTTCGAGTCCGCGGCCGACGCCGAGAAGTACCCGGAGGCCGAGTACGGCCCGGTGTGGCAGCCGAGCAAGCTCTACTTCAACCAGGGCTTCAACCGTCCCCGTACGGTCGCGCTGCACGAGGCCCTGCTGGCGCGCGGCCTGGAGTCCCCGTACGCGGAGTGGCTGGAGCGCTGGGAGGAGTTCGGGCGCGAAGAGCGCACGCTGACCACGCATGTGCCCTGCGCCGACTTCTACGAGATCCGCGACAAGGCGCTCGTCGCGCACGCCACGCAGATCGACCCCGACGGCGGCTGGTTCCGCGTCCCGATGGACATCCAGCGGGAGGTCTGGCCGACCGAGGAGTACGAGCTCGTGAAGTCGCTCGTCGACACCTCCCTCCCCGAGAGCGACCTCTTCGCGGGCATCCGCGACAATGCCTGATATGTATGCGACCCAGGCAGTGACGCAGCTCGTCCCGCTCGCGAAGGAGCTGGACGAGAACAAGGTGACACCCGGCGTCCTCGGCTTCATCGTCTTCGCCGTGATGGCGGGCGGGGTGTGGCTCTTGATGAAGTCGATGAACCGCCACATGGGCAAGGTCGACTTCGAGGAGAGGCCGGCCGAGGCCGCGGAGCGGACCGACGAGGCGGCGGACGCGCCGAAGGCCTCTGCGGGCGACCGACAGACGACCTGACAGGCGCGTGCCCCCGGGGCACGCGCGATCCACGACTCCCGCCGACCGCCCCTCCGGGCGTGCGGTCTGCGGGAGTGTCCGGCTTCCCCCGGGCGGCTCACCGCCGGGGGTTCAGGCCTGCACCGGCTCCACCGGGACGCCCATCACCTCGCGCGCGTGACGGCCCGGGACCATCCCCAGCCGCCACGCCTGCCAGCCGTCCTCCAGCGCGACGCCGCGCTCCAGCATCACCGTGAAGGTCTCCAGGCAGTCGTCCAGCTTCCCGTCACGCGTGGGGTGCCGCCCGGCCACCAGCTCGGCCAGCTCCTGCTCCGCCACCACGGACCCGACCTCGACACCGCCCGCCGAGCCGTACGGCAGCAGCGTGCACCGCAGGAAGCGGGCCCAGTCGGCGCCCCGGTGGTCGCCGTACGAGGTGAACAGCGCCGCCGCCTCGTCGCACAGCCCCAGCGCCTGGGCCGCCTTGCTGTTGCCCGCGTCGATGATCGCCAGCTCCAGACAGGTCCACGCCTCGCCGTGCGCGACGCCGATCCGGCGGAAGTCCGCGCGGGCGTCGACCAGCAGTTGACGGGCGAAGCCCGAGTTGCGGAGATTGCCGGTCTGCGCGGCCCGCTGGTCGCGGGTCACCCGGCCCGAGTGGTGGCGGGCACAGGCCAGCCCGTACACGTCGCGCATCCGGGAGAACATCGAGCGCGCGCGCTCCAGTTCGCGTACCGCCTGCGCCGCCTCGCCGCACTCCTCCAGCGCTTGGCCCAGGTAGTACAGCGTCCACGCCTCACCGCGCGCGTCCTCGTTGTCGCGGTGCCGGGAGAGCGCCTGGCGGAACTGGTCGGCCGCCGACTCCGGTTCGCCGTCCACCAGCCGGGTCCGGGCCAGCTGCGTCAGCGCCCAGGCCTCGCCGCGGCCGTCGCGGGTGCGGCCGTACAGCTCCATCGCCTGGCCCAACTCCCGGTCGGCGCCCGGGACATCACCCATCCGCAGACAGACCTGCCCGAGCTGGAAGTGCGTCCACGCCTCACCGTGCAGCGACTCGCCCTCGCGGTGCAGGACGAGCGCCGTCGACAGCAGCGCGACCGCCTCCGCGAGATTCGCCCGGTCGCGCTCGACGGCCGCCAGCGCGTGCAGCGTCCAGGCGCGGTCGGTGCCGAGCTCCGCCGGGGCCTGGAGTTCGAGCGCCTCGCGCAGCTTCGCCGACGCCCCGGCCAGATTGCCCTGGTGGTGCAGCGTGATGCCCAGCGAGCAGAGGGCGCGGGCGGCGCCCGCGTCGTGATGCGCCTCCCGGTACAGGTCGACCACGGACGTCAGGGTCGTCCGCGCCTTGTCCAGCTCGCCCAGCTGCCGTGCCGCGATACCCGTACGCCACTGCACCGAACGGATCAGCAGCCCTTGGTCGACCGCCTGCGCCAACTCACTGATCTCACCGAGCCGGTAGAGGTCCCCGCGCAGCAGGCAGTAGTCGCAGAGCGCGCCCAGCAGGCTGAGCACGGCCGCCTGGTCGACACCCTCCGCGTGCCGCAGCGCCGCGGTGATGAAGCTCGACTCGTCGTCCAGCCAGCGCAGCGCCGCGTCGAGCGAGGAGAAACCGTGGCCGCCGAACTGGTCCGCGCGGGTCGACGTCTTGCCGTCCACCAGCCGGATCACTGAGTCGGCCAGCTCCGAGTAGTTCTGGATGAGGCGCTCCTGCGCGGCGCTGCGGTCGGCCGCCTCCTCCTCGTCCAGCAGCCGGGCCAGCGCGAAGGTCCGTACGACGTCGTGGAGCCGGTAGCGGCTGGCCCGCACATGGTCGATCAGCCCCGCGCGCGACAGCACGGTCAGCAGCCGCTCCGCCTCCTGCTCGTCCGTGGCGAGCAGCGCCGCCGCGGCCGCGGCGCCGAGCGAGGCGCGCCCGGCCAGCGCGAGACGCCGCAGCAGCCTGCGCGCCTGGTCGCTCTGATCGGTGTAGCGCAGCCACATCGCGCGCTCGACCGGGTCGACCGGGCCGTACGCCTCCAGGTCCGTGGCCAGTTGGTGCGACGTACGCGAACCGAGGGACGAGCCCGCTATACGCAGCGCGAGCGGGAGACCGCCGCACAGCTCGCCGACCCTGTCGATGCTCTGCGCGTCGTACGGGCCGCCCTGGGGTTCCTCGCCGACGGCCCGCAGCAGCTCCTCGCAGCCCGCGCCGTCCAGCGCCTCCACCGGCAGCTGGTGCACCCACGCCGGGGTGTCCGCCGCCAGCTCCACCGGCTGACGGCACGTCACCAGCAGCAGGCTGTCGGACCGTTCGGGGAGCAGTGTGCGGATCTGCTCCGCGTCCGAGGCGTCGTCCAAAACGATCGTCACCGGCAGCCCCGTCAGATGCTGGTGGTAGAGCTCGCTCAGCCGCCGCACCTGCTGCTCGGGCGACGACCGCTCACGGAACAGCAGTTGCTCACGCGGCGCGCCGAGGCGGTTCAGCAGATGCAGCAGCGCGTCCCTGGTCGACAGCGGCGCCTGGCCCGCGCCGCCGCCCCGCAGATCCACCACGCACGCCCCGCGGAACTGGTCCCTCAGCTGGTGCGCCGCCCGCACGGCGAGCGCGGTGCGGCCCGAACCCGGCGCGCCGTACAGCACCACGACCGTCGGCCTGGTCTCCGTCGACGCGCGGGCCGCGTGCACCCAGCGCGCGATCTGGCCGATCTCCTCGCGGCGGCCCGCGAACGGGCCGTCGGGCGCGGGGAGATGACCGAAGGACTGCTCCAGCACGCTGCGCCGGCGTGCGGCGGCGCTGCGGTCGGAGCCGCGCAACTGCGGTACGACGGTGGGCTTCTTCTTCGTCCGCCGGGTCGCCTGGGTCAGGACCCGCTGCTGGTCCAGGTACGGGCGGATGCCGCGTACCTCCAGCGCCGTCAGCCACTGAAGCCTCAACTGCTCGACGTTCTCCGTCTGTTCGGCGGTCCCGGCCCGTCCCGCGCGCCCGCTCCCTCCCGGCGCGCGCCCGCTGGAGGCGACCGTGGCGACGGCGGTCGCCGTGCCGGCGACCGCGACGATCGCGCCCGTACCGGCCGCCGTCCCCGCGCCCGTGCCGAAGGCGACGTCCGCGACGACCGCCGACGCGGCGGCGACGAGCGCCACCAGGGCGGGAGTCGCGAGCGCGCCCTTGCCGAACCGCTCCGACATCGGCCGCCGCGCGGCGGCCGCCTCCGCCAGCCCCGCCTCGTACAGCGCGTACTCGTCGGCCGCGGCCTCCGCGATGGAGTCCAGCGCGCCCCGCCCTCGCGAAAGAAGAACATTGCCGTCGATCCGGCCGCCGGAGCGCCGCACCTCCTCCTCGACGGCGCGAACCAACAACCTCTCGGCCTCGGCCCGATGGCTGTCCCGCATATGTCTCCCCCTCCGAGAGCATCCCGGTACTTCGGCGTGCCCCGGGCCAGTGTCCTGCGCCGGGCGCGCGAGCGCGAGGCGGCCGGCCGTGCCCGCGGCGGCCGATGCCGTCGCTCCGCGCCGGGTGCCCGCGCGCGTACCTCCCGCGTATGCGTGCCCGTACGTCTTGCCCGCGCGGCGTCTCTTTACGCCCGCGGCGGAAAGAGCCGGGCCGGTGGTCCGCCGCATGGCCCGGGGAAGGGAGCCCGGCTTACGCTCGGATCGGCGGGTGTCGCCGCAGGTCCACAGCTGACGGAGGAAACATGGGTGACGGTGTCCTGCGTGCCGTTCCGGGTCCCGGCCCGGGGGACAGGCCCGGCGAGCCGCTGATGCGCGACCTCGTGGGCGCCGCGCTGCGCCGCGCCCGGCTCCGGCAGGGACGGACGCTGCGCGACGTCGCGGACCGGGCGCAGGTCTCGCTGCCGTATCTGTCGGAGATCGAGCGCGGGCGCAAGGAACCGTCGTCCGAGGTACTGGCGGCCGTCTGCCGCGCGCTCGGCCTGCACCTCGTGGACCTGGTGGGCGCACTGCACACCGACCTCACGTCGGCGACGACGGTGACGGTCTCCGTGACGACCAGGGCCACGGCGACCGCGACCTGGGGCGGGCCGCGCCGGGGCGCCGGCCGCCGCGACGGACAGGCGATGGGCGTACTGCTCGCGGCCTGAGTCCTCCAGGCTTTTTCGTGACCGGGCGGGGAATCGGCTGACGGTGCGGGCCAGGCTGTACGGCGCGGGGCCCGGCCCCCCGCGCCGGGCCCCGACACCGCGTACCGGTCAGCGCCCCGCCGGGCGCCCGCGTTCGGCCAGTTCACGGGTGGTGATCACACCGTCCACCAGGCCGTACTCCTTCGCCTGCGCGGCCGTGAAGTACTTGTCCCGATCCGTGTCCTCCCGCAGCCGCTCCACGCTCTGACCCGTGTGGTGCGACAGGATGTCCTCGATCTCCGCCCTGGTCCGCAGCACCTCCGCCGCCTGGATCTCCAGGTCTGCGGCCTCCCCCTGGCCCTGGGTGGACGGCTGGTGCAGCAGCACCCGCGAGTGCTGGAGCGCCGTCCGCTTGCCGGGAGCACCCGCGGCGAGGAGTACGGCGGCGCCCGAGCCTGCCTGGCCGAGACAGACGGTCGCCACGTCCGCCCGTACGAACTGCATCGTGTCGTAGATCGCGGTCAGCCCGGTGGCCGAGCCGCCGGGGGAGTTGATGTAGAGGTGGATGTCCATGTCGCTGCTCTCATGGTCGAGATGGAGCATCTGCGCCATGATCACGTTCGCCACGCCGTCGTCGATCGACGTGCCGAGGAAGACGATCCGCTCGGAGAGCAGCCGGCTGAAGACGTCGTAGGAGCGTTCGCCGTTCGGTGTCCGCTCGACGACGACGGGGACGGTGTACTGCCCGCTCATGCCGCCGCCCCCCTGTCGGCGCCGGCCGCATTCCCCGCGGGCCCGAAGCCGAACCCGCTCGCGGCGTCCCCGCCCAGCTCGGCCACACTCCGTACGACGCGGTCCACGAAGCCGTACTCCCTCGCCTCCTCCGCCGTGAACCACCGGTCCCTGCGCTGGTCGGCCGCGACGGTCTCCAGACTCTGGCCGCAGTGCTCCGCGATCAGCTTCTGCATGGTCAGCTTCGTGTACGCGAGATTCTCCGCCTGCACGGCGATGTCGGCCGCGGTCCCGCCGATCCCGCCGGACGGCTGGTGCATCATGACCCGCGCGTTCGGCAGGGCGTACCGCTTGCCGGCTGCCCCCGCGCAGAGCAGGAACTGGCCCATGCTCGCCGCGAAGCCCATCGCCAGGGTGGCGACGTCGTTCGGGATGAAGCGCATGGTGTCGTAGATGGCCATCCCGGCCATGACGGAGCCACCCGGGCTGTTCACGATCAGAACGATGTCGCGCCTGGGATCCTCCTGGGACAGGAGCAGCAGTTGGGCGCAGATCCGGTTGGCGATCCCGTCGTCCACCTGTTCACCGAGCACCACGATCCTGCCGTGCTGCAGGCGTCCGGCGATCTGGTCGTCGAACGGCGCCGCGCCGGCCTCCGCCGCCGCGAGCCGTGGAACGGTCGAGAGCATGTCCACCTCCATGACCGGCCCCCGACGGCGGGCGCTCACCCACCTCGGCCGGTCCACTCCACCCTGCGGAGGCGGCCCCGGCGGAAGCGAGGGATTCTGCCGTGCGGAGATCTCCTGCGGGCAGAGCGGGGCGGCCGGGCCTGAAGGCCAACCGGCAACTTGCTGCACCGTCTTACGCATCGCGCGTAGATGTGCAATCTTGTCTGCATGACCGGCGGCCCCGCCCGTATGAGGCTCAACTAACGCTGTATCAGGGCGAGTTGAGAACTCGCGCGGATGGGACCGGCCGGACATGCTACGCGCGTAGTTGACCTCCCCGTCCCCCACCGCAGGAGAAATCGAAGTGAACAAGGTCCTCAGAAGCACCGCGATCGGCGCCTCCGCCCTCGCCCTGGCGTTCTTCTCCCCGGCGCTCGCCCAGGCCGCGCCCGCCGCGCCCGCCGCGCCCGCCGACACCAAGGCCCCGGCCGGCGCGCTCGCCAAGCTCAGCCACGCCACCGCCGCCGCCCAGCTCAGCAACGCCGGCATCGGCATCCGGTCCAGCGGCGGCTGTTCGAACCGCAACAACCCGACCTGTACGTCTCTCGACCAGGTCAACTCCGCGACCATCCAGGGCGCGATCACCCTCAAGGGCGCCACCGGCTGCGCCATGACCGTCACCGGCGGCACGGAGACCGGCCACGCGTCGGGCACCTACAGCCACTGGAACGGCTACAAGCTCGACTTCGCCATGTCGAGCTGCCTCACCAACTACATCACCGGCACGTTCACCTCCATCGGCGGCAGCAAGTGGCGCTCGGCCTCCGGGAACGTCTACTACAACGAGGTCAACCACTGGGACGTGACCTACCACAACTGCGGCGGCTGCTGACCGGCTCCGTCCTCTGAGCGAAACCCGCAGGGCGTTCCCTCGCACACGGGGGCGAGGGAACGCCCCGCGACGCAGCTCGCGGCTCCGTCCTGGCTCCGCCCCGCTTCCGCCGCCCGTGGCGGGTGGGCGGGGCTTCCGTGCGTAGGTAAGGATTGGGGGCATGCCCAACCGACTCGCGCATGCCACGTCCCCGTACCTTCTCCAGCACGCGGACAACCCCGTCGACTGGTGGCCCTGGGAGCCCGAGGCTTTCGAGGAGGCCCGCCGGCGCGATGTGCCCGTCTTTCTGAGCGTGGGCTACAGCGCCTGCCACTGGTGCCATGTGCTCGCCCACGAGAGCTTCGAGAACGAGGCGACGGCCGCGTACATGAACGAGCACTTCGTGAACATCAAGGTGGACCGCGAGGAGCGCCCGGACGTCGACGCCGTCTATATGGAGGCGGTGCAGGCGGCGACGGGCCAGGGCGGCTGGCCGATGTCCGTCTTCCTCGACGCGGAGGGGCGGCCCTTCTACTTCGGTACGTACTTCCCGCCGGTGCCCCGGCACGGCATGCCGTCGTTCCGACAGGTCCTCGAAGGTGTCAATTCGGCCTGGACGGACCGGCGCGAGGAGGTCGGCGAGGTCGCCGGCCGGATCGTGGGAGAACTCGCGGGGCGCTCCCTCGCGCACGGCGGCCAGGGCTCCCCGGGCGAGGAGGAGTTGGCCCAGGCGCTGCTCGCGCTGACGCGGGACTACGACGAGAAGCACGGCGGCTTCGGCGGCGCGCCCAAGTTCCCGGCGAGCATGGTCGTGGAGTTCCTGCTCCGCCACCACGCGCGGACGGGGGCCGAGGGCGCGCTCCAGATGGCGGCCGACACCTGCGAGGCGATGGCGCGCGGCGGGATCTACGACCAGCTCGGCGGCGGCTTCGCCCGTTACTCCGTGGACCGGGAATGGGTGGTCCCGCACTTCGAGAAGATGCTCTACGACAACGCGCTCCTCTGCCGCACCTACGCCCGGCTGTGGCGTGCCACCGGGTCCGGTCTGGCGCGGCGGGTGGCGTTGGAGACCGCCGACTTCATGGTGCGTGAACTGCGCACCGCCGAGGGCGGGTTCGCGTCCGCGCTGGACGCGGACAGTGACGACGGCGCCGGGAAGCATGTCGAGGGCGCGTACTACGTATGGACTCCGGCGCAGCTCGGGGACGTGCTCGGCGAGGCCGACGCGGAGTTCGCGGCGCGGTACTTCGGTGTGACCGAGGCGGGGACCTTCGAGGAGGGGGCCTCCGTGCTCCAACTCCCTCAGGGCGAAGGCGTGGTGGACGCGGCGCGGGTCGAGTCGGTGCGGGAGCGGCTCGTGGCGGGGCGTGACGCCCGGCCACGGCCGGAGCGGGACGACAAGGTCGTCGCGGCCTGGAACGGGCTCGCGATCGCCGCGCTCGCCGAGACCGGGGCCTACTTCGAGCGGCCGGATCTGGTGGAACGCGCGACCGAGGCCGCCGATCTGCTGGTGCGGGTCCACATGGACGACACGAGGCGTCTGGCCCGGACCTCCAAGGACGGCCGCGCCGGTGCCAACGCCGGTGTGCTGGAGGACTACGGCGATGTCACCGAGGGCTTCCTGGCGCTGGCCGGGGTGACCGGTGAGGGTGTGTGGCTGGACTTCGCCGGGTTCCTGCTCGACACCGTCCTGGACCAGTTCGTGGGTGAGGGCGGGGTGTTGTACGACACGGCGCACGACGCCGAGCCGCTGATCCGCCGGCCCCAGGACCCGACGGACAACGCCACGCCGTCCGGCTGGACCTCGGCCGCCGGCGCCCTGCTCTCGTACGCGGCGCACACCGGCTCCGAGGCCCACCGCACGGCCGCCGAGGGAGCTCTGGGGGTCGTCAGGGCACTCGGACCGCGCGCACCGCGCTTCATCGGGTGGGGGCTCGCCGTCGCCGAGGCGCTGCTCGACGGGCCGCACGAGGTCGCCGTGGTGGGGCCGCGCGGCGACGCGGCGACCGCGGCGCTGCACCGTACGGCGCTGCTGGGGACGGCGCCGGGAGCCGTCGTCGCGGTGGGTGAGCCCGAGGGGGACCAACAGGCGGACGGCGGGGCGGAGTTCCCGCTGCTCGTGGGGAGGCCGCTGGTGGACGGCCGATCCGCCGCGTATGTCTGCCGGGGTTTCGTCTGCGCGGCCCCGACGACCGAGGTCGACGTGCTGAAGGAGCAGTTGACCGTACGGGTCCAGGGCGGGCTGTGAAGGCCCCGTCCGGCGGCCCTACAGCGCGAGCCCGCCCTTGAGTGAGTCGAGTGCGCGGTCGATGAGCACGGCCAGATCGTCCTTCTGGCCGTGCCCGGCCCAGTAGATCGTCACCTCACGCAGAGCCGCCAGCACCGAGGCGGTGAAGACCAGCACCTCCAGGTCGCTCTCCTGGCGTCCCGTGCGGGACGCGACGGCGCGGCTGAGCATGAGCGAGGTCTCCGCCATCGTTTCCGTCATCCTGGCCCGTACGGCGGGGATCTCCAGCATCAGCTTGCTGCGCTGGGCGAACTCCTCGGGGTCGTCGACGAGGATCGTCTCGACGGCGTGGCGCAGGACGGCCCGTACCGACTCCAGCGGTGGCTCGTCGGCCGGGCGGGCGCGGATCTCCGCCTCCATGACCGGGTCGAACTCGTCGGTGAGGACGATGTCTTCCTTGGTCGGGAAGTAGCGGAAGACGGTGGAGGGGGAGACCTCGGCCGCCGCCGCGATCTGCTCGACGGTGGTCGCCTCGTAGCCCTGTTCGGCGATGAGCCGGTACGTCGCTTCGCGGATCGCGACGCGGGTCTTGAGCTTCTTGCGTTCGCGCAGGCCCAGTCGGGGCTGCTCGTCGTCGGGAGGGGGAGATGCGGAGGCGGCCATGCCGATTATTGTCGGGCATCCGCCGGTGCGCCGCCCACCACGTCCGTGCCCGCGCCGTCCCTCGTCTCCTTCCCGGTCCCCGGTGCCGCGTGGACGGGGCGATTCGGCAGCAGCGCCGCGACGAGCAGCGCGGCCACCAGTGCGGCGACACCGCTGACCAGCAGGGCGGTGGACATTCCTTGGACGAAGGCGGAGTTCGCCGCCGCCGTCAGCCCTTCGTCGCCGATCCGGTCCGCGATCAGATGCGCGGCCACGACCGAGTCTCCGGCCGTGTCGGCCGCGGCGGCGGGCAGGCCGGAGTTGTCGAGCCGGCCGGCGTACACGGCGGCCAGCAGGCTGCCCAGCAGCGCGATACCGACGGCGCTGCCCACCTGACGTACCGTCAGAAGCAGTCCTGATCCGCTGCCCGCGCGGTCGACGGGCAGCACCGCGAGCGCGGTGTCCATGGCGGGTACGACGGTGAAGCCGAAGCCGAGGCCCGCGACGCTCAGCCACAGAGCGGTGAAGGTGTAGTCGCTGTCCACGGAGGTACGGCTGCCCAGGATCGTGGCGAACGCGAGGACGATCAGGCCCGCACTGATCACCGGGCGCGGGCCGAAGCGCCGTACGACCGGGCCGCTCAACTTCGCGGCCACCATCAGACCGCCCATCAGCGGCAGCATGCGCAGGCCGGTGTCGAGAGCGTCGTTGCCCAGTACGGCCTGGAGGTACGGCGGCAGAATGAACATCAGGCCCGCCAGCGTGAACATCCCCAGCGTCGCCGTGAGGGCGTTCAGCAGGAACCGGCGGTCGCCCAGCAGTCCCATGTCGAGCATCGGCCGGGCGGAGGTGCGCTCGCGCAGGACGAGCGCGGTGAGCAGGACCGCGGCGGCGGCGAAGGCCACCACGACGAGGGGGTCGCCCCAGCCGCGTACCGGGACCTCGATGATCCCGAAGATCAGCGCGGCGAGTCCGACGGCGCTCATCGCGGTCGAGGCCGCGTCGACCTCGGGGGCGGCCGGGTCCCTGGACTCGGGAAGGAGGAAGACACAGGCGGCGATGCCGATCACGACCATCGGGATGTTGAGCGCGAAGATCGACCCCCACCAGAAGTGGTCGAGCATCCAGCCGCCGACGATCGGGCCGAGCGGCAGCCCGGCCGCGGCCGCGGCGGTGAGGGTGGCGACGGCCTTGGGCCGCTCGTCCGTGTCGAAGACCGAGGGGAGTACGGCGAGCGCGAGCGGCATGACGAGTGCGGCTCCGATGCCCATCAACGTACGGGCGCCGATGACCAGTTGGACGGTGTCGGCGAGCGCGCCCAGCACCGAGCCCGCGAGGAAGACGGTGAGGCCGGCGACCAGCGTCCGGCGTCTGCCGAAGCGGTCGCCGAGCAGTCCGGCGGGGAGCATCAGGGCGGCGCACGCGACGATGTAGGCGTCCGCCATCCACTGCTGCTGCCCGGTGGTGGCGTCGAGCCGCGCGGCCATCGTCGGCAGCGCCACGTTGAGGATCGTCAGATCGAACGCGAGCACGAGCATGCTCGCGACCAGGGCTCCCAGAGCCCACCAGCGCCGTGCCATGACCGCCCCCTCATGAGTGCTTATGTCAAATGACAGTAACTCTCAAAAGGGGGTTGGTGTCAATGTGAAGTTGTAGGTCGGCCCGGGGTGGCTCGGGGCGCCTCACGGTCCGTCAGGAGTGCTGGGACGCCACCAGCGAGATGCCGACGTAGTGCACGACGAACGCGGCGAGCGTGAGCGAGTGGAAGACCTCGTGGAAGCCGAACCAGCGCGGTGAGGGGTTGGGGCGCTTGAGGCCGTAGATCACGCCGCCCGCGCTGTAGAGCAGTCCGCCGGTGACGATCAGGACCAGGACGACGATCCCGCCGGTGCGCAGGAAGTCGGGCAGGAAGAAGACGGCCGCCCAGCCCATGGCGATGTAGCAGGGGGTGTAGAGCCAGCGCGGGGCGCCGACCCAGAAGACCCGGAAGGCGATACCGGCAGCGGCGGCGCCCCAGACCGCCCAGAGCAGCGTGCGGCCGGTGGAGTCGGGCAGCAGCAGCATGGTCAGCGGGGTGTAGGTGCCCGCGATGATCAGAAAGATATTGGCGTGATCGAGCCGTCTGAGTACGGCCTCGCCCCGTGGTCCCCAATTGCCGCGGTGGTAGACGCCGCTGACGCCGAACAGCAGGCAGGCCGTGGCGGCGAAGATCGCGCAGGCGAACCGCGCCCTGGTGGTGTCGGCCATGGCGATCAGGGCGATCCCCGCGATCAGGACGGCCGGGAACATCCCCATGTGCAGCCAGCCGCGCATCATCGGTTTGACCGGGGTCGGCAGCTGGATCTCGGTCGGTCCCCCTTCGGGTTGTGGGGGGTTCGCGAGCGAGTCGGACGCGGGAGAAGTCATGTGTTCATGCTACCTACGGAACCGTAGGTAGCAGATGGGGATGGCCGCTTACCCACCCCCCGTACCAGGACGGCCGGATGGAGTGGCGATGCTCACGTGTGCGGCCCTCTGGACAGATGGGCGCGGGAGTCGGATGATCAAATGAGTGCGGTCGGCACCGGATGAGCGGTAACGAAGCGTCCGGGTCGCAGCCCCCACGGGGCATACACCTATAAACCCTCATCAAGGAGTGACCGTGGCGCGCGACGCAGAGCTTTCCAGCGGAGACCCCCTCAATCCCGGGGCTCAGGCCGATCCCGGGGCTCAGGCCGGTCAGGCCGGTCCCACCCGTCATCGGGAGCTGATCTCCTGGGTCGACGAGATCGCGGCCCTGACCCAGCCGGACCGGGTGGTCTGGTGCGACGGCTCGGAAGCCGAGTACGAGCGCCTCTGCGAAGAGCTCGTGGCGAAGGGCACGTTCACGAAGCTCGACCCGATCAAGCGCCCCAACTCGTACTACGCGGCCTCCGACCCCACCGACGTGGCGCGCGTCGAGGACCGCACCTTCATCTGCTCGGAGCGCGAGGAGGACGCGGGTCCCACGAACAAGTGGAAGGCACCGAAGGAGATGCGCGACATCTTCACCGGTGAGCAGGGCGTCTTCCGCGGCTCGATGCGCGGACGGACCATGTACGTCGTCCCGTTCTGCATGGGCCCGGTCGGCTCACCGCTCTCCGCGATCGGCGTCGAGATCACCGACTCCGCCTATGTCGCGGTCTCCATGCGCACCATGACGCGCATGGGGCAGCCGGTCCTCGACGAACTCGGCGACGACGGCTTCTTCGTGAAGGCCGTCCACACCCTCGGCGCCCCGCTCGCCGACGGCCGGGCCGATGTCCCGTGGCCCTGCAACACCACCAAGTACATCTCGCACTTCCCCGAGGACCGCGAGATCTGGTCGTACGGCTCCGGATACGGTGGCAACGCGCTGCTGGGCAAGAAGTGTTACGCGCTGCGCATCGCCTCCGTCATGGCACGGGACGAGGGCTGGCTCGCCGAGCACATGCTGATCCTCAAGCTGACGCCGCCGCGCGGGGAGGCCGAGGCCCCGAGGTATCTCGCCGCCGCCTTCCCTTCGGCCTGCGGCAAGACCAACCTCGCGATGCTGGAGCCGACCATCTCCGGCTGGACCGTCGAGACGATCGGCGACGACATCGCGTGGATGCGGTTCGGCGAGGACGGCAGGCTGTACGCGATCAACCCGGAGGCGGGCTTCTTCGGCGTCGCGCCCGGCACGGGTGAGCACACCAACGCCAATGCCATGAAGACGATGTGGGGCAACTCCGTCTTCACGAACGTCGCCCTCACCGACGACGGCGACGTGTGGTGGGAGGGCATGACCGAGGAGCCGCCCGCGCACCTCACGGACTGGAAGGGCAACGACTGGACCCCGGAGTCCGGGACCCCGGCCGCCCACCCCAACGCCCGCTTCACCGTGCCCGCCGGCCAGTGCCCGATCATCGCGCCCGAGTGGGAGGACCCCAGGGGCGTCCCGATCTCGGCGATCCTCTTCGGCGGGCGCCGCGCCTCCGCCGTACCGCTGGTGACGGAGTCGTTCAACTGGCAGCACGGAGTCTTCCTCGGCGCGAACGTCGCCTCCGAGAAGACCGCCGCGGCCGAGGGGAAGGTGGGCGAGCTGCGCCGCGACCCGTTCGCGATGCTGCCGTTCTGCGGTTACAACATGGGCGACTACATGGCCCACTGGGTGAAGATCGGCGCCACGGCGAAGGACAGGGGCGACGAGGCCAAGCTCCCGAAGATCTACTACGTCAACTGGTTCCGCAAGAACGAGGCGGGCGAGTTCGTCTGGCCCGGTTTCGGCGAGAACGGCCGCGTACTGAAGTGGATCGTGGAGCGCCTGGAGGGCAAGGGCGAGGGCGTCGACTCCCCGATCGGCATCCTCCCGGCGAAGGGCGCCCTGGACACCGGCGGCCTGGGACTCTCGGAGGACGACCTTGACTTCCTGCTCACGGTCGACAAGGAGGTCTGGCGCGAGGAGGCTTCCCTGGTCCCGGACCATCTGAACACCTTCGGCACCCACACACCGCCGGAGCTGTGGGACGAGTACCACGCCCTGGTGAACCGCCTGTCCTGACACCGCTGTCCTGACACCGCGCGCCCGACGGACGCGCGCCCCCGGACCACCCTCCGAAACCGACCCCCGGAGCCCATCCCTCACGGCTCCGGGGGTCTCGGCGTGGGCGGCGGAACGCACCCCGCAGTGACTGCTCCGACCCGCTGAATCTCGGGGCCGCCCACCGGTTCGTCGGCGCCCGCGCCAGGTGGCCACGGCACAGTGAACCCATGAACGCAGACGCCAAGAGCCTTCTGATCCACGCCCGCGCGGCCACCAGACTCCCGGCCCAGGACCTGAGCAGGGCCCGCCGTTTCTACGCCGAGAAGCTGGGCCTGGATCCGGTGGACGAGCGCCCCGGCGGCCTGCTCTACCGCTGCGCGGGCACGGATTTCGTCCTGTTCCAGTCGACGGGGGCCTCACCCGGCACGTTCACACAGATGGCGCTGGAGGTCGACGACATCGAGACGGTCGTGGCCGAACTCAGGCGCCGGGGCGTGGTGTTCGAGGACGTCGACGTACCCGGACTCGTGACGAGGGACGGCATCGCCGAGATCGAGGGCAACTACCCGAGCAAGGGCGCCCGGGGCGAACTCGGCGCGTGGTTCCGCGACAGCGAGGGAAACATGCTGGGCGTGGGAGAACCGGTCTTCTGAGCTCCGGTCGGAGCCGCGATCGCGCCCTCACGCCGCGTGTACGGACGCGGGAAGGCCGGGTTCGTTCGCGCCCGGAACGGGTCCGGCTGGCAGCCGGACCGGAAACCGCGCACGATGGTTCTGACGATCGACGGGCCTGACGGCCGATGGTTTCCGAGGACCGATGGTTCCGACGACTGACGGGTCCGACGACCACGCACACGGCCGGGGCCCGCACCGTTCACTCGTCCTTCATCCGCTTCCGGCACCACAGGAACGGTGGAAGGGAGCCGCCGTGACACGCGTCCCCGACGACAATCGCCACCACCGCAACCCCATGAGGCCCAACCCCGCCAAGGGGGAGCGGCGAGAGAAGGACGTGGCCGCCGAGCGGGCCCGGCTGTCCGGGATGCGCGCCCGCCGTCGCCTCAGGGACGTTCCCGGGACCAAGCGCCGCGAGGCGGTGGAGCGGAGCCTCGATCTGGGCCTGCCCTCGGCGTCCTCGATCAATGACCGCGACATCTCCTTGTTCTCCCGCGGCCTGGACCCGATGTTCGCGGGGATCAACACCTTTCTGAAGTCGCCGTACGTGGAGAACATCCGCGACATCGGCCGCTTCGACGTCGCTGTGGTGGGTGTGCCGTTCGACATGGGCACCACCTACCGCTCCGGCGCGCGGTTCGGCCCGCAGGCGGTTCGCCGCATATCCGCGCTGTACGACTCCTACAGCCCCGACCTGGGCATGGACCTCCTCGAAGAGCTCACCATCGGCGACGCCGGTGACATCTTCGTCATCCCGGCCAATATCGAGAAGACCTTCGGCCAGGTCGACCTGGGCATCTCCCACATCCTCGACACGGGGGCCTTCCCGGTGATCATCGGCGGGGATCACAGCATCGGCTACCCCGACGCCAAAGCACTCGCCAAACACGTCGACGGGCGACTGGGCATCGTGCACTTCGACCGCCACATCGACACCGCGGTGACCACGATGGACGAGCGCATGCACACCACGCACTGGTCCCACGCGACGGACCTGCCCAACGTGCCGCCGGCCAACCTGGTCCAGATCGGCATCGGCGGGTGGATCGGCAACCACTCCGGGGTCCAGGTCGCGGAGGAACGCGACACCACCGTCATCACCATGTTCGACGTCGAGGAGCTCGGCATCGACCACGCCGTGGACATCGCCCTGGAGATCGCCTGGAAGGACGCGGACGCGGTCTACCTGTCGTTCGACATCGACGTCGTCGACCCCGGCTACGCCCCCGGCACCGGAACCCCCGAACCCGGTGGCATGTCCCCCCGCGAAGCCCTGAAAGCCGTCCGCAAGGTCGCGCAGGAGGGACTGATCGGCATGGACCTGGTGGAGATCGCCCCGCCCTACGACGTCGCCGACACCACGTCCCAACTCGGCGCCCGCGTCGTCATGGACACCCTGGCGACGCTGGTGGAGAACGGCCACCTCGGCAACCGCGTGAGCCCGGAGCGGCGCGCACACGACGAAGCTCGCCGCGACCGCGACGCCGGCATCGGCGACTAGGGTCTGTCGGATCTACGAGGACGGCACCATTGTCACCGTCGAACCGTCAGTGGGCGTCCACGAGGGGCGCCGCCCGCAGCGCGGCCGTGTGCGCGTCCATCCGCTCGGCCGCGAGGATCGCCGCGGCCGTGTCGGCGCGCGAGGCGGCGACGACCAGCGCCCGGCCGGCCAGGGCGTGCGCCCGCCGGTGCAGCTCGGCCGAGTCTCCGCCATCGTCATGGGACTCGGCGGACCGGGGAGCGCGGATCGGCGCGGCGCCCCGCAGCCTGGTCACCTGCTTGGCGATCAGCCCTGCCGCCTCGTCGAGCCCGAGGTCGTCGGTGACGGCCAGCAGCGCCGCGAGATGCCCGGCGAGCTGGATGTCCAGCTCCTCCTCGCGGGTGCGGTGCGGGAAGTCGGTGTCGGCCATCGAGTGGACCGACTTGGTGCGGATCGGCTCATACATGGGGGATGGCCTCCTGGCGTCGTCAGGAAGCCATCCTACATTGGAATCAGTCTAAAGTTGAGTCGAGTCAAGCCCTGGCTCTACGGCTGCGAGTAACCGTCCAGGAAGTTCCCGATCCGGGTCACCGCGTCCGCCAGCTCCGGCGCCGCGGGAAGCGTCACGATCCGGAAGTGATCGGGCTCCGGCCAGTTGAAGCCGGTCCCGTGCACGACCATGATCTTCTCGCGTTGCAGCAGGTCGAGGACCATCTGCCGGTCATCCTTGATCTTGAAGACCTTCGGATCGAGCCGGGGGAAGAGATAGAGCGCGCCCTTCGGCTTGACGCAGGTGACGCCCGGGATGCTCGTCAGCAGGTCGTACGCGGTGTCCCGCTGCTCCAGAATGCGCCCGCCCGGCAGGACGAGGTCCTGGATCGACTGCCGGCCGCCCAGCGCCGTCGCCACCGCGTGCTGCGAGGGCATGTTCGCGCACAGCCGCATGTTGGCCAGGATCGTCAGGCCCTCGATGTACGAGGTCGCGTGCGTCTTCGGTCCGCAGACCGCCAGCCAGCCGGAGCGGAAGCCCGCGACGCGGTAGTTCTTCGACAGGCCGTTGAAGGTGAGGGTCAGCAGGTCGGGCGCGATGGCGGCGGTGGGGGTGTGGGTCGCGCCGTCGTACAGGATCCGGTCGTAGATCTCGTCCGAGCAGACGATCAGGCTGTGCCTGCGTGCGATCTCGGTGAGCCCGAGCAGCATCTCGTCGCTGTAGACGGCGCCGGTGGGGTTGTTCGGGTTGATGATCACGATCGCCTTGGTGCGATCGGTGATCTTGCGCTCGACGTCGGCCAGGTCCGGCATCCACTCCGCCTGCTCGTCGCAGCGGTAGTGCACGGCCGTGCCGCCGGCCAGCGAGACGGACGCGGTCCACAGCGGATAGTCCGGCGCCGGTACGAGGACCTCGTCCCCGTCGTCGAGCAGTGCCTGCATCGACATCTGGATCAGCTCGGACACGCCGTTGCCGAGGTAGATGTCCTCGACGTCGAGTTCGATGTTCTTCGTCTGGTAGTGCTGCATCACGGCGCGGCGCGCGGAGAGCAGCCCCTTGGCGTCGCCGTAGCCGTGCGCGTCGCCGAGGTTGCGGAGGACGTCCTCCAGGATCTCGGGCGGGCACTCGAAGCCGAAGGCCGCCGGATTCCCGGTGTTGAGCTTGAGGATGCGGTGGCCTGCTGCCTCCAGCCGCATCGCCTCGTCGAGGACGGGACCCCGGATCTCATAACAGACATTGGCGAGCTTGGTTGACTGGATGACCTGCATGACGGCGAGCTTACGACTGGGTAACGCGGGGCGCCTGGTGTTTTTGACCACGCCGGTCCGGAGTGTGAGACGGGCAGCCCCCGGACCGGGCCCCGGGCCTCGCATTTTGTTGAGGCAGTGTTCACCGGAGGGGTCCGGGCAGTTCACCCGGGCAGCGGAGCTTCACACAACGCTGAGCGCTCATGAAGAAGCGCAGCACACTCCTTGCCCTGGCCACCGTCACGGTCATGGCCGCCACCACCGCTCTGCTGCCGTCGGCGCAGGCCACCGGCTCGCACGGGGGCGGCCACGGACACGGGAAGCCCGGCCACCAGGGCGGCAAGCTCGACCTGACCCTGCTCGGCCGCTACGAGAGCGGCAAGTTCGACGAGGGCGGCGCGGAGATCACCGCGTACGACTCCCGGACCCGCAAGGTCTTCACGATCAACGCGGAGGCCGGCACCGTCGACATTCTCGACATCCGGAACCCCGCCGAGCCCCGTAGGACGGGCCGGCTCGTGACGCCGGGCGCCAACAGCGTGACCGTCCACGAAGGGCTGGTCGCCGTCGGCCAGGAGGCCGAGGACAAGACCGACCGGGGCACGGTCTCGTTCTTCCGCGCCTCCGACGGCCGCAAGCTGAAGGAGGTACGGGTCGGCGCCCTGCCCGACATGGTGACGTTCACCCCGAAGGGTGACCGCGTCGTCGTCGCCAACGAGGGTGAGCCCGACTCGTACTGCGCGCCGGGCGGCACCGAGCCCGCCGGGACCGACCCCGTCGGCTCGATCAGCGTCATCGACCTGGACCGGGGCCGCGGTCCGGGCGGCGAGCTGCGCCGTGCCACGGTTCACACGGCCGGTTTCGAGAAGTGGGACCGCAGGAAGAAGGAGCTGACCCGCGACGGTGTCCTGATCTACGGTCCGAACGCCTCCGTCAGCCAGGACATCGAGCCCGAGTACGTGGCCGTGTCGAAGGACGGCCGCACCGCCTGGGTCACCCTCCAGGAGAACAACGCGCTCGCGCTCGTCGATCTGCGCCGCGCCGAGGTCGAGAAGATCGTCCCGCTCGGCGAGAAGGACCACTCCGCGCGCGGCAACGGCCTCGACGCCTCCGACGAGGACGGCGTCAACATCCGCACCTGGCCGGTCAAGGGCCTCTACAAGCCCGACGGGATCCACGCCTTCAGCGCGCGCGGCGACGAGTACACCGTCAGCGCCAACGAGGGCGACGCCCGCGAGTGGGACTGCTTCGCCGAGGAGGTGCGGGTCAAGGATGTCGAGCTGAACCCGAAGGCGTTCCCGGACGCCGCCGCGCTCCAGGAGGACGACGCGCTCGGCCGCCTCAACATCACCAGCACCTCGCCCACGGACAGCCAGGGCCGGGTCACCGAGCTGAACTCGCTGGGCGGCCGATCGATCTCCGTACGCGACGAGCGCGGCCGGCTCGTCTGGGACTCCGGCGACGACCTGGAGCAGCTGACGGCCAAGGCGTTCCCGGAGAACTTCAACACCGACAACGCGGAGAACGACCCCGACAGCCGCAGCGACAGCAAGGGTCCCGAGCCGGAGGGCATCACCACGGGATCGGTGCGCGGCACGACGTACGCCTTCGTCGGCCTGGAGCGGCCCGGCGGCATCGCGGCGTACGACCTGAGCGACCCGCGCCGCCCGAAGGCCGCCGGATACGTCAACTCCCGTGATTTCGCGGGCGATCCGGAGGCCGGTACGGCGGGGGACCTGGGACCGGAGGGCGTGCTCTTCGTCGCGGCGAAGGACAGCCCGACCGGTGACGCGCTGCTGGTGGTCGGCAACGAGATCAGCGGCACGACGTCGGTCTACCGGGTCCGCTGAGCGGCCGGAGACGACAGATCACCCGGCGACGGCGCGCAGCGCGCCCGGCCTGCGGCCCGCGAGCGCGTCCAGCGCCGCGGCCGTGGCCTCGTCGGCGGGCAGATGGACGACGAGACGCAGACCTTCCGCCTCGGGGAGCTCCAGGGTCTCGTCGGCCAGCCGTAGCTCACCCGCGCCGGGGTGCGTCAGCCGACGCACCCCGGTGTTCTCGGGCGCGCGAAGGGGCTGCTTCCACCGCTCGGTGAATTCGGCGCCCGCCAGCAGCGTCAGCTCCTCGACGAGCGCGATCAGGTCGGGGTCGTCCGGCAGGGAGTCGATCCTGATCCGGGCGATCTGATGGTCCGCGGCGTGCTCCCAGTCCGGGTAGGCGGTGCGGGCCCGGGGATCGGTGAACACATACCGCGGCAGGCTCGGCACGGGCGGGTCCAGCAGGCCCAGGGGGCCGAAGAGCCGCTCGTAGCCGCCGGTGCGGGCGACCACCTCGCCCAGCCGGTTCAGCAACACGGCCGGTGCGGGATCCAGTTGGTCGAGCAGGGCCCGCAGCGTGGGCCGCACCTCCCGGTCCGGCGGACGGGCCGAGCCGAGGCAGAGCTTGAGTGAACCGTTCGTCACCTTCATGACGTGCATCAGCTCGCCGCGCGCCTCGGTGGACAGCCGCAGCGCGTCGGCGAGCGCGGCCAGGATCTCCGGGGAGGGGTGGCGGTCGCGTCCCTGCTCCAGCCGGGCGAGATATTCGACGCTGATCCCGGCGAGCATCGCCAGCTCGGACCTGCGCAGGCCGGGCGTACGGCGGCGGCTGCCGGCGGTCAGCCCCACATCGGCGGGGGTCACGCTCTCGCGTCGCGCCCGGAGGAACCGTCCAAGCTCACTGTCACTCACACCGGGCAATGTACGCCCGCGCGCGGGCGGGATCGTAGCCCTCGCGCTACCAGCCTGGGCCCGGCCTTCCTCACGGCCGACGACGCGCACAAGGTGGGGCACCGGCACCGGACCCGCGTCCGGTCCGCCCCCGCCCCGTACGTCTTCCGAGAGGCCCTCCGTGTTCATCGCCTATGCCGTCGTCGGCATCCTGCTCGCCGCCGCCCTCAGTGGCTCGGCGTTCGCCATGGGAACCCGTCACGAGACGATCGTCATCTCGATGACGAAGGTCGGCGTGCCGGACTCCTGGCTGCCCCGGCTCGCCTCCCTCAAGGCGGCCGGCGCGCTGGGGCTGCTCGCCGGTCTGTGGGTGCCGTTCCTCGGAGCGGCGGCGGCCGTCGGGGTCGTCCTGTACTTCGCCGGCGCCGTGATTTACCACGTCAGGGCGAAGGACTACGCGATCGCCCCGTCGGTCGTCTTCATCGTTCTGGCCGTGGCCGCGCTGATCCTGCGGATAGCCAGCGCGTAGGTCCGTCCGACGGCCTCAGGCCGTACGCCGTACCGACCGCCCCGCCAGGACGTCCGTACGCCGTCCGTCCTCGATCACGAAGCGGCCGTCGATCAGTACGTGCGGGATGCCCACCGGGAGGGTGCGCGGCGCGGCGAAGGTCGAGCCCGCCGCCACCGTCTCCGGGTCGAAGAGCACCAGGTCCGCGCGGTAGCCCTCACGGACCAGGCCGCGGTCGCCCAGGCGCAGGCGGGCCGCCGGGCGCGAGGTCAGATGGGCCACGCACTCCTCCAGCGACAGGACGCCCAACTCCCTTACGTACCTGCCGAGATACTGGGGGAACGTGCCGTAGGCGCGCGGATGCGGCTTCGCGCCCTGGAGGATGCCGTCGCTGCCGCCCGTGTGCACACGGTGGCGCATGATCTCCCGCACGTTCTCCTCGTGTCCGACGTGCTGGAGGATCGTCGAGCCGAGCCGGTCGTCGATCAGCAGCCGGCGGGCGGTCAGCCAGCCGCTCTCGCCGCGCAGCCGGGCGGTCTCGGCGATCGTCCGCCCGACATGCGCCGTGAGGGCAGGATCCGAGACGCCGGAGATCTCGATGGTGTCCCAGTCGATGGGCACCCCGTGGCAGCCGTCCGCGCCGATCTCCTCCATGTGGTGCCGGATCTTCTCCGCCGTCGACGCGTCCCGCAGCCGCTCCAGGATCGCGTCCTGGCCGCCCGCGCTCGCCCAACTGGGCAGCATCGCCACGAGCGTCGTACAGCCCGGGGTGTAGGGATAGGTGTCGAGCGAGATGTCCGCGCCGCCGTCCAGCGCCTTGTCCAACAGGGCGATCAGATCAGGTGCCTTGCCCTTGTTCACGCCGAAGTTCATGGTGGCGTGCGCGAGATGGAGCGCGCAGCCGGCGGTCCGCGTGAGGTCGACCATCTCCTCGTACGCGCGCAGGGCGCCCGCGCCGTAACTGCGGTGGTGCGGGCAGTAGTAGCCGTCGTAACGGGCCACCACCCGGCACAGCTCGGTGAGTTCGGCGTCGTCCGCGTACATGCCGGGCGTGTACGTCAGCCCCGACGACATGCCGACGGCGCCCTGCTCCAGGGACTCGGCGACCAACTGCCGCATCCGGTCCAGCTCGGCGGCGGTCGCCGGGCGGTCGTCCTGGCCCACCGCGTACATCCGGACCGTGCCCTGCGGCACGAGGTAGGCCGCGTTGACGGCGATGCCCCGGCCGTCG
The DNA here is from genome assembly GCF_014646115.1 of Streptomyces camponoticapitis. Lineage (GTDB taxonomy): Bacteria > Actinomycetota > Actinomycetes > Streptomycetales > Streptomycetaceae > Streptomyces > Streptomyces camponoticapitis. The sequence continues at coordinate 109,951 of NZ_BMMV01000020.1, read as the reverse complement.
AAGCCGTGGTCCAGCCGGTCCAGATACTCGCCGACCGTGCGCCAGTCGAAGTTGACCGACGTGTCCCCGGGCGCGCCGCCGTTCCAGCCGGTGATCGCCCTGCGGACCTCGGCGAGCGTGGCGTCGTCGACGGGCGCGTAGGACAGCCCGTCCTGACCGATCACCTCCAGGGTCACGCCCTGCGCGGCCTTCGCCGAGTGGTCGGGGTCGCGCAGCAGCGCGAGGTCGCTGTGCGCGTGCATGTCGATGAAACCGGGGGCGAGGGCGAGTCCGTCGGCGTCCAGGACCCGGGCCCCGGAGAGTCGGGGTCCGGCGCCGGCGGCCGGGGCGGGCCGGATCTCGGCGATCCGGCCGTCGCTCACGCCGACGTCCGCCCGGTAGGAGTCCCGACCCGTGCCGTCGACGACAGTCACGTCCCGTATGACGAGGTCCATGGCGCGCGGCTCCTAGAAGAACGTACGGATGAGGTCGGTGACCGTGCCGTCCGCGTCGGCCAGCGGGATCAGCTGCCACTTGTCGAACGACGTGCACGGATGCGAGAGACCGAAGCCCACCCAGTCACCGACCTCGATCACCGCGTCGGGCGAGGTGTGCAGCTTGCCGTGCTGATCGGAGAGGCCCGTGACCGTGATGCCGCGCGCCGGACGGATCTCCCCGGTACGCGCGTCGCGCACCACCTGCGCCTCCGGCAGGTCGAGGTCGTACGCCGCGTCCCGCTTGCCCGCGTTGACGAACGCCTGCTCGGGCGACGGGCGCGAGATGACCTGGGCCCAGAGCCGGAAGGCCGGCTGGAGCGCGCCCTCGGCCGGGATCCGGTTGAAGGGGGTCAGCCGCTTGTAGTGGCCGTCGTCGTGCGAGACGTAGGCGCCCGAGCGCAGCAGCTTCAGCACGGGGCGGGACAGCACCGGGATCTCCGCGAAGACGTCCGCGACCGCGTCGAACCACGCGCTGCCGCCCGCGCTCACCACGATCTCGTCCACCGTCCCGGAGAACCGGCCCGCCGCGTCGAAGTCGGCGGCCAGCGCGGTCAGCCGGCGCAGCCACGCGCGCACGGTGTCGCTGTCGGCCTGCGGCACCTCGCCCTCGTAACCGGCGACGCCGACCAGCCGAAGGGTGTCGGTGTCCGCCACGGCGTCGGCGACCCGCGCGCACTCCGCCTCCTTGCGGACACCGGTCCGCGCGCCCTCGCCCGCGCCCAGCTCCACGACGACGTCCACGGGGCGCGAGCCGCCCGCCGCGCGCAGCGCCTCGTCCATCAGCTCGACACCGCGCACGGAGTCGACATAACAGATGAAACGGAAGCCCGGGTCGCTGTCGAGCTCGGCGGAGAGCCAGCGCAGCGCGACCGCGTCGACGACCTCGTTGGCGAGGAAGATCCGCCGGATCCCGAACGCCCGGTAGACGCGGACCTGGTGGGGGAGTGCGGCGGTGATCCCCCAGGCACCGTGGTCGAGTTGGCGCGCGAAGAGCTGCGGGGACATGGATGTCTTGCCGTGCGGGGCGAACGCGAGGCCGTGGCGCTCCGAGTACGTCTCCAGGAGCGCCAGGTTGTGGGTGAGGGACTCGGCGGAGAGGGCGAGCACCGGGGTGGTGAAACCGCCGGTGAACAGGGAGCGGCGCTCGGCGGCCAGCTCGCCGACGGTGAGGCCGTCGGCGTCGGGCGGCAGCCCTTTGAAACGGTGGTCGAGACGCTCGTTCCTCAGATGCTCTTCGCCGAGTCGTCCGTCGACCGCCATAGGACACTCCTCCATCGATCTCGTTGCAACATGTGCAACGCCCATTGCGTATAACGCTTGACGCTGTCTAACATCCGAGCCGTCGCCGGGTCAATGATGTGCCCCGGCGGCCTCGGCCGACAGATGAGCGAGGAGCCCCGAGTGCCCGCAACGGTAGAAGCGGACCCGACCAGGCCCGGTGGGCCCGAGGCCACCGAGGTCGTCTGCCTCGGCGAGTCCATGGTCACCTTCCTGCCTTCGCGCCCCGGCCGTCTCGCGGACGTCCCCGCCTTCACCCGTACCATCGGCGGCGCCGAGTCCAACGTCGCCTGCGCCCTCGCCGCGGCCGGACACCGGGTGAAGTGGATCAGCCGCGTCGGCGCGGACGGCTTCGGCGACCATCTCGTCGAGGCGATCGGCGCGTACGGCGTGGACACCTCCGGCGTACGCCGCGACGCGGACGGCCGCCCGACCGGCATCTACTTCCGTACGGCCACGGACCGTTCCACCACCGCCCACGAGGTGGCCTACTACCGCGCGGGATCGGCCGCGTCCGCGATGTCCCCGGCGACCATGGACCGCGGGGACCTGTGGTCCGGCCGCGTCCTGCATCTCTCCGGCATCACGGCCGCGCTCTCCGACGACTGCCTCGCCCTGATGCGCGAGCTGGCCGAGCGCCGGGAGGGCCGCCCGCCGCTCTCCTTCGACGTCAACCACCGGCCCGCTCTCTGGCGCGAGGGCTCGGGTCCGCGCTCCGCGTCCCGGGTGCTGCTCGACCTCGCGCGCGGCGCCGACCTCGTCTTCGTCGGCGACGACGAGGCCGCGCACCTCTGGGACCTGCACAGCCCTGAGGCGGTCCGCGAGGCGCTGCCCGAGCCCGCGGTGCTGGTCGTGAAGGCCGGCGCGGACGGCGCGACCGCCTTCGTACGGGACGCGGCGACCGACACCGTCACCTCCGTACCCGCGCTGGGCGTCGACGTCGTGGCGCCCGTCGGCGCCGGCGACGCGTTCGCCGCCGGTTTCCTCTCCGCGACCCTCCGGGGACTGCCGACCGGGGCCCGGCTGCGCCACGGCCATCTGACGGCCGCCGCCGTACTCACCGACGCGGGCGACGTCTGCGTCCCGCCCGCCCGCGCACACGCCGACCGCCTTGCCGCACTGGACGACGCCGCGTGGGGCGCACTGCGCCTGGGCCCCGGCTGGACGTCCGAGGCCGCGGCCGGCGCGGTACGGCAGGAAGCGGTGGGCACCTCATGAGCCAGACCGTCGACCGGGCGCTGAGCATCCTGCCGCTGCTCGCCCAGGGCCCGGCCGACCTCGGGCAGGTCGCCGAGCGGCTCGGCGTACACAAGTCCACCGCCCTGCGGCTGCTCCGCACCCTGCACGAACACGGGCTCGTCTACCGCCAGCAGGACCAGCGCTACCGCCTCGGCGCCCGGCTCTTCGCCCTCGCGCAGGAGGCCGTCGAGAGCCTGGACGTACGCGAGATCGCCCATCCGCACCTGGTGGCGCTCGGCGAACAGTGCGGTCACACCGTCCATCTCGCCGTCATAGAGGACAGCGAAGTTCTCTACATCGACAAGGTCGAGAGCCGCTACCCGGTCAGGATGTACTCCCGGATCGGCAAGCCGGTCGCCGTCACCGTCGCGGCCGTCGCCAAACTGCTCATCGCCGACCTGTCCGAAGCCGAGCGCCGCGCACTCGCCGAGCGGCTCGACTTCCCCATGTACACCCCCCGTTCGACACCGAACGCCGCCGCCTTCCTCAAGGAGCTGGCGACCGTACGCGAACAGGGGTGGGCCACCGACCTCGGTGGTCACGAGGAGTCCATCAACTGCATCGGGGCCCCGGTCCGCGGTGCGGACGGCCGGGTCGTCGCCGCCATGTCGGTGTCCGCGCCGAACGTCGTCGTCACGGCCGATGAACTTCTCGCCCTGCTCCCGCTGTTGCGCCGTACCGCCGAAGCGATCAGCCGCGAGTACTCGGGAAACGCGCACCATCCGGCACCCGCAACCCCCGCTCTTCAGAAAGAGATCCCATGAGCGACCAGACCGCGAAGACCGCAGTCGTCCCCGCCACGCACGCCGCGCCTCCGGCCAAGTTCTCCCACGGTGTCCGCAAGGGCAACATCCTCCAGGTGGCCGGTCAGGTCGGCTTCCTCCCGGCCGTCCCGGGCGAGGCCCCGACCGTCGCCGGACCGACCTTGCGCGAACAGACGCTCCAGACCCTCGCCAACGTCAAGTCGGTGCTGGAGGCGGGCGGCGCGAGCTGGGACGACGTGATGATGCTGCGCGTCTACCTCACGGACGTCGCGCACTTCGCCGAGATGAACGAGATCTACAACACCTACTTCGATGAGCAGAACCTCAAGGACGCGCCGGCCGCCCGTACGACCGTGTACGTCGGCCTGCCCGCCGGACTGCTCATCGAGATCGACGCGCTGGCCGTACTCGGCTGATCCAGCCCCTCACTCCGGCCGTCACCCGCTCCACCGCACGGCGCGGCGCCCGTTCCCCGGCAACCCGCGGGCGCCGTGCCGCGATCCCCCCTGCTCTGATGCACGAAACAAGAGGTCCCCCTCATGCTGCTCGCCGCCGACGCTCCCCCCATCCCCGAGGTTCCGCCCCACACCGGCGGACTGCTCCTCCTCATAGACGGGACGGCCGGTCTGCTGACCGTCGCCGTCCTCGGAATCGTTCTCCTCCTCGTCCTGATCATCAAGGTCAGGCTCCAGCCCTTCGTCGCCCTTCTCGGCGTCTCCATAGCCGTCGGCCTCGCCGCCGGACTGTCCGTGACCGAACTCTTCGGCACGGTCCAGAAATCGGCCGCCGTCTCGATGATCGAGTCCGGCATGGGCGGCATCCTCGGCCATGTCGCGATCATCATCGGCCTCGGCACCATGCTCGGCGCGATCCTCGAAGTGTCGGGCGGCGCCGAGGTGTTGAGCACCCGGCTGCTCAACCTCTTCGGTGAGAAGCGCGCCCCGCTCGCCATGGGCGTCACCGGTGTCGTCTTCGGTATCCCCGTCTTCTTCGACGTCGGCATCTTCGTCCTCGCGCCCATCGTGTACGCGGCGGCCAAGCGCTCCGGCAAGTCGATCGTGCTGTACGCGATGCCGCTGCTCGCCGGCCTCTCCATGACCCACGCGTTCCTGCCCCCGCATCCGGGCCCCGTCGCCGCCGCCGGTCTCTTCGACGTCGACCTCGGCTGGGTCATCCTGATGGGTGTCGTCGTCGGTGTCCCGGCCGTGCTCGCCGCCTGGGTCTACGCGGCGTGGATCGGGAAGCGTCTCTACGTCGACGTACCGCAGGACATGGTCGAGGCCGCTGCCGAGGCCAAGCGGGCCGTCGCCGACGAACAGCGGGCGTCGGGCGTCACTCCGCCCGAGAAGCCGGTCGCGCTCGGCACGGTGCTCGCGATCATCGGCACCCCGCTGCTCCTCATCCTGCTGGCCACGTTCTCCTCCATCGCGCTCGACCCGAGCACGCTCCGGTCGGTCGTCGAGTTCTTCGGCCACCCCTTCGTGGCGCTGACGATCGCGCTGGTGCTCGCGTACTACCTGCTCGGCATCCGGCGCGGCTGGTCGCGCCAGTCGCTGGAGACGGTCTCGACCGCGTCCCTCAAGCCGGTGGGCAACATCCTGCTGGTGGTCGGCGCCGGCGGCGTCTTCGGAGCCGTGCTGAAGGGCAGCGGCATCGCCGACGCCCTCGCCGACACCTTCAACGACGTCGGTCTGCCGGTCATCCTGCTGGCGTGGCTGATCTCGGTCGTGCTGCGCGTGGCCCAGGGCTCGGCGACGGTCGCGATCGTGACCACCGCGGGCATCGTCGTACCGCTGGTCGAGGGCCAGTCCATGTCGCAGGCCCATCTCGCCCTGATCATCATGGCGATCTCGGCGGGCTCGATCTTCGCCTCGCACGTCAACGACGGCGGCTTCTGGATGGTGGCCAAGTACTTCGGCATATCCGAGCGCGACACCCTGAAGTCGTGGACGGTGCTGGAGACGGTTCTCTCGGTGGCCGGATTCGTGGTCGCGGCGCTGCTCAGCCTCGTGATTTAGGTACGGTACGGCTCCATGTACCCCGAGCCGAACCCCTACTTGAACCCGCACCCGCAGCCGTCGGGGGTCTTCGGGCCGCCGCCGCCCGCGTACCCGCCCGCCCCGGCGCCGCCCGCGTACCCGCCCGCCCCGGCGCCGGGCCCGGCGCCCGTCCCGGCGTACGGCGCCGTGCCTCCGAACGTGAACCCGGAATTCCTCGTCGCCGACAGGCACAGCGGCATCGTCATCGACGAGACCGGCGTGACCTTCGACTTCGAGGGGCAGAGCGCCGAGTTCCCGTGGTCCGACATCCAGAGCGTCCACTCCAAACCGGGCGGCGGCCACCGGCTGATGGTGGCCGTCGTCCTGCCCGGCGGGAAGTTCTACGAGTGCGGGGTGAAGGCCCGTAACCGAATGACGCTGGAGCAGTGGGTCCGCCACCTCGGCTACGTACTCCACGTCTATCTCGGACGCCGGGACAACCGGGGCCCCTGGTCGCCCTAGGGCGACCAGGGGCCGGTGGAAACGGAACCGAGACCGCCGACCCTCTTGCGCGATCTTCCGCGTCCCGCTTTGGTGACCCGAGTCACTTACGGGGACGAGTGTGGAGGTCGACGCATGGCAGATATCACCGAGAGCAGTACGGCTGCGAGCAAATCGGGCCCACGAAAGTCGAGTTGGAGATACATCGGCCCCGGCATCGTCGTGGCCGCGACGGGTGTCGGCGCCGGTGACCTGGTCGCCACGCTCATCGCGGGCAGCAAGTTCGGCTACACGCTGCTCTGGGCGGCCGTCATCGGCTGCGTCGTCAAGATCTCCCTCGCCGAGGCGGCCGGCCGCTGGCATCTCGCCACCGGCCGCACGCTGTTCGAGGGCTGGCGCAGCCTCGGCCAGTGGACCACCGTCTACTTCGCGGTGTACGTGGTCATCTGGGGCTTCGTGTACGGCGCGACAGCCATGTCGTCGAGCGCGCTGCCGATCGTCGCGCTCTTCCCGGACGGCCCGGACCTGAAGACCTGGGCGATCATCTTCGGGCTGCTGGGCCTGCTCTTCGTCTGGTTCAACCGGTATCTGGTCTTCGAGAAGTTCATGACCGTCGTCATCGGCATGAAGTTCCTGATCGTCGTGTACGTCGCGATACGCGTGGCGCCCGACCTCGGGGCGGCCTTCGCCGGGCTCGCCCCCGTACTCCCCGACGGCTCGCTGCTGTACACCCTCGGCCTGATCGGCGGGGTCGGCGGCACGATCACGATGGCCGCGTACGGCTACTGGGTCAACGCCAAGGGCTGGACCAACACCAACTGGATGAAGGTGATGCGGATCGACAACCGCGTCGCCTACATCACCACCGGCGTCTTCGTCGTCTCGATGCTGATCATCGGCGCCGAGCTGCTGCACTCCTCGCAGATCGCGCTCACCTCCGGCGACCGCGGCCTCATCGACCTCGGGGAGATCCTGGAGGACCGCTTCGGCACGGTGACGGCCAAGCTCTTCCTGATCGGCTTCTTCGCCACGTCGTTCGGCGCGCTGGTAGGGGTGTGGCACGGTGTGAGCCTGATGTTCGCGGACTTCGTCGAACGCTTCCAGCGCGAGCGCAAGACCGGTGCCGCGGTCGGCGAGGGGACGGTCGAGGAGGTCGCCTCGGGCGCGCGCGAGCGGTCGGTGCCGTTCCGGGCGTACTTGCTCTGGCTGACCTTCCCGCCGATCGGACTGCTCTTCCTGGACCAGCCGTTCGGCCTGGTCGTGGTCTACGGCGTGCTGGGCGCGTTCTTCATGCCGTTCCTGGCGCTCACGCTGCTGTGGCTGCTCAACTCCTCGCGTACGCCCGCGGAGTGGCGCAACGGCATCGTGAGCAACGTGATGCTGGCGGCGGGCGGGCTGCTGTTCATCATCCTGTGCGTGCAGCAGGTGCGGGACCTGCCCTGGTGACCCGCGCGTGAGAACACACGGTGGCGCCGTCGGAGTCCGACGGCGCCACCGGTCTGTGGGGGGTGGTTCAGGGTGCGGCGGTGCGGTTACGGGAGGCCGTGCACGTGCGGGCCGACCGCGTCGGACCACGCGTCGCCGTTGGACGCGTCCCAGTTGGTGGACCAGGTCATCGCGCCGCGCAGGCCCGGGTAGGTCCTGGACGGCTTGAAGCTGCCGCAGTTGGTGCCCTTGGTCAGACAGTCCAGCGCGTCGTTGACGACGCCGGGGTCGACGTAGCCGCCGCCCGCCGCGCTCGGCGAGGCCGGCAGGCCGAGGCCGACCTGCGACGGGTCGAGGCCGCCTTCGAGCTGGACGCAGGCGAGGGCGGTGAGGAAGTCGACCGTGCCCTGGGAGTAGACCTGTCCGTCGCAGCCGAGCATCGAACCGCTGTTGTAGTACTGCATGTTGACGACGGTGAGGATGTCCTTCACGGCCAGCGCGGTCTTGAAGTACTCGTTGGACGTCGACTGCATGTCGATGGTCTGCGGCGCCATCGTCAGGACGAAGTCCGGCCCGGCCTGACCGGCGATCGACTTCAGCGCCTGCGTCATATAGGTGGAGTTGAGGCCGTTCTCCAGGTCGATGTCGACGCCGTCGAAGCCGTACTCGTCCATCAGCGCGGACACGGAGGTGGCGAAGGCGTTGGCCGACGCCTCGGAGTTGACCGAGACGGTGCCCTTCTCGCCGCCGATGGAGATGACGACCGACTTGCCCGCCGCCTGCTTGGCGGCGACGTCGGCCCGGAACTGCTCGTCGGTGTAGCCGCCGAGACCGGCCGAGTCGAGGGTGAAGTCGACCTGTCCGGGCGTGCCGGTGGCGTCCGCGAACGCGACGGCGATGATGTCGTAGTCGTCCTGGACCTCGGCCAGCGTCTGGACCGTGGCCCCGTTGTCGAAGTTCTGCCAGTACCCGGTCACCGCGTGCGCGGGTACGGCGGCGGCCGCGGCCGGCGCGGGCCCGTTCGCGGCGTTCGCCGCGGGTACGGCCAGTCCGGCGACGGCGAGAACGCCTGCCACGGCGAGGGTCTTGAGCGTGCGGGGTCGCGCTTTCCTGTGCACTGCATGGCCTCCGTGGGGGGAGATGTGGGGGGCGGTACGGAACGGTGGCCACCGTTGGACGTACAAACTGGTCCAGACCATTGGCCTTGTCAAGGGTCTGGACGAGATGGGCCGCATCCGGCCTCGGGGGCCGGCCCGGGAACCCCGCAGCAGCGCCGCCGGGGGAGCGGCGGCGCTGCTGGTCTCTGTGAAGGCCCTCGTGGATCCTCGGGATCGCCGGGAGGCTACGGCAGGGAATGGACGTGCGGGCCGACCGCGTTCGACCAGGCGTTGCCGGCCGTCGCGTCCCAGTTGGTGGACCAGGTCATCGCGCCGCGCAGCGCGGGGTAGGTCCTGGACGGCTTGAAGTTCCCGCAGTTGGTGCCGCGCGTCAGGCAGTTGAGGGCGTTGTTGACGATGGTCGGGGAGACGTAGCCGCTGCCCGCGCCGCGGGTCGACGCGGGGACTCCGATGCCTACCTGGGAGGCGTCGAGGCCGCCTTCGAGCTGGATGCAGGCGAGGGCGGTGAGGAAGTCGACGGAGCCCTGGGAGTAGACCTGTCCGTCGCAGCCGAGCATCGAACCGCTGTTGTAGTACTGCATGTTGACGACGGTGAGGATGTCCTTCACGGCCAGCGCGGTCTTGAAGTACTCGGTGCCGGTGTTCTGCATGTCGATGGTCTGCGGCGCCATGGTGATCACGAGCCTGGAGCCGGCCTTGGCCGACAGCTGCCGCAACGCCTTCGTGAGGTAGGTCGAGTTGATGCCGTGTTCGAGGTCGATGTCGACGCCGCTGAAGCCGTACTCCTGCATCAGGGCGTAGGCGCTGTTGGCGAACGCAGTGGCGGAGGCGTCACTGTTGATCGTGACGTTGCCCTTCTCGCCGCCCACCGAGATGATCACGGACTTGCCGGCCGCCTTCTTCGCGGCGACGTCGGACTTGAACTCGGCGACTCCGGAGTAGCCGACGGCCGGGTCGAGGTTGAAGACGATCTGGCCGGGCGTGGTGGTCGAGTCGGCGAACGACACGGCGATGATGTCGTACTGAGCCTGGACGTCCCTGAGCTTCTGGACGGCCGCGCCGTTGTTGAAGTTCTGCCAGTAGCCGGTCAGCGCGTGCCTCGGCACGGCGGGGCCGCCCGGGTCGCCGCCGCCGGGGGAGGTCCGGCCGCTGACGGCGGCCGACTTCGCGGACTCACCCACCGCGTTGGTCGCGGACACCTGGAACTGGTACGAGGTGGCTGCCGCCAGTCCGGTCACGGTCGCCGAAGTGCCGGTCGCCGTCTGGACCTTGGTGCCGTCGCGGTAGATGTTGTACCCGGTCGCGCCGGACACCGCGTTCCAGCTCAGCGCCACCGAGGACGCGGTCACGGCCCCGACGCCGAGCCCGGCGGGAGTGGCCGGAGCCTGGGGGTCGGGATCCGGGTCACTGCCTCCGCCGCCGTCCGGTCCGAAGACGGAGACGTCGTCGACGAGGTACGGGCTCTGCCCGTACCAGCCGTGCGTGTAGACGGTCACCGCACGCGTCGAGGCGCCGGTCCTGAAGGTTGTGGTGAGCTGCTTCCAGCCGCTCTCGCCGGGCGTCCAGGTCGACACGTCGGTGGTTCCGGTGCCGCTGGCCCCGAGGTAGGCGTACCCGCCCTGCACCCAGGCGCTCAGCGTGTAGGTCGAGTTGGGCTGCACGGCCACGGACTGCGAACACCGTGCGTTGTCCTGTCCGGCGGGTGTCCCCCGCAGCGCGGCGGCCCCGGTCCGCACGGGTGTCCCCACGACGGCCCCGCTACCGCCGGAGCACGACCAGTTGGCGAGCCCGGACTCGAAGCCGGCGTTCTTGGCGACGTTGATGTCGGCGGCCTGGGCGACCCCGCCCATTCCCCCCACGCTCAGGGCCCCGGCGGCCAGTACGGCCACCACCCCACCCGGCCAACTCCTCGTCCGCCCGCGCGATTGCTCGCGCCTGCCGCCGGATCCGGGTCTGCGTCTGCCGTCGGGTACACGTTCCACTTGATGCCTCCGCTGGGGGTGTCGGTATGGAGGAGCGAGTCAGGAACGGTGGCCACCGCTGGCGGTTAAAATGGTCCAGACCATTCGAGTTGTCAAGACCTCCGACACACGGAGCGGCCCCTGGCACGAATACGGCTGCCGACGAGCGAAGGCGTCGGCCGAGTCAGTCGTCCTGGAGCCGTTCCGCCGCGTAGCCCGACACCACGCCCACCACCAGGACCGCGTTCGACATGAGGATGCCCTCGGCCTCCAGGTCCTGCCACTGCATCACCATGTTCAGCGCCTGCGCGGCGAGCCCCACCGTGAAGACCGCCAGCACGTGCTGAGCCTTCGAGTCACGGAAGGGTTCCCGGTGGGAGCGGCCCGCCGCCCAGGTGGCCAGGGCTATGCAGACCGCGTTGGGGAGATGGATCAGCATCAGTCTGCCGTTGAACGTCTCCAGGTTGTCCGAGGTGGCCAGGTGGTCGTTGACCAGCGTGGTCTGCAGGTACTCCGTCACCAGCAGGACGACGATGCCGGCCGCCCAGGCGCGTGCGAGCGCGAACACCGCCGCTCCGCGTCCCTCGTCCCGTGGGGCGGACGCCCCCGGGTAGCCGTACCTCGTCATCGCCAATCGCCTCCGTCAGTACTTGTGTTCGTGGGTCCGGAGGCGGGGAACCTGAATCCCGCGCCGCTCAGACCACCGTGAGAAGAAAAACCGCCGCGAAGCCGGCCGCCGCCAGCCCGCAGCCCGCCACCAGCACCCCGTACTGGAGCACCGGCGACCAGTGGCCGCGGCCCGCGACCGTCGCCGTGCGCTCCGGGGCCGCCGGGTCGTACGCCACCGTCACCGGGTCGCCCACCCGTACCGACCGGCTCGACAGATCCTCGAACTCGACCTGGCGCCCGTCCGTCGTCCGGAACGCGAAGAAGTGCCGCTGTGCGTCCGAGCGGTTGTACGGCTCCTGCTCGATCCGTACGCAGGTGCCCTCGGCCCGGCCGTCCGCGCGAAGCGCCCGCACCACCGTCAGCAGGCGACGCGCGTAGTGCGTGGCCAGCCAGCCGAAAAGCAGGATCATGCCCCCGAAGAAGAGGAAGTCTCCGCCCGGAACATCCATCGCCGACCGCCTACTTGACCGTGATCGAGTCGATGATCTTCTTGAGGTCGCCCTTGCTGAGCTTCCCCTTCACCGCGTCGATCCGTACGGCGTACGTCCTGTCGTCGGCGTCGAGGCCCGCGACGATCACGCCGGCCACCCGCGTGCCCGCCTTCGGGTCGAGCGTCCCGCCCGGGGTCCCCGCCGCGGCTCCGGCGCCCGAGTCCTTCTGGGTGAATTCGAAGTTGACCTGACGGGCCTCCTCGTCGCCGTCCGGGCCGGAGACCTTGATCTCCTCCTGCTTCCCGAGCGTCGAGCCGAGCGCCACCCCCGCCTCGGCACCGATCGCCGCTTCCTCCACCGAGTCGGCGTCCGTGAAGTCGAGCTGCACGGTGATCATGCCGATGGTCCCGCTCTCGTCGGAGAGCGTCGCCGCGGCGGCGTTGTACTTGCTGCGCTCACCCGCGCTCTGCGGCTCGAATGCGGCCGGGTGCGCCACTGTGACCGCCGGGGTCTTGAGTGTGCCCCAGCCCTCCGGCACCGCACCGCTGCTCGCCTCCGAGCCGCACCCTGCCGCGAGCAGGAGCGTCGTGAGCGCGGCGGACGCGGACGCGGTCGCGTAACCCGTGCGTCCGGCCGTTCTCTTCTTCTCGTTCTTGCCGGTCATGGCTCTCATGGCGAGTGTGCTCCTGTCCCCGAGATCAGTTCGCACAGTAGCTGTACGGCACATAGCTGCGGTTGTCCCCCTGGGGCGCACCCAGGAACTGCGCGTTGTTGAGGTTCTCCTCCTTCTTCTCGGTGGACACCGAGAAGCCGAAGCTCAGCCCCAGGTTCAGCTCGAAGCCGTACTCCGCGGCCTCCGTCTGCCCGGTGTACGTGTTCTTGCTGGAGAGGCCCTCGTCGAAGAGGAGCTGGCCGAACGGGTCGTCCGCGCCGGGCCGCTTCGTCGGTGCGTGGTCGTCGAACATGTAGGCGAACGGTGCCCCGTTGTCGCCGGTGCCGTCGAGCCACTTCTGGGCTACGGCGCGCTGCTTGGCACCCTCGGCACCGGGCTTGAGGACGATGGAGTTGGTGACGACCTCGATACCGGTCTGGTTGTCGGTGCCCTTGGCGCTGCCGCTGCCGCCGCGCTTGTCGTCGTCCGTCTTGCCGTTGTCGCCGCCGACGGTGACGCCGTCCTTCGTGGCGCCCTTCTCGACGGTGCGGGTCATGTCGATCCGCAGCAGCTCACCGGTCGTCTTGTCGTGGCTGACGGTGATGGTGCCGGTCTGCGTGTTGGTCGCGCTCGACTCGCCGCTGATGGGCCCGGCCTCGTAGCCGACCTTGCCCGTGTACTCGATGGCCGCGCTGTACGTGTACGACTTGAGGTTCCGGTAGTTGTTGTCGGTCCACGTCACCTCGGGCGAGAACTTGAAGCTGCCGCCGAGCGTCGCGCTGAGCTTCTTCTCGTCGCCCGCCGAAAGCTTCATACCGCCGGCGGCGCTGGCCTCCAGGCCCACCTTGCCGTAGCTGATGTGCCGGTTTCCGAGCTTCTCGTCGATGCGCTTGCGGAGCTGCTCCTCCTCGTACATCGGACCGCTGTTGAAGAAGTACGCGATGCTGTTGCCCAGTCCGCCGCCACGGGAGTTGGCGTGCCGGTTGGCCAGCTCGTACGTCTTCAGGTCCTCGATGTCGTCGCGGAACTTCGCCGCGTCCTCCTCGCTGTCGAAGACCCAGGTGTCCCCGTTGGTCACCTTGATCCCGGCACCGAGCTCCACCTTGTCCGAGCCGAACTTCCCGACCTTGGCGCCCGGCTTCCAGTCCTTCTTGGCGGCGATGGACGCGGCGTCGGTGAAGGTCATCATCACCTGCTGGTCCTTGTCGTCGACCTTGCCGTCCTTGTTCACGTCGGTCTTGGACTGGAAGGTCTGCTGCTGGAAGCCGTACTCCTCGCCCCACTCGATGAACAGCAACTTGCCCTTGGCGCCCGCCTTGTCGCTGATCGAGGAGATCTGACAGAGCGGCGGCTCGTAGTCGGCGTCCGTCTTCGGCGCGGACCGGGTCTGCTTCCCGTCGCCGGGGGTGCACGGCCCGAACGAGACCAGGCACTTCAGCTGTTCGGCGATGGTCCCGTCAACTCCGGTGCCCACCATGGCTCCCGCGACGGCCGCGACCACCACGACCATGCCCACGTACTCGGTGGCCGAGGTACCGCGGTCGCCCCGTGGCCGTCCCCGTACCAGTTCCCGTCTCATCCGACCGTCCCCCTCGGTGGCCGTACACCTTCGCGTGTACGAATCGATTCGGAGCGTACGGAGGGCCCGGCACCCGTGGCGTGGGTCCGTGGACCCAACCCGGACCCAAAGCGCCCCAGTTGCCTGGTGGGCGCAGATCGGGTCGGCTAGTTTCGAGATCAAATGAAACATGGGTTAACGCCTGACTGCTTCGCCCGATTTTGGTGGTGCATAGCGTGAGAGCGCCGTACCACTGGCATCGGTGAGGTGTTCTCTGTGCCCAAAGTCGTGGATAAAGTGCTGAGCGGCAGTTCCGGCCGACGGAGCACGAGGACCGCCGGACCAGGACTACCGAACACCGAGCAGCAGTACGCAGCAGAAGAGAGAACTGCGGCCGCCGGAACTCCGACGGCCGAGCTGAACGGGGAACCAGGTGTCAACCGCCATAGCTGTCACCAGTCACGACCTGGTGCTGCCACCCACCGACCAGCAGACGCCCCCGGCGGCCCTGCTGCAGGCGCCCGATGCCCAGCCTCTGGAGGCTGCGCTCGCGGACATGCAGGTTCTGGTGGAGCAGCACGGTTATGTCGTCGCTGTCTACCCCGCCTCCATCTCGGTGGCGCACGAACAGCGGCTGCACACAGTCCGTTCTGTCCTGGAGAGCGACCGTATCTCCCTCCTCAAACTGGACCTTCCGCCGCTCGGGCTCGCCGTACTCGTGCGGCAGCTACGGCAGTTGTCCATCTGCGACTTCAGTGCCGGCGTCGTCGCCTCGGCCGCGCGCCTGCTCTCCCACTACATCCACGCCGGCGCTCTCCTCAACTCGGTCACCAAGCTCGACCGCGTCCCTGTCAGTCTCAAGTCGCACGCCAAGTCCTGGGTGCCAGGCTCCCAGTTCGGTGTCCTGGCCAACCCCGACCCCCAGTTGATCAAGATCGGCAACGGTGAACTCACCGGACCCGAATTCGGCACCCAACTGCTGGTCGGAAAGGGGCAATTGCAATCGGACTGGGTGACGGCGACACTCGCGCCCGCCTGGCGGGTACAGGGAGTGCAGGAGATGTCACTGCTCTCGGATTCTCCACGCTGGTGGGGGACGTCCAAGATGATCGAATTCGCCGCGTTCCTGCCGGATATCTCCGTTCTTTACCAGCTGGTTTCATCCGTACGTCGAGAGGTGTGCTCCTGGTGCGGTCTCGAACTGATCGGTGATCGCTGCGGATTCTGTTCGGCTCCGCTGTCCGCGCCCGAGAACCAAACGAACAGTTCAGGTGTCCTGAACCAAGGAACACCAACGCGCCACGGGTCGTAACCCGCCCGCCAGGCGGTCCGTACGGACCGGAGGCAGGCGGCTCCCGGTACGTGCGGCAACCGCTTTCCCCGTGTCCCTGCCCGCCCAGCCAGTCCCCGTCCCACGTCTTCGAACGAGGTTGTCCCGCTCATGAATTCACGGCAACGCCGCGGCATCATTCTTCTTCTCCTCTCGGTCCTCTGCGCCTTCGGCGCCTTCGCCGGCGTGCTCTCGGTGATCAGCGACGTGAATTCGAAGGTCGGACCCGAGGTGCCCGCGTACCGGCTGAAGGCGGACGTCGCTCCGTACACGGCGCTCGAAGAGGGGCAGTTCGAGAAGATAGAGATGCCCAAGCGCTGGCTGTCCGAGAACGCGGTCACCGACCTCTCGGTCGTCACCGGCAAGATCGCGGTCACCCAGCTCAAGAAGGGGTCGCTGCTCCAGGACGACATGATGGTCAAGCGGCCCGCCCTCGCCAACGACGAGCAGGAGATCGCGATCATGATCGACGCCGCGACCGGCGTCGCGGGCAAGATCAACGCGGGTGACCTCGTCAACATCTTCGCCACCTTCGCCGCCGAGGACCAGGACGGAAGCGCCCAGTCCCGGATCATCGTGCCCAACGCCAAGGTCATCGACGTCGGTTCGCTGACGCCGCTGGAGCCCAAGGAGGACGACCGGGGCAGCCGCAGCGGACCGAGCTCGGCCGTCCCGATCACCTTCGCCCTCAAGACCAAGGACGCCCAGCGCGTCGCCTACGCCGAGTCCTTCGCACAGCACGTACGCCTCGCCCTGCTTCCCGACGACAGCCCCACCACGCTGCGCCCCGGGGAGAGCACCTACACCCTCGAAGGGGACAAGTGAGGGACGAATGACGACCAGAATTCTCCCGGTCGTCGGTGACGCCGACGCCGCCCGATCCATCACCAGCCTGCTCAGCCAGCTCCCCGAAGCGGAGCCGGCCGGGCCGGTCGGTGACTCGACCTCGCTGATCGACACCCTGGCAAGGCTGGCCGCGGAGTCCATCGACGAACTACCGGAAGTGGTTCTGGTACATGAGCGGATCGGTCCCGTCCCAGCCCTTGAGCTGATTCGGGAGGTGGCCCTCCGCTTCCCGGCGGTCGGGGTCATTCTGGTCACCGCCGACGCGAGTCCCGGGCTCTTCTCCGCCGCGATGGACTCGGGCGCGCGGGGACTGGTCGGACTCCCGCTCTCGTACGAGGAGCTCGCCCAGCGCGTCCAGGCCGCCGCGGCCTGGTCCGTGGGCGTACGCAAGCACCTGGGCCACGGCGGCGACGTGTTCACCGGCCCCGGTGGCACCGTCGTCACCGTGAGCGGGGCGAAGGGCGGCGTCGGCACGACCGTGGCCGCCGTCCAACTCGCCCTCGCCGCGAAGGCGTCGGGCATGACGGTGGCGCTGGCCGACCTGGACCTCCAGGCCGGCGATGTCGCCTCCTACCTGGACGTGCAGTTCCGCCGCTCGATCGTGGACCTCTCCACCATCCAGGACATCTCGCCGCGCGTGCTCCAGGACGCGCTCTTCACCCATCACACCGGCATCGGGCTGCTGCTCGCGCCGGGGGAGGGGGAGCGGGGCGAGGAGATCAACGACCGCTCCGTACGCCAGATCGTCAGCGCGCTGCGCAACCGCTACGAGGTCGTGATCATCGACTGCGGTACGCAGACGACGAGCGCGAACGCGGCGGCGATCGAGATGGCCGACACCACCCTGCTGCTGACCACGCCGGACGTGGTGGCGGTACGGGCGGCCAAGCGCATGGTCAAACTCTGGGACCGGCTCCAGATCCGCAAGGCGGAGGAGACGACGATCGTGGTCAACCGCTATATGCGGAACACCGAGATCCAGCCGCCGCTCATCGAGAAGATCACCAGCACCAAGGTGTCACGGATGGTCATCCCGGCGAACTTCAAGGAGCTGCACGCGGTGGTCGACGCGGGCAGGATGCAGGACCTGGACTCCAAGTCGACGGTGAAGCAGGCGCTCTGGGGGCTCGCCGGGGAGCTCGGACTGGTGAAAACCCCCGAAGGCGCGGAGAAACAGGGGAAGTTCAAGGGAGACCGGGGCTCGGTCGGCGTCCGCCGCGGACGATCGTAACCATGACAGAGGGATGACGGGGATGGCGGGGACGACGGGGATGACCAGAGGGATGACAAGGCTGAGGGGGCACGTTGAGCCATGAGCAATCCACAGATACGGGCAGATGAGCGCGGCACGGCGGCGGTGAGGGCGCGTCTGCGCGACGACCGCGGCCAGGCCGCGGTCGAGTTCACCGGCATGATGCCGATCATCCTGATCACGGCCGTCATGCTCTGGCAGGCCGCGCTGGTCGGCTACACCTTCTCGCTCGCGGGCAACGCGGCGGACGAGGCGGTGCGCGCCGGGACCGCGGCGTACGCGCCGATGCGCCAGCAGGTCTGCGAGGAGGCCGGCCGGAAACACCTGCCGGACGCCTGGAACGCGAACATCGACTGCTACACGGACGGGGACCTCTACAAGGCGGAGGTCGACCTCGACGTGCCGCTGCTCTTCCCCGGCTCGGTCAGTATCCCGATCGAAATTCCTGGCCGGTCCGCCGCCGTGAAGGAGAGCTGAGATGCCGAAGCGATTCCTCCACCGGAAGACCGACGCGGAGCCCAGGGAGAAGGGGCAGGCCGCGATAGAGTTCGCCGGCCTCGTCACTCTTATGATCTTCGTCGGCCTCGCCGCCGTACAGCTCGGCCTCGTCGCGTACGCCGTGCAGCAGGCCGGCACGGCCTCCCGCGCCTCCGCCCGCGCGGCCTCCACGCTGGACACCGACTACGTCCAGGTCGGCAGGGACTCCATGAGCGACTGGCTGGCCGAGGACGCCACGTTCGACCGGGAGCCGGCCCTCGGCGACGAGGTCAAGGTCACCGCCCGTGTCCCCGTCCCGGCGATACTCCCGGTCTTCGATTTCGGGGACGCGGAGAGGACCGCCACCATGCCGCTCGACTGACCGAAGCGGCAGCGCACCCGCACCACCCGAGCATCACACCAGCATGATCTGGGAGTTGAGGACATGAGCCTGAGGGCACGCATCAACAGCCCTGAGCCTTCGAACGGGCTCAGCGAGGAGAGCCTGCTCGTCGGCGTGTACCGGGGCAAGCTCCTCGAAGAGATCGACCTCGCGGAGATGTCCTCGCTGGCCGCGGCCGAGCGCCGGGCCAGGCTCGAACGGGTCCTCGGCCACATCATCAGCCGCGAGGGGCCCGTCCTCTCCTCGGGCGAGCGCTCCCAGCTCATCCGCCGCGTCGTCGACGAAGCCCTCGGCCTCGGCATCCTGGAACCCCTGCTCGAAGACGCGTCCATCAGCGAGATCATGGTGAACGGCCACGAGCAGGTCTTCGTGGAGCGCAGCGGCCGACTGGAGATGCTGCCGATGCGGTTCACCTCCAACGAACAGCTGATGCAGACCATCGAGCGCATCGTCTCCACCGTCAACCGCCGTGTGGACGAGGCGAATCCGATGGTCGACGCGCGACTGCCGTCCGGCGAGCGTGTCAACGTCATCATCCCGCCGCTGTCGCTGAGCGGGCCCATCCTCACGATCCGGCGATTCCCCCGGGCCTTCACCCTTCAGGAGATGATCGGACTCGGCTCGCTCGACGAGCAGATGATGATCCTGCTGTCGGGGCTGGTCCGCGCGAAGTTCAACGTGATCGTCTCCGGCGCCACCGGTACCGGCAAGACCACGCTCCTCAACGCCCTGTCCGGTCTCATCCCGGACGGGGAGCGCATCGTCACCATCGAGGACTCCGCCGAACTCCAGCTCCAGCAGCAGCACGTGATCACGCTGGAGACCCGTCCCGCCAACGTGGAGGGCAAGGGCCAGGTCACCATTCGTGACCTCGTACGCAACTCCGGTGAGACGCTCGACATGCTCCAGGCGATGTCCACCGGTCACGACGGGTCACTCGCCACCGTGCACGCCAACAGCGCCGAGGACGCCCTGATGCGACTCCAGACCCTGGCGTCCATGTCGGAGGTCGAGATCCCCTTCGTGGCGATCAAGGACCAGATCAACAGCGCCGTCGATGTGATCGTCCAGCTGACCAGGCACGCCGACGGCTCCCGCCGGGTCACCGAGATCGCCATCGTCGACTCCCACGGCCGCGAGGAGTACCGGATCGTCTCGGTCTGCCGCTACCTTGCCCAGCCCATGGCGGCCGACGGACGGATCCACGGCCACTTCGAGTACTACCCCCTGCCCCGGCGGATCGCGGAACGCCTCTACATGCGCAGCGAACCGCTTCCTCCCGCCTTCGGCGTCGCCGATTCCGAGGAGCAGCTCGCGCTCCGGAAGTCGGCCGCCTGACCGCGGGCCGGAAACACCCGCCCCCATAACCGTCCCTGCCCGCCGCTCACCCAGAAGGTCCCCGCACGACATGGATAATCTTCCGCTCCTGACGATAGGCATCACGCTGCTGACGTGTGTGCTCGGCGTCATCGGCGTGCACGTCTACTCGGCGGGCAAGGCCCAACGGCAGGTGCTCGTCGACCGGATGTCCCAGACGGGCCAGATGGCGACGGTCGGCGGCCGGCGACGGCGGTTCGTCGGGCTCGACCGCAGGCTGCGCACCACCGGCATCGGCAAGCGCATCGACCGCAAGATCGCGGTCACCGGCCTCGATCTGACACCGGGTGAGTACTTCATCTATGTGCTCGCCGGTCTGCTCGGTCTCTACTTCATCATCGGCGCCATCTTCGCGCCGTTCTTCGGAGTACTGGCGGCCCTCGTCGGCGTATGGGGCGGCAACGCGTTCCTGAACTGGCAGCGGGTCAAGCGGACCGAGGCATTCATCAACCAGCTGCCCGAGCTGACCCGCGTACTCGCCAACGCCACCCAGGCCGGCCTCGCGATGCGTACGGCCCTGATCATGGCCGCCGAGGAGCTGGACAACCCGGCCGGCGAGGAACTGCGCAGGGTGGCCGACCAGTTGGCAGTCGGGCACTCCCTGGACGACGCCCTCGGTGAGCTGGCGGAACGGCTGCCCTCCCGTGAACTCGTCGTGCTCGTCACGACGCTGATCCTCTCCAGCCGCGCCGGTGGCCAGGTCGTCAGCTCGCTGCGCAACCTCACCGAGACGCTGGAGGAGCGCAAGGAGACCCGGCGAGAGGTCAAGACGATGCTCTCCCAGATCCAGGTCACCGCGCTCGCCGTCCCGATGCTCGGTCTCGGCTTCCTGCTGATGATCAACGCCACGACCCCCGGCGCGCTGGACAAGATGACCGGCTCGGCGCTGGGGCAGATCGGCACCGTGGTCGCGTTCGGTCTCTACGGCGTCGGTTTCTTCTTCATCCGCCGCATGTCCCGCATCCAGGTCTGAGAAAGGAGGGCACGCACATCATGGAACTTCTGCTTTCCGCCCTCATGGGGCTCGCCGTCTACGGCGTCTTCCACGGCGTACGGCTCTACCGCGCCGACGCCAAACTCCCCAGCGACCTGGCGATCGCGCTGGAGGTCGGCGCCACCCGGACCACCGCCGTCGGCTCCGGCATCGACCGGATGGGCATGCGCTACGCCCCTTCCGTGCTGCGGATGATGGGCCCCAAGCGGGTCGACGCCCTGCGCCGCCGCCTCGACATGGCGGGCAACCCGGGCGGTATGACCGTCGACCGCTACGCGGCCCGCCGGGCCGTGTACGGCGCCCTCGGCGCGATGGCCGCGCTCTCCCTGATCGTCCGTGGCCAGACGGTCATCGCGGTCGTCGCCTTCGCGTACGGCATGCTCTGGACGGACGTCATCATCCGCAGCGCCATACGCAGGCGCCGCGCGGACATCGAACGCACGCTGCCGGACTTCCTGGACGTCCTCGCGGTCGTGGTCTCGGCGGGCCTCGGCTTCCGCCAGGCGCTGGAGCGTGTCGCGGAGAAGTACAAGGGGCCGTGGTCGGACGAACTGCGCATCACTCTGCGGCAGATGGACATGGGCGTCAGCCGCCGCGAGGCGTTCGACCAGCTCCGCAAGCGCAACGCCTCCGAGCAGGTGTCGATGTTCGTCACCGCGCTCCAGCAGGGCGAGGAGCTCGGCGCGCCGATCGTCGACACCCTGATCCAGATCGCCAACGACATGCGCCGCACCGACGCGCAGAACGCCCGGCGCAGCGCGGCACAAGCGGTACCGAAGACCACCCTCGTCGTGACCATGGTGATGCTTCCGGCGACCATGATTCTTATCGTGCTCAGCTTCTACTACGGTTCCGGCGTGGACTTCGGAGAGATTCTCTCCGGAGGCTGAGGCAACAGATGAACGCGTCGACCCGAGACCCATGCACCCGAGCGGGAGGTGACCCCCAATGGCCCCACGGTCCACGACTCTGACCGGCGGAATCCGCAGCGAGATCCCAAGTGTGGCGACCACGCCGAACCACATTCCCTCGCTGCCGATCCAGGTCAACGCCCTTCAGGCGCTGTGCCGTCAGACGTTCGGCTTCCGGATGGCGATGATCGTCCTGGCCGCGCCGTTCGCCCTCGACCGCACGGCGCCGGGATTCGCCACCTGGCTCGTGGGCTCCTCGGTGCTCGTCACCTTCATGGTCTCGTACATCCTGCTGCGGGACTGGGAACGGTTCGGGCCCATCCTGCTGCGGCACCCGTCGCTGCTCGCCGTCGACATGCTGTTCGGCGCGCTGCTGCTGGCCACCGCGTCCCCGGACTCGACTCTCGCGTACGTCACCATATGTACGCCGCTGCTCGCCGGACTGGTCTACGGCTGGCGGGGCGCGGCGCTCTTCGCGGTGCTCCAGTCCCTGATCGTGGGAGGTGCCTACGCCGTCAACACCGAGGTGGACGTGGCCTTCAACGCGCTTCTCCTGCCGGGCCTGTGCATCGTCGCCGGTGCGATCGGCAGCACGCTGCGCAACCTGATGCTCGGCTTCGGCACCGCCAGCCAGGCACTCACCGAGGCCCGCGCCCGGCTCGCCGTCACCGGCGCGGTCGAGGAGGAACGGGCCCGGCTCGCCCGCGAGATGCACGACTCGGTGGCCAAGACGCTGCACGGGCTCGCGATGGCGGCCGACGGTCTGGCCAGCACGGCCGACCGGATGGACCCGCTCACGGTCAAGCACCAGGCGGAACTCGTGGCGCGCTCGGCCCGCCGGGCCGCCGCCGAGTCCCGTGAACTCCTCTCCGACCTGCGCCGGGAGTCCGGGCTGGACGGCGGGGTCGACGTGGCCGCCGAACTCCGTTCGCGCACCGAGGACTTCGGCCGGCGCCATGGCCTCCAGGCGTCCTTCCGGCAGCTCGGCGAGACGGGTATGCCGCCCATTCCGCACGCCGTGGCCCGGCACGCGCTGACCATCGCCACGGAGGCCATGGAGAACGCGCAGCGGCACGCGCACCCGACGTACGTCGACGTCTCGGCGGGGGTGGTGCGCGACGTGCTGCGTATCAGCGTGTACGACGACGGGCAGGGCCTGCCCGAGGGCACGTCGCTCGAAGACCTCAGACGGGCGGGCCACTTCGGCCTCGTCGGCATGGTGGAACGCGCGGCGTCGATCGGGGCCCGGATCCGTATCGGCAGAGGCCGGGCGGCCAAGGGCACGGAAGTACGCCTGGAACTCTCGCTCGACGCTCTGGGCCTGTCCCGGGGCGGACTGTCGCAGCAACCCGCACCGATGCTCAACTGACCGCGCGGCGAAGGCCCGTAGCGACCCGCACCGCTGCTCGCACCGACGACCCGCACCACCAACCAACCACCGTTCCCACCCATGGAGAGGAGGCCGCAGCCATGCCGGACGACATCTCACGGAGTTCCGGGCAGCACTGGACGCAGCAGTCGCACGTATCGCAGCACTCGTCCTCGCACGCCACCCCGCTCAGCTCGGAGCACACCGCCGGAGTCCCCACGTCAGCACCGCCGGCGGCATCCGAAGGATTCCCCGCCCTTCCAGGGCCGATGCCCACCGCGCCCCCACTGCGCGTCGTGGTCGCGGACGACAACCCGGTCGTACGAGCGGGGCTGACCGTCCTGCTGTCAGGCCGCGACGACATCGAGGTCGCCGCGGAGGCCGCCGACGGCCGCCAGGCGTACGAACAGACGGTCCAACACCACCCGGACGTCGTCCTGTTGGATGTCCGGATGCCGGGTGTCGACGGGATCTCCGCCCTGCCGCATCTGGTGCGGCTCGCGCCGGTGCTGATGATGACGTACAGCCGCGAGAGCGAGATCGTCCATGAGGCACTGCGCCTCGGCGCGGGCGGCTATCTGGTCCACGGTGAGTTCACCGCCGACCAACTGGTCGCCGCCGTACGGGACATCAAGCAGGGCCGGGCCCACTTCACCCACTCCGCGTCCAGCGCGCTGCTGGCGAGTGTGCGGGGCGCGGGCGGCGCGGACCCGGGCGCCGGAGCGCTTCCCGAGGGACTCGGTACGGCGTTCACCGGCCCCGGCTACCAGCCCGCGCAGCCGGGCCATTCGTCTGCGAACGCACACGCCGGCCAGGGCCACCCGCCGTACGTTTCTCCCTCAAACCGGCAAGTAACACCCGGTAGCCGGGAGTTGAACCAGCAACAATTTGCTCCTGGGTCTTCGCTTTCGCAAGCAAATGTGGCACATTCATCTCAAGGACAGGCGATGCCGGGGATGCCCGGCGCGGCCGGGGCGGCCGGTTCACCGGACAGCCTCTACTCGGAGCTGAGCCAGCGGGAGGTGGAGATCATGGACCTGATCGCGTCAGGGATGACCAACCAGCAGATCGCCTCCGCCTGCTTCATCAGCCAGAAGACCGTCAAGAACCACATCAATCGCATCTTCGCCAAACTGAACGCCGGCAGCCGGGGCGAGGCAATCGCGTTCTGGCACGGAGCACGAGGGGGGTCGGCCGGTCGTGGCTGAGCGTGCTGGGGGCCGTGTAGGCCGAGGTATCAAGAAGGGGACCCAGTCGGCGAGTTGGGCCCGGAGCTGGGCCTTGGGGCCCATGCCGGGCGACCTGGTGCCGCCGTATGTTTCTCATGTCGCCAGCGAGACCGGCCAGGAGGAAGCCGGAAGCGCGGGAGACACCACAGATTCGTACGAGTCGGCCGGACGACGGCCGGCCGACACTCAGGGGGATTCTCATGTCGAACGTCACGCTGAAGGCCGCCACCAACGCCAAGCTCTCCGTGGGCACCTGGGCGAACACGGCCGTCGCGGCGATGAAGCGCCGGAGCGACAAGGGTCAGGGCGCGGTCGAGTACGTCGGCGTCATCGTGCTGGTGGCACTGATCATCGCCGCGATCGTGGGCTCGGGCGTGGCCGACGAGATCGCCGGCGGTCTGTCGGAGAAGGTCGGCGAGATCCTCGGCGGCTGACAGTGCGCGACACCCGCGAGGCAGGGCAGGCCGCTCCCATCTACATCACGATGGTGGCGGGCCTGCTCTTTCTCGCGCTCGCGTTCTTCGCGGTCGGCCAGGCGGGCGCCACACGTAACGGTGCCCAGTCCGCCGCCGACGCGGCAGCACTCGCGGCGGCCCAGGAATCACGGGACCAGTTCCGTCTCGACCTTCTGGGGAATCTTCTCAACCCCGGCTATCTGGACGACATCTTCAACGGCAACCCCCTCGGGACCTTCAACGGCTGCGTCGCGGCCGGTCGCTTCGCCGAAGAGAACGACGCGGACGTGGATGTGCCCGCGGGCGGATGCGGCTGGACGGGTGACGGCAGGTGGGCGTTCACGGTCCACGTCGTCACCAAGGAGACGATGGGCGACAGTGTGCTCGGGGAAGAAGCCGACAAGAAGGCCAAGGCTCACGCCACGGCCGTTGTCGAACCCCGGTGCAGCTTCGAGCCGGCGGAAGAAGACGAGGACTCCGAGGAAGGTTCCGAGGAGCCCGATGAGGGAGACGAGGGAGACGAGGGCGAAGAAGAGCCTGTCTCCCCGGGTGAACTCGTCTGTGATGGTAAGGGTCTGACCATCGACCCGGTGAACCCCGTGCTGCCTGACATGTCTGTCCTGTTCTCCGTCCGACTGGCCGAGGACTGACCGCGAGTGAACGCAAAGGATCATTTACTGATGAATATCCGGCATGGAATGAAGGCCCGTAGGGTGGCGGGCTGCGCCCTCGCGGCCGTGGCGCTGACCGTGTCTCTGACGGCGTGCGGCAGCGGCGACGACGGCTCGAAGGACGACGGCGCGTCGTCGTCGGCCCCGAGCGGGGACAAGTCGAACGACGACGGCGGCAACACGGTGCCGGACACCAGCCAGACTCTCGCGACCATCAACGGGTCCAACGGATTCCAGGTGGTGATCAACACGGCCACCCGCGACGACGGCGGTTTCCTGACGGTCTCGGGGACCATCAAGAACACCAACGGCGACAGCACCCAGGTGCCGCTCCAGTGGAACGGCCAGGAGAACCAGGTCAAGCGCACCGGCCGGTCCCTCGCCGGTATCACACTGATCGACAAGGCCGAGAAGAAGCGCTACTACGTCCTGCGGGACACCGACGGGTACCCGCTGACCACGACGGGCATCACCCGTATGGACGGCAACGCCACCGAGAACTTCTTCGCCCAGTTCCCGGCGCCCCCCGAGGGCACGTCCGAGGTCGACATCCAGGTTCCGCTGATGCCCAACGCGACGATTGAGATCTCCTGATGCGTGCCACCACGGCGCGCACGCGCCGGGCCATGGTGCGGCCGGCGGCGACGGCCATCGCCGCCGCGGTCCTTTTCACCAGTGTTCAGTTCACGATGGCGGCGAGCGCGTCGGCCGACGAGTCGCCGAGCACCCCGCCCGGCACGGAGTCGACATCGCCGCCGCCCGAGGTCGACGGGAACAACCCGGGACTGAAGCTCCGTGACGGTGCCACTCTCGCTCCGGCGAGGGTGCTGCCGATCATCTCCGTCGTCGAGTCCGAGGGCGGTGAGGAGCGTCGCGAGGACACCAGCGAGACGGTGAAGTTCGCGCTCCAGTCCGAGGTGCTCTTCGGCAAGGACAGCGCGAAGCTCTCCAGCGCCGCGAACGACCGAATCGCCGCCGTGGCGGCGGAGATCGAGAAGCAGGGCGCCCAGAAGGTCCGGGTCTTCGGCTTCACGGACAACCTGGGCTCGTCCGCCCATGGCGACGTCCTCTCCAAGCAGCGCGCGCAAGCCGTGCACGGAGTCCTGGAGAAGGAGCTGTCCGCCGCCGGCATCACGTACGAGATCCGGGGTTACGGCGAGCAGTACCCGATCGCGGACAACGGCAACGAAGAAGGACGCAAGAAGAACCGCCGCGTGGAGATCTCCTTCCCGCGCGGGGACACGGACAGTTCCCAGAACTGATCCGCCGGTTCCGTCCCGGGGCCTCCCGGCCGGTGTCGTATGCGCGTCGCATACGACACCGGCCGGTTTTTGTTGCCGCCGGGCCCAAGCCGTCGCTTGGGCCTCAGGTTGGGCCTGGGGTTGGGCCTTGGGGCCCATGCCGGGCCACCTGGTGCCGCCGTATGTTTCTCATGTCGCCAGCGAGACCGGCCAGGAGGAAGCCGGAAGCGCGGGAGACACCACAGACTCGTACGAGTCGGCCGGACGACGGCCGGCCCACACAACAGGGGGAAACCACATGTCGAACGTCACGCTGAAGGCCGCCACCAACGCCAAGCTCTACGTCGGCACCTGGGCGAACACCGCCGTCGCCGCCATGAAGCGCCGGAGCGACAAGGGCCAGGGCGCGGTCGAGTACGTCGGCGTCATCGTCCTGGTCGCGCTGATCATCGCCGCGATCGTCGGCTCCGGTGTCGCGGACGAGATCGCCGGCGGCCTGTCCGACAAGGTCGGCGAGATCCTCGGCGGCTGATCCACCGGACTCGCAGCGAGCAGGGCAGGCCGCACCCATCTCCGCCAGGACGGTGCAGGACCTGCCCTTCTCGTATCCGCGACCCATATGACCCCCCACCTCTGCCCCGACCGCCGGTACGACAGGCGGCCGGGGCAGTGCCCTGTCCCTCTGCCCTCTGTCGCTCGGCCGCCCGGGAACTGAGCCCGGTATTGGGCCCTCGGGCCCATGACCCGGGCCGAGTTGGCGCCGTAGCGTCGCGTCTATGTTGCCATCGGGGGTAGTTCGTCGGATTCGTCATGTCCGACGTCGGACACGGCAGTCCCTGCCGCGCACCGACGTCCGGCTGCTGGGCGCTCTGCGGAGGTCGTCGCAGCGGGGGCAGGGGGCGATCGAGTATGTGGGTCTGATCGTTGTCGTCGCGGCGATCGTGGGTGCGTTGGTCGGTACGGGGGTCGGGCCGGCGCTCGCCGATGGGATCAGTACGCAGGTCTGCAAGATCACCGGCGGTGGCGACTGCGGCGGTGGCAGTGACACCGTCGCCGAGGACGGTCAGGGTGATGAGGGCGGCGAGGAAGCCCCGCCCGGCGGCACGGACGACCCCGCTTCCGATCCCGGCGACGGCAACGGAGGCAAGTCCCAGACCGAGCTCGATTACGACGCGGCTCTGAAGGAGTTGCAGGACGCTCAGGCGGCGGAGCGGAGCGATTCGGACAAGGCGAAGGAAGCCGCGAAGGAGCTTGCGAAGATCCTCGCGGATGAGCTGGGTATCACGGATGCTCTGGACTGCATCACCAAGGGTGACATGGGCGCCTGCACGGAGACGCTGATCAATGTGCTGCTCAGTGTGGTCGGTGGTGCGGTGGGGAAGCTGGCGGCGAAGTACGGCGCTCCGTGGAAGTGGAAGAAGGCTGTTGAGCTGGTCAAGAAGCTCAAGAAGCACGGCGGGGATCTGTACGACGGTCTCAAGGGTCTGATCAAGAACCGCAAGCGGGTGGACGACGCGGAGGACAGACTCGCCGACGCGAAGAAGAAACTCGACCAGGAGAACAAGGACAAACCCAAGGACGGCGACAAACCGGAGGACAAACCCGAGGACCAGCCGGAGTCCTGCGCCGTCAAGCACAGCTTCCTGCCCGGTACTCCCGTGCTGCTCGCCGACGGCCGTCGTATGGCGATCGACAAGGTGCGGGTGGGTATGCGCGTCGTCGCGACCGACCCGGAGAGCGGTCGTACGCGGGCCCGTGCGATCGAGCGGACGATCACCACGTACGACGACAAGGACTTCACCCGCCTCACGGTCCTCACGGACTCGGGCACCGAGGTTCTCACGGCGACCGACACGCACCCGTTCTGGCTGACGGACAAGGGCCGCTGGGCGGACGCCGGGGACATCGTGGCCGGGGACGACCTCCGTACGCCCGCGGGGACTTCCGTGCAGGTCACGGCCGTCGACCGCTACACCAAGCGGCAGACCACGCACGACCTCACCGTCAACGGCATCCACACGTACTATGTCGTCACCGGTGACACACCGGTCCTGGTGCACAACAACGACTGGTGCACCGACGAGGAGCGGCTCGAAGACGCCGGCGACATCGCCAAGGGGCACGCGAACGACAAGCACGCGAAGGACTTCCCCGGCGTCTCGGCGGACGAACTCGGCAAGCTCACCACCGACGTCATGCAGAACCCCTCGCGGACCAAGTCCCTCGGCAGCGGCCGGAAGGCGTACCTCGGCAAGGACGGCACGACCATCGTGATTCACGATCCGACGCATCCGGACGGCGGAACCATCTTCCGCCGGGACCCGACGACGCTGGACGACTACTGGGAGGAACTCAACTGATGGCCGGAAGCGACGTGGCGGCGAGCGCCCTGCTCGCCGACGACGAGACCGCGTTGCTGCGGCGGGCCCTCCTCGAATGGGGCGGTCCCGCCCGGTGCGGCGATCAACTCGCCGTCGGTATGGGGTTCGAGAGCGAGCGCGACCTGCTCGACCAGTGCTCCCGGCTGCGGCGCGCGCTCGCCGACGACGTGCCTCTCGCCCCGGTCGAGTGGGCTCGGATCCTGCTGGCCGTCGAGATCGTCTTCGTCAGCGACCTGGTCGGCACGGGCTTCGAGTGGCCGACGACCACCGGGCGGAGTGACGAGACGACCATCAAGTCGCTCCGGTCGATCCAGCGGAAACTCCGGGGAACGGTCAGGCCGTACTACGGCGGCACTCCGAGCGACTCGTGACGGTGCGCCAACCACGGGAACTGCGGGGGCCGTTGCTGTAGTCCTGTACTGGCAGAGGCCGACGTATAGGGGGAATGGGTCGTGCGTCGATTCCGGCACAGGTTGCGCACATGGGTCCTGCCACGTACCGACGCGCGCCTGCTGGGCGCTCTGCGGAGGTCGTCGCAGCGGGGGCAGGGGGCGATCGAGTACGTCGGCCTGGTTGTCGTGGTCGCGGCGATCGTGGGTGCGTTGGTGGGTACGGGGGTCGGGCCGGCGCTCGCCGATGGGATCAGTACGCAGGTCTGCAAGATCACCGGCGGTGGCGACTGCGGTGGTGGCAGTGACACCGTCGCCGAGGACGGTCAGGGTGATGAGGGCGGCGAGGAGATCCCGCCCGGCGGCACCACTGGTGATCCCGCTTCCGACACGGGCGATGACACCGGCGATGACACGGGCGACGACACCGGCGATGACAGC
The DNA here is from genome assembly GCF_014646115.1 of Streptomyces camponoticapitis. Taxonomy (GTDB): domain Bacteria; phylum Actinomycetota; class Actinomycetes; order Streptomycetales; family Streptomycetaceae; genus Streptomyces; species Streptomyces camponoticapitis. The sequence continues at coordinate 80,134 of NZ_BMMV01000020.1, read as the reverse complement.
GGCGAGAAGTCCCAGACGCAGATTGACTACGACGCGGCTCTGAAGGAGTTGCAGGACGCTCAGGCGGCGGAGCGGAGCGATTCGGACAAGGCGAAGGAAGCCGCGAAGGAGCTTGCGAAGATCCTCGCGGATGAGCTGGGTATCACGGATGCTCTGGACTGCATCACCAAGGGTGACATGGGCGCCTGCACGGAGACGCTGATCAATGTGCTGCTCAGTGTGGTCGGTGGTGCGGTGGGGAAGCTGGCGGCGAAGTACGGTGCTCCGTGGAAGTGGAAGAAGGCTGTTGAGCTGGTCAAGAAGCTCAAGAAGCACGGCGGGGATCTGTACGACGGTCTCAAGGGTCTGATCAAGAACCGCAAGCGGGTGGACGACGCGGAGGACAGACTCGCCGACGCGAAGAAGAAACTCGACCAGGAGAACAAGGACAAACCCAAGGACGGCGACAAACCGGAGTCCTGCCCCGTCAACCACAGCTTCCTGGCGGGCACTCCCGTACTGCTCGCCGACGGGCGCCGGATCCCGATCGAGACCGTACGGACCGGCCAGCGGGTCACCGTCACCGATCCGTCCAGCGGCCTGACCACCGCCCGCCGGGTCGTCCGCACCATCACCACCCACGACGACAAGGACTTCACCCGGCTCACGGTCCTCTCCGGCTCGGGCACCGCGGCCCTCACGGCCACCGACACCCACCCGTTCTGGCTGAGCGACCAGCGGCGCTGGGCGGAGGCCGGGGACATCCGGCCGGGCGCGACGTTCCGTACGTCGACCGGCGGGGCGCTGGAGGTCATGGATGTCGACCGCTACACGCGTCAGCGCACGACGTACGACCTGTCCGTCGAGGGCATCCACACCTACTACGTGGGTCTCGGCTCTCAGGAAGCCCTCGTCCACAACAACGACCCGTGCGACAACCCGGACTACGACAAGGATCCGGAGTTCGGCATCACGGACAAGAAGCACGCGGAGATCGACAAGCGCCACGGCGCCGACATCGCGGACGGCGTGGACTACAACGTCAAGCGCATCAAGTCCAAGGACCAGCCGGTGGAGGGCGAGACCCCCGAGCAGGCCGCGCAGCGGATCAAGAACGCCGACGACCACATCATTCCGGGCACGGACGGCGATCCGACGAAGATGGCCGAGTACTTCGCGAAGTTCCGGGACAAGGAATTCACCCACCACGACCCCCGGCCGCCGGACCCCAAGAGGCCGAATTCCCAGTCGGACGCTCTCTACGATGACGAGAAGGGCGTGGTCATCCTCAAGAACGGCACGATGATCCACGGCTACAAGATGTCCCGGGCGGAGTTCGACCGTCTGTACAGCAAGGGAGCGAAGCGCAACTGATGAGCAGCGAGGTGGAGATCCGGCGCGGCCCGGAGAACGGACGGTATGTCCTGATGGTCGACGACCGTCAGTTCCATCTGCTGCGCCGGGCGGTCGTCGTCTTCCTGCACCGGGAGGAGTCCGCCGCCGTCCGTGCCCTCGTCACCGGCGCCGAGGAGATCACACTGGCGGGGCCGCTCCAGCTGGACGCGTCCTACGACGACGTGGTGCCGGGACCCGTACAACTGACGTTCGCGCAGTTCCACGCGGTGTACGGGATCCTCACGTCACTGCCGACCGTCACCTGGACCGAGGAAGAGTTCGTCGAGAGGGTCGGGGACTTCCGTGAGAGCGTCCTGCGGATGGCGCTTCTCCTGCGCTCGGGTCTGCTGAGCTCGGGGCTGCCGGTATGAGGAATCGGGTGCCGGTCAGCCGCACGAGCGGTGGCCTGGAGGTACGTCTCACCCCCTCGCAGCTCGAACTGCTGCGCCGCGCCGCCGAGGCCTTCGGCGAGCTCGTGCCCGACCCGGAGCAGCGGCGGTTCGTCCTGGGTGAGGGCGGCGCGGGTCTGGTGGAGCTGTTCGCCGTCGGGCACGACCCGGACCACTCCCTCTCCCTGCCCGCGACCGAAGCGCAACTTCGCGCCACACACACGCTGTTGACGACCCTCCTCACCATGGTCCCGTCGGAGCGGGCCTTCATGGAGCGCGTCGGCTTCTTCCGGGAGAACGCGGCCGGCGTGGCACTCGGCCTGCGCCGCGGCGCGGGCGCGGCGGGAGCCGACGCGCCGGCCGGGTCGGACACCGGGGCCGGGCCGAGGGGCCCGGGGGAGTGACGGCGGGGGTTGGGTCCATGGACCCATGCGGGGCGTCGGGAGCCGCTGTTAGCGTTCAGAACCGGCCAGTAGAGAGCGAGATGGGAATCAGATGAGGACGCGCACCGCAGGTACGGCACGGCGGACCGGCACGGTCGCCGCACTCGCCGCGCTCGTGCTGGGAGCCACCACCGCCTGCGGCGGCGACGACGCCGACAAGCTGAAGAAGCCGGACACCGCCGCCACTTCCACGGCGGAGGCGAAGGACCCGAAGGACCCCGGCCAGGTCTCGGAGCCGCCGGCCCTGGAGGAGCAGCCGAAGACGGTCAACCCCGAGGTGAAGGGTGTCGGTGCCGGTGGCGGCAAGGAGCTGACCAAGGCCGAACTGGACGCCGCCGTGCTGGCCACCGGCGATGTGTCGACCTTCAAGTCCGCCCCGATGGACGGGCCGCCGGCGCAGGGCGAGACCGCCGACAAGCCGGACTGCGCACCGCTCACCGCGATGATCAACGGCAAGCCCGAGCCCGAGCCCTCGGCGGTCGTCTACCGTCAGCTCGTCGGCGCGAAGACGGGCCGGCCCGCCATCTCCGAATTCCTCGCCACGCACGGCACGCAGGGCGCCACCTCCCTCCTCAACCGGCTGAGCGAAGCGGTCAAGGACTGCGAGGCCGGCTTCAAGGGGACCGGCGCGGGCAGCACGTCGACGTACGCGGCCGTGAAGCGGCTCGACGTCCCCAAGGCGGGTGACGACACCCTCGCGTACCAGGTGACGGGCGAATTCGAGGGCGATCCGGTGCCGATGGTGTTCCAGCTCGTACGCGTGGGCGGTACGGTCGCGACCTTCTACACCGCGAACTTCGAGGGCGCCACGACCCCCGAGATACCGTCGGTCCTGCTCGCGACCCAGGCGGTGAAGCTCAAGTAGCCCGCCGACGGGGGGTCTTGGGCCTCAGGCTCCGGACAGACTCCGCGCGTTCACACTCAGCCGCACGCCCGGGCGCAGGCCCCAGCGTTCCATCGCACCGGCCTCCGCCTCCAGCACATGCCTGGCCCGCAGCCGGGGCAGCGGCATCCGGCCGGGCTTCAGCGTGTGGACGTGGACGACCTTCAACTCCTTGTCCAGATAGGCCACATCGATCGTGAAGCCCATCCGGAAGGTGTGCACGCTGCTGCACGGCGTGATCAGCAGCGCCCCGTCGAGCCGGGTCCGCCCGAGCAGCCCGCGCCGCCGTGCGTTGTACGAGGCGGCGATCTCCAGCGCCACCGGCTCGTCCCGGCCCTCGATCGTCAGCGTGCCTTTGCCGTTCTGCCATTTCCCCATGGCGCTAGACCATACGACCCCACCGCCCCAATTCCAGCCGCGGAGCCCGGATCTGGGCCTCCCACGGCCGGATGTGGGTCCTCGGGCCTATGACCCGCGATGTGGTTCCCTCTAAGGTCGACCGTGTGCACGCCACGTTGATCGTTGTCGCCGTCCTCTGGGGCGCAGCCGCCGGGCTGTTCCTTCCGCGCGCCGCGTACCGGCTCTCCGTCGAGCCCGAGGAGGCGTACCGCGACAGCTGCGAGGCCGGCCACCCGATCGTGGGGCCCGCCAAGGGCTGGGTCGGCAGGGCCGGTTGTGCGACCTGTAAGGCGGCGGGCGGCGTGATCACGGTCGCGGGCGCGGCCGGGCGTACCGACTCGGTGGCCGCCGCGTCCCCGGGACGTGCGGAGGCCGGCGAGGCCGCGCTTCCCCGCACGGACGAGTCCGCGACCGCACCGGGCGTGGCCGCCCCGACGAGCGACGACACCGACACCGAGGCCGAGAGCGACACCGACACCGACACCCCTGACGCGTCCGACGCCGCGCATCCCGTCCTGCGCGGCGCACGTTACGTCCCCTCCCTCTACGTCACCGTCATCACCGCCCTCGTCTGCGGCATCCTCGCCGCCGCCACCGGGCCCCGTCCCGAACTCGCCGTATGGCTGCTGCTCGCGCCCTTCGCCGTGCTGCTCGCGCTCGTCGACCGCAATGTGCACCGCCTCCCCGACCAGCTGACCCTGCCGCTCGCGGTGGCCTCCGCCGCGCTGCTCGGGATCGCCGCGCTCCTCCCGGAGGACGGCGGCTCCTGGCCGACCGCGCTGCTGGGCGGACTCGCGCTCGGCGCCTGCTACTTCGTCCTCTTCCTGATCAACCCGAACGGCATGGGCTTCGGCGATGTGAAGCTCGCGCTCTCGCTCGGTGTCGTGCTCGGCTGGTACGGCTGGGTGGTGCTGTTCGTCGGAGCGTTCGCCGGGTTCCTGCTCGGGTCGCTGTACGGGCTCGGGCTGATGATCCTGCGCAGGGCGAACCGCAAGTCCGCGATCCCCTTCGGGCCCTTCATGATCAGCGGGGCGCTGCTCGGCCTGGTGCTCGGCGCTCTCGCCGTCTGAACCGGCCCGCCGGGTGTTCCGCACCGGCCCGCGTGAAATGCGTTCGCGCACCGCACCGGGTTCCTGGGAGCATCCCCCCCATGTCTCCCACGCAGCACCCCGGACCCCAACCCCGGCGCCGTGGCTTCGACGAGCTGATCGCCGAGGCCGACGCCGTCTCCGTCGACGGCTGGGACTTCTCCTGGCTCGACGGGCGGGCGACGGAGGAGCGGCCCCCATGGGGCTACGCCCGTTCCATGGCCGAGCGGATGGGGCGCGCGAGCGCGGCCCTCGACATCCAGACCGGAGGCGGTGAAGTCCTCGCCTCCGTACCGAGGTTGCCGCCGCTGACCGTGGCCACCGAGGGCTGGCCGCCGAACGTCGCCCGCGCCACCGCGCTCCTGCACCCGCTCGGTGCGGCCGTCGTCAGCGACCGGGACGAGCCGCCGCTGCCCTTCGCGGACGCGGCGTTCGACCTGGTCGTCAGCCGCCACCCGGTGAAGGCGTGGTGGACCGAGATCGCCCGCGTCCTGCGGCCCGGCGGCACGTACTTCTCCCAGGAGGTCGGCCCCGCCAGCGTCTTCGAACTGGTCGAGTACTTCCTGGGGCCGCGGCCCCAGGGCCGCGCGGGGCGCGATCCCGAGCGGGCCAGGGCGGCGGCCGAGGCCGCCGGGCTCGACGTGGTGGATCTGCGGACGGCGGCGCTGCGCACCGAGTTCCACGACATCGGGGCCGTCGTCTACTTCCTGCGGAAGGTGATCTGGATGGTGCCCGGCTTCACCGTCGACCGGTACCGGGACCAACTCGCCTCCCTGCACCGCCGTATCGAGACCGACGGCCCTTTCGTGGCCACCACGACACGCTTCCTGATCGAGGCGGTCAAGCCCGCCTGAGGCCAGGGCCGCCGCCCCGCCTCACGCGTGCGGCCCGACCGTCACGGTCCCGACCGTCAGCCTCGGCCTGCCCTGGAGGATCTCGCCGGTCCGCTCCACCTGCTCCTCAAGCTCCTCGCGCCGCGCGGCGGTCAGGGGCCGCAGGGGTTCCACCGTGACGTCCAGCCACTTCCCGGAGCGGCGCTGGTGCCACACCCCGGCGACGACCCCGTCGATCAGCACCACGGGGTAGTTCCCGGCCTGGCCGCCCGCGAGCGCCCGCTCGTACGCGGTGCCGGGGAAGAGCAGTTCGCGCGGCTGGGAGGCGATGGTGAAGGCGTCGAAGTAGGGGAGGAGCCGTACGCCGCACGCCGTCGGACCGGCCGGAAAGTCCGTGTCGCCCGCCACCACCCAGGCCGGTCCGCCCTCGTAGCCGACCTGCTCGGTCCGGCCCTCGGCGGCGAGCGTGCCGAACAGCTCCCTGGCCTAGTTGACGGGTGCGGTGAGCCACTTGGCGAAGTGATGCGGTGTGGCGGGCCCGTACGCGTGGAGATAGCGCACCACGAGCCCGGCGAGCGCCTCCGGCCCCGCCTGCGGGGTGAATCCGGGCAGCAGCCGGTGGGGGTTGGTGTACGTGACCTTCCGCCCCCGGTTCGGCCCGAAGCAGAGCGCGCCGCGGTGCGCCGCCGTGTGCGTCATCTGCCGCCAGCGCGGCCACTTCGTCTGGAACGCGTCCATGACCGGGTCTCCGGCCCAGGGCCCGGTGCGCGCCACGATCTCGTCGGTCAGCTCGTCGACCGTGAGGTCGTCGTCCGCCAGCGCGTCGGCGATCGCGGCGACGACCTGGTCCGTCTCGTCCTCGCTCATCCGCACCCCCGCGGGCATGGCGTTGCGCCCGGTGGGGAGCGCGGAGAGCGCACCGGTCCACAGCGGCAGATCGGCCGACGGCAGCAGATGTACGGTGCCGCGCGGCCCGAACGTCTTGACCAGGCTGCCGTCCGTCCACAGCGCGGCGCGCACGGCCTCGCGCGTCCCGCCGCCGTCCAGCCGCAGCGCGACGGAGAGTTCGGCCGCCGACAGGACCTGTGCGTGGGCGCCGGCCATGGTGCCGGTGACGGCGGCGGGGCCGCCGTCCGAGGGCGCGGCGAGCCCCTGCCGGGCCAGCCGCCGGGCGTTGGCCGCGGCCCAGCTCACGGTCAGGGACCCGGCCACGGAGACAGTCGCGGACTCGGTCTTCTTCGTCGTCATACGGCCGACCCTAGGAGCCATCGAGGTCAGATTCCGTCCGCATGACGACGCCGCCTCCACGCTCTCTCGTACACTGCCCCGTGGCGGAGTACTGCCACAAAGGTAAGTAAAGCTGTCCGGCGAGGAGTTGGCAGTGACGCGAGAGCCCGGGAACCCCTTCATGTGCGGTCTCGACGCGGCGGTGGCTGTCGTCGGCGGCAAGTGGAAGCCGATGATCCTGTGGGCGTTGGACGACGGGGGTGTGCTGCGCTTCGGTGAACTGCGGCGCCATATCGAAGGGGTCAGCGAGAAGGTGCTCATCCAGCAACTGCGCGAGCTGGAGGCCGACTCCATCGTCAGCCGCGAGGTCTACCGGGAGGTGCCGCCGCGCGTCGAGTACTCCCTCACGGAGCTGGGCCAGGCGCTGAACGCGGCGCTGATCCCGCTCGGCCGGTGGGGACACACGAACATGGACGTCATCGTCGCGAACAAGGAGAAAGCGGCCGCGAAGGCCGCCTCCCTCTGAACCGCGCGTACTCCCAACGGGTGGCGACTTCTCGCCAATCGAAGACCCCGAACGGCGTGCTCAGCCCCGCTGTCCAGGGCCTTTTACGTGTCGGACGCAGCAATCCGGAAACTCCGGAGCGTAGTGACCGGCGTGCGTGGCACCCAGCACCACTTACGAAGGGTTATGGTGGAAACCCCCCCTCGGGCCGGTCCGTATCCCCCCCACGGACCGGCCCGTTTTTTCATGTTCGGACCCCGTCACGTTCCGGACAGGCCCGCGTTCAGCTCCGTCCGGCCCAGATGTTGGCGCCCTCGGTGTCCACGGCGAAGCTGTCGATCTCCTTCAGCTCCTCGGCCGACAGCGCGGCCCCTTCGAGCGCCGCGACGTTCTCCTCCAGCTGCTTCGTGCTCGACGCGCCGATCAGGGCCGACGTCATCCGCTCGTCGCGCAGCACCCACGTGATCGCCAGCTGCGCCAGCGACTGACCGCGCCGCCGCGCGATCTCGTTGAGCCCGCCCAGCCTGCGCACGACCTCCTCCGAGAGCAGGTTCGGGTCCAGGGACTTGCCCTGAGTGGCCCGTGACCCCTCGGGTATCCCCTTGAGGTACTTGTCGGTGAGCAGGCCCTGCGCCAGCGGCACGAAGGAGATGCAGCCCATGCCGGCCGACTCCAGCGTGTCGAGCAGACCGTCGTCCTCTGTCCAGCGGTTGATCATCGAGTACGAGGGCTGGTGGATGAGCGCGGGAACACCCATCTCCTTCAACAGCCGTGCCGCTTCGGCCGTCTGCTCCGCCTTGTACGACGACACACCCACGTAAAGCGCCTTGCCCTGCTGGACCGCGGACGCCAGCGCGCCCATGGTCTCCTCAAGAGGGGTGTGCGGGTCGAAGCGGTGCGAGTAGAAGATGTCGACGTAGTCGACGCCCATCCGCTTCAGCGAGGCGTCGAGCGACGACGTCAGATATTTGCGGGAACCCCACTCGCCGTACGGACCCGGATGCATCAGATATCCGGCCTTGGTCGAAATGATCAATTCGTCGCGGTAGGCCGAGAAGTCCTGCGCGAAGATCTTGCCGAAGTTCTCCTCGGCGGACCCGGGCGGGGGACCGTAGTTGTTCGCCAGGTCGAAGTGCGTGACGCCGAGGTCGAAGGCGCGGCGCAGGATCGCGCGCTGCGAGTCGATGGTCCGGTCGTCGCCGAAGTTGTGCCAGAGGCCGAGGGAGAGCGCGGGCAGCTTGAGGCCGCTGCGTCCGCTGCGCCGGTACTCCATGGAGTCGTAACGGTCGTGGGCTGCGAGGTAAGTGGGGAATTCAGTCATGAGTCCTTCCCTATCACGGACTTGTGACAGACCGGGTTGGGCCGTCGCGCCGCCCGCGCAGTACTGTGACGGCTTCGGGTGCCGGGGGCGGTCCCCTTCTCTTCTCGCGGACGGCCCTCCCCGCGGTGGACGTGCTGCCCCCGGGGCCGCCTGACCGGCGGTCCCCGGCAGGAATCGAGAGGTGGACTCAGTGAACTTGCGCGACCTGGTGTACGGGCTCTACGCACGCCGGGTGGAAAGGCGCCTCGATCACACCCAGGTGCTCCCCAAGCACATCGGTGTCGTCCTCGACGGGAACCGACGCTGGGCGAAAGCCTCCGGCGGCACGACCGAACAGGGCCACAAGGCCGGCGCCAGCAAGATCCAGGAACTGCTCGGCTGGTGCGTCGAGACGGACGTCGAGGTGGTCACCCTGTGGCTGCTCTCCACGGACAACCTCGACCGCCCCGACGAGGAGCTGATCCCCCTCCTCGGCATCATCGAGAACGCCGTTCGCGACCTCGCGGCCGACGGCCGCTGGCGCGTCCACCACGTCGGCACCCTGGACCTGCTCCCCTCCCGTACGCAGACCGTCCTCAAGGAGGCCGAGCAGGCCACCGACGGCAACGCCGGAATACTGGTCAATGTCGCCGTCGGCTACGGCGGGCGGCAGGAGATCGCCGACGCCGTCCGCTCCCTCCTGCTGGACCACGCCCACAAGGGCACCTCCTTCGAGGACCTCGCCGAGATCGTCGACACGGACCTGATCGCCTCGCACCTCTACACCCGTGGTCAGCCCGATCCCGACCTGGTGATCAGGACCAGCGGCGAACAGCGTCTCTCCGGCTTCATGCTGTGGCAGAGCGCCCATTCGGAGTACTACTTCTGCGAAGTCTTCTGGCCGGCTTTCCGTAAGGTCGACTTTCTTCGCGCCCTGCGTGACTACGCGGCGCGACACCGCCGCTACGGAGCCTGAGGGCCCGTCCCGCAAGCCTTCCGATACCCCTCCCCGGAATCCCCCCGTACGCCACACCGAACGCGCGTTCGCGGCAGGCCGTACGTCCCGTCATCCGAGGTTCACACGGTGTCCGTCATATGCCGTGGCATGGCCGAGGACGTTCGAGGGAATACCTCTCCACAGGTCGACGTCCGAGCAGAACCGTCAGCGATGACGGCGGGCGTCGAATCTCAGCGGTCGGCCCAGCCGTCCGCCCGGGAGGCCCTTTGCACCAGGACGATCGTACGGTGACGCGTACGGGCGCCGTGGAGGGCCGGTCCTCGGCCCGCGCATGTGGGCCCGAGTCCGGTCCGCCGTCCGCCGCCAGGCGGGCGACCACAGCCCGTGACGCCGTCGCATCCCGACCTCGTCCGAGGGGGTACGTCCTTCCGTGGTGACAAGCACAAAGCGCCGCATGCCCGACAGGCGCACCTATGTTCTCGACACCAGCGTCCTGCTGGCCGATCCGAACGCCATGTCCCGCTTCGACGAGCACGAAGTCGTGCTGCCGATCGTGGTGATCACGGAGTTGGAGGCCAAGAGGCACCATCCGGAACTCGGATACTTCGCCAGGCAGGCCCTGCGCCTGCTCGACGACTTCCGTATCCGGTACGGCCGCCTCGACGCCCCCATCCCCCTGGGCGACCTGGGCGGCACGCTGCGCGTCGAGCTCAACCACTCCGATCCCGGCGTCCTTCCCGCCGGCTTCCGACTGGGGGACAACGACTCGCGGATTCTCGCGGTGGCGCGCAATCTCCAGGCCGAGGGGTACGACGTCACCGTCGTCTCCAAGGACCTGCCGCTGCGCATCAAGGCATCGTCCGTCGGGCTCCTCGCCGAGGAGTACCGCGCCGAGCTGGCCATCACCGACTCCGGCTGGACCGGTATGAGCGAGATGGCGCTCTCGGCCGAGCAGGTGGATCTCCTCTTCACCGAGGAGACGCTGTACGTGCCCGAGCTCAGCGATCTGCCGGTGCACACCGGACTGGTCCTCCAGTCCGACCGCGGCAAGGCCCTCGGCCGCATCACGCCCGAGGGCAATGTGAAGCTCGTCCGCGGCGACCGGGAGGCCTTCGGGATCCACGGCCGCAGCGCCGAACAGCGCATCGCGCTCGATCTGCTCCTCGACCCGGACATCGGCATCATCTCGATGGGCGGCCGGGCGGGCACCGGCAAGTCGGCCCTGGCCCTCTGCGCGGGCCTGGAGGCGGTCCTGGAGCGCCGCCAGCACAAGAAGGTGATGGTCTTCCGGCCGCTCTACGCGGTCGGCGGTCAGGAGCTCGGCTATCTGCCGGGCACCGAGGCCGAGAAGATGAGCCCCTGGGCGCAGGCGGTCTTCGACACCCTGTCGGCCGTCGCCGGCCGTGAGGTGATCGAGGAGGTGCTGGGACGCGGCATGCTCGAAGTGCTGCCGCTGACCCACATCCGAGGACGTTCGCTGCACGACGCGTTCGTCATCGTCGACGAGGCCCAGTCGCTGGAGCGGAACGTACTTCTGACCGTTCTCTCCCGTATCGGGGCCAACTCCCGTGTGGTGCTGACCCATGACGTGGCGCAGCGCGACAACCTGCGTGTGGGCAGGTACGACGGCGTGGTCGCGGTCGTCGAGAAGCTCAAGGGCCACCCGCTCTTCGCGCATGTCACCCTCAACCGCTCCGAGCGTTCACCGATCGCCGCGCTCGTGACCGAAATGCTGGAGGAAGGTTAGTTCTCCGCCTGAATGCGGCAGTTGGCGCCGCCCGGAAAGGCCGCAAGAGCCTAGCCGGGCGGCGCTGTGCTGCGCCGCCATTTCCGTGAAACCCGTGTGGCAAACGGGGTGTGAGCTATCCCACGCAACGAAGAATTGCCTTGCGGCGTCCGGGTCCGGCAGAGTCTTGCTTCCGTCAGGCCCCGCATACGACACACCCGCATCTTCAGGGATGCCGCACCACACAACTCAACACTTGACGTCGTATGCCGCCCGCGCTTCATCCGGCGCTTCCGCCATGGAAGTTGCCGACGGGCCCGTGTCTCCCGTGACGTGCGGGACGGAGACCAGTGCCAGGGGCACGATTGCATCCGTGAGGTCACGTACACGGACGCTGCTGGAAGGAAACCGTGTGAGCCGGATCTCGGTCCGGGGATTCGCCGTGGCATCAGCTACAGCGGTCACCACCGTCGGCGCAGTCGTGGGAGTGGCTTCGGGCGCTCCCCAGACCTCGGACGACAATTTCGAGGCGACCGCAGCTGACACGACGCTCCTCGCAGACATCCCCGCGGGCCAGCACGCCCAGGTCCAGACTGTGTCACTGGCGCAGCAGGCCGACGCGCAGGCCAATGCCGCCGACGTGGCAGCGAAGAAGTCCGCCGAGGAATCGGCTCGTATCCAGGCCGCCAAGGACGCCAAGGCGAAGAAGCAGGCCGCCGAGGAGAAGGCGGAGCAGGCGCGCGAGGCCAAGGAAGAGGCCGAGCGGGCCAGCCGCTCGGAGACACGTGACTCCTCCGACTTCGTGGTGCAGAGCTCGTACTCCGTCGCCGAAGTCCAGGCGATGGCCCGCCAGATGATCCCTGGCGACCAGTACCAGTGCTTCAGCAACATCGTGGACCACGAGTCCACCTGGAACTACCAGGCGCAGAACCCCTCGTCGGGCGCCTACGGTCTCGTCCAGGCGCTGCCCGGCTCCAAGATGGCCTCCGCCGGCGCCGACTGGCAGACCAACCCGGCCACCCAGATCAAGTGGGGCCTGAACTACATGAACGACCGCTACGGCAGCCCCTGCGGTGCCTGGTCGTTCTGGCAGGCCAACAACTGGTACTAGCTCCACTGCCCGATCTGTCTTCCCCGCCGGTTCTCTGCCGTCGTCGCTCAACCTTGTGAAGCCCCTCACCGTCCTACGGTGAGGGGCTTTGCGCGTGTACGGTCAGGCAGTACGACTCCGGGGAAGAAGGATCAGCATGTCGAAACTGCCGGGGTGGCTCGGGCGGGTCGGAGCCGAACTGACTCAGCTGGGAGAGCGGTTGGGGGAACGCCGTACGGAGGCTACGGCGGACGACGTGCCGGGGGACGGGCGAGGACCGGAGAGCGCTCCCGTCCCGCCGGACCACATACCCGGCGCCCAGGCCAAACCCGAGCCCGCCGCGGCCATTCCGTGGGGGATGCGGGTCGCCGCCGAGGCCGCCTGGCGGCTGCTCGTACTGGCGGCCATGCTCTGGGTGTTGATGAAGATCATCAGCACCGTGCAGCTCGTGGTGATGGCGTTCGTCGGCGCGCTGCTCGTCACCGCGCTTCTCCAGCCCACGGTCGCCAGACTCAAGAAGTGGGGCCTGCCGCGCGGTCTGGCCACCGCGGTGACCGCTGTGTCCGGGTTCATCGTCATGGGCCTCATCGGCTGGTTCGTGGTGTGGCAGGTCGTGGAGAACATCGACGTGCTCTCCGACCGTGTCACCGACGGCATCGACGAGCTCAAACGCTGGCTGCTCAACAGCCCGTTCCATGTGACCGAGCAGCAGATCAACGACCTCGCGAAGAGCCTCAGCGACGCGATCGGCACCAACACCGAGGAGATCACCTCCGCGGGCATCCAGGGTGTGACCGTCGTGGTCGAGCTGCTGACGGGGATCCTGCTCGCCGTGTTCTCCACGCTGTTCCTGCTCTACGACGGCCGGCGGATCTGGGAGTGGTCGCTCAAACTCTTCCCGGCGCAGGCCCGTCCGGGGCTGGCCGGTGCCGGGCCGCGCGCCTGGCGCACGCTCACGGCGTACGTACGCGGCACGCTCATAGTCGCGCTGATCGACGCGGTCTTCATCGGCCTCGGGCTCTACTTCCTCGATGTCCCGCTCGCGGTGCCGCTGGCCGTCTTCATCTTCCTCGGCGCGTTCATCCCGCTCGTCGGAGCGGTGATCTCCGGGGCGCTCGCCGTGGTCGTCGCGCTGGTCACGCAGGACGTGTTCACGGCGCTGATGGTGCTGATCGTCGTCCTCGCCGTCCAGCAGATCGAGGGCCACATCCTCCAGCCCTTCATCCTCGGCCGCGCGGTACGGGTACATCCGCTGGCCGTCGTGCTCGCGGTGGCGACTGGCGGACTCGTCGCCGGTATCGGCGGAGCGGTCGTCGCGGTGCCCCTGGTCGCCGTCACGAACACCGTCGTCGGCTACCTCCGCGCGTACAGCCGGGAGCCTTCCCTGCGCGACGGCCCGGGACCGCACGGCGCCACGGCGCTCGGTGTCGCCCCGGCGCCCGCCCCGGTCACCCCGCCCCCGCCGCCGGCTCCGGAGGCCCCCGCCCCCGCCCCCGGTCCCGGTCCGGACGCACCGGTCTCGGACACCCCTCCCGCCGAGCCACGGAACGGTCAGGAATGATCTCCGAACCGGAACTGGAGGGCGAGGCCACCGCACCGGTCCCGGCGCCGAGAGGCCCCGGGCACCCCGGGGCTGACGGATTCCGCCCGCCACCGGGTCCGGCCCCGGCCGGTGACGACGGGCCCGAGCGGCAGTCGGAGACGATGGGCGCCGACGAGCACCCCCTGATCCGGGGAGTGCCCCTGCGGCAGCGTCCATGGGTCTGGGGGCTGGCCGGTGTGCTGCTGACCTCCTCGGTGTGGGCGGGCGCCCTGTGGGCGTACGACAGGGCCGGACCGGACCTCGAGGGCTACGGCGTCAGCCGTAACCTCTGCCTCGACGCCGACCTGTCCGCGCTGACCGCCACCATCGGCGAGAAGCGGGACCCGTTCGCGGCGGTGGGCGAGGACAAGGCCCTCGACCAGTCCGTCTGCACGGTCAGCCTCGTACCGAAGGGGGCCCCGGGGGGCAAGCACCGTGAGGGGCCGATCGTGCGCGCCTACGCTGAGATCACCTACACACTGCACAAGAAGACCGATCCGGGGCCGCAGTTCGACGCGTCCCTGATCCACCCGGCCGACCAGGGCTCGGGGGCCCAGACCCTGAAGCTCGTCCCCGACGTGGGGGAGCGGGCCTATCTGGTGAGTCAGGCCGGGGGTGAGAACCCGGCGCTGGAAGTCCTCGACGGACAGGCCGTGATCTCGCTCTCCGTCGGCCAGGTCGTCGACTACGACCGGGACCGGCGGGACTCCGACTTCAGCCTCGACCAGCAGGAGGTCCTCCACCTGGGCGGGCTGGAACCGGCCATGGTCGAGGACATGCTGGCGCTGATGGAGCGGCTCAAGAAGGAGTGACACCCCAGGCGTCGGGGAGAGCGTCCAGGACGGCCTCCCCGTCGAGCGTCGTCGCCAGGGCCTGGATCACCGCAGCGATCTTGATGCCCTCCTGGATCGTCCGGCGGTCCTCCCCCAGCCGTCGCAGCGCGCCCTCGTGCGCGTCCAGACAGAGCCCGCAGGCGTTGATCGCGGACACCGCGAACGACCAGAACTCGAAGTCGGCCCTGGTGACGCCCGGATGGCCGGTGGCCGTCATCCGCAGGCCCGTGCGCAGCTCTCCGTACGTGGGATCGGAGAGCAGATGCCGGGTCCGGTGGAACACGTTGTTCACCGCCATCACGGCCGCCGCCGACCTCGCTGTCGTATAGGCGTCGGCGGAGAGCCGGGCCCTGGCCTCGGGCGCCAGCTCGCGCAGCACGCGCGCCGAGCGCGCGGCGATCGCGCAGACCAGCACCGTGCCCCACAGCCGCTGCTGGGAGAGCCCGCCCTGATCGAGGACCGCGTCCAGATTGCGCCGCAGATCCCTGGCGTAATCGGGAACGGCGGCCTTCAGCGCGTCCAGTGACATCGTGCTCTCCTACGGAAGGTGATCGTCCGGGGTGCTGTCGGATACGTCGTCGGGCCGCGCCTCCGCCGGCGTCCCGGGCGGCTCCGGGACCTTCGGCGGCCGGCCCCTGCGCGGGATCGGCTTCGCGTTGCCCGGCAGCCGGCCCCCCTCCGCCAGGGCCCGGCGCAGCAGGAACTCGATCTGCGCGTTGGCGCTGCGCAGCTCGTCGGACGCCCACCGTGCCAGGGCGTCGTACACCGCCGGGTCCAGGCGCAGGAGAACCTGCTTCCGTTCCGTCACTGGTAAAGAGTGCCCGTGTTCACGACCGGCTGCGCGGCCCGGTCACCGCAGAGCACGACCAGAAGGTTGCTGACCATCGCGGCCTTCCGCTCGGAGTCCAGCTCGACGATGTCCTGCTCGGTCAGCCGGGTGAGGGCCGCCTCGACCATGCCGACGGCGCCGTCCACGATCAGCCGGCGCGCCGCCACGACCGCGCCCGCCTGCTGGCGCTGGAGCATCGCCGAGGCGATCTCCGGAGCGTACGCGAGATGGGTGAAGCGGGACTCGATGATGTGCACACCGGCCGCCTCGACCCGGGCGTGCAGCTCGACCGCGAGCTTCTCGGTGATCTCCTCGGCGTTGCCGCGCAGCGAGAGACCGTCCTCCTCGTGGGCGTCGTACGGGTACTCGATCGCGATGTGCCGGACGGCCGCCTCGGTCTGGGTGGAGACGAACTCCAGGAAGTCGTCCACCTCGAAGAGCGCCTGCGCGGTGTCCTCGACGCGCCAGACGACGACCGCCGCCAGCTCGATCGGGTTGCCGTAGGCGTCGTTGACCTTGAGGACGGCGGTCTCGTGGTTCCGCACACGGGTCGAGATCTTGGCGCGTGAGGTGAGCGGGTTCACCCAGCGCAGGCCGTCGACCCGGATCGTGCCGCGGTAGCGCCCGAAGAGCTGGACGACGCGGGCCTCACCCGGCGCCACCATGTTCAGCCCGCACATCGCGAAGAACGCGGCGATCGCGAGCAGGATGCCGAGGACGATCAGCGCGACCTTCGCGCCGGTCGAGCCGAGGGTGGAGCCGATCACGACGAGGGCGATCCCGCCGATCAGTCCGATGAGCCCGAGCAGCAGTGCGAGGCCGCCGCCGATGCTGCTCGCCTGGAATTCCCGGACCCGCGGTGCGGGCATCTCCGGCAGATCGTCCACCACTGGTGTGCTGGTCGTAGGCATGTGTGGTCCCCGTTTCTCGTGCTGTCACGCCGCTCGGCGTAGCTAGCATTGTGATTACACATTAACGCGCTTCGCAACCCTCCGCCCCTCTCGTGAGTCGGTTCCTCTGAGACAGGTGCTGATTGTCACGTCGGATAAGACCGGATCGGGTCTCTTTGTCACAGGGGACGGTGTTAGCTTTCTGAGCTGATTCCGGCAAGTGCGACAAGTGGGCCAGGTCCGGCGAGGCGAGACACGAGACCCGAGAGCGGAGCGACTGAGCGATGGGCCGAGCGGAAGCGCGACAGGCCCGGCAGCGTGGAGCGCGCCGGGCGAAGAAGGCCGGCGGCATACGTGGCTTCCTCACACTGAGGAAGCTGCTCGGCACGTTCCTCGGGCTGTGCCTGCTCGGCATGGGCGCGTTCGTCGTGATCTATTTCCTGGTCCCGGTGCCGACGGCCAACGCGCAGGCCGAGATGCAGAGCAACGTCTACAAGTACAGCGACGGCACCGTCCTGGCGCGCACCGGCGAGATCAACCGGGAGATAGTCGGCCTGGAGAAGGTCCCCAAGGACGTCCAGCGGGCCTTCGTCGCCGCCGAGAACAAGTCCTTCTACAAAGACTCCGGAGTCGACGTCAAGGGCACCGCCCGCGGCCTGATGAACACCCTCTCGGGCAAGGGCAAACAGGGTGGTTCGACCATCACCCAGCAGTACGTGAAGAACTACTACCTGGACCAGGACCAGACGGTCAGCCGCAAGCTCAAGGAACTGGTGATCTCGCTCAAGGTCGACCAGCGGATGGACAAGAACGAGATCCTCGCCGGGTACATGAACACCAGTTACTACGGGCGCGGCGCGTACGGCATCCAGGCGGCGGCCCAGGCGTACTACGGCGTGGACGCCACCAAGCTGAACGTCGCGCAGGGCGCGTATCTGGCGGCGCTCCTCCAGGCCCCCAACCAGTACGACTGGACGCAGGCCACCGAGACCGGCAAGAAGCTCGTCACCGAGCGCTGGAGCTACGTCCTGAACAACATGGTCGAGGAGAACTGGCTGGACGCCGGCGAGCGCGGCGGGCTGAAGTTCCCCGTACCGCAGAAGCCCAAGCCCGCCCCCGGCGCGGAGGGACAGGCCGGCTATCTCGTCGAGGCGGCCAACAGCGAGCTGGAGCGGCAGGGTGTCGACAAGGCGGACATCGACGCCGGCGGCTGGACGATCACCCTCAGCGTCGACAAGAAGCGGCAGAAGGAACTCGTCGGCGCCGTCGACAAGCAGCTGGAGTCCAAGCTCGACCGCAAGAAGAACAAGGTCGACGCGACCGTGCAGGCGGGTGCCACGTCCGTCGACCCGAAGACCGGCGCGGTGGTCGCGCTCTACGGCGGGGTCGGCGCCACCCAGCACTGGATCAACAACGCCACACGCACCGACTACCAGCCCGCCTCGACCTTCAAGCCCGTCGTGCTCGCCTCGGCGCTGGAGAACGAGTCCAAGACGCAGGACGGCGAGAGGATCGGGCTCAGGACGGTCTACGACGGCACGAGCAAGCGGCCGGTCGTCGGCAGCGACACCCCCTTCTCGCCGCAGAACGAGGACGACCGCGACTACGGCGACATCACCGTCCAGCGGGCGGCCAACGACTCCGTCAACTCGGTCTTCGCGCAGATGGTCGTCGACGTCGGCCCCAGGAACGTGAAGAAGACCGCGCTCGATCTCGGCATGCGGGACAAGAACTTCCCCGAGCGGCCCGCGATCACCCTGGGCACGATGGAGGCGTCGACCTGGGACATGGCGGGTGTGTACGCGACGCTCGACAACCACGGCGAGAAGGTCACACCGTCGATCCTGAAGTCCGCCGAGCACAAGGACCGCACCGTCGACCTGCCCGAGCGCATCGGCGATCAGGCGATCAGCCGCGAGTCCGCCGACACCGTGACCTCGGCCCTGACGGGCGTCGTGAAGAACGGCTCGGGGCGCGAGGCGAGCACCGACGCGTACGAGGCGGCCGGCAAGACCGGTACGTCGGAGGACAACAAGTCGGCCTGGTTCGCCGGCTACACGCCCGAACTGACCACGGTGGTCGCCCTGTTCGGTGAGTCCACCGCCGAGGGCGGCGGGCAGGTCACCCTCACCGGCACGGCCAACTCCGGCCGCGCCAACGGTGGTGGCTTCCCCGCCAAGATCTGGGCCGACTACACACTGGGCGCGCTGAACGGCGGCTCCGACGCCTCGTTCGACCTCGAAGTCGCCGAACCCGCCTACCAGCCCCCGAAGCCCCCGCCGCCGTCCTCGCAGCCGCCGCCGTCCAGCGAGGAGCCGACCCCGCCGCCGCCCGACGAGCCGGACCCGAGCGACAGCGAGAGCGACCCCCCGGTGTCCGAGCCGCCGCCGTCCAGCGAGCCTCCGGCGCCGCCGCCGGAGCCGGGTGACGACTCCGGCGGCGGTGGAGACAATGGAGGCGCCGACGGTGGCTCGGACGGAGGCAACGACAACGGCGGAGGTACGGGCTCCGCGGGCGCCGACGGGGGAGGCGGGGGCCAGCGGCCACCGGGCCTCACCGGCTGAGCGGGCGTCCTCAGCCGCCGTTGACCTTCGCGGCGATCCGGTCGCCGATGGTCTTGTCGATGTTGCGCCAGTACTGGAGCGCCCGGTCGAGGACCGGCCGGGTGACGCCCTGGAGCAGATGGCCGGAGACGTTCGACACCAGACGGTCGCGCTGCGCGTCGTCGAGCACGTTGCGGACCTGGGTGCCGGCCTGGCCCCAGTCGTCGTCCTCGCGCCGCTTCGTGTACGCCTCGCGGACCATGTCGCCCGCCGCCGCCCAGCCGGCCGGGTCGCCGAAGCGCTCGGTGTCGGCGGCGGGGCCGCCGTAGGAGTTCGGGGCGTACGGCATCGCCGCGTTCGACGCGACGTACCGCATCGGGCCGTCCTTCGCGTACGAGTTCACCGGCGAGTGCGGCCGGTTGGGCGGCAGTTGCGCGTAGTTCGGGCCGATCCGGTACCGGTGCGTGTCCGGGTACGAGAAGAGCCGGCCGAGCAGCATCTTGTCCGGCGAGGGGCCGATGCCCGGAACCATGTTGGACGGCTCGAAGGCGGCCTGCTCGATGTGGATGAAGAAGTTGTCCGGGTTCTTGTTGAGCGTCATCCGGCCGACGTCGATCAGCGGGTAGTCGCCGTGCGGCCACACCTTCGTCAGGTCGAAGGGGTTGAAGCGGTAGTCGGCGGCGTCCTCGAACGGCATGATCTGGACCTTCAGGCTCCAGGTCGGCGCGTTCCCCGACTCGATCGCCTCGTACAGGTCCCTGCGGTGGTGGTCCGCGTCGGAGCCCGCCATCTCGTCGGCGTCCGCCTGGCTGAGGTAGTCGATGCCCTGGTCGGTCTTGAAGTGGTATTTGACCCAGAAGCGTTCACCCGCGGCATTGACCCACATGAAGGTGTGCGAGCCGTAGCCGTTCATGTGGCGGAAGGACTTAGGGATGCCCCGGTCGCCCATCAGCCAGGTCACCTGGTGCGCGGACTCGGGTGACAGGGTCCAGAAGTCCCACTGCATGTCGTTGCTGCGCAGCCCGGTGGCCGGGTGGCGCTTCTGCGAGCGGATGAAGTCCTGGAACTTGATCGTGTCGCGTACGAAGAAGACCGGCGTGTTGTTGCCCACCAGGTCGTAATTGCCCTGCTCCGTATAGAACTTCAGGGCGAAGCCGCGCGGGTCGCGCCAGGTGTCGGGAGAGCCGAACTCACCGGCCACCGTGGAGAAGCGGGCCAGCATCTCGGTGCGTTTGCCCGGCTGGAAGAGGTCGGCCTTGGTGAACTGGCTCACGTCGTTGGTCACTTCGAAGACGCCGTACGCGCCCGAACCCTTGGCATGGACCACCCTCTCGGGGACCCGTTCGCGGTTGAACTGGGCCATCTTCTCGATGAGGTAGTGGTCCTGCAGCAGGATTGGACCGTCGGGCCCGACGGAGAGCGAGTTCTCGTCGCTCTCCACCGGGATACCGGCGTTGTTCGTGGTGTAAGGGGCCTTGGGCATCGACTCGGTCACGAGCGTCCTCCAGTCGATAGGGGTTCCCGTGGCCGGAATCAGGCACCACGGGACGACTGCGGTCGTAACCGGCCGCCTGCCCCAGTCAAACCCGGCGACACATCGTCGGCAACATTTGTCCGGGACCCGGGGGAACCGCCCGGACCCGCCCCGGGCCGGACCTGTACGAGCCCCGCGGACACGGCCCGCGGACGCTCCGGGACCGGTCTACGGGCGGGTCGAGATCTCGAACCAGACGACCTTGCCGGTGGACAGCCGCGTCGCGCCCCAGCGCCTGGCCAGCCGGTTGACCAGGAACAGCCCCCGCCCGCCCTCGTCCGTGTCACGGGCCCGGCGCTGGCGGGGCAGCTGCGGCGAGTCGTCGCCGACCTCGCAGCGCAGCACGTCGGTCCGCAGCAGCCGCAGGGTGACGGGCCGCTCCGCGTACCGGACCGCGTTGGTCACGACCTCGCTGATCAGCAGCTCGACGGAGTCGCTCAGCTCCTCAAGGCCCCAGCGGGACAGGGCCCGTCTGGCGAGTCTTCTGGCCCGTCCCGGCGCCGCGTCCTCCGGTTCCAGGAACCAGTAGGCGACATCGCTCGGCGCGATCCCGTCGAAGCGCGCGGCCAGCAGCGCGATGTCGTCGTCGCGGTCACCGGGGCCGAGCACGTCCAGCACGTCGTCGCAGAGCGCCTCCAGAGGAGGCGAGTGGTCGGGGCCGGTGAGCTGGGCCGTCGCGGCGAGGCGCTCCCGCAGCTGCTCGATGCCCGTCCACACGTCACGCAGCCGCGACTCCACGAGACCGTCCGTGTAGAGGAGCAGCGTGGCACCGGCCGGCGCGTCCAGCTCGACTGCCTCGAAGTCCACCCCGCCCACGCCGATCGGGGCGCCGGGCGGCACCCGCAGCACCTCGGCCCGGCCGCCCAGGTGGAGCAGTATGGGCGGCGGATGACCGGCGTTGGCGATGGTGATGCGGTGCGAGACCGGGTCGTACACCGCGTACAGGCAGGTGGCCATCCGGTCGGTGCCGAGACGCTGCGCCTGCTCGTCGAGGTGGTGCAGGACCTCCTGCGGCGGCAGGTCGAGACCGGCGAGGGTCTGCGCGGTCGTCCGCAGCTGGCCCATGATGGCGGCCGACGTCATGGAGTGACCCATCACGTCGCCGACGACGAGGGCGACGCGGCTGCCGGGCAGCGGGATCGCGTCGTACCAGTCGCCGCCGACCCGCGCGGTCTCGGCCGCGGGCAGATAGCGGGAGGCGAGCCGGACGCCCGTCGGCTGCGGCAGCCCCTCCGGGAGCATCGTGCGCTGGAGTTCGTCCGCGATGTACGCCTCGCGGCCGTACAGCACCGCCTTGTCGATGCCCAGCGCGGTGTGCGTCGCGAGCTGTGCGGCCACCAGCAGGTCGTTGGGCTCGAAGGCGGGGCGGTCGGGCCTCCGTAGGAAGACGGCCGCGCCGATCACGCGCCGCCGGCCGCGCAGCGGCGCGAGGATCGCGCGCCGGCCGCCCGGCACGGTCATCTCGCCGCCCAGCAGTTCGGGCAGCGCCGCGCGGGCGGCGGCGGAGTCGCCGAAGACGGGCCGTACGCCGCGCAGTACTTCGGAGAGCGCGCCGCCGGACGCCACCTCGCAGAGCTGCGCGGCGGGCATCACCTCGGTCTGCGGGTCCAGGACCGACACCTGGCCGGACTCGGACTCGGACAGCGCGATGCCGCTGCCGACCGTGCCCCCGCCGTCCGTGTCCTCGTCGGTGAGCCGCAGCCGGTCCGTACGGCGCAACCTCAGTACGAAGGGTGAGACCGGTCGCTCGTCGCCGACGGGCAGCGGATCGCGGAGATAGACGAGGATCGCGTCGGAGAACGTCGGGACGGTCGCCCGGCACAGCCCGAGCACGATCTCGTCCAGGTCGATGCCGCGCGCGATACGACGGGTGGCGGCGCCCACGAAGCGCAGCCGGTCGCCCTCGCGCCGCGCGGCGCCCACCGGGTCCTGCGGGGGCGCGGCCGAGGGAACGGTGGCCTGCGCGGCCGCGGGCGTGGGTACCGACGGCACCGACGGCTGCGGTACGGCGGAGGCGGCGGACGCCTCCTGCCGTGGCCGGGTGCGTTCCTGGGACCGGGCAGCCAGTGGCTGCCGGCCTTCATGGGAGGTGGGATGCTCCGTCACGCGTGGGATTCCGTCCGTCCGGGCCGGTGGTGCGAGACAACCGATTCGACTGGGTCCTGTCGCCGGACAGGACCTCGCGATGCCACCCTTGTCCAGGGGGCCCCGGGTCTGTGACCGCAGGGGCCCTCGCGGCCGGGCATCGGTACCTTGCGGCGGAAACGCCCGACAAGGATCCCGGGAACGCGGGTGTCGGCACGGCAGGCGTCCTGCACGGCTCCACCCCCTCGTTCGGTGTCCAGCGGCTGATGTGCGGCTGTCCTGCGGCTGTCTACGGCTCGTTCGTCGTACGAATCGTTCTCGCGTGCGTCGTGCGTCGTGCGGCTCGTTGGTCCAGCGACATGACCCTAAGTCAGCTCCGCTACCCCTGCGGTGCGTTGGTCAGGCGCAGCCTTGCGGAGGACGATCCTACGTTTGAACCCTGGGGGCGCATCAAGGGTCTCACGACGTCGGCGAACCCGCCCCGGCGATCACCAGGTACGTGCGGCCACCAGCACCCTTCTGCCTCATCTGGTCCGGACCTTTGCCGGTTCGGGCGCCCGGTCCCAGCCCTCCGGCAGCTCGGGAACGGACCACCGGGGATCGGGCCGCCAGTCCTCCCAGCCCGCGGAGAACGGCGCGCCCCACTTCTTGATCATCTCGACCGCCGCACTGCCGGCCTCCCGTACGCGCAGCGCCTTGCCGGTGTCGAGCAGCCCGACCCGCTGGGCCTCGGCGAACTCGTCCTCGTCCCGCCAGAGCCAGCTGCGGTCCGGGTAGACCGAGATGTCGAGGAAGTGGTCCTCGGAGTCGATGCCGCCCGCCCAGCGCAGCCGGGGCTCCTCAAGATTCACGTACCAGCTGCGGAACTGCCATCCGTCGTCCCAGAACAGCCAGATGGACCACGGCTCGCCGGGCCTGGCCAGCTTCAGCACACCCGTCCCCTCCCAGTGGGCACGGGCGGTGGCGCGCGGCGCCGTGTACCGGGTGGCGAGCGGTTCGTGGTGCACGGGCGTGCCGTCGGCCAGCACCGGCTTGACGCACTCGGTGCCCGGCGCCATCCACACGGCGAGCAGGTCGTCGGTGTCCTGGACGACGGTCACCGGCCGGCAGATGTGCACATGCCGAGAGCCGTTGTCCCGGTAGCGCCAGAGAATCCGCTCGCCCCGGTCCCAGTGTCGAATGCCGTCCGCACCTGTCATGCGCAGATCTTAGAGCCGGGGCCTTCCGGGCGCTGTGAGGTGCGCCCGGACGGCTCGATCTTGTCGGTCGCGATCACCGCCGGGCACGCCGGACGCCCAGGAGGACACCCGGGAGGACGTCCAGGTCTCACGGACGCGTCATCCGGAGGACGTCCAGGGCCTCGTCCAGCTGCTCCAGCGTGAGATCGCCGCGCTCCACGTAACCGGCGTCCAGTACCACCTCGCGGATCGTCCGCCGCTCCGCCAGCGACCTCTTGGCGACCTTCGCCGCCTCCTCGTAGCCGATGTACTTGTTCAGCGGGGTGACGACGGAGGGGGACGACTCCGCGTACTCGCGGGCGCGCTCCACGTTCGCCGTGATGCCGTCGACGGTGCGGTCCGCCAGCAGCCGGGAGACGTTCCCGAGGAGCCGTACGGACTCCAGCAGGTTCCTGGCGATCACCGGCAGCATCACGTTGAGCTCGAAGTTCCCCGCGGCCCCGGCCGTGGCGACGGTCGCGTCGTTGCCCATGACCTGGGCGGCGACCATCAGGACGGCCTCCGGGATCACGGGGTTGACCTTGCCCGGCATGATCGACGAGCCGGGCTGGAGATCGGGCAGATTGATCTCGGCGAGCCCGGTGCGCGGTCCCGACGACATCCAGCGCAGATCGTTGGAGATCTTCGTGAGGGAGACGGCGACGGTACGGAGCTGGCCCGAGGTCTCCACGAGCCCGTCGCGCGCGCCCTGCGCCTCGAAGTGGTTCCTCGCCTCGGTCAGCGGCAGCCCGGTCGTGCGGGCCACCTCGGCGATGACGGCGGCGGAGAAGCCGGGCGGAGTGTTGATGCCGGTGCCCACCGCCGTACCGCCCAGGGGCAGCTCGGCCAGGCGCGGGAGCGCCGATTCCAGCCGCTCGATGCCGTACCGGACGGCCGCGGCGTAACCGCCGAACTCCTGGCCCAGCGTCACGGGTGTGGCGTCCATCAGATGCGTACGGCCCGACTTCACGACGTCCGCGAACTCCTCGGCCTTGCGCTCCAGCGAGGCGGCGAGATGACCGAGGGCCGGGATCAGATCGGCGGTGACGGCGGCCGTCGCGGCGATGTGGATGCTGGAGGGGAACACGTCGTTGGAGCTCTGCGAGGCGTTGACGTGGTCGTTCGGGTGCACCTCGCGGCCCAGGCGCTCGGTGGCGAGGGTGGCGATGACCTCGTTGGCGTTCATGTTGGACGAGGTGCCCGAACCGGTCTGGAAGACGTCCACCGGGAAGTGCTCGTCCCAGCGGCCCTCCGCGACCTCGGCCGCCGCGCTCCGTACCGCCTCGGCGATGTCCCGGTCCACCACGCCGAGTTCGGCGTTGACGGTGGCGGCGGCGGCCTTGATTCGGGCCAGGGCCTCGATGTGGGCCCGCTCGATGGGCCGGCCCGAGATGGGGAAGTTCTCCACGGCCCGCTGGGTCTGGGCGCGCCATTTGGCGTCGGCCGGGACCCGGACCTCGCCCATGGAGTCGTGCTCCGTGCGGTAGCCGCCGGCGGTGGGGCCGGTCGCCGGGGGCGTGCCGTCCTGCGTGTTCGCGTCGCTCGTCATCGTGGTCGTACCTCCTGCAGAAGTTGAGCAATTGTCTTGTTCGGAGTGTTCCCAACTCCCTTACCCGCCAGTAAAAACCTCTGGTACCACTGAGATCGGGGAGGCCATGCAACGTACGAGACCCACGTTCCGAAGTACCGTCGCCACGCTCGCCGCATTCGCGACCGTCGTCGGCGGACTCGTCGCGCTGACCCCCGCGGCCCAGGCGTCCGACCGTGCGGGCGCGCCCGCCGAGGTCCGGGCGTCCACACCGCTGCCGCCCGCCCTCGAAGAGATCCGCGCGGCCGAGGCCACCCGCCTCTACGGCGACTCCGCGGAGAGGCCCCTCGACCAGCGCAAGACCGGGCTCGTCGCGCTCGGCGACAGTGAGATCTCCGGCGAGGGCGTCGGCACCTACGAGCCGGGCACGAACGGGCCCGACAACTGGTGCCACCGTTCGCCCGACTCGGCGATCCACCGCACCGGGATCGCCGCCGACGTCACCTACAACGTGTCCTGTTCGGGTGCCTCGACCGTCAACATCCGGGTGGGCGGCACGGCGCAGTTCGCCGACGAACTCGTACAGAGCGACAGCCTCGCCATCAAGGCGCGCAACACCAGGATCAAGATGGTGGTGCTGGTGGCGGGCGCCAACGACGATCTCCAGTTCGGTCCGGTGATCACCGACTGCGTGCTCCGCTGGTTCACCCTTCAGGGGCCCTGCGCCGACAAGTACCGGCCGGGCTGGCAGGCGCGGGTCGACGCGCTCGTCCCCAAGGTCGAGTCGACCGTGGCCGACCTGCGGGGCGTCATGCGCGGCGCGGGTTACGCCGACGGTGACTACAAGCTCGTCGTGATGGGCTACCCCGGCCCCCTCACCCCCGACTACGGCGACAACCCGAACTTCCCGGGCAAGATCCCCGGAGGCTGCACCGGCCACGACGCGGACGCCGCCTGGGCCCGTGACGGCGCCGTCCCCGCCTTCCAGAGCGGCATGCGCAAGGCCGCCAAGAACTCGGGCGCGGTGTATCTGGACAACTCGCGGCTCTTCCACGGCCACGAGGTGTGCACCGACGACGACTGGGCGCGGGGCCTGTTCATCGACATCGGCAACCCCTTCCCGCCGAACGAGAATTCGGTCCGGCAGTCCTTCCACCCGAACGCCGCCGGGCATGTCGCCTTCGCGTCGTGCCTGACCCAGCTGTACGACTCGGGCCTGAACGAGGCGAGTTGCGCCGACCCGGCGAGCACAGGACAGCCGGTGCTCCAGCCGGGCGGCTGGGACGACGTTTTTCAGCCACTCAAGAACGAGGGAACGGGCACCTGCGTCGACGTCAACGCGTCGAAGACCCGCAACGGTTCCAAGGTCACCGGTCACGGCTGCGACGACGGCCGTGACCAGGGCTGGTGGTACGACACCGGTGCGGGCGCCGGCGCCCGGTCGCTGCACAGCGAGCTGAGCCACGACCGCTGCCTCGACGTCCCGTCCGGCACGTACCGCGCGGGCACCGCGGTCACCCTCTGGGACTGCCACGGCGGCGCGAACCAGAAGTTCGTACGCGAGGCGGGCACCATCCGCCCGGCGTCGGCGGGCACGCTCTGCCTGACCCTGGCGTCGGCGCGGGACCCGCTCCGGCTCCAGAACTGCGACGGATCGGCGAACCAGCGCTTCGTCTGAGCCCCGGCGCGAGGAAGCCCCCGGCCGGACGGGTCCGCCGGGGGCTTCGTCATGCGGCCTGGGTCCGCGCTTACGCGAGGCCCGGCCCCCGCACCGGGATGCTGGTGAACGTGGGCGCCGGGGCGGGCTCGGTGAAGAAGTCGTTGCCCTTGTCGTCCACGACGATGAACGCGGGGAAGTCCTCCACCTCGATCTTCCACACTGCCTCCATGCCCAGCTCCTCGTACTCCAGGACCTCGACCTTCCGGATGCAGTCCTGCGCGAGCCGCGCCGCCGGGCCGCCGATCGAACCGAGGTAGAAACCGCCGTGGGAGCCGCAGGCGTCGGTCACCTGCTTCGAGCGGTTGCCCTTGGCGAGCATGACCTTCGAGCCGCCGGCCGCCTGGAACTGCTCCACATAGCTGTCCATCCGCCCCGCCGTCGTCGGGCCGAACGACCCGGACGCGTACCCCTCGGGCGTCTTGGCCGGTCCCGCGTAGTAGACCGGATGGTCCTTCAGGTACTGCGGCATCTCCTCGCCCGCGTCCAGCCGCTCCTTGATCTTGGCGTGCGCGATGTCGCGCGCCACGACCAGCGTTCCGGTCAGCGAGAGCCGGGTCTTGACGGGGTGCCTGGTCAGCTCTGCCAGGATGTCGTCCATCGGGCGGCCGAGGTCGATCCGTACGACGTCGTTCTCGTCGCTCCGGTCCAGATGCTC
This sequence comes from Streptomyces camponoticapitis, assembly GCF_014646115.1. Lineage (GTDB taxonomy): Bacteria > Actinomycetota > Actinomycetes > Streptomycetales > Streptomycetaceae > Streptomyces > Streptomyces camponoticapitis. The sequence continues at coordinate 52,503 of NZ_BMMV01000020.1, read as the reverse complement.
GTCGGTGGTGTCGGGCAGGAAGCGCGCCGGGTCGGTCTCCAGCTGCTCCAGGAAGACACCCTCGGCGGTGATCTTCGCGACGGCCTGGCGGTCCGCCGAGCAGGACACGGCGATGGCGACCGGAAGCGAGGCGCCGTGCCGGGGGAGCCGTACGACCCGCACGTCGTGGCAGAAGTACTTGCCGCCGAACTGGGCGCCGATGCCGATCTTCTGCGTCAGCTCGAAGACCTTCTCCTCCAGGTCCTTGTCACGGAAGCCGTGGCCGGCGGGGGAGCCCTCGGCGGGCAGCTCGTCCAGGTAGTGCGCGGAGGCGTACTTCGCGGTCTTGAGCGCGAACTCGGCGGACGTGCCGCCGACGACGATCGCCAGGTGGTACGGCGGGCAGGCGGCCGTACCCAGCGAGCGGATCTTCTCCTCCAGGAACTTCATCATGGAGGCCTCGTTCAGGACGGCCTTCGTCTCCTGGTAGAGGAACGACTTGTTGGCCGAGCCGCCGCCCTTGGCCATGAAGAGGAACTTGTAGGCGCCGCCGTCGGTCGCGTACAGCTCGATCTGCGCGGGCAGGTTCGAGCCGGTGTTCTTCTCCTCCCACATGGTCAGCGGGGCCATCTGCGAGTAGCGCAGGTTGAGCTTGGTGTACGCGTCGTAGATGCCGTGCGAGAGGGCGGCCTCGTCGCCGCCCTCCGTAAGGACGTTCTGTCCGCGCTTGCCCATCACGATCGCGGTGCCGGTGTCCTGGCACATGGGGAGGACGCCGGCGGCGGCGATGTTGGCGTTCTTCAGGAGGTCGAGCGCCACGAACTTGTCGTTGGACGAGGCGTCCGGGTCGTCGACGATCCTGCGCAGCTGGGCGAGGTGGGCCGGGCGCAGATAGTGCGAGATGTCGTGCATCGCCTCGGCGGCCAGCGTGCGCAGCGCCTCGGGGGCGACCTTGAGGAACGTACGGCCGTCGGCCTCGAAGGTGGAGACGCCGTCGGCGGTCACCAGGCGGTACGGCGTGGTGTCCTCTCCAAGAGGGAGCAGATCGGAGTACGCAAACTCTGGCATTTCGGCCATTCCTCACTCGGCAGACGGCGGCTGACCTTCGTCGGGCAGCGCGCCTCTCAGCGTAAGACGTGGCGCGCGGGCGGACGGGGTGAGGTGAGACTCAGTAGGAGGCCGGGGTGCGGGTGCGGGTGCGGGTGCGTGGGCGGGGCGCCGGATCGGGGAAGCTCGGCCGCGTCGCCCCTAGTCGCGATCTATCGCGTTTAGCTACTCTGGTGCGGTGGACCTCGAAAAGCACCCCCAGAAGCCGGTGGCACCGGCGGAGCCCGACTCCGGCATCCGGGCCTCCGACGCCGACCGAGACCGGATCGCCGACATCCTCAGGGAAGCCCTCGCGCTCGGTCGCCTGGATGCCGAGGAGCACTCCGAGCGGATCGACGCCGTGTACCGCGCCAAGACGATGGGTGAACTGGAGCCGCTGGTAAGAGACTTGCCGGCGACCCCCACCACCGCGCGGCCCGCGGCGGCACCACACACGTACGGCCCCGACGACGACACCGAGCCCGCCGACAACATGGTCGCGATCTTCAGCAGTTCGACCCGCAAGGGCCGTTGGCGCGTGGGTCGCCGTACGAACGCCTTCGCGCTCTTCGGCAACATCGAGATCGATCTGACCGAGGCGATCTTCGGCCAGCGGACGACCGTGATCAACGCGACCGCCATCTTCGGCTCCATCGAGGTACGGGTCCCGGAGAACATCTCCCTGCGCGGCGGCGGCACCGGCATCTTCGGCAACTTCGAGGTCAGAACGTTGGAGGGCACCCAGTCGGATGCCCCCGTCGTGGTCGTCAACGGCTACTCGGTGTTCGCCAGCATCGAAGCCAGGCCGAAGCGCGGGAAGTTCATCGCGGACCTCAACAGGCGGCTGCGCAAGCACCTGGGCCACTGACCCCCCGACGTTGATCGGTTCCGGTTCCGGTTCCGATTCCGGTTGGGATGTGGCCGGGGGGGCTTTTGGCCAGGCGGAGCGCGGGTGTTCGGCATTCCGCACGTGATTCCGCACCTCGCATCTCAGTGCCACTCAGTGCTTAGGCGCGCGCACAGCGGGTAGGGACTGCTGCATCGTCTCTCGCTCGCGAAGCCGTCGTCAGGAGTGGACCGTGCTGCCAATGCCGCATCAGCCCCTGCAGGTCGCCGCCGTACCGCCTCAGCGGAGTCCCGCTCGGGAGGTTCAGGCCGGACCCTGGCACACAGAGGCGGTGTGCCGCCGGGACGAAGCCGGATTGTTCTTCGCCCCGTCCAAGGAGCCGACGGCCGCGAGGCTGGCCCGTGAGGAGGCCGCGAAGCGGGTCTGCGGCCGCTGTCCGGTGATGGTCGACTGCCGGGAGCACGCGCTGCTCCAGCCCGAGCCGTACGGGGTGTGGGGCGGCCTGACCGCCGCCGAGCGCCGTGTGGTCCTGGCGCGCCGCAGGCGCCGCGAGGTGGAGCTGCGGAACGCGGCGTCGGCCGCGGGCCGGATCGCCGCGGCGGGCTGACCGCCCGTCCCACCCGATCAGTTGTGACCGGGGCGCCCCGCCGCACATGAGGGGCGCCCCGGTTTCACGCGTGCCGCCAGTTCGCGCGTACGGCCACTGGCACGCTGCCGGCGCGTGTACCGCTACTTCGCGCGGTCGAAGTCGATCGTGCTGTAGGCGCGCAGTTTCGACAGCCGGTGCGTCGAGTCGATCAGCCGGATCGTGCCGGACTTGGAGCGCGTGACCATGGACTGGGTGGTCGCTGTCTCCGAGCGGTAGCGCACCCCGCGCAGCAACTCGCCGTCCGTGATGCCCGTCGCGACGAAGAACACGTTGTCGCCGCCGACCAGGTCGTCCGTCGACAGCACCCGGTCCAGATCGTGCCCGGCGTCCAGCGCCCGCTGCCGCTCGGCGGCGTCCTTCGGCCAGAGCTTGCCCTGGATGGTGCCGCCCAGGCACTTGATCGCGCACGCCGAGATGATGCCCTCGGGCGTGCCGCCGATGCCCATCAGCAGATCGACGCCCGTTCCTTCGCGTACGGCCATGACCGAGCCGGCCACGTCGCCGTCCGAGATGAACTTGATCCGCGCCCCCGTCTCGCGGATCTCCTTGACGATGCCGTCGTGGCGGGGGCGGTCGAGGATGACCACCGTGACGTCCTCGGGAGCCGAGTTCTTGGCCCTGGCGACGCGTCGGATGTTGACCGAGACGGGTGCGTTGATGTCGACGAAGTCGGCGGCCTCGGGCCCGGTCACCAGCTTGTCCATGTAGAAGACGGCCGACGGGTCGAACATCGTGCCGCGGTCGGCCGCCGCGAGTACGGCGATGGCGTTGGGCATGCCCTTGGCGTTGAGCGTGGTGCCGTCGATCGGGTCCACGGCGATGTCGACCTCGGCACCGGTGCCGTCGCCGACCCGCTCGCCGTTGAACAGCATCGGGGCTTCGTCCTTCTCGCCCTCGCCGATGACGACGACGCCGTTCATCGAGACGGTCGAGACGAGGGTGCGCATGGCGTTCACGGCCGCGCCGTCCGCGCCGATCTTGTCGCCCCGGCCCACCCAGCGGCCGGCCGCCATGGCGGCGGCCTCGGTGACCCGTACGAGTTCGAGGGCGAGGTTGCGGTCGGGGGCCTCCGGAGAGACCTCCAGCGGGGGCGGGAGTTGGTGCTCGGTCATCGGAACGCACCTTTCTGCACGGTGACGGCCGGAATGAGGGTGCTGCGACTCTATCGGTAGGTCGACAAAATGAGCAGAGGGGCCCACGTATGAGCGTGAACCCTTGATGCGACTATGGGGAGGTGGCAGGTATGCGAGGCAAACAGACGGTACGGGACATGTTCCTGTCGATGGGCGTCATCGTCGCCGTCGCCGGGGTCATTTACATCGCCAACCCGCACGACGAGGACGCCGACCCGCTCAAAGCGGTCGACTACCGGGTCGAGCTGACGACGGCGCAGCGCGCGGCACCCTACCCGGTGATGGCCCCGGAGGGCCTTCCCGGGACATGGAAGCCGACGTCCGTGTCGTACGCGCGACAGGACGGGAACTCCTGGCACCTCGGTTTCCAGGATCCCGACCGTGAGTACGTGGCTGTGGAGCAGTCGACGGAGCCGGCGGACGAGTACATCGCCAAGGTCACGCACGACGCCGAGGACACCGGTAAGACCGCGCGGGTGGACGGTGAGACGTGGCAGCGGTGGGAGGGCCCCAAGTACGACGCCCTGGTGCGCACCGGGGACGGGGCGACGACGGTCGTGACGGGCACGGCGCCGCACGAGCGGCTGGTCGAGATGGCGCAGGCGCTGGAGCCGGGCAGCGAGTCCTGAGCCGGTCCTGAGCTGGTTCTGAGCGTCCCGCGCTTCCCCGGCCCCCTTCGACGACTTCTGCCGATCAGGCGTCCGGCTCGCGTCCGGGGGCCGCGGTCGGAGCCGGGTCCGACAGTGAGGCGTCCAGGCGGGCGCGCGCGCCGTCCAGCCAGCGGCGGCAGACCTTGGCCAGTTCCTCGCCCCGCTCCCACAGGGCCAGCGACTCCTCCAGGGTCGTACCGCCGGTCTCCAGACGCCGTACGACGTCGATCAGCTCGTCCCGTGCCTGCTCGTAGCCGAGCGCGTCCGCGCCCTCGGCGGCCGCTGCTGTCCCGCTGTCCTTCTTGGCCATGTGATCCACCCTATGTGCGGTCTACGACAACGACATACGTGAAGAAACGCGTGCACGAGGACCGGCCGTCCCCGGCCCCCGCCGGGTGCCCGCGGCTCATTCGGTGACCCGCACCGTGAACTCGCCCTCCGCCACCCTCGCCCGCAGCTCCTGGTCCGCCGAGACCTCCGAGGGCGAGCGGACGACTGCCCCGTCCGGCCGCTGGAGCACCGCGTATCCCCGCTCCAGCGTCGCCGCCGGCGACAGCGAGACCACGCGCGCGCGGGTGTGCGACAGCTCCGAGTCCGCGCGGTCCAGCAGATGCCGCAGCACCCGCCGGCTGCGGTCGGCCAGTGCTTCGATCTCGCTCCCGCGCTCGTCCACCATCCGGTGCGGCCGCTCCATCACCGGCCGGGCCAGCGCGTGCGCGAGCCCGCGCTCCTCCCGGTCGAGCAGCCCCTGCACCGTCCGCAGCGCCCGGTCGCGCAGCGCCTGCACACGGTCCAGCTCCTCGCCGACGTCCGGCACGACCTTCTTCGCCGCGTCCGTGGGCGTCGACGCCCGTACGTCGGCGACGAGGTCCAGCAGCGGTGAGTCGGGCTCATGGCCGATCGCCGACACGACGGGCGTACGGCACGCGGCCACCGCCCGTACCAACTGCTCGTCCGAGAACGGCAGCAGATCCTCCACGCTGCCTCCGCCCCTCGCCACGACGATCACGTCGACCTCGGGCAGGTCGTCCAGCTCCTTGACCGCCTGGACGACCTGACTCACCGCGTTGACGCCCTGCACGGCGGTGTTGCGCACCTCGAAGCGGACGGCGGGCCAGCGCCGCCGCGCGTTCTCCAGGACATCCCGCTCGGCCGCCGACGCCCGCCCGCAGACGAGGCCGATCAGCTGGGGCAGAAAGGGCAGCGGGCGCTTGCGATCGGCGGCGAAGAGCCCCTCCGCGCCCAGGGACTTCTTCAACTGCTCCAGCCTGACGAGCAGTTCGCCGATGCCGACCGGCTTTATCTCCGTGGCCCGCAGCGACAGCTGCCCCCTCGGCGCGTACCACTCCGGCTTCGCGTGCACCACGACCCGCGCGCCCTCGGAGACGACGTCGGCGATCGCGTCGAAGACCTGCCGATAACACGTGACGCTCACCGAGATGTCGTACGACGGGTCGCGCAACGTCAGGAACACGACCCCGGCACCGGGCCTGCGCGACAGCTGCGTGATCTGTCCCTCGACCCAGATGGCGCCGAGCCGGTCGATCCAGCCGCCGATGAGGCGCGACACCTCCCCGACGGGCAGCGGGGCGTCCGCGGACGTGTTGAGAGCCATGCCGTCGAGCGTATCGGCCGCCTCGGACAACGCGGCCCACGCGACGGGCGGCCGGACCCTACGGAACCGGGGGACCCTACGGAACCGACGGATCCTTCGGCGCGACCCTGCCGTTCCGCCACTGGATCGCGAGCACCACCAGTCCGACCGCCAGCCAGATCGCGCCCACCACCTGCGCCGTCCCCGCAGCCTCCACGATCACCGCGACCAGCACGGCCGCGCCGACCACCGGCAGCACCACATGGGCCAGGACCCGCGGTCGGCCCTCCATGCGCCGTACCGCGAACCACCCGACCACCGACGCGTGCAGCAGGATGAACGCCGTCAGCGCCCCGACGTCGACCACCGACACCAGATGGTCGAGCCCGTCGTCGGCCCTCGCCGCCCACACGGCGGCGATGAGGGTCACGACCGCCGCGAGCAGCAGCGCCACGCGGGGCGTCCCCGCGTCCGTACGGGACAGCAGCCGCGGCAGTCGCCGTTCGCGGCCCATCGCGAAGAGCAGCCGCCCGGCGGCGGCCTGGCCCGCCAGCGCGGCGAACGCGGCGCCGATCGCCTTGCTCACCGCGACCAGGTCGTGCAGCCACGTTCCTACGGAGGCGTCCACGGCGTCGTAGAAGGCCGACCCCTGCCTGACCAGGTCTGCGGCCAGCTCCGCCGAACTGAGCGGTTCGAGGAGGGCCACGAGATACGTCTGCGCGATGAACAGGACCCCGGCGAGCACCAGACAGAACAGCACCGCCCGCGCCACCTTCCGCGACCCGCCCGTCACCTCCTCGGCGAACGAGGCGATCGCGTCGAAGCCCAGATACGACAGCACGGCGACCGACACCGCCCCGAGGACCGCCGTCATGGAGAAGCTCATGTCCCCCGTGAAGGGAGTCAGCCAGCCGCGCGTCGCCCCGTCCCGGACGAGCACCACGATCGCCGACACCACGAACACCATCAGCACCACGATCTCCATGGCGAGCACGAAGAAGCCGACACGCGCGGCGGCCCGTACACCCCGGAGATTGAGCAGCGTGGTGATCACGACGGCGATCCCGGTCCAGATCCACCGGTCGACGGAGGGCACCAGCGCCTCCATCGCGATCCCCGCGAAGAGGTAGGCGACGGCCGGGATCAGCAGATAGTCGAGCATCGCCATCCACCCGGCGATGAACCCGGGCCCCTCGCCGAGCCCCTTGCGCGCGTACGCGAAAACCGAGCCGGCCTGCGGAGCGACCCGGACCATCTGCGCGTAACTGAAGGCCGTGAACGCCATCGCGACGGTGGCGCAGACGTAGACCAGTGCCACGGCCCCGTGCGACTTGGCGTCGAGCGTGCCGTAGACCCCGACGGGCGCCATGGGCGCGATGAACAGGAGTCCGTAGACGACGAGATCGCGGAATCCGAGAGTCCGTCGCAGCCCGCCGTCCTCGCCGGAGCCTTCCGCCGGGCCTTCGCCACCGCCCGTCCCCTTGCGCCCGCCCGTACCCCTGCCACCGTGGCCGCCCATGTGCCCACCCACATGCACGCCCGGGGGCGCGTCCGAACTCAGGTCCGGTCCCGGGTCCAGGTCGAAGCCGCCGACGCCGTCGCCCGTACGCGGGTCCGAACCGTCCGGACCGTCCGGAACGCCCGTACCGCCCGCATCCCCCGCACCGCTGTCGGCCATCGCGTCCCTCCGTCGATCACGTAGGCCCAGTCTCGGCCCGGCAGGTGATCTTCCGCCTCTTCTGGACGGCCTTACGATGGTGGGCATGACTGCTACGCCCAGCCCGTCGCCCGCCGCCACCCCGAGTGGAGACGCCGCGCGCCGCGCCGGCAAACGCGTCCTGCTCGCCGCGCCCCGTGGTTACTGCGCCGGCGTCGACCGTGCCGTGATCGCCGTGGAGAAAGCTCTGGAGCAGTACGGGGCGCCGATCTATGTCCGCCACGAAATCGTCCACAACAAGTATGTCGTGCAGACCCTTCAGAGGAAGGGCGCGATTTTCGTCGAGGAGACGGCGGAGGTCCCCGAGGGATCGATCGTCATGTTCTCCGCGCACGGCGTGGCCCCCGTCGTCCACGACGAGGCGGCCGAGCGCAAGCTCGCGACCATCGACGCGACCTGCCCCCTGGTCACCAAGGTCCACAAGGAAGCCGTCCGCTTCGCCAACGAGGACTACGACATCCTGCTCATCGGCCACGACGGCCATGAAGAGGTCATCGGCACCTCCGGCGAGGCCCCCGACCACATCACGCTGGTCGACGGACCCGGCGACGTCGCGAACGTCGCGGTGCGCGACGAGTCCAAGGTCGTCTGGCTCTCGCAGACGACGCTCTCCGTGGACGAGACGATGGAGACGGTCGACAAGCTCAAGGAGAAGTTCCCGCTGCTCATCTCGCCGCCGAGCGACGACATCTGCTACGCGACGCAGAACCGGCAGATCGCCGTCAAGCAGATGGGCGCCGACGCGGATCTGGTCATCGTCGTCGGCTCGAAGAACTCCTCCAACTCCGTACGGCTCGTCGAGGTCGCCCTCGGCGCGGGCTCGCGCGACGCGCATCTGGTGGACTCGGCCGACGAGATCGACGAGGCCTGGCTGGAGGGCGTCAGCACGGTCGGGGTCACCTCGGGCGCGTCCGTCCCCGAGATCCTGGTCGAGGGTGTCCTGGAATGGCTCACCAAGTACGGCTTCGAGGACGTCGAGATCGTCAAGGCCGCCGAGGAGTCGATCGTCTTCTCACTCCCGAAGGAACTCCGCCGCGACCTGCGCGCCGAAGCCGCCGGCCTGGCCGAGAAGTAGAGAGGCCAGGTCATCTCCCCGTAACGTTGCGTCCATGAACGTCTTCGGAGTGGACATCGGCGGCTCTGGCATCAAGGGCGCGCCCGTGGACCTGGAGCGCGGCGATCTGGCGGAGCCGCGCCACAAAGTGCTCACACCCCAGCCGGCCACGCCCGACGAGGTGGCCGACCGCGTCGTCGAGGTGGTCCAGCACTTCAACTGGTCCGGCCCTGTCGGCGTCACCTTCCCTGGGGTGGTGACAGGCTCGGTGATCCGTACAGCGGCGAATGTCGACAAGCGCTGGATCGACACGGACGCCGGCAGTCTGCTCGGCGACCGACTGAACCTGCCCGTCACGGTCCTCAACGACGGGGACGCGGCGGGGGTGGCGGAGATGACCTTCGGCGCGGGCAAGGGCCGCCAGGGCACAGTCTTCCTGCTGACCTTCGGTACGGGGATCGGCAGCGCGCTCTTCATCGACGGCAAGCTCGTCCCGAACACCGAGCTGGGTCATCTGGAGCTGAACGGCCACGACGCGGAGAAGCACGCGTCGACGAAGGCCAAGGAGGACCACGACCTCAGCTGGCACCACTGGGCGCACCGGGTGCAGAAGTATCTGGCGCATCTGGAGATGCTGTTCTCGCCGGAACTGTTCATCATCGGCGGCGGGGTCAGCCGCAAGTCGGAACGGTTCATCCCGCTCATCGAGGGCATCAAGGCGGAGATCGTTCCGGCGCAGCTTCAGAACAACGCGGGCATCGTGGGAGCCGCGATGACGGCCGCGGAGCAGTAGGCGGGCGGCTGATCAGCCGCGGCGGGCGACGGCGGTGCCCGCCTTCACTCCTGTCCGAGTCCCGGGGGCGCCGCCGCGCGTCGCCAGGTCGCGTGCGCGCTGTCGGCGGCCCATCTGACGCACCTTCCTCACGGAGGCGATGAGTCCGGCGACGAGCGTGCCGCCGTACAGCCAGCCCGCCTGCACGGCGAGCGCGGTGACGACGGCCATCGTCTGCCCGCCGAAACCGCTCGTCCCGCCGGAGATCGGGAGAGTGCCGAAGGCGAAGGCGATCGGCACGCTGATCGGGGCGGTCACCAGATCGGCGGTCCGCACCCAGAGCGCGGTCAAGGCACTGACCGGCAGGAACAGCACCCCGTACACCAGGGGCTCACCGTCGAACAGCAACTCGTCCAGGCATCCGATCACGAACATCGTGGCGGCGGCGAAGAGGCCGGCGCCCAGCCCGGTCAGCCGCGGATTCGGGAGTCTGCGCAGGGTGAGCATGACAGGCGGCACCCGGCGCGTGGTCGGCGCGGGAACCCGGTAGACGGCGCCGGCCTCGGCGCCGGCGCCTCGCGGACGGAGAGGGCTCTGCGGCGGCCGCGGCCGGCGCTGGGGGGGACGTGTCCTGTGCTGCTCCACCGGAACAACCTAGGTCGCGCACGTGTGGGATTCAGGCGATGGACACGCCCTTTGGGCGACCTTGGCGTTGCGTTCGACGGAGGCTGGGCGTGTCGCGCCGGCGGGTGCCGCCATCTGCCGTACGGACCGCCGCCCCGGCTGCGTCCGCCGCCGGGACGGCCCGCCCGTAAACTGGGGGATCGGCCCCCATCCGGGCGGCCACCCCGGCCGTACCGGCCCAGCCAGTCCTCACTTCAGGAAGTCGCCAACGTGTCGCTCACGATCGGAATCGTCGGCCTGCCGAATGTCGGCAAGTCGACCCTGTTCAACGCCCTGACCAAGAACGACGTGCTGGCGGCCAACTACCCGTTCGCCACGATCGAGCCCAACGTCGGCGTCGTCGGTGTCCCCGACCCGCGCCTGGCCGTCCTCGCCAAGATCTTCGACTCGCAGAAGATCCTCCCCGCGACGGTCGACTTCGTCGACATCGCGGGCATCGTGCGCGGCGCGTCGGAGGGCGAGGGCCTGGGCAACAAGTTCCTCGCGAACATCCGTGAGTCCGACGCGATCTGCCAGGTCATCAGGGCCTTCAAGGACGAGAACGTCGTGCACGTCGACGGCAAGGTCTCGCCGAAGGACGACATCGAGACGATCAACACCGAGCTGATCCTCGCCGACCTCCAGTCGGTCGAGAAGGCCGTCCCGAGGCTGACGAAGGAGTCCCGCCTCCAGAAGGAGAAGGTCGCCGTCCTCGCGGCGGTCGAGGAGGCCCAGAAGATCCTCGAAGCCGGCACGACGCTCTTCGCCGCGGGCATCTCGGCGGGCACGGAGAAGGGCCGGCTCCTGCACGAGCTGCACCTGCTCACCACCAAGCCCTTCCTGTACGTCTTCAACGTCGACGAGGACGAACTGGTCGACGAGGACTTCAAGAACGAACAGCGCGCCCTCGTCGCCCCGGCCGAGGCGATCTTCCTGAACGCCAAGATCGAGTCCGAACTGATCGAACTGGACGACGACGAGGCCCTCGAACTGCTCCAGTCCATGGGCCAGGAGGAACCGGGCCTCGCGACCCTGGGCCGCGTCGGCTTCGCGACCCTGGGCCTCCAGACGTACCTGACGGCGGGCCCGAAGGAGACCCGCGCCTGGACGATCAAGAAGGGCGCGACGGCTCCCGAGGCGGCGGGCGTGATCCACACCGACTTCCAGAAGGGCTTCATCAAGGCGGAGATCATCTCCTTCGCCGACCTGGTGGACGCGGGCTCGGTCGCGGAATCCCGCGCCAAGGGCAAGGCCCGCATGGAGGGCAAGGACTACGTGATGCAGGACGGCGACGTGGTGGAGTTCCGCTTCAACGTCTAGCTGGTGAGCGCCACCACATCACTGATCTGGCACGCGCGCAGGTCTGAAGAGGCCCGACTCTCCCGAGTCGGGCCTCCGGTCATTTCCCGCGCCGGTTCGTGGCCGGGGTGCCCGATCGGGCCGGTGATCACGGCGATCGAGCCCGTATCAGGCCGGTGGGCCGCCCGAAGTTGAGTGATTGCCTCCGGTGGGCCCGTGACTGGGTCCTGAGGCCCTGCGGCTGGGCCCGGTCTCGTCCCTAGTCTCCCTTTCGCTCGGGGAAACGGGTGACGGCTTGGGCGAGGAGTCCGGATGAACGGCACGGAATGCGTACCGAGGTCGCGGCGCCGGCGTGACAGGGGTCAGGGCGGTGTCGAGTACGTGGCGATGATCGGCGTCGTCGCCGCGGTCGTCGCGGGGATCGTGGCGCTGACCGTTCCCGAGGACACGGCCGTGGGTCTTCAGGACGCGGTGTGCCGGATCGTCAACGCGGGTGATGGCGGTGAGGGCTGTGACTCCGGAGAGGGAGGCGGGGGCGACGACGGCGGAGGTAGCGGCGGGGGCAACGGCACACCCGAGGGCCCTCCGGGCGACCCGTTCCAGCCCGCGAAGTGCCTGCTCTCCCAGGAGCAGACGAAGGACACGGTCGTCGTCCAGATCGCCTTCATCAAGATCAGCGGCTCCGAGCAGGTCAAGCTTCAGCAGTGGTCGGACGGCACGGTCACCCTGGAGCGCGTTGGCGAGGGCGGCATCGGGGCGACGGCAAGCATCTCCGCCGGTATCCCCGGTCTGAAGGACTGGGGTGGCAGCGCGTCGCTGAGCGGCAGTTACATGAAGGGCAGCGGCAGCGGCGGCCAGTGGCTGTTCAACGGCAACAAGACCGGCGACCCGCAGAAGGACCTGGAGCTCAACCTGGAGGACGCCAGGAAGTTCGCCGGGTACCTCAAGCAGAACGACGGGTGCCGCTACCAGAGCGGCTACAACCCCGGTGCGGCGATGGGGGCTTGCCAGCAGGACGCGGCCTCCAAGAAGCCCGACCTGCCGCCGGAGCGGGCGCCGGACGTCGACATCACCAAGACCAGCACCGAGGCGGCGGGCAGCGTCAGCTTCGGCAAGTCCTTCACGAAGGGCAAGGGCGGGAAGGACAAGGACGGCAAGCCGACCGATCTCGGCAACATATCCGGTGAGTTCGGGACCGGCACCATGACCGAGGACGTCGTGGTCATGCGTGCCAACACCGGCCCGGACGCCGGGAAGATCACCTTCGTCTATACCTTCAGCGTCGACGCCAAGGGCGGCGAACTCGCCCAGGGCAAGGCCACTCGCATGCAGCAGGTCGCCGTCACCTACGACGCCGCGACCTACGACCAGGAGGAGAAGGACGGCAAGGAGCACCGGCCCGAGAAGCTGGTGATCACCACCAGCCAGGAGAACGGCGCGGGCGCCGGCGTCCAGGCCGGGGCAGGCGCCAACGTCCCCGGCACACCGGTCACCATCGACGTCGGCGGCGGTGGCGGCACCATCGAATCCAAGATCCACACCGAGTCCGCCGAACTGGTCCTCGACAACGACGGCGACAGCAAACTCGTCGAGGACTGGCTGCGCGGCCGCGGCGACTTCCCCGCAAGCGACGCCCTGCCCACCCCGTCGGAGGCGGCGGAGGCACCCGGCAGCGACGCGGGACCGCTGGAGCGCCTGCTCCACGACAAGGCCAAACTGTCCCGCCTGGACTACAACGCCAACACCGACTGGTGGAACGCCTCACTCGGCATCGGCTTCGGCGTCGCGGCCGGCCAGGTGACGATGGGGTTCAAGCTGTTCGGCATCGACATCACGCACGAGGAGAAGAACCAGACCATCACCGGCGACCCGACGTACGCCACAGGCCCGAAGAACGGTGGGGCCAGGCCGTGGGTGGAGTGGAAGAACTGCACCCAGACGCAGCCGATCGTGTAGCGGGCGAAACCAACGGTTTCGGACAAGTCGTCTCCGCTCACTCCGACGGCAGCGCGATGACTCCGAGACACAGTCCACGCCCCGAAAAGTCGGAGCCTCCGGTGAGCCGATGATCAAGCCGCAATCCGGAAGGCTCGGCCTGAAGGAGCGGAAGGGTCGTCGGTGGACGTGGGGGTCCAATTCCGAGGTCAGAGGGAACGGCCGCGCGGAAAAAGGCGGCACTGGCAGCGACGGAACGGTGGGTTCGGATCGGGCCAAGCCGGCATGGCGCGGGAGTTCATGGCGCGGGCGCACCGGCTGGTGGCACGTATCGAGAGGCTTGGCGAGCCTGGATGAGTCGGATCGGGATGCTCGGGGGCCGGTGCGGCCTTGGTTCGCGGCCCTGCCCCTAACCCCGCAGGCACTCGCGGGCCGACGCGCGGAACGCTGCCACCAGTCGGCCGCGGTCCGCGGAGCGGGTCGCCACGACCACGTGGCCCGCTTCGACGCCGTGCAGCGGGATCGTGGTGAGGTCGGGGCGGACGCCGGCCGCGTGCAGGGTTGCCGGGACGATGGCCACGGCCTGTCCGGCGGCGATGTGTTCGAGCTTGTCCTCGATCGACTCGACCGCCGGTCCGTCGGGCGCGGGACGGCCTCCGGGCCGTGGATCGATGCGCCAGTACGCGTCGTACTCCCGATCCGGAAAGCGCGGGATGGGCTCGCCCTCGATGTCGTCGAGGGTGACCGACTCCTTGCCCGCCAGCCGGTGTCCGACCGGGACGAGCAGCATCTTGGGCTCGTCGTGGAGGACCGTCACGTACAGGTCGTCGCTTCGCAGCGGCAGCCGGGTGACCGCCGCGTCGACGCGGCGGTCGAGCAGGGCCTCGCGCGGCTCGTTCCACTCCAGGTGCAGCGTGCGAACGTCGGCGTCGGGGTGCTTGCGCCGCAGGTGCTGGACCGCCGGGGTAATGATCAGGCCGGTGGTGTAGCCGACGGTGATACGGGTGGGTCGCGCGGCGGCCCGGGCGGTGGCCGCGGCCTGCTCGGACAGGCGCAGCAGATCGCGTGCGTGGGGGAGGAAAGCCTCTCCCGCTTCGGTGAGCCGGGTGCCCTGCCTCGTACGGTCGAGAAGCCGCGCACCCACCTGGGCCTCGAGCTGACCGATCTGCCGGCTCAGGGACGGCTGCGCGATATGCAGCTCGGCGGCGGCGCGGCCGAAGTGCAGGTGAGACGCGACGGCGACGAAGTAGCGAACCAGCCGGAGATGGAGATCCGTCATACCTGAATCGTATGACGTGTTCCAGAACAGGTCTTTGATCACTGTGGGTGTGCGTCCCTACCGTGAGATCCATGACTACTGACAACGAGATCGCGGTCCGGCGCTCCTACGAAGCCCTCGTCACCGGTGACACGGCGCTGGTCGACGACGCCCTCGCCCCCGACTGGGAGGCCGTCCCGCCCCTGCGTACCGGGAACGGCCCGGAGGGATGGAAGGCGACCATCAGTCACCTTCACGGGGCCCTCGGCGACCTGACCGTCGAGATCGAGAACATCGTGGTGAACGGGGACATGGTCGCGGTGATGGCGGTCACCCGCGCGAAGCACACCGGGCACCTGCTCGGCGTGGAAGGCACCGGCCGAGAGGTCGAGTTCCGGGCGGCGGACTTCCACCGGGTGCTCGACGGCCGGATCGTGCGGACCTGGCACCTGGAGGACTACTTCGCGATCGCGCGGCAGATCGGCTTGGAGTTCACACAGGGCGCTTGAGGGAGAGACGGGGACGGATCCCGCGCGTGGTTACCCTGTGTGAACGACGGGGACTTCGGCGGGGTCCCCGGGGCAGGGAAATCCGTGGTGGGCATGATGGCGTTGGCGTGACCGGCCGGCCACGCCTCGTACGTCGTGCCGAGGGAGTGCAGAACATGTCGTACCCGGAACCCCGCCACCACGGGGACAAGGGCGAGGTCAACGCGGTGTTCCGGCCCGCGAGTACCCCCGCCGACGTGCGGTCCCCGTCGGGCACCGAGACGCACTTCGTGGCGTCCAGCGTGTCGACCGGCGGTGAGTTCGGGCTCTACCGGATGGACATGGTGCCCAGGGGCGGCGGGCCGAGCACCCACTTCCACAAGACGATCTCGGAGTCCTTCTACATCCTGGAGGGCACGGTCCGGCTGCACGACGGTGAGCGCTGGATCGACGCGGAGAAGGGCGATTTCCTGTACGTGCCGCCGGGTGGACTGCACGGCTTCCGGAACGACTCGGACGAGCCCGCCTCCACGCTCATCCTCTTCGCGCCCGGCGCTCCGCGCGAGGAGTACTTCGAGAAGGTCTCCACGATCGGGCAGATGACGGACGAGGAGCGCACGGCGTTCTTCATCAAGCACGACACGTACTGGGTGGACTGACGGGGCGTCGTCAGATGGCGAGACCCGTCTTGGCGCCCGCGCCGCAGAGGGGGACGGCCACGGTGCGATCCGTCCACTCCCCGACGGCCGCCCAGCAGGCGACACCGGTTGACTCGACGAAGAGGCCGCGCGATGCCAACTCCATTTGCGCCACGCGAATCCGGTCCTCGGTCACGGTGAGGAAGGTCCCGCCCGACTCGCGTACCGCTCGCAGGATCTGGCGGGCGCGTGGTGGCCGCGGGATGGCGATGCCCTCGGCGAGAGTGGGAGCCGGGGGCTTGAGTGTCGCGAGGAATTCGGTGCCGAGGTCGTCTTCCCCCGCGTGGAAGGCGGCGGCCAGCGGTGAGACGGCCTCGGCCTGGACCGCGATCAACTGGGGTCGGTCCGCGATGAGTCCGTGCGCGTGGAGTTCGTTGATCGCCAGCGAGGCGCCGAGCAGCAGAGTGCCGTTGCCGACGGGAACGGCGATCGCCTCGGGGAGGCTGCCGCCGAGGTCCTCCCAGAGCTCGTAGACGTAGGTCTTCGTGCCGTGCAGGAAGTACGGGTTGTACACATGGCTCGCGTAGAACGTGCCCTCCTCGTCGGCCGCGGCGCGGGCGGCTCGCGCGGTCGCCTCACGGTCGCCCTGGACGCGTTTGAGGCGCGCGCCGTGGGCTCGGATCTGCTCGGTCTTCTTGGGCGACGTGGACTCCGGGACGTACACGGTGCAACTCAGCCCGGCCCGGGCGCAGTACGCGGCGACGGCCGTCCCCGCGTTGCCGCTGCTGTCGGCGACGACACGGTGGACGCGCTCCGGTCCCAGCCGCAGGGCCAGTTCGGCCAGCATGACGGCGCCCCGGTCCTTGAAGGAGAGGGTCGGCATCAGGAAGTCGAGCTTCGCGCAGACGGTGGGCGTCATCGGCACCAGCGGCGTACGGCCCTCGCCGAGCGACACGGCCTTTGTCGGGAGCGGCAGCGCCTCCTCGTACCGCCACAGTGAGTTCACGCGCTGCCCCAGGGACTTGAGGGGCACGGGCGCCGCGGTGAACTCCAGGTCCCAAGGGCTGCCGCACTCGGGGCAGCACCAGGGGGCCGAGTCGACGGCGGCGCGGACCCCGTCGACCGGGCAGAGGTACGTCGTCATACGACCAGCATGACAGGCCCCGGGGAAGCCGTACGCGGCAAAGCCCCTGCTGATAACCCATCTAGTCACTTCATGTTAAAGCCTGGCCTATGCTTGCGGGCAACAACCAACGGTTGCCAGGGTGTTGCTGTCTGTCAACTTGTTGGGAGTGGCCCTGTGGCTTTCGGTGAGCAGCCGGCCTATCTGCGCGTCGCGAGTGATCTTCGGCGGAAGATCGTCGATGGTGCTCTGCCGCCGCACACCCGACTGCCTTCCCAGGCCCGGATCCGCGAGGAGTACGGGGTCTCGGACACGGTCGCCCTCGAAGCCCGCAAGGTGCTGATGGCGGAAGGGCTCGTCGAGGGCCGTTCCGGGTCGGGCACCTACGTCCGTGAGAGGCCCGTCCCGCGCCGTATCGCCCGCTCCGGCTACCGGCCGCCGTCGGGCGCCAACCCCTTCCGGCAGGAGCAGGCCGAGGAAGGGATGCGCGGCACCTGGGAGTCGAGCAGCGAACGCGACGAGGTGGCCCCGGACATCGCGACGCGACTCGGCATACAACCGGGCGACCCCGCGATGCGTACGCGTTACGTCTTCAGGGACGCGGGGGAGCCGATGATGCTCTCCACCTCGTGGGAGCCCCTGGAGGTCACAGGACGCACGCCGGTGATGCTTCCCGAGGAGGGGCCGCTCGGGGGATGCGGGGTCGTGGAGCGGATGGCGGCCATCGGGGTCGTGGTGGACAACGTGGTGGAGGAGATCGGCGCGCGCCCGGGGCTGGCGGAGGAGCTCCTGTTGCTCGGCGGTGTACCCGGCCATGTGGTGATGGTCCTGGAGCGGACGTACTACGCGTCCGGCCGCGCGGTCGAAACGGCGGACGTGGTCGTCCCGGCGGACCGGTATCGCGTCGCCTATCACCTTCCGGTCAGATGACGGTCCCCTGACAACCGGCCGGCCGAACAGACCGCCCCGTAGGTCCGCGACGGGTGCCTGCTGCCTCAACAGGACGTCGTAAGCGGGGAGATGACGGGGACCTATGCGGGTGCGCCCTGGGGCTGCGAATCTTCTTGGCCAGATGTGTACCTCTTTGTGTAAACGCGCATCCGCTGAGTGAAGGTCAGGCGTAGGCTCGGGCATATGCGGATCGGGGTTTCCAACAGATCGTCCGAGTGGTGTGGACCGTTGGTGGGAGGGGCGCGATGAGCGACGGCGGGGCTGTGCTGCCCTGGCTGGTCATACGCCAGGACGACAACGGAAACCGGTATCGCGTGGGCAGGTACGCCACGAAGGACGAGGCGCAGAAGACCGCCGACAGCCTCGGCATCAAGGGCGCCAAGCAGCTCTACTGGGTCGAGCGCCTGCAGCAGACCAGCCGCTGACCTCGCGGACCGCGGATCGCGCCCCCTCGTCGAGTACGCACGGACGAGCGCGTTACGATCCGGCGCATGAGTGACGGCGGAGCTGCAACGGTCTTGATCGACACGGTCGCGTGGGTCCGGGTGGAGCAGGGCAGGATCCTCTGTGCGCGTTCCCGCGGGAAGGATGTCTTCTACATCCCCGGGGGTAAGCGCGAAGGCGCGGAGACCGATCTGGAGACCCTGGTACGTGAGGTCGAGGAGGAACTGGCCGTGGCCGTTCTTCCGGCCACGGTGACCCATCTGGGTACGTACGAGGCCCAGGCCCATGGCCAGCCCGACGGTGTCCTCGTCCGGATGAGCTGCTACTCCGGCGACTACCGGGGCACGCCGGCCGCCACGAACGAGATCGAGGAGATCGGCTGGCTTTCCTACGGCGACCGGAGCCGGGTGGCTCCCGTGGACCAGCTTCTCTTCGACGACCTCAGGGCGTCGGGCGAGCTGACATGACCTCCCGTCAAGATAGATCGTCTTTGTTTCCGGGTATGTGCTGACAAGCCCTCCTGTAAGGGGCACGGGTCCGCTGTCAGTCTGGGGAAGTGGTCGGCTTGATCGAGGCGGAGAGCACCTACGCCGAGTGGACCTTCCCTGCCGAGCCGGATGCCGTACGCACCGCACGCCACGCGGTACGCGATGCCCTCGGCGCCTGGCTGCTGGACCACTCCGTTCGCGATACGGCTGTCCTGCTGGTCAGTGAGCTGGCCACCAATTCCCTGCAGTACACACAGGGGCCGATCGGTGTCAGGCTGGCTGTCGTCCCCTTGGGCCCCGCGGACCTCACCGGTGCCGCACTGCTGGTGGAGGTGTCCGATCCGCTCCCCGATCCGCCGACCGCACGGTCCGCCGGCCCCGACGACGAAGGCGGCCGCGGGCTCCAGCTCGTCGCTTGCTCGGCACGGCGCTGGGGTACACGCCGGGGGAAGACGGGTAAGACGGTGTGGTTCGAGCTGCCCCTCCCTGGTTAGGAGTGTTGAGGGACAACGATCACGAGGGTCTCGGCTCAAAAAGAACGAGACTGTGCTGTGATCGTGAACGCCGTGCCTGTCAGGGCCGTAGTGCTGAATACTGCGGGGATGGCCGGTCCGGTGCGTGAGCTGGAGGGGACGGTCGCGTGAGCGAGATATCTGGAACGGCGGACGACGTCGTGTGGCAGAGCAGTCCGCCCGGCTCGATCTATGACTACATAAGGGTCGCTTCCTTCTCGATCGGGCCCGACGGGCTGGTCGACCAGTGGAGTCTGCGTGCCGCTGAGCTGTTCGGAATCACTCCGGACCAGGTCAGGGGCAAGGACCCGGTCGAGGTGTTCGTACCTTCCGACCTCCGTACGCGAGGGCACAGCAAGATCGCTGAGATCCTCGACGGCAAGGAGTGGACGGGGCTCGTCCCGTTCCGCGTGCCCGGCGAACGTGGCCTGCACGGCCTCGCCGAGGTCTATGTGATGCCCAGTGAGACGGAGAACGGCGAACGGGCCGCGCTCTGCATCGTGGTGGACGTCCGAGCGCTGCGCCGCATCGAGACGGATCTCGCCTCTTCGCAGGCGATTTTCGGTCAATCTCCCTTCGGCTTCGTGCTGTTCGGCACGGACCTCACCGTCCAGCGGGCCAACCAGCGCTTCGCCGCGGTCTTCGGAGGCTCCGCGGACGAGCACCGCGGCCGCACGGTCCACGACTATCTCTCCCGTCCCGAGGCCGAACGGTTGAACGCCTCTCTCAAGCGGGTCCTGGAAACCGGCGAATCGGCCACCGACATCCAGATCGTCGGCGTCACCCCGGGCGGCAAGGAACGCCGGCACTGGTCGGTCAACCTCTACCGCGTACTCAGCGGAGCCGGCCGCACGATCGGGGTCGCCGGGCTCGGCAGCGACGTCACACGGCGTCAGATCGCCGCACGCGAGGCCGCGAGCGCCCGCCGCAATCTCGCGATCCTCAACGAGGCGAGCGCCCGGATAGGCAACTCCCTCGACCTGGAGACCACCGCCAAGGAACTCCTCGACGTCTCCGTCCCCGGCTTCTGCGACCTCGCGTCCGTCGACCTCTACCAGGGGCTGCTCACCGGGGAGGAGGCCCCGCCCGGACGCGGTGGCTCCTCCGGCTCCGATTCCGGCGGTGGCAGCGCGGCCCTGCGGCGAGTCGCCGTCGCCAGCGCCGTCGCCGACGCGCCCCTGCTCGGAGCCGACCTGACGGGCGAAGGCGCGGTCGAGCCTCCGTCGGCCGGTGCCGTCCACCGGTACCCCTTCAACTCGCCTTGTGCGAACGCCCTGCGGACCGGGCGAGTCCAGACCGTGCCCGGCGGGCCCGGCAGCCTCATCCAGTCCACCTTCGCCGTGCCGATGGTCGCGCACGACACCGTGGTGGGACTCGCCCAGTTCTCCAGGACCAAGGGCAGCGAGCCCTTCGGCGAACGGGACCGCGCCCTGGCCGTGGAACTCGCGGCGCGCGCCGCCGTCTGTATCGACAACGCCCGCCTCTACCGGAGGGAGCACGAACGCGCGCTGATACTGCAGCGCAGTCTGCTCCCGCCCGGCGACCCGGAGGCCGCCGGGCTGGACATAGCCTGCCGCTATCTGCCGGGCAACACCGCCACCGAGGTAGGCGGCGACTGGTTCGACGTCATAGAACTGCCGGGACACCGGACGGCGTTGGTCGTCGGCGACGTGATGGGACGGGGGCTGCGCGCCGCCGTCGCCATGGGCGAGCTGCGCACAGCCGTCCGTACCCTGGCACTGCTGGACCTGGAGCCCGCCGAGGTCCTCTCCGCGCTGGACGAGATCGCCCGTGGCCTCGGCACTCCGAGCGGCGCCCAGCAGGCCTCCCGCGTCGCCCACAAGTCGCGCGACGCCGACCTCTCCGAGGTGTATCTCGCGACCTGCGTCTACGCCGTCTACGACCCGGTCACCCGCCGCTGCACCTTCGCCAACGCCGGGCATCCCCCTCCGGTGCTGGTCGAACCCGGTGAGGAGGCGCTGCTCCTCGACGTACCGCCAGGGATGCCCCTCGGTGTCGGTGGAGAGCCCTTCGAGCAGGTCGAGGTCGACCTTCCCGAGGACGCACTGCTCGCGCTCTACACGGACGGTCTCGTCGAGTCGCGCGACCATCCCATCGACGAAGGGCTGACGGCTTTCCGCCGAGCGCTCACCAGCCCCGTACGCCCCCTGGAAGACGTCTGCGACCACGTACTCAACACGCTCGACACCCGGCACGGTGAGGACGACATCGCGCTGCTGATGGCCCGAATACAGGGCCTGCCCGCCGAAGCCGTCGGCGACTGGCAACTGCCGCGTGAGCCGCGCTCCGTCGGCCGAGCCCGCGAGGTCGCCCGCGCCCAGCTCCACTCCTGGGGCCTCGAACCGCTGGTGGACACCGTCGAACTGCTCGTCAGCGAGCTGGTCACCAACGCCATGCGCTACGGCGAGGGCGAGATCAGGCTCCGGCTGCTCCGTGACCGCACGCTGGTCTGCGAGGTGTGGGACGCCGGTCTCGTACAGCCGCGCAGGCGACGCGCGCGCGACACCGACGAAGGTGGTCGCGGGCTCCAACTGGTCGGACTGCTCAGCGCCGCCTGGGGGTCGCGCCGCACCCCACGCGGCAAGACGGTCTGGTTCGAACTCGCCCTGCCCGACGGGGACTCGACTGCGGAGCCCACCGTCGAACAGCTCCTCAGTATGTTCTGAAACCAAGTCACTCACCCCGGCCGACCCACGAGAAGGCGTCGGCCGGAGGGGACTGCCCACTCCCACTTGCCCGTCACCCCGGCCTCCGCCCGGACCAGCGATTCGTCGACATCGGCCTTCGACGGCTGGGCGACACCGCCGAGAACGGTCCGCCTGGACATCGAGCTGCTCCTTCTTCGCGCGAGGGACAAAGGGGATCGCCTCAGAAACGGCCGCCGCTGCCCATCCGGCCGCCAGTGCCGGCGCCCCCGAAACTGCCAGGACCAGCACCACGACCGCCCCCGTCACCGCCGCCCAAACCCCCGCCAAAGCCGCCACCCCCACCAAGTCCACCTCCGCCGCCGATCAGGCCGCCGAGGATGATTCCGCCGAGCACGGCACCGCCGAGCCCGTTTCCTGCCCCTGTTACACCGCCCGCGCCGAACCGGTTCCCGAACGACCGCACATCGCGCTCGGCGAGGTTCTGTGCCTGCCTGGCGAGACCGTCCGCGTGCTGGGCCTCGGCGAGTGCACCCTGCACGTCGCCCAGTTCCGTCAGCGTCCCGGCCTGGTCGAGCCGTCGCTGTGCCTCCGCCAGCCGGGTGCGGGCCTCGCTGCCCACCCCACCGCGATGCGTCGAGATGTAGCCGGCCGCGGCGCCGACCGCCGAGCGGGCACCGAGCGACGCAAGGTCGAGAAGCGCCAGTGCCCTGCGTCCACCCACTTCGCGCTCGCGCGCGCCCGCGAGGGCCTCGTCCAGCACCGCGTCCGCCTCCTCGACCCTGCGCAGGGCGTCGATCGGGTCGTGCGGCCCGGCGGCCCGTTCCTGCCGCACGTCGGCGATCACCGCGTCGGCACGCGCGATCCGCCCCTCGAGGTCCGCGGTGGGTGTCCCTTCCGCCATGCTTTCGAGCAGGTCGCGAGTGTCCGCCAGATCGGTCTCCAAGTCGGTCAGCGCGCCGGGGAGTCTGCCTGCCGCCTCGGCCAGTTCGAGTGCGCGCCGCTCCACCGTCTCGACCAGGGTCGCCGCCTGCCCGACGGCGCTCTCCGCCGCACGCACATGCACCGCCGCGGCTCCGTTGTCGCCCGCCTCGATCGAGCGGCGCGCGTCGTCCAGGTTCGTCGTCGCGAACACCAGCCGGTCGTCCGCCTGTTCCACAGCACCGTCGACGGGGGCCGATGCCGACTCCGCGTACCGCTCCCGCATCGCGGCGAGGGTGCCGGCGGCCGTGACGGTCCTCCCGCTCAGCCCCCGGAAAGCGGCCTCGGCGGCGGTCAGCGTCTCCGGGGCGTCTCGTTGCCTGGCACGCAGCCGGTCGAAGTCCGCCGACCGGGCGTCCAGTCGGCTGTTGGCGTCCGTACACCGGGCGACGATCTCGTCCAGCACGCGGCGTCGGTCGTCGTCTTCCTCGGGTAACGCGTCGTCCAGTTGCTGGCGCAGCCGGAAGGCGGACGCCAGCTCGCCCTTCGCGTACGTCACGGCATCTTGAAACGGTCGCGCCTCCTTTTCCCCGAACTGCGAAGTGGCGAGGTGGAGTTCCTCCTCGCTGGTGCGCACGGCGTCGTCGGTCTCGACGAGTGCCTCTCCCGCCCTGCGGTCGAGCTCCGGCAGCGGAGTGCGCGGCGACTGCCCCGTGTCCCCCCAGCCTCCCTGGCCTCCCCTCGGTGTTGTACGGGTCGAGGCACGGCGCCTGCGTTTGATGGAGGCGTACGCGGCGAGAGCCGCAGCTCCGCCCACCAGGACGACAGGCAGGACGAGTGCGCTGCCCGACCGGTTGGAGGCGGCCTCGCCGTCCGTGTCCGCCGGGCCGGGAGAGACGGCGGGCGTGGGAATGGGCGTGCCGGCCGCAGCCGCGCGGTAGCCGTCGGCCGCTCCGATCGCCGCTCCCGCCCAGTCGTTCTCCCGGAGGGCGGGTTCGACGGCCGTTCTCGCCACCTCCGCGAGCTTGCTCTTCGTAAGAGGGGGGTCGGCCGCGGCGGAGTACGCGTACTGCCGGTCATGAGTGGCGACGGCGAGCAGGATGTCGTCGCGGCCGAGACTGTTTCGCTCGGCGGTCGCGGCGACCCAGCTCTGTCCGGCCCTCCCGGAGAAGTCGCGCACATAGACGACGAAGAGATGGATACGGGCGTCGCTGTACAGCCGGTCGAGCGATGTGGTCACCGCCCGCTGCCGGCCTTCGAGTGCGTCGACCTTGTCGGTGATCTGTCCCTGATGCGAAAGGGTGGCGGGATCCTCGGCGTGCGCGTCCGGCGAGACGGCGGGCATCAGCAGCCACCCGGACGTCAGCAGCATGGCCAGGAGGCTCCGGCCAGCTGTTCGAGTCCGGATACGACTTGCTGTCCGCGTCACATTTGGGAGGCTATGTCCGCCATCGGTGGTCCGCGACCGGACTGTGTGCCCAGTGCGGGCGCCTGAGGCGCCGGGGGCCTCGGTGCCGTTCCGACCGGCGCCACTACGGCTGTGGCGCCGGTCGATCTCTCGCAGCCCGGGGCGGGACTCAGATGCTGAAGCGCTCCTTCGCCAGCATCGGGCGGATACGGGAGGCGAAACCGCCGCTGCGGAAGGGGCGCTGCAGCAGTCCGGGGCGCAGTTCCTGGGCGAGAGCGGCGGCGATCATGCCCTGGTCCAGAGCGAGAGCGGAGCCGCTGACGTGTCCGGTCCCCACATTGACCGAGTCCCGGAAACCGAAGCCGTCCTCGTACGCGCCGAAGTCGGCGGCGATCGCCTTGAGGTTGGCGAGGGCTTCCGACCGGGCGTAGGGGAGGGCGAGGAACGAGGCGTGCGGGGTCACGACCCCGTTGGTGTAGGCGGAGGCGGGAGGCAGCGGCTCGCCGTGCGTGACATAGGTGCGGTCGGTGTTCGAGGCGTATCCGTCGATGTTCATGCCGATCGCGTCGACGCCGTACTCCTGGTAACCACCTTCGGGCACCTCGGAGGGGGAGAATCCCCAGTAGCCGTACTCCGCCTCCTCCAGTCCGTGCTCGATCTGGGAGCGGACGAAGCGGCGGTGGGTGGTGCCCCATGAACGGGGGGACCACTCCGGCTCGGGCACGAACAGCGGCACCATCAGGGCTTCGAACATCGAGCCGCCCCAGGTCGGGACCAGCTTGCGGCCCCGGTAGGTGTAATGCCCCTGCCAGAGACGGACGCCGTCGACGGTGTCGTACGCCCCGCCGGGCGACTGCTCCTGACCGTGCTCGGGGAGCATTGTGCGGAACATGTGCCAGTAGTGGTCCGAGGGAATGCTGCCGTCGGCGATCCCCAGATAGCTGGCCATGCGCGGCTCGGTGTTGAGCGCCCCGTAATGGTGTGCCGTCGGCTCGCCGGTGTCGGTCCAGAAACCGCCGCGGAGCTGGCCGGGGCCGGCCACCGGGTCCGCGGCGTCGTAGGGCGTGTAGAAGTACGACCAGTCGGCGCTGGCGAGGAGCCTCGCGATGCGGGGGCGCAGCCGGCTGTCCGCGTCCGCGGCGATGAGCAGACCCGTCACCAGCCACGCGTTGTCGACCGACGAGAGGAAGGGACGGACCGGGTCGCCGGTGCCCGGCCAACTGGTGAGCACCGAGCCGTCGTGGGCGTCGTACCAGTTGAGCCAGAAGCCGTGGTGACGTTCGAGCTTCTCGACGGCCGTGACGGTGAGGTCGAGCCGGCGGCGCAGGGTGTCCTGGTCGATGACGCCGAGCCCGGCGGCCGCCACGGTGGACCACAGACCGCAGCCGATGTTGGTCGGTGAGGTGTTCTGCGAGGGGACGGGCCCGCCCGGGGCTTCGAGGTCGATCTTGTCGGCGGCGAGACCGATGTCGGTCGTCATCGCCTCGATCGAGTGATACGTATCGCGGAACCAGCGACGCAGCAGCGGTGTATCAGAGGCATGAACAACACGAGCACGCGACGCGGACACGGCCGGCGCGGATATGGCGGGTGTGGCGACGGTTCCGAGGGACAGGGCGGTGGCCCCTGTACCCGCGGCGGCGAGAAATGTACGACGGTCCATGAGAGTCCAGCTCCCCTTGGCAGATGTGGAGTTGTGGCCAGGGTCGGTGCCTGGGCCAGGTCTTTGGCCGCCGCCATGGCCGGAAGAATGGGCGGAGGCCCGGCCATGGCGGCGGTGTTGGCACGAGGGCCGACGGCTGTCAGGTGCCGCCGGCCCCCGGGACTGTGGGGGCGATCAGGCGCGGGTGAGGCGCAGGAAGCGGATGCCGGGGTTGGGCAGTGGGACGGTCAGCGTCGCCGTGCCCGCGTCGTCCGCGACGAAGGGCCCGAGGGGCTCCGCCGGCAGCTCGTCCGCGGAGCGCAGCTTCGCCCACTGGGGCTCGTCCGGCCAGTCGCCGCCGCCGAGGTCGTTCCAGACGGCCTGGATGTTGCCGTGCTGCTCGTCGACCCGGCGGGAGGAGGCGGTGTATCCCGCGCCGGGCTCAAGTCCGGTGACTCGCACGATCGCCGTGCGGTCCAGGGGCGCGGAGCCGTCGATCTTGGACTGGTCGAGGGTGCCGTTCCAGAGCAGGACGTCGACCGTGGAGCTGTCGTCGGCCCGGGTGGCCAGGGACTCCACCAGCGCCTCGGCGCCGTCGCCCGTGACGACGGCGGGGATCCGTCCGCCGGCCAGCTGGGAGAGGAGATAGAGCGCCCAGAAGCGCGGCTTGCGGAGGTTGCCGACCGTCAGCAGGCCGAATCCGCCATGGAAGAGACGGGGCGGCCAGCCCAGTTCCTCGAACTGGTCGGAGGCGACCCAGTAGGCGAGCGCGTCGGTCGACGACAGCGCGCTCTTCATGCCGCGCAGGACGAACGGAGCGGCGAAGACGGAGTCGCTGACCCGGTGGAAGTGGGTGGGGGTGACACCCCACTCGGTCCACAGGATCTCCGGCTCGGGACGTCCGGTCGCCTCCGCGAACGCGCGGGTCATGGGGCGGAAGTCGAGTGGGGCGTTGCCATAGGTGTGGGTGGAGATGAAGTCGACGGGCACGTCGCGCTCCTGGCAGTACTCAAGGAGGGCGCCGACCCAGCCGGCCGCGGCGGACGACGGGCCGCCGACCTTGATCCGCTCGTCGACACCCTTCACGGCGCGGACAGCGACTTCGTACAGCCGGTGATAGTCGTCCTGGGTGCCGTTCCAGAAGACTTCCAGATTGGCCTCGTTCCAGACCTCGAACTCCCAGCCCGCGACGGTGTCCTTGCCGTACCGGTCCTGGAGGTGGACGGTCAACTCGCGGCAGAGATCGCCCCAGTGCTCCCACACGGCGGGCTTGGACACCAGTGCCCGGTAGTCGAAGACCGTGTAATGGGGGTCGGCGGCCAGTTCCTTCGGCATGAAGGAGAGTTCGACGACGGGCTGGAGCCCCGTCGCCAGGAAGCGGTCGTAGACCTCGTCCAGGCCGGAGAAGTCGAAGGAGCCGTCCGGCTGGACGGTCAGTGTCTCCGGGAGGAAGGTGCCGTGCGCCCGCACGGAGCGGACGCCGATCTCGTCGCGGACGATCTCCAGGGCCCGGGCGTACTCCTTCGCGACGTCCGAGCCGCCGGCGCCGGGCTTGTCCCAGGCCAGCAGGGAGAAGTGCTCGGCGCCCATCATCCTGTTCCAGACGCCGGGGAGAGGAGTACCGGGTACCGCGGCGTCAACCGTGACGGTGACCGGGGCAGGGCCGGAGTCGGCGGACATGGCGCGGGCGAAGGCCGCCTCGGAGAGGGAACCAGCTCCGGTGTCGGACCAGGTGGCGACCTTGTAGTGGTGGATACGACCGGGCTCGACGCGAGTGTCTGCGTAAGGGGGATGGGGCACGGCGAGCACATCGCCGCCGAGGTGGTCGAGCGGTTCGTAGGGGCCGTCGACGGAGTCGGCACGGTGTACGAGATAGCCGAGCGCGCCCGCAACCGGTTGCCAGGTCAGCAGCACATGGCCGGTGCCGTCCTCGGCGGACAGGCCGACGGGGGCGGGGAGTTCCCCGATGCCGGTGAGCCGCTGATCGCTGGGCTTCCCGATACGGGTCTCCCAGTCGGCGCGAGCGGTGGACTTCTCGGTCATAGCGGTACAAACCTTTTCGTCGATGAGTGCGCGGCGGTAGGGCGGCGGCGTCGGAGCCGCGATACGCGTCGGGAAGGTCGGTGGTGGCGGCTACTTCAATCCGGTGGTGGCGAGGCCCTGGGTGAAATGCCGTTGCAGGACGAGGAAGACCAGCAGCACGGGCAGGATGATCAGGAGGGAGCCGACCATCAACATGCCGTTCGAACCGTCCGACTGGTTGGGATCGGTGGCGAAGGTGGCGAGGGCCACCGGGAGGGTGTATTTCCCCGGGTCGTTCGTCGCGATCAGTGGCCAGACGAAGTTGTTCCAGGAGCCCAGGAAGATAAGGATCGAGAGCGTCGCCAGTGCAGGTTTGACCAGCGGCATCGCGATCCGCCAGAAGATGTACCACTCGCCGGCGCCGTCGATGCGGGCCGCTTCCAGCAGTTCGTCGGGGATCGACTGCATGAACTGGCGCATCAGGAAGACCCCGAAGGCCTGGGCGGCGAACGGCAGGATCAGCCCCGCGTAGGAGTCGATCAGCTGGAGCTTGCTCATCAGGACGAAGAGCGGCAGCAGCATCAGGTTGCCGGGCACCATCAGGGCGGCGAGCACCAGCGCGAAGATCCTGTTCCGTCCGCCGAACCGCAGTTTGGCCAGTGCGTAGCCCAGCATCGAGCAGAACACCAGATTGGAGAGGGTCACCAGGGCGGCCACGGTGAGGGAGTTGAAGAAGTAGAGCGGGACGTCGAGGCGGTCGAGCAGTTCTCCGAAATGCTCGAAGGTCCACTCGGTGGGGATCCACACCGGCGGGCTGGCCGTCAGGTCACGGTCGGTCTTGAACGCCGACAGACCCATCCACAGGAAGGGCGCCGCCATGACCAGCAGGCCGATCGAGAGCAGTGCATAGACGCCGGTCTTCTTCAGCCGTCCGCCGCTCGATGTCCGGGCGCCGCCGGACCAGGTCGGATCCACCGGGTCCTTCGGGCCGGCGGGCGCGGAGGAAGCGGGCGGGGGGGTGGTGGTGCGTGCGGCGCTCATTTCGTGTTGTCCTTCAGCAGACGGAGCTGGAGCACCGTGATCGCCATGATCACGACGAAGAGCACATACGCCATGGCGCTCGCGTAGCCCATGTGGAAGAAGTTGAAGCCCTCGCGGTACATGGACAGCGACACCGTGAGCGTGCTGTCCGAGGGCCCGCCCTGCGTCATCACGAACGGCTCCTCGAAGACGTTGAGATAGCCGATCGTGGTGATGACCGAGGTGTAGAGCATCGTGGGCCGCAGCAGTGGCACCGTGATGCGGCGGAACTCCTGCCAGGTGCTCGCGCCGTCCAGCCGTGCCGCCTCCCGTACGTCGGGCGGGATGGCCTGGAGGCCGGCGATGAAGAGCACCATGACCGTGCCGAGGTTGCGCCAGACGGCCATCACGATCAGCGAGGGCATGGCGAGGACCTCGGAGCCGAGGAAGTCCGGGGAGGTCAGGCCGACTTCGGAGGCGAGGCCCGCGATCAGTCCGTCGGACGGGTCGAGGACGAAGCGCCAGACGACGGCGATCGCGACGATGCTGGTCACGACCGGGGCGTAGAAGCCGACCCGGAAGAAGGCGCGGGCCCGGTCGATGCCGCTGTTGAGCAGGACCGCGGCGACCAGCCCGAGGCCGACGGTCAGAGGTACGCCGACGACCACGAAGTAGGCGGTGTTGAAGAGGGCCTTGAGGAACTTCTCGTCGTCGAAAAGCTTCGTGTAGTTCTCAAGGCCGATGAACTCCGCCGAGAAGGGATCGGTGACATTGCGCAGGCCGAAGTCCGTGAAGCTCATGATGAGCGTCGCGAGGATCGGCAGGGCCATGAAGACGGCGAAGAGCACCAGGAAGGGGGTGGAGAACAGCCAGCCGGCCACGTGCTGCACGGCGACGGGTCGCTGTCTGCGGTGGTCGCGGGCGCCGGGTGGGGAGTGAGTCCCCGGCCCGGTCTTCACCGGGGCCGCGTCCGCCACAGGTTCGGTCTTGGTGCTCATGACGACTACTCCACAAGCCCTTCGATGTCGGACTGGGCCTTCTGCGCGGCGTCCTCGGCGGAGGCCTTGCCCTGGGTCACCTGGGAGATGGCCTCGTCGGCCTTCGAGGAGATCTCTGTCCACTGGGGCAGGACCGGCCCGGACTTGGCCGTCTCCATCTGGTCGCGGAAGATCTTGAAGTTGGCGTCGTTGGCGAGTTCGCCGGAGTCCCAGGCGCTGGTGTTGGCCGGCAGATCGCCCGAGCGCTTGAACCAGTCCTTCTGGCCCTCGGTGCCGGTGAGGTAGCTCAGGAACTCCTTGGCGGCTTCCTTGTGGTCGCTGTCCTTGGAGACGACGAGGCTGGAGCCGCCGGCCATGGAGACGGAGCCCTGGTCGGCCGGGACCTTCGCGATGGCCCACTTGCCCTTGAGGTCCGGGTAGTTGTCGTTGATGCCCGCCATGGTCCAGGGGCCGGAGTAGAACATCGGGACGTCGCCGCTGTTGAAGTCGGTGAGGACCTCGTAGCCGGGCTGGAAGCTCTTCTTGGAGAGACCCTTCTCGAAGTACGTGCCGTACTCCTTGAGGGCCTTGACGGTCTCCGGGCTGTTCATGGCGGCCTTGCCGTCGTCGGAGACGATCGAGCCGCCGGCCGAGTACAGGAAGGGGTACCAGCTCTGCACGGTGTCCAGGCCGCTGGGCTGGAAGTAGATGCCCCACTGGGTGCCGGCCTTGTCCTGGAAGGCGGTGGCCGCCTGCTGGAGTTCGGGCCAGGTGGTGGGGGGCTTCGTTATGCCGGCCTTCTTCGCCAGGTCGGTGCGGTAGTAGAGGACGCGGGTCTCGACGTACCAGGGGACGCCGTAGACCTCGCCGTCGGCCACGCCCTGCTCCCAGGCGGCGGGGAAGAAGGAGTCCTTCTTGAAGGTCTTGGTGTCGACCGGTTCCAGGACGCCGAGTTCGACGAACTCGCCCATGTAGCTGCTGCCCATCTGCGTCACGTCCGGCAGGGTGCCGGCAGCGGCGGCGGAGACCAGTTTCTGGTGGGCGACGTCCCAGCCGATGGGGGTGACCTTCACAGTGATGTGGGGGTTCGCGTCCTCGTACACCTTGGCCACCTCGGCGAGCTTCTCGCCCTCGGCGCCCATGGCCCACACGGTGAGGGTCTGCTTCTTGTCGGCGGCGACACCCGCGCCCCCCGAACTGCCGCATGCGGTGATCCCCGCGGCCATCGCGAGAGCGAGGGCGGCAGAGGCGGTTCTGGCGTTGCGATGCATGGACGGCTCCTCCTTGAGCTCACCGATGTATGCGCTGCCTGTAAGCGCATACATCACTCTGGTGCAGTCGTTCCGGGAACCGCAAGGGGGCCTTTGGTCACACTCGTGCAACATGTGGGACATCCGGAGGTGCTGCCTCCGCAGGCTAGGTGGGCTGTTTGCGTTGCGGAAGTGATGAGTGGGATTCCGGTTGTGGTCTTCGGCGGTGGGCCGGGGTTAATGTCGCGCTCATGTCTGAGTTCGAGCACGGCTATCCCTTCGACCCGGCCTACGGCCGGAGCCTCGACGAGCTGCTCGACATCCCCGCGCCTGCCCCTCCGGTGGGATTCGACGCGTACTGGCGGGACCGGTTCGCGGCAGCGGCCGGGGTGGCGACCGCGCCGGCCGTGGGGCCGCAGGAGGACGAGCGGGACGGCTCCCGGATCTTCGGCTTGTCCTACACCTCGGTGGGCGGACTGCGCCTCGGCGGCTGGCTGGTGCTGCCGGCCGCGGGTCCCGTCGAGCACGGCTTCGTGATCGGGCACGGATACGGCGGGCGCCAGGAGCCGGGGGCGGATGTGCCGCTTCCGCTGCCCCGGAGCGCCGCCATCCTCCCGTGTGTACGGGGGATGGGCTCGCGGAGCCGCCGCCCCGGCATCCCCGGTGAGGCCGGGGAGCATGTGCTGCACGGGATCGAGTCGCGCGAGACATATGTGATCGGTGACTGCGTGGCCGATCTGTGGTGTGCGGCGTCGGCGCTGCTGGAGCTGGTACCGGAGTTGAAGACGGGGCCGGGGTCAGGGCCGGGGGAGGGGGCGCGGCTCGGGTATGTGGGGGAGAGCCTGGGCGGCGGGCTCGGGGCGCTCGCGCTGCCGTGGGACGACCGGTTCGACTGCGGGCAGTTGACCGTGCCGACGTTCGGGAATCATCCGCTGCGGGTGACGCTGCCGAGCGTGGGCAGCGGTGAGGCGGTACGGGTGTACAGCGACCGGCATCCGGAGGTCATGGACGTCCTCGCGTACTTCGACGCGGCGACCGCGGCGAAACGGATCGGGGTGCCGATGCTGGTCGCTCCCGCGCTGTTCGATCCGGCGGTGCCGCCGCCGGGGCAGTTCGCCGTGTACAACGCTTTGCCCGAGCCGCGTGAGCTGCACCTTCTGCGGGCGGGGCACTTCGAGTACGTGGACGAGCGAGGCGACGTGGCGGCGCTGGTGAAGGCCCGGCGCGGTTTCTTCGCCGCCCGGCTGGGCTGACCCCCGGTGCGGGAGTCTTGGCCGGGGAGCCGCGATCGCCGCGCCGCCAGGCCCCGTCCGGCGGACCTTCGCGGGCCGGGTACGCCTGGCACGGCACCGCGCCGCGTTGTCGGACTCGTCAATACGAGCTCATCCAAGTACGTCCATTACGAGGGTGATCGTCCGCATTGCGATGCGCCGCACCACGTGGCATCAGCCGCTCCGCGGCGGGCCCGGCAAGATCGGCAAGGCACCGCCTGGGCCCCCCGCGCCCCAGCCCAGCCCGCGCCCCAGCCCAGCCCGCGCCCCAGCCCAGCCCGCGCCCCAGCCCCAGCCTGCGCCCCAGCCCAGCCCAGCCCAGCCCGCGCCCCGGCCAGTACCCGCGCCCTCAGCCGCAGCCGCAGCTCGATCGGCGGGTCACCGACACCGGGAGCATCAGGGAGACCGGGGCGCGCGTGGGGTCGGCCAGGCGGTGGATCAGGAGTCCCACCGCCTCCTCGCCCAGTCGGCGCATCGGCTGGCGGACCGTCGTCAGGGACGGGCGGACGATCCGGCTCAGCGGGATGCCGTCGAAGCCGGTCACCGCGATGTCGTCGGGCACCCGCACCCCACGCCGTTCCAGCGCGTGCAGCGCGCCGATCGCCATCTGGTCGTTGGCGAAGAGGATCGCCTCGGGCCGCTCGCGCCCGGCGGCCCGGTCCAACAGCGCGTCGGCCGTCCGTTCGCCCTCCGCCTGCGTCATCATCTCGGCGCGCAGGTCGGGCTCGTCGGCCACCGGCAGGCCCGCCTCCCGGCAGGCCTCCTGGTAGCCCCGGAACCGCGCCTGCGCGTCCGGCGATTCACGCTCGCCGCCCACGAAGGCGAGTCTGCGCAGCCCGTGGTCACGGATGAGATGGCGGGCCAGCTCCCGTTCCCCGTCGGAGTTCGCCACCTCGATGTGGTCGAGGTGGTCGATCTCGCGGGGCCCGGCCAGCATCACGATCGGCAGCCGCCGCGAGATCACCTCAAGGTCCTCGGTGGGCACGGTCTTCGCCAGTACGGCGAACCCGTCCACCCGCCCGGCCACCTTGGCGACCAGGCTCTCCGGCCCGCCCACCAGGGAGGCCGCGATCAGCAGCGCGTAGCCGTGCCGCCGTGCCGCCCGCTCCATGCCACGGATGATCTGGTCGGAGTAGAGCATGACGGCGGAGTCGTCGGCCTCGGCCTCCGCTTCCGCCTCCGCGCCGGTCTCGGCGTCCGGGTCGGCGTAGTCGGGGAAGCAGAGTCCGAGGACGCCGGTGGTGCGGCTGGCCAGACCACGGGCGTTGCCGCTCGGTACGTAACCGAGGGAGCGGGCCGCGTCCAGGACGCGGTCGCGGGTCTCGGCGCGTACCGAGTCGGGATTCCGGTAGACCCGTGAAACCGTCGCGATCGAGACGCCGGAGCGTTCAGCGACGTCGTACACCGTGGGGGCACTCAACCGATCCGACCGTCCGCTCTCGCCGCGCTGTCTCTGACCGCTCACTCTCCACCGGGCCCGTTCTGCTGCCGGGCGCCGGCACTCCTACTCGTGTAAGCGCATTCACTTTACGGCGCCGGTCTGTGCAGGAGCAAGGTCGCCCCCCTCGGTACCCCCCTCGGTGCCTGCCCCGGCGCCCCTCCCAGGGCCGCCGGCCGCGCCGTTCGTCCCGTTCTCGGCCGTGCCCCTGAGCAAAACGAACGAGAAGAGCGCCGCCCCCACCATGACGACGGCCGCGCCGACCGACGCCAGTCCCATCCCGTGCGTGAAGGCGTCCCGCGCCGCCGTCAGCACACCCGCGGCCGTCTCCTCCGGGAGCCGGGCCGCGGCAGCCGCCGCGCCGCCCAGGGTCTCGCGTACGGCGTCGGCCTCGCCGCCCGGCAGCGCGGCGGTGACGCCGGCGGGCAGGGCGTCGGCCATGTCCCGGCTGTAGACCGCCGCACCGACCGAGCCGAGGACGGCCATCCCGAGGGCCCCGCCGAGTTCCTGGCCCGATTCGAGTACGGCGGCGGCCGAGCCGGCGCGCTCGGGCGGGGCGGCGCCGATGGCGAGTTCGTTGGCGAGTGTCATGGCAGCGACGAGACCGCCGGCGTACAGCGCGGCGGCCGTGAGGCAGAACCAGAGGGCCGACTCCGGCCGGATCTGGCTCAGCCAGAAGAATCCGGCCGCCGAGAGGAGAAAGGCGCCGCCCATCACGTTCGCGCGGTCGGTGCGCTGCGCGAGGACCGCCGCCATCGGTGCGGCCACGATCACACCCGAAGCCGGTACGAGGCTCCACAGCGCGGCCTTGAAGGGGCTCAGTCCTTGCACGGACTGGAGGTACTGCGTGAAGAAGACCGCCATCCCCACCGTGGCGAACATCGCGAGCGTGTTCGCGGACACCGGGCCCCCGAAGGCCCGTCGCCCCAGCAGTCCGAGGTCGATCATCGGGTGGGCGAGGCGCTTCTGGCGCCGTGCGAAGACGTGGCCGAGCACCAGCCCCAGGGCGACGGCCGCGGCGGGCACCGGCGCGAACCCGTGCCGGGCCCACTCCTTGACGCCGTAGATGACCGTGAGCAGTGCGGCGAGCGAGAGCGCCGCGCTCACCAGGTCGAACGGCTCCCGCGACGCCCCCGGCGCGATCCTGGACTCCGGCACCAGGAACGGCACCAGCACCAGCAGCAGCACCATCGCCGGCAGGTTGATCAGGAAGATCGACCCCCACCAGAAGTGTTCGAGCAGCAGCCCGCTGACCACCGGCCCCAGCGAGATCCCGGTGGTCATGACGCCCGTCCAGATCGTCACCGCCCGGCCCCGCTGCTTCGCGTCGTGGAAGAGATTGCGGATCAGCGCGAGCGTCGACGGCATGAGGGCGGCGCCCCCGAGCCCCAGCAGCGCGCGTACGCCGATGAGCGCGTCGGCCGAGTGCGCGTACGCGGCGGCGACCGAGGCCGCGCCGAAGACCGCCGCGCCGGCGAGCACCAGTTTGCGCCGGCCGATCCGGTCGCCGAGCGCCCCCATGGTGATGAGCAGCCCCGCGAGTACGAAGCCGTACATGTCGAGGATCCACAACTGCTGGGTGGCGCTGGGCTCCAGATCCTGGCTGACGAACGGGATCGCGAAGTAGAGGATCGAGATGTCCATCGAGACGAGCAGCAGCGGCAGCATCAGGACGCCGAGGGCGATCCATTCCCTGCGGCCCGCGAGTCCGGGCGCGTGTGAGTTCTCCATGGCCGGTACGTAATCGGCTCCGGGTGTACGCGGCAAACAGCTGCCTAGTGCACTGGACCAGAGACCCTGTTCAGAGCGGGACTTGGGCCCTCAGTGCACTAGTACGCTGAGGCCCGTGACCGTCGATCCGCCCTACCTCCGCATCGCGGCCGAGCTCCGCCGCCGTATCGACTCCGGCGAACTCGTGCCCGGCGACCGTGTGCCCTCCACCCGCCGTATCACCCAGGAGTGGGGCGTCGCGATGGCGACCGCGACCAAGGCGCTCGCGGCGCTCAACCAGGAAGGGCTCGTACGGGCGGTGCCGGGCGTCGGCACAGTGGTCGCGGAGCCTGCCGGCCCCCGCGGCCGGGACACGGCTCCCGGCGAGGGCCTCAGCCGTGAGCGCGTCGTGCGGGCCGCCATCGCCCTCGCCGACGCCGAAGGGCTGGGCGCGCTGTCGATGCGGCGCGTGGCGACGGAGTTCGGTACGTCCACGATGGCGCTGTACCGCCATGTCCCCAGCAAGGGCGAGCTGGTGCGTCTGATGTCCGAGACGGTGTTCGCCGGCGCCCCCTCGGGCCCCGAACCGGTCGGCTGGCGTCCGCGGCTGAGGCGGGAGATCCGTTGGCTGTGGACCCGTTACGAGCGGCACCCCTGGCTCGCCCGTGCCATGGCGGGGCTGACCAGGCCGATGGCAGCACCGCATGCCATGAGCTACACCGAGCGGACGCTGGGCACCATCCGCGGGCTCGGTCTCACGCCGCACGCGATGATCCACATCCATCTCTCCCTGTTCGGTTACGCCCAAGGAGTGGCGATGGCCGTCGAGTTGGAGTCGCAGGCGCGGCAGGACACGGGGCTGACGGCCGAGCAGTGGATGGCGGCCAACGAGACCCGACTGGATTCGGTCCAGCTCACCGGCGCGTATCCGGTCATGTCGAACCTCTTCGGGGACGAGGAGTTCGACCTCGAACTCGGCACACTCTTCGAGTTCGGTCTCGAACGGATGCTGGACGGCATCGAGTCGTTGATCGAGCGGTCACCCGGGCCCTGAGAACCGGGGGCCCCGAGCAAAGCCTCCTGTCCCCAAGCGCCGGACGGGCCACGCCGGCCCGTCCGCCGCCCGAGTACAGGCCCTAGCCGGTCGTACGGCGGCGGATCTTGTTTCCGAGCCAGACCAGCGGGTCGTACTTCTTGTCCGCGACGCGCTCCTTCAGCGGGATCAGCGCGTTGTCCGTGATCTTGATGCCTTCGGGGCAGACCTCGGTGCAGCACTTGGTGATGTTGCAGTAGCCGAGCCCGTGCTCGTCCTGCGCCGTCTCCTTGCGGTCGAGGCCGGTCTCCTCGGCCGCGTCCAGCGGATGCATGTCCAGCTCGGCGACCCGCATCAGGAAGCGGGGACCGGCGAACGAGGTCTTGTTCTCCTCGTGGTCCCGGACCACATGGCAGGTGTCCTGGCACAGGAAGCACTCGATGCACTTACGGAACTCCTGCGAGCGTTCCACGTCCACCTGCTGCATCCGGTACTCGCCCGCCGCGACGCCCGGCGGCGGCACGAACGCCGGTACCTCCCGCGCCTTCTGGTAGTTGAAGGACACGTTCGTCACCAGGTCCCGGACGATGGGAAAGGCGCGCAGCGGGGTGACGGTGATCGTCTCCTCGCGGGTGAAGGTCGACATCCGCGTCATGCAGAGCAGCCGAGGCCGGCCGTTGATCTCCGCACTGCACGAACCGCATTTGCCCGCCTTGCAGTTCCAGCGCACCGCCAGGTCGGACGCCTGCGTCGCCTGGAGCCGGTGGATGATGTCGAGGACGACCTCGCCCTCGTTGACCTCGACGGCGAAGTCCTTCAGCTCGCCGCCCTCCGCGTCGCCCCGCCAGACCTTGAACTTGGCCTCGTAGGAGGTGGCCGGGGTGGACGTCGTGGACGTGGCGGGTGAGGGGGTGGACGAGGCGGACGAGGGGGGTGTGCTCTGAGTCGGAGTCGTGCTGGCACTCACTCGTGGAGCTCCTCTTCGGCGAGGTACTTGACCAGCTCTTCCTTGTCGAAGAGGTCGAGTAGGTCGGGACGGATGGGCTCGGTCGTCTTCCTGGAGAGGGTGATCCGGCCGAGTGCGGGGTCCGCCGCCGGGTCCCGTGCGGAATCGTTCAGCCGGCAGTGCAGATTGACCCGCCGCCAGTCGAGAACCATGCCCGGCAAGTCCTCGCGGGTATGACCGCCCCGGCTCTCCGTGCGCTCCAGGGCCGACAGGGCGATGCACTCGCTGACGAGCAGCATGTTCCGCAGGTCGATCGCGAGGTGCCAGCCGGGGTTGAACTGCCGGTGGCCCTCCACGCCGGCGCGAGCCGCGCGCCCGCGCAACTCGCCCAGCTTCTCCAGGGCCTGCTCCATCTCGCCCTCGCGCCTGATGATGCCGACGAGGTCGTTCATCGTCTGCTGGAGCTCCTGGTGGACGCTGTACGGGTTCTCCGGCGGGCCGCCGTCCGCCGACTCCTCGGCGCCGAACGGGCGCAGCGCCTCGGTGGCCGCCGCGTCGATCTGACCCTCGTCGAGAGCCGGTCGCTCGGTGAGCCCCGCCGCGTACTCGGCCGCGTGCAGTCCGGCCCGCCGACCGAAGACCAGCAGGTCCGAGAGCGAGTTGCCGCCGAGCCGGTTGGAGCCGTGCATCCCGCCCGCGACCTCGCCGGCCGCGTACAGACCGGGGACCCCGGGCGTGGCGGCGGTGTCCGAGTCGACGGCGATCCCGCCCATCACGTAGTGACAGGTGGGGCCGACCTCCATCGCCTCGGCGGTGATGTCGACGTCGGCCAGCTCCTTGAACTGGTGGTACATCGAGGGCAGTCGGCGCTGGATGACCTCGGGCGGCATACGCGTGGACACGTCCAGGAACACGCCGCCGTGCGGTGAGCCCCGGCCGGCCTTGACCTCGGAGTTGATGGCCCGGGCCACCTCGTCGCGGGGGAGCAGCTCGGGCGGGCGCCGGTTGTTGTCCGGGTCCTCGTACCAGCGGTCGCCCTCCTCCTCGGACTCCGCGTACTTCTCCTTGAAGACGTCCGGTACGTAGTCGAACATGAACCGTTTGCCTTCGGAGTTGCGCAGCACTCCGCCGTCGCCGCGCACCGATTCGGTGACGAGGATCCCCTTCACCGACGGCGGCCAGACCATGCCCGTCGGGTGGAACTGCACGAACTCCATGTTCAGCAGCGGGGCACCGGCGAGCAGCGCCAGCGCGTGTCCGTCGCCCGTGTACTCCCACGAATTCGACGTCACCTTGAAGGACTTGCCGATGCCGCCGGTCGCGAGGACGACGGCGGGCGCCTCCAGGACGAAGAAGCGGCCGGACTCGCGCTCGTAGCAGAACGTGCCCGAGACCCGCTCGCCCTCCTTGAGTACGGAGGTGACGGTGCACTCCTGGAAGACCTTCAACCGGGCTTCGTAGTCACCGAATTCGCGGAAGTCCTCCTGCTGGAGGGCGACGATCTTCTGCTGGAGCGTACGGATCAGCTCAAGGCCGGTCCGGTCGCCGACGTGCGCGAGACGGGGATACTCGTGCCCGCCGAAGTTGCGCTGGGAGATCTTCCCGTCGGCCGTACGGTCGAAGAGCGCGCCCCAGGTCTCCAGTTCCCAGACCCGGTCGGGCGCTTCCTGTGCGTGCAGCTCCGCCATCCGCCACTGGTTGAGGAACTTCCCGCCGCGCATGGTGTCGCGGAAGTGGACCTGCCAGTTGTCGCCGGAGTTCACATTGCCCATGGAGGCCGCGATACCGCCCTCGGCCATCACCGTATGGGCCTTGCCGAAGAGCGACTTGCAGATGACAGCGGTACGGGCGCCACGCTCACGCGCCTCGATGGCGGCCCGCAGACCCGCTCCGCCCGCGCCCACCACCACGACGTCCCACTGCTCGCGTTCGAGTTGCGTCATTGCTGAAGGCTCTCCCTAGGACTAAAAGAGGCGCGGATCGTCGAAGACACCGCTGGCGAGCAGATACACATAGAAGTCCGCGAGGGCGACGCTGATCAAGGAGGCCCAGGCGAGCTGCATATGACGGTGATTCAGTTTCCCGACCCAGCCCCACAGCCGGTAGCGCACCGGATGCTTGGAGAAGTGCTTCAGCTTGCCGCCGATGACATGGCGGCAGGAGTGGCAGGAGAGGGTGTACGCCCAGATCAGCACGATGTTGACGACCATGATGATCGTGCCGAGGCCCATGTGGCCCCACTCGTAGTCCGAGTTGCGGAAGGCGAGCACCGTGTCGTACGTGAGGATGACCGCCACCGGCACGGCCGCGTAGAAGAAGTACCGGTGGATGTTCTGGAGGATCAGCGGGAAGCGCGTCTCGCCGCTGTACTTCTTGTGCGGTTCGGCGACGGCGCAGGCCGGCGGTGAGGCCCAGAAGCCCCGGTAGTAGGCCTTGCGGTAGTAGTAGCAGGTCATCCGGAAACCCAGCGGGAAGATCAGGATGATCAGCGCGGGGGACAGGCCCCACCAGCTGCCGAAGATCTCCAGGTTGGGGCCGCCCTTCATCGGCTCACAATTCTCCGCCAGACAGGGCGAGTAGAACGGTGAGACGTACGGCGCCGCGTAGTAGTGGGCGTTCCCGAACGCGCGCCACGTCGAGTAGATGACGAAGGCGAGCAGTCCCGCCGCCGTGGCGGCGGGGGCCAGCCACCAGCGGTCGGTCCGCAGGTGGCGGGCGGTGATGGCGGCACGCGTGGTGTCGTGCACGCCCGTATTCAGTTGGGGTCGTTCCGTGCCTGTTGCCAACGAAGACTCCGTATGGAGATGGAGTGGGATCTGGTGGGGGGTCGTAGGGCCGGGGCGATTGATGGCGGGTGCTTCGGTGCGGTGTCGGGGGCGTGCGGTGTGATGTCCGTGCGGGTGACGTCCGTGCGGCGCTGGTCAGAAGGTGGTCGGTGGTCGGGGGATACGTCGGCCCCGGCGCGGAGAGCGTCCGAGGCCAGGCCGGCGGACTAGGGAGCGCGCCGGTCCCGCAGCCCCAGACCCTCGTCGTCCGAGTCCGTCCACAGCGCCGCGTTGTACGGCGCGTCCGGGATGGTGACCACGTCCGGCCGGCGGTCCCTTGGCGCGGGCCTGGACGGTGCCGCCGGTACGGCTTCGTTCAGTCGGTCGACCGTCCGCTCCAGGTCCGCGACGCGCTGAACGAGCTCATCGATACGACGGTGGACTGCTGTCAGATCTTCCGGCTGGGACATGACTTGCCCTCACTTCCGCAGGGGAGCGATGCCATCGGTAATGCGCCTGCGAGTGTCGCTCCTCACATCCCCGCTTGTGAAGGGACGTGCAGGGATTCCCGGCGCATACGTGAGCCGTGCGCTCCGCGTCGTTGATGTCGCGCCCCTCCATTTTCGCCCTTTCGGCCGTCCTGTGTCCCGTTCCTCGTTGGGCCGTTCGGGTGGGCTTCGGGCGCCGGGCCGCCGTGTCGCCGCTGTCGTGTCGGACCGGTCCACTTCAGTGGGCGGGCAATAGGTGTGATCATCTCTAAATTCCACAAACAGGACGAAGAGGTAGAAGCCATGTCCCAGGTCGGCGCCCCACGCGGGAGGACATGCTCCCGGACCATCCGATCCGTCGCGCTACTCACCACCGGCGTGCTCGCCCTGCCCGCGCTCGCCGGGTGCAGCTCGGGCGAGGAGCGGAGCAAGGTCCCGGGCGCCGCCCAGGACGTCGGGCCCGCCGCGCGGGACAGGATCGCCGACGGTGGGACGCTGCGCTGGGCCGTGGACACCGTGCCCACCACCCTCAACACCTTCCAGGCGGACGCCGACGCCACCACGTCGCGCATCGCGGGCGCCGTACTGCCCGCACTCTTCACCCTCGACAAGACCGGCCGCCCGCAGCGCAACCCGGACTATCTGGAGTCCGCGAAGATCGTCGAGCGCGAGCCCAAGCAGGTCGTGCTCTACAAGCTCAACCAGCAGGCGGTGTGGACCGACGGACGTGAGCTGGGCGCCCCCGACTTCGTCGCCCAGTGGCGCGCGCTGAGCGGGAAGGAGTCCGCGTACTGGACCGCGCGCAACGCCGGTTACGAGCGCATCCAGAAGATCGAGCGCGGCAAGGACGACCTGGAGGTCCGGGTCACCTTCAACAAGCCGTACGCCGACTGGAAGGCGCTCTTCAGCCCGCTGTACCCGAAGAGCGTGATGGGGGCGCCGAACTCCTTCAACGACGGCGCGCGCGCCAAGCTCAAGGCCACGGCCGGGCCCTTCCAGATCAAGGAACTGGACCGCGAGGAACGCGAGATGACCCTCGTCCGCAACCCTCGTTGGTGGGGCGCGCGGCCGAAGCTCGACTCGATCGTGCTGAGCGCGGTGCCGCGCGGCAAACGCGCCGCCGCGCTCGTCGCGGGCACGCTCGACCTCGCCGAGATCGACAGCCCGGTGGCCGAGCGGATCAACAAGGCGCGCTCCGACAAGAGGGGCGCGGGCGCGGGCCCGCGGGCGGCGACCGGATCACCGTCGGCGACCGGGTCGCCATCGGCGGAGGAGTCACCGAACGGCTCGGACGAGGAAGAGACCGAGGAAGAGACGGAGACCGGGAACGAGGCCGCGCGGGATTCCCAGGAGAAGCGGACCAAGGCGCTCGCGACGTTCTCCAAGGAGCAGCAGGGCCTGCGGGGCTATGTCGTACGGAAGTCCCTGGAGCCCGCCTTCACACAGCTCGCGCTCAACGGGGAGACCGGGCCGCTCGCCGACGAGCGGGTACGGCGGGCCGTGGCCCGGGCGCTCGACCGGAAGAAGCTTGCCGAGGCCGTACTCAAGCCGCTCGGCCTGCCGGCACATCCGCCCGGCAGCCATCTGGCGCTGGCCGGACAGCACGCGTACGCCGACAGCAGTGACGCGCTCGGGGACCAGAACACCCGCGAGGCGCAGGCGCTCCTGGCCGACGCGGGCTGGGTGCTGGGCGGCGCGCTGAAGAAGGACGAGGGCACGAAGGCCGGGAGCGAGGCCGACGCCGACAAGAAGAAGGACAAGGCCAAGGCCGGCGAGGAAGCCGAGAAGGACGAGAAGGACGCGGAGAACAAGGAAAAGGAATCCGACACGAAGGACACCGATTCCGATTCCGGCTCGGATTCCGAGTCGACGGCCGATTCGACCGCCGACTCGGACTCAGCCTCCGGCTCCGAGTCCGGCTCCGAGTCCGACGCCGACAGCGCCTCCGACGACGGTTCGTACGTCGTCGGTGACGACAAGCCCGGACGTGGCGCCCCCATCTCCGAGAGCGGCACCCGTGTCATCGCCCCCGCCCCCGCCGCCGCCTTCCACCGTGCGGTCCTGTTCGGCCAGGCGGGACTGCTGGACGACTCGGACGTCAGCGCCCAGGACAGGCAGCCGGGCGGTATGGCCGGCGCGTACGCGCCGCGCGGCACGGCGGCGCCCTCCGAATCCGAGTCCGCGTCCGACGCGGAGTCGGACACCGAGTCGGAGACTGAATCGGACTCCGGCTCTGATTCCGAATCCGAATCCGAATCCGAATCCGAATCCGAATCCGAATCCGAGTCCGCGTCCCCCTCGTCCTCCGCTTCGGCGTCGTCGTCCGCCTCGGCCTCGTCCGCCGCCGCCCCCCTGCCCGGTCCGCTCGCCAAGAACGGCAAGCCCCTCACCCTCCGCTTCGTCCTCCCCTCCGGCCCCGGCTCCGAGCAGCTGCGCACCGTCGGCCAGAAGATCGCGCGCATGCTCGACCGCATCGGCATCCGTACGGAGATCAGCAAGGTCGCGGACGCCAACTACTTCAAGGACCACGTCGCGTCGGGCGACTACGACCTCGCGCTGTACTCGTGGCCCGCGACGGCCTACCCCGCGACCGACGGCCGGCCGATCTACTCCAAGCCCGTCCCCGCCTCCGACGGCTCGCTGCTGGTGGAGCAGAACTACACCCGCGTCGGCACCGACCACATCAACCAGCTCTTCGACCAGGCCGCCTCCGAGCTGGACGAGAACGAGGCCCGCGATCTGCTCAGGCAGGCCGACGCCCGCATCTGGGCGGCGGCCGGGTCCATCCCGCTCTACCAGCGCCCGCAGCTCGTGGCGGCCAAGCCGTCCGTGGCGAACGCCGGTGCCTTCGCCTTCGCCTCCCCCCGCTACGAGGACATCGGCTTCAAGGACTCCGCCAGGAGCGGTCCGCAGAAGCCGGCGAAGTCCGAAAGCGACAAGAAGTAGAAGGTCAGCGGTAGCAGAGAAGAAGAAACGGAGAGAACCGGCAGGTCAGACCCTGGAAGCCGGACGATCGACTTGCCCGCCGGGCCTCCCGGCGGGCAAGATCGTGCCATCCCCTGACCCGGGCCGTTTCACACCCCGCAGTACGTCCCCGCAGACGCACGACCAGCACTCCACGAGCGCGTCCCCCAGCGCTCCGCCTCTTATCGGATCGGTCCCGGAAGCCCCGGCATCGCCAGCCCCGTACGATGGGGTAGGCCGTGGCGTGTCCGCCCGGCAGGCGTACGAGGAAAACAACGCCGCATCCCACGATCGAGAGAAGCGCCAGCCAGCATGCCCACGCGCCACGACATCCGTAACGTCGCCATCGTCGCCCACGTCGACCATGGCAAGACCACTCTGGTCGACGCCATGCTGAAGCAGGCCGGTGCCTTCGCCGCGCACGCCGCCGAGCACCTCGACGACCGGATGATGGACTCGAACGACCTGGAGCGTGAGAAGGGCATCACGATCCTCGCCAAGAACACGGCGGTGAAGTACCACCCCAAGGAGGGCGGTACAGGTGACATCCCGAACCTGGTCACGATCAACATCATCGACACCCCCGGCCACGCCGACTTCGGTGGTGAGGTCGAGCGGGGTCTGTCGATGGTCGACGCGG
Organism: Streptomyces camponoticapitis; assembly: GCF_014646115.1. Classification (GTDB taxonomy): domain Bacteria; phylum Actinomycetota; class Actinomycetes; order Streptomycetales; family Streptomycetaceae; genus Streptomyces; species Streptomyces camponoticapitis. The sequence continues at coordinate 8,062 of NZ_BMMV01000020.1, read as the reverse complement.
TCGTCCTCCTCGTCGACGCCTCCGAGGGCCCGCTGCCGCAGACCCGTTTCGTGCTGCGCAAGGCACTGTCGGCCAAGCTGCCGGTGATCCTGTGCATCAACAAGACGGACCGGCCCGACGCCCGTATCGCCGAGGTCGTCGACGAGACGTACGACCTCTTCCTCGACCTCGACGCGGACGAGGACCAGATCGAGTTCCCGATCGTCTACGCCTGCGCGCGTGACGGCGTCGCCTCGCTGACCAAGCCGGAGGACGGCACGGTCCCGGCCGACAGCACCAACCTGGAGCCCTTCTTCACCACGATCCTGGGCTCCGTCCCGGCTCCGGTGTACGACGAGGACGCACCGCTCCAGGCCCACGTCACCAACCTGGACGCCGACAACTTCCTCGGCCGTATCGCGCTCTGCCGCGTCGAGCAGGGCGAGCTGAAGAAGGGGCAGACCGTCACGTGGATCAAGCGTGACGGCACGATGTCCAACGTCCGCATCACCGAGCTGCTGATGACGGAGGCGCTCACCCGCAAGCCGGCCGAGAAGGCGGGCCCGGGCGACATCTGCGCCATCGCCGGTATCCCGGACATCATGATCGGCGAGACCCTGGCCGATCTGGAGAACCCGATCGCGCTGCCGCTGATCACGGTGGACGAGCCGGCCATCTCGATGACCATCGGCACGAACACCTCGCCCCTCGTCGGCAAGGGCGGCAAGGGCCACAAGGTCACCGCCCGGCAGGTGAAGGACCGCCTGGACCGCGAGCTGATCGGTAACGTCTCGCTGCGCGTCCTGGACACCGAGCGTCCCGACGCCTGGGAGGTGCAGGGCCGCGGTGAGCTGGCGCTGGCCATCCTGGTCGAGCAGATGCGCCGTGAGGGCTTCGAGCTGACGGTCGGCAAGCCCGAGGTCGTCACCAAGGAGGTCGACGGCAAGATCCACGAGCCGATCGAGCGCATGACGATCGACTGCCCCGAGGAGCACCTGGGCGCGATCACGCAGCTGATGGCGACCCGCAAGGGCCGTATGGAGACCATGACCAACCACGGGTCCGGCTGGATCCGGATGGAGTGGATCGTGCCGTCCCGCGGCCTCATCGGCTTCCGTACGGAGTTCCTCACCCAGACCCGCGGCACCGGCATCGCGCACTCGATCTTCGAGGGGCACGAGCCGTGGTTCGGCGAGCTGCGGACCCGTAACAACGGCTCGCTGGTCGCGGACCGCTCCGGTTCGGTGACCCCGTTCGCGATGGTCAACCTCCAGGAGCGCGGTGTCATCTTCACCGAGCCGGGCACCGAGGTGTACGAGGGCATGATCATCGGTGAGAACTCGCGCGCCGACGACATGGACGTGAACATCACCAAGGAGAAGAAGCTCACCAACATGCGTGCCGCCTCCGCCGACACCACGGAGAACGTGGTGCCGCCGCGGAGGCTCTCGCTGGAGCAGTCCCTGGAGTTCTGCCGCGACGACGAGTGCATCGAGGTGACCCCGGAGACGGTCCGTATCCGCAAGGTCGTCCTGGACCAGAAGGAGCGCGGTCGCGCGGCCTCCCGCGCCAAGCGCTGACGCACCGCCGCCCCCGGATCATGACGGTCCGGCGGATGTACGTCCCCCGGCCCGGCCCCGCGAGGTGCCGGGCCGGTGGTCTGCCCCTCGTCGGCGGCCGGACAGTAGGGTGTTTTGCCCGAGCCGGGAGCTCCTGTCAACTCGTTTTCCGTGGCGAAACGTCCGGATACCGGGTAACGCTCACCGGAAGCTGCGTTAACAGTCCGTTTCGCGGGTGTCTGTCTGTGCTTACTTTGTCCGGATTTCGGGCGTAGGTGATGGGTCGATGTTGTCAAAACGAGACGCGGTAAGTGTGGTTTACAGGTCGGGCGTACTTAATAGTTGGCTGCATTGAGCTCGGGTCAATGGGTCATGCGCTGTGGGGAGCGCCGACTCACGAGCACACACTCGGTGCACTGATCGACCGCCGTCAGGGGTGTCGGCGTAACGATCGGTGCCCATCTTGTTGTGACAAGTGGACTCATGAGGAGGAACCCATGCGCGGTGCCAAGAGCGCCAAGTGGGTCGCGGGCGCGATAGTTATCGCCCTGGCTGCGACCGCCTGTGGCGGCGGCGACAGCGACAGCGGCGACGACATGAAGGCGGGGAAGGCCGACCCGAATGGCATTCTGACCGCACAGCTCGGCGAGCCGCAGAACCCGCTGCAGCCGGCTAACGCCAAGGAGAGCCAGGGCAGCCGTGTCCTGCGCGCCATCTTCTCCGGCCTGGTCGACTACGAGCCCGGGACCGGAAAGCTTCAGTACGTGAACGCCGAGTCGGTCACCCCGAACGACGACTCGTCCGTCTGGACCGTCAAGCTCAAGCCCGGCTGGAAGTTCCACGACGGCACCCCGGTCACCGCCGAGTCCTACGTGAACTCGTGGAACTGGTCGGCCAACGTCAAGAACAACCAGACCAACTCCAGCTGGTTCCAGGACATCAAGGGCTACGCGGACGTCCACCCCGAGAAGGGTGACCCGAAGGCCGACAAGATGTCCGGTCTGAAGGTGGTCGACGAGAACACCTTCACGATCACGCTGACCAGCTCGGTCTCGTACTTCGCGTACAAGCTGGGTTACGACGTGTGGGCGCCGCTCCCCGAGTCGTTCTTCAAGGACCCGAAGGCCGCCGGCGAGAAGCCGGTCGGCAACGGCCCGTACAAGTTCGTCTCCTGGGACCACAAGAAGCTGATCAAGGTCCGTAAGTTCGAGGACTACACCGGGCCGAACGCGGCCAAGAACGGTGGCATCGACTTCAAGAACTACACCACCGCCGACTCCGCCTACTCGGACCTGCGGTCGGACAACCTCGACTGGATCGAGCAGGTCCCGACCACGGCCCTCACGAGCTACAAGGACGACCTGGGCGACCGCGCGATCGACCAGGAGTACTCGGCCGTCCAGTCGATCGTCCCGGCGTTCTACACGGACCAGTTCAAGGACATCGACCCCAAGGTCATCCAGGGTCTGTCCATGGCGATCGACCGTGACACGATCACCAAGACCGTGCTGCACGGCACCCGTACCCCGGCCGACTCGTACGTCGCCCGCGGTGTGCTCGGCTACAAGCCCGGCGCCCTCGGTGACGTCACGAAGTTCGACCCGGCCGCGGCCAAGGCCCTCATCGCGGAGGGTGGCGGCGTCCCCGGCAACAAGATCTCGATCCAGTTCAACGCCGACCAGGACCACAAGCCCTGGGTCGACGCGGTCTGCAACAGCATCCGCAAGAGCGTCGGTGTCGAGTGCGTCGGTGACTCGAAGCCGGACTTCCAGGCGGACCTGAACGCGCGTGACAACAAGCAGGTCAAGTCCATGTACCGCGGTGGCTGGGTGCTGGACTACCCGACGAACTCGAACTTCCTTCGGGACCTGTACGGCAGCACCGCCGCCGGTAACACCTCGGGCTACTCCAACAAGGAGTTCGACGCGCTGGCCTCGAAGGCCGACAAGGCGGCGACCCTCGACGAGACCGTGGAGCTGTACCAGGAGGCCGAGCAGCTGCTGAAGGCTGACATGCCTGCCATCCCGCTGTGGTTCTACAAGAACAACTCGGGCCAGTCCAGGAACGTCTTCGGCAAGATCGTTTACGGCCAGGACGGCGACCCGATCTTCACCGGCGTCCAGGTGAAGGCCAAGAGCTAAAACAACGGGACCGTCAACAGGTGCCGCCGTCCCCTCGTGGGGCGGCGGCACCGGTCCGGCCAGGCCGAGGCCCCGGGAGACTCCACCCCATACCCCGTGGCGGAGAAAACTACGTAGGCCATCGCCGACCCCTCACGGCATGGAGGCATGATGGGGCGCTACGTCGCAAGGCGACTGCTCCAGATGATCCCGGTATTCATCGGGACCACTCTGATTATTTTCCTTATGGTCCACATCCTTCCGGGCGATCCGATCCGGGCGATGTGGGGCGACAAGGCGGCGGACCCCGCACAGGTCGCCGCCCTACGTGCTGACTTCGGGCTGGACCAGCCCCTGTGGAAGCAGTACGTCGACTACATGTGGGGCCTCCTCCAGGGAGACTTCGGCGAGACGTTCGGTGGCCGTCAGGTCGCCGACGAGATGTCCGAGGCCTTCCCGGTGACGCTCCGGCTCACCATGGTGGCCCTCGTCATCGAGATCATCATCGGTATCGGCCTCGGCGCCTGGGCGGGTCTGAAGGCCGGCAAGGCCGTCGACACCGGCGTACTGATCTTCACGCTCATCGTCATCTCGATCCCGGTCTTCGTGCTCGGCTACCTGGCGCGCTTCGTCCTCGCCGACGAACTGGGGTGGGTCGCGCCCAATGTGCAGGACTCCACGGACTACGCCCAGCTGTTCCTGCCGGGCTTCGTCCTGGCGATGCTGTCGATGGCGTACGTGGCACGGCTGACCCGCACGACGTTCGCGGAGAACCTGCGGGCCGACTACATGCGTACGGCGATGGCCAAGGGCCTGCCCAGACGCCGCATCGTTGGCGTCCACCTGCTGCGCAACTCGCTGATCCCGGTCGTCACGTTCCTCGGCACCGACGTCGGCGGCTTCATCGGCGGCGCGGTCATCACCGAGGGCATCTTCAACGTCCAGGGCGTCGGAAACCTGCTCTTCAAGGCGCTCCAAGGCCGTGAGGGCTCGACGATCGTCGGCGTGGTCACGGTCTTCGTGCTCATCATCCTTCTGATCAACCTGGTCGTCGACCTGCTGTACGCGGTCCTGGACCCGAGGATCCGGTATGCCTGACGTGATCAAGACCAAGACCGACGCGACCACCGACGCCATCGCGCCGCCGGCCGCCGGAGCTCCCGAGACCGCGGCCGAGGGCCACAAGTCACAGGGCAGGCCGCGGAGCCTGTGGGGCGACGCCTGGTACGACCTGCGGCACCGCCCGATGTTCTGGATCTCCTCGGTTCTGCTGCTCTTCCTGATAATCGTGGCCGCCTTCCCGGGTCTGTTCACCAGCGTTGACCCGCGCGACGGCGACCTCACCAACCACTTCCTGACCAAGCCGGAGCTGGGCAGCTTCTTCCAGCCCGACTGGTTCGGCTACGACGGCCAGGGCCGCTCGATCTACGCGCGTGTCGTCTACGGGACGCGCGCCTCGATCCTGGTCGGTGTCGGCGTCACCGCGGCGGTGACGCTCCTCGGCGGACTGCTCGGGATGCTGGCCGGCTACTTCGGCGGCTGGCTCGACTCGGTCATCTCCCGTATCACCGACATCTTCTTCGGCATCCCGTTCCTGCTCGGCGCGATGGTCGTCCTGAACGCCTTCACCGAGCGCAAGGTCTACGTCGTGATCTTCGCCCTGGCCTTCCTCGGCTGGACGTCGATCTGCCGCGTGATGCGCTCGTCGGTGATCACCGCCAAGCAGGCGGACTACGTGACGGCGGCGCGCGCCCTCGGCGCGGGCACCCGGCGGATCCTCTTCCGCCATGTGCTGCCGAACGCGATGGCGCCGACCATCGTCGTCGCGACGATCGCGCTGGGTGGCTACATCTCGGCCGAGGCGACCCTGTCGTTCCTGGGTCTCGGCCTCGCCGATCCGACCATTTCCTGGGGCATCGACATCGCCCAGGGCAGCAAGGACATCAGGGACAACCCGCACGCCCTGTTCTTCCCGGCCGGAATGCTGAGCCTCACGGTCTTCGCGTTCATCATGCTGGGTGACGCCGTCCGCGACGCCCTCGACCCGAAGCTGCGCTGAGGAGGGCGTACGTGACCATCATCGAAGAAACCTCAAGTGTCCCGACGCCCCGACAGGGCGACTCGGACACCACCCCACTGCTCGAAGTACGCGACCTCCACGTGGAGTTCCACACCCGGGACGGTGTCGCCAAGGCCGTCAACGGTGTGAACTACAGCGTGGCCTCCGGCGAGACCCTGGCCGTGCTCGGTGAGTCCGGCTCCGGCAAGTCCGTGACCGCGCAGGCGATCATGGGCATTCTCGACATGCCGCCCGGCTCGATCCCGCAGGGCCAGATCCTTTACCGCGGGCAGGACATGCTCACCATGAGCTACGAGGAGCGGCGGAAGATCCGTGGCCGGAAGATCGCGATGATCTTCCAGGACGCGCTCTCCTCGCTGAACCCCGTGCTCTCGGTGGGCTACCAGCTCGGCGAGATGTACCGGGTCCACGAGGGCCTCTCCCGCAAGGCGGCCAAGACAAAGGCCATCGAGCTGATGGAGCGGGTCAACATCCCGGCGGCGAAGGCGCGGGTCAACGACTACCCGCACCAGTTCTCCGGCGGTATGCGCCAGCGCATCATGATCGCGATGGCGCTCGCCCTGGAGCCCGACCTGATCATCGCGGACGAGCCGACGACCGCGCTCGACGTGACCGTGCAGGCCCAGGTGATGGACCTGCTCGCGGATCTTCAGAGCGAGTTCAACATGGGGCTGATCCTGATCACCCACGACCTCGGTGTCGTCGCCGATGTCGCGGACAAGATCGCCGTCATGTACGCGGGCCGGATCGTGGAGACCGCGCCGGTGCACGAGCTGTACAAACGGCCGGCGCACCCGTACACACGTGGTCTGCTCGACTCCATCCCCCGGCTCGACCAGAAGGGGCAGGAGCTCTACGCGATCAAGGGCCTGCCCCCGAACCTGCTCAAGATCCCGGCCGGCTGCGCGTTCAACCCGCGCTGCCCGAGGGCGCAGGACATCTGTCGTACGGATGTTCCGGTCCTCGAACCGGTGACCGAGCAGGACGGCACCGAGCTGCCCGGCCGCGGCAGCGCGTGCCACTTCTGGAAGGAGACGATCCATGGCTGACCCCAAGAAGACGGACGGGAACCCGGCCGGACCGGCGGACGCCGGCTCCGAGGTCGTCACCCCCAACGTCACCGACGTGACGGAGATCGACGTCGCCACCGAATCGGCGGCGGTCGCCGCCATCGAGGCGCCGGTGGAGCGCGGGAAGCCGATCCTCCAGGTCCGCAACCTGGTCAAGCACTTCCCGCTGACCCAGGGCATCCTCTTCAAGCGCCAGGTCGGCGCGGTCAAGGCCGTGGACGGGGTCTCCTTCGACCTCTACCAGGGCGAGACCCTGGGCATCGTCGGCGAGTCGGGCTGTGGCAAGTCCACGGTGGCCCGGCTGCTGATGACGCTGGAGACGGCGACCGCGGGCGAGGTCTTCTACAAGGGCCAGGACATCACCCGGCTGTCCGGGCGGGCGCTCAAGGCGGTCCGCCGGAACATCCAGATGGTCTTCCAGGACCCGTACACCTCGCTGAACCCCCGTATGACCGTGGGCGACATCATCGGCGAGCCCTTCGACATCCACCCCGAGGTGGCGCCGAAGGGTGACCGGCGGGGCAAGGTGCAGGACCTGCTCGACGTCGTGGGACTGAACCCGGAGTACATCAACAGGTACCCGCACCAGTTCTCCGGCGGCCAGCGCCAGCGCATCGGCATCGCGCGCGGTCTCGCGCTCAACCCCGAGATCATCATCTGCGACGAACCGGTCTCGGCGCTGGACGTGTCCGTGCAGGCGCAGGTCATCAACCTGATGGAGAAGCTCCAGGACGAGTTCAACCTGTCCTACATCTTCATCGCGCACGACCTGTCGATCGTCCGGCACATCTCCGACCGGGTGGGTGTCATGTACCTCGGCAAGATGGCCGAGATCGGTACGGACACCCAGATCTACGACCACCCGACGCACCCCTACACCCAGGCGCTGCTGTCGGCGGTCCCGGTCCCCGACCCGGAGGCCCGCACCGGCCGCGAGCGGATCATCCTCTCCGGCGACGTGCCGTCCCCGGCGAACCCGCCGTCCGGCTGCCGGTTCCGTACCCGCTGCTGGAAGGCGCAGGACAGGTGCGCCAACGAGGTCCCGCTGCTGGCGATCCCCGAGCGCTTCGTCGCCTCGACCACGCCGGCGGCGCACGAGTCGGCCTGCCACTTCGCCGAGGAGAAGGACGTCATCCACGCCGCGTGAGGTGTGATCACGTGAACGACGAGAGGCCCAGGCCGTACGCGGACGCTGTTGGTTAATTCGGGCTCGTGCGTGACGTCGGCCTTCAAGACCTGGTTGTGGTCTTGAAG